>NZ_RHHR01000015.1 GCF_003710915.1 Brevibacillus invocatus | reverse complement strand
GATCGGATTCGTAACGCACTGGAAAACAAGAAGCCAGTCGCGGCTTAGTTTTTAAAAAAGGATAAAGAAGAGATTGGGGCAGTCTGTATATTTTTAAGATGAGCAATTATGAAATTGATTCCATCATGAAAAAATTGCCATATTCTATGTGTAGGATTCACACACTACAAAGAAGGAAAGGAGGCTACAACAAATGATGACCACATTCTTCCGTTTCACCGCAGATGTTCACATGGATCTGGCTCTTCAGCTTGTTGTTCAAACTTCATATAGCAGCGCCTCCTGGACCGACGAATTGTAGCCTAAGACACAATACGTGTCTTCATTATTCCTAACTCGTCAGATTACAGACCGCAGGCGTCGTGCTTGTGGTCTTTTCGTTTCCTTGTGCAATGAAAAGACCGCAGATTTCGCCAGCGGTTTTTTTGTTTCTATTTTTTGGAAGGAGGTGATAAGTATGGTACTCAACTTTCTGTATTTCTCCATCAAAATTGAGCGTAACCAGGAAAGCGTGGAACAACGCATCGCGAAGAAAGAACGCGAATTCTACCTGGAACAACGAGCTGAAGCACACGCTCTGGAAGCAGCGCAATGGAATTCACGCATCTAAGGAACTCATACTTTTTAATCCTAAGGAGGGGTTGTAAATGAATAACAAACAAAGACGTCAGATGATGAGATTTACAGGAGTCAAATCGATAGATGGCAGCTGACTGCACCGAATTCTTACGGAAGGGAGGCGTATATAACATGTACATTCCCATGATCTTTTTCTCGATTACGATCGAACGGCGGAAGTTAACACCTGAGCAAAAATGGGCAAGATATCAGCAAAAGAAAGCCATTGCTCAGTGGGAAGAGCAGAAACATCAGGTCTACTCGCAGTTTCCTGAATACTGTATTCGCTAAGGAAACGGCTTGTATCATCAATAGAAAGCAAAAAAAGGTGGATGATTTCCACCTTTTTGCTTTCCTTCTATTTCTTGTCCAACATCGGCCTAATTTTATGATGCGCCACCGGAAACGTGTAGTCATCCAGCTCCTCGACGGCTGCAAAGCGTGCTGTCGGCGGAAGCTCATCTCCCGAAATCCAGTCGCAGAGCCACACCTGCATATTCCATTGCAGATGAGAAAAAGTATGCTGAACCTCTCCGATCCTCTCCTGCACTTCCACCTCTACGCCAAAGCGCTCGTTCATCTGCTGGGTCACCAGTTCCCTCTTGGCTGCCTCGCTTTCCACATCGGTCTCTACCATCGGAAATTCCCACATACCTGCCAAAAGCCCCTGCTCTGGCCGTTTGTTGATCATGACGGCTCCATCACGCACGATCAGGGCAACCTGTAAATGCACCGGTCGAGGTGGCTTCGCCTTGCCTTTGTTCGGCAGCTCTTCCTGAACACCTTCTCTGCGTGCGATGCAGTAATCAAAGACCGGACATGTGAGGCATTGTGGTGAACGCGGGGAACAGACCATCGCTCCAAGCTCCATCAAAGCCTGATTAAAATCCCCGGCTCTTCCCTCAGGAATCACCTGGCGTACCAGATGCTCGATTTTGATGCGCGTCGCTGGCTTGGCGATATCGTCAGTCAGGTAGAGAAGTCTGGAAAAGACCCGCATCACATTGCCATCCACAGCGGGTTCTGGCTTTTCGTAGGCAATGCTCAGGATCGCACCTGCGGTATATGGCCCTACCCCTTTTAACGTCCGAATCTCTTCTGGTGTTTTTGGGACTACTCCCCCATAGCGCTCCTGCACTTCCCGAGCCGCTGCCTGCAAATTGCGTACACGCGAATAATAGCCAAGCCCCTCCCAGGCCTTCAGCACATCCTCCTCAGAGGCTTCGGCCAATGCCTGAACCGTCGGAAACTTTTCCATGAAATTCGCATAGTAGGGCTTTACGGTATCGACACGCGTTTGCTGGAGCATGATTTCCGACACCCATACGCGGTACGGATCGCGATTGATCCGCCACGGCAGGTCTCTTTTCTGGGCATCGTACCAATCGAGTAAATCTTTCGCAAAGCCAAAAACATGAAACTCTTCCGGTAATGTATAACGCATGCTTTTCTCCTTTTTCTATCGCTTAACAGGGCAAAATGCCCAAATGTTCAGCTTGCTGCTTCCTCCTGCAATGCAGTCGCAAAACGCTTCATCCGACAAGCGATCCTGCTTGATTTGTTCGTATTGCTCTACATGGTCCACGTCAAAAGTTTCGACGAATAGATCAGGCTGGTCATAGCCTTCGAAACAACGAAACTGGCTGGCCCCTTGCTCGGTCATGCGAGCTTCTATCTCCGCAATCAGGGCAAGTGCCTGTTTACGCTTCTCAGGAACCAGCTTATACTCGATAAAAACAGTCATCATCTGGTCATATCCTCCCTTGCGCGGCAACTTCTTTTCATCATACAATCCAGGTGAAAAGGGAACAAGCACACAATTTTTTTCATTTTCAAAGGAAAATACCTGCCCTGGAACGTTATAATAAGCAATAAGAACAGTCTGGAAGGAGGGAGACGAGAGGTTCATGGATACCGCTACACACTTTGCCATGGGATTTGGATTGGCGGGGTTAGCCCATCTCGATCCAGTCGTGGCAGCGACACCAGGCCTGATGGAAGCTGTCATGCTAGGTACTGTCATCGGCTCGCAGGCTCCCGACCTGGATGGCCTTGTCCGCATTCGCGGCAGCGCAGCTTATATTCGCAACCATCGAGGAATCTCCCACTCTGTACCTGCCGTCTTTCTATGGACAGGAGCGATTTTTGCCCTGATTCAACTCTTCATGCCACAAACGAATTGGTTTCACCTCCTCGGCTGGATCTTTCTGGCCGTGTGTCTCCACGTGTTCGTTGATTTGTTCAATGCGTATGGTACCAAGGGCTTGTATCCGTTTCGTGACAAGTGGATCGCGCTAAACACCATTTTCATTTTTGATCCGCTGATTTTTTCCGCTCATCTGCTGGGATTCATGCTATGGGCGTCGGGCTTTCACCCTGGAAAAGTCTTTCTCGGCATTTACCTGCTGATCGCGTGTTATTACTACTGGCGTTACCACGTGCAAAAACGCACGACTGAGCTGGTTCGCCAAAAGATTGGCCGCCCCGGTACCTATACCATCATTCCCACGTTGTCTTGGACACACTGGACCTTTGTCGCCCGTACAGAGCAGCATTGGTACGTCGGAGAAGTCAATTCCGGTGACGTGATCGTGCTGGACACCTTCAAGGTCAAAACGGAGAATGAAATCATCGCCGCAGCCAAAGAGTCGTTTCGTGTGAAATCTTTTCTCGCCTTCACGCATCACGTCCATGTCGAGACGAGAGAGCGTCCTTTCGGCTACGAAGTAAAATGGATCGACCTGCGTTATCGTTCCCGCTTTCAGGGTAAAAGTCACTACATGTTCGTTGCGGTCGTCTATCTCGATTACGAGCTGAACATTCGTGATTCATTCGTCGGCTGGATTCATCGCGGCGAAGAACAGCTGAACAAAAAGCTGGACCCGGATAAACAACTTAACTAAACTCGTACATCAACCCGCCTTGATTTAGCGGGTTTTATTTTTTGACCTGCTTCAAATGATGAAAACTGCACCTTTCTAGCGAGTCAGGTAGACGTTACGATGGGTCTATCAGAATCATCTGAAACAAAAACAGGCTCAAAGGAGAATGGATGCCATGATTCCTATTCGTTATTCGAAGCGAGATATTACAGACAAAGCACAAATCGACCACTTTTTAGCAGTAGCCAAAACCGGGCACCTGGGCATGACAAATGGCATCGAGCCGTATATCATCCCCCTCAACTTCTGCTGGTGGCAGGGCAACCTCTACTTTCACGGCGCCGACTCCGGGCGTAAAATTGAGATGATTTCTGCCAACAATCGCGTCTGCTTCAGCGTCTGTGAAGAATACGGGACAGTGGCTGATCCCGTCCCTGCCCATGTCGATACGGCTTATATGAGTGTTTTTCTCTCTGGTACCATCGAGCGTGTGGAAGAAGCGGAAGAGATGCGGGGAGCCATGCAAGCGATGCTGGACAAATACGTGCCCGGCTATTTCTCAGAGCCGCTTCCCTTGCAACATGTGCTGAAGTACCGTTCCAGCATGGGCAGCACGACTGCTGTCTTTCGAATTACGCCTGATACCATCACCGCCAAGGGGAACCTGGCTGGCGAGGAGAAGAAGTTCTACCCGGGTCGGAAGGTAGAGATGGATGTGTAATCGTAATCGTAGTCGTACAGAACAGCAAAAGACACGCCTATTCCCGTGAATGGCGTGTCTTTTCTATGTTACCTGGAGACTCTACAATTGGGCTGGCGCTGTCATCCCTGTCGAAATGGCGAGTCGGTTCCAGCTATTGATCACGTTGATGGCCATGATCAGCGAGACAGTCTGCTTCTCGTCAAAATGCGCTCTCACTTGCGCGTACACGTCTTCGGGAACGCCGCGGTCTGCAATCAGCGTCACTGCTTCCGTCAGTGCGAGAATCACTCTTTCCGTTTCCGAATAAACAGCCGCTTCACGCCACACGTTCAGCAGATAGATTCGCTGTTCTGTTTCTCCGAGCTTTCTCGCGTCTTTCGTATGCATATCCAGGCAAAAGGCACATCCGTTCAACTGTGAGGCGCGAATCTTGATCAGTTCGAGCCATTTGGGCTCAACCCCGCTCTCCTTTACATACTTCTCCATATGGAGCATGGCGTGAAATGCCTCAGGATTAGCCTCTCTAATGGCTTGTATTCGCGGTACACATCCTCCATCTGGATGCTCATTGTGCAGGCAACCCAAACTGCCAGATCGTATGGCTCAAGCTGTTGTAGCGAAAGCTGATATGAAGACGCTCAGCCGTTCGCACTTCATCTGCGGCACCCATCGCGTAGATGAGCGGTACGAAGTGTTCACTTCCGTATACCGGAACGGCCTTCTCTGCATGCGGAGCCAAGGTACGGTATTGAGCGAGATCTGCTACATTCCACTTGGTCAGCGTATCCTTGAGCCACTCCTCGAATTCGACAGCCCACTCAAAGGCAGCTCCAGTCGTTTCCCGCATGTTGATATAGGAGAAGTTGTGGATCGTGCTGCCACTTCCGATGATCAGCACATCTTTGGCACGAAGCACAGACAAGGCACGGCCGATAGCGTACTGCTGCTCCACGGAGAGCTGTGGGTTGACGGACAAGGAGACGACCGGCACGTCTGCATTCGGGTAGATCATGCGAAGCACCACCCAGTGTCCGTGATCCAATCCCCGATCTTCATTCGCTCTGACAGGAATTCCAGCAGCCTTTAGCAGCTCGTAGGTTTCCTCGGCAATTTCCCGATCGCCTTTGGCAGGATACTGGATCTCATACAGCTCTTGAGGAAAACCGCCAAAATCATGAATGGTCGGGTAGACGTCCATCGAGCCCACTTCCTGGACAGGGGATTCCCAGTGAGCAGAGAATATGACGATCGCACGCGGGCGGCGTGGTAAAATTTGCGGAAGCTGATTGAGCGCCTGTGTATACATATTGTTTTCAATCGCGAGCAATGGCGCACCATGCGCGATAAACAGGGATGGCATCATGATCTAACACACTCCTTTATTTTTTATACTAGGTTACTTTTAGTAAGTTATAAGTATTATACATGAACCATACGTATTTTTCTATCTGTTCGTTGAAAATAAAGGATCAAACTGAAAAATATAGTGTTAGCACGTAAAAATAATGGTTTAGACTGGAATTATATCGTATATCATTCCTTTGTTGATGCTGGTTCGGTAGATGTGCCAGCGAACACAATGGATCCAGAACAACTTACCCTAAGGAGCGGTAGATATGGCACGTGTATTATTTATTAATGCTGGATCAGAAGGACATGTCAATCCCACCATTGGAGTGGTGGAAGAGCTTATTTCGCGTGGAGAAGAGGTCGTGTACTTTACGATAGCAGCTTTTCGAGAGCGTATGGAAAAGACGGGAGCTATTGTACGAACCATTGACGGTCAAAAATTTATAGAAGCGTTTATCTCAGGTGGAAGAACTTATTTGCTTGAGCGGGTCAACGGTCTTTTACATACAACAGATATCGTGATCCCAAGCGTTCTGGAACAGATCAAAGGAGAGCATTTTGATTACATCATCCACGATTCCATGTTTGGATGTGGACGGTTGCTGGCCCAGATTCTTAAGCTTCCCGCCATTAATTCTTGTACTTCTTTTGCGGAGTCAAAAGCCTCATTCAATAACATGTTGGATCAGCTATCTGCAAAAGTTCCTGCAGAAATCCTTCAACCCATACAGGATGAATATCAACGACTGACGAAAAGGGTGAAGGAAAAATATGACGTGGAGATCCATTCTCCTTATGAAGTTTTTTGTAATCCTGCACCTCTTACAATCGTGTATACCACTAGGGAGTTTCAACCTTTTGGAGAAGCATTCGACCAAACTTATAAATTTGTTGGTCCATCCATCTCTACGCGTATACCACAGGAAAACTTCGACCTTACTGCGATCAAGGGAAAAAGCCCCATTTACATTTCTCTGGGTACCGTCTTAAACCATTCGCTTGATTTCTATAAGCTATGTATTCAGGCATTAAAAAACTCGGATCATACCGTTGTCATGTCCATTGGGAATAAAGTCCACATTTCCGATCTAGGAGAAATCCCCGAAAACTTCATTGTAAAAAGCTATGTTCCACAAATTGAAGTACTACAATATACAAAATTATTTATTACACATGGTGGAATGAACAGCACCAATGAAGGGCTCTATTACGGAGTTCCGCTCGTTGTCATTCCACTAAGCGCGGATCAGCCAATCATAGCCGGGCAAGTGGCCCGTTTCGGAGCAGGCATTACCTTACACATGCAAAGCTTGACTGCAGATCAACTCCGTGAATCCGTTGATCATGTTTTAAACCACCCATCTTTCAACAAAGCTGCTGCAACGATTAGAGAATCCTTTCGGCGAGCAGGTGGGTATCAGCAAGCTGTCGATGCGATTTTTGAATGTAAAAGTCAATAACCTATCTAAATATGCCAAAGCCAGTCATATCCTATATTTCGAGTTGACTGGCATTTTTATGAATGGATTCGATTTATCTGTTAAAAAAAGGAGGTCAAAACATGGTACTGAGATTGGAAACAGATCGATTATGGATTCGACCTTTCGAACTGTCGGATGCAAAAATGGTTCAAGGATTAGCTGGGAGCGAAAAAGTAGCACGCACTACACTCTCCATTCCTCATCCTTACCCCGAGGGAGCAGCTGAAAAGTGGATTCAAGCCACTCATCATGCTGCCGAAAAAGGAGACAGCTATGCTTTTGCTTTAGTAAAAAAAGAGGAAGATGAGTTGATTGGATGTATGCTCTTAGATATTTCCAAAGATCATCAGCGTGCTGAGCTTGGTTATTGGCTGGGTCATCCCTATTGGGGACAAGGATTTGCAACAGAAGCTGCCAAAAAAGTGGTGCAATTTGGATTTGAAGATTTGGATTTAAACCGTATATTCGCCATAGCGATGACGAAAAATTCAGGTTCTTATAAGGGTATGGAAAAAATCGGGATGAAACACGAAGGCACTTTCCCCCAGCATGTACGAAAGTGGGGAAGCTTTGAAGACGTCGAGCAATATGGAATGATCAAATCTGATTATGTGAAAGGGTCGCAATCCACGAAAAAAAGCTTGTCGCCATGTTGTGCGACAAGCTTTTTCCCTAGCTTCTATTATGCTTATTTCGCAGCAGCGAAACGTTTGCTTACTTCATCCCAGTTTACAACGTTCCAGAAAGCAGCGATGTAGTCAGGGCGTTTGTTTTGGTAGTTCAGGTAGTAAGCATGCTCCCATACGTCCAGACCGAGGATAGGTGTTTTACCTTCCATGACAGGGCTGTCTTGGTTAGGAGTAGAAGTGATAGCTACTTTACCGCCATCTGCGATCAGCCAAGCCCAACCGGAACCAAAACGGCCAGTTGCTGCTTTCGCGAATTCAGCTTTGAAGTTGTCAAAGCTTCCGAAAGCTGCGTTGATTGCGTCAGCCAGTTCACCTGTTGGCGCACCGCCACCATTTGGAGAAAGAACTTCCCAGAACAGGGTGTGGTTCGCATGTCCGCCACCGTTGTTGCGAACGGCAGTGCGGATACCTTCAGGCAAAGCGTCGAGGTTGCTGATCAGCTCTTCTACGCTTTTGTCTTGCAGGTCAGCATGTGCTTCCAACGCTGCGTTGAGATTGTTCACGTAAGTCGCATGGTGACGTCCGTGGTGGATCTCCATAGTCAATTTGTCGATGTGCGGTTCCAGCGCATCATGCGCGTATGGCAATGCAGGAAGTTGATGTGCCATTGTAACATTCCTCCTTAGAATATGTATGGGTCAAGCCACACCTTTATTATAGTGCAAGAGAGACACTTTTACAACAAATCGGTATGCTAAGTTTCGTAATCTATCACAATGTTGTCAATTCTCTATTGAAATCATGATAGAGAGTGCTAGACTTGGAGTATTACTTTTACTCCTTAGAAAACTAGGTGATTGTGTATGGAAATGGAATTATCCACCGTTCTCTTTCTCGCATTTTTTGGTTTTGTGGCCGCGTTCATCGACAGCACCGTAGGCGGTGGCGGCCTGATCTCACTGCCCGCCCTACTTGGTCTGGGGATTCCTCCCTACCTCGCATTGGGCACGAACAAGCTAGCAGGTACGATCTCCTCAGCTACTAGCTCTATTACCTTCATTCGCAGTGGCAAGTTTGACAAGAAGCTGATGATCATCCTCTTCCCGGTCTCGCTGATCGGAGCCTATTTTGGAGCCAAGGTGGTACTCTTCGTTCCGCAAGAGCTGTTGAAGACTCTCGTCATCGTGATGATGGCCTTGATTTTTGTTTATACCCTGTTTAACAAGCGCTTTGGGCAGGATTCCAATTACAAAGGACTTACCCGCTTTTCACTCGGGTTGGGGATTCCCCTCACGTTTCTCATCGGCTTTTACGATGGCTTTTTCGGACCGGGAACTGGCTCCTTTTTCGTCTTTTTGATGGTGCTGTTGTTCGGCTATGACTTTGTCATCGCTGCCGGGAATGGGCGCATCCTGAATCTGGCGAGCAACATCGCCGCCCTGACTGTGTTTATGATAGAAGGAAAAGTGATCTTCCTGACCGGTCTGGTGATGGGGGTTGCCATGCTGCTAGGTGCCACCCTCGGTGCACGGATGGCAATCAAAACCGGTGTACGCTACGTTCGCCCGCTGTTTCTGATCGTCTCGATCGCATTGATTACCAAAATGATTTATGAATTGATCTTTACTTGATTTAAAAAAGTCAGCCTCCACTCGTGCGAGGCTGACTTTTTCTATATGGTTGGGTGCTTTCTTCACCCTGCCGGGGCAACCGCCGAGCTACCTTGCTGCAATTGATACATGTGGTAGTACTTTCCACACAGCTCCATCAAGTCATCGTGCCGTCCTCGCTCTACAATTTCACCGCGGTCCAGGACGAGAATCTGATCCGCATTTTTAATCGTCGACAAGCGATGCGCGATCATGAAGGTCGTCCTCCCTTTTTTCAGCACCTCAAGCGCCTGCTGAATGATGCCTTCTGTCTCCGTATCAATGCTGGCAGTCGCTTCATCCAATACCAGAATGGCAGGATCAAAGGCAAGCGCTCTGGCAAAAGAGATCAGCTGACGCTGTCCAGCAGAAAGTGTGCTTCCCTTTTCAATCACCGGTTCGTCTAACCCTTTGGGCAGCGTGCGCAGGAGCAGGTCTGCCCCTACGTCCTGCAAAGCCTTTTCCACTCTTTCGCGGGAAATCGAGGGATCATTCAGGCTCACGTTGGACGCTATTGTCCCTGTGAACAGAAAGGGGTCTTGAAGCACGATCGCCATATGCTGGCGGACGAATTGCTTTGGCAGCTGCAGAATGTTTTGCCCATCGATTTGAATCTCTCCCCGGTTGATTTCGTAAAAGCGGAAGAGCAGATTGATGATGGAGCTTTTTCCCGATCCCGTATGCCCAACCAGAGCTACCGTCTCCCCTGGCGAAGCCTCAAATGAAATGTTTTTCAACACATATTGATCTTGCAAATACGCAAAAGAAACGTTCTGAAAGCTCACTTTTCCCTGGTATCGACCAATGCTCCCCTTCTCGACATCGATGCCCGGTTCGTCCATAAGCTCAAACAAGCGATGGGCTGCGACACGAGCCTGTTCAAAATTGGCAAGCTGATTCATGATCTGGGTGATGGGCTGGAACAAGCGGTTCAAATAATCAACGAAGGCATACAGGACGCCCAGTGAGAACAGCGTACCCACACCAAGAGACGCCCCGCCAAAATACCAGATAAAAAGGATGAAGGCCACGTTGCGCAACAGCATGACCATGTTGAACGATACAGTAGCATTGAGCCGAAGCATCTTGTTTTGATAGGCGAAGAGGTCGTCATTGAGTTCATCAAATTCGCGCAGCGTTTCCTTTTGCCTGCGGAAGGCTTGAATGATCGGCATTCCTTGAATCGACTCATTGATCATCCCGTTGATATCGCTGATCCGTGTACGAATGACATGATTGAAGCGCGTAGCGAACCTGCGATAAAAGAGAATCCAGACCAGCATGATCGGCAGAATAATCAAAGAGACGAGCGCCAGACGCACATCCAGCAGAAACAAGGCAATAAAAATACCGATCAGATAAATGCCGCTGGTAAAAAAGGAGGCGAGTACATTGGCGAACATCTCACGAATCGCCTCTGTGTCATTGGTCACGCGGGCGACAATTTTCCCCGCAGGCAGATGGTCAAAATACGTGACGGGCAACCGCTGGACATGTGCAAACACATCTACCCGCAATTTTTTGATCACCAGATTGGCTGATTTTTGCAGCAGGAACTTCTGCCCGTAATGAAACACCGAGGCGATCACCAGCAGTCCGCCATAGAGTGCGGCCAATACGAGCAGGCCCATTGTTTCCGGGCGAAAGAAAGCGAACACTTCCTGACTGCTCAGCTTCTGTGCCGGATACACTGCCCGCTCATTTCCCTTGACGATCGTGAGCTCAGCATCGCCAAGAACGCGCTCTCCATCCAATGGAACCGGACGATCGACAAAGACGTAAAAGCGCCCCACCTGCAAAATGCGCACTTCCTTGCCACGCTGATCCGTCTCCGACAAATGATCTTCGCGCGTGTACCACTTGCCCTGATACGACACCGCGTAAGGCTGCTCGCTAGTCTCATACCAGGGCAGCTCGATTCCCATGATGTGTGTATCAATCATCTTTTTAGCCACAAACGGCCCTGTCAGTTCTGCTGCCACCGCTATGGAAAGCATCAGCAAGGCGAGCAGGATTGTTTTTTTGAAATGTACTGCTACGAGAAATAATCTCTTTCCTACAGTCATGGCTTCACCTGCTCTTTGTTCAGAATT
Organism: Brevibacillus invocatus; assembly: GCF_003710915.1. Lineage (GTDB taxonomy): Bacteria > Bacillota > Bacilli > Brevibacillales > Brevibacillaceae > Brevibacillus > Brevibacillus invocatus. Next base: position 328,457 of record NZ_RHHR01000015.1, on the reverse strand, counting down.
TCTTCCAACTGCTGGCGCTCAACCTGCTCCTTGTACCACCCGCCTAGAGCGAGAAGCTGTTCATGCGTACCCTCTTCCGTGACCCTGCCTTCATCCAGGACGAGGATCCAATCGGCGTGCTGGACTGCAGACATGCGATGCGAGGTGATGACGGTGGTTTTGCCTGCTCTCTCCCGCCGTATGTTGGTGATCATCTCCGCTTCTGTCTTCCCGTCCACAGCAGACATGGCGTCATCCAAAATCAGAATCTCCGGATTGATCATCAGTGCGCGGGCGATGGAGACCCGCTGCTTTTGCCCTCCAGACAGGGCAACACCCTTTTCACCCACCATCGTCTCCAGGCCATTCGGAAGATGCTTCACGTCCCGGGCAAAGGAAGCCTGCTGCAAGATTTGCTGAAGCTCCTCATCCGTACCAGCTCGGCCAAAGCGCACATTTTCACGGACGGTTTTGGAAAACAAAATCTGCTCCTGTGGTACGTAGCCAATCCAACTCTTGATGTTGTCCAACGAGATTTTTTCCAATGGCAGATCGGAGACCGTAATCGTTCCTCTTCCCAGCGGATACTCGCGCAAGAGCTGGCGAATCAGCGTTGTCTTACCGCTTCCGGTACGCCCTACCACACCTAGCGTCTGCCCCCGATGCAGGGTAAAGGATACATCGCTGAGCTGATCGCCCTGCGCCGACGGATAGCGAAACGTCACCCGATCAAAGCGAATAACCCCTGGCACCTCCATAGGCACTGTCTCTTCCCCATCCGTCACGTCAGCCTGATACGCCAGCGTCTCATTGACCCGATCCAAGGATGCGCTGCCTCGCTGCATGATGTTGATTAACTCTCCAATGCCAAACATCGGCCAGATCAGCATGCCCAGGTAGACATTGAACGAGACAAGCTCACCCAGTGTGAGTTTTTGTTGAAAGACCAGGTACCCTCCGTACATGATCCCGATCATGTAGCTGATCCCTACCAGCAGTTTGACCGTAGGTTCTATCAAAGAGTCGATCCTCGCCACCGCTATATTTTTTTGAAAGACATCCTCCGTCATGTCGTGAAAACGCCTCTCGTCTGCCGTCTCCTGCACATACGCGCGGATGACCCGCACACCAGATACCGATTCCAGCACCTGATCATTCAAGGCTCCGAAGGCGTTCTGGGCTTTGGAAAAGCGTTCATGGATTCGCTTGCCGTATCTGCTGATCATGAATGCCATCACAGGCAACGGTAATATGGCGGCCAGGGTTAGCTCCCAATTGATAAAGAAAAACATCGTGAGCAGAATGACACCCGTATAGCTCACCGTTTCCACCACTGTCATAACGCCAAAGCCCGTGGTCATGGCGACCGCTTTAAGGTCATTGGTCGCCCGGGCCATCAGATCGCCAGTACGATTCCTCTGAAAAAATGTAGGGGTCATCCGCAGAAAGTGCTTCATCAGTTTGGCCCGCAGGGTTCTCTCAGACAGGTAGGCTCCCCCGAATAATTTGGATACCCAGATGTAAGTGAGCAGATAGATTCCCATGGCAAGCACAGCGTAGAAGAGCACAATATCCATCAGTCTGTCAGCCGTCAATGTTCCCAGATACATCTCATCGATGGCAATCCCTATGATCTTGGGAGGCAACACCTCCATAATGCTGCTCACGATCAAGAGCAGAATCGCCACTGTGTACCGCTTCCCATTTTCTTTGAAAAACCAGTCCAGCTTGGTAAACACGGAAAACACGGCTGTCATCTCCTTCGTTATTTCCTGGAATTTCCAAAATTAGGAACAAAAAAGACATACTGCGATACGCAATATGCCTTTTCTCGTGTGAATGATAGAAAAAGCGTAAGTTACGCAAAGAAGAGTAACCTACGCCATTGGAGTCGTTTCAAAAACTGGACGGACAGCGAATTTAACGGTGATGAAATGGAGTGGTTACGTCATCTATGTAGTTGTCTTCGCGAGTCAATAGGTTGATCATCATGACGCCTCACCCCTTTCCATTCAGGTAATTTTTTCCGTAAATACATTTTGAACTTTAACACTATACTGTAAATTTTGTCAACATTTGTTTTTCTGTACCGCTTCTAAGGATAAAGAAGACATACGAAACGCGAAGAAACTCTTGGCTTTCAAGGGTTTTTTCTCTTATCGCGTTTACATGAGGGAAGTCGTCTATCATATCGATGAAATGACGATGACTATCCGATTGCATCATGCTTGAACCGGACATAAAAAGAGGTGCCTAGGCTGCTGCTCTCTACATCAATCTTGGCATGATGGCGGTTGGCCACACTATAGCAAACGGCAAGTCCCAATCCCGTACCTTTTTCTTTTGTTGTGAAAAACGGAGTCCATATCTTTTCCAATAGTTCTTCCTGAATCCCTGGGCCTTCATCCGTTACCTCCAGGACGACCTCATCATCCTTTTGATACGTCTTGACGGTGAGAGTTTTGCCAGCCGGCATGGCTTCCAGTCCATTCAAGGCGAGATTTAAAAAGAGTTGACGAATTTCTTTTCCATCCAAATAGATTTCAGGACATTCTGACAGCTCAATATGTACGTTCTTACCACTCAATACAGCTTCTGCTTCGATCAGAGGAAGCAGGGATTTCAGCGCTTCTGCCAGGTGTTGCTTTGTCATTTCATTGGTCTTGTTCTTAGCCAGTGTCAAAAACTCGGTAATGATCACGTTGGCCCGGTCCAGCTCTGCCAGCATCAAATCGACAAACTCGAACGAAGAGCCGTTCTTTGTTTTCTGCGCTAATTGCAAGAAGCCTCTTACCGTTGTCATTGGATTGCGGATTTCATGGGCTATCCCTGCAGCCATCTCCCCAATCAAGTGCAGACGATCCAAGCGAGCCATTTCCTTTTCTAGGTAGACCTGCTCCGTAATATCGGTAATGACGCTGAGAATGCATCGCTTCCCTCGAATATTGATGATCTCGGTGGACAACAACCCCTCTCTGACTTCATGCGTATGCGTTATGTATTGAATTTTTTCGTTGCGAATCGCTTCTTCCAGATCGAGGGAGCGGTTCTTGCTATTCCGTTCATTGACCAGGATCAGCCTGTCCTCCGAGGAGTTTTTTATCTCGTCGTAGGAGTACTGCATATGGTCTAGCCAGCATTGGTTTACGTCTATGTATCTCCCATCATCACATGAGCGGATGGCTATCAAGCAAGGACTAGAGTGGAAGATTTTTTTAAATTGCTCCTGGGACACCACAAGCTCCTGTGTCCGCTCTTCTACCAGCAATTCAAGGTGCTCGTAGTGAATCTTGCGCTCGATTTCCAATTGCTTGCGCTCGGTTATGTCTCGAATCGAACAGACGAATATATGGCGCTGCCCAATCATCGCTTTACCGATCTGAATCTCTACCGGAAAGCTGGTCTGATCCTTGCGAATGGCGACAGACTCCATAATCTTGTCCAGTACATATTCGTTGGTTTGAAAAGGCAACGCGAGTAATCGATTGATTGGCTTGTGCATCACTTCATCCGGCTCGTAGCCAAACATGGTCCTCAATACAGGGTTGATAGAAAGTATCAGCCGATTATCATCGAACGTTATGATCGTATCGACAGATGTCTCCGAAATCGTTCGTGAAAGCGCCTCACTCTTTTGCAATTCCAAGACCGTTCGATGATAGCGCTCATTGGCTTCCTCCAGTGCGCGTGTCCGGGATTGGAGCATCTTGCTTTGATACTCGATCTTTTGCTGATTCAGGTATAGCTGGACGAAGCCCTCTACCTTCATCGCCAATGTATCCGGGTGAAAGGGCTTGAAAATATAATCGATAGCCCCTGATTCATACCCCTCCAGCACGTGTTCTGTTGCTTTGCTGATCGCGGTTACAAAAATAATCGGGATGTTTTTCGATTTCTCCCGCTGCTTGATCAGCTTGGCGGTCTCGAAGCCGTTCAGACCAGGCATTTGAACGTCGAGCAGGATCAGCGCAAACTCTTCCTTTAATACCCATCGGAGCGCCTCCTCCCCTGATTGTACAGAGATCAGGCGATAACATGGAGAGTCCAGTACAGCCTCCAAGGAAAGCAGGTTCTCCTTTCGATCATCCACCAGCAAGATGTTCACTCTTTTCTCCCACTTCTGCTCCTCATCTTCCTTTTGGAAAAAAACCGCGTCCATCACAGTATCATTTGATTTTTCTATAGAACTTTTCGGTTCCGTCCATTTCTTCATAACAGCTAGCATGGGTAGTAAACACAACTCCTTCTTTATTACCGAGTCCTAAAAATCCGTTTGTACAAAGGCTCTCGTAGATTAGTCCATGCACATGATTTTGCAGGGGTTCATTGAAGTAAATCATGACGTTTCGGCAAATGATAATTTGAAACTCATTGAAGGAACCGTCTGTCACCAAATTGTGTTGAGCAAAGACCATATTGTCCATTAAAAAAGGCTCGAACTGAACCATTCCGTTTTTGACCGTATAATATTCGGAAAAAGCCGTGGTCCCTCCAGCTTGCATGTAATTCTTTGTGTATAATTGCATCTTTTCAATCGGAAAGCTGCCCCGCTTCGCCTTCTTTAGCACCGATTCATTCATGTCCGTTCCGTATAGTCTGCTCTTGTGAAGCAGCCCTTCCTCATGAAGTAAAATCGCCATCGAAAAGACTTCCTGTCCTGTGGAGCAGCCCGCATGCCAGATTCGTATGATCGGCTCATTCCGCAAAAGTGGAATGATCTTTTTACGGAAGGTTAAGAAGAATCTTGGGTCTCGGAACATTTCCGTCACGTTGATGGAGAAGTCTGCAAACAGCTTCTCCATCATTTTGGGATCATGCAGGACCTTTTCCTGCAAGCCAGAGATGGTATTCAGCTTTTCAATTCGAATTCGGTGCCAGATTCTTCGCCGGATAGAGGAATAGGTATAGTTGCGGAAATCATAGCCGTATTGACGATAGATCCCCTCCAGCAACAGTTTGATCTCGATTCTCTCCAAGTCATGCTGCAAATCACCATCGAGTTCATCCACTTCTTCTTCCTTGTATTCGATAATCTTGGTTCAACTCCTATCCGTACAGCCATACTCGCATGAGCGACATCAACTGCTCCATGTTGACTGGCTTGCTAATGTAATCGGAGGCACCTGCTTCCATACATTTCTCCCGATCGTATTTCATCGCTTTCGCTGTCAGGGCGATAATCGGCAGCTGCTGCCAATCCGGATTGCTTCTGATTTTTTCAATGGCTTCATATCCATCCATTTCTGGCATCATAATGTCCATCAGCACAATGTCGACATCCGCATGCTCCTCCAATGCCTGGATGCCTTCGCGGCCGTTCTCAGCAAAGATGACCTGCATCTTTCTCTCTTCCAGCGCTGCGGTCAGAGCAAAAATATTGCGCATATCATCGTCGACAACCAATGCCTTTTTGCCTTTCAGACCCTCGTCCTCCTCAGTTACAGCTACGATCTCCGGACTTCCTGATGCAGTGGCTGCTACCTCCAGATATGCAAAGGTTTGATCTACTACTGATTCTGCTACGTGTTCCAGCGGGAGATAGAGGGTAAAGGTACTGCCCACCCCTTCTTCACTATCTACATGAATATAGCCTCCCAACAGGTTGGCCATCTCCCTGCTGATGGAAAGGCCCAGACCCGTTCCGCCGAACTTGCGGCTAGTAGTACCATCCGCTTGCTGGAACGCATCAAAGATAATTTCTTGCTTCTCGGGTGAAATGCCGATTCCCGTATCTTTCACGGCAAATACGATACTTGCTGCCTCCAAATCGGTCTGCTTCATGGAAATGTCGACCTGTACACTTCCTTGTTTGGTGAACTTGCATGCATTAGACAACAGATTGGTCAGAATTTGCTGCAAGCGCTGTTCATCCGTCTCGATTTCCTCCGGTACTCCGTCACTCATTGTGACTTTAAAATCCAGTCCCTTTTGCAATGCAATGGGCTGAAAATGCTGCTTGGCATACGAAACCATGTCTCGAATGGCGACCTTGGAGATCACGATCTCCATTTTTCCGGATTCGATTTTGGAAAGATCGAGAATATCATTGATCAGATTGAGCAAATTATTGCCTGATTTAAGTATCGTGGTCGCGAACTCCACCTGTCGCGGCGTCAAGTTTTTATCCTTGTTCTCCGCGAGAATCTGCGCCAGGATCAAAAGACTGTTCAGTGGTGTGCGCAGCTCGTGGGACATGTTGGCCAGGAATTCCGACTTGTAGCGCGATGCCTGTTCGATCTGTACCGCATTACGCTCCAGCTCCCCTTTGGCCTTCTCCAGTTCCTTGGCTTTTGTTTCCGCGTTTTTATACTGATCCTCCAGTTTTTCGTTGATGCTTCTCAGCTCTTCCTGCTGAAGCTGAAGCTCTTCTGACTGGCTCTGCAGCTCTTCCGTCAATGTCTGTGATTCTTTCAGCAGATTACTGACCTGCATATGAATGTAAATGCTGTTCATCACGGTTCCGATATCACGTAAAATTTCCTGAAGAAATTCTTTTTGCAGAGGCGAATAGCTAAGAAAAGTAGCCAGCTCCAGGACGCCCAGTACATGTCCCTCATGAGAAATCGGCATGATCGTCAGCTCAGCCGGTTTAGCGTGCCCAAGCCCGGAACCTACCTGTATGTAATGATCCGGGACATGACTCAATTCAATGGCTTTATTCTCCAGGGCGGATTGGCCGACCAGACCTTCTCCAAATTCAATGGTTTTTACCTGCATCTCTTCAGCGTCATAGCCATAGGTACCTGCTTTGAAGAGTCTCTGGGAGTCTGCTTGTCCATCGCGAACATAGAGTACAGCATATTGCGCATTCACCAATGGCGTGATTTTATTCACAAGCGTTTGGGCCAACTGGTTGATGTCCTGGATCCCTTGGCAGCTGGACGTTACGTCCAAAACCTGCGTCTTCAGCCAGCTATGGTCACGCATCGCCTGCTTGTATTCTTTTTCTTGATGGGCGTGATTTTCCAATGATTCTGCCATTTCGTTGAAAGCACGGGCAATGTCACCAATTTCATCTTTGGTATCCATCTGGATACGCGGGAGGTTCTCTTGAGTCCGAAAAGCCACCTGGGAGATGACGGACGTAATTCGCTTTAAGCGATACCCCATATTCCGAATCGTCCACACGGCTACCAGAACTCCGAAAACCAAGCCACTCACAATAAAAATCGTACTGATCGTTTGTATGTATTGATATTGATCATTCGTTCTTGTGTAAGCTTCTTGAAGAAGCATCTCTTGCACTTGCTTTAGATCTTCGACAGAACGTAGCAATTGATCTCGTATGACTCTGGTCTCCAGTACGATTAATTGCTTGGCTTCTGCTTTTTGTCCTTCTTCAGCACTAGCCAAGGCCAGAGCAGACTTCTCTTCATACGATTCAAAAAGATAGCCGGTCGTCTCTAAAATTTTCATTGATTCTTGCAAATTCACGGATTGAGCGAGACTGTCCATGGCAGCCTTCACACCATAGGCAGCCTTCTTGAAACTCTCTTTCTCCTTTTGAATGTTTGCCTGTGATTCTTCCAGAACGATATTGGTTAATAATCCGCTCATTCGATTGACCTGGTTTTCTATTTCACTGGCCAGCTTTACTTTCATATAGCGATCGTCTACGATTTCGGTGATATTTTCACTCAGGTTCGCATGAATACTCGATAAAATGGCTAGAAGCACGAACATGAGAACAACCATCGAACTGAAGCCCGTAATTAAAATGGTTTTGTACCTCATACCTTCTCCTTTGTTTACTATTCATAAATTCCAGCTTATGTCTCCTTTTTTCGATATAGTTACCCTGCTCTCCTTCAAATCCGTGAACTTCGTACGTTTTTTATCATTTTTTCACCTTTAATTTCCATTATTATCCTATAAAACCAAAAAAGCCTGGCAATATGCCAAGCTCCCAATCTTTCCTATTCTTTTCCTCTTTGCTGTTTCAAACGAAGTATGATGCCGTCAATCAGCAGGCCGATGCCCGCTCCGTAAAAAGGTGCTGCGAATCGAGTTCCCTCTGCTACGGGCAACTCTTTCATATACACGAGAAACACACCGATAATGAAACCGATCATCGTGTAACGCAGACGGGTTGGGCCCATTGCGACACCACTCCTCCGTCTTTATTTTCCGAACTTGTTCGGCATTTTCATGTTTTTCATCGTACGGCTCATTTGTTTGAGCTGCTTTTGATTCAAATTCATGCCCATCGAACGTGCCATTGCTTGCAGCTGTTTATCATCCATCTGCATGTTGGACATCTGTTTTTTCAAATAATAAGTAGCTCCGTAAAAACCACCTACAAGGCCCAGGAGCAATGTAACGATGGGGATTACCCAGTTGTACCATGCCATCTATGCATTACCATCCTCTTTGCAAAATTATAAGCCCTTTTATTGTATCATAGTTGAACGTTCATGACATGACTCCTTAGGAAAATGATGAGGCTGCCCTATGCATGTTTTCACTCTTTTTCATATGCTAGAAAAGAGGTGATGATAAACAATGGCTCCGATCCTGATCATTGACGCTGGACATGGAGGGGTTGATCCCGGCGGCGGAAACAATGCACAGTTCACAGAAAAGAACATGAACCTCAACATTTCGCTTTATCAATATAGACGATTTCAGGAATTGAATATCCCCGTCGCGATCACACGCACGACAGATGTTACCTTAACAGCCGACCAACGCACAAAAATGGTACGAGAAAGTGGAGCGCGCTACTGCATTTCCAATCATATCAATTCTGGCGGGGGAAGAGGGTCAGAGGTGATCTACTCCATCTATGGCTCACCTCAGCTTCCCAATCTCATCCAGGCAGAATTGAAGGCTGCGGGAATGCCCAATCGCCGAATCTTCACACGTACACTCCCAAATAACCCGAAAGCGGATTACTACTTCATGCACCGTCAGACCGGCAGCGTAGAAACCGTTATCGTCGAATACGGCTTTGCGGATAACGCACAGGATGCAAGTACACTTGCCTCCAACTGGGAGGCTCTGGCCGAAGCCGTCATTCGAGCATTTTGCATCTACGCCAAATTGAACTATCGCCCGCCTGCTGCACCACCGTCACCAACTACACCACCTACGACTACCCCCGCTCCAGAAAATCCAGGTAACGGAGGAGGCAATAACGTGCCCGAATGGAAACTGGAAGGTATTAACTGGTTGTACGAACAAGGCTTCCTGAGCGACGAGGTCTGGCGTCAAAGAGTGGACCAACCGCTGCCGCTTTGGGCCGAAGCTCTGATCTTAAAACGAATGTACGAGAAGATCACGGGAGGACAATAAAGAGACATGGCCATTGACGTCCTCACTCTGTTCCGTAACGGGTAAGAGGCGTATCCTGTAAACCTGAGTAATTTTTCCTGGCCGGCACACTCACCAGCTCGTCCTCGGGAAAGCGATAGGCAGTAAGCATGCCGCCAAACACGCATCCCTGGTCGATATTGAGTGTGCCGTTCAATCGTTCTGGTTGTGGACGAGGGTCATGACCCCACACAATCAAAGGCTCTTTTAATTTCCGTTCCTTTGCCCAGTCCTTGCGAATCGGCCGTCCATCCGGTCCTGTACCGGCTACATCTCCGTACCGACAAAACGTATGTACCGCAGGGGATTCCATGCCAATGTAATCATCCCGTATCCCAGCATGTACCGCTACCGCTACCAGCTTGTCATTTTGTCTGACCATCATATGAGACGGCGAAGAGAATAACAATCGACGGCTCTGCTCTTTCAACAAGGACGTTTTTTTCGGTCCAAACTCCTGCTGGAATCGCCGAAACTCCTCATCCACCTTTTCATCCCCATGCGCCAGTGTGACGGGTCTTCCATCCAACCAGCGAGCAATCTTCCATCCGTGATTGCTATCGACCATCTCAGCCGCACCTGACGCGATGTGGCGAATAAAAAATTGCAGCATCTTGATAGAAGCAGGTCCGCGACTTGTGATGTCACCAAGGGATAAGAGCTTTCGACCCTGAGGATGGCGGTATGTTCCGTCCGAACCGCGCTCGTACCCCAGTAGCCGCAAGAGTTCCATAAATTCATCAAAACAACCATGTACGTCTCCTACAAAATCAACCCCATGATCTGCGTTTAGAATCTTGGAACGCGTCTGTGGTTTATGTCTCACGGTCTGCCCTCCCTTCTTGATTCGATTATTTACTATCTTTACCACATCTACAAAAAAAACTCACTCCTTTATTCTGGAGTGAGTCGGCTTTCGCTGTCAACCGAGGTTGTGGGTATGGACGTAAATCGCTGCCTGCGTCCGATCCTCCACATCTAATTTTGCCAGGATATTGCTCACATGCGTCTTCACCGTCTTGATTCCGATGATCAGTTCGTCAGCGATCTCCTGATTGGACTTGCCTTTCCCGATCAGCTTCAGCACCTCCAGCTCCCGAGGCGTGAGCTGCTCATGTGGATGCGCCTCCTGACCATGACGAAAACGGGCCATGATCTTCCCGGCAACCCTGGATTCCAATACCGGTTCGCCAGCCGCTGCTGCCCGAATCGCTTTGGCAATCTCCGCTGCACGAGATGTTTTGAGCAGGTAGCTGAAAGCTCCTGCTTCGATCACGGGGTACACCTTCTCATCATCGATAAAGCTGGTCAAGACGATGACCCTGCTTGCTGGGCATTTCTCCCGGATCCGACGTGTGGCTTCGACACCGCCAATCCCTTCCATGACCAGATCCATCAGGATAACATCCGGTTGCAGCTCCACAGTCAGCCGTACGCCTTCCTCACCGCTTCCTGCTTCCGCTACCACTTCGATATCGTCCTCTGTAGACAAGTAGGCCGCCAAGCCCATTCGCACCATTTCATGGTCATCTACCAGTAAAACTCGAATCACGGATTACCCTCACCCTTCTTCACGTTCCGACTGTGAAACCAAGGGAATCCGCACTTCGATTTGCGTTCCCTTTCCAATTGCCGAATAAATTTCCATTGAACCGCCGACTTCTGCAACCCGCTCCCGCATGCTTCGCAGCCCGTACGAGGTCCATTTTTTTCCGTCCGGATCAAATCCGACGCCATCGTCGGTAATGCGCATCCGTACTTGTCCCTGCAGCGTGAACAGCTTGACCACCACTTGCGTAGCTTTGGCGTGTCTAAGCGTGTTGGACAATGATTCCTGCAGGATGCGGAATAGATGATCCTCAATTCCGCTCGGCAAGCCTTCGACTGCTTCAATCTCCCAAGACAATTGCATGCTGTTTTTTTGCGTCAGCTCTTCCAGGAGATCCAGAATGGCTTCCTTCAGGCTTTTATTTTGCAAAGTGGCAGGACGCAAATGCAGCAGCAAGGCTCTCATCTCTGCTTGCGCTGCGGCAGCCATTTCCTCCACCAACTCGATTTGTTGAGCCGCCCGTTGTGGATTTTTCTCCACCAGCCTTTTGAGCGCTGCTGTCGTCATCGCTATGGCAAACAACTGCTGACTGACGGCATCATGCAGCTCCCGAGCCAATCGCTGGCGCTCTTCCGTCACGGCCGTATGCTTCAGCTGATCAGCCAAGGCAGCATTGTGGTTGGACAAACGCTGCAAAGAAGCCACCTGCTCCTCCCACTGTGATGCCAGCCTGTTCAATTGCCACCCCAGCTCTCCAACCTCATCCGTCCCCAGCTCAGGCACACGATAGGACAGAATGCCGCGCCCCAGATTCATCGCTGATTCCAAGAGGACATTCATTCGCTTCTTCAACAGGTTGCCGTATACGTATGACGCGATCAGCCCGCCAATCGCACCGACTGGCAGGGAGATCATCAGCGCCAGGACCATGATCAGCCAATCCGGATCATTGGGAAGTGGGATCGAGGTGAACTCTTTCATATAGCTGTTCGCTTGCGGATCATTCGCCACCGTGGCGTACCATTGCTTGATCACAGGATCTTTCAGAGCCAGGAAATAGACGCTAAAAAAGCAGACAAACGATACAATAACCACGCTCACAGCCAGTAAAAGCCCGTAGCGCATGCACTGCCATTGTAAACTTGATAATCGCTGTCGACGCATTTGTCAGTACCCCCTAGATGTACTTGACTTTTATATCTCCGACGAGCAGCGAGATATGAAGTTGTACTTTATTTACAGCCGTGTCGTAATGATCGGAACGCACCATGACACAGCGGCTGATTCCTCCTTGACGATGCCCGAAAATCTCCAGGTCACCCACACTCACTTCTGCCGAAACCGATACAGGCAGATCTACGGGCACATAGATGGTGACATCACCGATCCACCCGTCTACGGAAAGCCTCGCTTCCTGGTTCACCAGCAAAGCCCGCGACAAATCAATCACGACGTCGCCGATCCCGTGCCAAACGTGCAGATGGCTCAGCTCAAAACGACCCGAGGTCAAATGAAAGTCGCCAATCAGTGAACTTCGGGAATCTTTAGGCAACAAAATCCCGCTGCCGTGTTGGGCATCTGCATCACGCGCATGTTCTGAAGGTCGGGCTCCCTTCCAGCGGTAATGCCCTTCGTGAGGGGGTTGCTTTTTGGGCGGTGCTTCTTCTGAAGGCAAATCTTCTGTAACAAGCTCCTCCTCCGGGAAGCGCTCCTTTTGCTTCAGGGAAAACTTGCTTTTGCCTCTTATCAGGTTGTATCCAAAGTAAATAAACAAAAGCGGTACGCCAATCTGGAAAATGTCCTCAATTCCAATTCCGAGCCACATTTCCAAAGCAATCACGACGCCGAGAAAAAACAAGATACCACCGCGGACTTTCTTTTTCTCGCCCCACAGTCGTAAGCCAAAGTATACGAGCACCATCGGCCACAGATCAAATAATCCGAACGAGATGATACCCAAGCTGTCTAACAAGAGTCCAATGCCCGTCAAGATGATCAGGACACCGGCCATCATTTTGTGCAAGCGGGACAATTTCACGAAAGTCTCCTCTCCTACGCCCCATGCTGATTGTTTCACTTACATGTATTGCGACAAGTATAAATAAAGGCAGGGGGAATATTGAACAGGGTGAAATCTGTCTCGACCCTAGAAAAACGTGCCTGCAGTTCAGCCTGAAGTTGTAATGAATATTGAAACGTAATGAACATGCCATCAGGTGCGAGTACAGATTGAACCTGATCCAAAACAGCTGCGCGCTGTTCTGGCGGGAAATTCGCAAATGGCAAACCGGAAACAATCACGTCTACTTGGGGAAGGTTCAATTCTTCCAGATACTCACGAAGCTTCGTCGCTTCCTCCCGAATGAGAAGATCGGGAAACCGAGAATGGAGCATAGAACGAAACTGTTGATCTCGTTCCACCAGCAAGTATTTTGTATCTGGTCTTATATTTTGGTAGATCGTCTGCGTAAAAGCGCCTGTTCCAGGCCCCAATTCAAAAATGACATCCGTTGTCGACCAGTTGATTTGACTCAGCATGTTCTCACATAGAAACCGAGAACTGGGGATGACGCTACCGACCTGTCCAGGCTCAGCAATAAAACGCCGTAAAAAGGCCAAAAAGTCTGCCAAGAATCCGTACCTCCTAGGGGAAAAGCAGCCTGATGAGACAGGCTGCCTAATTGCCACTATCTATTCTTATCTAGTTCGGCGGAACGGTCTCTTAGATCAGGATTGATCAGCTTTAACAGCTGGTGCTGGCTTATCTGTCTTTTCCTTCTTATCCACCATTGCCGCCTTTATGCTCGCCAATTCCGCATCCAGCTCATCCTTTTCCAGCTCGGACAGTGCATTCTCCAGTCCGTAGCTTGGCTGGCGCCATTGCCCACTCATTTGGGCTTCTGCTTCCATGCGGATCACTTTTTCTTCCATGCGGGCAAATCCACGCCCTGCAGTCTGTGTACCAATGCCAACTACTGCGTGATTCACCTGTTTTTGCGTACGAGCTACCTGTGCACGTGCCATCAGCGTGAACCTTTTCGCACGCATTTTGTAGAACTCTTCCTTCAGCTCGTTCAGTTTTTCTCTCATCTGTGTCGCCGCTTCAGAAGCGGTCAGATAGAGCTGCTCGTATTCCAACGCGCGTGCTTCAAACTGCTTCTTGTCCGCCAAAGCTCGACGGGCAAGCTCATCCTCACCCTCTGCGAGCGCCAGCTTCACCTGACGATCTCTCTTCTCTACTAAGGCATTTGCTTCTTCCCACTGCTGACGGAATTTCTTTTCCAGTGCCACCTGACGGGCTACCGCCACTTCAACCTGGCCAATTTCCACTTCCATATCTCGCATATATTGATTCAGCATGACTACTGGATCTTCCATAGAATCCAATGCATCATTCACCGAAGCTACAGTCAGGTCACGCAATCGTCTAAAAATACTCATTCTCTTTTCCTCCTCATCATATCACATCAGAATGGTCTTCCAAAGTACTTCGTTCAACCCTACTAGCTTTTTTGAATGAACCGTGTTGGCCGTATATCCTTTCCCCATGCAGAGAGGGGCAAGCGATTTTGGTTACGACCGTTTTGTTTTGTTCACTCTGCTTTCCCATTGATCCAACGTTTCTTCTTTTAATACTCGACGCGCCCATTGCCGTTCCCATTCAGGTGGTGCCTCCTTGGAAACATCATCCTTGGAACGAATCAGCCGGTATCCCAGATAGATGACCCCGACCGCCAGAAGGCTGGTAAACAGTAGATGCAGCTTTCCAATCAGCATCAGGAACCCGAACAGAAAAATCAGTATGCCCCAGAAGCGAGACCCTGAACTTCCCATGATTTTTCGAGCTCCGTAGATCATGATCACTGCCGGTATCAGCAGTCCGATCACATCACCACTGTCGATGCCGATCTGATCTAACAGAACCAATCCACCAATGAGCAGCAGAACCAGCCCGAGCAGAATCTTTCCAGACCGTTCTCCCATCTTGCGTTTCCCTCCTCTCTACATCTGTTGATGCAGATGTCTTCCTCATGCCTTTATTCTAGCCCCAGACACCTGCCTGCCATAACGGGCGAGCGGTTGGTTTTTCCCTCCGCCCTCGGACGGATGTTGATTCCTGCCTCAATCGGACGAGCAGGATCGACAAACCCTCAAGACCCAGACCGAATCAGGCCCTGTTCTGTCGAAGGGATTTGGTTACACCATCTGACAATAAATTGTGACGAAATTGTGAACAAACAGGATAATAAAAGGAGATTCCGGATGAGCATGGAATACGTAGGAGTGCTCGTGTAAAAAATATCGAAAATAGCCGAGTTCCGTTTGACGGAAACGGGGGAACCATGTATTTGGGGTGAATGGCTGTCTACTTTGACAGTCTAGGGAGTCCTTTCGACCGAACCCTTCAGCTAACCTCGTAGGCTCATGAGAGGAGCAGTTCTTTTGCGCAAGTTGTTTGCTTCATTACTGATTGTTGGATTACTTGTGATGGGAGCCGGCGCTGCGCATGCGGAAGAGCAGACAACAAAGCTTCAAGATGTTGTCAGTGAACTCTACGGTGTCCCTTACAAAACTTCCGGCAAGACCAAAAAAGGATTTGACTGCTCCGGTTTCACAGGCTATGTCTTCAAGGAATTAGGTGTGGAATTGCCAGCGAGCTCTGCTGCCCAGTACAAGGTTGGTACTGCTGTTGATAAGAAGGATCTGCAACCAGGCGATCTTGTCTTTTTTAACACGAATGGCCGCAGCATCTCTCACGTAGGCATCTACATCGGAGACGGAAAATTCGTTCATTCTGAATCTGGCCGCGGCGTCGTCAACACCAAGTTGAACGACCCTTATTACTGGAGCAAGCGTTACGTAGGTGCCAAGCGTGTCAACGTACCTGTTCTGGAAGCAAAGGCAGAGGAAGTACCGGCAACTCCGGAAAAAGAAAAGGCTGTTCAAGCCGCTTCGTTGCCGCAAAACTAAACATCCATCAACACCATGTAAGCCAGGGATCTTGATCTCTGGCTTTTTCTGACTCCATTTAGTACCAGGTGTCAAGATGTGACGCTATTTTTTTGGACTTTGTCAGAATATGCTTTATTTTTTTCGAAAACGCTTCAAGTCATGTTATGATAGGCATGAGTATCCACTGCAAAAAATGCT
Source organism: Brevibacillus invocatus (assembly GCF_003710915.1). Lineage (GTDB taxonomy): Bacteria > Bacillota > Bacilli > Brevibacillales > Brevibacillaceae > Brevibacillus > Brevibacillus invocatus. The sequence continues at coordinate 312,466 of NZ_RHHR01000015.1, read as the reverse complement.
CACTATTATATAGAAGTAACTGGGGGTATATCCTGTGCAAGATCATATTCTTATTGTGGATGATAATCAAGAAATCATAGAATTGCTGGAAGATATATTGGAAAACGAGGGCTTTCAGGTATCCTCTGCCGAGAACGGTGCCGAGGCCCTGATGCAGCTAAAGCGAGGAGAAATTCCAAACCTGATCCTTCTCGACATCATGATGCCGAACATGAGCGGCTACGAGCTTTGCTCCCAGATTCGCCGGGAGTGGGATTTGCCTATTTTATTCTTGAGCGCAAAAGGCAAAGCTGTAGACAAGGTAGTCGGCTTCGAGATCGGCGCAGACGACTACATCACCAAGCCGTTTGATACAGAAGAGCTGCTTGCCCGCATTCGCGCTCACCTGCGCCGTTACGAGCGGATTCGCAAGCACACCGAGGAACAGCCGGAAAAAGAAGCTTCTTCGTCCCCAATCACGATCCTGAAATTCAAAGGACTGGAGATTCACAAAGAAACGTACTCCGTTTTCGTGAGCGAACAGAAAATTGAGCTCTCTACAAAGGAGTTTCAATTGCTGACGTTCCTTGCAGAAAACGCCGGAATCGTCTTTACCCGCGAGCAAATCTATGATCGGGTATGGGGTTATGGGTACGGCTCCCTGAATACCGTGACCGTGCACATTAAAAATCTGCGCGAAAAACTGGAAACAGACCGCCAATTCATCAAAACGCAGTGGGGGACGGGTTATGTCTTTATCGGGGAGAAGCTCTAGATGAGCTTACGCAACAAACTGTTTCTTTCTTTTATAGGACTGATACTCCTCAATGTCCTGCTATTTAAATTTGTCTTTGAAGACATCATTGTAGAGCAGCTGAAAACAGATCGACACAACCAGTACCAGTACGAAAAGGACACGGCCGAGAAGGTGCGGTTCATGCAGCTGTTGCGCTCGCATTACTTCAAGGACCCGACTGAACGGCTGGAGCTGGACAAGCATCTGCCGGAAGACCTGATGTACAGGATTGTGATAAAAGACGCAAGAGGCAACGTGATCGATTCGCGAACCTCGAAAGCCTATGATGTGAAACAACCGAAAGTCACTTCACCACGCAATGAGGAAAGCAACAGTTCCCTCAAAATCGTTGGCGAATATCACTTTCAGATGGAGCCTCCCAGAGAAGGGGAGACGGTTATCTACTTCTACACCGATGAATATGACATCATGCAGTCTAAGGGTGTCACGATGATGCTCGGATTCATTTACGGCAGTATCACGCTCGTCGGATTAGTACTGCTCGCTCTATTCGTACGCTGGGTTCTGCATCCTGTCAATGAATTGACACGCGTCACACAGGATATTCGGAATGGCAAGCGGCTGATCTCCTTCTCCTACCGCTCGCACGACGAATTCGGTCAGCTGTTTCAATACTTTGGGGATATGGTCGATGATATGCGTGTCGTAGAAGAGCGACAGTCGGAATTGATCTCTGCGATTGCTCACGATTTCCGCACACCACTCACCACGATCAAAGGCTACGCTTCCTATATCAGCTCTGGTCGTGTGACCGATCTGGAACGCATACAAAAACAGATGCGAAAAATTGAGCAAAAAACTTCCGATCTGGAAAAGCTGCTGGATGAATTGCAGGATTTCAGCAAGGACAGCTCAGAGGTCCGTTTAAAAATTAGCCGCATCCATGTGAAGCAATTCATGAAAGGGATCATCGAGGACTATCTGGAACGCATCAAGGATGCTGGACTCTCCTTTCAATGGAAGCTGCGCGTCTCCAACGAGCTGCATATCGAAGCCGATGAGGCCAAGCTGCGGCGCGTGATGGAAAATCTGATCAACAATGCCATCTACTACAATAAACCAGACGGCTCCATTCTGATTACCTGTGACCAGCGAGATGGACATGTGCTGTTTTCCGTCATCGACAAGGGCGAAGGGATCGCTCCGGAAGATCAGACAAAAATTTTCACCAAATTCTACCGTGTAGAGAAATCGCGCAATCGCGATCACGGTGGTACGGGACTTGGTCTGAACATCTGTCAAAGCATTGTTCGACGGCACGGTGGTGATATCACGGTCGCCAGCGAACTCGGTGTGGGAAGCAGCTTTTCCTTCACCATTCCGTTCTATACCACTTAATTTTATTTCAGTTTATGTTTATTTTACTGTTTCTTTATTTTTCACTGTTATAGTAATCATCGTAAGCATGTTGCTTTCAGTGATAAATAACCCCCAGTTCCGGTATCTGACACACGCGGCAAAACCGTAAGTGACTAGATGCCTTTTTTTTGTCTTTTTTTCATGAAATAAGCCACCCACAGCTTGTGAGTGACTCCTTTTTTACCGCTTTGCTGAGTATGCCTTTCCTGTCTGCGCATCGATGAAGATCCGGTAATCCTGGTTTCCTCGATACTCCTGGGTGTACACCAAAACGGGAGCAGTACGGCCTTCTTCGAGACGATACACCAGCGAAAACGGGTTGTATTTTACATATTGTGCAACCGCCTGCTCCGTTGTAATGATTTCCTCTTCCGGCGGAAGTTTTTTTTGCAAGCTGCCCATATCTGGTACGGCGTTTTTTCGGAAGGCTACCAATTCGCCTGTCGTACCATCGATGGCAACCTGATAAGCGATGTCTTGGTCAGGTTCTTTGACTACAGGTATGCCGGCATAGCTTGCCATGAAATAAAACGTGTAGAGCTTCTGTGCCTGCTCGTAGCTGGTGTGGGCCACCTGCACCTCGGAAATGGCCGGGTCCACGTAAATCTGCAAGGAACGGACAGCCTCCCGCTGCGCTTCTTCTTGGGCGAGTCTTCCATTGCCACGTTTCGGCTCCCGAGACAACTCAACTACTTTACCGGTGACGGGATCTGCGGCCAACATAGCCGAACGGCCACTTCCATCCCAGCTGTAAATCTTATAGCCTTTGAGAGGTCCTCTATCCCTAGCTTTCTCCATGATCTGTATATCACTCTCCACAGGCAACCCCCATGCTTGACGGAAGTATATGGCCGCTTCCTGCTTGGATTTGATCTGCGGACTATTTTCTTGCGGACTGACTGGAATCGGAAAAACGCCTCGACTCGTATCTCGATCGTAATTGGAGGTGTAGATGATCTGTCCCGATTCGGCATTCAAGCTCACTGCACCGGAAAAGCGAACAGCTGGAGCGTACTCAAGCATTGGCCCTGTCCGCGTGATCTCCCCTGTATCTGGATCTACAGCCTCCAGATTTTCGATATATCGAAGTCGCATATGTTCTCGAAGGGTTGCTTGCAGCTGTTCAGCAGTGATAGCCTGAGCCGGTCCTGTCAAGTCAGACAGCCGTAAACCGAGTGCCCCATGAGAAGCCGAATATTGGACGACCTTTCCTTGTTCATTGACACGGATCGCTATATCGCTGCCCAACAACGGAACTCCATTCAGGAACTGCCGATAGATCATTTCCGAGGATCTAGAGATCAATTGATAGCGCGAGCCCTCCTCGCCCATCATGCTTTGCAAAAACGTCGCGGCAATCCCCTCTTTTTGGGATTCTGAAATGGCCTTTTGTGAATGTGAAGCTAATCCCTTCCCATTGTTCTGGTACCAGAGCAAGGCACCCGTTTTCGAATCAATCCTGATATCCGCCTGCTGGCTCTCACCATGCTTTAGGCGGCGATTATACACCTCGTCGAAGGTTTCAGATTCGATCTCGTATTGTTGCAATTCCGGAACCCATTGATACAGGACAGCTAATCTGGATAGGACCCGCTCATTCTTATCTTGTTGCGCCAACTGCTCACTTCCGGCGATTTCAACCTGTTGGGCAGGACGATCTTTCAAGACGATATAGGCTGGAACTAGAAGTACCAGGCAGGTCAAGGCACCCTTGAACAGCCATTGGAGCCGAACTTTCATTCGCTGCTGATGTGTCCAAATTCGTTCTTGAGCTTTTAGGTTTTGCAGCATTTCCTCCGAAGTCTTCTGATTCATCTGATAGCGTCTCGCTTGTCTGAGCCTCACTAGGATATCCTCATCGTCATTTAACGAATGATTCAAAGAAATCACCACCCTCCTGATTTTCCTCTAACCATTTGCGCAGCTGCTTTCTCGCACGATAAAATGTCACATGGACATTCGATTCTGAGCACCTCAGGACTTGGGCCGTTTCAGCTGCCGAAAAGCCCTGAATTCCGTAAAGTAGCACGACCTCCCGATACGACACCTTCAGACGTGACACCGCCTCGTATAGCTGATTGATTTCTTCCTTTTGAACATATCTCTCCTCTACGCTTTTTTCACTCGAGGAAAAAGCATGCATGAAGGGATCTTTGACCCATTTTCTAAGCCGTTCCTTACGTAGATGATCGATGGCATGATTTCTGGCAATGCTAAAAAGCCACGTCTTTCGTGTTGCCTTTCCAGAAAACTGACTTTGCTTTCGGATGGCTTTAATAAACACGTCCTGTACGAGATCTTCCACATCATGATGACCGAGATAATAAACCAGGAAGCTGTACAGCTCGTTACTGTACAAGGTAAACCACGTCTCGATTTCCTGCTGATTCCCATCCAAAATCCTCATCCCCCGATCAATTGCACTATGATAATAGACGGATATGCACCAATTACCCTTACACCTTTTTCCATAAAAAAATATAAAACACCGAATCCACGAAGAGCTTTCGCAGAACGGTGTTTCATATCCTTGCCCATTTATGAGCCTCGTTTTTCCAAACGCATCATCAAGCCATTCTTCGGACGCAGGGTAACCAGTGGCTCTGGCTCTACCTGTTTCTCTGGCTCTGCCAAGCGAAGCTTATACTGCTGGGCAATGGTGGCCAACAGCAGAGCTGCCTCCATCAGCGCGAAGTTGTTGCCGATACAGACTCGCGGGCCCCCGCCGAATGGAAAATAGGCGTACGCCGGGATTCGCTTCAACAAATCCCCCTCAAATCGCTCTGGGCGAAATGCATCCGGGTCGTCGTAGTACTTTTCCATGCGATGCATGACGTACTGACTCATCATCAGCGTGTCACCAGGCTCATAGGTGTGGCCGCCGATCTCCACTTCTTCCACCACCTCCCGATTGATCACCCAGGCCGCCGGATAAAGCCGCAGTGTCTCCTGTACGATCAGATTGGCATATGAAAGCTTGGGAAGATCTTCGACAGTGGGCAATCTGCCGTCGAGTACTGCCTTCAGTTCATCGTGCAGCTTTTGCTCCGCCTCCGGATGAGTGGCCAGCAAATAAAAAATCCAAGACATCGTGTTGGCTGTCGTCTCATGACCCGCGACAAAGATCGTCATGACTTCATCGCGTACCTGCTCGTCCGTCATGCCTTGTCCATCATCCTCATCCCGCGCAGCTAGCAGCATCGCCAATAAATCCGTATGTCCGGACTCGCCGCTTTTACGCCGCTCCTCAATCAAAGCGTAAATCGTCTTGTCCAGCACCTCACTCGATTCGATGAACTCACGATTGCTGCGAGTAGGGACGGAAAGCGGAATGTCGATAAAGGAAGTGGCTTTGGAAGAGACGTATTTCAAACCGACATCGATCGCATGGGCAATCTTGTCGGATCCCTCCTTGACCGTTTTTCCGAACATGGTTTCCGTAATGATGGCGAGTGTAACCTTCATCATATCATGATGGATATCAAGGACTTCTCCGTCTTTCCATTCGCTCATCAGCTCTACACCCTGACGGACCATCACATCGCCATATCCTGCGATCCGATCTCGATGGAACGCAGGCTGCATCAGTCTTCGCTGCCGCATGTGTTTTTTTCCTTCACTAGTCAAAATACCGTCACCTACTACTGCGCGCGCGACCTGCAATCCTTTCGCTTTGCGAAAATGCGCTTGCTTGGTGACCAGCACTTCTTTGATCTGATCGGGGTTGTTCAGCATGTAGATATGACGTTTTGGCCCAAAACGAAAGTGCGCGACGTCGCCGTATTCCTTTGCCGCATCGCGGATAAATTGCAGTGTATCACGTCGAAAAGCCAGGATATTGCCGGATAACGGAAGTCCCTTTGGGCCAGCAACGGTTTCGTTCATCTTGTCCTCCTTCAATGCCACACTTGGGATGTTTCCCCATAGTATCCGGCAGACCATGGAGTTTATACGAAAAAAGCCGTCCCTCTTGAGGACGACTTTTATTTTAGAAGGAAAACACTTACGGCTGCGCGATTCCAGAAGAGCTGCGAGGAAGCAACAGCCTGTTGGCAATCAGCCTCTCCCTTACTTTGATGCCGATCAGGGAAGCCAGTACAGCTTTGATCACACCTACCATCAGGAACGGAGTCACCCCAAAGGCAATCGCCTGCTCCCACGGGATATCGAGCACGTATTTCAGTTGGACCGTACCGAAAATCAGCGTAATGACCATACCGACGAGATTTGCAAGGATGGCAGTAACATAGGTAAAGCGCGTTTTTTCCATAATGAGCCCTGTCACATAAGCGGTAAGAATAAATCCGGTAATATAGCCGCCAGTCTTGCCTACGAGAACCTGGAAACCGCCACTCGCTCCCGAAAAGACAGGCATTCCGACAGCTCCCAGCAAAATATAGATCAGGATCGCCAAGGTCCCATATCGGCTTCCCAGGATTGTAGCCGTTAACCCGACCGCTAACGTCTGTCCCGTAATTGGGATCATCGGCAAGGGAATGGTGAGCTGTGACAAGACAGCCGTGACTGCTGCAAAAATCGCAGATAAGAGCAGCCAACGCAGACGTTCATTTCTCATAGAGTTCTTCCTCCAAATTATTTGTTAACTAAAATATAAAATCAGTTAACAAAATAATAGTATGGATCGGAAGAAATGTAAATGCCCTGCTTGCCTTTATTTTTTCGTGTCGCAAAAAATCTGCAGTTGACGGAGAGATTGTACCGTATGCTCGATCAAATCCCGCAGGTCGTCGATGTTACCTTCGTCAATTTTGCGATGAAAATCCAACGTCACTCGATTGTCATACTGCTGCGGCGGCCACTCTACGCGATGCTCGCCCAAACGCGCCGACACGGTCTGAGTTATATAGGGACGGCTACCCCAAATGTCATTGAGTATCGTAGCTATCGCCTTCACATCTTCCTGCACCTCACGAATGACGAGATGAAAATGGATGCAAATCGTACAACCGATATGGTCCGTCAACGGCTGCTCCAGCTGTTCAGCAGCGATGTCAGCCAGCCCGGTCCGAAGCTGCATCTGGGCACATACAGCCTGTTCGCGACTCTCCATCTGCGCCAGCTCGAAATGGATTTGAAACAATCGATGAAAGGTAGCCATATCCATCACGTCGGATCGGCCTGTAATGGTGATCGCCCCTTCAAAATCACGATCGTACACCGCGCCTTCCAGGACCACCCGAATATTATCGAATACTAAAGGATGAAACATCTGCCTTTCTCCCTCCACACTCCCTGACTTCTCCTGTCTAGGATGCCCGGTTTTACGCTCTTTTGCAAGCGGATGTCACTTCGATCATAGCGTTATAGCCCTCGACAGTGGTACCATGAAGATGATCCAACCATTGAGGTGACTGCCATGTTTTTAATTGCCATACTCGTCCTCGTCGCGATTGCAGGAGAAATCCTCCATCGACTGAACCCCTGGAAAAAACCAGAGCCTGCCTATGAAGACCTGGTAGCCCAGATCAAACAGACCGGATGGTATCAGGAGCTGGCGGCTGATGATGCATGTCGGCATGTACTGGAGAACGATCCGAACGTACTCAGCTTTTACTCAGGGACCTATGAAGCGCAGCGCCTCTTGACGCAAGAAGGCTTTCAGTTGGGCCTCATCGATTATGTGAAGGAGCAAGCAGAACATCAGAAGCGGGCACCACGCCCAAATAACTAGACCACTGGCCTGTCCCGCTCCAGAATTCATAGGTTCGTTTATACGTTAAAAAGAAACGCCGCTCAGGTGAATCCCGAGCGACGTTTCTATACGTTATTCCACAGACTCAGCGGCATGCTCACGTAAAAGCTGCGCAACTCGATCGTTGCCCTGAGCGACGGCAAGCTCCAAAGCCGATTCCCTTCCTTCCTGTCTAGCGTTGACCTGCGCACCATGCTTCAGCAATAGCGTAATGAGTTCTTCCTGGTCATCGTGGAATGCGGCTGAATGCAAGCAGGTATGGCCATTACTATCGAACAGATCCGTCCTCGCCCCATTCTCCAATAACAGACGGATAACGGCGAGATTTCGCTCTCCGGCAATCGCCGCATGCAACGCCGTGTTGGACGGGATAAAGGAAATCTTGGAATGGGAGCGTGCATTGACATCTGCTCCGGATCGGAGCAGTATCTGTACGGCTTCAGGGTGGCCAAAATGCGCCGCATACCCCAATAGAGTGAGGCCATTTTCATTTTCCGCATTTGCCAGCGATGGATGCTCCTGTAACAGTGACCCCAGCTGATCTTTTTTTCCGGATTGTGCTGCTTCAAACGCAGCTTGAATTACCGCTGCTATGCTCACAGTGAAATCCCTCCTCTGTTTTTTCTGTGACAGCCTTCTCGAAAATCACCTTTTTTAACGAAATCGATCTGGAGGTCGCCCCTTACTCTTCTGGAGAAAATCGACATTTTCCTGCAAAACAAAAAAGCATACGCGCCGGATTCTTTCCTAGCGGTATGCCTGTTATAGCAGTTGTATCATCGTAGCCTGATTAGTTCTTTTTGTAGTAGTGCTTGTAAGAGTCAGCTGTCGCTTGATCCTGGCAGGAGAAGCACTCCGTCGCATAGGATTCAGCCTGCTCAGAAATCACCTTGCCGCAAGACGCGCAGCATTTTGCTTCGAGATTGCGAAAAAAGGTAGTGATCGGTGTCATGATTATTCCCTCCAGAGCTGTTGTTAACTGTATTGTAATACAACAGCATCTGTTTTATAAAAGTTTGTTATAATACATTATGGCGGATTATTGAAATTCTGCTCCGTTTTTCTACCGATTGCTCCTGTTTTCGTTGTATTCATACATTTTTGCAAATTCAACAGCTGTTGTAACACAACCGCCTTATATCAATAGGTTAAACAGATACGGATCATGCGTAATCTCCACATAGCCTACCCCGTGCTGCTTCATTCTGTTGATGAGCGGCTCGTAGTCATCCTGGCATTTCAGCTCGATTCCCACCAGAGCAGGTCCGTTTTCCTTATTGGTTTTTTTCGTATATTCAAAGCGCGTAATATCATCGTGAGGGCCGAGAACCTTTTCCATAAATTCACGCAAGGCTCCCGCACGTTGTGGAAAGTTGAGAATAAAGTAGTGCTTCAATCCTTCAAACAGCAGGGAACGCTCCTTGATCTCTTGCATGCGATCAATGTCGTTGTTGCCTCCGCTGATCACGCAGACGACATTCTTGCCTACGATTTGGTCACGGTAATAATCCAGAGCAGCGATAGACAGTGCACCCGCAGGCTCTACTACTATGGCGCTGCTGTTATACAGCTCCAAAATCGTCGTACACACCTTGCCTTCTGGCACCGGCACGATATCATCGAGCACTTCCTTGCAAATCTCCATCGTCAGCTGTCCGACCTGCTTTACCGCTGCTCCGTCCACGAACTTGTCGATTTCGTCCAGCGTCACCAGATCGTCTTTTTCCAGCGCTGCCTGCATGGAAGACGCTCCTGCTGGCTCTACCCCAACGATACGCGTGTGCGGACTGATTCCTTTTACATACGTCCCGATCCCGGCAGCCAATCCTCCACCACCAATCCCCATGAAGACAAAATCAACCGGCTCCTCCATGTCGTTCATGATTTCCAAACCAACCGTCCCTTGGCCGGCTACGACCAACGGATCATCAAAAGGATGCACGAATGTCCGATCTTCCTGAACACAATATTTCATCGCTTCAGCGAACGAATCGTCAAAGGTATCTCCTACCAGCACGACTTCTACATAAGAACCGCCGAATAGCTTTACCTGCGTAATTTTTTGCCGCGGGGTTGTCGTCGGCATGAAAATCGTTCCCTGAATTTGCAGATGGTTGCAGGAAAAAGCGACTCCCTGCGCATGATTTCCCGCACTGGCGCAGACGACACCCCGTGCCCGCTGCTCGGCCGAAAGACTGCGAATGAAATTGTACGCTCCACGGATTTTAAACGACCGGACGACCTGCAAGTCCTCTCTTTTCAAATAGACATGGCACCCGTAGCGTTCGGACAACAGCTTGTTTTTTTGCAACGGCGTTTTTTCCACCACGTCCTTCAACGCATGGTTGGCGACGACGATCTCTTCCACTCTCACTGTACTCATATAGGGGTTGCTCCTTCCGAGGTGTCTCGATCCGAAATAAAATAAAGCTCCCGCCTCGCCAGCAGCGCTTTTGGCGCATGGCTGGCTGAGGCGAGAGCATCGCGGTACCACTCAGCTATTCTGTTTCCCTCACGAAAAACAGACTTAAGAAGTTCAACGAGGAACTCCCGTCCTGTAACGGGGACGAATCCGTTGTCCTTTACACGGGTCAGAAAAAAGATGCATTTTCCCGGCCTTTCCAGGACACAGCTCCAAGGTGATTTTCAAAACCGGCTGGCGGCCATCCTTTCAGCATGTGGACGGCTCTCTGCACGCTGCTCTCTGTTTTTACTCTTCCTTTTCTACGCTATCCAATACGAACTATTCGAATTAGTAAAACATTCTACGGGTAAACCAGCAAGTTGTCAATCTTCTGCTCCACATGCAGGAAAACAGTTGGAAAAACTGCGAATATGTACTCTATTCTTCTATCGGTGGTGTCTTTATTGAAAAGCTATAGCCCCGAATCAAACCATCCAACCCGCGAGCCAAACACCAAACAGCAGATTTTATCAAGTTCATCATCACACAGCACCTTGCCCGATCGGGTCATGCAGCTCCAAAAAAGCATTGGCAATCAGGCTGTACTCCAACTGATGAAAGACAAAAAACAGGATCAGGTGCTGCAGCCCAAAAAGAACGAGACCGGGTTGCCTGATGCGCTCAAGACTGGACTGGAAAATCTATCTGGACTGGATATGTCGGATGTAAAAGTCCACTATCAGTCGGACAAGCCCAAACAGATCGGGGCGCTGGCTTATGCCCAAGGCACCGACATTCATCTCGGACCTGGTCAGGAGCATCATCTTCCCCACGAAGGGTGGCACATCGTCCAACAGATGCAGGGGCGCGTAAAACCCACCGTACAGATGAAATCAGACATTCAGATCAACGATGAGGTCAGCCTGGAAAAGGAAGCCGACCAGATGGGGGCACAAGCACTGAGATTGGGCAAAGCGAATCCAGATGATCCATTCTCGCCACTCCTCGCTCCCTCTTCACAACCAGCGATCAGACCCATACAAGGAGTCTGGGCATCGGTTCAGGGGACAGCAGCCGGCAAGCTCAATCTGAAAACGTTAACCGGAGAACTGTCTTCGTCAGGCAAGCAGTTGTATCAATTATCCAGGACCGGTGACTTATACGAAGAAGTAGGATACGTTCACGGTGATCTAGTGGTCAAACCTTATGATCCTCCTACTTCTAACTCCGTCGTACATTCCTTCTATGAAAATTGGACGACCGGGCAGACAACCAGTCTGTCCATCAACACGGAATTCGGGCCGGTTGCCGCCAGACACAACCGGGGCGCACCTTACATTACCTCAAGAGAAGAAGATTACAACAATGCCAAGCTGGGCACGACCTACACGTCGTTTATTACCGGTCTTCGGAATGGAACCAATGATGATAGTGATGATGCCGTTTTGGCGCAAGCACTTCTCGATAACGATACTACTGAACTGACGACCGACCTCCAACATCGTGCCGCTGCCATGCTGAATACGACAGTCTATCTGGCTGAAGAATGGCGCAAGCAAGGAGCGGGGAAAATTTTCCGCGCACTCCTGCGACAAGTTATTAATGAAGAGATTACCTTCGACGATTTCTTGCAATCCTTCCGATTTATCGCGAGTGCAGACGAAGGCAGACGGCAGGTTGCCCGCTTTCAGGATGTCATCGATGAAGAGTTGGATTACGATGATCTCGATGAAGATGAACAAGGAATTTACGACAACATGTCGGAAATCGAGCACGACGATTTCAGTTCCGACGATGAGATGCGCGAGGATAAAGAGCTGAAAAAGCCCCGATTGTTCGCAGCGAGATACCAGCAATCCCGCCAAAAAGCCTTCGGAGTCAACATCCGAAGGCTTTTCGTTTAACTTCTTCATTTCGACCTTATTGTTGCAACGCCTTGACCAGACTTTGCCCAAACTCTCTGGCACCATCTGGACCATCGCTGGTAATAATGTCATCATGCGCCACTACATGCTGCTTCACGTACTCGACTTCGTTGGCAGCAAGCTCGTTGATCATCACATCGACAGGATAGCAGGTACCCTGGCGGCCTGTGAGCAAGCCGGTTTTCGCTACCACAACGGAACCCGCGCAAATACCAGATACAAGAACGTTATGCTCATAGGCTTCCTTTAGATAGGAAAGAAGCTCCTGATTGCCCCACAAGTAATCAATCGTACCCGATCCACCGATCACGGCCACGACATCGTAATCCGTAGCACTGACATCAGAGAAAAGCACTTCTGCATTTGCTTTCCCTGCATTGTCACCCGTGATTTCACCCGTTTTGGTGCTGGCGACGGTTACCTGAATTCCCGCTTGCTCCAGCTCTGCTTTTGGATGATTCAATTCATCCTCGTTGAATCGATCCGGCGGAATGATCAGCAATGCTTTTTTACTCATATGAAAAGCCCTCCCAGTAAGCGAATAGCTTCGTTTTTGAAAACCTACACACATTCTATCTCCTGCTTGCAGCCCCGTGAAGTATGCACCTTTTTGTACGGAGGTTACAAAAATGTTACTATCGGTAGAGGAGGCGTATGGATTCCATGTCAGATACACTACGAAAAGAAATCAGAGAAAAAATACAAAATGGCGATTACAACTGTGAAAAGGAACTCACCATGTCCGTCATCAGCGGTAAATGGAAAGTTGTCATCCTGTGGCATCTCGGTGTGGAAGGACCACATCGTTTCAGCGATTTGCAACGGCTTTTCCCGAAAATCTCGCACAAGATGCTCACGAACCAGCTCCGCGAGCTGATCGAGGACGGCATTGTTCATCGAGAAGTCTATCCCGAAGTCCCTCCCAAAGTAGAATATTCCATGACCGAGCTAGGAATGACGCTTTTGCCGATCGTGGAAATGATGTATGAGTGGGGCAAGAATCGCATGCAGACACTCAAGGCACATATGTCTTAGGTGTTTCACAGTCACACCCTGGTTGCCTCAAAGCACGCAAAAACGGGTCCCTTTTCGAGTAAATCACTCCAAACGGAACCCGTTTTTCTATAGGGCGATCCTATACCGTTTCGTAAATAGCTTCGTAACGTTTGCCGATCTCTTCATCGTTCAGACCCTCATCACGCAAGCGTTTGATAAGCGCATTTGCCCAGATTTCGGTACGTTGCGCCATTTTTGCGTATTTTTTCGCTTCCTTTTCCTTGCGCTTTGCACGGTCCTCGCCATTGGACTTGAGATTATCGAGGATGAACAGCATGTGCATCGTGTCATCCTGATTGAGTTCAGTCCACTCGTCGTTCAAGAACGCAACCACCTTTTTATAATAACCGTCAAACTCATTGAAGGAAATCTCTGTATCCATATTGAGATATTCTTTCATTTTTTCAAATAGCTCTTGCATCTAGCGTCACAACTCCCTCATCCATTTCTTCCGCACCATTATATCAAAAAGGAGTTCACTGAGGAAGTTGCCATTATTTGTGAAGCTATTAACTTCGATGAAATTGATTCGAAAGTCATTTGCTCATGCGTAATTGCCTATGTTATAGTCTCCTTTGTCTGAAAAAACAAAAAATTACGAAGGGGATGTTGATACTGAAGAAGCTGTCGTTTCTGCTAACGACTGGCGGGATGGGTGTTGGGGCATTGGCTAACTCGCACCTGCAGGAAATCAAGAGGATTATAACAATACCCTGTATTCGAAGGATCCAAGCGATACGACCTTCGGGGGCAAAACCTACACTGAAGTACTCATCAGCCCGGCCGGTACGAATATTGAATATACCGCCTTCACCCCGAATGGCAAGTATCAGAAGCTGTACTTGCAAATAGCCGCACTCGGAACAGAGATCAAGGATATCCGGATTTCCGACAACGATACCCATGCAACTCTGAAAACCATCGAATCGCTCTCGTCAGGTGACGGCATGCAAACAATCGAAGTCGATATCACTGGTGTGAAAAACATTGCGATCAACTTGAAAAAAGAGCATGACAGTGGATTTATCATCCCTCTGACCACCTCTTACTACAAGTAATGTAGCCACAACTTTTTCTCCGACGACCTACTCAAAGGTGAACCCTCTTCCCCGTAAATCACCGCTTCTCGTTTGACTCCATCCGCTTTTTACAGGTAAATTTCCTAGAAATATAATGGTTTTGAATAAGAATGTCCATTTGTTATAATCGAAGGTGGGTACGAAGCCCAATCCTTGTTACAAAGGGGAATCACGCCATGATGAACATCCATTTCATTCGCTTGCGATAAAAATACTTGTCAAGAAAACCCAGCGTTTTTCCTCGCATTTGCTTGGGTTTGTTTGAACATGCTTTTTATTTGCTAAAATAACGAATGAAACGGAGAGATTGGCTATGAAAGAAAAGATTCACACCATCTCAGGTATTGACATATGTTCGGAGAGTTTTGGAAATCCTGCCCATCCCGCAATTCTGCTCATCATGGGAGCGACTTGCTCCATGGTCTATTGGGACGAGGAGTTTTGCCAGCGCCTGGCGGACACTGGACGATTCGTCATCCGCTACGACAATCGTGACACGGGCCGCTCGACGACCTATGAACCAGGCACAGCCCCTTATACCGTAGCAGACATGGCTGACGATGCCATCGGTGTACTCGATGCATACGGGATCAGTCAGGCTCACCTCGTCGGCATGTCGCTCGGTGGAATGATTGCCCAAATCATGGCAGTCAAGCATCCCATGAGGGTGTTGAGCATCACGCTGCATGCCTCCGGATTTTACGGGCCTGCTCATGAGGTAAATGAGGCAGAGCTGCCGCCCATGGACGAGGAAATCCTCGCTCACCATGCGAGAGGCGCCGCACTGGACTGGTCAGACGAAGAGGCTGTCGCAGACTATCTGGTAGCCGGTTCGAGAATGCTTTGCGGCTCCAAGCATGTGTTGGACGAGGCGCGGACATACAGGCAAGTAAAAGCTGAGATCAAGCGTGCCCGTAATCTGCTCAGCATGTTCAACCACGCTTTGCTGCAGGAAAACGAATCGTATGAGGTGAAGGTGGCGGATATTCGTGTGCCTACTCTAGTCATTCACGGCACAGATGACACCATCCTTCCCTATCAGCACGGTGTTGTCCTCGCCCGGGAATTGCAAGATGCCAAGCTGATCACGCTGGAAGGCACAGGGCACGAGCTCCATCCAGACGATTGGGAGACCATCATCAAAGCCATCGCAGCACACACTGCCAGCTAGATAGGCGAAACCGAAATACGAAAAGGGTTACACATTCGGCTCTGCCACGTGTAACCCTTTTTCTTTTTAAAACCGGAAAACTCGTTATAATAGGATCATAATCGAATCGTGAGGTGAACGGACCAGATGAAACCATATCCAAAGGAACAAGACGCCAGCATCCGTGTCGGCCAGCAAATGACCCTCACCATCAAAAGCCTTGGCATCAACGGCGAAGGCATCGGCTATTTCAAGCGAAAGATCGTCTTCGTAGATAAAGCGCTACCCGGCGAGGTCGTACATGCCGAAGTTACGGAAGCACGCGAGAAGTACGCCATCGCCCGGCTTTTACGCGTAGTAGAAAAATCCTCTGCCCGAGTCAAGCCTCCCTGTCCCGTCTACGAGGAATGCGGTGGCTGTAGTTTGCAGCACATGGACTACCAGGCACAGCTCGCCAGCAAACGCGAAATCGTCATCGAATCACTTCGCAAATACGCCAAACTCGACCATCCTCCTGTCTCTCCCACTATCGGAATGGACAACCCATGGTCGTATCGCAATAAGGCACAGTTTCAGGTAGGCAGACAGGACGGTAAGCTGGTAGCCGGTCTCTATCAGACTGGCAGCCATAAGCTGGTCAATCTGGAAAGCTGCCAGGTACAGCATGAGGCGACCACCCAGATCGTGCAGGCAGCGAAGACAATTATTGAGGAGCTTGGCATCCCCTCGTATGACGAGCGAAAGCGCAAAGGTGTCATTCGCACCATCGTCGCGCGGGTGGCTTTTGCTACAGGAGAGACTCAGCTGACGCTGGTCACCGCTACGCCAGACATTCCCCGCGTCAAGGAACTCGTGCTGGAGCTGCGGACACGTCTCCCCCAACTAATCGGCATCACGCAAAACGTAAATCCGCAGAAGACCTCAATCGTATTTGGCGAGAAAACGGTCACCCTTTGGGGCAAGCCCTCTATCGCAGAAAAGCTGGGTGATTTGTCATTTGACCTGTCCGCTCGCGCCTTTTTCCAGTTGAATCCCGAGCAGACCGAAAAGCTGTATGATCAGGTGAAGCTAGCGGCTGGACTGACGGGAACGGAGCTTGTGCTGGATCTTTACTGCGGGACAGGCACCATCGGTCTGTGGCTGGCTCCCTTTGCACGTGAAGTGCGCGGCATTGAAATGATCCCCGAAGCCGTCGAGGATGCCCGTCGCAACGCCGAACGCAACGGCGCGACCAACTCCAGCTTCCACGTGGGCAAAGCCGAGGTGTTGATGCCCAAATGGGCCAAGCAGCAAGGTGTTCGCCCGGACGTCGTCGTAGTTGACCCACCCAGAACCGGGTTGGATGATGCTTTGATCCGATCGTTGCTGGAGGTGCTGCCAAAACGGATTGTTTATGTTTCCTGCAATCCGTCCACGCTGGCAAAGGATGTTGGGAAGATGCTCGGGAAGTATGAGCTGGTGAGTGTGCAGCCGGTGGATATGTTTCCGCATACGGCGCATGTGGAGGTGACAGTGAGACTTGAAAGAAAAGATACCTCTTAAGCCCCAAAATTGGATTTGAGTCTACCCCCCTTATCTTGTTAAGCTGGTATCAGAAGAACAGAGGGGGATTTTTTATGCAACGAAAACGCTATCCAATCGAGTTTAAACAACAGCTGGTTCAAGAAGCCCAAGATGCAGGAAATGCAAGCCAAGTTGCCAGACTGCATGGGATCGATGCGAAAATGTTGTATCGTTGGATACGTGATTCGAAACATGTGGATTGGAAAAACACTCCTGCCGAAGCCAAAGCGGTAAAGAGTTATACTCCGAGCCCGGGAGAATTTCGTGAATTGGAAACCGAGAATGATCAACTGAAGAAACTACTTGGAGAAAAGGATTTGGAAATCGCGATCCTCCGTGATCTTGTAAAAAAGGTGAACCCAGCTTATCGGACAAAGTGGAAATAGCCGACAAGTGGATACAGCTGGGGTATACAGCCAAATTGGTGCTACGTGTTCTTTAGAGGGGTACGACAACTATTTTGACACAGGGGGTATTGATGGTTGGCGGATGAAGGCCAGAGCACTCAGGAATAGTTGCGGAGTGTCTGGGATTGCCTTCCTGCGGCCAATCCCCTTCAGAGGATGTCCGAGCCTTTTCGATATTCTGCCGGTGATAGGCCAAGGACCGACTTGAAATCTTTAATAAAATGCGCCTGATCGAAATAGCCCAGCTGCACCGCCAGTTCCGCCCATTGCGCCGACTTGTCCCACTCGAGCCGAAGAGCCGTTTCCTGCAACCGGAAGCGCTTGATGACCCATTTCGGTGTAACGCCGACATATTTTCGAAACAGGCGCTGCAATTGCCTGATTGACAGTCCGGTACGTTCGCTCATCTGCTCCACGCGAATGATATCTCGGTAATCCATTACGTCCTGCACGATGCGAGCCGCCAGTTCCGCCTGCGCATCGCGCTCCGGCAACCGCGTCGACAAGGCGATTTCTGCCTGCCGGGCCATCGCTGCATCGTCGCCAGCGTCCAGCACTGCGTGCTTCCACCCGTCCGCCACAGAACCGAACACTTCGGACGCCTTGACCGTCGCCCCGGTCAACAATGAGACGTCTCGCTGCCAAAACGGGTAAAAGCCGCCCGCACGAAACTTCACGCCAAGCGCACGCCCCACTCCGCGCAGCTTTCGGACGAACGGCTGCTTCGGAATGCCATACAGCAGCGCCCGGCGTCCCAGGTCATCGTGCTCGAAAACCAGATGCACGTTCGGATACGACAAGACTGTTTGGGAATAAGGCGTTTCGGGGTGCACATCGAAGTGTATAGTCCAGTAATGCTCGATGAACGGTTCGAGCAACGGACCCGGTTCGAAACGGGATAACGCAAACTTGTCTCGACCGGCGGTCGCATGCAAGATGCCGCGCGTCGACGAGCCGTCTTTTTCCTTCATGCCTGGTCAACCTCCCGGTAAGTCGGCGATGTCGCCTTTTTACAATACTTTGGAAGTACGAAACGCCTATAATCAAGAATAGCAGTTGCGATCCGATTTCAATTTCGATGAAGTCGCAATTGTCAGCTGACTTGACGAATTGGAGGAATAACAATGGACAACCACCAAAACGATGCAGGATCTTTGGGGAAATTCACCAAAAATGGAACGCCAAACGGATATACCACTATTACGCCGTTTATCGTTGTAAACAAACCAGCTGAAGCGATCGCCTTTTACGAAACCGTATTTAACGCAAAGGCGAAAAGCATAACGGAATTTGGCGATGACGGCAACAAAATGATCGTACATGCAGATATCGATTTTGGCAACGGATATTTGCAACTCGGTGCCGCAAACCCAGCCTATCGACTCGTTTTACCAACGGGGGAAGGCAACGTGTGTTATTCGCTTGGGATTTATGTACCCGACGTTGACCGGACCTTTGCCTTGGCCGTAGCCAACGGAGCGACAGTCAGAGAGCAGGTTGCGAGCTTTGTTTCAGGCGATCGTTACTGCAGCATTCTGGACCCGTTTGGCATCAGATGGTCTATCATGACACGGGTTGAAGATATTTCTGAGGAAGAAAGCTACCGTAGAGTGGCAGAATGGAGTAAGAGCCAGTAACGGGAATTAACGGCTAGGCTTCAAGAAGATGCAGGCGAACACTCGCCACATTGTAAAAGTATGCGACATGCGGGATTGAGACGGCGGGAGCCGTTTCGCTCCCAATGCTGCTTCGACTCGTACTTCCGACTATAAGTACGGAGGCGTAATTCATCCAATGTTTTACAACATATAAAGCATTCCACACATGTAGAGTGTTGTTCACTGTTAGTGAGGAAAGATTATTGATATGCGATGTATTGGCGGAAATGATAAAGAGGGGCGACAGCCCCTCTTTTTAGCTCTTGGATTCCTCTGCTAACCTTTTAATAACATCTAAAGTTTCTTCCCAGTTTTTGTCCGAATGCTCGTATTATGAAAGTAACTGGCAGGATAGCCGAACGAGAAAGAAGAAAATGAATATTAAAGGGGGATTAGATATGATTGCTTGGCTTAATCTTGGTAGCCTCGTGCTTGGAGCAATCGCATGGATTCTTCCAGCTATTACTATATCTAGATATGATAAACGTTCTAGAAATTGGGTTGCTCTTTCTATTATGAGCATTAGTGCTTGTTCTATTTCGTTGTTTCTCCAGATTTGTAGTTTCTATGAACGTGTAAAGGCTGAGGATTGGTCTGCTCTAATGGATACAGTAAGTGTTATTGCATCTGTTCCAGCAATTCTGCTCATCGGTACAATCCTATTAAATGCAATTACATTGTATATGTATCGTGACAGAGCAGCATGATTTGTAAAACGGTGTAATTAAAGCAAAGGGAACGATAGTTAAGGAGCCTGCTTCGTCACGGCTCTTTTGTTGTTTGTTAAAGTAACGGGAATATAGTTGAACTAACGTGTCGGTATAGATTCTCGTGTTTTCATCGGCAACTGGAAGGAAAATCCAAAAACCTTTAAAATCTTGGGAGTACGAAGCCGGAGCAACACAAAGACTACTAAAGCCCCAGCTGAAGATTGGCCTGTTCCTGCTTCGGCCCAATTTATTGCAGACAGCTACCATCAAGCCAGTGGTGCATTTGTTCAGGCATTAAAAACGCAATGGATCGATCAGACCTTAGAAGAACGTATTGACTTTTTAGGTCAAAAAATGCCAAATGGGTCTCTTTTGATGTTTTTGCTTCTGCATCAAAACCACCATCGAGGACAAATGACGGTTCTTATGCGACAAGCAGGCTTAACCGTTCCAGGTATTTATGGCCCGTCAAAAGAAGAATGGGCTAATTTTGGTATGGAAGCCCCGAAGATGTAACCTAAGCATGATGGAAATTTTTGATTACACAGTCATATAACTTTAAATGGTTAATGGTGATAATATATACTTAGAGAGCCTCAAAAATGGATTTATTGATACCTCTCCCCTCTTAAGCTAGTGGCATGAGGGATTCATGATAATGCCATGAAACAGAGATTATGGTTTCGAAAAGATAGCCTGACAGCCACAACAACTGGTTAGTCGGGCTTTTAGAACATAGGAGGATACATGTCCTGGAGCAAATTAAAGCAACAGCTGGATAGTTTTCTCTGCCCTGCGTTATATGGTAGAGTCGAATACCGTGCAACTGGTTACCGTTATTTACCTGATAAAGCAGGACTTTGTTATATTTCGGTAGATAAAAAGAACGTTCTTAATATGAATGATAAAACTAATTTAATCAAATGGTATCAGACGGAGTTGGAAATTAAGAACGATTCAGATATCCAAATTCCCATCAGCAATGAAGAAATTGAAGCAGCCAGAAAAGATACCCAAGGAAACGTTCCAGAGGATCGACTGAAGGTAATTGTAAGGAATAAAAAAATATCCGTATATGCAAAGGAGCTATTGTCAGCGCAGGCTTCATTAAGTAAATCAAATTTTTTCGTCGTAGCTAATAAGTTTCTATCTATTTCTATAGAAGAAAGCTTAGAGAGCCATGATGTCTTATTGAATATTCTAGCTTTGGTGGACAGACGAGTTGGAAAAAAACGAATTTTAAACATGACCGAGAAGATGAAGGTAAAGCATCCAATCGTCCAGTATTTTTATGAACTACGGCTTAGTACATTATGAAAATAAATAGCTTTCATTGAAAGTGGAGCGTTGCTCACTTTTAGTCAGGAAAGACTAAGGAAACCCGCCAATGAAAGAAGTGATATGCGATGGATTTTGAAATGATCATGCGTGAGCTTGAGGCTCTCGGCAAGGAACGAACCAAGAAAATATATATATCCAATGGCGCTCACGAACCACTTTTTGGCGTGGCTACAGGCAATATGAAGCCTATCGCGAGAAAAATCAAGATAAATCAGCCCTTGGCTGAGCAGCTCTACGCCACCGGGAACTACGATGCCATGTACTTTGCTGGTGTGATTGCAGACCCAAATGCAATGACCAAGGCTGATTTTGAGCGGTGGATGGATACAGCTTATTTTTACATGCTGTCCGATTTTGTGGTTGCAGTAACCTTGGCTGAAGCAGATATTGCACAAGAAGTCGCCGATCATTGGATCGCGAGCGGCGAAGAGCTGAGAATGTCAGCGGGCTGGAGTTGTTACTGCTGGCTTTTGGGTAACCGCCCGGATCATGAATTTTCCGAGAGCAAAATTGCCAGTATGCTACAAACTGTGAAAAATACGATTCACGATTCTCCCGAACGAGCGAAATACGCGATGAATCATTTTATTTACACCGTGGGCACTTCCTATTTGCCACTCCACGATAAGGCGGTCGAAATGGCAAAGGCAGTAGGTCCGGTCGAAGTCCAAAAAGATAAAGCAAAAAGCAAGTTCCTAAACGCTTCCGAAAATATTCAAAAGGCAGTAGTGAAAGGACAGCTCGGCTTCAAACGGAAACATGTAAGATGTTAATCCCTTTGATTACCACACGCATCTGCTAAGCTATTCGAAAAATTTTCCTGTTCATTCTGGTTTTAAGAGTAATGGAGAGGAATCGGATCAAGTAATTCCGTGTAACCAAAAATTGTATTCCTCACTTTGAATTTACGAGAGAATACGGAGTGGATTCATTAAAAATCGTCTTCGACCTCGCTGAAAAGTACAATCGATTAGTTGACATTCATTGCGATGAAATTGATGATGAACAATCTCGCTTTGTTGAGGTTGTGGCAAAAGAGGCATACGAACGGGGAATCGGTACTCGCACAACAGCGAGCCATACAACGGCGATGGGCTCTTATAATGATGCCTATACGTATAAATTATTCCGCCTATAAAAGCTTTCTTCCATCAATTTTGTATCAAATCCTCTTGTGAATATTCACCTTCAAGGCAGATTTGATACGTATCCAAAACGCAGAGGACTTACAAGAGTAAAAGAGTTGCAGGAAGCAGGACTCAACGTTTGCTTTGGCCACGATGACATCTTTGACCCATGGTATCCGCTAGGAACAGGAAACATGCTTCAAGTCTTGCATATGGGCATCCATGCATCGCAATTAATGGGCTATGAGCAAATTGTCAATTCCATTGATTTCATTACGAAAAATAGTGCCAAAACACTACACATTGAAGAGAATTACGGAATTGAGAAAGGTAAACCAGCTAATTTCATTGTCTTGTCTGCAGAAAATGAATATGAAGCCATTCGCAAGCAAGCGGTCGTTACGTATTCCTTTAGAAATGGAAAGCTGATTGCCAAAACATGCCCCTCCCCCTCCGTTTTGGCTGTTTTTTGAGACTGTAGACAAAGTGTGAATGTCAATCAAAATGTTGACCACCGTGCTCATCAAAAAATTGACCACCATGGCAAAAATCAAAATAAGTGTCGCTATAGTGTTCATCCTGCTCTTCGCAGGCATCGCCGCGTTCATCTTCACGAAGGGCGTGGGGCAAAAGGGGGTAGATCAAACCTTTTTATTGCCGATGGATTTTGAAGGCTGTGTCGTGATTTACTACGACCATAAAGACGCACTTCCTTTGCAGATCGTGAACAATGAAATCATCTACAGCGTTCCAAAGGACGGTGTGATTCGCACGTCCTCTCCGATGGAATTTGGATGGGTAAATAAAAACAGCTCCGGTGCATACCGCACAAGAGCCTTTTACGTTGACAGGTATGGAAAGAAAATCGATGAGCTGCCGCAGGAAGACATACGCTTCGGTGCTACGGGCTCTGTACAGGAACAGGGAGGGTTTGAGCAAAAACACTTTTATCAAATATTTGGTTCCGAAGAAGTTGAAGAACGACGATGTCCCCAGTTAGAAGGATAGCTCCACATTCATTACCAGTCACGAAACCTTAAGACCAATGTTCCGGACGGGAAAGCGATGGCGGGATCTTGGTCTCGCCGTCGCCTTTCGCTGCGTTGAGCTGGGCTTGGGTGAGAAAAATACATTCGGTGAGGTCAGCACCCCGAAGGTCCGCATCTCGGAAGTCAGCACCGATGACATCCGCTACTCGCAGGTCAGCCCCTCTGAGATCAGCAGCAATCAGGTATGCCCCTCGCAAATTTGCACAGCGAAGATCTGCTCCTTTGAGCTTGGCACCGATCAGATCCACTCCCCTGCCGTACTTCTTCTGATTACCTTTCATTCCTTTGAATCCTCTTCTGGCTTCATCCCGGACGAGCTCGCTGGCCTTTAAAAGCCATTCATTCACTTCGGCACGATGTGCTGCAACGTCGAGCTTTTTAAGATCATCTGCAGGGAGTTCAGCGAATCGTTTGGTTTTCTCGAACATCGCTTGGAGTGACGTATGAATAGGTCGGGCTGGCTGCAGGGTAAGGGCTTCACTGACGTACCAGAGCAGCTCATGAAGCTGCCACATGATCGGGAATACCTCAAACATTTGCTTCGCAGAGCCGGGAGCTTTCCGCCAGTTGCTCCCCCCAAACGTCACTTGGGAAACCTGTTGCCCCGCCCCAAAACAATCGTACACCGTGCATCCACGAAAGCCTCTCTCCCGAAGGCTGCTGTGAATCCCGCAGCGAAAATCAGGATGCAGGTTTTGACAGGCCGTCCCGCCCTCCTTGTCGATGGCAAAATCTGACGAAGCTGCGAAGGGCAGCGCGACACAGCACAATCCAAAGCAGTTTTCGCAGTCTGCTTTCAGCGTCAATCGATTATTCTCTTTCATTCTGTAAGCTCCCTTCGCAGAGGTTTTCAACCTCTATTTTCAGGCAATAGACGTCAAAGGATGATTCACTTTCACCGGATACAGCTGATCCCCATTGACCCTTACAAAAAGGCCATTATCCCATGCAGTCCGATCTGTTACGATCCCTTCGTCTTCCGGTGTGAAATAAAAAACGACCTTTGTCGTGTCTACGCTCGCTAGCTTCTCTACGATCGCTTTCAGATCGACTTCCTTTTTGCTGACCAGATCGTACATGTGCAGGCACTCGTTCTCATGCCGATACATCACGATCACATCCTCTTCTTCCAGGTAATAGAGATCCTGACCGTAGACGTACAAGGCATAAAACATAAAGATACCCGCACTATCCTCTGTCCCGAACCGTTGCGACACAGGGCGTCTCTGCGAAGCAAAGCGAGCTATAAAATCCAGGTCTTCATGACGTGAGATTTCTAGCTGTCGCAAGCCTGTCTGGTCTACTGCTGGGCGCGGCTTGATATCCGCTGAAAACTGGAGCTCTTCTACCCTGCGAAATCCAAACCTGGGGTAGAAATCCATCACAGACTCATTGGCAAAAAGGTACATGATTTCATATTCATTCTCGTATTCTTCCACTATTTGATTCATCAGGCGAGCTGACAAGCCCTGTCTGCGATAGTCGGGATGGGTCATGACCGTTCCTATTTGGATCGCTTTCTTCTTCTCGCCATTGATTACGAGTGAAAGAAGATTCACTGAAACATTTGCCACTACCTGGCCCTGCCATACGAAAGAATGAGGGATGTAACGCTCATTCCAAAAGCCTTTCTGGTACCACTCTTCAAAATCAATGCCAAAAGTCGCGTTGGCCAAGGCACAAAAGCTCTTACGAAGCGTTTCGTCATGTCGATAGCCCTTGGCGTATATCATCTCCTGCAAAATCGCAGCCCCCTTGTTCATTCTCTGAAGGCTCAATGGCAAGCCTGTTTTGAATTTTACCACAAAACGGAAAACACGACCTCTTTCGTTCAACGTTGTTTGTTTCGCTTTTTCAATTCCTTGGCCAATAACGAGCTTCGAAAGCCTTTTTGCTGAATAAACTCCCTGATCTCTTCTACACTCATATACGACAGACGAATATGGTAGTAATTGACGTGCTCAATAATCGCAAACGCAAACAAGAAGACAAACCAGTAAAACTCTTTCGGAAAGACCATACACTGGTAAGCCAGAAACAGAAATCCGATGACGATTAACACCAGATTGCTCCTTTTCAAGAACACAAACAACCGCAGCTGTTTATCCGCAAGCTGGGAAAAGACACCCCTTTTCACCTGTCTCCACTTCAAAAACCAGTAATACCCTCCTTGAAGCAGAATCCATTCTAGCAAAACAAAAGCGTAGATAGATGAAACTGGAGTCAGATATGCTTCGAACCCTTCGTCGAGTTGTGTATATAGGAACCACAGCACGGCAAATAATAGAGTTGCAAACCACTCGCCTGTGAATAAACTGAACAGCTTTTTCCGTACTTTATTTTGCATCCGCTTTTCCTTTCTCCTTGCTGCTGGATTTGGATGTTTGTTCGTAACCTTCGTGAAATCCTAATTTTAGCGAAAAAATGTTACAAATGCGAGTGGGTGGACCCTATGCTATACTGATTCGCAGAGAGAGTCTTCTCTCTGATCGCCCTTTAGAGGAGGGTTTTACGCCATGATCATCCAGTTCATTCGTTACCGTTCATGGAAGGTACAGAGAAGTAGGCTCACGTCATTTTTTTACAGATGGCTTGGGTTTATTTAACTGTGCCTTTTTCATTCACGAAAAAACGAATGAAGGTCATGTACGCCAAGAGCTTGCTTTGTTCAAGTGGCCATTGCTTTGATCTTGCCAAGCAAGGCTATGTGAACTTGCTGACCTGCCCAAACAAAACCAAATATGACTCACAGCTGTTTGAAGCTCGGCAAAAAGTGAGCATCAGCGGATTTTTTGAACCATTGATTTCCCACATAAGCGAGCGCATCCCCCACATGATGAAACCGAGCTGCGACATGATCAGGATGTTGGATGCGGGATGCGGAGAAGGTTCACATTTGACCGCCATCCAGAATCGAATCCTTGCACGAAACCAACCTGAATATCTTTGGAGTCGGGGTGGACATATCCAAAGAAGGAATCCGGATCGCTGCGAGAAGCACGTCCGACATCTGGTGCGTGGGTGATCTCGCCCATTGTCCATTTAAGGACCAATCCTTTCACGTGATCTTGAATCTCTTGTCTCCTTCCAACTATTCCGATTACAGAAGATATAATCTATCCATCTACTGAAATGAGGTGCCGTCATGAACCGCACATCCTTTTCCGACACAAGCAAGCAGATTGGCAAAACCGCTTCTGTAGGATTTCAGGTTGGCGTGCGTAGAACCTTCCCCATCCCGCAAGAGCAGGCTTGGGAGATGCTAACCTCGTCAGAAGGGCTGACATTATGGCTCGGCAATTCCCCCTCCGTACAGCTAGAAGCTTCATTGGGAGGACGTTCTGCTCACCCTTCAGCAAAAAATAATAGGTCCGTGATAGAAGGGACCTATCCCGCCACCCTCTGACTGATCAGTTGGGTGGCTTTTTCAACTTTTTCTTCCCAGTTTGAAGGCTTTGCAGATAGGGTATAGGGTATAAACGCATAAGGAATAGGCTTTTTGGAACCAATTTCTTCACCAAACAATATTTCTTTTTAATAAAAATGAAATAAGACCTATAGACCTTATGCATGATCTATACGAATATGAAAAAAACCTGTCTGTTTGAGAAAGGATGCCAAAATAATGAAAAAATTCATGCCCTCAATCTTGGCTTTGTCGCTTATGGTGACGAGCACGTCAGTCGCAGCTGCAATGAATACGGTGGATCAAAAAGAATCAAAGGCAGTCGGTCAAGGAAAAGGCAGCAAGGCTGATGACGACGACGATGATGACGACGATGACGACGATGATGACGACGATGATGACGACGATGATGACGATGATGACGATGACGACGATGATGACGACGATAAGGAAGAAAACAAAAAAGAGAAAAAACACAAAGACAAATACGAAGGCATTGAAAAGAAACTTGAACATCTCCTGAAAGTACGCGAACAAAGTAATAATGAACACCAGAAAGAAGCTCTCGATAACGTGATTCAAAAAATGGTTACCATGCTCCAAGAAGAGGGAACGGTCAAAACGGATGCCGAAGCCATAGAATCACTCATCGAGAAGCTGGAGACTGATATTGAAGACGGAACGGCCTCTTCCGAGAAAATCGTGATCCTGGTCGAGATGAAAATGAAGAACAAAAAGGCCAAGGAAGCACTGAAAAATCTGGAAGATGGACTCCAGCACCATCCGAAATCCCAAGAGCTGTACAAGCTGTTGAGCAAGCTTTACGCTGAACAGGGAGATACGCAGAAAATCAAAGTCTTCGTAG
This sequence comes from Brevibacillus invocatus, assembly GCF_003710915.1. GTDB lineage: Bacteria > Bacillota > Bacilli > Brevibacillales > Brevibacillaceae > Brevibacillus > Brevibacillus invocatus. The sequence continues at coordinate 284,858 of NZ_RHHR01000015.1, read as the reverse complement.
AAGGTAAAAAGCCAGCTTTTGATGTGGAGCCTTATCTGAAAGATGGACGCAATCTGGTTCCCGTCCGTGCTATCTCAGAGGCACTCGGCTCTGATGTAAGCTGGAACGCGGACAGTCAAACCGTCGTTATCAAGAAAAATGGCACCGTCGTTGAATTGCCATTGGGCAGCACCAAAGTAAAGGTTAACGGGGAAGAGCGCAGCATCGATTCGACTGCCGAGCTGAAGAACGGGCGAATTATGGTTCCAGTCCGTTTCATCTCTGAATTTTTGGGACAAGAGGTAGAGTGGGATTCCACCAGTAAAATCGTAATCATTAAATCTGTGTAACCACTTGCCACCAGCACATCAATATTTCGGGATCGCTCCCTTCGTCTGAACAAGACGGACGGGAGTGATCCTATTTTTTTCCCTCACAGGCTGGTTCCCGATTCCCAGAAAGTCAGGACCGTAGAAACGTTAATTCGTTAATAGTTAATCATCCTAAGCTGATAGATAATATGATTAATTTTGCAGCTACTCTAAAGGAGGAATTTACAGAATGTTCAAATTTGACAGAACACGCATTTTTATTCTATCATTCATTTCCTGTATGCTGATCCTCGCTGGGTGTGGAAATGGCAGCAGCCCCGCAAGCCAGCCTGCAAGCTCCGGTGAAGCCTCCGCTGGAGCTGTCGAGTTGAAGCTGGTCAGCTTTTTAGCGCTAGACCACCCATTCCCCAAAGACATGGTTCCCCTGTGGAAAGAGAAAGTAGAGAAAGCATTAAACGGCGCCGTGAAAATCCGGGTCGTTGGTGGACCAGAATCCTTGCCGGTAGGCGACCAGTTTGATGCTGTTCGCAATGGTGTCGTAGACATCGGCTTCAATGTCAGCTCCTACTACGGTCACCTGATGCCAGAAGCTCACTCCCTGAACATGTCTCCTTTTACACCTGCTGAGGAGAGAGAAAACGGGTATTTTGACTACATGGCGGATCGCTTCGAGAAAAACAACCTCGTCTATCTGGGCAGATGGCTCAGCGAGTCTCCCTACTATTTCTGGACGAACAAAAAAATCAGCTCCCTGTCAGAGCTTCAAGGTACAAAGTTCCGTTCCAATTCCACCTATCACGAGGTCATGCTTGCTTTGAACATGGTTCCGATGGAAGTCAACCCCGGTGATGTCTATACCTCGCTCGAACGCAAAATGGTGGATGGATTTGGCTTCCCGCTCCTCGGTCCTCGCTTGAACGGGTGGACAGAAGTGACCAAGTATTTGATTGACGAACCGTTCTTTAATCAAAATGCAACGATCATCATGAACGTAAAAGCTTTCCAATCCCTGTCACCTGAGAATCAGCAAAAGTTTCGCGATGTAACCAAAGAATTCGAACAAGAAATGGTGGCGTATTTCAAAAAAGAAAACGAAGCAGAAAAGAAAGCCCTACAGGAAAAAGGCGTAGAGCTGATCAAACTAAGCCCTGATGAAAGCCGTTCCTTCCAGGACATCGTGAAAAAAGAAAAGTGGGCTGTGATCGAGAAGGCCGTTCCAGATCAAATCGCGGATTTAAAAAAGCTGCTCCAATAACCCCTTGAGTTCTTCTTGAGGCTGCGCTTTGCAACCGGCTTTTGCATATAGGCTAGAGGAGTGACACTGAATGAAAGACATCCTGTTCAGATGGCTCGACCGCATAGAAAACGTCTTGGCCGTTCTTGCCTGTCTCCTGCTTCTGTTCGCTACTTTTTCCATCGGCGCTCAAGTCATTAGTCGCTACTTTTTCAACTATCCACTCATGTGGGTCGACGAAATCAACGCCTACATCCTGGTCTACCTGCCGTTTTTGGCAGGTGCCTGGCTGGCGCGCAGCAGCGACCATATCACGGTCGATATTATCGATAGCACCTTGTCACCGCGTATGCGCGCCTATAACGACATACTTGTCGCGTTGATCGGCATCGGAGTGAGCATCGTCCTGGTCTGGTACGGCACTCTTGTGACCATCGATCATTTCGTCCGGGATATTCGCAGCATGTCTGTCCTGGCTTTTCCCAAATTGTATGTCGTCTGCATCATCCCGATCGGTTCGTTCGTTTTGCTCTTGGAATTTACACGAAAGCTGTACCTGGCTTTCCTCCATCGCACGGAAGCGAGTACGGACGATGAGTCTGCCTTGCCAGAAACAAAGGCGATGTTTGCCAAGGAGGGATAATCGTGGATTGGTGGCAAATTCTCTTCCTGATTTTTTTCAGCTTGCTGGCACTGATGCTGATCCGAGTGCCCGTAGCCTTTTCATTCCTCGCTGTCAATATCGTAGCCGCCATCTTTCTGTGGGGTGGCGAAGTCGGCTTGAAGCAGCTCATGGGGAGCATTGAAAGCTCACTCGCAACCTTTGCCCTGGCACCGATCCCCTTGTTTATCCTGATGGGCGAGATTATGTTCCACACGGGCATTGCTCCCAAAATGATAGATACGCTGGACAAGTGGTTCGGGAAAGTGCCGGGACGCCTGAGTCTCTTGGCTGTAACGGGGGGAACCCTGATCTCGACACTGACTGGCTCGACGATGGCCAGCACCTCGATGCTGGGCTCGACGCTCGTACCAGAAATGGAGCGCCGGAACTATAAAAACCAGATGTCGATCGGCCCGATATTGGGCAGTGGCACGCTAGCAGCCTTGATCCCTCCGAGCGCATTGGGCGTACTCTTGGCTTCGATGGGCCAAATTTCAATCGGCGCCTTTATGATCGCGATCATTTTACCAGGTGTCTTGATGGCCATCCTGTTTGGTCTCTACATCATCATCCGGGCGAAGCTTCAGCCGGATCTGGCTCCGAACTACGCCGTAGACGCGATTTCGCTATCTGAAAAAATCAAAGCGACTGTAATCTATATCTTTCCATTGTCCCTGATCATTTTTCTTGTGGTAGGCCTCATGTTTTTGGGCGTGGCCACTCCTACAGAAGCGGCAGCGATGGGAGCAATCGGCAGCTTGCTTCTGGCCGCCTACTACAAGCAATTGAATTTCCATACGCTGCGCAAAGCGCTGGTCGGCACCTTGAAGATTTCTGCCATGATGCTGATGATTATTGCCGGCTCCACCGGATTCAGTCAAATCCTCTCTTTCTCAGGAGCCACCAGTGAGCTGGTCAGCCTGATCGCGAGCATGGATCTTTCGCCAACATTGCTGATCATCGGAATGCTATTGATCGTTCTGGTGTTAGGCTCCTTCATGGAATCCCTGTCCATTCTTATGGTTTGCCTGCCGATCTTCATTCCCATTGCCAACATGATGGGCATTGATCTCTTGTGGTTTGCGGCGATGCTGCTCATCACGATCGAAATCGGCACGATCTCGCCTCCATTTGGTACCGGACTCTTTGTGATGAAAGCCGTCGCTCCCAAAGGAATCCGAATGGGGCAGGTCTACACGGCAGCATTCCCGTTTATCCTGCTCGATTTGTTGCTGGTCGGAATCATCATGGCTTATCCTCCGATCGCAACCTGGCTCCCTACTTTAATGATGAATTAATGGGATCCCATCCACGTAAAAAGCTGATCGACTGCATTCATGCGTTGATTGGCTTTTTTACATCTCCCATCTTTTCCGAATAAAATAAGACATATTTTTTAAATGTTTTGTCGAATGAAAGGAATATTTGTCTGTTTGTGGAATAGTCCTATCTAACTATTATTTCCCATACGTTTTTGGACTAGCAGCGAGGTGCAGCAGGTGAATTTCCGTTTTGGAATCAAGTTAACGATGACCATGATCGTATTTGCTATCGCGATTTCCTTTACCATAGCCACGAATGATTACCTGCGTCTCAGGGACCAAGCGATCCAAAATAAACTGGATCAAGTCCAACGGGACGAGCAACTGGCCAAATACGCTTTGGAAACCATTGAAAAAGCCTATTCTGTATTTGGCGACAATATCGCGCTCAAAATGAAGGATACTTCCGTTCAGCTTTTGGACATGTATGAAGCCAACCCTTCCTTTGATACATGGGATTTCGCCTCCCTCAAGCAGTTCCTCTCTTTGGACATCTATATCATCAATGACCAGAACACAATCACCCACAGCAGCTTCAAGCAAGATATTGGCCTCAACTTTTCAAAATGCTGCAAAAAGCTATCCAAAGTCCTCGATGAAAGAAGAGCATCCGGCGAATTTTTTCATGACGGGATTGATATCGAGCAAAAGACGGGACATATCAAAAAATACAGCTACATGCCGACACGAGACAAAAAATACATCATTCAGTTAGGCCTGTCCCTGCAAGAGGGAGATATTTTTCACAAGTTCAATTTTCTCAGCACCATCGAAGAGCTGGTACAACGATCTTCCTCGATCAATGAGATTCATATACTGAACACCGGTGGCTATGCACTCGGAGATCCAGCCAATGACCACGCCCACAAGCTCACATCGGAGCGAAGAAGCGCATTTGAAGAAACATTAAAAACAGGGAAAACCACTGAGTACATCGGCGAGTGGAACAACGAGCCTGCGATTTACCGCTATGTGTACTACTTATCGGAGTATGACAAGGGAGCGACAAACCGCAAAGTCCTGGAAATCGTCTATAACGACAAGGATTTACAAGCGATTCTGACTGACCATAAGCACAAATTCATTATTCAGCTGATGATTATATTGATCTGTACCATCATTCTTTCCATTCTCATCTCTAGCTGGGTATCCAGACCGATGTACCTCGCTTTTCACGACAGCCTCACAGGATTGAATAACCGTGCAGCGCTGGACGAGCGGCTAGAGTCTGCGATCTCCAAAAACAAGGGAAGCACAGCTCTGCTGATGATCGATCTGGACAACTTCAAGCTCGTCAACGATCATCTGGGACATGATACAGGGGACCATTTGCTAAAATGCGTGGCGCAATGTCTTCGAAAGGTATCCCGCAATGAAGATACCCCGATCAGGCTGGGCGGGGACGAGTTTGTTTTGATCATGCCATCCGCGAGTAAGGAAGATGCTGAACATGCAGCTAAAGAGCTGATCACTTCGATCCTGAATACGACTGCGCAGGAAATTGATTTGGACGGAGAAAAAGTAACGGTCAGCATCGGGATTGCACTCGCTCCCGAGCACGGGGAAGACACCGACATGCTTTGCAAACGGGCGGACATCGCGTTGTACGCTTCCAAAGAAAAAGGAAAGAATCAGTACCAGTTCTATGCTTGATCACTTCTCCTGCAGACAGCCTTTTGCGAGGCTGTCTGTTCTTTTTCTTCCCCTACAAATCCTGCGAGAGACGTATCATATCCACGACTTGAATGCCATTTTCATAGATTTCCTCCTCGTAATGCCTGAGAAAAAAATCCCTGTCGACCCCCGTGATGCGAAAACCGCATTTTTGATAGAGTGCGAGCTGACCTACGCTCGAATTGCCTGTTCCTATTTCTATTGTTTTATAACCGATTTCCCGGGCCAACTGAATGGCGTGATGCACCAGGCTTTTCCCGATCCCTTTCCCCTGACTCTCTTCGTCCACAGCCAGGTTCACCAGCTCTACCGTCTCGGGCCGGGTTGGCAATAGCACATAGGTGCCTACGATGCGCTGATCCAGCTCAGCCACGTAGCACTGCCCTCTTTTCAGATACTCTTCCACCAGCTTTTCAGATGGATCTGCCAATAGGAGCAAGCTCATCGGAGGGTGTTCGGTATGATCCAGTTTTCGTATGTTCATGCTCTAGACTCCTTCATCACACATCGTTTATCAGACTTTTTCGTCATGAAAGAGTAAAAACCTCTGCTATTCTCACAACGAAATCGGTCTGAAAAAAGTTTTATGAAACTTTATCAAAACATAAACTTACCGGAATGTTTATCAACAATAATTAAATCTTCACTATACTCATTTTCACCCTCCTTTTACCTAGGTATAGTAAATACCAGGTCAGGTTCTAAAAGGAGGGACATTCTGTGTACAAAGGCACTTTCTTAGGCTTCTGTTTCTTGCTCTGCGCTTGCGTGCTGTTTGCGGGTTGTGGAGAGCAGGCCTCCAGTCATACGCAGGTCGATACGAAAACAGAAGAAAAATCAGACCAGCGTCCAGACGAGAAAGTCCTGCGTATGAACCTGCGATTGGAGCTGCCGACCGCAGACCCTGCTTTCGCGGAGGATTCTACCTCTGTTGCAGTCATACGAGCAACCTTCGATGGCTTGACACGGATGGGCAAGGATGGAAAGCCCCAGCTGTCAGTTGCCGAAAAAGTGGACGTATCAAAAGATCAGCTCACGTATACGTTCCACTTGCGCGATAGCACATGGAGCAACGGAGATCCCGTGACGGCGCATGACTTCGAATATGCTTGGAAGCGTGTCCTAAATCCCCAGACCACATCCATTAATGCGTACCAGATGTTCTACCTGAAAAACGGTGAGAAGTTCAATAACGGCGAGGCAACTGCAGATGAAGTCGGCGTAAAGGCACTCGACGACAAGACCTTGGTCGTGAAGCTAGAAAATCCTACTCCCTATTTTTTGGAGTTGACTGCCTATTTTACCTACTATCCGGTGAACCCAAAAGTGATCGAAGCCAACGCCAAATGGTCCACAGAGGCAAATACCCACGTGGGCAACGGGCCATTCAAAATAGAAAAATGGGACCATAAAATCAAACTGGTTCTCGCAAAAAATGACACGTACTGGGACAAAAATGCCGTCAATCTGGATCGTGTGGACTTCTCCATTATCGAAGATGAGAACACAGAGCTGTTCTTGTTTGAAAAAGATGAGCTGGATTGGGCAGGTTCCCCATTAAGTACGCTGCCGATCGAAGCCATGCCTTCCCTGAACAAGTCAGGGAAGATGACAACCCAGACCATTGCAGCCACCTACCTGTACAAATTCAATACCGAACAGGTTCCTTTCAACAATGTGAAAATACGCAAGGCTTTTTCCTATGCGATCAATCGTCAGCTTATCATCGATCATATCAAGCAAGGGAATCAGGAGCCTGCCCTGGGATTCCTGCCACCGTCGATGTCTGTCAATACGGGACCTTATTTTCAAGACAACAATGTGGAAGTTGCCAGACAGCTGCTGAAAGAAGGAATCGCCGAATTAGGGCTGTCCAAGCTGCCTTCTGTCACCTTGTCCTTCAACAGCTCCCCCTCACACAGAGTCGTGGCTGAAGCCATACAGGATCAGTGGAATAAAGCCTTTGGCATCGAAGTGAAGCTGGAAAACAAGGATTGGAAAGTCTTTTTGGAGGATCAGCATCTCGGCAACTATCAAATCTCCAGATCTGGCTGGATGGCAGACTTCAACGACCCGATCACATTTCTGGAAATTTTCCGAGACAAGGAAGTAGGAAACAACGATACCGGATGGGAAAATGCCCGCTATGAAGCACTGCTAAGGCAATCCGCAAAAGAGCGAGACCCGCAAAAACGAATGCAGCTGCTCGGCCAGGCAGAACACATACTCATGGACGAAATGCCGATCGCTCCGATCTTCTTCTATACCAACTCTTGGGTCAAAAACGAGAGAGTGAAGGATGTTTTCATAGATGGACTGGGTAACCTCGAGCTGAAGTGGGCAGATATCGTGCCACAGATTCAGGAGTACAATTAAATACACATGATTGGGAGTGGTGAAGGATGAGAGAGCATCTAGAGAAATTCCTTGCATCGAGCCCTAGAAAGATCGTGAATACCTTTGACTTGGAGCAGTACGTGATACAGGAGTTAAAGGATGGCTACTGTGAAGAAGCATTTTCCGAGGAAATCCATCGGCTCGTGCACGAAGACTATTTATTGCCCGTTACGAGCCGGCAAAAATACGGCCCACATGGTCTGTACAATGGATATCGGAAAGCGAAGCCTGTCCCCAATCAAAATGATCGTTGGGGCCCGTTGCTGAACGATTTGCATCCGCTGATTTCGACAGCTTATTATTTGGAGAATCCGAACCAAATGACCGCGGACATGAAATATATTTTGAGCATCGACAGATTTTTAAAGAACGGAGGCGACATCGAGCAGCTGACGATTCAGCAGCGGTCGTTCTCCCTGTTTAAAGATGAAGGCTTTTTAGGCAGACGGAAGGGACAGGCGCTACTGCAAAGACTGCGGCTGAGCTATGCCGACTTGCATTGCCATCAACCCGTTCTGCCCTTTGTGTATTCGGTAAACATATCAGAAAATGAGAGTCCGACCCGTCATATTCTCATAGCTGGCGGGCAGGACAGCTTTCATACGATACGCAAGCTTCTGATAGAAGGCAAAGACCACTTTTTGCAAAAGCGCGTAGATTTGCTTATATTTGGTGATGGAGACAAGATCGCTAGCTCACTGAACTTTTTTGAAGAGATTACTCCCCTTCGATCCAAACAGAATCAGTTCTACTACTTCGGAGATGTAAGCTACGAGACGTTTCATTTTATCAGGAAATTGCAAAAAATGTATCCCAGCTACGACATCCTTCCGTTTCAACCCCTTTTCCATGAGATGGTGAAGCTGGATCCCTCCACGGCTGTCATCGATCGGAAATGGGTGCGTGACAAAGAAAGAGAAAAAGATGTGCGCGAAATCCTAACAACGTTTCCCCCAGCAATCGCGTCTGCTCTCGAAAGAATTGTCCTCACTGGCAAATACATACCACAAGCAGCCCTGACGAGACGCAGTTACGAAAAAGTTTTTCAACGTCTTGAAGAAGAAGCAGGCGAGAAGCGGAACTAGCCTAAGAGAACTTTCGCAGAGGAGAGATCAGCTTGTTCATTGTGAATGTAGAAGCAGCCATCTTCCATCAAGGCAAGTGGCTGATGATTGAACGCAGTTTGAAAGAAGAGCATGCCGGAGGAACGCTCTCTCTCGTCGGTGGAAAAGCTGACATGGAAGGCCAATCGCTTGATGTATTAGAGCGGACGGTGCGAAGAGAAGTATTCGAGGAGGTAGGAATCGAACTAGCTGAACCCTTGAGATACGTGTACAATTCTTCTTTCGTGACCGAAGCTGGCGTCCCGGTCATCAATATCGTGTTTCTTTGTACGTACAGCTCTGGGATCGCTTATGCCAAAAGCCCCGATGAAGTCGAAGCTACGTATTGGCTGCGGGAAGAGGAAATCATGGAACACCCGAAAGCACCCTCTTGGACAAAAGAAAGCGTGAGTAGAGCCGCTGCACTCTTGCGTGGGCAAGAGCTGGAGTAAAATAGCGAAATTAGAATAGAGGTGCGAGGATGGATATTTTTCTAGTCAGACATTGTCAGGCACATGGACAAGAGACAGATGCTCCTTTGACCGAAACAGGACGTGAACAGGCCTATCACTTGGCCGAATTTTTGCAAAAAAAAGAAATCGGATTGATCATTTCCAGCCCGTTCCTTCGAGCTCGTCAATCCGTCCAGCCCTTGGCTGAGCAGTTGGGCCTTTCCGTCGCTGTAGACGAACGGCTGGGAGAGCGTATCCTGTGCGCTGAGAATCACCCGGATTGGCGCGATATGCTGGAAAAGACATTTGACGATCTAGACTTGTGTTATCCGGGTGGAGAGTCCAGCAGAGAAGCGATGCATCGAGCGCACTCCGTCATACAGGAGGTCATTGCTTCCAGTTCGGCAAACACCGTACTCGCGACTCATGGAAATCTGCTCTCCTTGCTGCTCAAGCACTACGATGACAGCATGGGCTTTGCGCAATGGCAGGGGCTTACCAATCCTGATGTTTACCTGCTGTCTGTCGATGGGAAACGAACGAAGCTACAACGGATTTGGATGGGGTGAGCGTGACTCACCCCTCTTTATTTCTTTTTAGCCGAGTAAAATAAAAACAGGGGAATTCTCAGTCGGCGTTCGTAGGTTTCGTCTGTGAGAAAATGGGCGCGTACAGGTTTGGATTCTCTCAGCTGCTCCACCACAAAACCCGCTTTCTGCAAGGCAATAAAATACGTTTCGATGGAGCGATGATACTTGTATACGATGCCGCCCATCCATTGCTGCTCGCGGTAGCCCTCTGTAAAATAGTTGTCCACCACCCAGTGCGTTCTCGTACCAGACGGCTGTAAAGTAGACGTAATGACAGGGTGCTCGATGGAAAACAAGAGTCTTCCGTTCGGCTTTAGTGTCTGATAGATGTTTTGCAACAGGCTGTTCAGATCCTGTACGTAGTGAATGGCCAGTCGGGAAAGCACCAGATCATATTCCGCTTGCGGGTAGTCCCAGTCTTCCATCCGAGCGTGAACGATTTGTCCATCCCAGCCTTCCAGCGTCTTTCTGCCTGCATGAACCATATTGATGGAGCCTTCCAATCCTACGTAGGCAGCACAGCCATTTGCCAGACATTCTCTTCCAAAGTTTGCGTCGCCGCATCCGATATCCAGAATACGCAAGCCTTTGACGCAGCCGAGAAGCTCTTGGAAGACAGGCTTTTCCAGGGTGTCATTGGCATTCTCCTCTGCCTTTCTGCGCTCCATGTATCGCTCAAAATGATCGGGGTTGTCGTAAAAATCTGATCCGCGATATTCCATTTTAATCCATCTCCAAAGGCAAGCGCATCGTCATTGTCCTGACCTTGAATCCCATCTGCTCATAGAGCTGCACCGCGTGATTATCTGCAAAAACACTGAGTCGCACCTCGGGATACCCACCTTGTCTCAGCTGGTCAATTCCGCTCTTCATCAAGGCTTTGGCGATTCCCTTCCCCCGGTAAGCATCCGCAACGTACAGCTCGTAAATAAAGCCAATTTCCTGATCTGTAAACGAGTCTTTGCTCGGTCCAATCAAAATCCAGCCTGCAATCTGCCCCTTCTCGGTTGCTAGGAGATAATACGCGCCTTTTTGCAAAAGCGGCTCTACCATCTGTTTGATTCTTTCTTCCGTCGGGCTGACTCTGCCCATTGTCCCATCGAACATGGCTTGTGGGGATCGCTGTATGATCTCTTCCAGCTCGTCGTGATTTGTTCTTCTTATTTCCATATCCATTTCCTTTCTCATTTCGTGTGATTTCTTTTTCATGTCATCCTCTTCTTGTCCACGATCGCCAAGAAGAGTCAGGCACGCACTGCCCGCCCAAAACATACGATGAATTGGTACTTTGAGCCATACTATGTATCTTCGCAGCATGATTATGTACCAAGCCAAAGCTTTGCGGAAATCCAGGGTCGTCTCCAGTGACGGGTACGCACGAATGAGTTTCTTTACGAACAGATTCCGCGCAGCAGATGTGATCGGCAAGGCCGTGATCATCCATCAAAATCCGGATGACTATCGCTCGCAGCCTTCGGGAAATGCAGGAAAACGATTGGCATGTGGCGTCATTCAAGCTGGATAAGTGAAAGCCATGACACAGAGTAACAGACTCTGTGTTTTTTTCTAATCATTTTCAAAAAAATAGGCACATTTCCCTAAAATGCATAGGTATAAATTCCGATATTATATCTAGTTCATCTGGTAAAGGAGATCTACAACATGATTTGGAACAAAAAACTTTTCAGCATTGCCCTTCTGTTTATGTTCTTATTTTCTACGTTGGGGACCAGCATCGCCGACGCAGCCTGTTTTGCAATCCGCAATCCCGTGGCCCCTCTTTTGAAGGAAGTCATTGTTCAAGAGGATGGCAGTCTCTCCGCATATGTGCGCGTTGAGCCGGAATACCTCGAACAAATGGAGCTGATTTTTACCAGCAAAAAGGGGAAGGAACTGTTTCGTGTTCCTGTGACAACCGTAGCCAAACAGCGAAACGACACAGTTCGAGCAAAGGACTTGCAAGGGAATGATATCGAGGTCAAGGTGAAAACCGGTGAAATTCGCGTTCCCAAAAAAGAGCTGGACGAGCTTAAGGACGACATGCTGGTGAAACTCGAAGTGAAGAATTATAAGCCAGCCAAGCCAGCGAATGAAGAAGGCTTGCAGATCGGTCTGGTCGTGTCAGAAGAAGGCTGCGGCAAATCGACGCTGCAATCCGAAGCCGAATCCATCTACTTCAACACAATCAAAGAAATCGATTTCCCAGGATATGTGAACATCCATGAAGGTTCCATCCAAATCGTTATCAACCTGACACCGGAATACGAAAAGGCGAAATTTAACCTGCTGATCTTGGGCGAAAACGGAAAGCTGATCAAGCGTATTCCCGTACAAACCAAGAATCCAACGATTTCTTCCAAAAACCTGTCACTCTCAGCTGGCACCTATACTGTCCAGCTCGAAATGTCGCACAATGGGGTCAAAACCGTCTCCAAGAGCGTCGTCTGGGTGATTTCCCCGCCTGAAATCGAGTTTTCCATTCCTAGCGGCGCCAGCTTTCCAGGAAGTGTAACCGTCAATAGCAATGGTACCATCAAAGTAAACCTTCAGGTATCCAGCACCTACCATGTTTACGAATACTATCTCGTCATCGTCGATGCATGGGGCAATGAAGTGCGACGGATTTTGGTCAATCCGGCAAACGTGAATACGATCATTCAAAATCTGAACCTGACCACAGGAGGTTACACAGTGTTCATCGAAGTGATCGATCCTGAAAGCCAAGAGTACGCTCAATCCCTCTCGACGTTTTATACCGTGAACCAGACTGGACAGATCATCGTCTTCATCGATGGTCAATTGCAAAGCTACAGCAAACCACCTGTCAAGATGAATGCACGTGTGCTGGTCCCCATGCGCGCTGTTTTTGAAGCATTTGGCGCAAAAGTAGACTGGGACGAAGCGACGCAGAGCGTCACGGCAACGAGAGGAAATGATGTTATTCATCTGACGATCGGTTCCAAAATCGCTTACAAAAACGGCCAACGTATCGTGATGGACGTTCCCGCTATCCTGTATAACAACGAAACCACCATGGTCCCGATCCGCTTTGTCAGTGAAGCATTGGGAGCTACAGTCAGCTGGGATGGGTACTCCAATTCCGTCATCATCAGCAATGAATAACTGAACACAGCAAAGGGGCGATCTGTATCGCCCCTTTTTTCTTTCACTACCAGCGTAAGGCAGAAAGGTCTATTTTCGGTACGAGCCCTTCTTCCGCTGCACGCCCAAGCAAAGCTGTAATGGCTGCGAAACCATCCTCACCCAAGTCTCGCGTGAACTCATTCACGTATAAGTCAATGTGCGCTTTTGCCACTTCGACAGACAGCTCCTGTGCATGGCGCATCACGTAATCCAGCGAGGCTTCCGGATGTGCCCAGGCGTACTCGACGGAAGCGCGCGTCCATTTGGTCAGCGCCTCCAGATCCATATGTCTGCGGGCAATGATCGCCCCAAGCGGGATCGGCAGATTGGTATCTGTCTCCCACCAGCTCCCCAAGTCCTGCAGCAAAGATAGACCGTAGTTCTGATAGGTGAAGCGCGCTTCATGGATGACCAGACCAGCATCAATCCGACCGTCTCTCACGGCAGGCATAATTTCATGGAATGGCATGACGACGATTTCTCCTACACCACCCGGTACATTTTGCGCTGCCCACAAACGGAACAGGAGATAGGCAGTCGATCGCTCACTAGGTACAGCTACGCGTTTTCCAGAAATTACAGACGGATCTGTGCCATCCGCATGGGTCAGAACCAGAGGACCGCAGCCCCGTCCAAGCGCACCACCGCAAGGAATCAAGGCATAGTCTTTCAAGACCCAAGGCAATGCCGCGTAGGAAATTTTCATTACCTCTGGCCCTTCTACACGGGTAGCCAAAGTATTCGTAATGTCGATGTCCGCATATTGGATCTCCAGTTCAGGTGCACCAGGAACCAAGCCATGCGCCCATGCGTGAAAAACGAAAGTATCATTGGGACAAGGTGAAAAAGCAATTTTCATCGTAGTACCTCCCGTAATGCTGAACTTGCTTGCTCCAGCGCACTTAATGCTTCCTTGATCCGCCAGGCTGATTTATCTCGCGGTCCGATTGCATTGGATACCGCACGCAATTCCACAATTGGCAAGCCAAAATCCAGAGCCGCTGTAGCCACCCCAAATCCTTCCATCGCCTCTGCCGCTGCTGTTGGCACACGAGCCAACAATTCTGCTGTGGTCTGTGCTGTCCCCGTAACCGTCGATAAGGTGAGAACAGGAGCACAAACGGCTGGAATTCCGGCTTTTTTCACGGCTGCCGTCAAGCTACCGGACAGATCAGAGTCAACACTGATGCGAGCCGAGCCAAACCCCAGCTCGTCCACACTCATGTAGCCGTTCGGTGTTTCTGCTCCGAGATCGGCACAGATGATTTCACTTGCTACGACGATCGAACCGACATCTGCCCGACCGACAAAACCACCGCAGATCCCTGCACACACAACCAGATCATACGGTTGGCTGGCCAACTCTCTGGCTGTCCGTGCTGCTGCCGACATCGGGCCCACTCCCCCGATAATCACCTCGAATCGGCTATCCGCCTGAAGTCCTCGCCACACGGCTTCACGTTCTGCTTCGACAGAAGTGACGACCAGCACGCGTCTTTCTTTCCACTGAGCCTCCATTTGCCCAAACTCCCTGTCTTCTTGATTTCTGCAACCTGCCTGTCCTGCTTTCCACTCTCCACGTTATCGCTACTTTCTTGCCATGTAAAGCGGTTTGCAAAGTTTATCTGCCTTACACGGTATTTAGCGAATAATTCCTTTACAATCATGCATCATGATAAGGAAAGTCCGCCTGAAACAGGCAGGTAAAAAAAAGGTACAGGAGGCATCCAGCATGGGAAGCGATTTTATGTCAGCCGTAAAAAACAGACGAAGCTATTACGCTATCAGCAAAGACAGTCCTGTTTCAGATGAAACCTTACACGAGCTGATCAATGAAGCTGTCAAGTACACGCCGTCGGCTTTCAACTCGCAAAGTGCCCGCGTGGTCGTATTGCTCGGCCAGAAGCATGATCAGCTGTGGGATCTGACAAAGGAAACATTGCGCAAGATCGTTCCAGCAGATAAATTTGCACCCACCGAAGAAAAGATGAATGCGTTCAAAAGCGGTTACGGAACCGTGCTGTTCTTTGAAGATCAAAGCGTTGTAGAAAATATGCAAAATCAATTTGCCCTCTACAAGGATAACTTCCCGATCTGGTCCAATCAATCATCCGGGATGCTGCAGTTCGTGGTTTGGACAGCTCTGGAGGACGCTGGCTTCGGTGCCTCTCTGCAACATTACAATCCATTGATTGACGAAGAAGTGGCAAGCACCTGGAACCTTCCTTCCACATGGAAGCTGATTGCGCAGATGCCCTTTGGCAAACCGACAGCAGAGCCAGGAGAAAAAACCTTCCAGCCTTTGGAAGAACGAGTCAAATTTTATTCCTGATTGACTTGAAGGGACTGTTCTCTTCTCTCCTTTTAGGGAGCCTGTAGCTCGATACGCAAACGCTCCGCGGAGTGCCGTTTTCATTCCATATGAACAACAACATCTCGCGGAGTTGGCGTGGGCTTTTTTCCAATTTATCCATTTGCATTTGTATTTTGCCTGTGATATGATGATGATAATTAAAGAAATTTTCAAGCGTTCACATATTGTAAAGGGTTTACATGTATGTTCGAACCTTTTCCAATGTGTGAATTTTTATTTTCAACAAATAAAAGTTGCATATTCATTTTATCTTTTTGGAGGTAACACCCATGCAAACAGGTACAGTAAAATGGTTCAACGCTGAAAAAGGTTATGGCTTCATCGCAGTTGAAGGCGGAAACGATGTATTCGTTCACTTCAGCGCTATCCAAGGCGACGGTTTCAAAACCCTCGAAGAAGGCCAACGCGTTGAATTCAACGTGGTAGAAGGCAACCGCGGACCACAAGCTGAGAACGTTGTAAAACTGTAATTGGCATACAAACACAAACCCTGCTTCGGCAGGGTTTTTTCATACCTTCGCTTGTAAGAAGATTCAGAAATGGTTGACATCTATGGATGCCAGCCCATATAATCACTTTATAATTAATCTTAAGCAATGGCGCTTAAGGCTACATACCAGCACTCTTTTGTTCATCGTCTGTCTGTGATTCCACCAAGAATCTCAATCACAAGTTCATACAAGTAAGCAATGGCGCTTAGGTACCTCTCGCTCGCGAGATATCCTAAGCGCCTTCCTTGTTTACCTGGCATAAAGGGGGACGAGACACAAACAAGCAACCTTTCCTGACAGCACCTGTACCGGACAAGGAGTACAGGAGAAATCTTGCAAAAAAGGTGGGATTCAATCGTGGAGCATATTGGAAGCGTTATCATTTACATTATTATGATTTGTGCCGTCATCGGCGCCATCGCTGCCATTCGCAACAGTGATACAGGGCTTGGAAAGGAATTCATGGAAGGCTTGCACTCGACAGGCTACATCTTTGTACCTGCCGCGGGTATTATGGCTTCCCTCCCGTATATTTCCTGGTTTGTTGAAAAAGCAGTCTCCCCGCTTTTCCATCAGATCGGAGCTGATCCAGCGATCGCTGCTACAGCCATTCTCGCTTCCGACATGGGAGGCTATCAGCTAGCCAATATGCTGAAAAGCTCCCTCGAAGGCTGGGTCATGGCTTTGATCGTCGGTTTCATGGCTGGAGCTACCATTGTTTTCTCAATTCCAATGGGATTGGCGATGCTCGACAAACGTGATCATAAGTATATGGCGCTCGGTATCATGTCCGGGATCCTGACTGTTCCGATTGGTGCTTTCATTTCCAGTGCCATTCTCGTTTTGACCAACATGCAAGTACGTCCCGAGATTGCGGCTAGCGGCGAGTCGACCTACGCTTTTGCTATCGGAATGGGGCAGGTATTGCTGAACTTGTCTCCCATCCTCGTCTTTGTAGTCGCGATTGCCTTGGGGCTGCGCTTCCTGCCGGACATGATGATCAAAGGCTTTATGATATTCGGTAGAACGATGGATGCTGGAATCAAGCTCGTTCTCGTCTTCTCCATTGTGGAATACTTTACCGGCTTTTTCTCTATGATAGGCGGCTCCTGGGGATTTGACCCGATCATTGCAGATGAGAAGGACCAGTTCCGAGCATTGGAAACAGCCGGTTATATCGGAATTATGCTGGCAGGTGCTTTCCCCATGGTCTATCTGCTGCGCAAATATGCGTCGAAACCATTGGAAGCATTGGGCATGCGTCTCGGATTGAGCCCCACAGGCAGCGCAGGCTTGCTGGCTACCATCGCCAATATCCTGGCTATGTTCCGCCTGGTACGCTTTATGCCCCCCAAGGACAAAGTCATTAATATCTCCTTTGGTGTGTGTGCGGCCTTCCTGCTTGGTGATCACCTTTCCTTCTCGGCCAATTTTCAGCCCAATATCATTTTGCCTGTTATTGTCGGGAAGCTGAGTGCCGGTGTCATCGCGATCGGTCTCGCTTACTGGCTCTCTGTTCCAAAGGCACTGGAGCTGGAAAAGCAGGATCGGGCAGCGGGCATTATCGGTCCCCACGAATACCTGGATGAGAAGCAAGCAACCAGTGACACCGAAGTCGCTGCAACCAAAGAGTAAGTCATACACACGAAAGAGCTGTCCACACAAATGTGGATGGCTCTTTTCATCCAGTCTGGAAAGCCGCTCTTCCTAAATACATGCCGAAAAATAGATGAAGCAGCAGGCGAGGACCCTTACACGCGTCCATGCCTGCTGCTTTTTTTATACTATCGGAAAGTTTAAGTGCACTAAAGCGCTAAAAAGATTAGCGGAAGATAGTATAAGTGCAACTAAGGCTCCGCCAAAAGCTTGGCGTAGCCAAGTTTTCTAATCTTCCATATCATCGGATAGAGCGTTGCTAATAGTTGGCTAGGGCGTGCAGCACAATTCCCCTACTCCTGCTTCCAATGCTTTTTTCAGACTGCCCAATACTTGCGACCAGGCCATCTGATGCCAGGCACGTGCCTTCTCCCACTCTTCTGTATCGCCCCAGCCAAAGTGTTCCACCAATACCTTGGTTGCTCCCTCCTGCTCGGACAAAGAGACGAGTACGTAGGTCAACGCACCTTCATGATTCATTACAGCTGCGAAATCATCCGGTCCCTTCCAGGTAAAGCCCAAACGTTCCTGTGGCTCCCACAGAGTGACGATGCACCCCTTGGTCCCCATCGTATCGTGATTGCCGGGAGTAAAATACAGCTCATAAGCTCCGCCCAATCTAGGCTCCAAGTACGCCTCCGGGGCGAACCATTTGGTAATTCGTTCACTTTGTGTCCAAGCCAACCAGACGAGCTCCTTTGATGCTGCGATTTCGATCTCTGTTTGAAAAGAACTCATGCCATTCTTCCTCCTCCAGTTTGTCCATCAGTACGAACATATCAATCCTGTAATTTCCAGTCAACCAGCTTTATTCTGAATTTGATACCAAATGTCTTTATTTCATTAAAGTTGAAAAATACTTTTTTATCCAATAAGCAGCTGCCTGCACAAATTTTTTCAATTGAGGTGATATAATAGAAGTAATTCAAGCAATTCAGATATTGGGAGGATACCGATGGATCAATCAGCCAGTAAAGCCAATCATCAAAAATTATCGATATCAAAGCTGTTAAGACGTGCATTTTTCATCTTTATCGGAGCTGTGTTGGTTTCGGTCGCATTGGAAATTTTTTTGGTTCCAAATCAGATTATTGATGGTGGAATTGTCGGCATCTCGATTATTGCTTCGCATTTAACCGGAGTAAAATTAGGAATCTTCTTATTCATTTTAAACCTCCCTTTCCTCTTCATCGGCTATAAGCATATGGGCAAAACCTTTGCTATTTCCACTTTGTTTGGTGTAACCGTCATGTCGATTGGCACCTCGCTTCTCCACCCTGTCTCTAGCTTAACGGACGATCCACTTCTTGCTGCGGTCTTTGGCGGAATTATTCTGGGTATCGGTGTCGGTCTTGTTCTGCGTTACGGAGGTTCGCTCGACGGCACAGAAATCGTCGCTGTGCTTATGAACAAAAAATCACCATTCTCTGTCGGCGAAATCGTCATGTTCATGAATGTCTTCATCCTGAGCAGCGCCGGATTTGTGTTCGGCTGGAACCATGCTATGTACTCGCTCATCGCCTACTATATCGCCTTCAAAATGATTGATTTGACCATCGAGGGCTTTCAGGAATCCAAGTCTGTCTGGATCATTAGCGACAATTACAAAGAGGTTGGCGACGCGATCGTAGCTCGTCTGGGCCGAGGCATCACCTATCTGAAGGGGGAAGGCGGGTACTCGGGCGAGGATAAAAAAGTTGTCTTTTGCATCATTACTCGCTTGGAGGAAGCCAAGCTGAAATTGATCGTGGAGGAACTCGACCCATCTGCCTTTTTGGCTGTCGGCAACATTCACGATGTCAGAGGTGGACAGTTTAAAAAGAGTGCCATCCACTAATAGGGGATCCAAGAAGCTGACCCGTTTAGCGAAGGTTATTACTGCTGTATCGGAAAGTCATTTTTCAATCGTTTTCCGATACAGTCGTAAATAGCATCGCTTGCGCGGGAGGCTTTTTTCTTTTTTAGCCCCCTCTACTCCGCTACTACATCCAGCAACTCCTCCACACGCTTGATAACCGCCAACGGTCGATGATGAGTCTCAGCCGTCAAACCATTCGGATTGATCCATACCGCAGACATGCCGGCTTCGATCGGCCCGGCAACATCGGCTTCCCAGTTGTCTCCGACGAAAAGCACCTCTTCTGGCTTTAGGTCCAAATGCTTCAAAACCGTTTGAAAGATGCGTAAATCAGGCTTGTGATAACCGATTCGCTCGGAGAGGAAAACCCGCTCATCGGGGAAGTACGCAGACAAGCCCAAACGACTCAGCTTGATGAACGCCATATCGGCCGGTCCGTTGGTGACAATCCCCAGTCTGAATCGACTGGCCAGCTGATCCACCGCCTGCTGCACCACTGCATGAGGCTCTACTGCATCCATACATGCCTGTGCATACATGTGTTGAAAATCATCGGCCTCCTCGAGCTCGATGGATCGCTGGAAATCCGCCAACGCTCGCTGCAGTCGAAGCTGGCGATATTGGGTGAAGTCGTACTTTCTGGCAATGACATCGATCCAAAGCTGGTCCCCGTGACGTCGCAAAGCTTCCAGCACCGCATTCTCATCCAGATCAGCTGTTAGCGAATGGGTTCTGATCGTGTACTGCATGCCTTTTTCCCAGCAAGCTCCAAAGTGAAACAACGTATCATCCAAGTCAAATAGAATCGTGCTGAATGTCTGCAATGTCCTCTCTCCTTTTATCGTGCAGAATGGATAAAGGGCCCAATCCCGGACCCTTTTCTTTCTTTATCCTATTTTATCAAATTCTCCTGAAGCGAGACCGTTAGCTCGTCAGGCAAGGCAATCGAACGACGCGTCTTTGCATCGATCATCACCATCGTGACATCTCCATCCGCTACCAGCTCTTCTTGTTGATTATACAGCTCATGCCGGATCACAAAGCTTTTGGTGCCTATTTTGACAACGGTGGTTCTGACCTGCACTTCTTCCAGCATCCGCAGCTCTTTTCTGTAGTTGATCGAGATGTTGACTACCACCGGCATGATTCCCAGCCGTCTCAGTTCATCCAGTGTAAACCCCTGCTTCCAGATCCAGTCAAACCTGGCCCATTCCATATACTCCAGGTACTTGGCGTTGTTTACATGTCCGATCACGTCAATGTCGGTTGAACGCACAGTAAGATTAAACCGATGCTCCATCTCCATCACTCCTTGTCTTTCTCCCTAGTATACTGCTTAACCCGAACTGAGTGAATGTTCATTCGCAATTTTCGCACATCTACGACTTCTTATCTGGTTGCTTTCCCTTATAATGAGAATAAACCTGTACCTGCAAAGAACACCAGCTTTCCTGGAAATTGGCACCTGGCGTGTTTAAGGACCAATCCTATGAGCATCTGCTGCAAACGCTATCTTCCCTGCCTGAGGCGGATTGGGATATTCCCTGTGAAGCGCCAATCGGCAAGCTGACCCCTCGTCAGGCATTGGGCAGGCTGACCTTTCATATGGGCTACCACAGTGGCCAGATTGGGTTGATTCGCAAATACGGAGGAAATCTGTGAGCTTGTGTCTATCAGGAAAACGGCTTGTGATCCAGGAGTTGACTCGCGCCGATCTGCCTCATGCCTTGGACGTTTTCACCAGCAACACCGCCTACAATACGTTGAGAAACGGAACTGCTGCCTATTCACTGGCAGACCTGGAGCGTGAATTCGATTCGATCGTATCGATTCCCAGCGGCGTCTGGCTCCAAATCATAGGGGAGAACAAACGGATTGGCGTCATGCACTTGGTGCTTTCGACTCCGACAGACCCCAAGAGCTGGATCAGTCTGCTTCTGCTTCATTCTGACTATCAGCGCCAAGGCTTGGGCAGAGAAACCGTCAATATTGTGGAAGCCTACTGTCGGGATAACGGCTGCACCCAGATTCATCATGGCGCCATCGCCGAAAATGAACCAGCGCTCCTTTTTTGGGGCAGGTTGGGCTACGAACAGTATCGGCAAGTGAGCGGCCCGGTAGGTCTTCTCGTGAAGCCGGTAATCTTGGTGGCCAAATGGCTCCAGAAGTCTATTCCAGGGGGTGAATAACATGCGTGCTCCACGATTCGAATGTGATGTACCCAACCTCTCCTAGCCGGCGAGGGAAGGTTACGACGACTGTCCCCCCGGCTAACGGAATAAGCTTGTATCACTATTCCGGGAGGGGCCTTATCAGATGAATAACCAATGGAAGAACCAATTGTTTGGAGCCATTTGCCTTACTTTGGCTGCCGCTATTTGGGGTGGCGTGTACGTGGTAAGCAAAGTGGTGCTTGAAGTCATTCCGCCTTTCACCTTGTTAATTCTACGCTTCGGGATTGCCCTCGTTGTGTTAGGTGCATTCGTGGTCGCACGCAAGGAATACATCCCAAAAAAAGAATATCCGCTGCTTATGGCCATTGCTTTTGTGGGGGTGACCATCTCGATTGCTGCACAGTTTCTGGGGACCAAGCTTTCTACTGCCCATATGGGTGCGTTGATCACCTCGGCTTCCCCTGCCTTTATCGCCATTTTTGCTGTCTGGCTCTTAAAGGAACGGATACATTGGCAGCAGACAGCGGGTATTCTGCTCGCAACGCTCGGGGTGCTGATCGTCATTGGCGTACCGAGTGAAGCTGATACGGAAACCTCGATGATCGGGAACGTCATCCTGCTCGTTGCGGCTCTCAGCTGGGGGCTGTATACAGTGCTCAGCAAAAAGGCGACACAGCGCTACTCATCTCTGGCCGTCACCACCTACGCTGCATTGTTCGGATTGATCTTTTCCAGCCCGCTCATGCTCTGGGAGCTCTCCGTCACTCCCGTTTCCTGGACGTGGAGCTGGCAGACCTGGATGGGCGTTCTCTACATCGGGATCATTTCCACAGCAGGTGCTTTTTATCTGTGGAACAAAGGCTTTGAAATGATGCATGCTGGAAGTGGAGCTGGGTTTTTCTTTGTCCAGCCAATCGTCGGAGCATTTCTTGGCTGGCTATTACTCAGTGAGCATCTTGGAGTTGGATTTTTTATCGGTGCCTGCTTTATCTTTTTAGGAGTAATGCTCTCTAATCTGCAGCAGGCAAAACCAAAGCAAGAAAAGCATTCTTAATTCAGCAGCTGCCTCGGCTTGTTCGGGCAGCTTTTCCCATTTATTAAAAAAAAGCTGTCCCACGCTTACAATGGGACAGCTCAGATATATGTGAACCCGGGAGGGAAGTAGAGGAGTACAAACGAACAATCTTGACTACGCCGTAATGGACTAGTTACGGATTAGTTGTTTCAGCTGCTGGTGTTTCAGTGGAAGCGTCAGCAGGTGCTTCAGTAGCTGCATCGGCAGGAGCCTCAGTAGAAGCATCAGCAGGTGCTTCGGTAGAAGCATCAGCAGGAGCTTCAGTAGAAGCGTCAGCAGGAGCCTCAGTAGAAGCATCAGCAGGAGCTTCAGTAGAAGCATCAGTAGAAGCTGGAGCTTCGGAATTTACACCATCTTGAGTAGCTGGTTCTGGAGTTTCTCCGCTAGAGCAAGCTACCAAGCTACCAGACAACAACAACGCAACAGCTGCGAGTGAAAACCATTTTTTATTCATCTTTATTTACCCCTTTCATTCTTTAGCATAGTGACCGTCTCACCGTCACATCTATAGATTAAAGGGTAAAGTTAACCATTCTGTGAGCGAAATTGGAAAAAAGCATGATCAAAATATGAAAAAAGTATGACCATCCCGACTGACAATGTCTAGGTCGCTTGCCGATAGACGGCTACGTTAGGCAGCCATACGGTAAACGTGCTTCCTTCCCCTGGCACACTGTGAACACTGCACTTTCCGTCATGCAGCTCCACCAGTTCCTTGACGATTGCCAGTCCCAATCCCGTTCCCTTGTTTTTCTTGGAGCGTCCACGATCTACTTTAAAAAATCGCTCCCAGATCCGGTGCAAATCATCGGAGGAGATTCCCACCCCTGTGTCCGTCACCTGAATCCGGACCCACTGCTCCTCTGCTACCGCAGACAAGCGAATCTCGCCTTCTTCAGTGAACTTCAGGGCGTTCTTCACCAGGTTCTTCAGTATTTGTGCCACTCGATCGCGGTCAGCGTAGATTTTCGGCAATTCCCCCTGTACATCGACCTCCAGAGAAATGCCCTTTTCTTCGGCCTCTGGATGAAAGGAGAACGCAATTTTGTTCAACAAATCACTGACATCTACCGGGAACTTGGCGAGTGTGACCTCATTGTTTTCCAGCTTCATCAGATCCATCAGATCATCGACCAGACGATTGACTTGCATCGTCTCTGAATACATCACCGCATAGTACTTCTGCCGCGCTTCTTCTTCCTCGACCAACCCGTCCTGCAAGGCTTCCAAAAAGCCTTGAATCGCTGTCAAAGGCGTGCGCAATTCATGGGATACATTGGCGAGAAAATCATTTCTCACCTGCTCCAAATGATGACGCTCCTGCTCGACCTTCTCCAGCTTCTCTGCCATCGTATTGATCGTCTGCGCCAAATCGTTGATCTCATCTGAGGTATTGACTTGTACCCGCTCCGCATAATTGCCTCTTCCGATCTCGGTTGCAGTGCGCTCAATAGTTCGAAGTGGCCTCGATATCGACCAGGACAAATAGGAAACCATCGCAGTCGACAACAATACGCCAAAGAGGGTTGCCCACAAGATCGTCTCACGCATTTGCGCAATGGTGCGTTCAATTCCTTCGATCGGAGCGTGCAGGATAATGCCCCCGTACACCTTTTCTCCCTCACCCCAAGGAATCGATACAGAGAGCATCGGATCGTCCAATCCTTCGATTTGCAGCTCCGTGACGGCATTTTTCCCTTGCAGCACATTATCGGCAATCGAGACAGCTACGGATTTCCCTGTGAACACCTCATCCTTCATCGAGGTGGCTACAATTTTTCCTTCCTGATTGAACAGCCAGATGCGCGTATCATACGTCTGGTCCTTTTCCGCCAAAATGTCCAGCAGCTTCTTGTCCACACGAGGCCGCTCCAGAATCGCCGCATTCACATTTTTGGCCATGCGCAGCAATTCTTCTTTTTTTGCATCGTAAAAATATTCTCTTGCCGACATGGAAATCAGAATGCCCGAGATGCCCAATCCAAGTAATACAGTTGCCAGAAAGCTGTACAACAGGCGACGGAAGATGCTTTTTGACATCCCTAGCATCAGTCTTCCACCCCGAATTTATAGCCGATTCCCCAAACGGTGTGAATGCATTCATAAGGGAGCTTTTCCAACCGCTGTCGGATTTTTTTAATATGCACATCAATCGTGCGAACATCGCCAAAATAGTCAAAACCCCATACCTGTTCGAGCAATTGCTCCCGTGAGAGGACATTGCCGGGTGATTTGGCCATCTGAACGAGCAGATCAAACTCTTTGGGGCGGAAGCTGATCTTCTCTCCGGCTGCCACCACTTCTCGCTTGTCTAGATCGATGGTTAATTGATCAAAGGTCAGAACGGAAGTCGTGTCTTCCTCTACTTTTGCTTTCGGCTGCAAACGCCGCAATATGGCACGTATGCGCGCTACCAGCTCGCGGGGGCTGAACGGCTTTGTAACATAGTCGTCTGCACCCAGCTCCAGGCCGAGTACGCGATCGAACTCTTCGTCCTTTGCCGTCAGCATAATGATGGGCGTATCCCACTTTTTGCGAATTTCCCGACAGGTCTCAAAACCGTCCATCTCCGGCATCATCACATCAAGGACGATCACATCCGGATTTTCCAATTCCACCATCTCGATTCCTTGCATGCCGTTGTGGGCAACGACCAGGTCGATTTGTTGCTTGATAAAGTACAAACGTATGATTTCACATACATTGGGATCGTCATCTATGACTAATACTTTGGTTTGACTCACAGTCCACAACCTCCTTTTTCGAAAAACAAGGCTCTTCGCCGCTTCGTTAGCGAAAGCAATGCGTTTTTCGCAGCTTTTCGTTCGTGAAGATTTTAGACAGCGATTGTTCATTGTACATGGTCACTTGCCAGAAAACCATGTTTCTAACTTTTCTATGTTATCATAGATGGTCATCCTTGTGGACGGTTTGAAGTCCTAGAGGTATGGTACTAGCTGGAAAATAAAAAAGCAAAGGCTGATCACTCAAGCCTTTGCTTTCTATAGAATCGTATTTTCTTATGCCACTTGACTGCGCGGTCCGCGAAGAAGGCCCCATACAAAACCGAGCAAGCCTCCTGCCAGTGCTGGTACAATCCAGCCCACACCCTGACCGTACAAAGGAAGATACTTCCCGAAAAACAACGTGATGCTGTCGACAGGCACCCCCATCATCGAAGCGCCATCGACCAGACTGACTGCCGCCGTAAATAGAATGGCTCCCACATATACCGAGCTGTAGCCACGGAAGAAGTTATGCAGGAAGGAAAGCAGCATCAGCACGATCGCGATCGGGTAGATGGCCATCAATACCGGAACAGAGATGGCAATCAGCTGGGTCAGTCCGACATTGGCTACCGCAGTACTAAACACACTGAGGATCAAAATCATGGTGCTGTAAGAAATCCCCGGTATTTGTTCGGAGAAAAATCGTCCACAGGCCGTAACCAGGCCGACTGAGGTCGTGAGACAAGCCAATGTAACGGCTAAGCCAAGTACTATATTTCCTAACGAGCCAAATAGCTGCTGTACGACGGCAGTCAGAATCTGCCCGCCATTGTCGGATTGGCCAAGTGAAAAGCTTGTCGCTCCCATGTAGCCGAGAGCCAGGTAGACGAGTCCCAAACCGATCGCTGCGATCACCGCTGCCTTGATCGTAGAGACTGTAAGACTTTTCTTGTCCGTGATGCCACGAGCTTCTACGGAAGCTGTAACGACAATCCCGAATACCAAAGCGGCCAATGCATCAAGCGTCAGGTAGCCTTCCAAAAATCCTTTGACAAACGGAGAAGATTCAAGGTATGCCCCGGTTGGCGTTCCCATTTCTCCCATAGGATTGACCATTGCTCCGATAAACATGATTGCGATAATGATCAGCAAAGCAGGTGTCAATATTTTACCGATCCGATCCACGAGCTTGGACGGATTCAGTGATAGCCAATAGGTGATGGCAAAGAAGACAATGGTGGTGACAAACAAGGGTACCCAGCTCGCCTTCCATCCATCAGACAAGAAAGGCAGAACCCCCATCTCATACGTTACGGTTCCCGTCCGCGGAATAGCCATTAATGGACCGATCGCCAGATACACGACAAAAGTAAAAATAATAGCAAACACCGGATGTACCCTGCCAGCAAGCGTCTGCAAATTACCGCCACCCAAACCGACAGCGATAACCCCTAACAGCGGCAAGCCCACCCCGGTTATAATAAATCCCAAAATGGCGAACCAATAACTCGTTCCAGCTGCTTGACCCAGTGCAGGCGGAAAGATCATATTCCCCGCTCCAAAGAACAGGGCGAACAGCATTAACCCCACAGTAAGCGTCTCTCTCTTTGATAGTTCTCTCATGATGTCTCCTCTATGTTTGTAATTATTAAAATTTTTAATAGTATAACTAAAATTAATAACAATAATCAACCTTTGATTCTTGGAAGGACTTTTGTTAGTATCTCTCGTTTTCCCCCAAAAAACTCAAAGCACCCTCAGAAACACGTCCGAGGGTGCTGCTTATTTTCCTCATTTTTTATTTCGTGAACATGCCCTTCAGAACAAATTTCACGTTCGCAGGACTTTCCGCCAGACGACGCATGAAGTATCCATACCAGTCGTTGCCGTACGGGACATAGACCCGCATTTTGTAGCCTTCCTTCGCCAAATCAATTTGTGATTGGGTACGGATTCCGTACAGCATCTGAAATTCGAACTGTGTTCGCGGGATATTATGTTCCTGAACCAGCTTTTTCACGTAATCGATAATCGCATCATCATGTGTCGCCACCGCAGCATATCCGCCATTGAGCAGATGCTGCTTGATGATTTTCTTATAGTTCTCGTCTACATCCGGCTTGTTTGGATAGGCCACCTCCGGAGATTCCTTGTACGCCCCTTTTACCAAGCGGAAGTTCACTTTCTTGTCCTTCAGCTTTTCGATATCGTCCGCTGCCTTATACAAATAGGCTTGAATAACCGTTCCTACATTATCATAGTCCTGCAGGAGCTCATCCAAAATATCCATGGTCACCTGGTTATGTGCATAATCCTCCATGTCGATCCGCACAAAAATGTTTCCGTTCTTCTTGGCTACATCTAAAATGCGGCGCATGTTGTTCATGCACAGGTCCCGACTGATATCCAGTCCTAAAGAAGTCATCTTGAGCGACAGGTTGCAATCGACCCCGGACTGATGGATCGCTTCGAGCGTCTTGATGCAGTAGTCCGCGGACTCATTCGCCTCTTCCACGCTAAAAACAAATTCACCCAAATGATCCAGCGTGCAAACCAAGCCTTGTTCGTTCAACTGACGGACAGCTTGAATGGCTTCGCTGATGGTTTCCCCGGATACGAAGCGACTTGCTCCAAAACGAAGTCCCCATTTCTTTGCGGCAGCATTTAAGGTTTTATTATTGGATAAATACAGAAAAAAGTTCTTCATTGCTTGCTCCATCGCGGATGTCTCCCCTTCAACGGTACTCTATGCCATTAGGATTAGCATGAAGCGTGCCAAAACTTGACACGGAAAATATAGGCCGTTTCCTGTCTTTTTTGACAATCGCTATATACACATGTGTACATTACGTGTCCATTCCTGTACACTTTTGATTAGTAATAAGATTTTCAGCAAGACGGATTTCTTCTTTATAGTGTGGATAGGAAGTGATGATTTGAAACCGTTATTCTCTCTGGATAGTGTTGTCAAAACGCTTGCATCGCCAATCGCCCCCACTGATGTCAGCATACGCCCTCAAGAAAAAACAGGTGTATGGAATCAAGGGTCGGAGCAGGTTGAAGTATCGGTCATACAGGAGTCCTCCACTCTGGGACAAATCATGCAAGAGCTTTGTCAGTCTGCGCATACGCAGACCTGGATGCCATTTGTCACTGTCGATGACCAGTACCAGCCAACAGGCATCATCCATCCGCATGATCTGATCACCTGCTTTTTTAACGTAACGCAGCACCAATCTGCGCTCCTTGGCACCTTGCTGGACACCATGAGTGAGGCCATTACCGTCGTGGATACGGAAAACATCGTACAGTACTGGAACCGCTCTGCTGAAGCGATTTATGAGATTGATCGGGAAAAGGTAGTCGGCATTTCGTTAGCTGAGCATTTCTCCAGCGAGTCGATTCGCCTTCTCGACGCCCTGCGCCACGGAACCTCTGTCCACCGGGTCTACCACATCCCGCGTCCGGACAGCCATGTCCTGATCAACGCCGCACCGATTGTACGGAACGGAGCCATCATCGGTGCGATTTCCATTGAGCAGGACATTACCGAGCTCGTGCGATTGAACGAAGAGCTGGCTCACACGACCGCACACCTGCACAACCTGCAGCAGGAGATGAATCGCGTTCACGGGTCAGACGATCCTTTTTATTCGATCAAGGGGCATTCGGCTTCTATCCAGTCTGCCATTCACTCTGCTCAAAAAGTCGCTCAGACTGACGCTACCGTACTGATTTACGGTGAAAGCGGTGTAGGCAAGGAGCTGTTCGCCAAGGCCATTCATCAAGCGAGCCGACGTCGGGAAAAGCCTTTTATTGCTATCAACTGCGGGGCGATCCCTGGTGCTTTGTTTGAGAGCGAGCTGTTCGGTTATCACAGCGGAGCATTTACAGGAGCAGAGAAGAAAGGAAAGCCAGGAAAATTGGAGCTGGCACATGGAGGAACACTGTTTCTCGATGAGATTGGGGAGCTGCCGTTAGAGCTGCAAGTGAAGCTGTTGCGCGCGCTTCAGGAAAAGCAGTTTTATCGCGTGGGTGGTACCGAGCCGATTACCGTCAATACCCGGATCATTGCCGCCACCAACAGACAGCTGGAGCAAATGATGGCTGAGGGCCAATTCCGTGAAGATCTGTACTATCGCCTGAATGTCTTTTCGCTGGAAATCCCGCCACTACGCGAGCGTCGGGAAGATCTGCCCGAGCTGGTGCAGCTCTTTTTGCAGGAGTACTCCATCGCCCAGGAACAGCCTGTCCCTCGCATCACCTCGGATGTGATGCAAGCCTTGATCGATTACCAGTGGCCTGGCAACATTCGTCAGCTGCGCAATGTGATCGAGCGCCTTTCTATTTTACAGGAAAATGGAGTCATTCTGCCGGATCACCTTCCGACCGTCGTCCGTTTTCAATCGGATCATGCTCTTGGCCAACGCAAGCTGCCTGCTTTTGCTGGGAATGCTGGTGGATCTACAGGTGGAGCAGTACAGCCATACACGTCCCGATCCGCCTATGGCTACACATCTCCTGACAGTGAAAGAGAGCGGATCCAGGCTGCGCTGGAAAGAACCTATGGAAACAAAAAAGCGGCTGCTGACCTGTTGGGAATTTCGCGAGGCACCTTATACAACAAATTGAGGAAATACCAGCTGGATGGGGAGGCGTAGCCAATGGAGTTGATCGAGTGGTTCGACGATACCTTTCAAGTCCGCTACGCTGACCAGACCATATCACTGCTGCCCAAGGAATACGCCCTGCTGCACTACTTGTACAATTGGAAGAACCGCACGTTTTCCCGGGATGAACTGCTTGATCGCGTGTGGGCAATGGAGGAGCCGACAGACCGGACCGTAGATGATCACATCTATAGGCTGCGCCGAAAGCTGACCAAATGGTCGCACTTGTTCACCATTGAGACGGTTCGAGGTGTCGGTTATCGCTTGCATTGGAAGATCAATCACTTGCCAAAGCCGGCTACCTTCAACCAGGATTTCTCGAAAAATGTGCGCAGTATGCTTGAAACGTATCACGGGATGGGGATGGGAGCCGCCATGCATACCCTTGCCTCCCATCAGGATGTCCTTGGTTTTCAGCTGGATCCGTACTATGAGGTCTATCTTCCATTTGTACGCGGTGATTTTTCCTGGTTTGTTCGACATCCCTTTCCTTTGCCTGAAAAACTGTTTTATCTCTTCCACGTATACTACATGGTCCAGGCTGATCCACAACCAAGTATGGAAATCCTGGAAAAAATCCAGCCCTACCTGCCGAAAATGCCAGATTCTTTTCGGCTCGAGCTGCAGATTGCATCGATTGGTCTCCTTGCCCAGAATGGGGAATACGAGCGTGCGAAAAATCAGCTGGAAGCATCCTATCCGCTCCTGGAGACCATCAATTCGAAAAGCTTTATCCTCTTTTTCCAATCCCAGCAATGTTCGCTTGATCTTCTGACAGGTCGGCTGGATTCCGTGGAAGCAATCGTAGAGCAAGCAATGGAGCGCCTTCAGGAAGTACCCATGCAACGGGAATTGGGGACCTTTACACTATTGCGAGGGTTTTGCCTGTATCTGCGGAACAGACAAAGCGAAGCCCGTCAAGTCGTGGACGAAGCCATAGAGGTGATTTTAGCCACACGTTTTGTCCCTCATCTCATCTATGCCGTGCGAAATATTCTCTTCTTTTATCAGAATCTCATCCATGACCTCGAATGGCAGCGCAAATATGAAGTCAAATGGCGCGAGCTGGCACAGGAATATCAATTCGAGGCTCTGCGCAAAGAAATAACCGAGCTGTTCTCCAACTCGGTCTGAGGGACACCTTTGCAATTCTAAAGGAAACGGGGGATGAGTCGGATGATTTGATCGTCCGAAGCACGCGGCCTCCCCCGACCATCCCGATTGTTCGTCATGAAGTAAATCGATCCATCTTCCGCTTCCAGCACATCGCGAATTCGTCCGTATTCTTCATGGAATAAAGTTGATGTCTGCAGCACCCGATCTGGCTGCTGCGGGTCAAGCTGGATGCGCAGCATTTGATCCCCGCGCAGATTGGCAATCAATAGCTGCCCCGCCCAGGGACCTTGCTGTTTGTACCGGACCAACACTCCTCTCTTCACAGGCCATGACAAACAGACTGACTACCAGTACGAGCGCCAATGTAAACCACTTTGCTTTCATAGACGACTCCCTTTCCTTGTATAGTTACAAAAACACCCCCATGCCAAGAGAATGGGAGTGACCGCGAGTTTATTCCATCTGAATCCCCCGACGTTCTTCTAATTGCCGGTGCAGGATGTATTTGCGCAAGTTGTGAAAATGACGGGCATTGATCCCTTTTATCGTACAGCCGTATAGCCGGTAAGGTGCGACGAAACGCTCATGGATGATGCTCAGCTCCGCCTTGATTAGGCCATCCGGGCGGTTGCGGCCGTACAGTTCTGCCGAAAAGTAAATCGGTTGATCATCCGGTATTTCTCGGTCTGTGCGCAAAGCCAGTCCCCCCAGACTCAGGTTCACCAGATCCACCATCTGGTTATTCAGCGATAACAAGGAGATCGGCTCCTGTGTCCGATACTGGAGCCAACCTTTTAGCTTCATTTCAAATCTCGGATAGCGGCGACGCTGCTCCCGAAACTCCGTAGCCGTAGGGGAGTGAAACAAAAAGAGCTTGCGCTTGTCCTTGGCTACTACCACGGCATCAAAGGTTGAGATCGTCTCATAGTCAGCAGTAAGCAAGCATCTTAGCTGATCACCTACCGTTACTTCCACCTCACAGGAAAAAAGGGCCTCTACCAAGTCACCTTCTTCATAAGTAACGATACCTTCTATCGTGTGATTTCCTCTTTTAATTTGTATCATGCTTTCCATCTAAGGTCTCCACCAATTCACTCTATAATGTACCGGGGTTTTCCGGAATCTTACTGGGATGTTTTTCACGGAAAATAAGGTATAATGATAGCATTGACAGATAGGAGGTTACTGACCGATGAATCGTTATCAACTGGTTACACTCGCTTTAGCCCTAAGCGTAACCGCCTGTCTCATCGGAGTTGGCATATCCATTGGAGAAAAAAGCATCCTTGGTATTATCGGCTGCTTTGTCGTTGCCTTCGCGCTGATGGGATTCGGCTTTTCGTACAAGCGCAAGCACATGCGCTAGCCATGGCTGCCTAACGACGGACCAAAAGGCTGTTCACATAAAAAAGCACAGCGGGCAGCCCCTTCGCCTGCTTCAAAAGTTGTCTAGCAATCGTGTAAATGCGCGGCTGTGTACGATTCACTTTGCGATCAGCGAGATAAAAGGCAACTAATCCGTCTACGATCATACGGTGAAATGCAGGATTCGGCAAGCGTCTGACGCTTGCCTTTGCTTGTTTGATAAAGTACTGCAAGCGATCAGTCGCCTCTTCCTCCGATTCATAGTAAGAGACGAAATTGAGATCCCCACCTAGTCGATCTTCTTCCAAATCGATCAAGTAGTCAAGGAGGATGTGCAAGCCGCAGAGCCATGGAAAGTATGCCTTGCTGACCTCATCGACCTGCTCCTGTCCGAGGTCCGCATCTGTAGCCAGACAAAACAAAGCAAAGATGCCGATCGTCGAACCCGTTACAGCCGCAAACTCCTGCCAATGCAGATTCGCATGCTGTTCCTTATGTGTGTCCCACCAGGCCAGCAGTTCGTTCTCCCGCAATGCTGGATGAATATGCTTGTACACCTGAAGGTCGCTGTAAAGGACCGAAAATTCCAGTACGCGAGGCTGAATCTTGTCATAGGCAGGAATTTGCGCCGCGTAATGTTGACAGGTCTGGACCAGACTTGCCAAATATCCGCCGTCATCCTGCTCTTCCCGGTATTGATAGTAATTGCGCAATGGCGCTCCTGGTGTCAGTGCATCCTGCATGGACACATGCAGCTGCCGGAAGTCTACCGGGTCCAGCGAGGTGCTGCGATCACACAGGTTGTCCAGATAATCACTGATGGTTTGATAAGCCACGATCAGCGGTACGATCGTCTCGACGTGAGAAATCACTTGTGCCGCATATACACAGCCACCTTGGCAGTGGAATTTTTTCGTGTTCATGCTGTCCAATGCCTGTTTTCTCAATTCAGGGTTGGGAATCGACTCGGCCCGCTTATACCAGGCGGCAAACTCCCGTTCCAATACAGGCTGTACATAACGATAAACCCGGTATAGCAGCTGCCACGGATTACGTAGTTCGCTCACGAACATCCCTCCCTTCACAACAATAGTGTTATCTTACCACATTTGTTGCCCAGCTCCAAAATACATCCCCTATAATCCGATGCGACTTTTGGATTCGAAATACAGCACGAAGAGGAACTTTTTTGTATTGATACGGGCTGTAGAAATGGTTGAATCGGTTTTGCTCTCCAGCTCCATCATGCGCTTTCGCACTTCAACAAAATCAAAGAAGGTAGCCGCGTAGGTTTCGAATTTGGGGTTGTTGTAATCGGTAAGTCCCAGTGAAGCCAGATGCGTCAGTGCCTGATAGATGGCTCTGCGCACACGCTGCTCCGCTGCCTTGACCTCTTTGTTGATCTGGGATTCATCCGTCGTATTCAGCTTTAATGTAGCAACACGGATAAAAATCTCCTTCATGGATGGAAATCGGTTGTCTCCCGCGTTCTCTTTTTCCCACTGATGCAAGGAATCCATGATCGCCAACAAATCCTTGCTTCCGTTCTCACTGATCATGCCCAGCTCCGTCAGCAAAAACTTGGTCGAAGACAAGAGATTGGATTCTGATTCCGCGTCTTTTTTGCTCGCTTGTGCAGGAGTGTGTCCGGATAATACCTGAAGCGAGCGCTGGATTCCCTCAATAGACTGTTCCAGAAGCAGGCGTTCCTTCACTTTTTTCAAAACACTGATGACCTCCAGCCGATTGATCGGCTTGGTCACATAGTATTCGATGCCGTACGAATACGCTTCAGCGATCATTTCCTTGGTTTCAATCTGCGAGATCATGACCATCTTGCCGTTAAAGCCACGCAGCTCGCGGACCGTCTCGATGCCGTCCCGCTTGGGCATCAGCAAATCGATGAGCAGGATATCGACTCGTTTCCATTCCAAAAAATCAAGATCAATGTTCATGCCATCTTCCGCTTCCCCGCAAATGACTCCGAGGTCTGCATCCTCAATGATCTGTGCCAACATGGATCGGATGGCCGGATCGTCGTCAACAATGAAAAAACGCATGTATTCTTCACCCTTTTTTCTGTGAAAAGCGTCCCCGCTATGCGGGAGATCCATATACATCTCGGACAACTCCATTGCCCATTACGAGAGGAACCTGTAGCTTGTAGCTCATTACCTTTTTTGCACGATGCTTGCATTGGGCAGACGGATCGTAAACACGGTGGCGAATTTTTCTGCCTGCTCGGAAATCTCAATGTGTCCGTGCAGATTGTCCATGACTTCCTTTACATAGCAAAGCCCGATTCCTGTGGAGGGTTTGCCTGAAACATCGTACTTCGTCGTATAGCCCGGCATGAACAAGAGCTCCTTGTCTTTGACCGAAATACCTGGCCCGTCATCGGCAACCGAAAATTGAACCCATTCTTTCGATTCGTCGATCGTCGCTACAATGGACACCATTCCCCTATCCTCAATCGCTTCAACCGCGTTCGCTACGAGATTGTTCACCAGGGACAAGGTAGTATAGATGTGACAAGCCAGGTAGGGAGCATCGACGTTGACTTCAAAACGAATGTCCTTGTCCAGCATTTTTGCGTACTTCTCTTGTGCGCGCACGATAATGGAAATCAACTCGCCAAGCGGCATGTAATCGCGCACGTTTTCATCCGAGATCAGCTTGGACAGACCTGCATAGATTCGCTGGTTGTCCTTTTTCACCTCATGCACCTGACCGGCAATCATCAGCATCTGGCGGGCATAGCGTTCACTATCGCCCTGCTGCGGCTGATCCTTCATTTCCCTGTACAGCTCGTAGCAATCACGTGTGATATCCTCCACCTGCGACAACGTTTTCTGAAGATGTATGGATTCTTCGTACAGATTGGAGACGAGCATGAGCACGCGTTCATTGCGATGACGCTCCTCCTCTTTTTTCCAGATTGCTTGCCGCAATTTGATCATATTAAAGAAGCTTAATACAAAAAAACTGCGAATCAGAGCAATGACGGCAATCGGGCCGATGAAGGAGAGCTGGATGACATGAGCCCAATTGGGGGCACGAAAGGAGAGCTCGACCATGTTCGCCCCGATTTCGGCAATGGTCCCAAGCAATCCAACCCACAACGGACGATGATGCAAATCATTTACGCGAAAGAGAGAGAACAGGGAGGCAAATGTAGCGTAAAAAAAGAAGGCAGGCATATGCATTTGGAGAGAGTAATTCCACACAAACTCGTCCATGTTGATCCAGTCCAGCATACACCGAAACAGAACGACCACTGCTCCGGTCAGCATCCCAGCCAGCAAGGATGGGCGTAGCCAAAGCAGAAAAAAGAAAAAGGCTGTCGTGCCAAAGCTGACGCGGAAATCATCCTGAAACGGGTGAAATTTGAGCTCACCTGCAACCGGAACCGCTATCAGCATGATGAACAAGATGGAGATGCTTTCTCGAAAACGCATACGTGCTTCAACCGCTCTTTCTACTAGTATCTAATCTATTTTACTATATTTTTTTATAGATTTTTGTAGTTTTTTATAGGCCGGACCATACAATGGCTAATGAACGATTGTTCAGCGAAAAAAAGACAGGGGGAATTCACTTGAAAAAACGTAGTTTGCTTCTCTCATTAACGTTACTCCTTACTGTTTCTCTCGTCACTGCCTGTGGCGGCGGCGGCAATGCTGGTGGTGGAAACACAGGTGGCGGAAGTGCTGGCGGCAGCAATGATCCTAGCCAACTCGTCATCGCTACCGGCGGTACTGGCGGAACCTACTACCCATTGGGTGGCGGTATGGCTGACCACATCACGAAAAATGCAGGCGTGACTGCAACGGCCCAATCAACCGGTGCTTCTGCCGAAAACGTACGCCTTCTGCGCGACAAGCAAGCAGATATTGCCTTTATTCAAAACGATATCGCGGAATACGCCGTAAATGGTACCGCAATGTTTGAGCAAGATGGAAAAATCGACGCATTCCAGGCATTGGGTGCTCTCTATGATGAAACCATTCAAATCGTTGTCTCTGCGGACAGCAACATCAACAGCGTAGCTGACCTGAAAGGCAAGCGCGTCTCTGTAGGTGCTCCTGGAAGCGGTACCGAAATGAATGCTCAACAAATCCTGGAAGCATACGGCCTGAAATTTGAAGATACGCAACTGCAGCGCCTCTCTTTTGCTGACTCTGCAAAAGCCATTCAAGATGGTCAGCTGGACGCTGCTTTCCAAACCGCTGGAACACCAACTGCTGCGATCACAGAACTGGCTGCGACCAAAGGCGTAAAAATCATCCCAATCGATGCTGACAAAATTGATGCCATCATCGCAAAATATCCATTCTATGTAAAAACCGTGATCCCAGGCAATACGTACCAAACCGTTCCGGATGAGATTGCTACTGTATCCGTCAAATCCATGCTGGTTATCCGTACTGACCTGAGTGAAGATCTCGTCTATAAAGTAACCAAAGCCATTTTTGAAAATACAGATAAGCTCGGTCATGCAAAAGCAAAAGAAATCAAGCTGGAAAATGCACTTGCTGGTGTAAGCGTTCCTGTTCACCCTGGTGCGAAGAAATACTTTGATGAAAAAGGCGTGAAATAAAACCTTCATGATTGCCAACAAGCAAGAAGGAAGGCAGAAAAGGCGGACACGGCTCCGCCTTTTCACCTTCATGCTGCTCGCGACGTGTATCGTCCTGTTGAATCTTCCTTTATTCCCCTCTCTGGTCATTCGTGATTCGAGGTCTGAACAACTGGTATGGAGCAGCAGGATCAAGAATGACGCAACGTTTGGCATGCGTTGGACTCATTCCATCCATCGTTCTTCTATTGAAGAGCTGTATCGCATCGAACAAGGACAAATTATTTTATCTGAAATGACTTTCCATGACTATGGCATCGGCATGGAAAATGACTTGGCTCCTGGAGAAGAACTGATCTTTCAAGACGGTCAGTTTCGCGTCCTCCATATGAATCGTGTCTTTCCCGCCTTGCACCTGATTACTGGACAGGTTCGGGCTGACCATACCTTGCTTTTTGCAGGGACGCAGATTCCGCTTCGCTCCCTGATCGAACCTGGAAGCGCCATCACGATCCAGGCTGAAAAGCGATCTATTTTAAGTGAGATTGGAGGATACTAGATGAGCACAACCAACAACATGAGCCAGCAAGAAATGGATAATCTCATTGCCAAATACGACAAAGAATCTGCGATACGCCAATACGTGGGGCCGATGAAGTGGATTACGTTTTGCCTACTGGTTCTCTTCTCTGTTTACCAGCTGTCCTATTCACTATTTTTAACCTTGCCTCCACAAATTCACCGCCCGATTCACTTGGCTTTTGGCTTGGGACTGATCTACTTGCTTTATGCGGGACGAAGCAAAAACAACTCGCAAAAGGTCGGCATCGTCAATATCATCCTTGCTCTTCTGAGCGTCTTTGTCACTCTCTACTGGGTATTTGATTACGAAGGTCTCGTCGTGAGAACAGGAAATTACACCACGATGGACATGACCGTAGGCTTTATCGCAATCCTACTTGTCCTGGAAGCAGCACGTCGGGTTGTCGGTCTTCCGATCACGATCATCGCTTCGATTTTTCTCTTGTACACTTATTTTGGACCCTACATGCCGGGATTTTTGGAACATCGCGGAAGCGGCGTCCAACGGATCGTCGGCCACAGCTATTTCACTCTGGAAGGAATTCTCGGCACTCCTCTAGCCGTTTCTTCCACATTTATCTTTCTATTCGTACTGTTCGGAGCCTTTTTGGAGAAAACTGGTGTAGGGCAATACTTTAATGATCTCTCGCTTGTCATTGCCGGCCGTCGCATTGGTGGTCCAGCCAAGGTAGCCGTGTTCTCCAGCGCATTGCAAGGAACCATCAGCGGTAGCTCGGTTGCCAACGTCGTAACCTCAGGTTCTTTTACCATCCCGATGATGAAAAGATTGGGATACCGTCCTGAATTCGCAGGTGCTGTAGAAGCTGCATCCTCTACAGGTGGACAAATTATGCCTCCTATTATGGGTGCAGCCGCTTTCCTGATGGCAGAGTTCGTTGGGGTTCCGTACTTGGAAATCGTCAAGGCAGCAGCTCTGCCGGCGCTTCTCTACTTCGTGGGAATCTGGATCATGACGCACTTTGAAGCCAAGCGCCTTGGCTTGCGCGGTCTGAAGAAAGAAGAGCTGCCGAATAAAATGGAAGTCTTGAAGAAGAGCTATTTGCTCCTCCCCATTCTTGTCATTATCGGCGCTCTCATGATGGGATTCTCCCCAGAGCGCTCGGCTATCATTGGGATTGTTTCATGCGTCATCGTGGGTGCTTTCCGAAAAGAAACGCGGATGTCCATTGCGGATATTTTGGAAGCGTTCGCTTCTGGTGCTAAAATCGCGCTTGGTGTCGTGGCAGCAACAGCTTGTGCCGGTATCATCGTGGGTACCGTAACATTAACAGGTATCGGTCTGAAGCTTGCGAACGGTCTGATCGATCTGGCAGGTGGACAACTGCTCCTCACCCTGTTCTTTACCATGATTGCCTCCTTAATCCTGGGTATGGGCACACCGACCACCGCAAACTACATCATTACTTCTACTATTGCAGCACCCGCATTGGTACAACTGGGCGTACCAGTCGTTGCAGCGCATATGTTTACCTTCTACTTCGGTATTGTAGCAGACATTACACCTCCAGTGGCGCTTGCCGCCTTTGCCGCTTCAGGTATAGCCAAATCAAAACCGATGCGAACAGGCGTAGAATCGACCCGACTAGCCATTGCCGCCTTCATGGCTCCGTATATTTTCGTCGTATCCCCGGCATTATTGCTGATTGATACCACCTTCTTCGGCGCGATGTGGGTCATGTTCACCTCGATCATGGGCATGATCGGCGTGGGTGCAGGACTGATTGGCTTCTGGATGACCAAACTCAATCCACTGGAGCGAATCGTGGCCGTCGCAGGCGGATTGCTCGCAGTCATTCCTGGAACCCTGACAGACGCTGCAGGCCTTACACTGCTTGCGCTCATCTTCGGTCTGTCGTACTACAAAAACCGGAAAGAAAATCAATCAGGACAGCTTTCTGTATAAGCCGGCTAAAAAACAAAACCTCCCTTATGAACCCGTCACTTTACACTGACGTTCAAGGGAGGTTTTCTACATTATTCGGCTTGATCCCTGATCAATTTGGTCCAGCCGTCTACCTGTTCCACTCTTCTTTCCTTCATCAGCTTCCCCAATGCTCTTTTGAAGCTGGACTTGCTCATCTCAAACTTCTCTCTGACCACATCTGCCGGAGTATCGTCCGTATACGGCATTGCCCCGTCCCGATTGAGCAAATAGCGAAGCAGCTTGTCGGCGTCTTCCCCGTACTGAACTTCCTTTCGTTCACGCATCGCGCCATTCAAGCGGCCGTCTTCACGAACGTAGCTGACGCGGCAGCGAACCGACTGGCCCAAGCGGAGTCTTTCCGTCATCTCGTCGCGGTGTATAAACAGAATGTAATCCTCGTCTGTCAGCAAAAAGGCCCCTGCCTGAATCACTTTGTAGACGGTTCCCTCTACCTGCTTGTTCTTCATGCTCTCATCGGCAGCCACTGCGAATTTACTGACTTCCGTCTCCGTGACGGGCTTTGCCAGCATCCGCCCCAGCCGATCTCTTTTTATTGTCACCAGCAATCGGTCACCTGGCCTTGGCCATTCATCGCGCAGCTTGGGCAGGTCATCTATGAACACAAGCAGGTGCTTGTTTACCCCGTTGTCCAGGAAAATCCCCATGCTCGAGGAGAGGTCTACCACTTCCAGCCATCCGTACTCATCCAGTCCGACATAAGGCATATCCATCGTAGCCGCCAGACGATTCTCATGGTCGTGATACAAAAACACCTCGACCTCTTCCCCGATCTCCAAAGGACCCCTCGCTTCGTTCCGGTGAAGAAATACCTCTTCCCTGCCATCGGTCAGAAAATAACCGATCTCCTTCTTGCGCGCTACACGCAGCTCCAAGATCATGCCTGCCTGCAGATTGCTCATGGCAACGCTCGTCCGCACCTGCTTTTTCCCTCTATCCATCGCTTTGCTTCCTCACTCTCTTCCTATATGCACACTAAATATACCCATCCATGCAGGGAAAATACCACAACTTTTTTTAAGCTTTGGCAAAGGATGTCCTGCAAAGTAGGCAAGTCTGGCCCAAATGGACATACATATGTCAATATCGAACCCTTTCAGACGATAGGAGTGACGACGCTACATGCTGCTACTGCTCGAATACATTTTTCTTGGCATCGTACAGGGCTTGACCGAGTTTTTGCCCATTTCCAGCACAGGTCATCTCGTGCTGTTTCGCCAATTGTTCGGATTAAGTGAAATCGGGCTGCTGTTTGATACGATGCTTCATTTTGGGACGTTGATTGCCGTTATCGTAGTATTCTGGCCCCAGATCAAGCAGTTGATAGCCAATCCATTTAGCAAGCTGGCGCGTTTGCTGGTCGTGGGGACGATTCCTACTGCCGTGATCGGGCTTGCCTTCGAAGATTACTTCGAAGAGATCTCCCGCACCGGAGTCACGATCGGCTGGGAATTTCTCGCGACAGGCATCATTATTTGGACCGTCGAATCCATGCGCAAGGGGCATCGCAAATTTGACCAGATCAACTACACCGACGCCTTGATTATCGGCACCTTGCAAGGAGCTGCCATCCTTCCCGCGATATCCCGCTCCGGCTTGACCATCGCAGGCTCTCTTTTGCGGGGCATCGATCGCTCCGATGCAGCACG
Source organism: Brevibacillus invocatus (assembly GCF_003710915.1). Lineage (GTDB taxonomy): Bacteria > Bacillota > Bacilli > Brevibacillales > Brevibacillaceae > Brevibacillus > Brevibacillus invocatus. Next base: position 243,686 of record NZ_RHHR01000015.1, on the reverse strand, counting down.
CTTTTCATTCCTGCTGTCCCTTCCCGCTATTTTAGGAGCATGTACCCTGCAAACCGTCAAACTAACGCAAAATCCGCTCGACACAGCCACCCTGATCCCAATGGTTGTCGGCACGATGTTTGCGGCTATAGCCGGTTATTTCGCCATCCGCTGGATGCTGAAGATCATCAGCACGGGCTCCATGAAAGGCTTTGCCATCTATGTTTGGATACTGGGTGCCATCATCCTCTCCCTGCAATATTGGGGAGGTTAACCTATATAAAAAAACCCGCCTTTGGTATTCAACCGTGCTTTGATGAGGAGTGAAAAAAACGAAACACGCTTTTCAGCATCCAACCTGAGAGATTCCTTGAAGGCGGCTGCTTTGGACGCGGTTTCGTTTTTTTTCACGGAGTCGGGCGGTGAATCTCCTGTGTTCGTACAATCATTTACTTTCTTCCTTGTCCGGGTATCTGCTGGCAATCAATTTGCCGACCAGCAGAATGACACCGTAAAACGCCGTAGCAAGCAAAGCTGTGGCTAGCCAGGTAGCTGTTCCAAGCGCCAGGTAAAGGACGGAATGGGCAATGAATATTCCTACCAGCCACCACCAAATGTTCATACGATTGAAAAAGGATGCAAAACCACGCATTCGACCTGCACCTCCGCTATCCATATACTCTTGTTATAGCCGAGTTGAGGTGGTTTTATCCTTCAACGCCCGAATCCTATTCGGGGTGTTGGACAGCAAATCCCGCCTGCTCCAGGATCGACGCCAGCACGTCCAACGGTGTACGGGCCACTTCGCCGTACATTTTTTGCGTATATAAATGAAGCGCGTCTGGAAAATCCTCTTTCAACTGTTTGCGCAATTTCTGGCCGCTTTCATCTTCATCCATAAACAGGTAGACTTCGTCCGCTTCTTCAGCCAGCAGGACCAGCTGCTCGGCTTTTTCTGTACTATAGGTACCGTACGTACAATATATCGCGACAGGCTCATCCAGGATTTTCTGCAATCTTTCCTTATCGGTTTTCCCTTCCACGATGATGATGCATGAGTCCGCCATGTTCACGTCCTCCTTTTCTCAAATGCACTCTTTTCATGATTAGTATACCTGCCCGCTCCATCTCAGGGAAACATGTGGATGAGTACACTGCTTCCCAGTAAGGCATGGTAAAGGATGAGACCACCCATCCTCTATTTGAAGGAGTGCTAGCTCATGTCAAAATTTAAGAGTGCCAAAAACCTGAATCAAAAAGGATTAGCTGTTGCCGGTTTGACCAGCAGTACTGTAGCGGACGATACGCACACTGAGGATAACCAGGGCTCATCCAAGCAGCATCAAAACGCCAATCAGCAAAAACAACCGTAACCAAAGCAATCTCCACAAGTAAAAGGAAGCCTGGAGCTCAGCGCTTCCTTTTCTGTTGTTAGCGCTTTACTTCCCCAACCGTTCTTGGTACCCTGAAATCAAAAATATTTTTCTGAACCTTCCCAAGAGATGGAGAGAATCAACGTGGAAGCATCCTTATGGAAAAACCGTTCTTTTTTGTTGCTTTGGTCCGCTCAAATGACCGCCAATATTGGCGATCAATTTTACGGTTTTGCCTTGCTTTGGTATTTGTTGCAAGCGACCAAATCAGGGACCGCGTTAAGCCTTCTGGTCATTCCGGAAATGGTGGCCGGCTTGCTCTTCCTTCTCGTCGGCGGCGTCCTGGCTGACCGCTACAGCCCTCACCTGCTCATGGTAGGATCAGACATGGCCCGCATAGTGGTTGCCATATCGGTCGGTTTCATGGCAGCGATGGGTATTGAGCAATTTTCCTACTTTTTATTGGCGCAATTTTTACTCGGCATTTTTTCCAGTTTGTTTCAGCCCGCCCGTACCGTCGCACTAAAAGCCGTAGTGCCGTTGGAACAATTAAGCCGGGCCAATGCGATACTGGACACCACGTTTCGGACGATTCGCATTCTGGCTCCCATGACGATCGGCTTGCTTGCAGCTACTGTTCCGCTTTCCACGCTTTTTTTCGTCAATGCGGGAAGCAATATGGTATCTGTGTTTTTTCTATACGCAATCAAAGGTTCTCTCCAACCTAGTCGAAGCAGCTTTTCCGGGATCAAAATGACTCCTGCTCAGTACGTCAGAGATATCGGGACAGGGATTGGCGAACTGAAACGAAACCACTTATTATTACTCATCCTGCTCTTCAGCAATATCGGCTTCATCGTCTGGATGATCTGCTGGAACGTTGGCTTTCCATTCCTCGCTGAAGGCATGGCTCAGGGAGATGGCAGCATTCTCGCTCTCCTGATTGGCTGCTATGGGATCGGGAATCTGCTAGGCAGCCTCTATATGGCACAAGCGGTATACACGCGCCACATGTTCGTCGTCATTCTAGGCTGGTCCTTTCAGGCAGTTGGATTCCTTTTGCTCACGCTGGGAACGGAAATTCATTGGCTGGCATACTTCGCGGCAGCTATCGCAGGCATAGGCGGACCTTTGAACGGCATTCCATCCCTTACCGCCATTCAAACGAAAGCTTCCGACAACAATATGGGTAAAATCTTCTCCATCAATATGCTGATGTTCACCTTCTTCAGTATGGTCTCCAGTATCCTGGGAGCTGTATGGCTAGGAAAATGGCCTGTCGAGCAGTTATTCCTGGGCAGCGGACTTTTCTTGGCAGTAACGTGTATTGTCGGATTTATCCTGGAGCGAAAAATGAATCGAAAACAAGAACAGTACAGCCCGCAACCCCATTCCTTCTGAATAGAATGAGGGTTGTTTTTTTTTTGCGAAAAAAGAATTGCAATCCCTCTACTAGTGTCATATAATCTGACATAAATATAATTATGTTAGATTATCTAACATAAAAAGGAGTGGATTGGAATGGAACCGACATTAGAACAACTTTCATCTGCCATTGATTCCACGTGGGTCATGGTATCTGCGATTTTGGTCATCATGATGCAGATCGGCTTTGCCTTGCTGGAGGCAGGGTCAACCCGGATGAAAAACGCCGGTCACATCGCCGGTAAGACTGTCCTTACTTTCGGCATCTGCTCCATCGCCTTTTGGGCACTGGGCTTCGGTCTCACCTTTGGAGACGGCAACTCCTTTATTGGTCTCACTGGTTTCTTCTTCGATGGTTCTGCCGAGCAGGCTGCGGCATCCTTCTCCGGCTTCTCCGGCGCGTCTGTCCCCATTACGATCCTCTTTTTATTCCAACTCGCATTCGCAGCTGTTTCGCTCGCCATCGCCTGGGGTGGATTTGCAGAGCGAGCGAAATTATCCGTCTACTTTATTTTCAGCATCTTGTTTACTGTTCTTATTTATCCTGTTGTCGGACACTGGGTTTGGGGTGGCGGTTGGCTGGCTGAGCTGGGGATGCAAGACTTTGCCGGTTCGACGGTTGTCCACTTGCAGGGCGCTATCGTCGCATTGGTCGCCACGATCTTGCTGAAGCCTCGTATTGGCAAATACAATCGCGACGGCAGCTCCAATCTCATCCCTGGGCACAATCAGGTTTATTCCGTGCTTGGCGTGCTTTTCCTCTGGATTGGCTGGTTTGGCTTTAACGGCGGTTCTACCTTGGGCAGTACAGATGGCTTTTTTGGCTATGTGGCCATGACGACCAATCTCGCTACAGCTGCCGGAGCGATCGCAGCACTCGCCATTTCCTGGATCGTAATGGGCAAAGCGGATATTCCCAGCATGTTGAACGGCGTTCTTGCCGCTCTCGTCGCCATCACCGCTTCTTGCGCTTTCGTCGACCCTTGGGCTGCAGTCGTGATCGGTGCAGTGTCAGGTATTTTGACATTCTTTACTTCCATCTGGTTTGATCGCATGGGAATTGACGATCCGATCTTCGCCTTCTCCGTCCACGGTGTAGCTGGAATCTGGGGAACCTTGTCCACTGGTCTATTCGCGACCCCGGAATTGGCAGAAAAAGTGGGGGTTGGTGGAGCCGGTTTGTTCTACGGAGGCGGATTCACCCAATTGGGCGTACAAGCGCTTGGATTGGTTGGTTCGATGGCTTATGTCTTCGTCGTCTCTTACATGATATTGGCTGCTCTAAAAGCAATCATTGGTCTTCGCGTAACCGAAGAAGAAGAGGTGGTTGGTCTTGACATCAGCGAACACGGAGTTTATGGATACCCCGAACTACTCCAATCAGAGCGCGTGCAGCCCGCTTCCAACGCCAAAAGCAGCACGACTCACTCTCTCACCTGATCAACTGGAAAGAATCCATCAAGCCACGACCTTCCGCGAGCTGTCGCAGATTCGGCAGGAGCTGTTGGATCTGACTCCCCTGCACTCGTTGAAGCGCGCAGGGGAGCTCGCTCCGTTCGCAGTCATCGTCAATCTGATCCAAGACCATATTATCCGGCAAGGCGTTACGCTTGCTGTCATGGAACTGGCAAAAAGGGGAGTAGGAGAGCCTCCCTTCCCCTTTGCCTTTATCCAGTTCGGCAGTGGAGGGCGCTGTGAGCAGGCACTCATCAGCGATCAGGACAACGGTCTGATCTATCAGGTTCCCTCAGACGTTGATCCGTCGACACTGGAAAAGGCGCACGGCTATTTTCATCTGCTCGGAGCCACCATTGTTCAGGGGCTGGAGGAAGTCGGTTACCCACCCTGTCAGGGAAATGTGACATGCGTTTCCCTGCGTTGGCGGGGCAGTATCGAGCAATGGCTAGAGAGGCTGGACGGCTGGGCCGCTCATCCGATCTGGGAAAACGCCCGCTACCTGCTCTTAGCCAGTGATGCACGCGTGCTTTGGGGCGATTCCAAGCTGTTTACCCCTGTACTCGAACGCTTTCGATCTTTGTTGGCCAACAACCCGCTTCTGATTGGACGCCTGGTGAGCAATACCTTGCACTATCGGGTCTCTCTCGGCTTATTTGGCCGCATCATCCCGGAGGTACAGGGACGTTATCGCGGAGCCATCAACCTCAAGTACGGCGTCTACTTGCCGATCGTCAATTGCGTACGCCATTTCGCTCTTGCCAATGGCATCTTTGTCAGCTCAACCCTGGAGCGGATCGCACTCATCCGGGAACACGGAATCTGGCCCATAGCTTTTTGTGACGAGGTTGAAAGTCATTTCCGCCAATTGCTGGGGATGCGGCTGGTCGCTCCTCTGCACTGGCAGGATGGACAATACACCAGCAACAGCTACATCAAATTGACAGAACTCTCACCTGACAGCACTGTCATGACACGGACAGCCATGAGACTGGCCATCCGTCTGCAACGAATGACAGAAAAGCTGCCGTCTGTTTATTGAGAGCCAGGAGTAGGAGGTATCGTGGATGGCAAAGGAGCTTTTCGGCCGATTATGGAGCCTCAGTAAGGAAACCGCATCTCGTCCTGGAAAATGGACGGAAGGGTTTAACAACGGAGAAAAGCATCACCTCGCCTATTTACGTTCCTTGCACAAAGAACGAAAAGAGGTGGACTCCGATATCGACCTGCCATTGGAGAATCTGGAGGTCGTGGTAGTCGATCTGGAGACGACAGGCTTTTCACCCAGCCACGGCGATGCGATTATCTCCATCGGTGCTGTCGCCATGAAAGGGGATCGCTTGCTTTTGGGAGATTCGTTTTACACCATGGTCAATCCGAATCGCACCATCCCTCCTCATATTCGTTCCTTAACCGGCATTACGGATGAGATGGTTATCAGTGCTCCCGATCTGGTCACGGCGATGTCCCGCTTCTTTCAGTTCGTCGGTGATCGTGCATTGGTCGCTCACCATTCTCGCCACGAACGGGAATTCTTCCGTGCAGGGCTATGGAAAACGAGTCGTCGCCCTTTTACCCATCGGATGCTGGATACGATGCTCCTGATTCGCCTGCTGAGCAATCCGCTTGGCAATGGCTCCCTGGACGCCTTATGCGCTATACATGACATCCCGATTTCACGTCGACACCACGCTTACTGTGATGCCGTAGCTGCGGGAACCCTTTGGGGAAAGTATCTGATCAATGCTCAGGAGGCTGGATACCGCAATCTGCGAGAGGTGTATCAGGAGCTGCGCTGACAAGTGACGGAAACCAAAAAAGACGAGCCTTAGAAGCGATTCTGAAGGCTCGTTTTGCTTTGTCCTTATCCGTATCATTATTCAGCGGATGCTGCATCGATCACCTGTGCATCCGTCATTCTGACCAGTTGTTCGAATGAAACAGGCAATAGTGACTCCGCAATTCCTGCAGCCGTATAGATTAGATCAAAGCGCTGCAGGGAGCTGTCCACCAGAACAGGGGTGTCCATTTCCAGAGCAAACGGACAAACTGCCCCTACCTGAAAGCCCGTTACTCGCTCGACTTCTTACGGTGTTGCCATCTTCGGCTTGCCCGAGCCAAATGCCGCCTTCACACGTTTCGTATGGATGCGGACATCACCTGCCGCCACGATGAGTACATACCGGTCTTCGGAACGAAACAAAATCGATTTGGCAATTTGTCCAACTTCCACCCCTACCGCTCGTGCTGCGGCTTCCGATGTAAGAAGGGGCTCAGCAAACAGAAGCGGCTCCAGCGTCGAATCGTACTTCTTCACGTAGCTGCGCACTTTTTCCAGAGAGAGCTGATACATAGATTGTTCTCTTTCCTTTACAAAGCGGATAATCGATAAAAGCGGTGCAGCTATTTCCCTCATCCACTAATTTTGGTAATATTTATAAAAATATCAAACGATAAAAATAATCTTCCAAGAGGTGCTCCATGTCCTTTTTCATTCGCCAGATACAGTTACCAAAAGATTATCCTGCCCTCGCTCGCTTGAAGAATCAGCTGCAGCCAGGAGCCACTTCTGCCGAAGAGCTGGAACAGGAAGACCGGCAAATTCCGGCTCGCTCCCGCCTGTTCAAGGATGAGACCGGGGCACTTGCAGGCTTTGGACGTGAGCGATATGTAGCAGAATGCGCCAGGACAAGAGAAATTATCGGTTATGCGGCTGTTTGGAGAGCTCCTTGGACCCCGCCTGGCGCTCTGTCCAGTGAATTCTATGTCGATGCCGAACATCGTCAGAAGGGAATCGGAGCAGGTCTTCTCACCCGGGTGATAGACTGGGCAACCGAGCATCAAGCAGATCTCTTGATGGCAGAAATCAAAGACTGGATCACCGAATCCCTTCCCTTTGCCAGCAAACGCGGGTTCCAGGTCGATGCCCATGTTTATGAGCTTCGTCTGAATCTGGAGGTCGCTATCCATGCTGACAGCAACGATTTTTTGAGCTCGCTTTGTGACCGTGGTTTTTCCTTTTTTACACTGGCTGAAGCATCGCTGTCTCAGGAAGAAGCCTTGAAAAAACTGTATGAGCTATATCTGGAAACACTGCGTGACAATCCGGGCCATGTTGGAGGTCTACCCGACTTTTCTGAATGGCAGCAGGAAGCCTATCCTGACGATCGTACTTCGCCTGAGCTCGTTTTCATCGCGGCAGACGGAGATCATTTCGTCGGAGTCACCACTCTTTTTCTGACTGACGAGCCCGGTGTCCTTTATACGGATTACACGGGTGTACTGCAAGGATATCGGGGAATAGGAATCGCTCGGGTACTCAAGCTGCTCTCTTTTCGTGAAGCGAAAAAACGGGGAGCCCACACGATGGCCACGGAGACGGAAGCCAAAAACGGACCGATGCAGGCGGTGAATCAAAGGCTAGGCTACCTACCCGGAAAAGGACATTACCGCATCATCAAAAAGCTGCAGCGTGAAAGCGCTGAAAGACACCACTAAAGAAAAAGGCTGCCCGATCCATCACGGCGGGTCAGCCTTTTCCTTACTCGCCTACTCAGATACGAATACCTCATCACCCACGGTCACACTTCCTGTACGGATGACAGACGCATACACGCCAAAGTGGTTATCATGGCGCTTTGCACAGGTTTTCAGGATGGCCTTGTTCATTTGCAGGGTATCCGGATCGATATTGACATACATGCAGCGTTCACAGTGCTTGTTGACCTGCAGCAGCACATCATTGACCTGAATCTGCTTGCCCAGCCACTTGTCTTCTGCAAATGGCTCGTCGTCGTCCAAGACGATGACGAGATTGCCGCGAAATCGTCTAGGGTCCAGTTCTTCTACTTCAGCCAATCGGGCAATTTCCCGCAAGGAAGCGTCTGTTACGAGCAGGATGTGATCCTCCCAGTTCTTTCCGCCTTCCTGCGGTGTGCTTTTCATCGGCAACACTGGCCGTTTTGCTGTCTGCGCCACATGAGAGAACAAGTCCTCTCCCCATGTAAATGCGCTGCCATCACGCGCCAGCACATGAACCTCCGGGTAATCCGACTCATTACCTTCTTCAGACATCGTGGCTTCATAGCCGAGCAAAGCAGGAACGACATCTGCACTCAAATACTTGCCATTCCGTGACTCATCAAGAAAATAGTAACTGCGATCACCGTACAATCCAAAGCTGTCGACCTGACTCGCAATCAGCTGTTCACCTCGCATTGCTTTTACCGGATGACGAAAAATGCTTTCCAGACTCCCTACTCTCTTCACGATTCCTTCTCCCCTTTTTTCCTCTAACCCGTAATGAAAGAATTGCGAACCCGGCCCCAAAACGTCAATCGCTTGTAACGGGCAAACTTCACCTTGCCAGTACCCACACTGCACGTGATGGAACGCACATTTTTCCAAACGCCATGCTCTCGATCCAGGCCGATCATAATTTCCGGATTCATCACGATCAGCTCTACTTCATGGTGCTTGGGCAAAACCAGCGAACTGTTGATCGTCCGATACGCCTGATTGTTGATCGATGCGATCTCCGATAGTTGAATCGCTTCAATCGAGGGATGGACGATCGCCCCATTGACTGCCTTGTTGTAAGCCGTGCTTCCAGAAGGGGAAGAAACGATCAACCCGTCCCCGCGGAAGGTCTCCAGCTCATCGCCATTGATGTAGACGCAGGTCACCAGTGTGGAGAGCGAAGCATTTCGCAGGACCATCTCATTCAGCGCCCACTTGTGGTACATTTGTCCATCGTGTGTCAGGATTCTGCATTGAACGGTAGGATACATGGCGATATACGGCTCTTTTTGTTGCAAAAGTAAGTCCACAAAATCATCCAGCTCATCGGGGCGCCAATCAGCATAAAATCCGAGGTGGCCTGTGTGGATCCCTACATAGGTCGGCTCCATTCCGTACTGGTGAACTGCCTCCAGAAGCGTTCCATCGCCACCGATCGAAAGCACCATATCCGGCTTATCCTCCGATCCGTCGATGAAGGTATACGGACCGCCTGCTACTCTAAGTTTATCTTTTAATTGGAGTTCAACTTCCCGCGTATAGTCATCATTTCGCAGTACAGTTGCAATTTTCATGCTGATCTGCCCCCACTTTTGTCCATCAGGCTGGAAATCGTTCTGTCGTTTTAACCACTATACCACAGGAAAATCACGGATGCATGGTAGACTCCCGTGTCCAATCCTTCCTTTTCTCCAAAAACGAAAAAACGAGCCGTTCCCAGGCTCGTCATGCTATTCAAATATGGCTTCCAATTGCCTTACCCTCTGCTCGGCCTGCCTGATCCATCTGTCCTCGACCTCGCCGTCCTTATCTACCGGCTCTTGAAACTGGTTCATCACCGCTGAGACGACAGGCTCGTAATAGCCGATATCTTCTTCCACCCCTGTTTGATATACGTGCTTGAGGACGAACGGTGTGCCCATCTCTAGCCATGCATCAGGGCTGTCCAGCTCACCTTGCAAAACCTTGACCGGCAAGCGCAGATACACCATTCCCTGCTCATCCAGCATGCAGTCGAAATAACCGTGCTCATAATCCCAGTTTGCCAAGGTAAAATCGGGTTCTAGCGTTTCCCGAATGTAGCCAAACGTTCCCCGAGTCCCTGGCAAGCTGCTGTTCTGGATCTCTTTCATCAGCCATCCCTGCCTTTCTCCATTCTTCGTGGTAGTGTGTGCCAAAAGCAAAGGGAGTACTCCTTCGTTTCGAACAATTCTCCTCCTACGCAAAAAAACAGCCACCAGACCAATGCGAAATTGGGCTTAGGCTGTTTTGGAGCCGTGCTCGTTAAATGAGCACGATCGAGAGCAAAGTAAATAAAGCGAGAGGTATAATCTTGCGGCCACAGCGGCGGCGTCTGCGCCGTTTCCTTGGAGGGATGACAACCGGCCCTATGGGTGGCGGCGGTGGTGGTGGCGGAAACGGTGGTGGTGGCGGCGGGCAGAAGAAGCAGCCAGGCGGTGGTGGTGGTGGGAATGGCCCTGGGAATGGGGGTGGAAAGGAATAAGGACTGAGCCCCTGATAAGGAGATTCCGAGCTTGGACTGACTGCACCTTTTCCAGCGAAAGGACTTACCTGCCCAGAAGGAGCATTCTTGCCCGCGAACGGACTCACCTGACTGGAAGGAGCATTCTTTCCGCCGAAGGGACTCAGTTTGCTCGGCCTGTTGGCGCTTCCCTGAGGATAGCCTCCCATATACGGATTGGGCGTGTAGCCATAGGGATTCTCGTCACCGTAAGGCCCAAAGCCTGAATACGGAGAATATCCGCCATAAGGTCCAAAGCCTTGATAAGGGTTATATCCTCCTCCATAGGGCTGGAAAGGACTGCCCCAATCCCCGCCATAGGAGACATGAGTCGCTACCGGCTGGTAAGGCAATTGCTCCTCATAATCGTCCTCATACTCATACACGACTTCCTCGTCTTCTACTTCAATGTATACGTTGTTCTCGTCGTAATCGACGATCACGCCTTCGAATACTTGACCATCAAGCGCTTCGATGCGCACTTTTTTCTCAGCATGTTCCTGACAAATATCGTGCACCGATTGACGCATATCCTTTATCAGGCTGACCATTTGCACATCTGCCTGGTACAGGCTTTTATCAGACTGCATGGAAACTCCTCCCCTTCTGGTGTTTCTTTATTACCATATACAGGAGCCCAAGGGGAGGTGTACTTTTTGTGGCCGTGATACTAGCCCATTTTATCGATTGATCAAGCGGCTAGGTTCGTCTGCGTTCAAGAATCGCTCTGGCAAGAAAGGCGAGAGCGGCTCTTTTTGTCCTTTTTCAATCCAATCTGCCATCCGTTTGGCCGTAATAGGCGAAAGCAGAATACCGTTGCGGAAATGTCCCCCTGCGAGCGAGAGGCCATCCCAGCCCGGAACCTCTCCCAGGAGCGGTTTGCCGTCAGCCGTTGCAGGACGAAGTCCACCCCATGCTTCCAGGAAGGTTGCTGCGTGCAAGGCGGGTACGTATGGCATCACACCTTGCAAGATGCTGGCCAATCCCGCGAGCGTCACTTCACGCTGAAAGCCGCTCTCATCCTCTGTCGCCCCGATCACGATTCTTCCATCCTTCTTCGGAGTCAGGTAGCCGGATGTACCGAAAATAACGGTTCGCAGTGGAATTCCGACTGAGGAAACCGCGGCGATCTGTCCGCGCACGGGCCGAACCGGAATGGACACGCCCACCATCTCCAGCATGATGCCTGCCCATGCTCCGGAGCAAACAATCGTATGATCTGCACGAATCGGACCTGAAGTCGTATCGACTCCTACAACACGTCCAGCTGTATGCGCAAGCCTGCTGACGACACACCCCGCGTGCAGCACTACCCCCATCTGTTGACACGCTGTGACCAGTGCTCGCAGCAGCATGCGATTGTTGATATGTCCCTCTTTCGATGAATAGATGGCTGCAGTCGCCAGGTTTGTCAGGAGCGGTTCGACTTCCTGCAATTCTTTTCCCATTAACCACTGGACGTCATACCCGGCTTCGCGCTGCCACTTGTATTTGGCCTTCAGTGTTTCTTCTTCCCGTTCATTCAGTGCAACCGTGAGCAGACCATCCAGGCTCAACTGAACGTCTCCAGCCGTGTATGCCTCCAGCTCCTTGGCCCATTGTGGATACAGCGCCAAGGAGTCCATCCCCAGATCAAGCAGCGGTCCTGTAGAGCTGAATTCCTTTAAGGGAGCCAGCATCCCTGCCGCGGCAGATGACGCCTGCCCTCCCCATTCTCCCTGCTCCACGACCGTGACGGACAATCCCCGCCGCGCCAATTCATAGGCCAGACTTAGACCGATGATTCCACCACCAACTACCAGACAATTGCTCATCCTATTTCTCTCCTTTACCCACCCGGTTCCTATCCATCTTGTTTCCCGGCGGTTCTGACCTAAGAAAACCTCGACCTTACGCGCTATAGAGTGGGCTACAGCTCTTTCGTAACAAATAAAAACCCACCCTTTCCGGACAGGAAAAGGTGGGCTCAACCGCATACATATGAAATCTTACACGTTGTTCGCTCGCAACCATATCCCTTCGCCGGCATGATCCGGATCAGGTGCTATGGGTCGACGGTCTAGCTACCGTCCTCTCAGCCCAGCGTGTAGGACTCCCCAAGTTGCCTGTTTCTTATGTCGTTTTCAACAGTATAGTCCTCTAGAAGGCTGCCTGACAAGTACATGCAGCGAGTTAATCTTCATCCTTCACATCGTAGCTTTCCGGGATAGGCTCGTGACGCTGGATTTCTTCCCACTCCCGCAGCTTCTTCATCTCATCCAGATGATGCTGAAATTGATCCTTGTTGATCAGATACTCCTGTCCATTGTGAACGGCGCGAATTCGCCCTTCCCTGATCTTTTCCATGATGAAAGACTCGGGCAGTTCTAAATAAACAGCTGTCTCCGCAATCGACAGGTACGTCTTATTTTGCACGTAGTCTCACTTCCAGTTCTGCTTTTTGAAGCTCGTATCCCGGTTTGCCGAGCAAGGCCAGCATGTTTGCTTTATACGCCTCCACTCCCGGCTGGTCAAACGGATTCACACCGAGCAAATAACCGCTGATGCCGCATGCCTTCTCGAAAAAGTAGAAAAGACTGCCCAGATGATAAGCCGTGGCCTCTGGAATCTCGACGATCAGGTTGGGGACTCCTCCATCTACGTGTGCGAGCATGGTGCCCTCGTACGCTTTTTTATTGACGTAATCCATGCTTTTTCCCGCCAGGAAGTTAAGGCCGTCGGAATCAGCCACATCAGGCTGAATATTCACATCTAGGGCGGGGCTTTTCACTGTGATGACCGTCTCAAACAGCAAACGCTGCCCGTCTTGTATGTATTGCCCCATCGAGTGCAGGTCTGCGGAAAATTCAGCCAGTGCAGGGAAAATCCCCTTGCCTTCCTTGCCCTCTGACTCGCCAAACAACTGCTTCCACCACTCAGCAAAAGAACGGAAGCGCGGTTCGTAACTGACCATCAGCTCGACTTGCTTTCCATTGTTGTACAAAAGATTTCGGGTTGCTGCGTACTGGTAGCATACATTCTCCTGGATATCTGGTACCAAATATTCCATTCGGGCATCGAGCGCACCCTGCATCAACGCATCAATATCTATTCCGCTTACTGCTATGGGCAAAAGTCCAACAGGTGTCAAAACAGAATACCGTCCGCCAATATCGTCAGGAATGACAAAGGTCTCGTAGCCTTCCTCGTCGGCCAGCTTTCGCAATGCACCGCGAGATTTGTCTGTGGTCACATAGATCCTCTCTCTTGCTGCTTCTCTGCCTATCTTTTGTTCTAGCCAATCTCGGAAGAGTCGAAAAGCAATAGCAGGCTCAACCGTTGTTCCCGATTTTGATATGACGTTAATGGAGACACGTTTTCCTTCCAACACATCGGTTAAATGCGCAAGGTAGACCGGACTTATATTATTGCCTACAAAATGAATCTCAGGCGTGTTGCGCTTAGACGCGGGAAGCAGATTGTAAAAGCTGTGATTGAGAAAATCAAGTGCTGCTTTTGTCCCTAGATAAGAACCTCCAATCCCAATAACCAAAAGCACATCGGAGTGAGCCTGAATCCGTGCTGCCGCCTGTTTGATCCGATCAAACTCAGCCACATCATACGTCATCGGCCAATCTACCCAGCCCAAAAAATCATTGCCAGGTCCTGTTTTTTTGTGCAGCATTTCATGAGCACGGAAGACAGGCTGGGCGAGCTGCTTCATTTCATCCGCTGGAATGAATGAACGTGCATGGGAATAATCAAAGTGAATCATCTAACTCAAGACTCCCCTCCAAGGAACGTCATTACTCCCTATTTTATCATGCAAATTGCCCGTAAAGTACTTTCCGTCAAAACATGACAAAAAGCGAGAGAGTCGCGAATGATCTAAAGAAAAGTGTAACTTATTTACAATTCTGTCGTAGAATCATTTGAGCTTTGGGAATGTTGTATTTTCACTATGAAACAAGAAACAAGGAGATTGATCATGAAAAAACGTTGGTGGATTATCGGATCCGTCGTCGTCCTCCTGGGTGTGGGGACAGTCGGGATGAATATGATGGGATCACAGCAGGCCATGGGAATGCCCGTCCAGATCGCAACGCCAAGCAAATCCGCTCTGGAAAGCAAAATTCTCACCTCTGGCACCGTCATAGTGGAGGACAAGCAGAAACAGTATGCCAATGTCACCGGAATCTTGCGTGAGTTTGTAGTCAAGGAAGGTGACAAGGTACAAAAAGGACAGGTTATTGCGAAAATCGATACCTCTGATGTAGACAGCAAAATTCTTGACTTAGAAGCGCAAATCGGTCTTGCTCAAGCCAATATGGCCAAAGCGCAAACTGGTAATGAACCAGAAGAACTAGCTCAGGAGCAAGAACGCGTCTTACAAGCCCAACGCGATTACGATACAGCCAAAAAAGAATACGACCGCATGAATCAATTGTTTGCATCAGGCGCCTCCACGCAGCAGGAGCTGGACAAAGCCAAATCCCAGCTAGACTCCAACCTGTCCTCTCTCAATGTAGCCAAGCAGCAGCTTGCTCTCAAACAAAAGGGACCTCGCAAGGAAGAGATTGCCTCTCATCAAGCGCAAATCAACAAGCTTCAGGTCGAAAGAGGACAGCTGGAGAAGGAACGTGTCCAAAGCGTCGTCATCGCTCCAGCGGATGGAACGGTCATCGCAGTTGCGGCTGACAACGGACAATACGTCAACAAAGGGACGGAACTCCTGACGCTCGCCAATCTCGACAACCTGCTGATCCAGGCTGACATTAATGAATCAGATGTCAACAAGCTAAAGCTGGGGCAAAACGCAACGATCGAAGGCATCACGTTGGGTAAACAAAAGCTGGATGCCGAAGTGGCACGTATCTCCCCCATCGCAACGACGACCCAAAGCAGTTCTGGTCAGGGTGAAAAGACACGCGTCAAAGTGATGCTCAAGCCAACCGGCGAGCTATCCGCACTTAAGCCAGGCTTTCATGTAGACATCAATATTTCGGTAGAAAAAATCGATGATGCCCTGCAGGTACCGATCGAAGCCATTCAACAGGATGAAAATGGAAGTACATTTGTCTGGGTTGCTTCCAATGGAATCGCAAAAAAGCAAGAAGTTGAGACAGGGATGGAAAATGAACTGTTCTCCCATATCAAGAATGGGTTGTCTGGTGACGAGCAAATCATCCTGAGTCAAACGGATGCTCTGTCAGAAGGTGCATCCATCCTGCCGATGAATGGTGGCGCAGCGCCGACTGGCATGTAGCCATTCCGCAAGAAAGGAGGTCAGCCGACGATGCTTCACGTAGAAGGCTTGACGAAATCATACAAGACGGGCGATTCTGAGCTGCCTATTTTAAAAGGGGTCTCCCTGTTGGTAGAACAAGGCGAGTTCGTAGCCATCATGGGGCCATCCGGATCAGGAAAATCCACATTCATGAACATGCTGGGCTGTCTGGATCGTCCTGACACAGGAACCTACATGCTGGACGGAATCGAAGTAAGCAGTCTGAAAGACAAGCAACTGGCTCATGTCCGCAATCAAAAAATCGGCTTTGTCTTTCAATCCTTTAATCTCTTGGCGCGTTCCACTTCCTTGCACAATGTGGAGCTGCCGATGATGTACGCCAATATCAGCAGGACTGAGCGTCGAAGTCGTGCCACCGAAGCACTCAAACGAGTGGGATTGGCAGAGCGCATGCTTCATAAGCCAACACAGCTCTCTGGTGGACAAAAGCAGCGTGTAGCCATTGCCAGAGCGCTGGTGAACCGCCCCGCCATTCTACTGGCTGACGAACCTACCGGCAACCTGGACAGTCGCTCCGGCATCGAAATCATGGCGATGTTTCAGGAGCTGCACGCGCAAGGTGTTACGATCATCCTGGTTACGCATGAATTGGACATTGCCCAGCACGCGGAACGGATCGTGACATTCAAGGACGGCGTGATTATCCGGGATGAACGGGTTACGGAGCGGCTTTTCGCTACGCCGTCAGACGAGGTGATTGTCACATGAATCTTTTGGAGAGCTTTTATACAGCAGTAGAAGGCATTTGGGCCAACAAAATGCGCTCCAGTCTGACCATGCTAGGCATCATCATCGGTATTACTTCTGTGATTGCCGTCACGACACTCGGTGAAGGCGGTCAGAAGGCGATCAACGAGGAAATGGATAAGTTCGGGCGAAACAACTTCAACGTCTTCATCAATTGGGATACCAAGGAAGAACACTCCACAGACGATTTGACGGTCGAAGATGCAGAAATACTGGCAAAGATTAGCCCCGCAATTGAATATATTGTTCCTTACAATCCGAGTACGGTCGAGATGAAAGGACCGAAAAAAGTAGAACGAGTCAACCTCGTTGCTACCACACCTGAATATCTTCCGATGTTGCAGACAACAGTCCAGTTATCAAAGGGACGTTTTTTCAATCATGCGGATGACAAAGAGCAGCGCGCGGTGGTCGTACTAGAGGAAGCACTGGGCACCAAGCTGTTCGGTCAGATGAATCCCATTGGCCAACGTGTTCGTATGGGAAATAACTCTCTCGTTGTGATCGGAACGTACAAAGAGGAAAAATTCAAATTTGACATGGGTGCTGAAACCTTTGGAGCTTTCGTGCCGATCCGCTATTCCCAAAGCCTGCAGGAAGAGCCTTATGTCCAGATGTTTATGGGGACAGCCGTCGATAAAGCTTCCGTCGATCCCGCGATGCAGCAGGCAAAGCAATATCTCAGCCGCAAGCATCAAAAGAAAGACCACTACACGGCCCGCTCCATGCAGGAATCTGCCGATCAGTTCAATCAACTGACAGGCACTTTGACGATGATCTTCAGTGTCATCGCGGGAATTTCGCTTGTGGTCGGCGGGGTAGGCGTCATGAACATCATGCTCGTCTCCGTCACGGAGCGGACGAGAGAGATCGGGATTCGAAAGGCATTAGGCGCGCGAAGGGGAGATATCCTGATTCAGTTCCTGATCGAATCCGTGATCGTCTGCCTGATCGGGGGATTGATCGGCGTGTTGTTCGGTCTCGGTATCGCTGCCCTGATCGCCCATTTTGCCAATCTACCTCCGCTGCTCTCCTGGAACAGCGTCATCATTGCCTTCGCCTTTTCCAGCGCGATCGGGATCTTCTTCGGCCTCTATCCGGCGAACAAGGCAGCCAAGCTGGATCCGATCGAAGCCTTGCGTTACGAATAAACAAGAAAACATGCACCTGCGGCTTCGGCTACAGGTGCATGTTTTTACATGGGCTACGTATCTGTCATCAGCTTCAATAGAAAAAAAAGCGCAATTCCAAGGCTCGCTACGGTCCACCAAAGCAGCTTGCTGTCGGTCTTCTCCGCCTTGTAGATGCCAATCAACCTCCATGTACCGACCGACACGCAAAGGAGGCTGATCAGGAGCAGGAGTACCCCCATGATCTCCCCCCTTCCCTATCTTTACCTATATGGGGAAGGAGGAAAAAAAATCACTGCTTCTCTTCCTTTTTGCCTAAACGGTTCAAGACCTCTCGTCCCCGCTCCTTGACACGCTCTTCTTTGACCTGAAGCTGCCGTTTTTTCATCATGCCGTTTTTAGAGGTATCGGGACGTTGTTCATCGTGTCTTCTCTCGTCATCGCGCATCAGCTGAACTTGCCTCCGCCCTTTTTCCCGTACTCTTCCAACAGCTCGCCAAAGCTCTTGTTGCGCTCGCGTTCCTCCTGCTCACGCCGCTTCTGTTCAGCAGCTTCCTGCGCTTTGCGCTCGCTCTCTGCCTTCATATCTTTTTCCAGCTGCTTTAGTTTACTCAACGCATCTTCGCCCAGAATATCTTTGACATTCAAACCACTTTTCGTGTCTGTTGCTTCAGCCTTCCCTGCGTGTGTATGCTGTGGCTGACGTTTTTGTTTCTTCGCCATAAGAGATCAATCCTTTCCTGTATAGATTGCAACGCGCTCATTCTACTCCGCCTTTTGGGTCATACTACAGACATGCGACAAGGTAAGGGTCGCTTGCTGTCACAACGAGAGCTTCAACGAAGAGGAGGAGAAGATATGGTACGCAACAAGGAGAAAGACTTTGGAAAAACGGCTGAAATCCGCGGGCCAAAAGCCCGGTCGGAGGCTGTCCGCTCTGACGGCTCCATCAATAGTGAACCACAAGAACGCCTAAAAGAAAACCGCTAATAGGAAGTAAACCGCCGATACACCCCGTTACGGGGTTCGGCGGTTTTTCTTCGACGCTTTGCGAAAGGGGATATTCCCCAAGACGCGTTCTTGCTTAAGTAAGGTCAATTTGTTGGCAAACTGGAAGTGAAACCCGCTTCTTAACAGCCTGCGGGCCATCTCCCTTTCCATCTCGACACGCGGCAATGCCTTGAATGGCCCCTGGCGCAGCAAGCCCTCCCGACGTAAGGACACATGCTGGGTTTGAAACAGCATCCAGGGAGCGTGATGTCCATCCAGCTTGGAACCGTAAGCCCGACATACAGCGAGACGGGCTTCTGCATCCGGACAAGGTAGACCGAGATGAAATGGCAGTCCGCTGGCGATCTGATTTTCTTCCAGCAAAGGAAGCCTGCGCGCTGGAGAATGAGGTCTTTTGATTTGCGGATACTGCTCCAGCCACATGCTGCACTCCGCGTGCTGCTGTTCGTTAAAAAGCGGATCGTAGACCGAATAGATCCGCTTGCTGTCCAGCCCAAGCAATACGAGCTGGCTGTCGTGATGATGCGCCTGATGATGTGTCCCGATAAACTCCCGTGGAACCATGCAATTGCTGGCAAGAAAAATAATCACCTGACCACGACTTTGTGCAATCCCTTCATTCACCAGACGGTAAAAGGGCAGCCTCCTTTTAAAACGAACATAGCGAAGTGGATAGTTGGCGGCAAACTGTGCCACTTTTTGCGGTGTTTCATCTGCAGAAGCATTGTCTATTATGATCACTTCAAATTGCTCGAATGAAGTTAATTGCAGGTTGAGACTAAACAAAGTGTACAGGAGCTGATCAGCTACATCTCTAGTTGGTATGACGACGCTGGCAAGCATCTGATCTCCCCTTTTCTTGACTCACAATCTCGTATATCCGTAGCGTATGCACCAACCCTTTCTTTGGGCTGGGCGCTGCTGGACATCGTGCACGCAGCAGGAATAAGGAGAGACTGCTTGACGCAACATAGCAGTAGCAAACTGTGGTTATAGGAGGATGAATATGGACGAGCGGATACAAAACGGCGAAGCGAGCAAAGAAGTCGAGGACATCTCGATTGACGGGACCATCCCCCATCAGATCAGCGCTCCTGACTACAAGAACTCCACGCGTTCCATTCAGCAGCCTTTTGTCAATGAGTTTGGCGTGATCATCGGTGACAGCTTTTACGACTCTGCCGATTCCCCGCTCAATCAATGGAGTACAGAGACCGACCCCTCCGTGATGGCTGGTGACCAATGGGTACACCCAACCAACGACATCGGCTGGAACTCCAATGAAAATCAGGAGCTTCTGGAGGACAAAAGAATCAAGGGCGCACGGTTTATGCACCCTACATTTGATGTCAGCAAAGGCAAGGATTAATGAACCCGCATAACCCGCCCATTCGCACTCACCCGGAATGGGCTTTTTTCGATTTATGGTACAATGGGAGGGAAAGAAATGAGAGGAGCTTGTCCATGAGCATCAAGCTTGAGATAGAACCCGCATTTTCCACAGCTTACCAGCGCTATGCCGGTTTTCTGCCCGGTGATACGCTGCGCTTATATGTCAGAACGAGCGGGCCGGGGACAGGCGGACTGTTCTATGCGATTGAGAAAGACGAATACATGGCGGACGATGCCATTTTTGAAGTAGAGGGATTGCGATTCGTCATACGCCCATCCGACTTCTGGTACTTTGATGGCGGTGAGCTTCGCTACAATCCGTTATATGGGGAGTACGGGTTTTCCTTTTCCAATCCTCTCCTGGAAGGCTAAAGCTGTTCTCTTGCACCGATTACAGTAGGAGGTACCCTGATGAAAAAACGAGGCTCCGTCCTCTTGGCCATAGGCGCCTTTTTGCTGGCCAATCTAAAATGGATCGCAAGTATACTGAAGTTTTCAAAGTTTGGATCGACGCTTTTGTCGATGATTATCAGCCTTGGGGCTTACGCGATGTTCTACGGGTGGAAATTTGCAGTTGCCCTCGTGTACTTGATTTTCGTGCATGAAATGGGCCATTTGGTGGCTGCCAAGCGAAAAGGCATTGCCACATCTCCAGCCATCTTTATCCCCTTTGCGGGAGCGTTGATCTCTATGAAGGATCATCCACGGGATGCCGGCACGGAGGCCTATCTCGCCTACGGAGGCCCTCTGGCCGGGTTGATCTCCTTTTTGCCTGCCCTGCCGCTCTACTGGTACACGCAAGACCCTTTTTGGGCATTGGTCATCTACCTCGGTGCCCTGCTCAATCTGTTCAATTTGATGCCGATTTCGCCTTTGGACGGTGGACGCATCGTCTCCGTTCTGTCCACCAAGATCTGGCTGGTCGGCCTGATCGGTCTGGGAGCCATGCTTTTCTTTTCCCCTGGACCACTCATGGTCTTCATCTTCGTCATCGGGCTGATTACCTGGTGGAGCCGTCTGCGCGAAGGCTACCAGCACCAGGTGCTGCACTATGAAAAAGAGAAGCTGCGCGACTTTTTACAGGAAATCGTACAGTGGCCTTCCTTGGAATCTTCGTGGGACAAGAGAATGCATCTGCAGGAAGAGGCTGCCCGGTACGCAGAATTGCCGCCAAATAAAGGCTTCCTGATTCCGTTTTTGCAGGATGATAAACGTTTTGCGCGTGATCGGGAGCGACTGGACAAAGTGTATGTAAATCGCCTGGTTGACCTCTTCCGGCAATGGGAGCGCGAGCCCGTGCACTTTATCGACAGTGATCCCAATCGCCCTGCTCCCTCCTCCGTACTGCTGGAAGGAGAGCAGGTAGCTCGTCAGCGTCTGGAGGAAGTAGAGGAGCAGATGCATCGCTTGACGACCTACTACGTGGCCCCTGCATCCACAAAGTGGAAGGTCCTGATTGCTTATCTGGCTTTGGCCGGAGTTCTGTCCGTATTCTTCGTCTACAGTCAGCAAATTTTACATCGTTAATAGGCTTGAAATGCCTCAGGTGGTATCATTTTCCCCATTTTCAGACGATTTGACCGTCTGAGGCCTCCTCTGAGCGCAAAAACCTGAGAAATGGTCATCTGACTGTCTCTTTTCTTGAGTAAAAGGGGTTTTAAAGCCCTCAATCGTGTTTTTAAGGTTTTGTCGGATTTCGAGAAAAAGGGTATGATGGAAGGTGTATTTTCTAAACATTCCATAGTGTCACAACGTTACATGTTGTACATTAAAAAACAATCCAGAGAGGATGAACCTGTACTTTGGACACCGTCCCGATAGTGCTCAACCTGCTTCTAGTGATTTTCCTTGTCTTTCTGAACGGCTTTTTCGTTGCCGCCGAATTTTCACTCGTCAAGGTGCGGCAAACACGCCTTACGCAGTTAGTTAATGATGGGAACAAACGAGCGAAATATGCGCAAAAGGTCACACACCAGCTAGATGCCTACCTTTCCGCTTGTCAGGTGGGGATCACCTTATCCTCGCTGGCTTTGGGTTGGGTCGGGGAACCGGCCATCGCCCACATGATCGTAGAGCCTTTACTGGGTTCATCAGGGCTTCCTGAATACCTGATCTCTGCCATCTCGATCGGTATCGCTTTTGCCATCATCACGTTTCTGCACATTGTTCTAGGCGAGCTTGCACCAAAATCCTTGGCTATTCAGAAAGCGGAAGAGACCTCGTTGTGGGTTGCAGCGCCATTGATGTTCTTCTATAAATTGCTTTTCCCGGCCATCTGGTTCCTCAATGGAACTGCGAATGCCCTGATGAAACGTCTGGGTCTGGAAGTTCTTTCCGAACACGAAGCGGCCCATACGGAAGAAGAGATTCGTATATTGGTGAATCAAAGCCACCAGAGCGGACATATTGACAAGACCGAATTGGCATTGGTGGAGCAAGTCTTTGACTTCTCGGAAACGCTGGTGCGGGAAACCATGGTTCCGCGTATCGACATCGTCTGCCTGTACACCACCAATTCTTTTGAAGAAAACCTGGAAATCATCCGTACCCAGCGGCACTCGCGCCTGCCGGTAGCGGAGGAAGACAAAGACAATATCATCGGTTTTGTCCATGCTACCGATTTTTATCTGGCTGCACTGGAAAATGGACATGTCGAGCTGGATACACTGCTCCGTCCGATCACAACCGTTCCTGAGTCGATGGAAATCAGTGCGGTCCTGCGTCTGCTGCAGAAAAAACGTACGCAGATGGCCATTGTCATTGACGAGTATGGCGGTACCGCTGGTCTGGTTACGATGGAAGACATTCTTGAGGAAATCGTCGGAGACATTCAGGACGAATTCGACGAGGATGAACGTCCGGACATCGAAATTTTGGAAGATGGCTTCTCTGTATCAGGTATGATGATGCTGACCGATCTGAATGACTATCTGCCATTTGATCTGGAGTCGGAAGACGTGGATACGATCGGTGGCTGGTTGTACAGCCAGCTCGAGGAAGAGATCGCCGTTGATGCTTCCATCGAAGTAGAGAACCATCTCTTTACCGTGAAACAAATGGATAATCACCGCGTCAATCGCGTACTGATTACTCGTATCAATACCGATGAAAAGGGTATGACGGAAGAGCTTCTTACCGTCTCATGATCCTGCTAAATAAACAACCCCCGCTTGACCAGTCGGTCGGCGGGGGTTGTATTTATTTCGTGGATTTCATCAGCGGCTTTTTTCACGGCCAGACGCATCTGGGGTTGGAGCCGGTTCCCAGTCGATGATTCCGTTGTCCTCGAGTATGCCGAGCGTGACATCACTGATATCCTGATCTTTGAGCAGGCTGTCGCGCACGCGGAATTTGATATCGTCTGCGACAGAAAGCAGGAGTCCCGGCCGCAGCTCAATATAGCTCTCCACATGGTAGAAACGGCCTTCCTGGACAATGCGCATACGGTTGATATCCGTCACGTCCGGATCATCCAGAATGATCCGTGCTACGCGCGTCTCCACTTCCTTGGGCGCAGCCACACCGATCAATCCTACCATGTTGTCGTAACCGACGCGAAATGCGACTCCAATCATCAGAAAGCCAATCAAAATGGTCGCAATCCCGTCAAAAATCGTGAAGCTCGTAAACTGTGTCAACACAACCGCAACCAAAGCCAAAACAGCCCCCAGCGTTGCCACCAGATCCTCATAAAAAACCAGCCGAGTAGGCGGAGCTGCACGTCCTACATTGCGAAAGGAAAGGGGCACGATGTTCCATCCTTTGGCGTCTACTCGGGCCTCGTGAATAATTTCTTTCATTGCTTTAATCAATACATAGCCATCCACGACAATCGCCAATACCAGGATCGACGCGTTCAGCCAGAAATGGGTAGCCACGGCAGGGACCTTCAACAGGTGAAAGCCTTCTATAATGGTCTCATAGGCCATGATAGTTACCACGATGACCGCAATCATGCAAAACAGGTTGATAACCCGCCCAAATCCGGTAGGAAACCTCGGAGTCGGCTTTTTCTCACCCAGAACACTGCCAAAGAACACGAAACCCTGGTTGATCGCATCCGCGACTGAGTGCATCGCAGAAGCAAACATTGCTCCGCTGCCGCTGAAGGCTGCTGCAACACCTTTAACGACTGCCAATCCGGTATTTCCAATCGCTGCTGTCGCTGATGACGTATTCCCCTTTTTCAGGGCTTCCCACAGTGTCCCCATCCAGTACCCTTCCTCCTTCAATTCCCCATGACGAAGCAGATTGACCCTTTTACCCGAGAAGCTTCAGACCAATAACAGACACTACAATCAATGCGATGCAAAACAGCCTCATTCTATCTTTTGACTCTCCGTAGAAAAGCATGCCTACACATGCACTTCCCACTGTGCCAATTCCTGTCCATACGGCATACGCGGTTCCCATCGCGATTCCCGTCATGGCGTAGGACAAGAGTGCAAAGCTGAGTCCAAATCCGCCTGCCAGGATCAGGTAAGAACGTACAGAGCGCTGTTGATTGACGAGTGTCATTCCCATTACACCCACAACCTCAAACAGCCCGGCAAAAATGAGAGAAATCCACGTCATGACGCTCTCCCCTCCCTTCTCGCCTCATCCTCTTTTGGTTGATCAGGGGTCACCAGCTTCAATCCGATAATACCGGCTAGCAATACAGCAATAAGTGCCAGTTTGCTCAATCGAAACGGCTCCCCGAAAAACAGCATTTCGCTGATGACAGTCCCGGCCGTTCCCAAACCTACGAATACGGCATACACCGTACTGGTTGGCAGTTTTTTACCCGCGTAAATCAATACGGCAAAGCTGATAAAAATGGCTATAGCAGTCAAAGTCCACGTCAGAACGCTGTCCGCGTGCTTCAATCCCGCAACCCACATCACTTCAAAAATACCAGCCACAACTACCAGTACCCATGTCTTATTCATACGTTAAACGTACTCCTCTCTCCTTCGTATCATTCCCAAAATGAAAAGGACAAAAAAGCCCGGAAAGAATATCAAATCGATATCCTCCCGGGCTTTTATCCCTCCGTGTACACGGTCTGTGGACCGCGGGTTTTCTCTTGGACCTGACCAGATCGAAATATCTGCGGAACCCTAGAAAACACAATAATTTGATTCTACACCATCTTCTTTGATCTGAAAAGAATGTGGGAAAAGTTAGAATACCAGGAAGCCCAGGCTGATAATGGCCCCTGTAACCAGCAGCATCATCAGACAGTAGCCCATGATGTCTCTTGCTCCCAGACCAGCCAAAGCCAGTACGGGCAAGGCCCAGAATGGCTGGATCAAGTTGGTCCAGGCATCGCCCCAAGCGATCGCCATCGCGACTTTGGCATGGGATACTCCCAGCTCTGTTGCCACTGGCAGCATAATCGGTGCTTGTACCGCCCATTGTCCGCCGCCTGATGGAATGAAGATGTTCAGCAGACCTGCACTCCAGAACGTAAACAAAGGGAATGTAGTTGGAGTCGAAATGCTAATGAACCATTGGGACATGGTAGCAGCAAGTCCGGAAGCCGTAATCATCCCGATAATCCCGGCGTAAAACGGGAACTGAACCACAATTCCACTCGTCGTCTTGACAGCTTCATTCATTGCATTTAAAAACTTGCGAGGCGTACCGTGCAAGAGAATACCGAGGAACAAAAACGCCATAATCACGATGTCCAGATTAAGCAGGAAGCCTTTTTCAGCAAAGTACGAAATCAAATAGACGATACCCAAGGCGGATACTAGAATGGAGAGAACTCGGCTGTTCTCCAGCTTTGCTGCCGGGCTGTCGCTGTCCATGCCTTCCGTTGTTGCAGCTGTTTCCTCAGCTGCGATCCCATCTCCACGGAAAACAATACGATCCTTCTCGGCAGGCATCATCAAACGGTTCACGATAGGCAAAGCAATCATAATCGCAATCACGATCGTCAGATTCATCACAGAGAACATCGTCTCAGATGTCGGGATGATACCAATCACGTCTTGCATACTATGTTTTTCAGTTGCAATCGTCAACGGTACTGACCCTGCGAGTCCACCGTGCCAGACGACAAAGCCTCCATATGCACTTGCGACCAGCAGACGATAGTCGACCTTTGCCACCTGATTTGCCAGTTCACGAGCCAAGAGCGCACTGATCACGAGTCCAAAGCCCCAGTTGATCCAGTTCGCCATACAGGAAATCAACGTAACCAATACAATGGCCTGACCAGGCGTTTTCGCGAGACCTGCCAAGGAACGAAGCCCTTTTTTGCAAATGTCAGTGCTTGCAAGTGTATGTCCGGTAATCAGGATTAAGACCATTTGCATGGTAAAGCCGAGCAAGCCCCAAAATCCGCTTCCCCAAAAGTTGACCATCTCCATCGGTGTCTTACCATTGATGAAGATCCCTCCGAGGAAAACGATGAACGTCAGGATGACGGCGAACAGGAAAGCATCTGGCAAATAACGCTGTACCATTTTAACAGATGCGCTGGTTAAAACTTTAAACAAAAGACATACCCCTTTCCTAAAAAACGAATGATTGCGTTCGCTTTTTAGCAATTGCAAGAGGTATGCCAAAGCTGAAAATGTATCATATTCGACATAATTGAATGCGCTTTCATCGCGCTCCCAATCAAGGCTGACTACTTTTTATACACCAATGACACCAACTTACTCACTCGAAAGGTGATTTGTCTTGTTCATCCTCTGCCGTATCCAAGCCATACATCTCGATTTTGTACAGCAGAGCCCGTCTGGATATTCCCAGGCGCTTTGCCGTTTGCAGCTTATTGCCCCGCTCCTTGCGCAAGGCACGTGCGATCGCCTCCCGCTCCACTTCCTGGATAATCTCCCGCATCGTTCGATCTTCAAAACGAATCCCTTGCAACGGAGCCTTTTTCTCCGTATGATTGGTCTCCTGCAAATGACCACGCACATGCTCAGGCAGGATGGAGGGTCCACTGGCGAGGATAACTGCTCGCTCGATCGTGTTCTCCAGTTGACGTACATTGCCTGGCCAGTGATACGCCATCAGCAGATCCGTCGTTGCGGGTGCAAGATACAGTCCTTCCTTTCCCGCTTCTCTGCTGTACTTGGCGAGAAAATGGCGAATGAGCAAAGGAATATCCTCTTTTCGCTCCCTTAGCGGCGGCATGTGAATCGGCACGACGTTCAGCCGGTAATACAAATCCTCACGAAACAGCTCCTGGCGTATCCGCTCGCGCAGGTCGCGATTGGTCGCCGCAATGACTCTCACGTCAATCGGGATCTGCTCCACTCCCCCTACTCTGACGAGGATGCGATCCTGCAGGACGCGCAATAGCTTTACCTGCAAGGAAGGGCTGAGCTCTCCCACCTCATCCAGAAAAAGCGTCCCCCCATCTGCCAGCTCAAACATGCCCTGCTTGCGTCCGACCGCACCTGTAAAAGCGCCCTTCTCATAACCAAACAGCTCGCTCTCCAGCAGGTTTTCCGGTATGGCTCCACAGTTGACCGGAATCAAGGGTTGATCCGCTCTTGGGCTATTGGCGTGAATGGCGCGGGCAATCAGCTCCTTGCCTGTCCCGCTCTCACCCTCTATTAAGACATTAGCCTTGGACATGCTCACCTTTCCAACGAGCTTGTACACATGTTGCATGGCAGCGCTGAGTCCGATCAGACCGGAGCTTTCCACTGCTTCTTCATCGGAATGAACACTCTGGCCGTCTTCTTCTGGTTCAGTGTGCATGAGTGCGTTTGCCACCACTTGTTTGACCGCAGCCAGATCAAACGGTTTTTGAATATAATCAAAGGCCCCCAAGCGTATTGCTTCCATCACATCACTCGCGGAGCCATAAGCGGTCATCATGACTACCTTGGGCTTTCTTCCTGTTCCTTGCATCAGTCGGCGCAAGGTCTCCATGCCATCCAACTCCGGCATGCGCAAATCCAGCAGCATCACTTCAGGAAGAAAGGTCCCGAGCTTATCCAAGGCTTCTGCTCCACTCGCGGCTTCCCCTGTCTCATAGCCGATCTTGCGAAGGGTCGTCGACAGGGCTTTGCGCACATTGACTTCATCATCTACGACCAACACACGTCTTTTCATCATTCTCCCTCTTTCCTCACCGGCAATTCCACAGTAAAACGGACGCCTTCCGAAGTGTTCTCTACATAGATGTGACCGCCGTATGCTTGTACGATCCGTTGAGAGATAGCCAGACCCAATCCAGTCCCAGATGATTTCGTCGTGAAAAAGGGTTCGAAGACCATATCCAGATTTTCTTTCGCAATCGCAGAGCCTTCGTTGCTTATATGGATGCGTACGTGGTCCGCTTGCCGTTCTGTTTTCAAGTGTACCGCACCGCCATTCGGGACTGCCTGCAGGGCATTGAGCAGGATGTTGAGAAAGACCTGCTTCAGCAGCTCCGGTGAAGCCATCACCTGTGGCAGCTCTGACCCTGTATCGAGCTTGATCGACACTTCCTTGTTGGCTGCAGTGCGTTCGGTCAGCTTGAGTGAATGGCGGATGACCCGATCCAGATTGACCGCTACATGTGTTTCTTCAGATGGACGAGAAAACAACAGCAGCTCGTCCGCAAAGCGATTGAGGCGTTCTACCTCTTCCATGATGATTCCGGTATACTCCCGGCTGTCATGCTCGCTCGGCAAATCCTCCTCGATGATTTGGGTAAACGCCTTGATCGAGGTGAGCGGGTTGCGCACTTCATGCGCGATGCTGGTTGCCCATTCGCCAATTACCGCCAATCTCTCAGCCTGAGCCAGACGGGATTCCAACTGCTTCCATTCTGTGCGGTCTTCGATCATGATGATGACACCCAGCACTTCATCCAGCGGACCGCGCCAAATGGACGTCGTGATATTGAGACAAAGCAATCCACGCTCAGGATGCGGATGCCACCATTCTGTATCATGATTGGTTTTCGCTTCCTGCAAGGCAGATGCGATCATTTCCAACAGCAGAGGACTGTCCGTAAAGACTTGCGCATACTGCCTGCCCTTTACTTCTGCTGGCAAACCCAATAGGCGGGTAGCCGATTCGTTCCAGGCCGTCAAGTGCCCCTCCTGGTCCAGTGCGATGACTCCGTTTTCCATACTGTCCATCATGGTTTCTGTATGACTGCGGCTTTCCTGAAGATCCTTTGCCAACTTGTTGATCGCTCCGGTAATCTCTCCTGGTTCCCCGTCCAGTCGCTTCATCCGAAAGGACAGATCGTAGCTAAGCCGCTTCAGTCCGGATTTAATTTCCGCCAGGATGACCTCCAGTCGATGGACCAGCAATCCGCTGACGATGGCTGCAACTACGCACCCAATTCCTAAAATGATCGTAATACTCTGTCTCATTCCTGCCAACTGTACGTCGATGTTGGACATGAGTTCATTCGCCCATACATATCCGATCATCTGATTGTCACGTATGATCGGAATCATTGCATTCATGATATTTCCCCTGACCTGCTCCCCGATCACGACTGCTGGCTCGCGGGTTTCCATGACCTCTCGTCCAGGGTGGTCTGCAGAAATGGACTTGCCGACATGCAGGCTTTCCGTGCCGGGGCCATAGGTCACGATCGCATCCAGCTCGGCAGCATAATATCCTACGCCGATACCTGGGTGAGCTGCGGCTATGCGATTTGTAAGCGGTTCCAGTTTACTGCTGAGCATGCGGATTTGTTCATCGCGCGAAGCTTCTGCTCCCCCCATCTCCACCAGCATTTCTGCATACGTTTGTGTGAGGGCAAAATCCATCTGTTCGGTGATCGCCGTCAGCTTTTGCTTTTTTTCCTCCAATAATGCTTGCTCGGCCGCTTTTTGCAGGACGATCCCCGTGATCAAAATGGGGAGCACCGTCGCGGCGATCACAGTTACGACAAAACGGAGGCGGTATAGATACGTTTTCAATAAGGTCCACCTCACCTTTTTCTGCCTGAAAAAATGTTATTATGGTATTCTACCATACAGAGCTCACGAGTGGTTGATAGCATCAACCAACTCTCTGAAACGGAAAGGAGTAGTCATGCATGACACATGTACTCTTCGTCTGTCTAGGCAATATTTGCCGCTCACCGATGGCTGAAGCCGTCTTTCGCCATAAAAGATTTTCCGCCTGCTCGACTTTGCGCCCCAAGCTGCGGAGCGAAATGTCGAAGATCCGTATTACACAGGCAGATTCGAGTACGTTTACGATCTCGTGGAGGCTGGTTGTCGGGGATTGCTGGAGCAAATTAAGAAGGGATAGCCCATTGGCTATCCCTTTTCTCTTCAGTATCCGATCCTTTTCTACCTACACCGCTACGATCTGTTGCCCCACTTGCCGATTGATCCAGTGAACCGTACTGCTGATCAGTCGCTGATAGCCGTCCTCCGACGAGAAGGTATGGTCCCCACCTACCACGATTTCCGTCTCACAACGGCCTCTTTTTCGCAGTCGCAGCTCTCGCTCGTAATGAAACATGGCGTCGACCGCAATCACGTCATCGCGATTGCCATGCAAAAGCAGGATATCACCCTCGAACCTTTGAGCCTGTCGCAGAGGGCTGTGGCTGCTCATCGATTGGAAAAAGCGCGCTTGAAGCGAATAGCCGAGGTAGTCGGTACTGCCTGTCTGCAGTGCTTCCTGATAGCTCTTTTCGCCCACGATCCGGGCGATATCCTCAAAAGGCCTTGCTACTGCGGCCCAGAGGACCAGGGAATGAATACGCGGGTCCTGGCTGGCAGCAAGCATCGTAACTGCTCCTCCCAGGCTATGCCCAAGCAATAGGATTCGGCTCGTGTCGACGTGCTCCAGAGACACAGCATACTCGATGACATCACGTGTTTGCTGCAGCAGGACGTCCAACCCTCCCGCTCCGTACTCTCCTTCGCTCTCTCCGCAGCCTCCGTAGTCAAAGCGCAGAACAGCCACATCATGCGCCACCAGCTCCCGGGCGGCTTTGACGAAAAGGCGGTTTACACCGATCCGGCTGCCGACAAAGCCGTGGCAAATCAAGACCAGCGGGACCTTGCCAGCTTTTTTTGCCACCATGAAATCTGGCTCATGGAGTGTCGCTGCCAAGGTGATGTCGCCGCTCTTGATGTGAATCGTCCGTTCCATCACAATCACCTCTGTTTTAATCATATAGTATTCCGAGTTATTTACTTGTTATTTATCATTATTTCCTCTTTTCATTCGTTTTGTCAAGGTTCCCAAAAGAAAGAGAAGCCCCTCTTGAGCTTCCTGCTGGGGGTATTCCTGCCCAGCTCCACGAAAAAGGAAAACCCGCGTCCAAAGCAACCGGTTCAAGATGCCCTTTATTAGAAAACTTGGCTACGCCAAGCTTTTGGCGGAGCCTTAGTTGCACTTATACTATCTTCCGCTAATCTTTTTAGCGCTTTAGCGCACTTAAACTTTCCGATAGTATAAAAAAAAGACTGCGCGAATCGGTGCGCAGTCTACTCAAGAATTAAGGATTAGTATGATTCATGCTGTTGTTTGGCGGAGAGGCCAGATCACGCAGGATCGCTACTTCTACCCGACGGTTCTTCGCTCTTCCCGCTGCATCTTTATTGTCTGCTACAGGATGATATTCACCCACGCCCGTTGCGCTGAATTTTGTCGGGTCCAGGTTGTTGTTTTCCAGCAGCACCTTCAGGAAGTTTACGGAACGCTTCACGCTCAGGTCCCAGTTGGAAGGAAATTCAACACGATTGATCGGTACATTGTCGGTATGTCCCGTAACCGTGACTTTCTTCGGATGAGGGACGAGCATGACAGCCATCTCAGCCGCGAGCTTTCTTGCTTCCGGTTTCAAATCTGCCTTACCGGAATCGAACAGTGCATTGTCCAGGATCGTGATGAGCAGTCCTTCGTCCGTCAGCTTGGTCTGGAGCTTGTCCTGCAGCTGATTGCTTTGGATGTAGCCCTCCAGCTGTGTCTGCAGCTTTTTCAGATCCTCTGTTTCTTTGCGGATCGCTTCTTCCAGCTTCCGCTCTTCTTCTGTCTTCTCTGCTTCCTGTGCACCTTTGTGCAGGGTTTGCTGTTGCAGCATCGGATCAAGTGGAACCGGACTAGGCTGGTCCAATACACCGACTCCGCCATTCATTGCTACATTAAAGGATCGAACCATCTGGTCGAACTTTTTAGCATCCATTTCACTCGATGCAAACAACACGATAAACAAGGCAAGCAGAAGTGTGAGCAGGTCAGCGTACGGAATCAGCCAAGACTCGTCCATATGCTCTTCATGTTGAGCATGTCTCTTCGGTCGTTTAGCCATTTACCGCAGCTCCTTCCTCCTTCTTCTCTTCCTTCATTTCTAAACGCTCTGAGAACGGAATGTATACGAGCAGTTTTTGTTCAATAGCAGCTGGAGATACCCCTGCCTGGATGGAAAGAAGTCCTTCCACCATGATTTTCTTGATCTCGATTTCCTGCTTGGATTTGCGTTTCAGCTTGGTGGCAAATGGATGCCATAGAACGTATCCGGTGAAGATACCCAGCAATGTAGCCACAAATGCCGCAGCGATGGAAATCCCCAACGCATCGATGTCACTCAAGTTCCCCAGCGCAGCGATCAGACCGACTACCGCCCCCAATACCCCAAGAGTAGGTGCATAGGAACCAGCCTGGCTGAAAATCAGGGCGCCAGCTTGATGACGCTCTTCGATAGCATGAATCTCTTCGTTCAATACATCGCGAACAAAATCCGGCTCTCCTCCGTCGATGATCATTTTCATCCCGTTGCGAAGGAAAGGATCTTCAATTTCATCCGACGTATTTTCCAATGCGAGCAATCCCTCGCGGCGCGCAATGGATGCCCAGTTCATGAATTGGCCAATCAGTTCACGCTTTGCAGGGAGTTTTTGCTCGGTAAAGAGAATTTTGAACAAAGCGGGTACTCGCTTTAATTCTGTCAGAGGAAAGGCATTAAAGATGGCGGCTATCGTACCCACGATAATAATCATGAATGCGGCGGCGTTTAACAACGCCATAGGACTCGCGTGCTTCAATATCATTCCGACAACCACAGCCACGATTCCTAGTACGATACCTATCACGGTCGATTTTTCCATTGTGACACTCCCTACTTCCGTAATCGAAATCTATCTATATATGGTTTCGGTAAATTTGGCTCGATTTGTGAGAGGAAGTTGAGGAAAAATCGGAAGTCTGTAAAAAACAGTGCTATTTCAGCCAATCTGTCAGGCCGATCATCACCAAAAGTCCTACAATAAAGGAAAATGTAGCTGAACGGGCATGACCGTCACCATGACTTTCCGGTATCAGCTCCTTGTAGACGATAAACAGCATGGCACCTGCCGCGAACGACAGACCGTACGGAACAAGGCCATCTATGATTCCGGAGAGAGAATATCCCAGCACAGCAGCGACGATCTCAACAGCACCCGTCATGGTAGCCAAAAAGAATGCTTTGAGTCTGCTTACCCTCTGGTTGATCAAGAAAAGGGCGACGAGAAAGCCCTCCGGAGCATTTTGCAGACCAATCGCAAAGGCGATCAAGCCCCCCAGCCCCGCCTGCTCGCTGGAATAGCTGACACCGACAGACAGTCCCTCTGGAATATTGTGCAGGGTAATAGCGGATAAAATCAGCAGTGCCTGTGTATCCATCGCGATGTTGATTCGAGTATGCTCCAAGTCGATATGCGGAACGATGCTTTCCAGAACGGTCAGAACCAGCGTTCCAGTCACGACACCTATACAGACTATGAGGAATGAATCGCTTTCCAGTGCTTGCGGAATCAGGCCAAATGTAGCTGCGGCCATCATGATTCCAGCGGTAAAGGCAAGCAAAATATCCCGCCACCGGTGGGTTACAGCTTTAAAAAAGAGAATCGGCAGTGCTCCCGCTCCGGTCGCCATCGCCGATAAAAAACTGCCTAATAACAGTTCTTCCATATATGTACCCCCGCTACTCATCTCAGCGTATCGTCTTTTTCCACTCTATCAATATACCATGATGGATGCGTGTGAAAAGAGAAGTCTTTTGATCCGCCGTTTGACAAGATCTTGTGTGTCATCGCAGATACCACTATCATAATCAGTAAGATTTGAAAACATGCACGAATACATGAGTCTACAGCCATGATACCAACTCATCATTTCAAAAGCTTGGAGGGAGCACGGATGGAGAGCTTTGATGTAATCATTGTTGGCGCCGGATCAGTGGGAATGGCTGCAGGGTACGATCTGGCCAAAAAAGGCGTGCGCACGCTGCTGCTGGACGCCTATGACCCGCCCCATACGATGGGCAGCCATCACGGTGACACACGGATCATTCGTTACGCCTATGGAGAAGGGGTCCAGTACGTCCCCCTCGTTCTACGTGCCAAAGAGCTGTGGAAGGAGCTGGAGGATTTGACAGGGGTTCCCCTTTTTGCCCAGACCGGTGTGCTCAGCGCGGGGCCAGTCGGCTGTCAGTTCTTGCAGGAGGTACAGGGTTCAGCCCAGCAGTTCTCACTGCCTCTGGAAGTTTTGCAAGCACAAGAAGTCCATGAACGCTGGCCGGGGATCACGCTGCCTGAAGATTTCTACGCTTGCCTCGAACCGGACTCCGGCGTCCTCTACTCGGAAGCATGCATCAGGGCTTACCGGAAGCTCGCCATCCAGCACGGTGCTGTCCTGCGCACCCATACACGGGTAACGGGATTGCAGGTCGAACCCAATCACGTGATCGTCCAGACAGAAAACGCGAGCTATCGCGGAGCCAAGGTGCTAGTAAGCGCCGGGGCATGGAATCCGTCCATCCTTCAATCACTCGGTCTACATCTGCCACTCGTGCCTACTCGCAAGACCGTAGCTTGGTTTGAAGCAGATGAAGACCTGTACCAGTCCGCCAAGTTCCCTGCCTTTGTGTTTACCCTCCGAGATTCGATGTTTTACGGCTTTCCCAGCTTTGACGGCTCCGGTGTAAAAATCGGACGTCACGATGCCGGACAGCCGATCGATCCGGATCAGCTGGACCGCACATTCGGTACCTTTTCATCGGACGAGGGAGACGTTCGCTCATTCCTCGAGTCGTACATGCCGCAAGCCGCAGGCCGCCTTACACAAGGAAAGGTCTGCATCTATACGATGACACCCGATGAGCATTTCGTCATTGATCGTCATCCCGAGCACGAGCATGTGGTGACCACAGCAGGCTTCTCCGGTCACGGCTTCAAATTCGCAAGTGCAGTGGGAGAAGCAGCGAGCCAGCTTCTGACTGACGGCAAGGCCTCCCACAATCTCTCCATGTTTTCGCTGCTCCGTTTTTAATGCCATCAACCAAAAGCCTCGGTTCCAGCCCGTAATCGAGGCTTTTTTTCATGCCTATTCTTCCCAATAGCTGGACCCGATCTCCACCCTAATCCTGCCGCTCATGTCCTCGAAAGGATCGTACGGAAAACCATCCCTCCTGTTAGTGTAAGGAAAACTGCTCCTACCGTTGTCAAAAGGAGAAAGATAAGCAAAGCCGGGGCGTGTCGCCTGATTGACCAGATAGGCGGACCGGGTCGCCCCTGCTCTTCGCTGCTCATTTAAAAATGGGATCATCGAAGAGGCCGTACGAATACCCGCACCATGTCCGTAGTAGAGCCCATTGCCCAGGTAGACAGCATTCTCCCCCTGCCACTGCGGTGTTTGCGGATCGTAGTCTGGATTGGCAAAGTAGACGATATCTCCGGGCAAGATCGTATTCGTAGGCAGTGTTCGCAAATCCAAATCCTTGTCATAACGCCAATCGTACAGCACGATGTCTGCAAACAAGCGTTCAAAATCTGCTAGCCGGATCGACTGCATCACAGCATGGTACAGGATAATCACCATTGCAGTGGCGCACTCTGTCGCATAGAGCCGGCCATTTTGAAAGATATCCTTAATGCCCTCAGAGGGTGGTACTCCCGGACGCAAGCGAAAACCGCCCAGCTCCGTCTGCTCCCAGTACCTGGGGTTGCTTCGCGAATTTTCAAAATCGGAAAAGGCGATGCCGCTCATGTAAAGCGCTCGCGATGATTGAACCAGATGATCTCTCAGCTTCAGCTCGAAACGCAGCACGTCCGCAGACGGGTACTCAAAGATCTCCCGACTGGCGGCCATTCTCTGGACCGTCTCATGCTGCACATCGTTCAATCCCCACTCTGCTGCTAGCATAGAGGGATTTACCTGTCGTCCAGCAATCCATATCATAGGCTGCCTCCTCTATCCCTGTTCACATCATTAGACATCTATATGCGCATGCCTAATCCTATGTGCGTGCTTAGATGGAGGACAACAACTTTTGTACTCTAGCGTGATGGTTTTCCGACAGCTAAAAAAGGCCGCCCCTCCATCTATTACAGGAGGGACAGCCTCATCTGGATCAAACTTTATTTCACATGCACTTGTACCTTCAGCAGCTTGCCGCCATAGATGGCAACGATCGTCGTTTTCCCCTTTTTGACTGCCGTCACTTTTCCTAGCTCTACGGTAGCAATCTCGTCATGCAAGGAATTCCATTCCGCCTGCTCCGTCACGATTTCCTTTGTCTTGTCAGAGCCGCTCAAGACCACGTTGACTTGCTTGGTCTCGCCCACTTTCATGGTGAGATTGCGTACATCCAGCCCAGGGATTTTGACCACTTCCTTGAATTCCAGAGGAAGCGTCACCGTTTTGCCGCCGTAGCTCGCTTTGATTCTCGCCTTTCCTGGCGCTACCGCGGTCACGGTGCCACCCTCTACCGAAGCCACTTCACTTCGATCCGTCGACCATACTGCCTTTTCCGTCACATCCACCTTTGTTCCATCCGACAGTTGAGCGGTCAAGGTCACCACCTGAGTAGCTCCTGCCTGGCTGAACGACAGTTTTTTGGTGCTCGCCAGAAGCTTGGAGACTACATCGACCTCGACTGGGAGTGTAATCGTCTTCGAACCATAGGTCGCCTTGATTTTCGTCTTACCGGAGCCAACCGCTGTGACGAGGCCGTTTTCGACTGTCACGATTTCGGTGTTCGCACTTTCCCATTCCGCCAGCTCTGACACGTCTGCGGTCGTCTTGTCCGCATAGACAGCAGTCAGCGTTACCTGTTTGGTTCCTTCCAGACTGAGGGCTACCTTTTTCTCATTAGCGGTCAGCCTGGTGACTACGTCCACTTCGACTGGAATCGTGAAGCTCTTTCCTTCGTAGCTTGCTTTGATTTTGGTTTTGCCGGAACCAAGAGCTGTTACCAGTCCTGCTTCCACCGTGACGATTTCTTCATCCGATGATTCCCACACGGCCAGTTTCGTGACATCCACTTTTGTCTTGTCCGTGTAGACTGCTTGCAAGGAAATCTGCTGCGTCCCTGCTTTCTTTAACGTGATTTTCTTCGTATCGCTCACCAATCTCGTCAGCTTGGCCTGCTTTTCCTTCTTGTCCTTCGCTTGCTGCACAGCTGCATGGCTCTCTGCATGTGCAGGCGCATGACCGACTCCTGATAGGAGCAACGCACAACTAAAAATAGCCGCAACTACCCGTTTGTGCCAGGTTCTGAATGTTCTTGTCTTAGACACGAATCTCTCTCCTTTATGAACAGCATTTTTCCACTATTTTCATTATCGGCAAAATAGGAACAAATCGTTGAGTGTCAAAAGCCTCAAAATGCAAAAACCACCCGAATAGCTCGGATGGTTCAAGATCCATTCTTTTTTCTATTTGGTGTTACCCCAATCGAACGGCGTCTCCTGGTACACGTAGTAGTTCAACCAGTTGGAGAACAGCAGATTGGCATGAGAGCGCCAAGTCACGATCGGTTCGCGGTTTGGGTCGTCCTTCGGATAGTAATTTTGGGGAACCGCGATGTCCAGCCCCTTGTTTACATCACGCTTATACTCATCCTGCAGGGTGTATGGATCATACTCGGAGTGACCGGTCACGAAAATCTGTCGCCCATCCTTGGTCGCTACGATGTAGACACCGGAATCATCGGATTCGGAGAGAATTTCGAGGTCATCGACCTTCTCGATATCCTCTCGACGATTCTCCGTATGACGGGAGTGCGGAACGTAAAAATACGTGTCAAATCCGCGGAACAGCTTTACATTCTGCTTGTTCAAGGTATGAGGGAAGATGCCGAACATTTTCTCAGGCAACGGATGCTTTGGCACTCCAAAATGATGGTAAAGGCCCGCCTGTGCCCCCCAGCAAATATGAAGCGTAGACGTCACATGCTCCATCTTCCAATCCAGAATTTCCTTCAATTCATTCCAATAGGTGACATCCTCGAATTCGAGCTGTTCAACGGGAGCTCCCGTGATGATCATCCCATCGAACTTTTGATTCCGAATATCCGCGAATGTATGATAAAACGAAGACAAATGCTCTTCTGACGTGTTTTTGGAAGTGTGACTAGACATATGGAGCAGTACGACCTCTACCTGCAGCGGTGTATTTCCCACCAGACGTAGCAGCTGTGTCTCTGTGGTTTCCTTGACAGGCATCAAGTTTAAAATGACAATCCGCAAAGGTCGAATATCTTGTGTGAACGCCCGACTCTCCGGCATCACAAAAATGTTCTCATTGGTTAAAATCTCGGTTGCAGGCAATCCATCTGGCACTTTAATTGGCATTCGAAATATCCTCCTCTCTATGCTTGACTAAGCAGTATGACGTAATCCCGAGAATTTCGACAACAATACTCAACTTCCTGCCATTATATTCATTTTCTCGCAACAAATTAGCAAAAAAAGACCGCCTGTCATAATCAAACGAGACAAGTGGTCTTTCCCTTCTTGCACAGCTACTGAAAAATCCGGGGAATCGCTTACACCCAGCCTCGTGCTTCCATCGCTTGCGTAATGCGCAATAGAGCAATCATATAAGCTCCCGTGCGCAGATCAACTCCATATTGCTCAGACAGATTGCGAACAGCCTTATATGCATCTACCATCGTTGTCTGCAGTTTGTCGTTTACTTCTGCTTCGGACCAATAGTGATTCATCAAATTCTGTACCCACTCGAAATACGAGACAGTCACGCCGCCTGCATTGGCCAAAATATCCGGAATGACGACGATGCCTTTCTCTCGCAGGATCGCGTCAGCATCAGGCGTAGTTGGGCCATTGGCAGCCTCTGCAATGACACGTGCGCGAATACGATCAGCATTCGCTCCGGTAATGACGTTTTCCAAGGCAGCAGGAATCAGGATATCGACATCCAGCTCCAAAAGCTCTTCATTGGAGATCTGCTTGCCTGCCGCGTACTCCAAAATCGAAGAAGTATCCTTCAATTGTCCTACCTGATCGACGTCCAGACCTGCTGGATTGTAAATTCCGCCGCGCGAATCGCTCACCGCGACAATGACAAAACCCAGCTCTGCCAGCAATTTGGCAGAAATTCGTCCAGCGTTTCCAAAGCCTTGGATCGCTACAGTCGTTTCCTCTGGCTTGCGTCCTGCTTCTTTCATGGCTTCCAGAATCGTGAATACACATCCACGTGCCGTCGCTTCGCTACGACCTTTGGACCCGCCGATAATCAGTGGTTTTCCGGTAATCACGCCTGGAGAATAAGAACCCTTCAAACGACTGAATGTATCCATCATCCAGCCCATAATTTGTGGAGTGGTGTAGACATCTGGCGCCGGAATGTCCTTCTCAGGTCCTACAATATCCGCGATCGCCTCCATGAATCCACGGCTTACGCGCTCCAGCTCGCCTTTGCTAAAGTCGTGGGGATCACAGATGACTCCGCCTTTTCCACCGCCGTACGGCAATCCAACAACCCCACATTTAAAAGACATCCACATGGAGAGTGCTTTGACTTCATCGAGAGTAACATCCGGGTGAAAACGAATTCCACCCTTGGTAGGGCCAATCGCATCGTTGTGCTGGGAGCGATAGCCTTCAAAAACGCGCACACTTCCGTCATCCATTTTGACGGGGAAGCTGACACACAGCACCCGCTTGGGATGCTTCATAATTTCTACCGCGTGGCTGGGCAAGCCCAACAGGGAAGCGGCAGCATCAATTTGTTTTTGGACGATTTGAAATGGATTCAGGTCTTCTTTTCCTACGATTTCTCTCTCTGTAGCATGCATGCTTTCACTCTCCACCCTTCTTTGACTCTCTCTTTTTTTGCCTTGTAAAATATTCCATATTACCTCTGTAAAGAAATAAAGAAAAAGATAGAAACGTCAATAATTATAAACGAAGTTTGAGCATCAAACAATTAATTATTCAATATTTCTAAAAATTAATTTATTTCCAAATTGCATCTGATTGATGATCAGCCACGTTTCTTCGAAAAAAACCGAGTTGAGTGTAACGTTATTTTTGTATGTTTATGCATTTGCATGCAAAAATAATCACTTTCTCGACCACGTTTTTTGACTGTGATCGGAAAGTGATTATCCTTTACTTCTGCAAATATTCCTTCATCAGCTTGGTCTTGGTCGTCCACACCAGCTCGCTGATGTGCATGCGGTAATGCTCGGGATTCAGCATACGCAGGTATTCGGGCCAGAACAATGACAGCTGCTCCCGGTGGTAGGCGCGAATTTCTTCCAGGGTAGGCATGTTGTAGACGAGCTCGCCATCTACAAAAACAGGCACCAGCAGCGGCTCAGCCTGATAATTGGTGATCTTCTTGTTCAGATACGGATGGCTAGGATTGATCAGCTCGATCGGCTCCCCTTTTGCCACCTGCTGCTCTTCTGGATAGCACAAATAGTCAGCGATGGCTTTGCCCGTACCCGGATCGATCAGCCGATACATTTCCTTGATCCCCGGTGTCGTCACTTTTTCCGGATTACCCGAGATTTTGATCGTCGGCAAGTAGCTGCCGTCCTCTCCTTCTCTGGCTACCAGCTTGTAGACGCCTCCCAGAGTAGGCTGATCGGCCGCTGTAATCAGCTGTGTACCTACCCCCCAGCTATCAATACGGGCGCCCTGTACCTTGAGGTTCAAAATCGTGTGCTCATCCAGATCGTTGGAGGCGACGATTTTCACATCCTCCAGCCCAGCTTTATCCAGCATCTCGCGTGTCTTGATCGACAAATAGGCGAGGTCGCCGCTGTCCAGCCTTACAGCAGCCAGCTTTTTCCCTTGCTGCTGCAATCGCTTGCCCAGCTCGATCGCATGGGGCACGCCGCTGTTCAACGTATCATAGGTGTCCACCAAGAGAGTCACCTGTCCTGGCAGCGCATCCGCGAAGCGTTGGAACGCTTCCTCCTCACTCTCATGGCTCTGCACCCAGGAGTGGGCATGTGTCCCTTTTGCCGGGATTCCAAACATTTTTCCAGCCAGCATATTGGAGGTCGCATCAAAGCCAGCCAGGTAAGCGGCACGGGTTCCCCACAGCGCAGCATCCGCTTCTTGTGCCCGACGTGTTCCAAATTCCATCAGAACGTCGTTGCCGGCAATCTGCTTGATCCGTGAAGCCTTCGTGGCGATCAGGGTCTGATAGTTCATGTAATTGAGCAAAGCCGTCTCAACCAGCTGCGCTTCCAGCATCCTGCCCTCGACACGAATCAACGGCTCGTTGGGAAACACCAGCGCCCCTTCCTTGACGGAGTAAAGGGAACCGCTAAAACGAAAATTTCGCAGCTCATCCAGGAACGCGGGGTCGTAATTCTCCTCCTGCTCACTCAGATAAGCCAGGTCGCTGTCCTCAAAGCGCAGATTTTTGATATAGGCGACGATGCGCTCCAGTCCAGCATATACGGCATAGCCATTTCCAAAGGGGAGCTTGCGAAAAAAAGCTTCAAAGACGGCCTTTTTGTTGTGCGTGCCATTGATCCAATGCGCGTACATCATATTGATCTGATATTTATCCGTGTGCAAGACCACGCCAGATGATTGCATGTCGATTTAAGCCTCCTAAATCTTCCTTTCCATTATCATACCAGAACCACTCGCAAGTGTCTTATTCACACCTTCTCTCCTGTGTTATAGTAAGGAAATCAACGTTTCAGAAGAACTGTAGGACGAGGATGATGGTGATGACAAATCAAAAGCTGGTTTATCTGAGTAAAGGAATACCTCAGGACAAAATCTATAACGGAAGCGAATTCCGTTCTGGCATCTGGAAAACACAAGCTGATGAGTTAATCGTCCATTCCGGACAAATCGAAGAGGATCAGGTGGCAAACCCTCAGTACCACGGTGGACCGGACCGCGTGGTGTGTCTGTATCCCTTTGAACATTATGCCCAGTGGGAGAAAGAATTTGGACAGCCTTTGTCAAATTCTGCTTTTGGAGAAAATTTGACCGTAACGGGCATGCGGGAAGACCAGGTGTGCATCGGAGACATCTACCAGATCGGAGAGGCCGTACTCCAAATTTCGCAAGGGCGGTATCCTTGCGCGACTATCAACAAGCGAAATGGAAATAACTTACTATTAAAAAGGATCGTGGAGACAGGCTACACCGGATACTTTTTTCGCGTCCTGCAGCCAGGAAGAATCACGGCAACATCCGCGATCACGCAGCTATCTGCCCACCCCGCACACATTACGGTGGCTTCTATTCACCACCTGTACTTCCATGACAAGCATCCTTCACAGGAAACGATGCAGCGCATGATTGAAGTAGCTGAGCTTGCCGAGCCTTGGCGTAAAAAGCTGCTCGAAAAGCTGCAATCGCAAGGAAAGGAATCAGTTGATGCGAATTAACAAGTTTATCAGCGAGACTGGCATTTGCTCAAGGCGCGAAGCCGACAGGTGGATTGAGAGCAAACGAGTGACCATCAACGGTGTAGTGGCCGAATTGGGAAGCGCCGTCGTCGTTGGCGATGATGTGCGTGTGGATGGCAAGCCCATTGGCTCCAAAAAAGAAGCGGTCTACATCGCTTTGAACAAGCCTGTTGGCATCACCTGTACGACAGAGCTGCATGTCAAAGGGAACATCGTTGAGTTTGTGAACCATCCTGAACGCATCTTTCCGATTGGTCGCCTGGACAAGGACTCTCAGGGCCTGATCCTCTTGACCAATGATGGCGATATCGTCAATAAAATCCTGCGAGCCGAAAACAATCACGAGAAAGAATACATCGTAACGGTCGACAAACCGATCACTCCTCAATTCCTGCAAGGAATGGCCGGAGGTGTCCGCATCCTGGGTACCATGACCAACCCTTGCACCGTAAGAAAAATAAGCGATCGCGTCTTTCAGATCGTCCTGACCCAGGGACTGAACCGCCAGATCAGACGGATGTGCTCTACCTTCGGCTATCAGGTTCGCAAGCTGGAACGCATTCGGATCATGAACATTACGCTGGGAAGCCTGAAAATCGGCCATTGGCGCAATCTCACCGCAAAAGAGCTGAGTGAGTTGAACAAAAGCCTGTAAAAGAATACCATTTCCCGACTGCCGGAACGGTATGTAAAAGCCTTGTAAAATTTACCCTTTCCGGTACAGGTTGATGAAGAAATCCAGTAAGATAAAAGACAGGATGAAGCCATGTCGCCTCGATCCTGTCTTTTTTCTCTGTCATTCCCTTGCCTGACTGTCTATTTGTCAGATCATGTGCAACCTTTTCCCGGGAAATCGACACGAGCATTCGTAT
Source organism: Brevibacillus invocatus (assembly GCF_003710915.1). Classification (GTDB taxonomy): domain Bacteria; phylum Bacillota; class Bacilli; order Brevibacillales; family Brevibacillaceae; genus Brevibacillus; species Brevibacillus invocatus. The sequence goes on along the minus strand of NZ_RHHR01000015.1, from coordinate 200,375 downwards.
GGTTTTAGCATTTGTCTAAAAATGTTTACCGTTAATGTAGTAGCTTTCCTTTTGGTAGGCGAAAAACGCGACCTCCACTTCTGGAACACCCAAGGAGAGGACATGCTTGGTTACGGCTTGTGCAAATTGATCCTGCGTCTCTTGACCACGTTCAAACCAAGCTACTTCAACAAAGGGATAGGAATCGACGATCTTGCCGTCAAAGACGCCAGTCGTTTGCAAGCATTCAATGGTAAAATTATCGGTCCCGCACTGGCAAATCGCTGCCAATTCTTCCGTTAAGGGCTGGCTGATTACCGCCATTTGTTCTGCCTTGACTCCTCGAACCAACAGGTGTGGCATCTTCATTTCTCCTTTTGTCATCATCTTCATCTGCTTTTCATCATCTTACCTTTCCAGGACGCGTTTGGGTAGAACGTCTTGGCAGGAAAGGGTACCTATTTCGCTTCATTTGTATTAAAGTGGATGGGGACAACTTTAGGTTAAATCAATCTAGCTTATCATCAGAAAGGTGAGTATCCATGGATCTTTGGGAAATCTTCGTGGCATTCGTGTTGGGCCTTGTAGAGGGACTTACCGAATTTGCCCCTGTTTCGTCTACGGGACATATGATTATTGTCGATGATACACTTCTTCAATCCAAGGAATTATTTTCGCAGCCTGTTGCGAATACGTTCAAGGTCGTCATCCAGCTCGGATCCATCATTGCAGCTGTGATCATATTCAAGGATCGCTTTTTGAATATGTTCGGTCTGAAAAAGCTTCCTTCTGACAGCGGCCGTACTGGACAAAAATTGCGTTTGTCCCAAGTCATTGTCGGTCTTCTTCCAGCAGGGGTATTGGGTGTACTATTTAACGACTATATTGATGAATATCTCTTTTCCGTCCATACCGTAGTAATAGGGCTGGTCGTCGGTGCGTTGCTGATGATCGCGGCTGACCTGGTCCGCCCCGCCAAGCCTAAAGCTGTATCGGTAGACCAGATCACACACAAGCAAGCCCTGATCATTGGTTTGTTTCAATGTATTGCCCTCTGGCCAGGCTTTTCCCGCTCGGGCTCCACGATCTCTGGCGGTGTTTTGCTGGGATTAAATCACCGTGCTGCATCTGACTTTACCTTTATCATGGCAGTTCCCATCATGGCGGGTGCCAGCTTTTTGTCACTCTTGAAAAATTGGCAGTATATTACGATGGATGCCCTTCCGTTTTTTATCGTCGGTTTTATCAGCGCGTTTCTATTCGCTTGGCTGGCTATTCGCTTTTTCTTGCATCTGATCAACCGCATCAAGCTGATCCCGTTCGCCCTGTATCGCATTGCGCTGGCTGCACTGATTTACTTTGTCGTTTTGTAGGACGGTGGACGCCCCTTCATGAAAGGCTTTGCTTGATGACTTCTTTTTCGATATGATTACCGTTATGAGTAAAGTGTTGTTCGGGGGGCTTGTCCTTGTTATCGTCATCCTACCAAAAACGTCGTTTGACGTCTGTCCAGATCATCGTGTTTTTCTACGTCGGATTGATTCTTCTTTCCACCATTCTTCTATACACACCCATATTCCATAATCCCGGTGTGTCGATCTCGTTTATCGATGCGATGTTTACATCGACCAGCGCAATCAGCGTTACAGGACTTACAGTCGTTGCCGTGCACGAGATTTTCAACCAATGGGGCCTTCTCTATCTGACCTTGCTGTTTCAAGTAGGCGGGATCGGCATTATGACCTTGGGTACTTTCTTCTGGCTGTTAATGGGGCAAAAAATTGGTCTGGAGCAGCGCATCTGGATTGCGACTGACCACAATCGTTCTACGTTGGCCGGATTGGTCAGCCTGATGCGAAACATCCTGGTGCTGGCTCTCTTGATTGAACTGGTAGGGACGATTCTCTTGGGGACCCACTTTTTACTGAGCGGCTATCATCATGATTGGTATACAGCCTATTTTCATGGTTTTTTTGCCTCCATCAGCGCCTTCACCAACGCCGGCTTTGACCTGTACGGCAATTCCATGCAGAGCTTTGCCCACGACTACATCTATCAGGCAATTATCATGCTTCTGATCGTGTGTGGCGCGATCGGCTTTCCCGTATTGGTGGAAATCCGTACGTATCTGGCCTATCGTCGAGCGAAAATGCGCTTCACCTTCTCGCTGTTCACCAAGGTGACGACGCTCACGTTCTTTTCGCTGGTTGTCTTGGGAGCTGTGCTCATTTTCCTGTTTGAGCGAAATGGAATTCTGCAAGGAATGAAATGGCATGAAACGCTGTTCTACTCCCTATTTCACTCGATTTCCTCCAGAAGTGGCGGACTCTCTACAATCGATATCAGCCTGTTCACAACTCCTACACTGCTCATGCTGGCCAGCCTGATGTTTATTGGCGCCTCCCCCAGCAGCGTAGGCGGAGGGATCCGGACGACGACCTTTTTTGTACTGGTCGCAACCGTCATTACGCACATGCGCGGCTTCAAAGACGTGAAGGTCTTTGGCCGGGAGCTCGTGGAAGACGACATCATACGCTCGTTTATCGTCTTTTTTGTCGCGATCTTCCTGGTATTCTCGGCAGTCATCCTGCTCGTCTGGCTGGAGGATCTCCCCTTCCAGCACGTCTTGTTTGAGGTATGCTCCGCTTTCGGTACGACAGGCTTGTCTTCAGGCATCACATCCGCGATGGGCGTCCCTGGCAAGCTGATCCTGATCCTGATGATGGTCATCGGGCGGATCGGGATTATCAACCTGCTGCTCTTCCTCAAGCGCAACGACCGAATTGTTCGTTACCACCATCCTAAAGAGCGTCTCATTATCGGGCAGTAAGCTTGTTCTCGAGTGATGGCGTGAATGAACAAAAAGAGGCTTCCCATTGGGATAGCCTCTTTTCTTTCGTTCTGCCTTATACTTGGATTTCCTTCGTTTGATTCAGGACAGCATGCCCCTCCGCAGCTTTCTGTTCCTTCCCCTTTCCAGAACGCAGTGGAATTTCCTTCAGGAACAGCGCTAGAACCACAGCGAAAGCTGCGACGATTGCGCCTGTCAAAAAGGTCGTGGTGATGCCGTAGCTCATCGCCTCACGAATCACATCCAGCATGTGTGTAAACAAGGCTTGTGACTCTGGCGGCAGGCTCTGGAGTGCTGCCTCGATTTTCGGTTGATCCAGCAGGTTTTGCGGGTTTGAAAAAAGAGCCAGCTTTTCAGCCAGGGCAGGGTCGGCTGAGGCTGATGCTGTACCTTGCCCCATCGTCCCGGACAATGGAGTCATTTTCGTTGTCATGCTCGCACTCATCACGCTTCCCATCACGGCAATACCGATCGTTCCCCCGAGATTGCGGAAAAGCTGCGAGGTAGCGGTTGCCACCCCTAGTTGCTGAGGAGCAACGGCATTTTGAACCGTCAGAGAGAAGACTGGCATCGCAATCCCCATACCCAAGCCCAGTAGGATCATGTACAGTACGAGCTGGTAGATAGGTGTGGACGGTTCCATGAAGTACATCAGGACCATGCCGACCGTCATCACCAGCAAGCCACCGACTGCCATCTTTTTATACTTTCCTGTTTTGGTAATGATTTGTCCGGACAATGCGGAAGTGACCAGCATTGCGATGGACATCGGCATCGCCACATACCCTGCCATCGTCGGAGAAATCCCTTTTACCCCTTGCACAAAGAACGGCACGTAAATGATCGCGCCCATCATCCCCGCATTGAGAAAAAAGCCGACCAGGTTGGATACGGTAAAGATACTGTTCTTAAACAAGTTCAACGGCAAGACTGGCGTTTTTACCTTCGTCTCTACCCAGAGGAAGAGCAGCAGGGAGAGGACGCTGACGGCAAGCAAGCCAATGATTTGCCAGGAATCCCAAGCGTATTTGTTTGTCCCTTCTCCCGCCCATGAAAAAGCATACCCCCCAGCAATCAGCTTGTCAGCGAGACTGGTGACCGCTCCTGGCGTGATATCCAAACGCTCCGCAATGGCGGATACCTTCTGAGGTCCATGCGCGTGCAGGATTCGCAAGATTAAGGCTTGAGACCTTTTGCCCATCTCAGTTCGTTCTGAATTTGACACATGTTTCCCTATCTAGCCTACATTTTTCGCTAAATAACATATTTTCGTTTGACATTACTAAACATAAAGAAATATTCTTACATGTAAGAAAGAGATCAATAGGGGGAAATCATCATGAAAAAAGCACTTGCCTGTGCCACGGGTCTCGCCTTGCTGTTCGGGATCTTGACCGGGTGCTCCACCTCTCAGGGCACTGCACAACCTAATGAAAATTCTCAATCAGGAGCAGCGGCCGAAGCCAAGCCAATGGTCTTGCATTGGAGTATCAATAGCGAACCACCGTCTCTCGATCCGGGGATTGCTGTCGATGCCGATTCTTTCGATATGATCTATGCCGCTTTTGAAGGCTTGACCAGCTATGACCTCAATGGAGAGCTGACGAATGCCACCGCCGAAAGCTTTACCGCCTCTCCTGATTTCACGAAGTATACGTTTAAAATCCGCCCAGATGCCAAATGGAGCAATGGCGATCCGGTTACCGCCCACGATTTCGTGTACGCGATCAAACGCAATCTGGATCCCAAAACAGCCTCCGAGTACGCCTATCAGCTTTATTACATTAAAGGAGGAGAGGAGTACAACACTGGAAAAGGCAGCGCGGATGATGTCGGTGTCAAAGCCTTGGATGACCATACCGTAGAGTTTACGCTGAAATCACCTACGCCGTTTTTCCGTGAATTGACCTTCTTCCCGACCCTGTTTCCTCTGCACCAAAAAACCGTTGAGTCCAATCCTCAATGGGCTGCTGAAGCAGCTACAATTGTAGGTAATGGACCCTTCATCATGGAAGAGTGGGAACATAAGGTCAAAATTGCCTTCGTTAAAAACGACAACTATTGGGACAAGGAGAACGTCAAGCTGGATCGCCTGGAAATCTCCATGATCGATGACAACAATACCGCGTTCTCCATGTTTGAAAACGGCGACCTTGACTGGGGCGGCTATCCTGCTTCGACACTGCCTCCTGATGTCATTCCTTCTTTGAAGGATGCGGGAACCCTGATGGTAGCCAGCAATCCAGGAACTCAATCTGTCGTCTTCAATACGACGAAGCCTCCTTTTAACAACAAAAAAATCAGACAAGCTTTTTCCTACTCTATCGATCGCCAGGCGATTATTGACAACATCCTGCAGACAGGAGTTCCCGCCGCATACGGCTGGGTACCGTCGTCGATGGGCCTGAAACCGGAGGGCTTTTTCAAGGAAGATCCGCAGAAAGCCAAGCAGTTGCTCGAAGAAGGGATGAAAGAGCTGGGGCTGACCACATTCCCAAGTGTTACGTATACCTTTGACACCACGGACATGAACAAAAAACTGGCGGAAGCCCTGCAAGACCAATGGAAGCAAACTCTGGGTGTAGACGTGAAGCTGTACACAGCGGAACTGAAGGTATACCGGGATATGCGCTCTCAGGCCAACTTTGACATGATTCGCTTCCAGTGGGGAGCCGACTTCAATGATCCGATCAACTTCCTGGAGATGTTCCGCGACAAAACGGGTGGTAACAACCATCCAGACTGGGAACATCCGAAGTTCAAGGAATTGATCGACCAAAGCTACTCCGAGCCGGATCTGGAAAAACGCAAGCAAATCCTGCTCGAAGCTGAGACAATCCTCATGGAAGAAATGCCGCTTGCGCCGATGAATTTCCGTGGAAACCCTTATGTAAAAAATGACAAGGTGAAAGATTTCGTGATCTTCCCGCTTGGCGGCGCGTACTTCAAGTATGCATCCGTAGCTGAATAGGTATGCCAAAACAACAGGCTGCACAGCTGAAGACGAACCGTCTTCCGTGCAGCCTGTTTTCTATCCTATTCTTATTGTCTCAACTGTTTGCCCAGCATGTTCCACAGCCACATGAGGACAATAGCCCCTATCGCCCCTGCGAAGACATTGAAGCCAGCCAGCATCCACAGCCAGTCGCCAAGAATCAGATCGCCCAGCCAGCTCCCTAAAAGCGCTACAATCAGCGAAGCAAGCCAGCCATTCCCTCCTGCCTTACCAGTCATGAGCATGTTCATTCCCCACCAAACGAGCAGACCGACCAAACCACCAATAATCCAATACATGAGGACATTCCACCTTTCCAATGATGGTAACGCTTACAGAACTGCGATTTTCTTGAATTCTGTTTTGTTAGCATCATATTGAAAGGAGAGAAAAATGGTCACGGACATCTGCCCGCTTGGGTCCAAAAAAAGCGACAGCTCCTCCCTGTATGGAAGACTCTGTCGCTCTCCTTTTATAGCCTTTTTCCTACTTAATTCGTATATAGCTCTGGACGTCTGTTCGCTACGCTCGGTAGTTTGCCGCGCACGCGCTGGATGCGGTCCAGATCCAGCTCGGCTACCAGCAAGGTCTCTTCTTCACCTGCGCTCGCTACGATTACGCCCATCGGGTCCACAATCATGCTGCGCCCTGCAAAAATATTCCCCACTTGATCCGCTGCACAGACAAACATCGTATTTTCGATGGCTCTCGTCCGAACCAACGTCTCCCAATGATCTTCCTTCATCGGTCCAGCTACCCAGCCAGCCGGTACGAACAGCAGATCCGCTCCTTGCAAGGCAAACTGTCTAGCGATTTCCGGAAAGCGAACCTCGTAGCACACGATGAGTCCGATCTTGCCGAATTCGGTCTCGATGATTTCATAGGGAGTGTTCCCAGCGGCGATGTAGTCCGATTCCATATAGGAAAACGCATCATAGAGGTGGGTTTTGCGATAAGCCTTGATGAGCTCTCCAGAACGATTGAAAAACACAGTCGTATTATAGGCTCGATCCTGATCCCCTTCAATGCTTTCGTACACCCCGCAGACGACATAGATGCCTTGCTCACGTGCAGCTTGAGCCAATCCGCTTACAAATGGGCCATCCAGCGGTTCTGCTACTTCGGAAGGGCGCACACCAGACTTTGGCGTAGCCGCCGCGCTGTACATCTCGGGAAAAATGACAAAATCCGCCCCGGCTGCTTTTGCTTTTCCTACGTATTCAACCGCTTTTTGCAGGTTTTGTGTCTTATCTAAAGTGGAAGTAAGTTGTGCAATCGCTACTTTCATCTTTTCTCCGCCTTTCTTGGCTGTTTCATAAAAAGGGTCGTATGAATGTAGGTATTATTATACCTGATTTTTGATCTGAATGATGGGATTTGCATAGAGAATTATCGGCACAATTACAAAAATCGCCACAATATAGTCGCGCACGAGTTAAGGGAATATTTTACTATGTAGGTGTCAGTTTTCCTTTTTAATTACCTAATAATCGACAGCAGAAAAAAGATCAAGAGTACATCACCTATATGGCCTATCACGATGAAGCCTGGCATGAACAGGGATCGGCGTTTCCGTAACTTGTCGACGCGTCAATTTTTCCAGCAAAATCTGGTCGATACCATCAAGAAGATTCTCGATGAGACTGCATTATCGGCGGAATATCTGGAGCTGGAAATCACGGAAAGCATGACGATCAATGAAAGTCACGCCATTGAAATCCTACAAAGCATCAAACAGCTGGGGGTCAAAATCGCGGTCGATGACTCCGGTACGGGATACTCTTCCCTGTAGCCATTATCTCGGTTTCGATTGCCCAACAGCTGCAAATTGAAGACATACAGGAACGGACGATTTCCTACAGCAATACGCTTCATATTGTCAGTTCGTATTCGTAACATCCTCACAAACCAAAAAAAGAGTCAAGATGTTCACCGCAGCGAACACTTGACACTTTTTATTTGAACCAGCCTTTTTCTTTAATGCGCATGATCGCTTCAATCCGGTTGCTCACATCCAGCTTGTCGAGAATGACGGAAATGTAGTTGCGCACCGTTCCCGTCGTGAGGTATAGCTCACTGGCGATCTCTTTGGTGTTCTTGCCATCTGCCATCAGCAGCAGCACTTCCTTCTCCCGCTCAGTCAATGGATTTTCCTGCCCGTAAGCCTCATCCACCAGCTCCGGAGCATAGATGCGTCTTCCAGCGATGATGCTGCGAATCGAGCTGGCCAGTTCCTCACTGGGACTGTCTTTGAGCAGATAGCCGTGAGCACCTGCCTTCAAAGCCCGCTCGAAATACCCCGGACGTGCAAACGTAGTCAAGATCATGACCTTGCACCCAGAGCCCTTGAGCTCTTCCGCTGCATCCAAGCCGCTTTTCACAGGCATCTCAATATCCATGATGCAGATGTCTGGCTTATGGAGCATCACCAGCTTCACGGCATCTTCCCCGTTGCTCGCTTTCCCGACAACCTGCATATCATCCTCCAGATCGAGCAGGGATGCCAGAGCCCCCAGCAGCATCCGCTGATCCTCCGCAATGACGATCCGTATCATCTCCCTGCCTCCTTCTCTGGTCTTTTGAGGACGTTTGGTACCCTGATCACGATGGTCGTCCCTTCATCGGTGAAAATTTCCATGCTCCCGTTCACGAATTCCAGACGTTCCTGCATCCCTCGCAAGCCGTTTCCTTTCACGTAAGCGGACTCGGTAGCCAAGCCTATGCCATTGTCTTTCACACAGACGACCAGCTCTGTACGTGATGGCTGAATCCGGATCTGGCAGCTGGTCGCATTGCTGTGCTTTACGATGTTGGTCACTGCTTCCTTCAGACACATGCTTACGACGTTCTCCGTGATCAACGAGATGTTCGTCAGGTTAGGCTCACCTTCCAGCGTGAGTTCAATCTGCGCTGCGTTAAAGATCTGCTTGATCCGAAAGAACTCATCCTCCAGCCTCGTCCCCCTCATTTCTGTGACCATTTCCCGTACCTCTTTTAGCGCGATCCTAGCCGTTTGACGTATTTCCTTTAACTCGGTTTGGGCCTGCGCCGGATTCTTGCTGATCAGCTTGGTTGCCAGGTCGCTTTTGAGTCCGATCAAGGATAGCTTTTGCCCCAGTGTATCGTGCAAATCACGGGCAATCCTCTGCCTTTCCTCCAGCTTGACAAGCTCCGATATCTTCTTGTTCGCGTCCTGCAGCTGTCCTTCCAGCTGTTCATGCTTGTTGCGGTTATAGGTGGTGACAGGTAGCAAGATCACAGCGATCAAACTGACGAGAACGAACGGCAATTGTGTAATGATATCCGGGTTTCTCAAGATAAAGCCCAGGTTGATCGTCACGATGGTACCGACCAGATGAATCGTATACAGTGTGATGAAGCCTGCTTTATTTTGAATATTCCCGATAAAAAAAGCGAGAAACAACGAGAAGTACACGTAGCCGAAATACACGGTCATCGTAATCGAGATGACAATTTGAAGACTGGTCCACACGTAGACCTGCCAGCCTTTTGTCAGCAAAGAAAACACATAGCAGACAAAGAAACCAAGAATCATGGAGATTCCAAATGCCACCTCGTACGTGGAAGACGACCGAAAGATAAAGTAGAAAGGCAATATAAAGAATACAACCCACACATAGGGATTCAGCCCGGTACCTTTGTGAAAAATTTGAAACCACTTCTGCATCCGCTTCCACCTTTTCCGATAAAACCTCTCGGGCATTGAAAGTCCCAATAACGTAAGTGTATACGAATCAGTCCGGTTGTGCAGGCTTATTTTCCTTCCAATCAAGAGCTTTTTCGTGTCTGCGGCTTTTCCGCTAGCGCCACTTGACTGGCTCTGGGCTTCCAATCGCGAAAACTGACAAACGTTTTGTTCTGTTCATCCCATAGTCGAAATTGAAGAGACTTCAAACTGGATTTCAACGTAATGGTAGTAGCTTGCTGCAATGGCGGAGTCGAATGATGCGCTTTCTCCAGATTGTAGTTCGGAACTTTTGGACTCAGATGGTGTACATGATGAAAACCGATGTTCCCGGTGATCCATTGCAAAGGCTTCGGCAATTGATAGTAGGAGCTTCCTTCCACTGCAGCCTTGACGTAGCTCCACTCTTCTTCATTCTCAAAGTAGGAATCCTCGAACTGATGCTGTACATAAAACAACCATATTCCAAACAGTCCGGACAAATAGAAGATTGGTCCCTGAATCAGGAGGAATGTTTCCCAGCCCACAGCCCAGCACATGACAAGGTAATAGGCAATCAACAGAACATTGGTCAAATACGTATTGAGACGCTCTCTGTTTTTAGCTCCCTTGCGATTGAAACGGTACTGAAACAAAAAGACATAGATCGGTCCCAGTCCAAACATCACAATAGGGTGGCGGTAAATGCGATAGGCTATTTGAAGCCAAAATGGAGCTGATTCATATTCGTTTACAGTCATAATCCAGATATCGCCCACTCCGCGTTTATCCAGATTGCTGCTGGTGGCATGATGGATCGCATGGGCGTTTTTCCATTGCTCATACGGAACGTGGGTCAGGACACCTGTAATCGTGCCCAGTATATCGTTGGCCAATCGGTTGTTGAAGAACGATTGATGGCAGCAGTCGTGAAAAAGAATAAATGTCCGGATCATAAAACCACTTGCGACGATGAGGATCGGCAGCGTAAGCCAGTAAGATACGGATAGGCTAAGATACGCTGCGTACCAGAGCAGCACGTAGGGAACCAGTGTATTGAATATCTGTCTGATGCTTGCTTTGGTATCTGTTCGCTCAAAAGGAGCAATCTTTTTTTTCAATTGCGCAATGTTGGATTGATGCATGACATATCTCCTCTTCGCTTAGACGTCTTAAGAAGTCAACTAACGCCAGCCACAGTCTCTTTACCTTTATTGTAAAAAGGAATGCCCGTCTGATGTAGTCATAAACGTCAAGAGAAGGATATGACAAATGTCATATAGACAGAAAATATTCTCAATACAATTGACTTTTACTGCACATGTTGCCCTCTTCTGTCAATCGCTCTATTTTTCTTGACCTAAGATTCCGATATTAATGGTAGAAGATGATTGCCAGTGTTCAGGGATTTGTAATGATGGCCGTTCCTCATTTTATATCGCGGTATACCCTTCAAATGCGTCACCATGCCGATCAAGGACGAGAACGATGTGATCGTTGGCTCCTTCGGCATCGCCTGGTCTTTGGATCAACAAGAAAAAATCTCTTCCTCGGCTGAGCATTTGGCTGCCTCGCTGCAACAGATTTCTGCTTCGATTGCCGATATTGCTGAGAAAGCGCAAGCGATTTCATCCACGCAGGAATTCATCGTCAACCTGATGGCAGACATGAAGGAATACGCCAAGAAAACTTCTGAAATCAGCCGCTTGATTGACGAAATCTCCAACCAGTCACATCTCCTCGGATTGAATGCAGCGATTGAAGCAGCACGTGCCGGAGAACACGGCCGAGGCTTTGACGTCGTAGCGAATGAAATTCGCAAACTGGCCCAGCATAGCCGGGATGCCGTTAAAAATATTGAGCAAAGTCTGAAGGATATCAATACTGCCATTAATGACGTGTCTACGAAGATGAATGAAAGCGCCCAGATGGTTCATTCTCAAGCAGCAGCTACAGAAGAAATTACAGCCAGTGTGGAGGAGCTGAGCTCCTTGTCCCAAAGCCTGCTGGATTTGGCGAAGTAAAAGGTTTGCCATAGCAAAAAATGAAGTGCACCTCTTATACAGGCGGGATCGATTCGCTCGACCCTCCAGTCAGGTGCACTTCATTTTGTTTAGGTTGGTATGTCTCCTAGCCATGTACCAAGAGCTCTTTGAGCAGCTTGATTTGCTTTCTTTCTCCCGCCATCACCAGTGTCATTTCAGCTTGGAGCAGATCGTCCGGTCCGGGATTAATCTTTTGCTTATTCTTTTCTACGATGGCCAAAATCGTCGCACCTGTGCGCTGACGCACTTGCAGGTCTGCAATCGATTTATTGATACATTTAAAATGCGACTCAACCTTGTACCACTCGATGATGAGCTCATCCAGGGAAACCTCAATCGTTTCCAGCGCTTTCGGCTTGTACGTCATGCCACCAATAATGGCGGCTATCTGTCTCGCCTCATCATCGTCCAAGGTGACCATCGAAATGCTTTCATCCGGATCGTCTTGATCAAAATGATACATTTCCCGTCTGCCATCATCATGAATGACAATGACCATTTTATCTCCTGATCTGGATTCCACTTGAAACTTTTTCCCAATGCCAGGCAAATCTGATTCGCGAATAATATCCATCTTTGCGCATCCTCCGTTCCGTTAGGCTTGATTTTTCACTTTTTCCTGTGGCTTGCTCCATTTGAATATCTTATTTAAGCCATTATAGATATGCTTCGACTCTTTCGCAGACAATGGCCCTAATATGGCTAATATCAACACATAGAGAGCGGATAAAGGCTTCAAGATGGGCATGAGACCTGCCGCAATCCCCAGGTTTGCCACGATAATCGTAAATTCTCCGCGCGCCATGATGGTAAGACCGATATTTAATGATGCCTTGTGGGAAAGTCCAGCATTTCGTCCCGCTATCATACCAGAAATGACATTACCTAGGATAGTCAAAAATGCTGCTATCAAAGCTAACCAAATCGCATCTCCCAGAGTCAAGGGATCAATGCTCAATCCAAAGCTAAAGAAGAAGACGGCACCAAAGAAATCACGGAAAGGCACGACCAGTTTTTCAATGCGTTTGCTATGGTCGGTCTCCGAAAGTGCCAGACCAAATAACAAGGCGCCAATTGCTTCCGCTACATGTAGCGTTTCCGAAAAACCGGCAACGAAAAACAATGCGGAGAAAACAACAATGATAAAAATTTCATTGGAAGAGATGTTCAGGATTTTGTTCAGGAATTTGGTACCCTTGCGAGCGATCACGAAGAACAGCAGCATATAACCGATCGAGATGCCGACGGAGAGCAGCATGCCTCCGATGGAAGTCGCACCGCCAAGCAGCAGTCCAGACATGACGGACAAGAATACAGCCAGGAATATGTCATCAAACAAAATCATTCCTAGAATCAATTCCGTCTCCGAATTCCCTGTCCGCTTTAAGTCAACCAATACTTTGGCTACGATCGCAGTGGAAGAGACGGACACCATTCCAGCAATGATTAATGTTTCATAGATTGGAAAATTAGCGAAGTACCCATATGCCAAACCCAATGAAAAGTTCAGGAGGACATAAATGGTGCCCCCGTAGACGATATTTCTTCCTGACTTGATTAATTTGGGGACGGAGAATTCAAGACCCAGATAGAACAACAGGAATAATACACCAATTCTCCCCATAAATTCAATGATTTCTTGACTTTCAATGAAAGTAAAATCAAGAATCCCAATGGTTGGTGCGTGTGGCCCAACGAGCATCCCCAAAACAATCAAAAAAGGAATGATGGAAAATTTCAACTTGCTTGCGACTAGTGACGCGATAGCAACTAATATCAGAGCCGTTCCTACTTCAAAGATGATATGATCCATAGAATGCCCCCCATTCACTCTTTATCTTGATGTACATTGTATCAGCACTTACATCCACTTACTCCGGAAACGTATACAGGCTAATATCCCGTGCGCAAGCATGCAAGACACGAGTACAAGCAACGATTCCCTTTATTTACAAAATATTTCGTCCGGACATTAGCTTCAGTTTATATGAAGAGGCCTGGTGTTTCAAGTCACTTCTAGTATCGACAGGGGAATAGTGCTTTAATTGCCATATATTAAAGAAATTTTAGGGGCACATCACTGTAGGAGGAATGATCATCGCAATCCGGTCATACAAAACCAAAAGCCCAAGCGTATAACAGCCCAGGCTTTTCCTTTCTCATCGATTTATGACAAACCTACTCCTCCAACCAGTCGATACCTCGTCTGCTCGCCAAACCCAGCGATGAGTGGCCGACAGAGATGTTCACCACATACCATTCACAGCCATCAAAGGTCTTCAGAATCGATGCCGCCTGCAGCAGTACTTGTACCGAATTTTTCCATCCGACTCATCCTCTTTCCTGTGAACGAACTGATTCTCCATTGCTTCCAGATCACTGTTGGCAGAGAGCATCTCCTGGTAGTACGAAGCCATTCCTGTCATGACCTCGACCATCCTGCTGATCAAAATCTGCGGCTCTGCAATCCGAATGGCCTTGCCGTAGGGAAATAAGAAATACGGTACATAGGTCAGCACTGATTCGATGTTGAGTCCAAACTCTGCAACATTTGCCGTTCTTTTGATGAGCGTGTGGCCAAATAACCAGTGCTTGCACAGTTCATCCAACACTTGCTTTTCCCCATGTATACAGACCTTCAGCAAAGATGACGCCTGATCGGAACCTGGCAAGAGCTGACCCAACAAAAAATCCTTGGCTGAAAAATGAGCCGGACGTTGAAAGCTGTGATCGGATGGCTCCAAATCGATGATCCGATCTACACGAAAACTGCGAAGCTCCTGCCGCAAATGACAGAAGCCCACTGTATACCAGCTTCCCTTCCAAAAGGAACCTCTGAAAGCCCCATTCATGACCGATTACACCGGGCTGGATGTGCTTTCCCACTCCCCTTTTTTCTTTGGGTAAACAGAAAAGATGCAGTCTCCAAATGGCTGCACCTCTCTCTTGCCTGTTATTACGTTGTTTTAATGGTTTGTTGTGCTGACCGTTCCCTTCAGTGCCTTTTGCATATGCACCAGCTCTTGGGCCAGATTGCTTATTCTGCTCAGCACGTCTTCGTCGACGATCTCGTTTTGCTTGTTGAAATGATCCGCATGCGCATACACAAAGCCTGGAGCCACGTATGCACGGAAATAGCCAGCGATGGGCTTCAACTGATTATCAATCACGAGATAGTGCTGATAGGTTCCGCCATTTGCTACAAAGCCCATCACCTTGTTGCGCAGGTCCTGTGGCGGGATATGGTCGAACAGATTTTTCAATGCCCCGGTCAGCGAACCCTGGAAAATCGGCGTTCCAATGAGATAGAAGTCAGCCGATGAAACGAGGTCGATCACTTTTTTCGTATCATCCGGGTATGTCGCAGGATCCCTTCCGTCACACAAGGACATCTTGTAATCCCGCAGGTCCAGCATTTCCACTTCAATCTCTGGGGCCAGCTGCTTCACTTCATCCAATACCTTTTGCACGAGGATGCTCGTCTTGGCTCCGATGATTGTTCCTGATATGCCTAACAGCTTCACTTCGACAACCTCCTTTTCCTTGCCATCTGTATTCGTATTTTGCTGATCGTATTCAGACTACGTCGTCAGCCCCAGCAATCGCGGCACCAGCAGAACAGCGTCTGACCAGTAGGTGATGATGAAAAGAATGACAATCGCCACAATCAAGAATGGCATAGTGGCTTTGACCAATCGCTCGAACCTCACTTCCGCGATGGAGGAGACGATAAAGAGTCCCGTTCCGACTGGAGGTGTCAGAAGTCCAATGGTCAGGTTGATACAAATGATTACCCCGAAATGGATCGGATCGATCTGGAAGGCTGTCACCAGCGGCATCAGGACCGGAACCAGAATAATCAAGGCTGCAATTCCGTCCAGAATCATCCCGATCAGCAATAGGAAGATATTGACCAGCAGCAAGAAGACAAACGGGCTGTCCGAGATCGAGAGCATCGAATTGGCGATCAATTGCGGAATTTGTTCAAAAGCAATCATCCAGCCAAAAATGTTAGCCATTGCGATCAGGAAGGTGACTGTAGCCGTGCTGATTACGGTATTGATGAAAATTTGCGGAAGCTTTTTCAAGTCAAGCTCCCGATACAGGAACGCCCCTACGATAAAGGCAATCAAACAGGCAATCCCTGCGGACTCCGTCGCTGTAAAAGCACCGCTTAAAATCCCGAAAATAATGACAATAGGAACCAAGAGCGCAGGCAATACACTGACTGTACTCTTCACCATTTCTTTTGCAGTAGCGCGCTCACTTTTGGGGTAGTTGTTTTTATAGCCCATGTACGCGATGAGTGAGATGAAACCGATTCCATAAATGATTCCGGGAATAATCCCGGCCATGAACAAACCGCCAATGGAAGAGCCGGACAAGGTTCCATAGATAATAAAAATCATGCTGGGCGGAATAATTGGAGCAATGATCGATGAAGCAAGGGTCAAGGCAGAGGAAAACTCCTTGTTATACCCTTCCTTCTCCATCTCCGGCACCATGACTTTGCTCATCATCGCTGCCTGCGCATTGGCCGATCCCAGGATGGAAGCGAGGAACATGTTTGCAACAACCGTAACATAGGCCAGCCCCCCGCGTACGTGACCGATAAACACGCGTGCGAATTGAACCAGACGAGTGGTAATCCCTCCTCCATTCATCAATTCACCAGCCAGCATGAACAATGGAACCGCCAACAAGCCGAAATTCTCCAATCCGGAAAACAGGCGCATCGGCGTAGAGGTAAGGAGCGTCGTATTCCCCACCAGAAAGAAATAGCAGATGGTGATCATACCCAAAACCAGAGAGATCGGAATGCCCATCAACAGGAATAGAAGGAAGAGTAGAATCACTAAAACTGTCAACGGACTTCCTCCTCTCGGAATAGATCGATGAGATTAGACAGAATATGGACGGTAGCAAAAGTAAGCCCGATCGGCACCGCACTAAAAGGAATCCACATCGGCATCAAAAGTGCGCTTGATTTTTGAAAGGCAACTCCTGGTGAAAACACCCACTGGTAGCTGTAGTAAAGCAGCAGGGCAAAAAACAGCAGGACCAAGATGTTTCCTGCAATCAACAGCATCTTCTGTGCCTGCTTGGGCAAGTAATCGAGCAGGATGGTCACAGCGGCCTGGGACTTGTACTTCAGTCCCAGGCTGCCGCCGATAAAGCTGACCCAAATCAACAGATATACCGACACTTCTCCCGCCCATGAAAAGGGCGCATTAAGCAAATAGCGAAATACGACTGCTAGTATGACGACGACGGCCATTGCGAACATGAGCACAATGCCCAAGAGCTTTTCGATTCTGGATATGCCATCGCTCAATGCTTTCATCTTTGTTTCCCCCTCATGAACTATTTGCGGAATGTATCGATAAACTCTTGAATGAGAGGATCTTTTGGACCGTATTTTTCATCAAATTGTTTTGCGTATGGAGCAAACAGGGCTGGATCGATTTCATACATTTTCATGCCGTTGTCACTGAGCGTCTTTTTGAATTCCTCTTCTTGCCCTGCTCTCGTCGTAGCAGAGAAGTTAGCCGCAGCATCGATGGCATCACGGATGATTTGCTTGTCCTCATCTGGCATCTTGTCGAAGTTCGCTTTACTCGCCATTGCTACCGCCGGCCAAACCATGTGATTAGTTACAGCGCCATATTTGACGACTTCATAGTACTTATTGGTGATCGCAGCATCCAGGTCCATGTCCATACCGTCGATTACCCCGGTCTGTACAGCAGAGTACACCTCAGGCAATGGAAGTCCCTCGGTCGCAGCACCTGCAGACGTGTAGAAGTCAGTCAATGGCGGGCTTGGCGTTACACGAAGCTTCAGTCCAGCCATATCCTCAGGCTTCAGTACTTCTTTGTCTTTAAACAGCATGACGCGCTGTCCGGCGAAGAAGTAGTCGAGTCCGACCAATCCCTGCTCTTCCAGCGTACCCAGAATCTTTTTGGATACTTCTTCTTTGCGCGCTTTGTTGGCTTCATCGAGATCCTTGAACGCATATGGAGCCAGCCATGCAGCGTAGGAAGGAGCACGAGAGCTCAGATAGGCAGCAGTAATAAATCCAAAATCAACAGAACCAGAAGCGATCTGTTGCACCATGTCTGCTTCCGTGCCCAGCTGGCTGGACGGATAAATTTCCAGCTTCATGCGTCCGCCGGAGCGTTGATCCAGCTCTTCCTTGAATTTTTCAGCGGCCAAATGCCACATGTGTGTAGGCGGTGTGATATGTGCCAGTTTGAAGTTGTAGGTTGGCTTGTTTGCTGCATCCCCAGTAGTAGAACCCGTTGCTGGCGCTGGTGCTGGCGTAGCTGTCGATGAAGCCCCGCCGCCACAGGCAGTTGTCAACAACATGGTCATGGAAACAGCCAACAGTGATGCTCCCCATTTCTTGAATCTTTTCATTGTCTACCCCCGAATGATTGAATTTTGTGGTATGAATGGCCAAACCAAGCATTCTTTCAGTATTTACTTATTATTTAAACTCTTCTGATTGTACTGAAACCAATGGAATACCTATGTAAATTGCTTAACATTTAATGAATTTTTTTGGACAAAATCTACTAGGATTCGGCACTGGCTGTAAATTGATTAACGTATTTCCTGTTTTTTTACACCTCCATCTTCTTTCCTAATTGAAAATTTCTAAATATTGAATTTATAATGTTATTATAGATGATTCTCAATATTTTTTCTCTTATTTGGCTCATTTTCTTAAATACGATGATTTTGAAGGAGTCTGAGCGTAATGAGCCTGCTCGATCAAGTCGTTCGAGTCTCTCCCCTCATGCATAGGATGGTCATGTGCTTTGAGGAGGACTTTACTTTGGGAGTAACCAATCGAGAAAAATTTTTGTCGTATATCGCCGGGAACTCTTTGCGTTTTGGCTTATCAGTCAACGATCCCATTCGGGAAGGAAGTCTCGCCAGAAGTATTTTGAGAGAAGAGAAGCCGATCAGTAAAGTGATGGATTCCTCCGTCTATGGAGTCGCCTACATCGCTGGTGCTCTCCCGATCGTAGAAGATGGTGCTGTCACTGGTTCCCTGGTTTTTGGCGTCAGTCTGGATCGACAAAATAAACTGGCCCAAATCGCCGAGCATTTGTCTGAGATTGTAGAAGAGGTTTTTGCACAGTCCAGAGTGATGCAGGATGGAGCAGAAGTCCTGTCCGCTCATAGCGAAGAGCTCTATCAGGTCATGGCAAATATGCAAGAACAGTTGAATAACACCTTTTCAGTCCTGAAATCAATATCGCAGATTGCCAAACAATCCGAGGTTTTGGGCCTCAATGCATCTATCGAAGCTGCGAGAGCCGGAGAACACGGAAAAGGCTTTACGATCGTTGCAGGTGAAATGCGTCGGCTTGCCATTCGATCAAGTGATCTGGCTAAAGACATCTCTGAAAAGCTCTCTTCCCTCCAGAAGGAAATGTCCTCTATCTCTGATATGGTGCTGGATTCCAAGACGCTTTCCCAGCAACAAACCAAAGGAATCATGGATTTGACTGCCTCGATCAACGAAGTTACCGAAGAAGCTCTGCTCCTGCAAAATATATCACAAATTCAATCTAACTAAACTTTTTAAAGAAAGGTATTTTCGTTTTTCGCCATCATCAAAACCAAGTGGAAGGAGTGTTCTCTTTTGGTTACCCCTTTTGAAACAGACGTGAAGTGGGAGTCATTCCTGAAATACGGCACTAGACAATTTTGGAAACGAAAATCGGTTATCTATAAACAGGGAACGTTGGGAGAAGGGTTCTACTACCTTCACAAGGGATTGGTCAAGATTGTTTCCACCACTGTAAAAGGTAATGACCGTCTGCTGAACATCGTGGTCCCCGGCCAAATCATGGGCATCCAATCGATGGATCAGCAAACCCATTTCACTTCGGCAATCGCCGCTAAAAACTCGGTCGTGTATCACTTTTCCTGTGAGCAGTTTCAGGAGATGCTCACCGTTCAACCCGAGCTATTATATCTTTTAACCCAGACGATCCATCAGAAAATGCGCACACTTCTGTTTGCGATCAACATGAAGGCACTGACCTCCGAGGAGCATATTGCCACCCTCTTGCTCAATATTTGCGATGAATACAAAAACTACGAAGTCCCTCTGACCCAGCAGGATTTGGCTGATTGCGCCGGCCTCACGCGAATCACCGTCTACAAGATTTTAAAGCAATGGAAAGTGAGCGGCATCGTGGAATTCAGAAACCGCACGTTTACGATCATCGATCCCGATCTCCTGCGCACCACGGTCTTTCCCGACGCGGAAGATACTTTTTCTTCGACCTGTGCACGGTAATGAAGAGAAAATATGGAGGGATGACATGAACAATATTCGCTATCAATGGACTCCGTTCCTCATGTACGGGCAAAAAATGGAAGTCAAGAAAAACACCGTCATCTACCGACAGGGCGAGCAGGGAAAAGGGTTTTATTACCTCGACCGAGGCGGCATCAAAATTATACTTTTATCTGACAATGGGCATGAACGGACAATCGATTACGTATCTATCGGCACCTTGTCCGGTGAGCATGGTGCATACAATGGTCCTTATTTGACGACAGCCATTACGACCAGTCCGTCCGTCCTGTACTACTTTTCCGACGAAGCGCTATCCAATGTTTGTCGCGATCATCCCCATGCTGCCTTGATCTTTACGAATTCCCAGATCTACAAGTTTCGGCTACTGGCAGAAATTATCGCTTTTCAAGATAGTCCCGTGGAACAGCAGATGGCTCATTATCTGATTCGCCTTCATTCTGTGCATCAAAATGAAAACGTTCCCATTGATCAAACCTCCTTTGCCCGCTACATCGATGCCTCTCGCATCACGGTGAACAAGGTCCTGCACAAATGGAAGCTGCACGGACTCATCGAGCTCTCCAATCGTGGTGCGATACGCATCCTCGAATTCGACAAGGTAAGAGAGATTGCCCATCGTGAGGAAGAGAGCGAAGGCATCCTGCTTTGGAAATAGTCGCTGCACCTGAAGCGCTTCATAATCAAAAACGAAAAAGATCCATCAGCTGGTCTGATTGGATCTTTTTTCATGCTTCTTCCGACATTCCAAAACTGGATTTTTTTCAAAGGATTTAGTATTCTTGTTTGCAGCTACCAAAATGCTACTTTAAAAGCCAACACATTCCAAACGTATGTGCAATCAATTCCTCTGTACCATGCGAAGGATGACATTGAGGTGAATCGGAGAATGCCAACCAGACAAGAATTAAGAGCCGAAGAAACCAAGAGAAACATTCTTTTAGCAGCAGGAGAGCTTTTCATGAGTCGGGGATACGATGCTGTCACCATGCGTGAAATTGCGAAAGAAGCTGGGTGCTCACATACTACCATTTACATTTATTTCAAAGATAAAGAGGCGCTACTGCATCAGCTGTCCATGCCCCCGCTACTCGCCTTGATGAAACAAATAGACGAGATACTGGAACAGGATACTTCTCCCGATGACAAGCTTATCGGAATCAGCCTGTCGTTTATTCGCTTTTGCTTGACGCATCGCAATATGTACACGATCTTCTTCAATGTTAAGTCTGTCAGAGTGGATGAACAAAAGCCGGAGCTGGAGATTAACCAGATCAGGAATCAACTCTTCGCCAAGCTGATGAGCGCTTTGCAAAAAAGTCTTGGATTGGAAGATCATGACAGACGACTGCTGACGAATTCCCGGATCTATGTGTATACCTTGCATGGGATCGTCGCGACCTACACGTTCTCTGAGGAGACCGTCGATATGCTGATGGATCGCCTTTCACAGGTTTTTCAGGAGACATTTGAAGTCCTTCTCCTTGGTTTTAAAGGAAAAAATGAATAAAAAAAGCAAATGGAGGCCATCCCTAGGGATCAGGCCTCCATTCTTTTGATCATCGGCTGACTAGTCGTCGATGATCATCCTCATGCTTCTATTTCTTTTCGGTTTGCAAACGATATATTTCTTTGCCTTCAACCAGGGTAAGGATCACATTGGTATCCTTGATTTCGGTAGCCGGAATTGCGAACAGGTTTTTATCCAATACCACCAGATCCGCTTTCTTGCCTACCTCGATCGAACCTGTAATCGCATCTACGTGATTGGCGTAAGCACCATCAATCGTAAAGCTGGCGATCATGTCGGCCAGTGTAGCACGTTCATCCGGATTCGCAATTTTCCCTGGATCTGTCTCGCCCTCTTCGATCCGTGTAATGCCTTGTTGAATGCCATGAAGCGGGTTGAACTCAGGTGTCACGATGTAATCGCTGGAAGATGCCATATGAACTCCTTGATTGATAAAGCTCTTCATCGGATACTCCTGCTGGGCACGCTCTTCCCCAAGATATGGAACCTCGATCTCGTCGTAGTACCCCGCTTCCTGCATAAACCAGAACGGCTGCACGATGCCTACAGCTCCCAGCTTTTTGAAGCGCTCGATATCTTCCTTGTTCACCAGCTGCAAATGGACGAGCGAGTGACGGGCATCATGTGCGCCGTTTTGCTTTTCCGCGTGCTCAAAGCCGTCCAGAACGATACGTGTAGAAGCATCGCCGATGGAATGAACATGCAGCTGGAAGCCTGCTTTGTCTGCAGCAGCTACAGTCTTGTTGTAAACGTCTGTTTTCCAGATGAGCTCTCCATTGGTGTGCTTATGCTCATAAGGCTTTTCGAGATATGCCGTAGCTCCCTCTACAACCCCGTCCATGAAGATTTTGACCGCGTTCACCTGGAACAGTGGATACTGATTGCGCTCTCTAATTTTTTCAAACTCTGCTACCTGCTCTGGCCCCTTGTCAGGATTGGCTGTGACAGCGTTGCGGTAACGAATCGTCAGCTTGTTTTCCTTGGCCAGCTCTTCATAGGCTTCCAGTACATTCGGGTAACGCAGCATATCCGGGTCACGAACTGTGGTCACACCGCGTTCTGCCGCCTTGTGCTGATACTCCTCGATACCGGCTTTGTACTGATCTACGGTGTATCCGCCGATTTTGTGCAAGACCAGATCCATTGCACTTTCACGCAAGGTTCCAGACGGTTCGCCTGTTTTTGGATCACGCTCGATGATTCCGCCTTCAGGGTTCGGTGTATCCTTGGTGATTCCTGCCAGCTCCAACGCCGCAGAGTTTACCCACAGGGAATGTCCGTCATCAGAAGTGAGGGCAAGCGGCACGTCAGGAACGATCTCGTCCAACGCTTCCTTGAGCGGCCCGATGCCAGGTGCCACAGGATTGCTCCAGCCCCGTCCTTGCAAGGTTTTCTCATCTGGATGCTCTGCCACAAACGCTTGAATAATCTCTACATACTCTTCGATAGAACCGCCGTCGTACAAATCGATAGAAAAGATAAGTCCGGTTGTTTTGCTCGCATGCGTATGACTGTCAATAAAGCCTGGCAAGACCATTTTACCTTGAAGATCGGTTACCTTGGTTTGGCTTCCAACGTATTTTTTGACTCCCTCGTTGCTGCCTACGTAGACGATTTTATCTCCACGAATCGCCACTGCCTCGGCAAAGTTACGGTTGCGGTCCACGGTGTACACGACGCCGTTGGACAATACCGTATCAGCAGGCATGACTTGAGCTGCCCCTGCTACCGGGCCTGGCTTGGCAGCTTGTCCAGGTGCTTGTTGAGTTGTCCCTTGCGCAAAGGCCGATACCGGGCTCATCAAGGCCGTAACGAGCAGTGCGCTGGTCCATTTTTTCAATGACATAAGATCCCCCACCCATCCAATTACAATAAAATCATGCTTTGTTCTTTCTTTTCCCAGTTAACCCAGAGGAAAAACAAGACAAATCTGATTGTAGCACTGCAACTCTGAAAATTCCATCACAAAACTTTTTTTCCATGAGAGGAAAAGCTTCATCCATGGCCAACCCACACATGGATGAAAAGGCAGAAAAAAAGAAGGAGTTTCCCCCTTCTCAATAGACTACACTTTAAATTGTACAACCAAGCTTTGCAGACGCTGGGAAATTTCCGCCATGGAAGAAATCGACTCTGCCATTTGCTCCATGACCTCACGAGAATTTTCGGCAGCCACTTGTGCTTGGTGCGTCTGATTGGAAGCATCCTCAGCCACTTGCACCACCGTGCCAACAGAGGTGAGAACCTCTTCTGTACCCGCTGACATTTGAACAGTGGCAACTGATACCTCGGTCATTTGTCTTGTGACGGTCTCGATGGATGCATGTATCTGTTGGAAGGCTTGTCTTGCTTCTTCGGCTGCTTCCAGACCGGCTTGTACGTTTTTCGTTTCCGCGATCATGAATGCAGAGACTTTGTTCGTCTCTTCCTGAATCTGCTTGATCATGACGGCAATCTGCTCCGCTGCCTGGTGTGACTCTTCAGCAAGCTTGCGGATCTCGCTCGCCACAACCGCAAAGCCCCGGCCATGCTCAGAAGCTCTAGCCGCTTCAATCCCTGCGTTCAGGGAGAGCAAATTCGTCTGTGCTGCGATGCCGCTAATGACATTGATCACGGTTCCGATTGCCTGAGAGCTTTCATTCAAGTGCTTGATCATATTGGAGGCTTGCAGAACATTGGTCGTGACGGACTCCATTTTCTGGATCGATTCATCAATGGTCTTTCTTCCGTTCTCCGCTACCTCTCTAGCGAGGTTTGCCGAAGAAGTTACTTCTTGCGTACTGGCAGAAATCTGCTGAATGCCGGATGACATTTGTGTCATCGAAGCCGATGTTTCGGAGATGCTTTCCACCTGTGTCTCGGCACCAGATGCGATTTGCTGAACAGCGAGGACGATCTCCTCACTGGAACGACTTGTTTGTTGGGCTTTTTCGGCCAGCTCATGAGAAGTTTCGGCTACAAGTCTGGAGTCCTTCAACACTTCTTTAATGATTCCTTGAATGCTCGCAAGCATGGAGTTAAACTCATGCGACAGCTGCCCTACCTCGTCACGTGATTTCACCTGCAAACGCTGCGTCAGATCACCGCCTGCATTGGCCATTTCCACCAGATGCTTTTTCACTTCATTGATCGGATTGGCAATCATTCTGGTCAAAAGAATACCAAAGATCAAAGAGAGCAAAATCCCTGCACCGATCAGAATCATCGTCAAGTTCCTTGATTGGGTGAAGCGCTCAAGTGACTGGAAGTAAAGCTCCTGTGCTTGCTTGTCCTGCAACTCCACAAGCATGGTGATTCTCTCTTCGATAGCTGTTTTTTGCGTCGCAGTTCCGTTCAATTTCATTATAAGTCCCATGCTGTCATTGTTTTTCAACAGCTTGAGCGCTTCAGTGATGCTGTTTTGATAGGCAAACGACAAAGTCGTTAAAGTCCCTAGCACATCGTGCTCCTCTTGGGAAAGCGGCAGCTCAGCGTAAGTGGTCAAACCCGTGTTGATCTTGGCGATATTTTCATTCACGGCTTGCTCCAGCTTGTCGTAGTCCTGGTTTAATGAGGCTGCGTTCATGAGCAGCACCGTATTTTCAGAGATGGCTTTATTTAGGGTGCTCAGTTGAATCACAGGCAATAAACGATCTTGATACATGCCCTTCATATCTTCGTTGATCCTGTTAAGCGAGATATAGCCTAGGAAGCCAATTCCCCCCATGAATAAACACACTGCAGTAAAGACAAGAATCAGTTTTTTGGAGATGGAGATGTGATAAAACCATTTCATGGATGCGCACCTTCTATCATAAAGAATGGATGAAAGAAACTTACTTTTGCTTTTCGATACTGAAAAAACACCTATTCCGTTTGGCAGATAACGAACCACCCAAACAGAAAGGTGTGTAACTCTTGTAGTACACCAAGACTCCCTGTACGAAATTGCGGTCAGTGGCTTAAAGCACAGTTGAAATTTTGATACTATACCGAAAAGACTGAAAAAGAGTTGGTAACGTTTACCTTCTATTTCCCGCAAAAGTATCTCATTAAACCTACCTCTATAAACATTTATCGGCAATTTTACTCCTTTTTTTAAGTCATTCCATGACAAACCATGTAATCCAGCAGTCGATAGAAATGTGTATAAAAATAAGAAGACCAGAACGGATTGCTTCTGATCTTTTTTACCCACTTGATGTGATGTCAGTCCGTAATGCTCAAGCGGATTATCTGGGTTTTTACATGAAAGCGAAACTTGGCTTGCTTGTACATCTCGCGCCATTTCTCCTTTTCAAAGTGAGCTGACCGGTTTTGTGACCGATAGTGCTCCCCAAACCCCATCGGGTCCACCCCCTTTTTCTGAAGCAAGGCAACGAGCTCCCTCATCTCTTTTTCCATCTTCCTGTCCACCTCGCGCTCAATCTTTTTTACTATTTCTGTATTTTCCAGATCCGGTTTATTGCCCATTTCGTCCAGGCGCGCCTTAATCTCTACGGAAACGTCAAAGGTGGGGGGTGTTGGGATACAAGCTTGATATTTTTTTTACTATTGATGGTTTCAAGGGCAATGGGACTCGTCTCCTGCTTATTGCTCTTGCGTTGATCCTGGATACCCAGCCCTGCTGTCGGGATGGATAATTGGAAAAAACCTGCCCGAAACTGGTCGCGGACCAGCTTAATATAGAAAGCCTGCTCCGGCTTTACCCAATCCACATACTGATCTCCCTTGAACAACGCGACCCCTTTGATATTGATATCATTCCCCTTTCGTTCGATGAAGGGCAAGTATGGATCGTTGCCTTCGCTGTAATAGTCTCGCATGAATTCATGTAACGTAGATGAAGGAAGCTGTTCTCCTCTTACGTTCTTGTATATCGTGTAGTAGAGATACAAACCGATGTTACCCTGAGTCGGATAATCGGCTTGTACCAGATCATAGCTTTTTCCGTCAACAATTCCGAGATAGGGTCGTAAGCCCACTTCAACTCGGTCCATAACCCCTACGAATTCAATCATCCCTTTTTTCGCCATTTCCTTGCTGTAAAGGGCTATACGTAATTGCCCCAGCTTTGGTCGGCGGTCCAGCTGCAGATCCAATTTATTCATTATTCCATTCAATGTCGTATCTGTGGCTGAAACCACTTGCTCCTTTTGACTAACCAAGGAGCTTACAACGGGTGCTGAGGCTGTCGCGCGAATCCGATTATCCTCCAACACATCAAATCCCATTACGGTAATCAAAGTCGTCTCGTCAAGGATCTGCGTAGGCTCACAGCCACTAATCAGCAGTGGACCGATCATAGCCAAAAGCATCCATTGCCACCCCTTCCTCATCCTGTGTTCCCCCTCTCGCGATGTTTGCGCCATGCACCCTTTATAACAACTCCTATGTACAGGAGAATGGGATAAATAAATGCCGCATATAAACCAACTTGCGAGGCGAAGTTGTTCAAGGAATTGATCTGTGATCGGGTCAAAAACACCAGAACTCCGGCAAAGATGACAAGTACCACGACAAAAATGGTCCTCCTGTACTGCCATTGATACATCCTCTTCAAGCCTCGCGAAACACTCCAGGTGTACAGCATAACATTCGGCATGATCACAATGAGCCAGATAGATAAGATGATAAACTCGAAGCGTTCGAGAAAAGGTAAATGCACCATCTGCTGGAGGTTCAATGTTGCCCAGGTTGTCTTCATCAACTGATTTTTACTAAAAAAAGTGATCGCCAGGACCATGAGAAATAGATAGATCAGATTCGTGAGCAAGGCACCCGACTGTGAAAAGGCACCGACTTTTTCTTTGTTACTCACAAATGGGTACACCATATAGAGAATTTCAAAGCCGACGATCGTAAAAGACATCTGGACCGCGCCACTGAGAATTTCCGGTACATTTGCCTCCAGTACGGGATAAAGATAGGACCATCTGGCATATTGGGAAGGAAAGTACAAAAAAAGATCACCCACAAAGTCGTGACGACGCTAATAAACGTGTAGCCTGTGATAATCCGTATTCCTCCCAGTAATGTATAAAGCGCAAGCCCTAATACGGTTGCAGAAACGAACCAGGTTGGTATCTCGGGAAACATCCACGTCTGGATAACTTCCGTATAGGTTCGAAGGATCACGATCGCAATCAATGTAAAATACAGCATGTACAGGATATTGATCAGACTGCCGAACAGCTGACCAAATACATCGCAATTAATCCCGTACAAATCCGAGGACGGGTATCTTTTTAGCGTATTGATGATCGCCCACATGACGAGGTGAACAGCTATGCCAGCAATCACTACTGCGATCCAGGCATCATGCCCCGCTTCTATTGCAATCACTCGCTGAAAGCCCAGCACTCCGACTCCGACCTGATTCGAATAGATCAAAAAGAACAAGAGATAAGCAGGGATTTGATTGGATATCTTGGGATAGACGTTGATCTGCATGAACTCCTCACCTACTCATCAATATCTTCCATCTGCCTTGCCTTGGCAGGATCGAAACGAAAATCATCTGTTGGGCGAAATAATTGTGGACGCAATCCAAAGAAAGTAATGGGAGCACGGATAATGCTGTCTTTTAAATCTGTAATTCGTAATGGATATACTGGCTGAAGATAAGGTCGACCTAGGCTGGTTATCCGCAGTAGATGTGTAACCAAGAAGCTCACACCGATAGCAATACCAAGTCCCCCCCAAAGTCCTGCCATTAGAATGATGGGGAAACGAAGTACTCGAATGGCGGCACCGAGGGAGTAATTCGGGGAGCTGAATGACGAAAGTGCGCCAAGTGCAACAATAATAATCAAGATGTTGCTGGTGAATCCGGCCTGCACGATGGCTTGACCGATAACGATACCTCCCACGATACCGATGGTTTGACCGATTTTCGTGGGTAGTCTCGCGCCTGCTTCCCGCAAAAGCTCAATGATCCCTTCCATTATGATCGCTTCCATCAACGGCGGAAACGGGACCCGAGATCGAGACTGAGCGAGCGAAATTAAGAGATCTGCCGGTATGACTTCATAATGGAATGTCAAAATTGCGACGTAGAATGGCGTTAACAGTAAGGCAAAGAAAATGGCTAGCGTCCGAAGCAACCGCAGAAAGCTCGCGATGCTCCACCGAAAGTAGGAATCCTCTGTTGCTTGGAAAAGCTGAATAAAGGTCACCGGCCCAAGCATAGCCTTTGGACTTCCTTGCAGCAGCACAGCTACCTGCCCTTGAAGCAGTCCAGCAGCCGTCCGATCTGGTCTTTCGGTCAGGACGAGCTGTGGAAACATGGAAAATTCGTTGTCCTTTATATATTGAGAAAGGATACTGACATCAATAACGCTATCGACTTTCAGCTCCTGAATACGTTGCCTCAACGTTTGGACATTATCTACGTTCGTAATCCCTTCCATGTAGAGAAGTCCTACTTCAACAGGTGCTGTTTCACCGATGACCATCCGTTCATACGATAATCGCGGTGATTTGATGTATTTTCGGATCAGAGATAAGTTCGTCTCCAGCGATTCCACAAACGCATTTTGCGGGCCAAGGATGTTGGTTTCATTTTTAGGAGGAGTTATTTGCCGATTTTGGGTACCATCTGAAGGAAAAAACAGGCCATACGCTGCCCCATCTAGGTGAATATAGATGTTTCCGAGGAGCAAATGCTCAATGACCTGATCCTGATTCGTCAATCGATGGTCGACGGTTAGGCCGATTTTCCGCTCGATATCCGGCATCGTCACCGTCTCAAAATCGAGCTGCTGCAGATTGGGAATCAGGTGCTGATAAATCACTTTTTGTTCTGCCATACTGACTAAATAATAGAGACGAAGACGCCCTTTTTCACCGTCAATATGCTCTACCTTCAAGTCGCCTGTTCGGGATACCCATTGCTGAAACGTTTGCCTCATGGTGCCAGTTCCTCCGACGATCGATCATTCATTTGGTTAAAGTATGCCCAACCCCAAGGGATACACTCATGAAATAGAAAAGGATAGCCCATCAGCGTTCAACCTGACGAAACTATCCTTCAACCTTATGCTCTACCATTTTTCTTTTTCGATATCTGCGAATCAGCAGCAAGCATACGGATAACAGGATACCGAGGCCAGCCAAAATCATGCTAAACGCTCCATCTACCATATTCTCCGCCGCACGCCCGTACAAATAGAACAGCATTCCTACCACATAGAACTTGGCTGCACGTCCAATGGCAGCATAACCAAACAGCTTCCAGAAGGAATAGTTCATACAGCCTGACATGATCGTAAACAGCTTGAACGGAATTGGTGTGAAGGACCCGAGCAGAATGGCTGTTTCCCCATGCTTTCGATCATTGGTCACATAGAAAAAGCCTGCTGAAAGAATCAGCAGGCTCATGGCATCTCCCCCGTTGTGGATATTGTGCATACTGTCCTTCCACTCTCGGACCAGCTTTTGCTGCTGATAATCATGGTATTCCTCTGCCAGGGAAGGGTAGCTGAGCACCATGATTCCCACGACTATCAGAAGCATCGACAACATTCTCATTTTCACGGTTCTCTCCCCCTATCCCTGTCTTCGTTGACAGTCTTTTTTCCATTGTTGATACCAGTCCGTTATTTCCTTGCTCGGAGCCACGTCGAACTCTTCTTTCAGCTTGGTGGAAATAAGCTGGTACTGTTTGCTTACTTCCCCTTGATGATTCTGCATCGCGTACAGCTTCATCAAGCCGAAATAGCCGTCTTCCATCCCTGGCACTTTTTCCCGTATTTTCTGGTACGTCAAAATTGCCTCCGTGTATTGTTCAGTTGCAACGTAATATTCTGCGATTTGTTTCACATGGTTCAGCCAGAGCAATCGAATGCGTTCCTGCTCGTATTCCGCCCACAGATACGGATGCTCCTCCAAAAAATCGCCTGTGTACAGGGCCATAATGGTCAGATGCTGCTCCAATGTCTCCGCGGTGACCTCTGGAGCGTGCCGCACATGATTTTCCCATTCCTCCACATCCAGCTTTACATCTCCCCAAACAAGCCTGTAGCCTTCATCCTTATATTTGATTTCGAGATTAAAGCCAATGCTTTTAATCATTTTTCGAATCTGATAGATGGCTGTATGCAATTGCGTCCGCGAGCGGTCGGTATCGTAATCAGGCCAAAGTAAATCGATCAGGATTTGCTTGCTCACCGTCTTGTCCCGATAATGCACGAGATAGGCAAACAGTTCTTGTGCTTTCAATGTCTTCCAGGGAAAGTACCGCACATTGCCCTGATGATCGAGGTAATGCAAGCTCTGTAAACAGCAGAGGGTTGCTTTAGCTGTGCTCGGTAAATGAGCAGGGGACTTCAAGGCTGATTCTGCTACCCGTTGCAAGGTGACTGCCAGCCTGCGATGATGGACGGGTTTGAGCAAATAGTCGAGTGCATTCATTTCAAATGCTTTGACTGCATACTCCTGATAAGCGGTGACAAAGACAATATGAAGCTGGGGCTGAATGCTCAATAGTCGTTCAGCCAATTCCAATCCGTCCATTTCAGTCATCTGAATATCCAGGAACGCCATATCCAGTTTTTCGCGTTGCGCTGTTTCCAAAGCGGCGTAGGGATCTTGATAGGAACCGATCAAGCTGATTGGAACGTTCACGTCGCTCTGCTCTTCCAGGAGCTTTTCCATTCTTCTCAGCGCTAGCCTCTCATCATCCACGATAATTACTTTCAATGATATCTCTCCTAGTTTGCAACAACTCTAGCATTTCCCCCATTTAATTGTAGCAATTGAAGAATGGGATGTCTCTTGCAGTGTTGATATATTTTTTATATCTAATATACTTTTTATAGTTAACTCTTGATCGATTAAAAATTTGCTCATGAAAAGAGGAGATTACCCATGAGTTTCAAGCAAATGATCTGCGATGTATCGACAGGCGTCTGTGGAGAAGCCGGTGAAAGCAACTTCCAAACGTTTGAATGGAATCAACCCCTAAAAAAAGCTCAAGCTGTATTACGTCACGGACCCTATCTGCTCGCACTGTTGGGCGCTTGAGCCTGTACTTCGCAGGTTTGAAGTTCAGTACGGACACCTTTTCACCTTCCATACTGTTGTAGGTGGTTTGCTGAAGAATTGGGATGGCTTTGCCGATGTCAAAAATGGCATTGGCAGCCCTGCGGATGTTGCGGGTCACTGGCGAGAAGCTGGCGAGCATTCCCGTATGCCGATAGACGGCTCTCAGTGGCTCGACAATCCCATCCAGTCTTCTTATCCCTCGTCCCGCGTGTTTAAAGTGATCCAGCAAACCGATGAAGCAGCTGCCAGAACATTTTTGCGTCGTGCGAGAGAAGCTGTATTTGCCTTTAATCGAAATATCGGCGAAAAGCGGGTATTGATTGATATCGACAACCAAATCGGACTCGATGGTGACTCGGTTGTGAAGGAAGCTGAAGAGGGATACGGGCAGCAGTTGCTGGACCAGGATTTCGCGCTGGCCAGCTCACTTGGTGTGCGTGGTTTCCCGACCATTGTGTTGGTCGATGAAGAAAATAAAGAGATCAAGGTCGTCGGTGCGCAGAAGCTGGAGACCTATGTGAAGGCATTGGAGCAAGCGTTGGGAACAGAGAATATGCAGGCGAAGTCGATTCCTGTTCTAGCCAAGCTATTGGAGCAGGAAGCCCTTTTATTTTCAAAGGAAGTCGAGGTCATGTACGATCTCCAGCAAAATGAGGTCGAAGCATTTTTACAGAAGGAGCTTACTGCGGAAACTTATTCGTGGCACACTATTCTCGGCGAAAGGTATGTATCCAGAACCTAGCAGGCATGGTTATATAAAAAGAAAGAGGCTTGATCTGCTACTCAAGCCTCTTTCCTATATTCTTGCTTACTCTCTGTTTAAAAATCAAAATTGTCCGGGTCTGGACCGACTCGACGATTCTCATTCAATCCATCGATTCTATCCATATCTTCTTTGGTCAGCTCAAAGTCAAACAATGTGGCATTTTCTATGATTCGGTGCTCTTTAATCAATTTTGGAATGGTCACAACCCCGTGCTGCAAATCCCAACGCAGGATGACTTGGGCTACGGACTTCTGATACTTCTCTGCAATCTCCTTCAACACTGGCTGATCCAATAATTCACCCTGCATCAAAGGCGACCATGCTTCGAACTGAATCCCTTGTTCCCGGCAAAATTCTCGAAGCTCCTTCTGGGCCAGACGAGGGTGAAATTCCACTTGATCCACCATCGGTTTTATTTCCGCATCCTTCATCAAGGATTGCAGATGATGAATGTGAAAATTACTGACGCCAATCGCTTTCACTCGTCCGTCTTTGTAGAGCTTTTCCAAGGCCTTCCACGCTTCTGCAAATTTTCCTTCTACTGGCCAGTGAATCAGGTAGAGATCCAAATAATCCAGCCCCAGCTTTTGCAGACTTGTTTCATAAGCGGCCAACGTGGACTCGTATCCCAGATCGGAGTTCCATACTTTTGATGTGACGAACAGATCCTCTCGGGAAATGCCAGCCTCTTTCAAGCCCTCGCGGATCCCTCTTCCCACTCCTTGCTCGTTTTGATAAACAGCTGCAGTGTCAATACTGCGATAGCCGTGTTTAATCGCAGCTTTTACCGCCTCTTCTACGACTGGCCCTTCCTCAACTTTAAATACTCCGAGGCCCAGCCAAGGCATTTTTACACCGTTGGACAATGTAGTCGTATCTTGCAAATGTTTTGCCATTCTATATTCCCTCCATCTAGTCGAATATTTATTGAAAGCAGTCGCACATGCAAATCTGGTCATTCTCGTTTGACATGTGCTATTATGCGGTACATTATACCGGAAGAAAAGTACGCACTTTTTCGTTCCATAGGCACTAAAAAGTTCCCGTACTAAAGGGGGCATGCGCTCATGAAAAAGAAATACAACATTTCAGTCGAAGCCACTTTGCAAGTAATTGGAGGAAAGTGGAAATGCGTCATCCTCTGTCATCTCATGCGTGGTAAAAAACGTACCAGTGAATTAAAGCGTCTCATGCCCGGAATCACCCAAAAGATGTTGACACAGCAGCTCCGTGAATTGGAAGATGATGGAGTCGTGAACCGAATTACTTACAATCAGATTCCCCCAAAAGTGGAATATGAACTCACCGATTATGGGTGGAGCCTTAAAAGTATTTTGGATGCGATGTGTACCTGGGGTGAAACACATATCATCAAAGAATATGGCGATAAATATGCAGTTTTAGAAGACAGCATCTTAAACAAATAGCTCTTGCACGGACTGATCTCATCCCGCTTGCTTTTGATTCTTTTCCAGCCGTCCCATGACCATGGTCAAAAGGGCTGCACCAAGCACCATCACTCCGCCAACCCATGGCGTGTGGATCAAACCGAGCTTTTCGACGGTTATTCCACCAACGAATGCTCCAATTGCAATGCCGAGATTAAAGGCTGCAATATTCATGGCAGAAGCTACATCCACGGATTGAGGGGTGTATCTTTCGGCCAACTGAACGACGTATATCTGTAAGCCTGGTACATTCATGAAAGCAAGCAGTCCCATGAACAGAATCGTAATCGTCCCCATCAGTTTGTGCGGCGCCGCAAACGTTAGGAAGAACAGGATCAGGGCTTGAACGATAAACATCCAAAGCAGCGCTTTTAGGGGATTTTTGTCAGCAGCCTTTCCGCCAACCGTATTGCCAATGGCGATAGACATGCCATATACAAGAAGAATCAGACTGACTGTACTTGACTGATACCCCGTGATTTCCTCCAGAATCGGACTCAAGAAGGTAAAGGTAACAAAGGTTCCACCATAGCCCAATGCAGTGATGGCAAAAATCATGAGTAGGCGACCATTTGTGAGGATTTTCACTTGATCTTTGAGAAAGGCAGGCTTGGCTTTCCTTAGATCATTGGGTACCAGAATAGCTGTAGCCAGAAGCGCAATCACACCAAGGGCCGCGACACCCCAAAAGGTGGCTCTCCAACCTAGCGTCTGCCCAATAAAGGTCCCGAGCGGAACACCAGTAACCGTTGCAACAGTTAATCCCGTAAACATCGTCGCAATAGCACTTGCTCGTTTATTCTCAGCTACTAAATCAGCAGCGATTGTGGAGCCGATTGAAAAAAACAAACCGTGTGAAAATGCCGTAGCAAAACGTGCGATTAGCAGCAACAGAAAAGATTCAGAAAGTGCCGCTACACTATTTCCTGCAACGAAAACCACCATTAACAGAATCAACAGCGTTTTTCGAGGAACTTTGCTAGTAAGAGCTGTAATAATAGGTGCTCCCACGGCAACGCCCAGAGCATATCCGGAAATCAAAAGACCAGCCAATGTAATGGTTACATTCAAGTCCTGTGCAACCGTAGACAACAAGCCAACGATCACAAATTCGGTAGTTCCAATGCCAAATGCACTGATAGCAAGAGCAAGCAAAGCGAATCTGGAGTTGTTCGTACGATTTGCTTGCTGTTGTAGTTGGTTGATGGTAGTGCTCATTCGAACGTCCTCCTATTTTACTTGCCATATCACCAAGCTGGGCCCTAGCTCATCATGAATGGCTGATGTGTTGTGACTGTTTTGCTATTATGCAGCATGCACCACATCATAGGAAGTACGCACTTTTTAGTAGCATAGGTACTTGTAAGTGCCTGTTCCCTAAAATGAAAAGCAGCTAAAACCCTTTCCTGTAAAAGGCTTTAGCTGCTTTATTCACTCTAAAGTTTACCTGACATTCCCTTAAATCGATAACTCCGGCAAGGTGTTCCCCGTTTCAAGCAAGCTTTTTAAATTGCTCAGAATAGCTGGCCATCCATTATTTAACCCTTCAAAGGTATCGTCTCGATCCATCAGGTCAATAGAATGCAGATTTTCGTGCCTAAGCGTCAATCTGACTGTCGACCCCATTTGCTTCAATACAAATGTAGCTGATGCTTGAGCCTACTTGCCAGTCCGACTCGATCTTGCTCCCGAAGAAATATTTCTCCGTCATCTCCCCTACTGTCAAAGCCTCCCACAGCTTTTCCGGTGTCGTTGCGATATAGGTAACATACACGAAGGATGTGTCCGTCAACTTGTACCCTCCTCCAGATCATACTCAACTTTTCAATCTTCAACACCATGATATCCAACGTCTGTTCCCTCTCTAGCAAGCATTTACGTCCCAAACCGCTGGCGATACCCACATCTTCTGCATAATTCCTCGACTGCCTCCCTGCGGGAAAAGCCTTCGACGAGATTGTTCGCCCGCTCTCCCTCCACAATCTCAGAAAAGGAGGCCTGATTGATATTCCCCAGATTGATAACTCCTTCACCATCCAGACAGCATGGCACCACAGTCCCATCTACGAGAATTGCCGCTTGGCTGCGAAGCGCGTAGCAAAAGCCTTTTCCCTCATCTGCAGGCGCTGTCAGGCTTGGCCACTGGAATTCATGATCCTGGTTCAAGTAGACACGATTGGCGATTTTCACTCCTCCGCCCGGCTCTACCTTTTCTTCGATCTTGTAGTCCAGTCCAAATTCTTGTTCGACGATCTCTAGTGTCTTGCGGTTCCTACTCTTTTGAATGTTTGTTTCGTTGTCCTGCGTCAAATTCCACAGACGGAACGAAAAGATGACATGTTGCTTTTTTGCTTCACGGACGAATGAGAGGATTTCCCGCAAATATCCTTCGCGGTCGGTCGAACCCAGGTGTCCGTCAAAGCTGTGGAGCGAGAAGTTCATCTGCCGGAGTGCAGGCTTACCAAGCAGCTTGTGCCGATTTTTTGCGATCAAGGTACCATTTGTCGTGATGTTGACCTTGAAGCCTTTCTCGTGGCTGATATCCAGCAGCTCATCGATCTTGGGATGGAGCAGCGGCTCCCCTTTGACATGCAGATAGATGTATTTGGTGTGCGATTTGATTTCGTCCAGCCTTTTGGCGAAGTCTTCCACAGAAATAAAATTTGCCTTGCGCTCTGTTGGCGGGCAAAACGTACAGGCAAGGTTGCAGATGCTGGTGATTTCTATATACACTTTTTTGAAGGTTTTCACGATTCTCCCCGTCCTTTCCATTAGAAAACTTGGCTACGCCAAGCTTTTGGCGGAGCCTTAGTTGCACTTATACTATCTTCCGCTAATCTTTTTAGCGCTTTAGCGCACTTAAACTTTCCGATAGTACATAAAAAGAAATAGACCGCGTACCCGATGGATACGGTCTATTTCACGTAACGGACATCTCCGCGTCTACCGCCGGTAAAAGCTGCTTGTTAACGGGAAATCCTAGTTGCATCCTGATCTCACTATATCATAGGAACGGGAGGAAATTAAGCTCTTGCCATGCGACTATTTCTTTACTCCCTTGGCAATCGCGAGAAGTTCCTCTTTTGTGAGTTTACTGTTCGATGGCACAGATAGTTTATAGAGTGTTCGCATAGGGTCAGACTCCTCTCCCTTTACCCACTCCACTCTCATTCCATGGTAATCCCGGATGAACAATGCATCCACAGAGCCTGCTTGCACCAACTCTACTTCTGCTTGCTGCGACACGAAGGTTCTCTTTCTTCCTGTCAGCGCAGCACTATAATGAAAAGTATCCTCTCCGTTGGCATAAGTGATGGATACACCCTTTGGATTCTTCTCGAGCGGGACTTCTTTCACGATTGCCTTTTCTCCGGATTTTTTCGTCCCTGCCTTTAGCTCAGCTTCGATCGCTTCTTCATTGCCATAGGTCGCAACCTCGCTGCTGACAAAACCTTCCTTGAAACTATAGCCTGCTGGGAGTTCTGCCGGATATTCGAAAGCCGGAGCATTCCTGTGGGTAACTTCCTGTTGGAAGGCATCCCATGCGGAGAACGGAATCTGCTGGGATACATAGAAAACCGTCCCTTGAGGATTCAAGCTCTCATCGGGAATATAGATAGCGGCCCCCTGTCCTGGCGGCACATGTCTTGCTACTTCATTGACAGCATCCAGATAAGCCTGTTCCTGTTTGCTTGGCTGCGCCGTTACGCCAAATCTCGTTACTGCATAGGAATTGGGTTGAAGGGATTCCGCCGTATACAAGGTGTCTCCTTTTTCATTTTTGATGCTCCAGATACCTGCAGCGTATGCAACAATACTGCCCACAAAAAGGATTGTTACCGCTGACAGAACGACAGAGACAGGCTTGCGAATCGCGAAGAAGAATTTGGAGCGTTTATTTTCATTCAACCGGTGCATAACCTTCGAGGCGATGTCTAGGTGATCCGTTTCGATCGGCAAAGCATGCTGCTGAATTACCTGTTCTTCATGGGAGAGAGTATGTTTCCGCATAAAGATTCTCCTCACTTTCGGTGATCATATTTCTTACTTTTTTCCGAAGACGCTCATAACGCTTTTTCACAGTTTCTTGCCTTTTGCCGATAATCTCCCCCATCTCCTCGAAGGTTTTTTCATCAAAAATTCTCATTACAAGCAAATTGCGTTCTTCCAGTGTGAGCTTTTCGAGTATCTTTGCGATGGGTTCGCTAAACACTTTGTCTTGGACAATCTCTTCAGCAGATACTGCTGCGACCTCTGTCCGGGAAAAGAATATATCCTTCACTTTTTGCATGAGCTGTTTTCTTCTCAACTCATTCAGGCAATGATGGTAGGCGATCTTGTACAGCCAGGCAGAAAAAGAAGCGGTCGGTTTATACTCCCCCAGCCTTTGGTACACCTTCATAAAGATTTCCTGTACGGCATCTTCGGCTTCCTGCCTGTTCCAGAACAATCGATAGCAATACGTGTATATCTTGCCTTGATGAATCTGTACCAGCCACCGAAAAGCCTCCTGATCTTTTTCTTGCACCGCACGCCGTATCAGGTCCTCTATATTCTCCTGCACATCCTCACCTCCATTGTCTTTTCTCTGTTCACTATGTATAACACTTGCCGAATGCGAAAAGGGACAGTTGAACACGCAATTAAAAAGAAAAAACCCCCCATATGGCATAAAACCATAAAGAAGGCCGCAATAGGAGGTTTTGTTATCCTTAGCGAAGTAACTTAATGAACTCACGCATGAAGCCAGGCAGATCTGGCCAAGCATGCCCCGAGACGAGGTTGCGGTCGACATGAAGGGTCTCCGTCTGATAGATGGCCCCGCATGCTTCTACATCCGGTCTGCACGCCTGGTAAGCCGTCATTTCTCTGCCCTCCAGATATTCACGGACAATCGTCAACACTTGTGAACCGTGACAAATGACCGCCACTGGCTTGTTGGCCTCAAAGAAATGGGCGACGATCGGCTTTAGATGCTCATTCAGCCGGATATGCTCTGGCGCACGTCCCCCTGGGATAATCAAGGCATCGAAAGCCTCAGGATTAATCTCTGCAAAAGAAGCATGGGCTGGAAGCTGGTAGGCTGGTTTTTCGGTATACGTTTCACTGTGAGCTTCAAAATCGTGACATACGGTATGCAGCGTTTTGACCGTAGGAGCAGCGATAACCGCTTCAAACCCCTCTTCCAGGCAACGATAGTACGGGTAAAAAACCTCCAAAGCCTCTACAGCATCTCCGGTTACAATCAACACTTTTTTACTCATCCGACAGCCTCCTCATGACTTTTTTTGGAAAGCACGCCTCCCGTTTTTCCAATTCTTTGAGGAGATGTTTGATTCCTGCTTGATAGACACCAAATTCATCAAGCTGTCGGATTCGCGTCACTCATCATGCAGCATGGTATGGATCGATTCCATGTGCGGTGGAAGAACGCCCGCGGTTTTCCGATTCGCGGGATTTGATTTAAAGGAAAAGAGCCATCGTAGAACAACAGAATGTGCTGTTTGGTGTACCTCCAATAAGAGGTCCGTTTCCTATACCTTTTTGCGTCGCTTATAAAACAAAATGAAGCTGCTCAACAACACCACCAGTCCAATTTGCAAATACCATCCCTCGTAAGCCAACATCATCATGAGTTCCCAAATGTTCGCTGGACCAGCCCCTGTCCCCACTTGGCAACCCGATTTGATCTCCACGTTTTACTATGAAACTGCGAAAAGTACAACCAAAATATGCACGGTTGCTTGAACCACCAAAAGCACCCGCCGCCCCCATAGCGCCGCACTCTTTTGCTGCTGCTCATCGATCGGAAGCAGGGATGACCGACTTTGGTGCCGGACTTGGCTCCCGATTCCCTTCAGCTGAATGGCAGACAAAAAAAGAATCAGTAGAGCGAACGCCGCTTTGACGAGCACACCCGGCAAGATCAACATCAATAACGAGCTGATGACAACGATCCGGATATACATCCCGGCCAGATCACCTGAGCGCAGGAATGATTTCAGGAACAGGATCCGTCCCGCGTTTGCTTTGCGATACGGGATCAGTCTGGCTGTCCAAATGAGCCATTTGCGAGACTTCACTCGCTGCTGCAAGGACGGGACATCCCGAAATTGGTTGGCGATCTGATAAAAACGCAGACGCAGCCCGTTCTCCACCTCAAGCAATCGGTACCATTGGTAGGCATGTCCTTTTGAAATGCGCTGCAGCCGAATATGGAACCAGATCAACAGCCCCATCCAGATAAATACCCCATAGGGCAAAAGCTGTCCCTCGCTCAGCATCCAAGCGAGCAGGTAAAACGTAATGCCAAATCTGACCAGCGTGTACAAGGCATATTGGTTCTTGTCAGGCAGGCGCATGGTGATCCAGCTGCTGTACACATTCCAGCCCTTCAAGATAAAGGGCACTCCCCAATACAACCACAGCTGAGCCCCAGCTGGCCCCATCGTTGCTTTGTACAAGGGCATCAGCAGTAAAAGGACGAGGAATAGCCCGATGCTTTGAACGACGAAATTGTAGATCTGCGTCTTGCGAAAATAACGATCCATCTTGGCTTCAGCGGGTGTCAGGAACAGCAGGTCCGCTTCCAGCAAAAAGGTTCGATGAGGACTTTTGGTGACAAAAAGAGCGATTACGAAAGAAAGTGCGACTGGTAC
This sequence comes from Brevibacillus invocatus, assembly GCF_003710915.1. Taxonomy (GTDB): domain Bacteria; phylum Bacillota; class Bacilli; order Brevibacillales; family Brevibacillaceae; genus Brevibacillus; species Brevibacillus invocatus. The sequence continues at coordinate 160,049 of NZ_RHHR01000015.1, read as the reverse complement.
CGGAAACCACACGGGAATCGCCTGGACGAGGCTCGGATAGTAATAAGCGAGCAGTCCCGTCAGAAAAACGGCGACCATAAGCACGCCTCCGTTTGCCATGTACTGTCCGTAGAGGACGACCTCCTTGGAAAACCTCCGCAGCCGCTCGCGAAATAAGAGATCTACATTCATCATCATTCTCCCTCGACCAGATGCAAGTAGATGTCGTCCAGTGAGTGGTTCGGCATGCCCGTGATGCGGCGCAGCTCGTCCAGCGTCCCCTGTGCCTTGATCCGCCCTTTGTGCAGGATGATAAACCGATCGCAATACTTCTCCGCCGTCGCCAATATATGTGTCGACATCAAAATGCCCGCGCCTTGCTCTTTGCAGCGCTCAAGCCAGGTCAACAAGGTGCGGATTCCCAGTGGGTCCAGCCCTAGAATAGGCTCGTCCACGATGTACAAAGACGGTTGCACCATCAAGGCCATCATGATCATGAGCTTTTGTCTCATTCCTTTTGAAAACTGCCGGGGGAAGCGATCTCGGGCTTCCTCCATGCGAAATTCCTTGAGCAGCGGCTGCACACGCTCGGCAAACACCTTTTTATCCAGGCCGTAGCTCATCGCCGCAAGCTCCAGATGCTCCCACAAGGTCAATTCATCGTAGTAAATCGGAGATTCCGGAATGTAGCCAAAGGTGTGCCGATAGGTTTCCGGACTGCCTGAAAACGTCTTTCCGGCTATGCGGATCTCGCCTTCCCTTGGCTCCAGCAGACCCAGGATGTGTTTGATAATCGTACTCTTTCCTGCGCCATTCAGGCCAATGAGCGCCACGATCTCTCTTTCCTGTATGTGAAAGGAGATATCTTCGATGACGGCACGACTCGATACATACCCGCCTGTAACTCCCTCTACTTCCAGCAATGCAGCCATGATATTCCCCTTTTCTTGTTACTTGCAATCGTCTTGATTGCATTATATCGAAATCGACAGGCTTCAGGAAATCTCTTCATCTCGTTTCGCCTGAGGGAATGCATGTAAAGCCAAACAGGGCCCTTTATTTAAAGAGGCCGTGTCTGGCTTTGAAGGATTACTTTATCTCCAGCTGGATCGTCCATTCCTGTGCATCCCAACTGACCGAATACCCCAGTTTTTCCGCTACCTTTTTCACGGGTAAAAACGGCTCCCCGTTGATTTGCACGGCGTCGTTCCTGAATGCCTCTGCCCCTCCGTTCAGCCCGAGCAGCAATTTATCCGCCTGAATATAAGCTGTCCCATTTCGCAAAACCTTTTGCTCTGCCGTGTACGGATACGTGTTGCCGTTCACTTTCAGTGTAAATACACCTTTATCCGCCTGTGGTGCAGGCGTAGGTTTGGATGTGTGGTAGGAGCCACCGTCAACACTGAGTACCGTCCCTTCCCGCGTGTTGTCCACCCCTCCATACATCTTGCCCGTTTCAAAATCGTAGACGACGGCTTGCACATTCCCGATGTTACCCGGCTTCTCCGCAAACACATGTCCTTTTGCCATCAGAGCCAGTATCACATCCTGATCGATGCCTGCCTCCCAGGTGACATTCGGATAGTTGCTGGAGAAGATGCGCGGCGACAGGATCGCCTCCTGAATAGGCATGTCGTGCTCAATGACATTCAAAATCGTTTGGGACACGGACGCAATGATCGTGGAACCGCCCGGCGAGCCTACCGCCATAAACGGTTTGTCGTCCTTCATCACAATCGTGGGCGTCATGCTGCTGCGCGGACGTTTTCCTGGCTCTACCTGATTGGCACCGCCTGGCACGGCGTCAAAGTCAGTCAGCTCGTTATTCAGCATGAGGCCGTACCCCGGAACCATGATCCCCGACCCAAAAACATCCTCAATCGTCGTCGTGTAGGAGATCAAATTTCCCCACTTGTCCATCACGGAGAAATGGGTGGTGTATATGTGCTCGCTTGCCTCGCTTAATGGGAGTGGAGCAGCAGCTGTTTTCTCTTCATAAGCCCACGGATCACCTGCCGCCACTTCGGCATTTGCCCTGTCCGGAAGAATCAGCTTTCTGCGCTCGTTGATGTAGTCGTCATGGATCAGTCCTTTTTTCGGCACAGGGTAAAAGTCATCATCCGCCATGTATTTGGCTCGGTCGGCATAGGCCAGGTGATTGGCTTCGATCAGGTTGTGCAGGTATTCCACCGAGTTGGCCCCAGCCTTTTGGTTATCAAAGCCCTCCATCAGCTTGAGGATTTGGATGACAGTCAATCCGCCCGAGCTTGGCGGCGGCATTGAGACAATCTCGTAGCCGCGGAAGTCTCCTCTCACCGGCTCCCGCTCCTTGACGACATAATGCTGCAGGTCCTCCATCGTCATCGATCCGCCGGTACGCTGCACTTCCTTTACCAGCGCCTCCCCGATTTCTCCTTTGTAGAAGGCGTCCGTGCCCTTTTGCTTGATCAGCTTCAGCGCTTTCGCCAGATCAGGCTGTACCAGGAGATCTCCTTCTTTCAAAGGTTTCCCGCCCGGCACGAATACGTTCCCGGCCGTGTCATGCTTTTCCAGCTTCCATACTGCGCTGTTGATGTACTCGCTTGTAATCCAGTTTACCGGAACACCCTTTTCCGCCAGCTCGATGGACGGATCGATGATATCGGGCAGCTTCATCGTCCCGTACTTGTTCAGTGCCGTATCCACCCCTAGCAGCGTGCCCGGTACGCCCACCGCCTTGCCGTTGGTGTGCCGCTCGTCGAACGGAATCGGCTTGCCGTCCTCGTCCAGGAACATGTCTGGAGCTGCATGCTTCGGCGCCATCTCCCTGCTGTCAATCACCGTGAACTTGTTCTGATCCTTCAGGTAGATCATCATAAAACCGCCGCCACCGATCCCCGACATCATCGGCTCTACGACGTTCAGCGCCAATTGGATGCCTGCTGCGGCATCTACCGCATTGCCGCCTCGTTCCAGAATCTCCAGTCCGACCTTTGCTGCTGCCGGATGCGAGACCGCCACTATCCCCTGTGTTGCTCCTTCACCCGATGCAGGTACCCCTGGCACTGCCGCCTGCACTGGCGCAGCGAGAGCACATAGAGCCGCGGCCATTACAGCCAACGACCTCCACTTTTTCATAGATTCCCTCCTCAGTATGCTTGTTTCATTGCCATTGCAATGTTATTCCAATTTTCTGATATTTATTCTGGTCAACGAGACTCAAAACGACAAAAGCTGTCCTCATTTGAAAAGGACAGCCTCTGCTGCATACGCTTCACCATCTCTGCGAATCACCGCCATATCTGATAGACCTCTCCATTCAATTGCCCTCTGACCCTGAAGACATCCCCTACGGCAATCTCAAGCTCACCTAGCCCCTTCACCAATATTTCCTGACCCAGCTCTTCTACAAACAGCGGAAAACACGTTTCACCTGTATCATGGACGATTCCAGACAATCCTTCGCATGCGACAAGGACAGAGGAAATTGCCTGTCTTGCCTCGCACCGTCGCCGATATGGAGCAGGAAATCTCTGTAGTCTTGCGGCAATTCAATATTGGCGGTTGCTTCAAAATGCTCTATCTTCTCCAAGGTCAATCATCTTCCTTATCGGCAATCTTGTCGATTATTTATAAAACCTTATTTAACCGACATCGTTGTATTGGAGGTCAGATAAAAAAATCCCGGCTACGCCTTCCACGAATGGAGATAGCAGCCGGGTTTCATTATTAAACCGTCACAGATTGTGCTTTCGTATCATGATACACCTGAGTATCCAGCTCTTTCGTCACTTTGCTCGTCAGCACACCAGTCGTCATGCTTCCGCTCACATTCAGTGCAGTACGTCCCATATCTATCAGCGGCTCTACGGAGATCAGCAAGCCCACGATCGCGATCGGCAGGTTCATCGTAGACAGGACCAGCAGCGCTGCAAAGGTCGCTCCGCCGCCCACACCTGCTACCCCGAAGGAGCTGAGGGCAACGACGACGATCAGCGTGAAAATAAAGGATGGTGTCAGTGGATCAATCCCTGCGAGCGGCGCCACCATTACGGCGAGCATGGCCGGATAGGTTCCCGCGCAGCCATTTTGCCCGATGGAAAGACCGAATGACCCTGCGAAGTTGGCAATGCCCTCAGGAACTCCCAACTCCTGTGTCTGGGTTTTGACATTCAGCGGCAAGGCTCCTGCGCTCGTACGCGAGGTAAAGGCGAAGGTCAGCACAGGAAATGCCTTTTTGATATACGTGATCGGGTTTAATCCAGCAAAAGCCAGCAGCAGCAAATGAACGGCAAACATGAGCGCCAGAGCCACATACGAAGCCACAACGAATTTTCCCAGCTGCCAAATCGCATTGTAATCACTGGTCGCTGTCACTCTCGTCATAATCGCCAGCACGCCGTATGGAGTCAGGCGCAAAATCAGCGTAACGACGCGCATGATCACCGCATGGAACGTATCCACGATTTTGGCGAATAGCTCGGCTTGCTCAGCATTTTTCTTCCTTACTCCCAGGTACGCAATTCCGATGAAAGCGGCAAAGATGACAACAGCGATGGTAGACGTCGGACGATCACCGGTCAAATCCAGGAAAGGATTGGCTGGCAAGAGCTCCAATACCTTTTGCGGCAGTGTCATGTTCTGGATCTCACCCAGACGCTGTTCGACCTGACCGATTCGCGCGGTTTCAGCATCCCCTTGCTGGAACTGGGCTCCATCCAGATTGAACGCCAAGGTGGACGCAATCCCGATCGCAGCGGCCACAGCCGTCGTCCCGACCAGCAGGCCGATGATGAGCGTGCTGATTTTTCCGATGTTCTGGGTTAATTTCATTTTGGTAAAAGCAGAGACAATCGAGATGAACACCAGAGGCATCACAATCATTTGCAGCAGTTTCACATAACCTCTTCCGACGATGTTATACCAGTCCAAGGTCGACTGCAGGATGTCGGATTTCGCTCCATAAATAAATTGCAGGACGAGTCCGAACAAAATACCTACACCTAAACCGACAAACACCCGTTTGGAAAACGAAATGTGTTTCTTTTGCATGGTGTACAATCCAATAATGATGGCAAGTAAAACAACGATGTTCACAATCGTCCACAATGTTGACATTTCATTTCCCTCCATTCCACTTGGAATTTACGTTTATTAAAAAGAATATGCTTACTATATTACCGATAATACCTAATGGTCAAGTCAGAAATGTACTTCAAGTGTTTTTAACAAAATTACAAATTATTTAATTATAAATAAAAAACCGACACCTAGAACGTTCAGGTGTCAGCTAGCGACTTTAAGACTGAAATATTATTTAAATAGATTGATCGTCGTAATAATGATCGGCATAGCGAATACATCGATCAAAAAGGCGCCTACAATCGGAACGACCTGAAACGCTTTTCGTGAAGGACCAAAACGTTGTGTTACCGCAGCCATATTCGCCATTGCATTCGGCGTAGCGCCAAGGCCATGCCCTGTAAAGCCTGCGACCATGACGGCTGCATCATAGTTTTTGCCCAGCAAGCGGAACAACACGAAAATGCCGAACAGGACGATAAAGACGACTTGTACAAACACAATAACCAGCATTGGAAGTGCAAGATCCGCTACTTCCCACAATTTAATACTCATGAGTGCCATAGAAAGGAAAATGCCAAGCGTCACGTCACTAATCAGGTTGATGCTCTTCATGTCGGTGGCATCCGGCTTGAATTTATCTACGATGTTGCGTGCGATCACCGCGACAAACATGGCTCCTACATAACCAGGGAGTACAAAGCCTGTAGCCGTCGAGAACAGCTCCCCTAAATACGTCCCCACTGCCATACAGAATGTAATCAGCAATACCACTTCATCGGTCTCAGTCGGTTTTAGATCGTGTTTGGAAACCAAATATTTGACAGTCGGTCCGCCAACCAAGCCCCCTGCTACGAGACCAAAGGTAGCTGCCGCAATCCCGATCGCCAGCGCGGATTGGATTCCCATATCTTCAAGGGTTTGTCCGAACGCAGTTGCTGCACCGTGTCCACCTTCGAGACAGCCCCTGCCATCATTCCAATCAAAGGAGGATGGCAAATATCAAACCACCAACTACGGGTGCCGGGATACAAAACCTTTGCAGAAATCCCGCTTTTTTGACCAGATATGTGCCCAATACGAGCAAGGCTACAGCAAGAAAAATCGTATTGACTTGATTAAGTGCTAATGTCATAGTTGTCTCCCCCTAGAAATCCCATGATGGCTTCATTCGTCAAGTAAGCACCTAATTTTACGGTTCTTCCATTTTCATCTAGTACCGGATTTACTTCGCATATATCAAAAGAAAGCGTTTTCTTTTGAGCGGTAACAGTGCGGATCAAGGAACGGACGAGCATTGGCGTCAATCCAAAAGGCGACGGAGCACTGACGCCTGGAGCAAAAGCGGCATTCAATACATCTGTGCAAAGCGTGAGCATCACGTGATCATGCTTCTCGATGAATTCGATCAATGCAGAAGTGATGTCATCCGGTGCTTCTGTCATCTCTTCCTCGTATAGATAACGGACACCCAGCTCGTCAGCTTTATCAAACAGTTCCTGTGTATTTCCGAAACGCTGGATGCCAAGCACAAAGTAACGGCTATTTTGATCGTTTTCTAGTATCTGCCTAAACATCGTTCCGGATGAAGGCTGCACTTCGTAAGAACGCAAATCAAAGTGAGCATCAATATTAATGATTCCTAGTGAAGCCTCTTGGCCGATATGCTTTCGGACGCCGAGGTAATGTCCGTACAGCGTTTCATGCCCTCCGCCCAAAATGATCGGGGTCACCGATTTGGCAAGGAGATCCGAGACTACCTGACCCAGCTCTTCTTGAGCTTCTTCGAGTGCTTCCTTTTCACAACGAATATTCCCCACATCGAGGACACGCTTTCCTTCTGACTGTTTCCAGGGAAGGCTTGCAAGCGCTTGCCTCATAGCGTTCGGAGCTTTGGCTGCACCGAGTCTCCCTTGATTGCGTCTCACTCCTTCGTCACATTCAAACCCGATAATGGCACATATTTGCTCCTTGGAAGTCTGCAATTGAGCCAAATCCATCGATTCTACTATCTGATGATAACGAAAGCTGCTTCTTCTTTCCGTATGATCAGTTCGACCGGTCCATACATCAGCTGAAACTTGTGTTGGCAACTTTTTCATCCTTTCTGAACCTTCTGAAGGTGATTTTGTTTTTTGATTATATACTGACAAATTTATTAATTCTAATATATAATTTAAATAAATTAATAGCTTCATGCTATAAATAAAGGTGGGTGATTCTCTTGGACATCAAGCAATTGCATTATTTTGTGACGGTCTCCGATCTGTTGAGCTACTCCAAAGCCGCACAAAAACTGCATATTTCGCAGCCCTCATTAAGCAATGCGATCAAAAATCTGGAACAAGAGATCGGCTCACCGTTACTAGAAAGAAATACCAGAAAGGTCGAACTGACTGACGCTGGTAAAATTTTATACAAGAAATCCGTACTGCTTCTCTCTCAGATGAACATGTTGAAAAAAGAGATGGAAGAGGTAAAGCAGATTGGCAGCGGAGAGCTGATCATTGGCATTATCGAGTCTGTGAAGCATTGGATTCCCAAAGTAATCCGGGAGTATCAGGGGCGTTTTCCTTCCATAAACATCAAGCTGATTGAAGTGCTGAGCGGAAAAGCCGTGAAGGAATCACTCCGAAAGTATCAAACTCACCTGCTCATTACAAACCAGTCCATCCATGAAGACGATATCGAGTCCATCCCTTTATACGATGAAAAATTAGTCCTGGTGCTGCACAGCGATCACCCACTGGCACAAAAGGAATCTATTCGACTCGTGGAACTGGAAGGTGAACCCTTCATCATTAGTACGGAAGGGTTTCAGACCAGAGAAGATATTTTACGCGCCTTTTCACTCGAACACGTGACTCCGAGGATCAAATTTGAAATTGAGCGTTTTGAAACGGCTTTGACATTAGTGAGAGAAAATCTGGGAATTACCATCATCCCCGAAAATTATGTGTCTGAATTGACCGATGCTTCCATTGTTCGAAAAACGATTGCTTCCCCTGCATTGGATCGAACCATTTATTTGGCGTATATGAAAAATCGGTATATGGCTCCTGCGGTCCAGACTTTTTTGGAAACGATCCGCCGGAACTTTACTTGAGATCAAGCGACAAGCAGAAAAAGACCCGGAGATTCGCTCCGGAGATTCGCCCTTTGGGTGAGTCTTCTTCTTGGTTCACCCTGCAATACATTCAAATAGGCCTTCGCGTTCCTTTATCTTCTCGTGAGGTGAAGGACATGCATACCATCGAGCTTTATTGGACGCTGCTTACGGATACAGACATTCGTCGTCACAATTCTAACGAAAAAAACGTATACCGCTTCTTCATCTACAAATGTGAGAGGACATACGTGGAACAAAAAACTGGCCATATACAAGTCGTTCCGGGAACATGCCCGTGTGCTGGAAGAAGAGCTACCCATCGAGACGACGGGTCCAGAGTCCATCAACATCATAGACTGTCAGACGAGCGGGATCAAGGAAGTGAAGATCTTCATCGAACACGCTGACATTCGCTATCGCATGGATAAGCTGCTTGCCGGGCAGCTTGTAGGCTGGAGCCGAACACAAATCGTACAGTATATCAAATCGGGGCTTATCCGGTTGAATGACCGGTCCACAAAGCCTGGTACCGCCGTATGTACGAATGACTGCATCCGTATTTTGCTGGATTCTTTGTAGCGAAATGGCCACAAAAAAAACGCCAGACACACGCAAAATCCTGCGTTTATCTGACGTACTCGCAATCTGGTCTCGTAATGCGAATCCATTTGCATGTGTATATTTGCTTTTCAGCACTACGCGTGTTTCAACGTACGCGCCAAGAACTCCCTCGTCCGCTCCTGCGTCGGATGATTGAATATCTGATCTGGACTTCCCTCTTCTGCAATGACGCCTTTGTCCATAAACACGACACGATCAGAGACATCCTTCGCAAACTCCATCTCATGCGTAACAATCAGCATGGTGAGACCTGATCCGGCGAGCTCCTTCATGACCTTCAGCACTTCACCGACCATTTCCGGGTCGAGCGCAGACGTTGGTTCATCAAACAGCAGTACATCCGGGTCCATGGACAGCGCCCTGGCAATAGCCACCCGCTGCTTTTGTCCGCCAGATAGCTGTTTCGGTTTGGCGTTGATGTATTTGTCCATCCCGACGACCTGCAAATACTTCATCGCTACCTTCTCTGCCTCTTCCCTGGATCGCTTCAACACTTTTACTTGTCCCACCACGCAGTTATTCAAGACATTGTGGTTATTGAACAGGTTAAACTGCTGAAACACCATACCCAGATGTCTGCGGTAAGCAAAAACATCATGCTTCTCGTCCAAAATGTTATCGCCACGATAGATGATTTGACCGCCACTTGGTTTTTCCAAGAGATTGATGCAGCGAAGAAGGGTAGATTTCCCAGACCCCGAGGATCCGATAATCGTGACGACTTCCCCTTTGTTCACGGAAAAATTGATGTCCCGGAGTACCTGATGGGTTCCATAAGACTTGTTCAAATGCTGAATATCAATGATGGTGTCCATGATCACTCCTCCTTCCCCCATTATCGTGCTTCAAGTTGCTTGTCCGTCATCGTGTAATTCTCTGGTCCATCCAGCTTTCGTTCCAGATAACGAAGTACTCTGGAGACGATCACCGTCATGATTAAGTAAATCGCGCAAGCCACAAAGAACGTTTCAAAATACCGGAAGTTGTTCCCCGAGATCGATTTTGTAGTGAAATACAGCTCCGTTACGGAAATCACGTTCAGTACGGACGTATCCTTGATATTGATGACGAATTGATTCCCCGTTGCTGGCAGGATATTGCGAATGACCTGCGGCAAAACAACGTGAAACATCGTTTGCAGATGGTTCATCCCAATCGCTTGAGCGGCTTCGTATTGGCCTTTATCAACGGAAACAATGCCGCCGCGAACGATCTCTGCCATATAGGCTCCTGTATTGATGGACACGATAAAGACAGCGGCAAACAACCGATCGATATCCATGCCAAAGGCTAAAGCAGAACCATAATAGATCACCATCGCCTGCACGATCATCGGTGTTCCCCGGAAAAATTCAATATAAGTGGAGAATAGGGCATTTATCACTTTCAGACCGATTCGTTTGGCTCCACGTTCCGGAAGTGGAATCGTGCGGATCACCCCAGCCAATAGCCCGATCACTGCCCCCAATATAGTACCGATCAAAGCGATATACAGTGTGGTCCCTGCTCCACGCAGGAACATGGGCCAGTTTTCAGAAAGTATTCTGACAATCCACTCGAAGCTCATGTTTGTCCTCCAATTCATCTTCCTTTTCTATGCTACTGTCTGCCTGGGAGGCTCTCAGGATCAGTTAAAACCGACTGCACGTGCATGCAGCCGGTTTCTCGACTCTGTTATTGTGCTGCTGGCTGATTCTTGATAGCTTCATCCATAATCTGGGTACGCTCATCTTCAGAGATGCCAGTCAGTGCTTCATTGATCTTTTGAGTCAATTCGCTGCCCTTTTGCACACCTACCGCGATTGCCGTATCATCTTCGGAGGTCTGGAAGCCGTCTTTGAATTCCACCATCACAAAGTTCGGATTCGCTGCTGCCGCACTCACCGCTTCAGGACGCTCAGAAACGTATCCATCAATTACGCCAGATTCCAGAGCAACGCGCATCGCAGGGAAGTTGTCCAGTGCCGGTTGCTGTTCCACACCTTCAATTTGGGGAATCACGGAATAGTGGAAGGTATTTAATTGTGCCGTTACTTTTGCTCCTTTAAAATCTTGGATCGAAGTCGCACCTTCATATTTACTGCCTTTTTTCACAACCATCACGAGGTTGGATTTGTAGTAATTGTCGGAGAAATCAATGGTCTCTTTACGCTCAGCAGTTGGAGACATGCCTGCGATGATGGCATCGATTTTGCCAGAGGTTAAAGCTGGAACCAGACCATCCCATTCTGTTTTCACGATGACCAACTCTTTACCTAAGCTCTCCGCAATTCTCTTCGCGATTTCTACATCGTAGCCACCCGCAAATTCGGAGCTGCCGTCGATTTTTACGGCACCATTGGAATCGTCCATTTGCGTCCAGTTGAATGGCGCATACCCTGCTTCGAGACCTACCTTAAAGGTCGAATTGCTTGCAGGCGCAGATCCCTCTGCTGGGCTGCTGCTCGAGCTTGTCCCACACCCGGTTAATAGGATCATAGCTGATAGAAAGATAGCGAGAAATGATGATAGTTTTTTCAAGATTGTTCTCTCCTTTTGATTTTTCTGATGATGGTAGGATGACGCTACTAAGATCAACACATTCTTAGAGAAAAACGCAAAAAAGCGACCTGAGAAAGTCTCTGGCCGCACTATTTATATAGTCTTCCCATAAACCTCCCTTTAACCCAAATGAGATAGCTCAACTCAATAAATCGGGGAATTTATTGAGACAGTCCTGCAGCTCTTAACTGCAGACCCAGCAAGTAATACCGAGCATATTACAAGCTTCGGCGACATTTCCTTCTCCCTAGCCTCATCGTTTTCTCGAACTCCACTAAGGACTGTTAAATATCGCGCCTCTACCTCACTGTAGAAAGTGAGGTCTTATTAAATTTGTTTATCAGTATACTATCTATCGGGAGAACCGTCAATAACGGAAGGTTTTGGAAAGCATATTCACAAGAAAAACATTTTACGAAACATACAATTGTATTAGGGTTCTTCGCAGAGAGTACAAATAAGAGGATTCTTTCGTTATAATAAAATGGTAGAATAATCTGAAAACGAAAGGAGGTACCCTCCACTCCATGTCCGACCAACTATCCCGATTTCCTTACCCCTTCAATAGCGATACGTATCGCTACTCCAACAATTCGGTGCTTCTCGATCCACCGATTGCCATCGAGGTTACGCCGGAATACCTGGAGGAAATGACACTCAAGCGGTCGCTGCTAGCCAATCATCCCAACCGCTGCTATCAGTCACTCCCCCATACGATACCTGCACAATGGGAAATCGCAAGCCTTGTGCTGCATCATCTGCATGAAACCTATCCGGAGGACTTTTCCTTAACGAAAGAGGGAAATTCCTGGACGTTTTCCAACCACAAGCTCAATGAAACGCAGCAATTCGTCTTCGGAGATGTTTCGACGCTTCCCTGGGAGCCACTCGATTTCGTTGGCCGCCATGTGCAGGAGGATTTGATTCTGATGGGACAGCGAGACGGTGATTTATTTCTGGATGCAGGCCAGCTTTGTTTTCCAGCCAACTGGTCGCTCGAATTCAATCTGGGGATGAATTTCGTAGAGATTCACAGTCCGATTCCTGGATTCGCAAATGGGAACCTAGATGAGAAAATTCGCAACTTTATCATGAAGCTGGAGGTTGGCCAACCCTGGGTCCGAAGAAACTGGTCGCTTAATGCAGGCAAAAGGCTGGATGCTTCCCTCGAAACCTTTCACCAGTGGGGACAAATGCGCAAACAGGTCACAGCAGAAAATGCCGGAGAGACGGTGTACTTGCGTGTAGAGGTACAAAAGCTCTTCCGTTTGCCACGAAGCCACGCTGTTCTCTTTACGATCCACAGCTACTTGATCACCTTACATGAACTGGCGCAAAACCGGGCCTATCTGGAACAGCTGTACCATGTTCTGGTAGAGCTGCCCGCGTTTATTGCAGAATATAAAGGGATGAAGCTGTACAAGCAACAAGTCATTCAGTATTTGGAATATGAGCTGCAAAAAGAGAGGGGGTAAAGCATGCAAAAACAGCGATACCTGCTCTTGATGGATGAGACAGGTGAGTCTGCTTCTCATGATCTCAGAAACGAGCTTGCGGCAAGCAGCCTCCCAGTGGAAGTCCATCCTGTCACGTTGGAAAGCTTGCATCGGTCTGAATTGACCGCATTGCTCTTTCGCCAATGGATCGGTACCTATCTCTATTTGCTTGTTTCATGGCCTCTTTTGGAGCCTTTGAGGCAACTGGCAGAGGACGCCGGATTTTCCGAACAAGAGATGGAATGTCACGGTCTGGGGCCGCACACCAGGCAGGTTTTTTGCTCTGCCTGTCAAAAGATGAACCAAACGGAAGACGAGACGGTCATTTCGTGCCATTTTTGCGGAGAGGAGCTAAGCGTGTCCGAGCATTATTCCAAGCGCTTGCAAGCATTCCTTGGTTACACCTCCATTCGATAATTCCACTTACCGTACCAATTGGCTCATTCCCCCTTTGGGATCGTATTTCGAAATCAGATAGAATGGGATGACTGTCATGCAACCGAAAATCCACGTGTTCGTCAAACAAATCATTCAAGAAACGCCTTCCGTGAAGCGATTTGTTCTCGTATCCAAAGAAGGTGCAGACTTGCCTGCTTTCAGTGCGGGCTCTCATGTAACCACCTTTCTGAATACGGCTGCGGGAACGTTGGAACGACATTACTCCTTGGTCCAGGCACCCGCCATTACGGATCATTATGAGATCGCGGTTCAACTCCATGCACAATCGCAAGGAGGATCTGCTTACTGGCATCATCAGGTCTCAGAAGGGACCGAGCTTTTCATCAGCTACCCCAAAAATCATTTCTCGCTCAGCTTCCGTGCGAAGCATCACGTTTTTTACGCGGCAGGAATCGGCATTACCCCCTTCCTTTCGATGATGGCGGAGCTGGTCGCCCAGGGACGAAGCTTTGAGCTGCATTATGCAGCCAAGTCCCGGGAGATGTGCGCCTTTTATGAAACCTTGCAGAAAACCTACAGGGATTCCTGTCACTTATACCTTTCTGCTGACCCGGATTCATCCCGGATGAGACCGGATGGTATGCGCCAGCAGAGAATAGGTACGCACGTCTATTTTTGCGGCCCTGAGACCATGGTGAATCAGTTTCAGGAAGCAGCGAGGAGCTATGGGTACCCTCAGCAAAGCATTCACTTTGAATTATTTGCGCCACCCGCCCCCATGCTGCGTGAACCCTTTCTCGTGGAGCTTTGGCAAAGCAAGCGGACGATTTCGGTTGGAAGCGACCAAAGCCTGCTAGCGGCACTGCTGGCCGCAGGCATCAAATCTCCTTACTCCTGCCGTGTCGGTCGATGCGGCACCTGCGCCGTGGAAGTCTTGTCTGGCGAGGTCGCTCATTATGACTCGGTCTTATCGGAGAAAGAGCGAGCGGCGCAGGATGTGATGATGACGTGTGTCTCTCGAGCCGTACATAATAAGCTGGTTCTGAGCCTGTAGGAGCCTGTCCTAAAAAAACGCCCACTTCTGGTATATTGGCAAGTGTGACCTAGCCATCTACCGAAGTGGAGCGTTTTTCTCTTATTTGATCATCCGCAAAAACGATTTCAAGCGCTCGCTATTGGGATTGACCAAAACCTCTTGCGGATTTCCTTGTTCCTCTATAAGCCCATTATGCATAAAAATCACCCGATCGGCTACTTCGCGAGCAAACTGCATCTCGTGGGTCACTACAACCATCGTCATCCCTTCCTTGGCCAACTGCTTCATGACCTGGAGCACTTCGCCCACCAACTCCGGGTCAAGTGCCGAGGTCGGCTCGTCGAACAACATGATTTTTGGGTTCATGGCAAGCGCTCTTGCAATAGCCACGCGTTGTTGTTGACCGCCTGACAGCTTTCGCGGATACACGTCTTGCTTTTCTGACAACCCTACTTTCTCCAACAGGTTGACCGCAATCTTCCTTGCCTCGTCTTTGGTCACTTTGTTTACCTGAATAGGCGCTTCCATCACATTCTCCAGAACAGTCATATGGGGAAAGAGATTGAACTGCTGAAAGACCATCCCCACTTCACGCCGAAATTGGCTCACATGTTTCAAGGACTCATTTAGTGGAATGCCATCGATGGTAATGGCGCCACCACTGATCGTTTCCAATCGGTTCAAGCAACGAAGCAGCGTGCTTTTACCTGAACCGCTGGCGCCAATCAACGAGACTACTTCGCCTCGATTGACGATGAGATCAATTCCTTTTAACACTTCCAGGTTACCAAAGCTTTTGTGAAGATCTTTCACCACAATGATTGACTGATTATTGTCACGCTTTGCTTCTACGGCACGGTTGCTCATTGTTTTCGCTTCCTCCTAACGCTCGCTTTGCGACATGCGGAATTCTAACTTTTTCAGGAAATAAGAAAGAAATGTCGTCATGAGCAAATACAGAGCTGCTGCCGTGATATAAAATTCAATAAACGCATAGTTGGTCGCTGCAAAACGTTGAGACACCATCATCAACTCAGACACCGTGACAAGAGAGGCAATCGATGAATCCTTTAACATAGATATCGCTTGGTTGCCCAAGGCTGGAATGCTGACTCGAAACGCCTGAGGCAAGACAATCCTGCGCATGATGGTGGTATAGGTCATCCCAAGCGACTCGGCTGCTTCCGTCTGACCTTTCGGAACGGACATGATGCCACCGCGATATATTTCCGCGATATACGCACCTGCATTCACTCCCAACGCGATGACAGAGGATGAGAATGCACCCAATTCAATTCCAACCTGAGGCAATCCGTAGTAGACCAGAAAGATTTGTACAAGAATGGGTGTTCCGCGAATCACCCAGATGTAGAAATCCGCCAACCACATGAGCGGCTTGATATTCGATATTTTCATCAATGCTGCTATGAGCCCAAGAATTAAACCTAATACGATCGCAAAGAGGGATAGCTCTATCGTCACCACTGATGCTTCAAGCAGAAATCCAATAAAATCGGAGACCAGGGAAAAATCAAGCATGCAGGTACAATCCTTTCCTACCGGATATCGTTACCGAACCAGGTTTTGCTGATTTTTTCATAGGTTCCATCACTTTGAATTTCTTCCAGTGCTTTGTTTAATGCATCTTTCAGCGCGTTATTTTCTTTACGCAACGTGAACGCTGCTTCTTCTTCATATAGCAGTCCACCTATTGCCTTAAAGGGGTAACTCTTTTCCTTGATAACGGATGAACCTACTGCCTTATCTGTAATGACACCCTGAATGCGGTTATTCACCAAATCTTGGAAGGTTAGCATGTCATTTTTGTAAGTGACTAAGTCTACCTTTAATTCTTTTGCTTTTGATTCAAATGTGGTACCGATTGAGGCACCGATTTTTAATCCTTCGATTTTGGTCGGATCCGTGATAGGAGAATCGTTTGGAACGAATAATTGCGCACCTGTATGGTAGTAAGGTTTGGAGAAATCCACCTTTTGCATGCGTTCTTCTGTAATCCCCATGCTGGAGACAATGGTGTCGTATTTCTCTGATAATAAGCCTGCGATGATGGCATCCCACGGTGTAACAACAAAGTTTACTTTGACACCCAGCTTGTCACCGATCGCATTGGCGATGTCTACGTCAAAGCCAACAAGCTCGTTTTTATCGTTGTAATAGTTGAACGGTGGGTATGCGCCTTCAATCCCGACGTTGATCACCCCGGCTGATTTTATGCGGTCAAGCGATTGGTCGCCCGATTGTCCAGTCTGACTGACCGTTTTAGAACTACAGGCAGTAAGAATCATTAGAGCCAAAGATAGAATGATTAAAAAAAGATTACGCTGATTGATCATGTGCTTTCCCCCTTATCTACTGGTAAAAAAGGACTGACAAACTTGTGCGTGAACCTAGATCATTCCTAACTTGAGATACATGCATAGGGATAACATTAAAAATCAGAATATTATTTCCATTTGTATCATTCTATCATTTGTTTTCCGATTTTTCCAAATATTTGTGAGTGTTCATTGATAAAAAAAGGCTGTGAACCCTTGGGGCAACAGTATTCGTTTCACCCCCGTAAGAAAGATCGTTCAAATAACTTATTAACTATCCCGCTCAACTTGGCTTCGTCTTTTTCCCCGTTTAATGTCGCCATAACCAACGAAAAAGCTGAGAGCAGAATGATTTGTTCCGGTACCGGATCTCCATAACTGAATACACTAACCTTTGATAACGTAACATATCCGTTTCATCAACAATATAATATGCCTAAAACAATCTAAAGAGGTGAGCCGATGGCCGTCGTAAAAGCCAGGAGCAGTGATATTGACATGTTGGCAAGGTTGCTTCGAGCCGAAGCTGAAGGTGAAGGTGAAATGGGAATGCTCCTTGTTGGAAATGTTGGAATTAACCGAATAAGAGCGAATTGCTCCGATTTTAAAGGAATCCGGACAATTCCCCAAATGATCAACCAGCCGCATGCGTTTGAAGCTTTGCAGCATGGTATGTACTACCAAAGGGCTAGAGATAGAGAACGACGTCTGGCGCGACGGGCCGTGAATGGGGAACGGTATTGGCCGGCCAAATTCTCCCTCTGGTATTTTCGTCCGGGAACGGCCGCAGCTCCCCAGCCATGTCCGCCGACCTGGTATAATCAGCCGCACGTAGGACGATACAAGCTTCACTGTTTTTATGAGCCGACCGCGAAAGAATGTGAAAATGTATATAATACTTTTTAATTCTATGGACGAAAAACAGCCCAATCATTACACTGCCCCTAACGAAAAAAGGGGGAATCATCAATGATGTAGATTTGGATGAGGAGGCTATCATATGAAGTGCACCCCAATGTTAGGCAAGACTAACAATTGGGGTGCAGTTTTTTAACGTATAGGAAAATAGAAACTTCAAAGAGCAACACGTCGCGATACTTCCTACTACCCGCCAAAATTTAGACCCTTAGCGAGCCGCGGAACCCTCTAGCGGCATAGTAGGATTCAGCTCCATTGTGGTATACGAAGACAGTGTCGTAGCGACGATCACAAAAGATCGCCCCGCCGAGTTTTCGAATACTAGCAGGTGTTTTCACCCAGCTCGAAGTTTTCAAATCGAAATTTCCAAGCTTCTGTAGCTCCCGGTATTGTTCTTCTGTTAACAGCTCAATGTCTATGGCAGCTGCCATTTCAATCGCATTATTCTGTGGTTTATGTTCTTTCCTTGACTCCAGCGCTTCACGATCGTAGCAAACACTTCTACGCCCTTTGGGACTTTCCGCTGAGCAATCGTAAAAAATGTACTCGCCTGTCTGAACGTCATAATCAACTACATCCGGTTCACCGCCCGTTCTCTCCATTTCATGGAGCGACCACAGTTTTTCGGTATGCGCTTCGAGCTTTGCTTGGATGTTTGCCCATTCAAGACCTAGATGGCGATTCATGTTTTTCTCAAAACGGGCTTTCAATGTTTGGAGTAGTTCTTCACGTTGCTCCGGCAATAACTCCTTTATAGAGTTGCTATCACTCTTTGGCATGTTCCTTTCTCCTTTCGAGTTTGTAATTACCTAGTGATTCACATGGGTAGCATAAGTAAAATTGACATGGAACGCGCTAAAACGTTTTATGGAGAAGTATTTGGGTGGGCGTTTGAGGATTGGAGCGATTATGCTGGTATGCCCTATTTTGGAGCTGTTACCGGTAATGCAAACGAGCCTGGAATTAACGGAGCTTTGATGCAACGTCAGGGTGCTTCCCCAGAAACTGGCCAGGCTTTGAATGGCTATGCCTGTACAATGGGAGTGGCAGATTACGATTCAACTGAAGCAAAAATCCTAAAAAATGGAGGCAAGGTCGCCCATCCAAAGCATGCTCTGCCTGGAATGGCGTGGCAAGGATATTATATGGATACCGAAGGCAATATTTTTGGTATTCATCAGCCAGATGTGAACGCGAAATAGAATCCTTTAAAATATGTACTACAAATCGTGATTCTATGTTTGAAGAAAGAGAGTACTTCTAAAAGCGGTACTCTCTTTCATTTAGTAAAGACTAGTATGCGTTGAACCATTCATTCGAATGTACTACTCCGAACTGCAATTGAATTACTTGACTTCTAATTGTTCCTTCATTTGAACTCTACTGTCACAATCTGCAATATAATTATTTAATACCACAGTCAACGTTAACCATTTTTGCTTATTGCTAACCGACCCTTTAGCACTCTATCCATAGGCTGAAGAAATTACGAACCCTGGCTTCATGTGATCCTCTAACGATTACGAAACCAAAAAGACTCTTTCGCGTATAAAAGTGTATGAACATGATCCTGCGAATTTGATGCGGCATGAATTTAAATTCGTTCCCGTCCTTGGAGAAATGCTCTTTCAGAATATTTAACGAAAATATACAGTTTTGAGGTAATCTATCCTATGAATGGTAAATTTACAGAGAATGAGGCATTTACAGAGCATGCCGACTCGTGGTACCGGCTGGCCGAGCAGAAGGCAGCTCAGTATTTTGCATCGCTGTATGAGCAGGTTATGGAAAAGACCTATGTGCCTACTCTAACAAAGGATTTTCAATTGTGGCAGAGTAACCACATTCATCATAAATCATGGCTTTCCTTTTTTTCACGGGTAAAAAGAAAACCGGATACACAGGATTATTATAGATACCTCGACTGGCTGAATGTTACCGGTCAATTGGATGATTACCTTGATCGAAGCGTGTCCTATATTTTTATGAGGGATTTGGGTAAAGCTCTGGATTCCCCAGTAACACAGAAAAGGATTCGGCGCCTAGTTACCGACATCAAAAATTACTTGATTCAATCCACCGCTACCAAACGGGGAGACCAACCCGACTATTTGAGTCTGGCCGGTTTTTATCGGTGGGCCCAGAAGGAGGGCGTAGAAAACGCAGCGATTTGGTTGATAGAAAAACTAAAGGCTGTATCCTCCCATATTCCGGACGATATGAACGCAGAGCACGCCCAGCGCAAACTGATCAAAATCATTGGCGGGGTTATTCTGCATGCGATAGAAGAGATGGGCGATGAGATATTGCCTGTGGAACGTACGAGGAGACTCGATGAAGCTATCAGGCTAGGTTACTCCTATGGTCTGACCTATCCTTTTATTGACGATCTTCTCGATTCCGAGATCTTAAATGATCAAGAGAAAGAAAAGTATTCTCGTATGATACGCACCGCGCTTCTGACCGGATCTGTGCCGGAATTGGGAGAGTGGAACGGAGATAACAGGGATTTGATTCATTATATACACTCGGAGCTCCGGGAAGCCTTTGAGTATATGAAGTGCCAACAGCGATCGGATACGCAGCAGCCCTTTTTCGAGCAGTCGTATGTGTTTTTTCATTCTCAGCATCTGGACCGAATAAAGGACCTTTCGAATGCGAATTACACCAACGAAGAACTTTATTTACCCGTTATCTTAAAATCCTCTTCTGCCCGCTTGATTGTCCGTTCCGTCATTAGCGCTCCTGTAGATGAGGGATTTGATCATCGAGTATTTTATTATGGCATCTACAACCAGCTGGCAGATGATTTTGCGGATATTTTTGACGATATGAGAGAAGGGGCGGTAACCCCCTATACCTATTATTTAAAATACCGGGATCAGCGTTCGGATTTGATCAATCCTTTTGAATTATATTGGGCCGTCATCTCCCATCTGATCCATCATGTGTATCACTCCGATCCCAAAACGCTTGAGGTGATACTGGATCGTGCCATCAACGGTTTAAAACGTTGCAAACAACGCATCGGAATTGAAAAGTATAACGAATTGATGGAGGTATTTGCTCCTGGTGATCCGGAATTCAATCGTCTCATCCAACTAATGGTTAGAGAAGCGGACAATGTGGATTTTTTCGATAAACTGCTTAGGGATCAGATGGTGACCGCTCTAAAAAACAAGCGGAAAGAAAAAGAGTATTTTATCGAGACAGTCAAAACGGTCCGCGAACAGATCAACAACCAATTGCAGATTGCCAAACATGACGGAATTCCCCCGATGAAGGATTCGCTGATCGATGCTGCAAATTACAGTCTCGAAGGAGATGGCAAACGACTACGGCCCATCATGACTTGGGTCATGGGCGTTAACGAATACGGATTGCCATTTCCGGAGATCGTACCACTTCTAAGATCATTGGAATATATGCATACCGCATCTTTGATCTTCGACGATCTCCCATCGCAAGATAATTCCTCTACCCGTAGAGGGCGTCCAACCTTGCATATGGTTCATAATTCCTCTACTGCGGAATTAACAGGTCTGTTTCTGTTCATGAAGTCGGTTGAAGAACAATCGTCTCTAAACGGATTCGATGCAAAAGCCGTACTTGCCATGATGCAGTATTCGTCCCAAAAAGCGGGAGAGATGTGTATGGGGCAAGCGATGGATTTGCAATCCAAAGGTCAAGAATTAACACTGGAGCAATTGAAACGGATATGCTACTACAAAACCGGAATTGCATTTGAGGCTTCTCTCGTTATGCCTGCCATTCTTGCTCAGGCTGAGGCGTTGGAAATTGCTGCTTTAAAGAAATATGCCTATCATGCGGGGATTGTATTTCAGATTAAGGATGATTTGCTTGATGTGGAAGGAGATCGGCTTTTACTCGGTAAACCCACTCTCCAGGATGTTGAAAACAACAGCTCGACTTTTGTAACAGTTCTTGGTCAGAAAGATGCCAGGAAAGAGATGTGGGAGCACTACTGCTGCGCGATGGAAGCGTTGAAGGAGATGTCTTTAAAAACCCCATTCCTGAAGCATTTATTGGACTATGTTGTTAATCGGGACAGGTAATAAGAGAGCTCCAACAAGTTTTTGAAGCTGAAATGGATGATCACTTAGGCTACAGCAAACATAGTTCCGACGGTGACCATACTGGAAATAGTCGAAATGGCTACAGCAAATAGTCGGTGAAATCAGTTATAACTTCCAAAACCCACTTAAAAAGGGGGCGTAGCCTATTTAGGCTCGCCCCTCCATTCCATCAATATTACGCACTCCACGTGCCCCGTATGCGGAAACATATCCACCGGCTGCACTTCCTTCACCTCATACAGCTCAGCCAGCATCTTCAAATCCCTCGCCAGCGTGGATGGGTTACAGGACACATACACCACACGCTCAGGCTGCATCTCCAGAATCGTCGCGAGCAACGCCTCGTCACAGCCCTTGCGCGGCGGATCGACCACGATGACATCCGCTCGTATCCCTTTCTCTTTCCAAGCCGGAATGACCACCTCAGCAGGGCCTGTCTCAAACGTCACATTCTCCACGCCATTCAGCTTAGCATTGCGATTGGCGTCCGCGATGGCTTCCGGCACGATCTCCACGCCGTAGACATGACGCGACTTCTGGGCCAAAAAAAGCGAGATGGTCCCGATTCCGCAATACGCATCGATGACCGTCTCGGTTCCGGTCGCACCTGCATACTCCAAGGTCTTGTTGTACAAAACCTCGGTCTGCGTCGGGTTCACCTGGTAGAACGAACGGGCCGATATCGCGAATTTGATCGGGCCGATGTAGTCGTAAATGACATCACTGCCCCACAGAGTGACGGTCTTCTTGCCAAAAATGACGTTGGTCTTATCCGGATTGATGTTCTGCACGATACTGGTCACGCCAGCAAGCTGTTCCCGAATCGCTGCGATGAGGCGATCCCGCTGGGGAATCGATTCCTCGGTCGTCACCAGCACCACCATGACTTCGCCTGTCTTCACGCCTACCTTGACGACTACGTGACGCAAAAGTCCAGTATGGTGCAGCTCATCATACGCCCGGATATTCAATTCTGTCGCGAGCTTCTTTACGACGTTGACAGCCTCGTCGTTGGCCTGATGCTGGATCAGGCATTCGCTCATATCGATGATGGAATGCGATTTTTCCGCATAAAAGCCGCCTACCAGGGCGCCATTCTCTTCCCCGATCGGCACCTGTGCCTTGTTGCGGTAGCGCCACGGCTCGCTCATGCCCAGTGTCGGGAGTACGGTAATCGCCCCTTCTCCCTCCACCTGAAAGCCTCCGATCCGCCGCAGGTTGTCCCGAACGATCTGCTGCTTGTGACGAAGCTGCTCCTCATAATTCAGGTGCTGCAGCGAACAGCCTCCGCAGCGATCGTATAAGGGACAGGGCGGCATCGCCCGATGAGCGCTGGCCCGGGCGACCTCTACCAGCCTGGCAAAGCCAAAGTTCTTTTTGACATGCTCTACCCGCGCGCGCACTCGCTCCCCAGCCAAGGCGCCTGCCACGAACAGCGTATAGCCCTCGATGCGGCCGACGCCCGCTCCCTCATGATTGAGCCCGGTCATCTCCACTTCCACGGTTTGTCCGACGCGTACAGGTACATCCAGCTCTGCTTTAGCTGTCGGTTGCGGTCCTCTCCGCTTCTTTGTTGTCTTTGCCACGATCTTTTCTCCTTTAATATCCGGATTGCTATGTATACAGGGATGCAGTTGATGGCATCCCCTTTGTTCTCAAGTCCTATGGGACAAACATCTCGATGTGCCCTGGCAACGCCTCGATGACGCATGGCAGCTGTCCACCCAATTCTCCGTCCAGATTGATCTGAACCAGCTCCCCGCCATAAGAGGTAGCCTTGAGGTAATCGGTCTGGAAGTATTTCACAAGCGGATCCTTGAGGTGCTCTCCACGCACCGCTTGGGTCGCGATACGAATAAATTCGGCGATGTTCGCCTTTTTCACCACAATAACATCCAGCTTTCCATCTGACAAATCGGCATTGGGCGCGAGCTTTTCGAAGCCGCCGACAGAATGACTGTTTGCGACTAAAAAGATCATGATCTCCTCGTCCAGCAGCACTTCCTTGCGATTCTCCATCTTGACCCGGATTGGGTGCAGCGAAGGCAGCTTTTCCAGTCCTTTGACGTAGTAGGCGATCTGACCCATCATGGTTTTCAGCTTGCTTGGGACTTCGTAGGTGAGATTGGTCAGAGACCCCCCGCCTGCAATATTGATGAAATACCGATCATTGATCCTGCCCAGGTCAATACGCTTTTTCTTCCCCTGCTTGATCACTTCACAAGAACGGCTGATGGACTTCGGGATGCCAATCGCTCTGGCCAAGTCATTGGTCGTTCCACAAGGGATGATCCCTAAGGACGGGCGTGCTTTTTGCCCAGCCATTCCGTTCACTACTTCATAAATGGTACCGTCTCCACCAGCAGCTACAATCAAATCATAACCACGCGACACTGCGCGGGCCGCTTCCTTCGTCGCGTCATCTTTCCCTTTTGTCGCATGACATGACGTCTCGTATCCGGCCGACTCCATCAAATCCAGGATATCCGGCAAACGCCGACGTACAATCTCTCGGCCGGAGCTTGGATTGTAGATTAATCTGGCTTTTTTCAAGGCAGATCCCTTCTTCCTTCCCATAAGCTCACGGGTATACTCTCTTCTCATCATATCCTGTATAGCCAATTTTGGGAATCGCTATGCTAGGTGACGCGTGATAAGATAATAAAGATGATGTTCCAAAAGCTGGGAGGGAGAGCTGTGAAACCAATCATCGTGGGAGTAGACATAGGGGGAACTGCGATTAAAATCGCTCTGATCACACCGGATGGGGAGCTTGTAGCCAAGACACAGGAGCCTACTCCTCTCACTTCCGGAGAAGACGGCATCCTGCAAAAAACGGCCGACATGACGCGCAGCCTCTTGCAGCAGCACGGTTTTTCCCTTGAACAGGCTGGCGGGATCGGGGTCGGAGTACCAGGGCCCATCGATCCCAAACCAGGCATCGTCCAGCAAGCCGTCAATCTGCATTGGAGATCGCCCGTTCCGCTAAAAGCCAAGCTGGAAGCGCTCACAGGTCTCTTGGTCGAAGTGGACAACGATGCCAATACCGCAGCACTGGGCGAAATGTGGCAGGGCTCCGGTCAAGGCGCTAAGGACCTGATCCTCTTGACCATCGGCACGGGTATCGGCGGCGGCGTTATTCTGCACGGTCAGGTCGTACACGGGATCAATGGTGTAGGGGGAGAAATCGGTCACATCACGATGACGCCCAACAGCGGTTCCTTGTGCAACTGCGGCAAAACAGGCTGCCTGGAGACGTATTCCTCTGCCACCGCCCTGATTCGTGAAGGTCGCCTGGCTGCCTTGAACGGAGCAAGCCCGATGCTGGCACACATCCTGGATTCACAAGGTGAAATTCAGGCAAAGGACGTCCTGGATGCCGCCAAGGCTGGGGATACTGCTGCACTCGTCATCGTCGATCAGGCCGCCATGTACCTTGGGCTTGCCCTCTCTCACCTCGGTATGGTGCTCAATCCAGCCAGGGTCGTCATCGGTGGCGGCGTCGCCCATGCAGGTGAGTTCCTCTTTACCCGCATCCGTGATGCCTTCAGCCGTTTCATCCCGTTTCCCTATGTGGTCGAATCTACGCAAATCGTCCCTGCCAGCCTGGGTAACGACGCGGGAGTCTACGGTGCCGGTTGGTTGATCCGCTCTCAAATGGACAAATAAACGAGAAAAGCGCTCTGTCACGGTGATCTCATGCCGGACAGCAGCGCTTTGACTTTTATTATACCAAAATAGGAAATCATCCATCATTCCTTCTTTTCCAACCAGCCAAGACGAAAAATCCCCTCCCCATTCCTCGCTTTATTAGCTCTGATTACCCTTCTAGCAATTGTAAAACTCCATTCGTATCTATCACAGTTGCAAATTCATCATGCAAGCTAACCAGAGCCATGTGATGAATATCCTCCGCGAGATACAGCTTTCCATCAAAGCTGATTCTTTCAAAAGTAGCGGTTCTGAATCAAGGCAAGAAATCCAGAGCTTATTTCGTCGAAATCATGCTGTCTCTACCCATACAACCCCTTCGGTCCAAGCCAAGGTGATTTCCATAGAAGTATCATAAATGGCCAAAATCCATTAGTAAAATTGAAAATCCCGAACAATCTGTTTGAAATTATTGATACTAAACTGCTGTATTGTATTGAACTCTTGCCACATACAAAAAACTGCACCCCAACTATTAGGAAGGTCTAATAATTAGCGTGCAGTGCATTCTGCTATGAATGAGGTTTTTGCGTTCGATTCCTCCATTCATTATTCTCCCCGAACAGTCACTGTTTCATATTGAGTCTCAAGCGGTTTTTCCTGCGTCTCCTGCTTGCCTAATACAATCAGGACAGCGCCCACGATGACGGCACAGGCACCAATCCACTGCAAACCGCCAAGCAGCTCGCCAAACAAGACAGCCGAAAAGAGGATCGTCACGACAGGCTCCACCATGCTGATGACAGAAGCCTTGGTCGAGCCGATCAGCTGCAGACCGCGAAAAAAACAGCTAATCGCCATGACTGTCGAAAAGACAACAATGCCCGCCAATGCCCACCAGCCTTGCGCCAAAAAGGAAAGGTCGACGCCTCCATCCACTTGTGCCACTACTAAGCTGGAGCAGGACGCAAACAGCGCAATATAGCCGGAGGTCACATACGGCGAAAGACCTTTGCCTACGCGATTGCCCACCACGATATAGACCGAGTAAAAAAGTGCGGCAGCAAAAGCAAGCACGACACCGAGCGGTTGAATACCACCGAAGGAAAGCCCGAGTACCAGCCCCAGACCCAGCAAAGAGAGAAGCATGGCCGCCACGGTCTTGAGACGGAGCACTTCCTTGTCCACGAAGAAGCTCAGGATCGCCACGAAGACGGGGAAGGTGTAAAGTACAAGCCCTGCCAACGATGTCGGGATGTATTGGACAGCCGAAAAAAAGCTGAGCGATTGCAGGGTATAGAGCACTCCTCCCAGCAAAATCAGGGACAGCAGCTGCTTTTTGTTGATGCCAAGCGATTCGCGTCGCAGGAGCATCAGTCCAAAAAAGAGGACAGCAGCCAGCAAAAAACGCAGGAAGAGCAAGCTGGAGACGGAAGCGCCCGCTCCATAGGCATAGACCGCAAAAATAGACATGACTCCAAAACCGACTGCAGAGACGATGACATAAATGACCCCTAAATAGAGCGGATTCAAGACCACTCACCAGCTTTCCCTATAATCAAACCATCCGATCAGGGCTTGACGACCACACCTTCACGGCGAAACAACCTCGCTGTCCAGGCAATGATGAGAACCACATACAACAGGGAAGTGCCCAATCCGATCACCCCATGCATCGGGTCGATTTTCCCGTAAAACACTTCCTTGGCCAGCGATACACCGTTGAATACAGGGATCATGTAGTAATGCTGCGGAATATCCACCGGATGGATCGGCATCAGCATATACGAAGGGATCATCGCCAGAAAAATGACCGCACTCATGTAGGTCTGACCTTCCTTCACGGACTTGGCCTTCATGCTCAGCATCAGCTCCAGCCCTGCAAAGAAAGCGGCAAGCAGCAAAAGAGTCAGGATCAGCACCAGCAAGGTCACAGGAGTGAAAAGGGATAACGCAAAACCCTGAGAGGCAATCGGTCCGAAGTGAAGGATCAATGTCAGGGACACCAGGGAAGCGGTAGCACTCGTGCAGCTCATGATCATCACCGTAAGAAGCTTTGCCGTCAGCAGCTGGTTCGCAGGAATCGGGGCGCTCATCAACGCTTCCAATGTACCACGCTCTCTCTCCCCAGCAATCAGATCATTCGCTACGGCGATCCCCCCGGAAGCTAGCGACACCACCAGCATCAACGGAATGATACCTGCCAGCATGCCGCCCGAACGCTTTTCCTCTGATGCGACTTGCTCGTAGACAGCCTCGATCGGCTCGATAGCTGTCTCAGAAAGCCCTGCCGCTTGTAGACGCTCAGCAGCGATTTGCTTGCTGTACGCCATGACTCGCTCCTCAATCACATCTCGTGCGTAAACGGACTTCTGATTGGTACTGTCGTATTCGACGTGCAGCTGTGCCGTACCTCCTGCCTCCAAACGCTCATCAAAGCGATCCGGAATCCTGACGATGGCCCGCAGCTGACCTGCTTGCAGGGCTTGATTGGGATCACTTGGCTGATGAAAGCTGACACCAGGAATGGCTTCCAGCTGTTTCAGCAAGTCGGAAGAACCGTAGACGGCAATCGGAACGTGGGCGCGTGCCTCCTGCTCCTGACTGCTGTAGGAGGAGCCCATCAGGAAAAAGACAAATGGCACGAGCACGAGCGGAATCAGAAACGTCCCGAGCCACGTCTTGTGATCCCGGAACAAATCCCGCATCTCTTTTTGAAAGACGGCCCAGATGATCGTATTGCGCATCAGCGACCGCTCCCTTCCACGACCGTCATGAACAGCTCATCCAGGTCCTCTTTTCCGTATTGCGCGCGCAGCTGCTCCAAGGCTCCGGCAAACTGGAGCCTGCCTTTGTGTATCAAGGCAATCCGTTTGCACAGCTTGTCGATCTCCCCCATGTTGTGGCTGGAAAAGAGAATCGTTTTCCCCTCCTCCTGAAGCCTGCCGATCACCCGGCGAAAGATATTGGCGGCCGTAACATCCAGACCTGTCGTCGGTTCATCCAGCAAAATGACATCAGGATCATGCACAAGCGTACGGGCAATCGCCACTTTTTGCTTCATCCCTCGAGAAAAGGGACCAACGCGCCTGTCGAGAAAAGCTCCCATTTCAAACATCTGGCTGAGCCGCTCGATCCGCTCCCCAATCGCTTGCTTCTCCATGCCGTACATGCTCCCGAAATATGCGATATTCTCTCTCGCCGTCAATCGGCTGTACAAGCCCACGTCCCCGCCGAACAAGATCCCAATCCGGCGGCGCACTTCATCGGGCTCTATGCGGACCGAATAGCCCGCCACCTCGATTTCGCCCTCTGTCGGCTTCAGGATCGTCGCCATCATCCGCATCATCGTCGTCTTGCCGGCGCCATTCTCACCCAAAAGTCCGTATACCTCTCCAGCCTCCACGCGAAACGAAACGTCCTCCAGGGCCGTAAAAGCTCCAAACGTTTTACTTACCTTTCGAACCTCAATCAATCAGCTTCCCCCTCTTCGCCTTCCAAGATGTTCAAATTCCGGGAGCTATGCAAACTGCATCATGGTGTCCATCAGAATCTTTGGACTTTTCCCTCCGTCCCTTCCCCGCAGCTCTTATACGTGAGCTAAGCCAGCGGCACCAGGGTAGCGCTCTTTGAAGGCGGCGAGGGAAAAATCGGCAAACAAAGCCAAAAAATCAGCTGTATTATTGATATAATGACGACTTTCAGTGGCTTGCGGGTATTTTTCCTTGTATAGTACGGCGACCAGATGACTGACCGGAACTCCCTGTGCCTCCTGATCGTACACGCCTTGCTCCGCCAATACCTTGGCAAAGTAACGGACATACGTGACGGTTGTGGTCTTTTGTTTGCCTTCCACTTCCCATGTGGCAATCGAGCGGTCAAACGTATCCGCAGGAGATCCACCCTTGCTAGCAGGAACCTGTTCACCTGTCACCGAAATCAGCTTCATCATTTTCTTCCTCCTCACGATCATGTCAGTATCATTATAGGGGAGGTCATATTTTTTTACAATTTTGTCAGGAAACCTGCTCTTCAGGAGTCTATGTTTCAGGTCAACTTACCGATGAGGAGTTTTTGCAATGAAAACAACCATGTTCAATCAGCGATCGAGACAGGAAAATCAGGGTGAACAGGATGAAGTCCTGGTCGAACGGGCAAAGACTGGAGACCGCGATGCGTTTGGCGAGCTGGTCAGGCGTCATCGGGCAAAGGTATACGGGTATGCGCGCTCGTACACACAGGAGTCCTTTCTCGCAGAGGATATCGTCCAGGACGCCCTGATCCGCGCCTTCCTGCATCTGGGTAAGCTCTCAGACAGCCGCCGTTTTTTGCCTTGGCTGCACCGGATCGTCCGCAATCAAGCCTTTACGCGGTTGTCCAAAGGACCACAGAAAAGAGAGCAGGTATTCACCGGGATACAGCGTGAGGCATCGGAAGTGGAAGCGACCGATTGGGAAGACCTGGACAGTATTTTGCGCAGGCTGGGCAGATCCTGGTCACAAGCCTCGGATAATCTCACCAATCCTGAGGACGTCCTCATGCGCCGGGAGCTGCTCCAGACCATCATGGATCTGTTGAGCTGTCTCAATGCCCGGGAGCGTAAGATCGTAGAGTCGCATTTTTTCGATCACCTCTCTCCTGCTGAGATAGCCCGGCTATTCCAGATCTCCCAGGGCAATGTCTATCAGATCCTGTCCCGTTCTCGAAGAAAGCTGATTCAGGAAAAAACGCGCGTCGTGGTTGACCAATACGTAAACTCTCGAAAGGAAGCGGGTACGATGAAAAAAGTGATCTTGGATAAACCGGCAGCACTGAGGCAGCCAACGTGGGTGACCTGCGCGATGGCTTTGTACGGAATGATCGAAAATACAGGCAAAAAAATGTCTTTCCCGATGGTGATGGGCGTAAGTGGTCACGCGTTTCGCCTAACTGTCGTGCCTGATGGTATACACATCGCCGGTCCCACCATGTTTGACTTTACAAAAGTGCTGCAGCAGGGCCTGCGCAATATTGGTTTTGAATCAAACGTTATCAATGAAGGCAAGGCAGCAGATGGACCAGCCCTCAATGCCAATCTCGTCGATCCCGCCCTCCTCAGCGCCAGCGCTCGGAAAAAACGTGAAATCGCGCAATCCCTCCCTGAGGCGCTCGAACTCATTCATCGCTCGATCGATCGCGGTCATCCCGTCCTTGCCTGGGATCTCTTCATCCCCGAGTTCGGATTGATTTACGGCTACGATGATGAGCAAAAGCTTCTCCATGCAGCCGACAACTGCGGGCATGATCAGACGATTGCCTACGAGGATTTGGGACGCGGATTGATCGAGGAGCTGTTCGTCCTGTCGATTCGTGAGCCTATTCAAACCGACCAGCATTCGATGCTCAAGCAAGCCATCCATATAGCCCTCCATCATTATCGCGAGCAGGAAGACAGCAACTGTGATGAGGTGGTCAATGGACTGGCGGCGTATACAGCCTGGAAGGAAGCCTATGAAAAGGGCAGCATCGAGCCCAACGGCAATGCCTACACGACCGCTGTAGCTCTCGACGCAAGACGCAACGCCGCACTTTTCTGGGGAGAGATCGCCGATACATGGACAGACTCGACTTTTGACGCCATTCGTCCCAACCTCCGCAAATCTGCTGCACTGTATGAGAGCATCTCAGAACAATTCGCCGAGCTGAGCCGACTCTTCCCGTTCCCTGCTGGTGGGGAGCCAAATAATCCTGTTCATGGACAACAGGCAATTGCCATCCTGCAATCGATTGAACAAGTGGAAAAGGAAGCTGTTGTCTTGTTGGAACAAATGCTGGAGACTTTGTCCGAGTAATGGTCTCTTAAACAAACAAAGGGACTTGCCTTTCACACCACAAAGGGGTGCTGAAAGCAAGTTCCTTTGACTTTTTTAGATGTATTGAAAGTCTCCGGCTACGCAGGAGAAGAAGGTTTCCAGGCGTAGCTTATGGCGAAGTCCTGCCCAGCGGAGCGGACAGTCTCTACCTCCCTGCGGACGTAGAACCAAGCGAAGATCGGAAACCTTCTTTTCCTCACCACGGCAACTTCTCATCGAAAATAGTTAGGCGAGGCCATCCCTTAGGACAGCCCCGCCTTTGTCATATGAAAACCGTTACATATCTTTCAAAACTTCCGCAATGAGCTTGTTGACCATCGGCGGATTTGCTTTTCCCTTGGTCTGCTTCATCACTTGTCCGACGAAGAAAGCAGCAGCCTTCTGATTCCCCGCCTTGTAGTCGGCGACAGCCTGCGGGTTGGAGTTGACCGCATCGACGACAATTTGGCGCAGCGCACCCTCGTCGCTGATTTGCACCAGTCCTTTTTCCTCGACGATCTGTTTCGGCTCCTTGCCTGTTTCGATCATTTCCTTGAAGACGGTTTTGGCGATTTTGGAAGAGATCGTGCCGTCTGCGATGAGCTTGATCATTTCACCCAAGCCATGCGGCGTCATTTTCACTTCCGCAAACTCCATGTCATTGGCGTTCAAATGAGCCAGCAGGTCCACCATCAGCCAGTTGGCTACCGCTTTCGGATCGGCACCTGTCTTCACGGTTTCATCAAAGAAATCAGCCGTCTCCTTGGAGATTGTCAGTACCTCGGCATCCGCCTGCGACAGTCCGAATTCATTCACATAGCGAGCTTTACGCGCATCTGGCAGCTCTGGAATGGTTGCACGGACAGCCTCGATCCACTCTTCGGAAATCTGCATACGCACCAGATCCGGGTCCGGGAAGTAACGGTAGTCATGCGCTTCTTCCTTGGAGCGCATGGACAAGGTCTTGCGGTTGGCTTCATCCCAACGGCGTGTTTCCTGTACGACCTTGCCTCCAGAATCGAGCACCTCTGCCTGACGCTTCACCTCGTACTCCAGTCCAGCCTGTACGTTGCGGAATGAGTTCATGTTTTTCAGCTCAGCTTTGGTACCGAATTCTTCTTGACCATAAGGGCGAATCGAGACGTTGGCATCGCAACGCAGCGAGCCTTGCTCCATGCGTACGTCGGAAACTTCCGTGTACTGGATAATCGCTTTCAGCTTTTCCAGATACGCACGCGCTTCTTCCGGTGTGCGGATATCCGGCTCCGAGACAATCTCCACCAAAGGTACCCCGACGCGGTTGAAGTCTACCAAGGACTCTCCGCCAAAATCGCTGTGCGTCAGCTTGCCCGCATCCTCTTCCAGATGCAGACGCGTGATCCCGATGCGCTTGGTCTCTCCGTTCACTTCGATATCAATCCAGCCGTTGTAGCCGATTGGCTGATCAAACTGAGAGATTTGATACGCTTTCGGAGAATCGGGATAAAAGTAGTTTTTGCGGTCAAACTTGGTCTCGCGGGATATCTCGCAGTTGAGCGCAAGCGCCGCTTTCATCGCAAACTCCACGGCTTGCTTGTTGGTTACCGGGAGCACACCGGGATGACCCAAGCAAATCGGGCAGGTGTGGGTATTCGGCGGTGCACCGAACTCGGTCGGGCAGCCACAGAAGATTTTACTGTTCGTAGACAGCTCGGCATGGACCTCCAAGCCGATGACGGTTTCGTACTTGCTCATATTCCTTACCCCCTCACCCATTCCGGCTTGCGCAGGTGATGGCCGACGGATTGCTCGTAGGCATGTGCCACACGCAGCACGGTGGATTCGTCAAACGCCTTGCCGACGATCTGCAAGCCGATTGGCAGACCGCTTTTCGCAAAGCCGCACGGTACGCTGATCGCTGGCAGACCCGCCAGGTTGACGGGAACGGTGCAAATGTCCTCCAGGTACATTTTCACCGGATCATCTACCTTGTCGCCGATCTTGAACGCGGTGGTCGGCGTGGTCGGGTGGAGAATGACGTCAAAGTCTGCAAAGATGTTATTGAAATCCTGAATGATCAGGGTCCTTACTTGCTGTGCTTTTTTGTAATACGCGTCGTAGTAACCGGACGAAAGCGCGTAGGTGCCGAGCATGATCCGGCGTTTTACCTCTGGTCCAAAGCCTTGGCTGCGGGATTCCTTGTACAGGTCGATCAGGTTTTCCGCATTGTCCGCACGTACGCCGTAGCGCACACCGTCAAAACGAGCCAGGTTGGATGAAGCTTCCGAGGAAGCGAGCAGGTAATAAGCAGGTACCGCGTATTCCGTATGCGGCATGGAGACCTCGCTCCAGGTCGCGCCCAGGCTCTCCAGCTGTTTCAATGCAGCCAGAACCGCTTCGCGCACCTCCGGATCGATCCCTTCCCCGATCAGCTCTTTGGGCACACCAATGCGCAGCCCTTTGACATCGCCTGTCAGTGCGGACAGGAAGTCAGGCACTTCCACATTGGCAGAAGTGGAATCATAAGCATCGTGTCCAGCAATGGCCTGGAGTACGAATGCCGAGTCTTCCACGTTTTTCGTAATCGGTCCGATCTGATCCAGCGAGGATGCGAAGGCCACCAGACCAAAGCGGGAGACACGGCCATATGTAGGCTTCAAGCCGACAACGCCGCAAAAAGCCGCTGGCTGGCGAATCGATCCGCCTGTGTCAGACCCGAGTGTAAAGTAAAAATGGCGCGCCGCCATCGCTGCAGCCGATCCACCACTGGAGCCGCCCGGTACATAATCGGTGTTCCATGGGTTTTTTGCAGGGAAAAATCCAGAATTTTCATTGGAGCCGCCCATCGCAAATTCGTCCATGTTCAGCTTAGCGACTATTACCGCATCGGCTTCCTTCACCTTTTGCGATACCGTACCGTCGTACACAGGATCGTAATTGGACAAAAATTTGCTTGCACATGTCGTGCGAATCCCTTTTGTCACGATGTTGTCTTTCACTCCCGCTGGCAGACCGAACAACAGCCCCAGCTCTTCTCCCCCGGCTAGCTGCTCGTCCAGCTTGCGGGCATGGGCAAGGGCACCCTCCTCATCCACTTCCAGAACCGATTTGATTTCTCCATCATGTTCCTTGATGCTGGCTACAGAGGCTTGTACCAGATCGGTAACGGACAACTCCTTCGCGCGCAAGGCGCTATGTATCTCCGACAATCGCTTGTCAAACAGCGACACAGTAAGTTCCTCCCTTCTCTTTCTCCAGTCGAATTATTCGAACACGGCAGGCACCTTGAATTGCCCGTCTTCGTGATCAGGTGCGTTTTTCAGTACTTCCGCGATCGGCAAGGATGGACGATTCACGTCTTCACGCATGACGTTTTTCACATCCGTCGCATGGCTGGTCGGTTGAACGCTGGACGTATCCAGCTCATTCAGTTTGGCGGCAAAATCAAGAATGGCGTTCAAATCCTTCGTGTAACGCTCCGCCTCTTCTTCGGTTAATTGCAAGCGAGCCAGATTGGCTACGTGCTCCACTTCCTTGCGAGTAATGGCACTCATGTTTTCCACCTCCGAATCGTATCACATAACTTTGA
Source organism: Brevibacillus invocatus (assembly GCF_003710915.1). GTDB lineage: Bacteria > Bacillota > Bacilli > Brevibacillales > Brevibacillaceae > Brevibacillus > Brevibacillus invocatus. The sequence goes on along the minus strand of NZ_RHHR01000015.1, from coordinate 125,406 downwards.
TCTTACTTGAAAGAGGCTGGTTGAGTCAATTTCCCCTCCCCCATCCTGCATAGAAAAACTCGGCATGTCGACAGGGCTACTGGCAAAGCCTTCGTTTTTCTCACGCTTTTGACCATTATCGCTTTAGTGGAATAGAACTTTAGACCCTTTTGGTTATCGACCGCGCTGTGGTGGAGGAGAGAAAAAAGAAGAAAACGCTCCAAGTTCTTGGGATTCCTGCTGGGGGTATTCCTGCCCAGCTCCATGAAAAAAGGGAAACCCGCGTCCAAAGCAGCCGGTTCAGGATGGATCTCATGGGTGGACGCTAAAGGCAGGTTTCTCTTTTTTCATTCCGCTTCGGTAGGAATCCCAAAGACTTTCGCTTTTTTCTTCTTTTTTCTCTCACCAGCTTGGGTGCTTGTTCTAAGCTTAAACCTTGTTCAAGTTCAGCTTCGTAGATGGTATTTCACACGCTCTTGAAAAAGACGGGAATAAACAAAGCTGTCCACAGGAAACAGGAGAAATAAGCGAAGATCTTTGGGCTACCTACCGAGACGGAGTGAAAAAAACGAAACACGCTCTTAAGCGTGTTTGGACGCGGTTTCGTTTTTTTCACGGAGTCGGGCAGTGCATCTCCTGTGCGGGTAGCCCAAGAAGCTGGAGCGTTTTCTCCTGTTTCCTGCCCACCACTACGGCTGGATTAACATACCATTAAAAAAAGCCCAAGTCCGAGGATCTTAGGCTTAGGTCTTTGCCAGTCCATTTTTACTTGATCGGGATGGTCGCCAATTTTTGGCCCATCAGCAGGGAAGCACCTGTCTCCACACCTGATGCCCATTCCAGCTGACCGGATTCAAAGAGCAGGATCACAGTGGAGCCGAATTCAAACCAGCCCACCTCATCTCCTTTTTCATATACCGGCGTTCCGTCAATCGGCCCCTCCATTTGTCTTGCTTTCTTCACGTTGGTCGTCGCGGTGTTGTAGACGACCTTTACGCTGCCGACAAAAAGAGCCCCTACCTTAATCAGCGCCACTTCTCCCTGATTCTCCGTGTGGATGTAGGTTACGAGACGCTCATTGCGGGCAAACAGGCGATCCACATGCTCTACGCCCAGTTGATTGACCGGATACAGTCTGCCTGGAAGATAGCTGTACCCCATCAGATTCCCGGTTACAGGCATGTGAATCCGGTGATAGTCACGCGGACTCAGATAGATCGTGATAAACTTGCCTCCGTAATAGCGCTCTGCCTCATGGGCGCAGCCCCCCAAGAGCTCTTCGACACTGTACCCTTTGCCCTTGGCCTGAATCAGTGTGCCTTCACAAATATCCCCGAGCTGGGAAATGGTTCCGTCCACAGGACTGACTACCACATCCGCTCCCTCGGCAATCGGACGAGCACCCGACTTCAGACGGCGGGTAAAGAACTCCTTGAGTGTTTTGTATTCCTTCACTGGTTTTTCCACGATGGAAGCATCAATCTGGTAGTGCCGAATATATCGTTGAATCGCCAGACGGCTAAATTTTGTCGCGGTAATTTTTCCCATCGTCCGTGACATCGCATTTTGAGGCAAACGATGAATCAGACCTGGCAGTAGCTTTTTTCGCATAAGACAACTCCTTGATATTCTTCGAAAACAAACCTCGATCGAGGCATTTGTATGGATGATAAATTCTTACACGTTTAGAAAACTTGGCTACGCCAAGCTTTTGGCGGAGCCTTAGTTGCACTTATACTATCTTCCGCTAATCTTTTTAGCGCTTTAGCGCACTTAAACTTTCCGATAGTACAAAAAAATTGGATAAACCCACTTTACCACTTCCGGTTGCTTCCAGTAAAGCCTGCTCTCCATCATCCTGGATCATTTCATTCCCTAGCTGTGTGTACTATAATAAAGAGATTAAGCCTAACTTGGGAGATAATCAGCTATGAGTATGATGAACTTCGGAGCCAATGAGATCGGGAAGCGGAACATCACCACTCTGATCAATCAATACGGGGACATTTTGTCTGACTTATTTGAACATATATCGGACATGCTTTTCCTCATGTCGGTCGAAGAGGTGTCCGAGGGAGAGTACCAGTTCCGCTATGTCTTGATGAATCCTTCAGCCATGCGATACGCTCAGTTGGACAAAACCGCCTACGGCAAGCGATTCGAAGATGTTTATCCCGCAGAAAAAGCAGCAGCGCTCGTGCACATGTACGAGAAAGCCGTTACAAGCCGAAACCCCGTGCATCAAACGAACGAAGACGACATCATTGGCGAGTCCATTCTTACTCCTGTCATTAATACCGACGGGGTTTGCACGCACGTGTTTGCCGTCACTCGCGATATTACCGAGCGCAAGCAATTGGAAGCAAAGCTGGAATTCATGGCTTACCACGATGTCCTGACAGGGCTGCCCAATCGCCGCCTGCTTGAACTCCAGTTGGAGCGCGCTTTGCACGAAACCAAAGACGATGATGAGATGGTCGCCGTTCTCTTTCTAGACTGTGATTACTTCAAACAAATCAACGACACCTGGGGTCACGCCACAGGCGATGCCTTCCTGCAAATGCTGGCGGAACGTCTGCAAGCCTGTGTACGAGACGAAGATACAGTATCCCGGCTTGGTGGAGACGAGTTCGTCGTCGTCATTCGCCATGTGCAGCACCCAACTCAAGCAGAGGAGGTTGCAGCCCGCATTTTGAAAGCCATTGAGGAGCCCTGGCAGGTGCAAGACGCAACCTTTACCGTGACCTCCAGTATTGGGATTGCCCTGTATCCGCTAAACGCTACTACAGTGGATGAACTCTTGAACCGTGCAGACGAAGCACTTTATCTAGCTAAAGAAACGGGGCGTAATCAGTTTTACAGGTTTCCGAACGAATGATTCAACAAAAATTTCTCCGCTGCCTCTCCGCCTACTGCCACTATTTTTGGCACTGCTGCCAAAAAATCATTCACCAGACATTAGAATACTTGGCTACGCCAAGCTTTTGGCGGAGCCTTAGTTGCACTTATACTATCTTCCGCTAATCTTTTTAGCGCTTTAGCGCACTTAAACTTTCCGATAGTACAACGAAAAAGCCACCCCTTTGCAGAGGCAGCTCTCATACCTGAATCGAAATTACATTTTTTCCGAAACCAATTTGGCTTGCGTGAAGAGCAGCAGATAGTCAGGTCCGCCAGCTTTGGAGTCAGTACCAGACATGTTAAAGCCTCCAAACGGATGGACACCTACCAAAGCTCCTGTACACTTGCGGTTGAAGTACAGATTTCCTACGTGGAATTCTTCACGCGCACGCTCCAGATGCTCACGATTGCGGCTGATCACAGAACCAGTCAAGCCGTACTCGGTATTATTCGCGATCTCCATCGCATGATCAAAGTCTTTTGCCTTGGAGAAAGCCACCACAGGTCCAAAGATTTCTTCCTGCATGATTCGCGCTTGTGGATCTACATCTGCAAAGACAGTCGGTAGGATGAAATATCCTCCTTCTGGCCCTTTCTCTCCGCCAGCCATCAGCTTGCCTTCTTTTTTCCCGATCTCGATGTATTCGAGAATTTTATTGAACGCTTTGTCGTCCACTACCGGACCGGTGTAGAATTCGTTCGATGCGATATCTCCCACAGTGAGCTGCTTGGTCAGTTCGACTACGCGATTCAACACCTGATCGTACACGTCCTGATGCACGATTGCACGTGAGCATGCCGAGCATTTTTGACCAGAGAAGCCAAACGCGGAAGCGACGATCGATTGAGCAGCCAATTCAATATCGCACTCGCTGTCTACTACGATGGAATCCTTGCCGCCCATTTCAGCGACGAGACGCTTCATCCATTTTTGGCCAGGACGATGCTTGGCTGCCAGCTCATTGATACGAAGTCCCACATCGCGGGAACCCGTAAAGCTGATGAAACGAGTCAATGTATGTTCGACCAGATAGTCACCGATCTCGCTGCCGGAGCCTGGCACGAAGTTGACAACGCCTGCCGGTACGCCTGCATCTTCCAAAATCTCCATGAATTTTGCAGCGATGACCGGTGTAGTGGATGCTGGTTTCAAAACAACGGTATTTCCTGCTACAAGGGCAGCTGTTGTCATCCCTACCATGATCGCCAATGGGAAGTTCCAAGGCGGAATCACGACACCTACACCCAGTGGAACGTAGTACAGCTCGTTGTCTTCATCCGGAATTCGCGGCAATTCATGACGCTGGGACAGCTTATCCATTTGACGAGCGTAATACTCCATAAAGTCAATCGCTTCAGCCGTATCCGCATCTGCCTCATTCCAGCTTTTTCCTGCCTCTTTTACCAGCCATGCCGAGAATTCATGCTTGCGGCGACGCAGAATAGCAGCCGCTTTATACAGATAGCGGGAGCGATCGGTGCCAGGCACCTTTTTCCAGGTTTCAAACGTTTTCGCTGCTGTTTGCATGGCCTTTTCAGCCAACTCCTGGTCTGCCTGGGAAACGATTCCCACCACTTGATTTGTATGAGAAGGGTTGATGGAGCGGGATTTCCTTTCGGTCGAGATACGCTCCCCGCCAATGATCAGGTCGTACTCTCTTCCTAGTTCACTCTCCACTTTTGCCAGTGCTTGCTCAAATGCTTTTTTGTTTTCCGGCAAGCCAAAATTGGTAAACGCCTCGTTTTTAAATTCTACTTGCATGATGACGCCTCCTTATCAATTTCTTCCATACCCATTCATCCACATACATATGCAATGATCGTACCAATCCATTACATACGTCTCCCTACCCCGCTAGTGTTTACTATTTCACCTCAAAACAACAAACCGGAATAAGGGAATGACTTGCACACATATGTTCAAAGATTGCACATAATGAACGGTTTTGTGCAAGAAAAAAGACTCGTTACGGACACGCTTCGAGAGCGCCCATTACGAGCCTTTACCATCTAATTATCGATAAATATGCATGTAAGGTTCACCTTTTACAGGACGAATATAGACCGCGAGCGGCTTGTTCATCGCTTGTACATACATATTGACATGCACGCTTTTGTCAAAAAGCTGGTCGATGTTATTCGCAGCAAATTGGGTAAACTGCAGAACCTCTGTACGAGAATCGTATTCAGCTGTAGCCGTTATGGTCAATTCTGTGAGGTTTCCGCCCATAAAACGCCCGACGCCAGTCATACCGATAAAATCCCGGAAAAAAGACTGGGACTCCCTCATGAACTTGTCGTATTGCAGGGATTGTTGGGCATATTTGCTTGCAACTTCAGGGCTAGGAAAAAGGAAAAACTCTTCTTCGATCGCCTGCCATTTTGAGATTGCCGATTCATTCGCATTCACGGTTCCGGACATAATAAAGTTCCCTGGAACCAGCGATGAACTGACATCAGGCACCTGGTACAGCATGATCAGGAGCGGTACCTGCAGATTTTTTCCCCGAACCGATTGAACAATCTTGGTGGCTAATTGCTGACCTCGTTCCTGCAGCTCTTGTACTGTGTACCGTTTTTCCTGGCCTGTAGCATCTTGATACACAGGCGACAGAGATAGGCCCAATGCCATTCCGGCGAGCTGCTGTGTTTCCTTGTTCAGGTAATTGTGCTCCATGACGTGAACGAGCAAGCCCGTTTTACGCTGTCCGGTCGCAGCCCCTGCCTTTTCTTCGGCAATCCATGCACGTACCTGCTCTTTCTGGATCTGTTGTCCTTCCTGGAACAAAAAGGAGGACGTCGGGTAGGTATCCCTGGCAAATTCCATCATGCCCAGCTCAAGATGGCTGAAATCAATCCGGAATTTATTCTCACTTAACATTCCCCGTGTCTGGTTGGGTTTGTAGGGCAGAATACTTCCATAGTAATCCTCCGACACTTCAATAACCGGAGACAGAGATGGCTCGGTCGGTTCCACTACACGCTCCTTGTCAGTGGGAAGCAGCGAGCATCCCGTTGCTACGATCGCGAGAAGTCCTGCCGCCGCCAGCTTGCATCGTGCCAAAAACTTCGCTTTCATACGTTACTCCTTATCTGTCTGGAAGTTGAGCTCGTCAGTTCCATTTTGTCCACCTGTCGTTGGCTAACGAGTAGATCAGCGCGGATTCGCCAATTCCAATCCACTTCGTTTTTCCTTCTCCAGGGGCAACTACAATTAATCTTTCAGGCGCTTTGGCATTCAGCAGGCGCCATTCGCCATTTGCTTTTTCAAATACGCCCTGTTCCGTAGCGACTGCCAATACACCTGAGCGTGGGTCTACAGCCAGCGAATACGTCTGCTGGGCCTGTGGCACCACTTCCGACTTCCATTGGCCATCCTCATGATAAAACAGGCTGAATTGCGCGGCTACGTACAAACGGTTTTCCACCGGATTGAAGTCCATGGCATAGACTTCCTGATCCATCGGCAGCCACATGCTCCAGATTTCGCCGCCATCTACCGAATGATAGATGCCTTCACCGGATACAAAGGCACACAGTCGAAGTTGGTCTTCCTCCTGAATACCGACAAAACTGCGGATATTAGCTGGAGAAGGGAGCCCTTTGCCGATCGAATCCCAATGCTTGCCTCCGTCTTCAGAGCGCATGACTCCCGTATGTCCGGCAATAATGATGTGATCGGGATCATTCGGATCAATGTACCAGCCTACGATATCCTGATACTCGATCTGGGATGAAAGCAGTCCCCAGCCTCCGCGATCCGCCGAATAGTACAAACCGGAATTGGTGCCGACCCATATTTGATCCGACGCACGCATGGAGAGGTTGTGAACCGTTCCTCCCTTTTCCAGTACCTCCTGATAGGTCAGATCTCCCGGCATTGCTGCTGCTGTAACAGATGAAGAAGATGGCTTATTCGGTCCGCTCTCACTGCAGCCAGTCATGACGCTCATCGCAATCAAGACAGCTCCCCATCGCTGGAACTTTTTCATACTCCATCACCATTCCTTCCGTTTCCTGTCTTGCGCAGCTTCTTTCGAGATTATCCGTTGCCTTCCAGAACTTGCAAAAATCCAGCCTCGTCCATCACAGCCACGCCTAATTTTTCCGCTTTTTCAAGCTTGGAACCTGCTTTTTCTCCTGCGATGACCAGATCGGTCTTCTTGCTGACGCTTCCAGTCACCTTGCCTCCCAGACGGGCAATCGCTTCTTCCGCTTCTTGCCTCGACATCTGAGCGAGCGTGCCGGTCAACACAATCGTTTTTCCAGCGAATGGCAGGTCATCGCCACTCTCTATCCGGATGCCTTTATAGGTCATATTCACTCCGGCTGCCTTCAGCCTCTCGATCACAGCCTCTGCCTGCGGTTGGCGGAAATAGTGGATCAGACTGGCCGCCATTTTAGGTCCGATCTCGTCAATCTGTGTAAAATCGGCTTCCTCCGCTTGCATGATGGCGTCTATATGTCCAAAGTGCTCGGCCAATACCCGCGCAGCCTTGGCTCCGACCAAACGGATACCCAGGCCGAACAAGAGACGCTCCAGCGAGTTTTCCTTGCTCGCCTCAATCGCAGCCAACAGATTGTCGACCGACTTTTCACCCATCCGCTCCATGCCCAAAAGCACGTCGCGCTGCTGGTGCAAATAGTACAGATCCGCGACACTGTGAATAATACCATCGTTAAACAATTGTGCCACCACTTTTTCTCCAAGGCCATCGATATTCATGGCCGTTCTGGAAACAAAATGGATCATTCCTTCCCGAATCAGGGCAGGACACATCGGATTGATGCATCGCAGGGCCACTTCTTCCTCCAGGCGCACCAGATCACTGCCGCACTCCGGGCAATGAGTCGGCATGGAAAACGGTGTTTCATTACCCGTTCGCCGCTCTGGCAGTACCGCAACGATTTCCGGGATAATGTCTCCGGCTTTTTTTACCACTACATAATCACCGATCAACAATCCTTTTTCACGGATGATGTCTTCATTGTGCAAGGAGGCACGCTTCACGGTCGTACCAGCCAGACTGACAGGCTTGAGCAAAGCAGTCGGCGTGACTGTGCCCGTACGGCCAACAGAAACCTCGATTCCTTCGAGAACGGTCACGGCTTCCTCGGCCGGAAACTTGTAGGCGATGGCCCAGCGTGGACTTTTCGCGGTAAAGCCCAGCTCCTGTTGCTGCGCGTAGCTGTCCAGCTTGATGACCATGCCATCGATTTCATAGGGAAGAGTCGGACGCTTTTCAGTCCAAGTATTTATAAAGGAAATCACTTCTTCGATATCCGCAAAAACACGGCGCTCCTGATTGACCTTGAAGCCGAGCGTCTCCAGCAAATCCAGTCCTTCGCTGTGCGAATCCACACTCTCCCCTTGCAACTCGCCTATTCCGTAGATAAATGTATCCAGCTGTCTGGACGCAGCGATTTTGGGGTCGAGCTGACGCAAAGAACCCGCAGCCGAGTTGCGCGGATTGGCAAACAGCGGCTCGCCACGCTCTTCCCGCTCCTTGTTCAGCTTTTCAAAGGCAGGCTTGGGCATATACGCTTCTCCGCGCACCTCCAGTGTCAAGGGTCGGCTCAGGCGCAAAGGGATCGAGCGAATCGTCCTCAGGTTTTGGGTAATGTCCTCACCCGTCGTGCCGTCCCCGCGAGTCGCTCCCTTGACGAACAGTCCGTTTTCATAGTGAAGCGACACGGCAAGCCCGTCGATCTTCAGCTCGCAGACGTAACGCACCGCCTGGCTGCCCACCGCTTGACGTACACGGCGGTCAAAATCGCGCAGATCGTCTTCTCCAAAGGCATTGCCGAGACTGAGCATCGGCGTCTTATGTACGACCTTTTCAAAGAAAGGCAACGGCGCTCCGCCCACTCGCTTGGTCGGAGAATCAGGCTGGGCAAGCTCAGGAAAACGGGCTTCCAGCTCTATCAATTCCCGCACCAGCTGATCATACTCCTGATCGCTAATCTCCGGCCGATCCTCTTCATGATAGAGACGGTTATGCCGTTCAATACTATTCGTTAATTCCGCGATTTTCGTTACAGCCGTCAATCGATCCATTTCATCCGTCCACCCTTTATTTGACAGTATCTCTTCTATTCACGCTCAATCGGAGCAAATTTGGCCAACAGCTTTTTGATTCCGACAGGGCTTGGGAAAGCAATATCCAGCTCCATATCGTCACCCGCTCCTTTCACCTTGACCACGGTACCTGTGCCCCATTTTCCATGTTTAACCTTTTCGCCCACCTTCCAGTTTATCCCTGCACCGCCACCGTGGCCTGGCAATTTATCGCCAGCCTGTTGGGCAGAAGGACGTGAAAATGGCGAAGCAGTGGCACCAGCAGGACGGGAAGCCATTCCGGGTCTCGCCATCCCCGTTTGAGTGGTCGTGCCGAATGAACGGAAAGAGGACTCTCGCTGACCGGTGAACCCTCCCCCCTGTCCACCGTAGCCGCGGTCTTGTGACAGGTTGCCATCCAGCAGCTCAGCAGGGATCTCCTGCAAGAAGCGCGACGGGGCACTGGCATTGGTGCGCCCGAACAAGGTTCTCATGCGTGCGCAGCTCAGATACAGCTGCTCCTCGGCACGGGTGATGCCGACATAAGCCAGACGCCGTTCCTCTTCCATTTCCGACTCATCGAAAATCGAGCGGCTGTGCGGAAAGACACCTTCCTCCATACCGATGAGAAAGACGACAGGAAACTCCAGGCCCTTGGCACTGTGCAAGGTCATCAGTACGACCTGTCCGTCTGCAGAAACCTCTTCCGGTGCATCCTCGTCACCCAGTGAATCGATGTCTGCAACCAAGGCCAAATCCGTCAGGAAAGCCAGAAGGCTCTTATCTTCGTTTTTACGCTCGAATTCCTGTGTGACGGAGAGAAACTCGTCAATGTTCTCCAGTCGCGCCTGTGCTTCAAGCGTCTTTTCCACCTGTAGCGACTCGCGATAGCCTGTACGCTTCAATACTTCTTCGACCAGCTCCGTCACACTCAGATAATCGGTCATTTCGATCAGGTTGGTGATCAGGTCGTTAAATGCGAGGATAGCATTGGTCGTGCGCGCCGGAAGTCCCATGTAGCCAGCTTCCTGAATCGCCTTGTAAAGCGACTGTCCCTGCTGGTTGGCAAAAGACTGGAGCTTTTCAACCGTCGTATCCCCGATGTTGCGCTTCGGCACATTGATGATGCGCGTCAGGCTGATATCGTCATCCGGATTGGAGATCAAGCGCAGATAAGCGAGAATGTCCTTAATCTCTTTGCGATCGTAGAACTTGGTTCCGCCGACGATGGTGTACGGGATGTTCGATTTCATGAACACATCCTCCACCACGCGGGACTGCGCATTGGTCCGGTACAGGACAGCAAACTTGTCGTATCGTTTGTATTCTGCCATCTGCTTGCGGATCGTATCGACGATGAAATACGCTTCTTCGTGCTCGGAATCACCCTGGTAGCAGATGATCTTGTTGCCTTCCTGCTTCTGGGTCCAAAGCTTTTTTTCCTTGCGCAGCTTGTTGTTTGCAATCACCTGGTTGGCTGCTTGCAAAATGGTTTTGGTGGAGCGGTAATTTTGCTCCAGCTTGATCATTTTCGCTTCCGGATAATCCTTTTCAAAGTTCAAAATGATGGAAATGTCGGCACCCCGCCACTTGTAGATGCTTTGGTCCGCATCCCCCACGCAGCAAAGATTGTGGTGTTTGTCCGCCAACATGGAGATCAGCAGGTACTGCGCCCGGTTGGTATCCTGATACTCATCCACGTGGATGTAGCGGAATTTCTTTTGGTAGAACTCCAGCACTTCCGGCACTTCTTTAAACAAGCGAACCGTCGTCATGATCAGGTCATCGAAATCAAGCGACTGGTTGTTTCTCAGCTTTTTCTGGTACAGCTCATACACCCTGGCAGCCACCTGTGAAATCGGGTCCCCTGCCAATCTGGCAAAAGTGGCCACGTCCGTCAATTCGTTCTTCGCTCCACTGATCTGTGACAAAATCGTGCGCGGCTCATATTGCTTCGGGTCAATATTCAGCTCCTTGAGACACTGCTTGACCACCGACAGCTGATCGCCTGCATCCAGAATGGAAAAGTTCCGGCTGATACCCAGACGGTCGATATCCCTGCGCAGAATCCGTACGCACAGGGAGTGGAACGTAGATAGCCACGTCTCCTGAGCAGCCACCCCTCCAATAATCGCTGCCACGCGATTTTGCATCTCGCGAGCTGCTTTGTTCGTAAAGGTAATGGCCAAAATGCTCCACGGCGCTACCTGTTTGGCACTGATCAGATAGGCGATCCGTTGGGTGAGCACCTTGGTCTTGCCACTTCCCGCTCCGGCCAGAATCAGTACTGGCCCTTCCGTGGTAAGCACAGCCTCCCTTTGCTCTGGATTTAATCCTGTAGTGATGCGGTCAACTAACGACATATGTATAAATCCACCTTTCCACGTTCCCTAACGAAAGCATATGTTCCTATTTTCGCACAGATCGTGGTCGAGTTCCAGTTAGGAAACCACATGTGGAAAAATCCTCCTCTAGCTCTGCATACTCTCGGGCAAAAGAGGCTCATACATCAATTTGGCAAAATTGTCGGTCACCCATTCTTCCTGCAGCCACTCCCCATTCAGACTGTACACTTGACGATACAGCTGGTTTTTACGCTCGTATCCACCCCAAATGGACGGTTCGATGACATGCTCCTTTTCAATGATCCGATAGCGGCGTGTTGCTGGCATCTGCGCCCTCCACTCGCCAACCAGATGCGTGTCCGTCAGGTAGAGATGCAGCTGGTATGACTGCTTCGTCTCGTTCTTGATCTGAAGGTCCATGTAATTGTAAAAGCAGGTAGCTCCGCTGCCAAAGGGCTGCGTCCGATTGGCGTCAGGGAAAACATCGTAGCTGTGCCGATGCCGCTCGGTGACGGTCAACGGCGTATGGATTGTCATCCAGAAAAGCAGATTGGAAAGCTGGCAAAGCCCACCGCCGATCCCTGCCGTTACACGACCGTGTGATAGCAGCATGCCGGGGAGGTATCCCTTGCTCTTCGTCGGTTTTCCAATCAGCTTCCAATAGGAAAAAGTCTCTGACGGCTGAATCAGCACGCCATCCAGCTTTTGAATCGCTAGCTGCAAATTTGTTACTTTGTTGTGCTGCATCCACATCTCCACGTCCTTCAACTGGCGCAAGAGCGGTGTCTGATGGCGAAAATGGACATGGGCAAACAAGTCTTTCGCGATTATCTTCGCGTATCGTTTGCGTCCAAAAAGCCATTCCCCATAGCGCTTCATGCGATAGTAGGTGATTCCAGCGGCCAGACGCCATCTGCTCCTCTTGATCGGTTTCATAATTCTGCACGTCCCCCACACGTTTTCTCTTACTAAGTAAAACGTGATTCAGGGAATTTTGTTGCACCTGTCTCTACTGCCTCAATTCACCCATCAATTGCGTTAAAGTGATAATGTCCATTTTGTACGCGAGGAGATGAGCCTGTGAACCCGCTTGTAATCGCCCATCTGCAAATCATTCTGGCAATGGCTATTGTAGGAAGCTCAGTTGTGTTCGGTAAACGGATCACCTCGACTTTCCCAGTTTTCCTAGCATCCGAGCTTCGTTTTATCATTGCGACCGTCATCCTGCTTGCTCTCTTCTACTACAAAGAAAAAAGTGGTTTTTGTGTTCGGCGCGATCTTCTTCATCTCTGTTGAACCGAAAAGGAAGCTGCAAGATGCGAAGGATTTGTAACATCCCCGGGAAGTTCAAGTTCGTTACTTTTGTGGAGGAGAGAAAAAAGATTGGGCGCTTGATCCATCTTGCAAACAACATGCTCCTGTTTCCTGCCCACTACTACAGTTGGACCAACGTGCCCTTTGTGCAGAAAAAAGCTCCGTCACGGCTGATCATTTGCCGTCTCGGAGCCTCTGTTATTTTTTCACCAGGTATTTACGAATGTCAAAGGCAACAGCTGCCACGATGATCAAGCCTTTAATGATCAGCTGCCAATAAGGGCTCACCCCGATAAAGGTCAATCCGTAGTTGATCACGCCAAAAATCAGAACCCCTGCCAATACCCCCTGAACGGTGCCTATTCCGCCCGAGGTAGAGACACCGCCTACGACACAGGCAGCGATCGCATCCAGCTCGTACATGTTCCCGTAGTTGTTGGTGGCACCTCCCGTCCTCGCCGCTTCCAGCACGCCACCGAGACCATAGAGGGCACCTGCAATCGCGTAGATGATCATCAGATTCCAGCGAACGTTGATGCCGGATACGATAGCAGCCTGCATGTTTCCACCGATGGCGTACATGTTTTTCCCGAGCCGCGTCTTGTTGAAGACCACCCATACCAGACCGGCTATGGCGATCGCGATCACGACGATATACGGCACCGAATAAGGGCCGCTGGGACCGAAGTATCCTGTCCCGAGATGATTAAAATCTGGTCGCAGCCCACCGATGGGCTGGGACTGATTGGGCTCCATGTCAAAGTAGAGGGAGTTGATCCCGTAAACCATCACCATCGTGCCAAGTGTAGCGATAAAAGGCGGGACACTAAAACGGGAGACGACGATGCCATTGATCAGGCCAACCAAAAGACCCGCCAGGATGGCAATCAGGATCGGCACCAAGAGCGGCAAATCAGGCAAGTCGGGAAAAAAGCGACGCCCGTAATCCTGCGTCTGGAGCATCGAAGCGGAAATGACCGCTGTCAGACCGACAACACGCCCCGAAGACAAATCCGTCCCTCCCGTGATCAGAACAAACGCTGCTCCCAAGGCGATGATGGCACGCGTAGAAGATTGCATGAGAATATCCCGCAGTGTCGTAAAGGACAAAAAATTTGTATCATACAAGGCAATTCCTGCGATCAGAACCACCAGTACGATGTAAATCGCGTTTTGCGTCACAAACCCCTGCACCTGCTTTAGCGCTGGTTGGTTCACGTTTTTCCTCCCTCCTCTCATCTGTATACGTTCACATTGTTTTATTGGGCGGCGTGACGGGTAGCAAGCCGCATGATCTCTTCCTCTCTTGCTTCGTTCCCTTCGAGGATGCCTGTCAGCCGCCCCTCGCACATGACCATGATGCGATCCGACATGCCCAGCAATTCCGGCATTTCAGACGAGATCATCATGATGCTTTTTCCACGCTCGGCAAGATCGGCGATGATGCTATAGATTTCGTATTTGGCTCCGACGTCAATCCCTCTGGTGGGTTCATCCAGAAGCAAAATCTCCGGTTCCGTGAGCAGCCATCTAGCCAACAAAACCTTTTGCTGATTACCTCCTGACAAATTCTTGATCAGTGTTTTCATCGACGGCGTTTTCACTCGAAGCAGCTCCATGCTTTGCGCTACATGCTCCCGGCGCTTTTTCTCGTTTAGCAGCAGGTACGGAGTCTGGTAGCTGGCTTGATTGGCAACCACCGTATTTTCCAATACCTGCAGGACAGGAAAAATACCCGTCACCCGTCTTTCCTCTGTCAACAGAGCCATTTTGTGCCGTTTGGCGTCCTTGGCTGACTTGATTCGCACTTCTTTTCCCTTCAGCCTGACCTTCCCGGCCTTCAAGGAACGCAGCCCGAACAACGCTTCGATAAGCTCGGTTCTCTGTGCCCCGACAAGACCGCCTACACCGAGAATTTCCCCCTTGCGCAGCTCGAAGGATACGTCCTGAAAGGAGTGTTCAAACGTAGAGCTCAAGCCATCCACCTGCAGGACGACCTCTCCCGGCTTGTTGCTGCGGGCGGGAAAGCGCTGGGTCAAATCTCTTCCGACCATTCTGGCAATAATCAGATCCGTGGTCAGTTCTTTTGCCTCCCAGGTCCCGATCAGTCGACCGTCGCGCATGATCGTGACTTCATCCGAGATGCGCAATATTTCTTCCATTTTGTGCGAGATATAGATGATCGCGACCCCTCGACTCCTCAGCTCATCGATAATGGCAAAAAGCTGCTCCACTTCGTTTCCGGTCAACGAGGAGGTAGGTTCGTCCATGACGATCACTCTGGACTGGTAGGAGACAGCCTTCGCGATCTCCAGGGATTGTATTTTGGAGACGGAGAGGTGTTTGACGATTTCATAGGGACCCAGATCCATCTTGAGGTCAGCAAAAAGCTGCTCTGTGTCCCGCACCATTTTTTTCTCGTCAATAAAAGGAAAGGGGCCCAGCCTTTTCACTGGGAAGCGGCCCAGCCAAATGTTTTCCATCACATTGCGATAGGGGACAGGGTGCAGCTCCTGATGAATCATGGAAATCCCTTTTTCCAGTGCATCCCTGGAGCTTTGAAAGCGCACCTCTTCTCCATCCAGAATGATGTGCCCGGCATCCGGGGTATAGATCCCGAACAAGCATTTCATCAAGGTGGATTTGCCTGCACCGTTTTCGCCCATCAGCGCGTGCACGGTCCCTGGACGTACCTTCAACGTCACATCATCCAGCGCTTTTACGCCAGGAAACTCCTTCGTTATGTGGTGCATCTCCAGTACGTATTCATGATGGACCATGCGCTCTGACCTCCTGTACGTATCGTGTGCACGGATGTAAAGGGAAGAGAAAAACCTGGCTTTCGCCAAATCCAGCAGCGAAAGCCATCCTTTTTCTCCACTTTTCATCCAAAACGCACCGCTAGCGGCTTACTTCGCTTCGTCCATGTTTTCCTTCGTGATCTTCTTGTAAGGAACCCAGACGTACTTGCCATCCACAATCTCAAAGCCTGTGTTGTCCTTGCTCGGCACTTCACCCTTGGCCAGAACAGCGGCAATTTCTAGCGTTGCCTTGCCCTGGTTGTTCGCATCGTTGAGCACCGTACCAAGCAAGGTGCCTGCCTCCAGCTCCTTGAGTGCTGGCGCCGTCGCATCAACGCCCACGACCGGCATGTATTTGCCATTCGTAAAGTATCCAGATGCCTTGAGTGCCTCGATCGCGCCCAAGGCCATATCATCATTGTTGGCGAGCACCGCTTCGATCTTGTCACCGGAAGCAGCAAGGAAGGCCGCCATTTTCTCCTGTCCCTTCACGCGATCCCACATCGCGGTGTCTTCGGCTACTTTCTCTACCTTGATCCCGGCATCCTCAATAGCCTTGACGGAAAACTTCGTCCGCAGCTCTGCATCCTGATGTCCGGGCTCTCCCTTGAGCATCACATATTGGAGCACGCCATCCTTGTTTTTGTCCGCATCCGGATTGGCCTTCCAGTAATCGACCAAGAGCTGCCCCGAGATGGTACCCGACTCCTCCGCCTTCGCGCCTACGTAATACACCTTATCCCATTTCGTCATGTCCTCCGGCATCGGTTCACGGTTGAAAAAGACGACCGGAATGTTGGCTTGCTTGGCCTTGTCGATGATGACACCAGCAGCCGTCCGGTCAACCGGGTTGATGGCGAGCGCACTCACCTTCTTGTTGATGAACAAGTCCACCTTGTCATTTTGGGTCGGCTGGGCATTTTGGCTGTCTACAATATCCACCTGAGCCTTGCCTTCTGCTGCCTTGGAGATCGCATTGCGTACACCCGTCATGAAGGTATCGTCAAACTTGTAGATGGCGACACCGATCGAAGGGGTGCCACCTGCGGCCCCTCCTCCCGAAGAGGACGGCTGCGAACCGCCTGATTGTGAACAACCGACCACAGAGAGTGCAAGCGCTGCGATGAGTGATGTGGCAAGCAACTTTCTCATGAGAATTTCCCCCTTTTTTCCTTTCGTGTGTGCAATGGATATACACAAAATGTAAGCGTTTTCCATCGCGTTCACCATCGAAAATCCTGCGATCTTTTATCAAAATTCTCATCAGTTTGAAATCCCGATTATTTGACAAAGGGAAAGAGCAGCTTTTGATTCTCCGACCAGAACATGTTCTCTCGGTCGATTACCTTCGTGCCCGTATCCAGCCTTTTGGGGATAGACTTGCCCTCACTAGCCTCGAGCGCGTATTTGACTCCCAGATACCCCATCGAGAATGGATTCTGAATAATCGTGGCCTGGATCACACCTTCCTGCAAATACTCCAGCACCTCCGGCGGACTGTCGATGGCCACCACTTTCACCTTGCCTTGCAGACCGAGACGCTCAATCTCAGCAGCCACTCTCGTAGCCGTACTGGCATCCAGCGCAATGATGCCTTCTACTCCTGGATAGCTGCGGATGACCTCACGTGCCAGATCCCCTGCCTGCCTTTTGTCGGACTGGACATAACGCGTAGCCACCAGCTCTACTCCTGCCGTCCCATTCATCACATCCAGCACGCCCTGCTCCCGCCTTTTTGTATTGGCTTGTTTCTCCCCGGAACCAATGAGGGCAACCTGACCGAGCTTTCCAATGATGGCGAGCATTTTCTCTCCCGCCTTTTTGCCCATTTCGTAGTTATCTGTCCCGACGTAGCTCCGGATCATGGGATACTCTCCTTCTTCGTCCAACGTCAGGATGGGCATGGATTGTTTATTATCTTGCTCCAACGCTTTTTGCATGACCTGCTCATCGCTGGGGGCGACGACAAGTGCGTCATAGCCGTCACGCGCAGCCTGTTCGACCAGCTCGATCTGACTTTGTGGATCATTCTCATAATCAGGAGCGTAAAAGTTCAAATTGAGATCGAATTCCCGCGCTGCCATCTGAGCCCCCAGCTTTACCGTACGCCAGTAATCGCCATGCTTCATTCCAGCGATCAATGCGACTGTCTTTTTCTTGTCTACCGGAGCATCAAACCTGGCTTCACAGGAATAAAAAGCGGTCAATGCCAGTAAAATCAGCATCAGATAAAGGACCAACTGTTTCCATTTCCCCATTTCCACAGCCCCTTCAGCTCTCGTCCTGCACATGCGGAATCCATAGCTTCACCACAGTACCAGTCTCGATTTCACTCTCGATTTCCAACCCGTAGCCCTCTCCAAAGGAAAGGCGGATGCGCTCATGAATATTGTTGATTCCCACGCCTGAGCCGGAATTGCTTTTATACGTGCCTGCCAGCACCTGCTCCCTTACCTGCGAAGACATTCCCAGACCGTTGTCCTTCACTTCAAGCAGCACCTTGCCATCGGACTTGGATGCCTTGATGTGAATCATCCCTGGGTCAGCCATCTGCTCGATTCCGTGATAAATGGCGTTCTCCACGATCGGCTGCAACAGCAGCTTTAAGGTCTTGCAGGGCAGAACCGCTTCTTCTGCCGTGATCTCGTATTCAAATTTTTGCTTGTACCTCATTTTTTGAATAATGAGATAATGTCGGACATGCTCCAGCTCCTCCTGGATCGTGATCATGCTTTTTCCACGGCTGAGCGAGATGCGGAACAGCTTGGACAAGGAGGTAATCGTCGTGATCACATCCTCATTTTTGCCGATTCCGACCATCCTGACGACAGAGTTCAACGTGTTGTAGAGAAAATGCGGATTGATCTGGGCGTGAAGCACTTCCAGCTCGCTTTTTCGCTTGGCCTCCTGATCCCGGATGTTCTGGTTCATCAGATCGCGCACCTTGCCGACCATCAGGTGAAAACGAAGAGACAGCTGCTGCACTTCATGGCTGCCTGTAATCGGGTGGTTGACGGAAAAATCCCCCTGCTCGACCTGCTCCATTGAACGCTCCAGCATTTTGATCGGACGTGAAATTTTCTCAGAAAGATAGCTGAGAACCAGCAGCACGATGACAATTACAAAAATAAGCAGCCAGAAAATAAAGCGGCTGATTTCCTTTTTTGTCGTCACGATCTCATCCATGTAGGAGATACCGATGATTTTCCAGCCCAACGGATCAATCGTCTTGATCGTAATCAGTCGCTTGTCCCCCTCTGTCTCTTCCACATAGCTGCCATAGGAGTGCTTCAATGCCAAGGCCCGATTCTCATTTTTCAATCCGACGTAGATCAGCTGCTGCTGAGGGTGGTACACGATATTGCCGACCAGATCGATGATGTAGACATATCCCTTCTTTCCCAAGCCTACGCGCTGGCACAGCTCGTCGATTTCCTTGAAATTCACATCGACCAACAGCACGGCGGGAATATCGCCATGGCTCCCCTTGACTGTAATTTCCCTGCTCATGGAGACCACCCAGGGATACTCTCCCTTGAACAGATTTTGGACGTGAGGAAGAGAGAAGGACAGGTTGTGCGGGTCCTCTATTGCCGAGCGGAACCAGCTTTGCTCGGTGATCTGTGTGTGATTGCGCATCTGTCTGGCTGGTGTCGCAGTCAGCAGTTCGCCACTTCGGGAAAATACCGCGATCGAGACGATGTCCTTTCTCGTCTCCACGATGGCCTCCAGCTGTTCATTCAGCTTGCCGTCCGATCCCCCTTGGTTATTGCGAATCTTGTCATCCACCAGCTCAAAGATTTGGGTCATGGCATTCAAATAGCTGTCCAGATTGTACTTCACCTGCTCCAGAATCTGTTGGGTGTTCAGATACGCATTCTGCTCGGCTGTCTCTGAAAATTTGCTGTACAGCATCACCCCGACGAACAGCATCACCAGTACCGTGACCAGTGTAAACGAAGTGGTAATGATAAACTGAATACTCCTCACCTGCAGGGCTTTGACTACGCTCGCAATAAAGCTTTTCATCCGCCTACCCCTCTAGAACTTCATTTCGGTATGCTTTGGCTGAGATGCCGACGTGCTTGCGGAAGCAAAAGCTGAAGTAGTTGGAATCCGTAAAGCCGACTCGTTCGGCGATTTCGAAGGTTTTCAGATCCGTCGTGCGCAAAAGCTCCTGTGCCTTTTCCATGCGAAGCGATTGCAGGTAGGTCACGAAGGTCATGTTGGTTTCTTTTTTGAAGAGACTGCTGAAATAGCCGGGGCTGATATGCAGGGCAGCACATATTCTGTGGATGGATATGTCGGGAGACTGGTAGTGCCTGTGGGTGTAGTCGATAGCCTGATCTACCAGCCGCTTGTTGCTGGAGTGTCGACCAGCAGCGATGCGCGTCATGATCTTTTGGCAAGTCAGGGTGAGGATCTGTTTGGCCTCTTCCAGGTTGTTGCAGGTGGAGATCTCCGCGAGAAAGTCCGATGCTCCTCCCCACTCCTGGCTTGTATCTGACTCGCTCTCTGTACGCTTGGCCGTCTTTAAAATGGTGGTTACGATCTCCAGGAGGTAAATGCGATATTCCTGAATCGCTACATGTCCTTGCTCCACCTCGCGAAACAGCTCATCCATCACCGTCATCAATTCTGGATAGGTTCCCATTTTGATGCAGCGAACCAGCTCATGCTCCTTCCTCTCGTCAAAGCGCAGCTTCTCTCGCGTATGTTGTTCTACATCTTCCAGGAACAGGAGCTGATTGTTGCCGAGAATCGCCTTGTAATCGAGAGCGAGCATCGCATTCTCATAGGAATAAGCCAGTTCGGTCAAATCATGGACCGTGGTCCCGATCCCAATCGTCACCGTAAAGCTCATGTACTTGTCTACCGTCCGTCGAATTTCTTCGAGTACAGGCTGTATGCGTTGGTACAGCTTCCGTTCGTTGTCAGCATCATCGGCTAGAAACAGCAGCACCAGCTGATCGTTGTGGTGAAAAAGCAGGGCCGGGCAGGAGCTGCCGAGGTATTCCTGTGCGATGTTTTTGACCGCAAACAGACAAAGCTGCCGATCTTCCTGGTTCCTCTCGTCCAGACAGAGGGTTGCTACCAGATAGGCGCTGGCACCCAGCTTGATTCCGTATTCTCTGGCTTTTTCCATGATTTCTGCCCTCGTCAGCTTGTTCGCGCTCATCAGCGAGGTGAGAAAGACCTCGCGTAAGACAGGCAGGCTTTTCTCATAGCTCTCCCGCAAAAGCTGGACGTTCTCCCGGTAAGCTGCTTCTTCATCCATCCGCTTTTTGACCTTGAGCAGTCCCTCGATCAGCTCCACCGCTGAAAAAGGCTTCAGTACATATTCGTCTATATCGAGCCTGACTGCTTTTTGGGCGTAGTCAAACTCGTCAAAACCAGTCAGAATCATGATCCGTGTCGCAGGATAGTGCTCGCGAATCAAGCCCGCCAGCTGAAGGCCGTCCATGAAGGGCATCTTGATATCGGTCACGACCAGATCGGGTCTCAGCCTTTCGACCAGCTCCCACGCTTCTTTTCCATTCTCCGCTTTCGCTGCAATCTGAAAGCCAAAGCCTTCCCAATCGATCTCTTGGCTGACCCCTTCCCTGACATCCTCCTCGTCATCAACCAGTAGCAATTTGTACATGGGAGCACCTCCTCGTTGCTCTACTTCTACCACGAGCACCTATTTTTTTCCTTCTTATGATGGGTAGAAAGGAAAGATGTCGAGGGGTAAAAAGAAAAAAGCCGAGCAATCCCCATGGATCACTCGACTTCTTCTGTTAGGGCCTCTTCACCGCAGCGACAGTGGCCAATGCCGCCGACAAATCTTCGTAGATCAGATTCCCCACGACGATCGTGTCGGCAATCGCCGCCATCTCAGCAGCCTGCTCAGGGGTGCGGATGCCCCCTCCATAAAAGAAATGCGCCTCATGTACGCCTGCCCTGCAGCCCCGCACGACATCAGGATCGCCGTATTTTCCGCTGTACTCCAGGTAAACGATCGGCAAGCGGCAAATACGGGTGGCTACCTGTGCGTATGCCTTGGCCGTCGCAGCATCCTGAATCGGACCTGCCTGGGTTCGTTCGGCTACTCCAGCATCCGGGTTGGCGATCAAATATCCCTCGGTAATGATCTCATCCCAATGAATATAAGACCCGTAAGCGAGAAGCCCCGACACATGCGGGGCAAACAGCATGTCTGGGTCGCCTGCATTGAGCACGAGCGGAACAAAATACGAATCAAAGCCTGGAACCACTGCTTCCAGTGAGGAGATCTCCAGCACCGTCACAACGGCGTAGCGCCGAATGCGCGACATCAGCTCCAACGTGTTGTCAAACGTCACACCGTACGTACCGCCTACGATGATCGCGTCTGTTCCCGATTCGCAGATCGCTTCCAGTGCCTCGTCTCCTATGGTTTTATCCGGGTCCAGCTTAAAAACATGGCGCCAGCCACGATAATCAATCAACGATGCTGCCTCCCTATTTTCCGATCCGCTCCAGCGCCATCTGATAGCCGTCATTGCCATAGTTCAGGCAACGCTTGACACGCGAGATAGTCGCTGTACTTGCACCAGTCTCTGCTTCAATCTGATTGTAGGTAAAGCCTTTGCGAAGCATACGCGCTACTTCCAAGCGCTGAGCGAGCGATTGCATTTCGTTAACCGTGCACAGATCGTCGAAAAATTGATAGCACTCTTCCATTGTTTCCAAGGAAAGGACGGCTTCAAAAAGCTGTTCGATCCCTTTCCCTTTCAATTTCTCCAGTTGCATGCCATTCACCCCAATTTATGAATACGTCTCCAATTTCCCACTGTGAAATTTTTAAGCGCTAAAGTCCTAGCTTTAATCATAAAAGAAACAGGGGGAGGCTGCAAGCCCCTACTGAAATTTCAATGACTGGGCAAGTCCAGGAGAATTTGGTACGATCTCTACCCAGGTTTGGCCTGGCAAAAGCGGTATTTCTTGCGTCATCGCTTCATCCGCATACGCTTTGATGACGCCGTTGCTGCGCTTCCATTTGATCTTCTTGGCTTTTCCCTGCTGGAACAGGTATCCGTCTCCTGGCCCCACTACGTCCACCTGACGTCTGCCTTCGCTGTCCAGAACACGGTGCTTGGACGAAATGACGAGTACGTTGGTCGCTGTGAGCTGCTCGTTGTCGCTCAGATCGATATGCGGCTTGCCTTCCGTGAGACGCATGTATTTTTTCTTCTCGGCATCGTAATGAAAGCCTGCCTTGTTCAGGGAATGGAAGATAATCTCAATCGATGTCGCAGGCTCTCCCTCTGTGATCACGGCATCCTCGGGAAGAAATGAAAAGTGCACTGGCTCCGCTGTCGTCCGCATTCCCTTGTCCAGCATGGCTTGTTCGATCAGCTCTATCTTGGTATAGAGATTGTGCGGCATCTTGCGGAATTGCTCCCTCCAGAAATAGCGACCGTTGGGAATTTCGTCGAGATGGCTGTAGTCTGAGCGGGCCAAGGTATTCAAGGCTTCCTGGCTTCCTCCAGCATGGATCAGTACGGCGTCAAATCCGACACCCAATTGGATAAAATAAGGTCGGATACTGCGGACGGGTCCGATCACTTCCGGCTTTTGACTTTGATAGAGGGTGAGAAAACGGGTCATTTCCCCCTCCGCCAGCACTTCGTAAATCATGTCTGCCTGATTCAAGCCAGTCTGCGGTCGTGCAGGCGGGGCATTGTTGATCATGACCATGATCGGTCGCTGTTCGGGTGGCTGATTGGAGCCCAATCCTGTCAAAGGCGATATGTAGGGAAGCTTTGGTTCTTCCACGACAGGGGTTTCAACGACGGGAGCGGGCGGCTGTTCTGGCACTGGTTTGGGCTCAACCTCGACAACAGGTTGTCCGGTGCATGCGGTGAGCAGCAGCAGTGAGAGCAGTACGAGAGATGATTTGATGTTTCGTTGCATGGAATCGCTCCTTCCTGGGTTCTCTACTTCTTTTTCGCTTCCACTATAGTGAATCCTGCTTCCACATGTTTTCCACGATTCTCATACGCCCCTCCCACACATCATGTTTTTCCTATGCTACAATGAAGAAAAAGAGTGATGCAAAGCGAGGGATGCACCGTGGATACTCCCTACCTCGTCTATCTTGTGGACGACGAAACCAATCTATTGGAGCTATTGCAATCCTACTTGCAAAACGCTGGTTTACAGGTAAGGGCATTTGCGAATGGAACCGAGGTACTGTCTGTTCTGGAAGAGGAACAGCAGCCTCATTTATGGATACTCGACATCATGATGCCAGACATTGACGGCTACGAGCTGCTGCGCTTGATCCGTCAGAAATCCAATGTGCCGATCATCTTCATTTCGGCTCGCGATCAGGATGTCGATAAAATCATTGGACTGGAGCTGGGCAGCGACGACTACCTGGCCAAGCCGTTTCTTCCCCGGGAGCTGGTCATCCGGGCGAAAAAGCTGCTACAGCGCATTTACGAAAACGGAGTCAATCCGGCTGCTCCTTCCCAAACCTTTCAAGACTGGGTGACGATTGGACCGTATATGATTTCCGAAAAAGGACGGCAGGTGAAGGAAGGCGAAGAGCTGCTGGATTTGACCACCAAGGAGTTTGAACTCATCATCTACCTCCTGCACAATCAGGGGATGGCTCTCAACCGCGAGCAGATTCTCACCTCAATCTGGGGGGAGGATTACATCGGGTCGGATCGTGCTGTAGATGATCTGGTCAAACGAATCCGCAAGAAAATGAGCAAGCTCCCGCTGGAGACCGTCTACGGCTTCGGCTATCGCCTGACACGCACATGAGCAAATTCCGTCTGAAAAACCTGCCGCTCTCCCGGCAAATTTTGATTTTGTTCATGCTGTTGACCAGTGTGCTGGGCGTGGGGCTGGGAATCGGTTATCCGTTTGCCGTCAAGCAGTACCTGGTGAACAACACGTACGCTTTGCTAGAAGATGAGCTGTTCTCCTTGTCCGAGCATATTACCTTCAATGAAAAGAACGAGCTGCTTACGATACCGTCTTCAGCCCCGTACTTTTTGCAGCTGCTGCTCTCCCGCTACGAGTACTCTTTTGACATGATCGTCTACTCGATCGATGGACGTCATCTGGGCAGCCGTAGCAGCGGACAGATTACCTATCAGGACAGTATGGACCTCTTCCGAGAGGCTGCCTCCCATCCGTCCGGGCGAATTCAGCATGGGGAGCTGGACCGTGCTGACGAGAGCTACCTGTTCGTCAGCAAAAAGATGGACTACCACGGCTTTCCCTACTATATCGTGCTGTTTTCCAAGGAACAGGAGCTCAATCAGATCAATTCCATTCTGACCCGTCAGTTCCTTTTGGTATTCAGTCTGCTGCTTTTGGTCAGCTGGCTGTTGGCTGTCTGGTTTAGCGGTTACTTGAGCAAACCGCTGCGCAGTCTGGAGGAGCTGTGCAAAAAAATTGCCCGCCGTCAGTTCGATATTCCGCTGGCGATGGACCGCGGGGACGAGATTGGACAGCTGGCCCGATCCTTTGATTCCATGAAAAATCAGCTGAAGGAATACGATGAGTCCCAGCGACACTTTATCCAGAACATCTCCCATGAGCTGAAGACACCGATCATGGCGATCCAGGGCTATACGCAAGGCCTGATCGAGGGCGTCTTTCAAGGACCGCAGGCAGAAAAAGGACTGACGATCATCATGGAAGAGAGCAAACGACTGGAAAAAGTAGTCGGCCAGCTGCTCTATCTGACCAAGATTGAATCCGTCGCACAGATGATGCAGATGGGACGTGTAGATCTGAGCGAGATGTTTAAGCTGCTGAAGGTGCGCCTGTCCGTCCTGAACCCGCAAGTCGAGTGGGAGCTGAAGCTTCCCCCTGAGCTGGTCATGGAGGGCGATGGCGAACAGCTGAGTACGGCCTTTGTCAATATCATGGAAAACCAGCTTCGCTATGCCAAAAGCCGCTTGAACATCACCGGAAAGCAAGCAGGGCAGCAGGTCATCGTCACCATCTCCAACGACGGACCACCGATCGAGGAAGCTCTGCTCCCTCAATTGTTCCAGCGCTTTCGCAAAGGGAAGTCCGGAAAGCACGGACTGGGACTGGCGATTGCCCGCGCCGTATTTGAGGCGCATGGCGGAACGATTGTCGCTGAGAATACAGCGGACGGACCGTGCTTTACGATGACGGTTCCGGTGAAGAGCTTGAGCTAGGAACGGTATCAGACATCAGGGAAGACCCTCTCTCATTTTTGTGAGAACAGGGTCTTCTTGGGTTTGTTCTACTTCGGAAAGGTTACATGTAACTGATTGTCTATTTCATCCGTCTTCATATTCAAAGTGCTTATTGGACAACCGTTCTGTGGCTTCCATACTTTATCTTTTTTATTTATGTGTTCGCCAGGCTGTTTCCCATCACCTACGGCGGTGACGATCCCAATCCAGCGACAGGTCTTTTGTCATTAGGAGCTATGATGGTTTATCCCTTTTTTATTCTGATCATTCTCTTACCTGTTAAAAGAGGCCTGGTCCGACTTGCTAGAATCCTAGTATCACACGACGCAAAGGCTGCCAGTCGATCCCGGCAGCCTGCATGACTTTGCACCCATTGTGTCTTCGGATATCTTTTAGTAAAATATTTCCAAATACTTGCGCGACTCACTTTAAGGGGGAGACAGGATGAACAGAGAGATTGAAAAAATGATTCTGCTGATCGGGTACGGTTTCATATTTTTGCTGGGTCTGCTCGTCTGTATCGGCATCGTTAATTTTGTACTGACATCCGGTTCCTAGAACAAAAAGCTCACAAATACATACCGCTCCACGGTTGTAAACCCCAGCTTTTCATAGACACGAATCGCAGGCAGGTTATCTTCGAATACGCATAGGTAGACCTTGTCCGATTTCTCCAGACCGATCCGGCTAATATCAGACGTGATCTGTGTGGCCAGGCCCTTTCCCTGATAGTCAGGTAAGGTTCCGATGTTTCCAATCTCCACAAACTCTTCCTTATAGATATGAAATCCTGCCAAAGCGACAGGCTTCGTTCCATCAAATAGCCCCAAGTGCGGCATCTCGAGAAGTTTGTTCGGTTGAAAGCTCGTCATGCCGATTTTTGGTGTCATGCTGGTGATGGCATCGACATCCGCCTCTGTAATCAGCCGTGATTCACCTTGTGGCAGCAGTCGTGCTGGATATGTCAGCTTTTTCAGCAGCATGGTGCGTTGTGATTGCATATGGGGGATGCGCAGCTTCTTCAGGAGCTTCTCTGGTACCGTGAAAATGGAGGTGGTAGACCCTGCTGGTGTGGTGATCGCCACCTCCGTACGCAAACGCTCCAGCATCCCTACCACATCGTACTCCTCCACTTCCTCGTCGACGTGAATCGTGAAGGCATGAAAAGGCAAGCCCTTTAGATAGGAACCGATCGCTGCGATTCTCCCTGCCTCTTTGCTATCATCGATCAGACTCACGCACCGCTCGGGTCGAACAAAAAGATTTCCATATAAGATGAAAGCATTTTCCAATGGCACATGGCCTTTCATATCAACCTGCCCCGACTTTTCGTCCCACACAAACATGAAATACACCCCATTCTTGAATTCCCTATTGACGTCTTTCCACTTCAAAGTTACCATGATTAGAACACTTGGCCACGCCAAGATTTTTGGCGTACCACATACTTTTTGATCGATCAAAAATTTTCATGAGAGAACTTTCAGGAGGAGAGAATCTTGGCAACCTATTACAACGAACCATCCCGGACCTTCAACGAGTTTTTGTTGCTTCCTAATCTCACAACCAAGGAATGCACACCCGCTAATGTAGATTTGTCCACCCCGATTACTAAGTTTAAAAAAGGGGAAAAACCAGCTATCTCCCTCAACATACCGTTCTCATCTGCAGTCATGCAAGCTGTATCCGACCATCATATGGCGGTAGCTCTGGCTCGATGTGGCGGTATTTCCTTTATTTTCGGTTCACAATCTGTTGAAAGTCAGGCGACGATGGTCCGCAAGGTAAAAGCATACAAGGCTGGATTTGTTGTCAGTAAATCCAATCTGACACCTGACCAGACCCTCAAGGACATCCTGGATCTGAAAGAATTGACCGGACACTCTACCTGCGCGGTCACAGAAGACGGCACTGCGAAAGGCAAGCTGCTCGGCATCGTGACTGGCCGCGACTATCGGATCAGCCGCGACTCCCTTGATAAAAAGGTTAGCGAAATCATGACACCTTTCTCCTCCCTGATTTACGCCAAATCTGGCACGACCTTGTCCGAAGCAAACGACCTCATCTGGGAGCACAAGCTGAACTGTCTGCCAATCGTGGATGAAAATCAAAACCTCGAGTTCCTGGTCTTCCGCAAAGACTATGACTCTCGCAAAAACAATCCTCTCTCTCTGCTGGATGCCAACAAGAGCTACATCGTCGGCGCAGGGATCAATACCAAGGATTACAAGGAACGCGTACCTGCCCTCGTCGAGGCGGGCGTAGACGTTCTCGTGATCGACTCTTCGGACGGCTTTAGTGAATGGCAAAAGGAAACGGTCGAATACGTGAAAGCCAACTTCAACGTGGCGATTGGCGCTGGAAACGTAGTAGACAAGGAAGGTTTCCGCTACCTGGTCGAAGCTGGTGCGGATTTCATCAAAGTAGGGATCGGCGGCGGCTCGATCTGCATCACACGCGAGCAAAAAGGGATCGGGCGCGGACAAGCATCTGCTGTCATCGAAGTGGCAGCTGCTCGTGACGAATACTTCAAGGAAACAGGCATCTATGTCCCGATCTGCTCCGATGGCGGTATCGTACACGATTATCACGTAACTCTCGCTCTGGCCATGGGCGCTGATTTCGTCATGCTGGGCCGTTACTTCGCCCGTTTCGATGAAAGTCCAACCAAAAAGGTCAAAATCGGGAACAACTTCGTAAAAGAATACTGGGGTGAAGGCTCCAACCGCGCACGCAACTGGCAGCGTTACGACACAGGCGGCAAGCAAAGCCTCGTCTTTGAAGAAGGGGTAGACTCTTACGTTCCTTACGCGGGAACCCTGCGCGAGAATCTGGACAGAACCTTGAACAAAGTGAAATCCACCATGTGCAACTGCGGTTCGCTCTCGATTCCTGAATTGCAGCAAAAGGCAAGAATTACACTCGTCTCTGCGACCAGCCTGGTCGAAGGCGGCGCGCATGACGTTATTCTCAAGGAAAGCAGCATGGCGGCTGAATAATTCAATGAAGAGGACCCTCCCACTCCGTAGTGGCGAGGGTCCTTATGTATTCTGACGGAAAGGCAGGCTATGGCAGGCGATAAAACCCGAACGGCTCACCCAGACGATACGGATCACTCAGTTCATCCAGACGCTTCATGGTGTCCGCGCCCAGCTCTACCGAGGCACTCTCCAGATTGGTGCTCAGCTGCTCGACACGCGAAGCGCCGACGATTACGGAAGAGACAGCAGGCTTGTTCATCAGCCAGGCGATAGAAAGAACGCTTGGCGTCATGCCCAGCTCGTGCGCGAGATCTGCGACCTGCTTGCCCAGCTCGATCTTATCCTGTCCGAGCAATCTGCCAAAGCGCGGTTCTTTTTCCAGACGTGAGCCTTCCGGTGCCTGTTCGGCTGAGGTATACTTTCCTGTCAGAATGCCGCCTGCCAGCGGGAAATACGGAATAATTCCCAATCCCTGATCCAGGCAAAGCGGAATCATTTCGCGCTCCGGTGTCCGGTCTGCCAGCGAGTAGCTGATTTGCAGAGATGCGAAGCGATTCAGGCCTTTCAGCTCACTGATTCCGAGCGCTTTCATCAGTTCCCAGGCGAAGTAGTTGGAAGCGCCGATATAGCGAACTTTACCAGAGCGTACCATGTCATCCAGCGCTCTCAGTGTTTCTTCCAACGGTGTGTGCGGATCGAAGGTATGGATCTGGTAAAGGTCCACATAATCGGTGCGCAAGCGCTTCAGACTGCCTTCCAGCTCCTTCTGCAAATGGTAGCGTGAAGATCCTCGCTGATTGACTCCCTCTCCGCGTGGCAAGCCGGCCTTGGTCGCCAGTACGACATCATGTCTGCGTCCTTCCAA
The DNA here is from genome assembly GCF_003710915.1 of Brevibacillus invocatus. Classification (GTDB taxonomy): domain Bacteria; phylum Bacillota; class Bacilli; order Brevibacillales; family Brevibacillaceae; genus Brevibacillus; species Brevibacillus invocatus. The sequence continues at coordinate 95,945 of NZ_RHHR01000015.1, read as the reverse complement.
TGCTTTTCCGATGATGCGCTCTGATTCTGTTCCCGTATAAATATTGGCGGTATCGATAAAATTGATACCGCCCTCCAATGCTGCGTCAATGATCGCCAGCGAGGCTGCCTCGTCTGCACGTCCTCCAAAGGAATTGGTTCCAATCCCCATCGCCGATACTTGCAATCCACTGTTTCCCAAGCGATGATATCTCATCGGTATTCAGCTCCTTCCTTCATCCTCTCATTTCACTATAGGATGATTTCTCCATTTTTACAAATCTTTCTGCTAATTGAAAAGCACCTGCACAGATGTCCACGAGACAGCTTGCAGGTGCTTTCGCTTTTACTAGCTTCCTATACTTCCTCTATCAACCTCGCCAAGAGAGCCGTCCGTATCGGCACCTCTGCGAGCTCCACAAACTCATCGGGCGAATGAGCAAAATCGCCTCTCGCACCGAGTCCATCCAGGGTAGGGCTTCCGCAAGCCGCGGCAAAATTCCCGTCACTTACACCGCCTGTACCAGACTCATGCAAGGTAAAGCCCAATTCGTCGTGACTGATGGATTGAGCGAGCGCAAACAACCGCTCCGTCTCATCCGTGCGTTCCATGGGCGGACGGCGAATGCCCCCCGAGACTTGGATCCTCGCTCCCTCCAGCTGTGGCGAGAGGGCATGGAACACCTGCTCAATCCGGTTCGCTTCTGCGATCGTCATGAATCGGACATCGACTTCTGCTTCTGCAAGATCTGCCACGACATTGGAGCCAATTCCGCCTTTGACCAGCCCTACATTGAGCGTTGTTCCTTTTTCGTAATCCGTCAATGAATGCAGAAACTGGATTTGGCGCGACAGCTCTTCGATGGCAGATACACCCTTTTGATGATCGACGCCAGCATGAGAAGAGATCCCGCGTGCTTGCAGGGTAAAGTGCCCGCTTCCCTTGCGCCAGGTTTTCAGCGCACCGACCGGTTCACTCGGCGGTTCCAGAACAAAACTCGCCATCGAACGCACAGCTTCCTGCTCGACGAGCTCTCGTGAAGTCGGGCTGCCGATCTCTTCGTCACTGCTTAAAATCAGCACGATTTTTTTGTCCGCTGGCAAGCGGCCTAGCTGCACCAATGCCCGCATCGCGAACATGGCTTGCAAGACCCCTGCCTTCATATCGTAGACGCCGGGTCCGTATGCCTTGCCATCGCGCATCGAGAAAGGACGGCGCGCCGCTTCCCCCTCCGGCCATACGGTATCGTAGTGGCCGATGATGAGAACCTGCTTGTCCCCTTCTCCCAATGTGCAACGCACCTGATCGCCATAGGTCGCATTTGCTACTAGTTCCGCCTTGCCCCCGGTCAGTGATTCGAACTGCTCCGCGAACCACTTTGCCATCTGGTCTCCCAGTCGTTTATTTTTTGACGGGGAATCCATGTTCACCGAGGCTTCCAATAGTTGGAGAAAGTGTTGCAGGTTTTCTTCGATATACGTGTGCATTGACATATTGCCTCTTCCTTAATGTGATTGAGAATTAAGTCCGAACAGGCGCTCCAGTCCGTACACTTTTTCCAACAAGATAATGAACACAAGACTTAGCAGAATAACGACCGATGAGATCGAAGCAACCAGCGGGTCAAGTGTTTCCTGCATGTAACTAAAGATCGCGAGCGGCAGCGTCGTCGTATCCGGCGCCACCAGGAACAGCGATACTGTCACGTTGTCAAACGAGGTCAGGAAGGAGAAGATCATCCCTGATGCAATCGCTGGACGCACGAGTGGCAGCGTAATATCCCAGAATACGCGGAACGGATGAGCACCCAGCATGTAACCCGCCTTTTCCAGTGTGTAGTCAAACGAGCTGAGCCCGGTCAGCACCAGACGAACCACGTACGGGATGGAAATCAGGATATGGGCGAGCAAAAGACCCGTAAACGTACCTGCGATGCCAATGCGTGTAAAGAACAGCAGCGCAGAAATCCCGATAATCAAAGACGGAACAGTCAGCGGCGAGAGCATCAAAGCGTTGATGTAGCCGCTCCCGCGAAACTTGTATTTGGACAAGGCGAAGGCTGCCAGCGTTCCCAATACAGTGGCCAGGATCGCAGTCAGTGTCGCCAGCTTGATGCTCGTCCAGAAGGAATCGATGAATTCCGGTCTGTCCAGAATCATCGCATACCATTTCCATGAGAAGCCTTCTGGTGGAAATGCCAGATAGCCTGCGGCTGTAAAGGAGCTTGGAATAATGACCAAAAACGGCAGATTGACCAAGATGATGACAATGAAGGTGATGAGCCCGAGAACATTGATCTTTTTCATGACGCAAACACCTCTTTGTATCTCTTGTTTTCAATCAGTTTCGTGTACAGGCTGACCAACACAATCGTGCTTCCGAGCAAGAGGAAGGCAAGCGCTGCACCCAGCGGCCAGTTCAAGGTCGACATGATTTGTTCATAAGCGAGTACCGGAATCACCTTCACGGAGGTTCCCCCCATCAGGGCAGGTGTCACGAATGCGCTCATCGACAAGCTGAATACCAGTGTCGTCCCAGCCACGATACCAGGAAGACTGAGCGGCAGCGTCACCGAGAAGAACGTGCGGGCACGCGAGGCACCCAAAATCGAAGCTGCCTTGTTCAGCGAAGGATCGATCGCGTACAGACTCGTAGCCAATGCCAGTACCATATAGGCGATGAAGGAATCCGTCAGACCGATGACCACGCCCAGCTCGTTGTACAGCAGGCGAAGTGGTGTTTCGATAATTCCCATTGCCATCAGCATTTCATTGACCCAGCCCTTTTCACCCAATACGACCACCCAGCCGAAGTTGCGAATGACCACGCTGATCAAGTGAGGAGCCAGTACGCACATGGTGACAATCCCGCGCATTTTTCCCGAGGCCTGTGCCATGAACATGGCTACCGGATAACCGAGTACGAGGGTGGCAAGAACGGTCCAAAGGCTGACGCGAATCGTTCTCCAGAGAATGTCCAGGTAAAAGGTATCCTGAAAGAATAGCGAGTAGTTAGCCAGCGTAAACGCTTGTTGACCATCCTGAAAACTAAGCAGCAGCATCAACAGCATGGGGATCAGAAAGACCCCCAGAAGCAGGATCAGGGCAGGTGCAGTCAACAGCGTGATGGAAAGACGTCTGCTCATACGTCATCCCCTCTCCGTCGGCATGATCAGCACATCTTCTGCATTCCAGTGGCAGTAAATGCCTTTTTCAGCCTCTTGCGCTGCTGCTTTGTCGATCAGCTTCTGAATTTTTACCGACAAGGATTGACCGCCGACTTTTACTTCACACTCGGTATAGGAGCCGAGGAAGGAAGCCAGCTGCAAATTCCCCTTCACCTTGTTGGCAGCATCGCCTGAATCGGTCTGGGACAGGACAATCTTCTCCGGTCTTACAAAAGCCACTACTTTTTGTTTTGGTGTAAAGCTGCGGCTTTGTTTCGCTGCATGAATCAGCATGCCTTCTGGCGTTTGTACCGTGATCCGATCACCGTCCACCTCGACGACTTCCCCTTCCAGGCGGTTGGTCTTGCCGATAAAGGTGTGGACGAATTCGGAAGCAGGCTGATTGTAAATCTCCAGGGGTGTCCCGATCTGCTCGACAAAGCCGTGGTTCAACACGACGATGCGATCGGACAAGGACAAGGCTTCTTCCTGGTCATGCGTTACGAAAATAGTTGTTACGCCAATCTCATGGTGCAGGCGTTTCAACTCGTCACGCAGCTCTTCGCGCAATTTGGCATCCAGGTTGCTCAGTGGCTCGTCCAACAGCAAGAGCGAGGGCTCGATCACCAGTGCACGCGCGATGGCGATCCGCTGGCGTTGTCCACCGGACAGCTGCTTCGGATAGCGGTCTGCTACGTTCGGCAGCTTGACGAGAGACAGGACGCGATCGACGCGCTCCTTCATCTCTGCTTTGTTTACTTTTCTCAGTTTCAATCCGTACGCGATGTTTTCCGCAACGGTCATGTGTGGGAACAGGGAGTAGGTCTGAAACACCATGCCCAACTCCCGTTTGTATGGGGGAACACCGTTCATCCGCTGTCCCTTGATCAACAAATCCCCGCCGTCCGGTTCCAGAAAGCCAGCGATCATGTTTAATGTCGTTGTTTTTCCACAGCCAGATGGGCCGAGAAAAGAGACGAACTCACCTTGCTCTACCTGCAGGTTGAAGTCCTGAACCACGACATTGTTTTGGAATTTTTTCATGATGTTCCGTAGTTCGACGTCATATACCTTTGCCAAAAAGGACACCTACTTTCCTGTGTTTGGTGCAATTTCTCTGTTAAAGCGGTCCAGCCATGCAGCCGTTTCTTTGCTGATCACTTCATAGTCGAATACAACCACTTTGGAACGATCGAATTCGAGTGCTTTGGCAACTTCATCAGGCAACGCGACAGCTGTGGAAGGATTGTAGAACAGCTTGGTTGCATACATGGTTTGTACTTCGTCAGTCAGCAGGAAGTCGATAAATGCTTTTGCTGCTTCTGGATGCTTGGCATTTTTTACGAGAGAAGCAATCGTTGGAACGAGGTTAGCACCTTCTTGCGGGAAGACGAACTCGATTGGCAGACCAGCTGCTTTTTGCGTCAAGCTGCGAGCCATTGTCCAAGTGGTGTAAGCAGACGTTTTATTTTGCAGGTTTTGTTGCAATTGCGCTGCACTCTTAGCAAATGTCGGCATGTAGCCCGCGATGGTGGTCAGCTTTTCAAATCCTGGTTCCATGTTCTTTTCGGAACCGCCGTTGGCATACGCCATCATGATTGTGGCAGAACGTCCGAAGTTGCTCGCTACGTCTGTCATCGTGATGTTGCCTTTCAACTCAGGCTTCGCCAGGTCATTCCAGGAGGTAGGTACCGGCAGGTTCTTTTCTTTTACGATTTCGCTATTGTAGGAAATACCCATTGGGGTAAAGTTAACCGTTGCACCACTGTTATCCGCTACAAGCAAATCCTTGGAAATGTTTTTCATATTCGGGATTTCTGCTTCGTTAAGTGGTTCCTATAGTCCTTCGAGACGTCCTTTTTCTTGCTCTCCACCTTCGATAATCGCGATGTCGATCTGTGGAGCGTTTTGCTGTGCTTTTACTTTCGCTACGATCTCGGTAGAAACCCCGGATACGTATGTCAGCTTCACATTCGGGTACTTCTCGTTAAACTTCTTGAAGATCTCGTCTTTCATCAGCTTTTCTACCGTCGCACCATTACCTGATACGATCAGGGAATCTTCCAGCTGTACCTGTTGTTCAGCAGCAGGTGCATTTTCTGGAGCTGGTGTTGGAGCTGGTGCAGAAGATTGCGGTGCAGGTGTGGAAGAACATCCCACCAACAGTGAGCCTGTCAAAGCAAAAATGGAGAGTACGGATAGAGCTTTTTTCTTCATCTGAGTTCAACCCCCGATTTTCTAGTTTGTTCACGAATAGAGAACGGTGTTTGCTATTCGAGAACGATAGTGTTACACTACCATAAGTAGACTGACAATTCAAGATTGTTTCGAAAAAAACGTAAAGTACGAATACCTTATTATGGTAGAATTGAGGTCACTGTACTTTGAAGGAGACGTGTGCATGGATCAAGTTCTCTCTTCTGTTCGTAATGGCTGTAAACTATTAAAAATCTTTTTGGACTCTCCCAAGGAGCTGGGTGTAACCGAACTGAGCAAAAAGCTTCAGCTTTCCAAAGGAGCCGTCCACAAGCTGCTCACTACCCTGGAGTCGGAGGGTTTTATCCGGCAAAATGAAAAAACCAAGCAGTATACGCTTGGCTACACCTTGCTGGAGCTTGGCACAAAAGTACTGAAGAATCACGACATTGTAGATTTTTCCATGCCGTATATCAATCGGCTGTTGTCACGTACCAGCGAGCTGGTCGTCCTCTGTGTCAGAGACGGAAAGGATGCCATCTACGTCGCCAAAGTAGATTCCCCTCATCCGATCCGTTTTACCGTAGAATCGTTCCGTCGATTTCCGCTCTACTCGACTTCTGCGGCCCGTGTACTGCTCGCCTATCAACCAGACGAATTTCAGGAAGAGATTTTGGCAGAACCATTGAAGACGTATACCGAACATTCGTACACTTCCACGGAAGAGATCAAGCAAAATCTGCAGATCATCCGGGAGCACGGCTACGAAGTCAGCTCCAATCGCCGCAACGAAGGTGTGACTGGAGTGGCGGCACCGATCTTTGATTCGTCGGATCAGGTTGCAGCCTCGATCAGTGTCGTCGGACCGTCCGATCGTGTCCAGCCTGAGCTCGATAATATCCTGCGCGAGGTGCTGGAGACGGTTCAGGAGATGTCGGTGCAGTTGGGTTATCGGCCTTGAAATCGAGGAATTTCAGATGCTCATTAAAAGGGGGGCTCCAGGAAATCGGTCAACACCGACTTTCTGGAGCCCCCTTGGACGTGTTTCAGCTATTTTGCCTGTGGCAAACCGTTTTTAGGTTCACCCATTAAAGGAGTAGACAGCTCGTAGATGCCATGGTTAGAAAATGCCCATACCAGATTGCGGTCCCCGGCATGACCTGTGGAACTGACTACATCAGGGTCTTCCGATTCCCATTCTGCAGACTTCGTAACATCCTTTTTCTTCTTGTTGGTAAGACTTGCGGTCAGCACAAGCTGCCTATTCTCGTCGAGGCCCATCTTGATGAGTCATTCGCCGTAGCATTCCTCACGTAAAATAGAAAAAACAGCCATAATTCATGCTCTCTTGGCTGTTTTGGTCTATATCCTGTCCTTTTACGAAACCTTATAAAATGAACAATAGAACCTGCCGATACAAGGCAATCACGACTACCCCTGCTACCAAGGCCCAGACAATCTGCTTTCTCCACCAGCCCACCGCAAGCGACACGACACCCGCCACGAGGTACTCCGGGTTCCATACTCCCTCGCGCATGTGGAACAATATCGGCGGAATCGTCATGGAGCTGAACACACCTACTGGCACCATCGCCAGTCCCCGCTTCAGCCAGGCAGGGATCTCCCATCGCGAGCTGATCAAAAGCATCGGAAATCTCGTCAAATACGTAATCAGCGCCATCAGCACAATCATCCAGACGATATTATCGTTCACCGTTCACCGCCCCAATCACGACCGCAGTCAAGGTTCCTACGATCACTGCTGCTGTTCCCCCACCAAGCCAGTAGCCGATGCAGGCCGCTGCTGCGGCACATCCCGCCACTTTAACATGAAGGGAGCTGAACAAATTGACAGCGAGAAAGCCCAGGAACGTGGCGATAAAGGCAAAATCCAGTCCGTAAGCTTCGGTCTCGGTAAACGCCGCTCCGAACCAGGCTCCGGCAAACGTACTCGCGTTCCAGATCAAATAATCCACGATGCCGGCTCCGGCAAAAAACGCGAGACTCGGCTTCCCGCCCGTATCCAGATACGTCGCCTTCAATGCGTACGTCTCATCATTCAAACCCAAGCCCATCAAAGATAGCTTCCAGGCGGGCGTCCCCTGAAACTTCGGACCCAATGAAAGCCCATATAACAGATGGCGCGCGTTTAACAATAAGGTAGAAAGCAGGATTGGCCATCCGACAATCCCCTGCGAGATCAAGCCAACCGCCGCAAACTGGGACGAACCTGCATTGACCAGCAAAGAAAACAAGACCGCTTCGGTCACACCCAGACCAGCCTGTCTGGCCAAAAGACCAAACACGATACCGTCGATGATCCCGGCCGCTGCGACCGGAATGATCTGTTTCATCCCTTTCACAAATAAACCATATGATGAACCCATGCTAGCTTCTCACTCCTGCACTTTCTCTTATTCTGTTCTGCTTCCCGCTACTAGCCTTGGAATGTGGGGCGCCAGATCTCACCGAGTAAACGAATGCCTGCTTCCATCTCCTCCACCGTCTGTCCACCAAATCCAAACTGAAAGCTGGGGTGGCCCTGTCTCGTCGGATGGAGCCATTTATGATCCGTCGGATAGACGCGAATACCTGCGGACGCCGCACGCTCTGTCAATTCCTGCGATGTGCAGCTGCTCCGAACTTCCACCGTGACAGAAATCCCCGCGTCGTGTCCGGTAATGCGGATCGAATCTCCCATTTCCTCTCGCAAAAAGCCAAGCAAAGCATCATGCTTGTTCTTGTATAGCGTCCTCATTTTGCGGATATGCCGCTCCCAATCTCCCATTTTCATAAACAGGGCCAGCGTCTGTTGATGAATGCGCGATGCCGATTGATCGTAATCGGCCAGATGCTCCTGATAGAGCGGCAGCAACGCTTCCGGCAAGACCATGTAGCTGACGCGAATCGAGGGCAAAAGCGACTTGGAGAATGTCCCCAAATAGATGACACGACCCGCCGTATCCAAGCCTTGCAGGGACGGAATGGGCCTGCCGTGATAGCGGAACTCTCCATCGTAGTCATCCTCGATGATATATCCCTCTACCTGCCTAGCCCATTGCAGCATCTTCAAGCGTTTGGCGTAGGGCATCACGATTCCTGTCGGGTCCTGGTGCGATGGGGTAATATAGACCAGTCTGGCTCCACTTTCACTCAGCCTCTGTACATCGATGCCATCCTCCTCCAAGGGAATCGGCCGAACATCAAAGCCTTGATTGAGAAACACCCTGCGGACGCCTTGATAGCCGGGCTCTTCCATCGCTACGGCTTGTCCGCGCATTCCAAAGAGACATCCCAGCAGATTGATCATCGTTTGCGTCCCTGCCCCGATCACGATCTGTTCTGCCGTAGCTTGCACCCCTCTCGCTCGGCGCAGATAACGAGCAAGCTCCTGCCGCAACTCTGGTTCACCCTGCCGATCTCCGTAATAGAGCAAGCTTTTGTTTTCCGACCTCGTGACTTGATTGGTATATTTCCGCCACAGTTCAAAAGGAAAGGAATCCGGGTCCACCCTGGCCTGATGAAAATCGTAGCGAAACGGAATCGATGGGAAGGGCACTTCGGGATCGGTCCATTCTTTTTTCGCTACGCTTCCTCCCCCACCCGACTTTTTGACCCGGATCGCTCCATCCCAAGAAATGTCCACCACGTAAAATCCGCTTCGTTCCCTGCTCTCGATATATCCTTCTGCCAAAAGCTGATGATAGGCGCTCTCCACTGTTGTTTTGCTCATGTGCAAAAATTTGCTCAACGCCCTCACCGAAGGCAGCCTTGTGCCAGATGGCAGTCGTCTTTCCCGAATCTCTGTGCAGAAATATTGATACAACTGCAAATATAGCGGTTCGCCGCCTTCCTCCAAGCGAGGACTGATATCCAGCATCTTTCTTCCTCCCGAACGGACCTGTGCCTATTTCTCATTGAATTTTATCAAAATTCTCTTAACAGGAGGACATTTTTCATAGAGTTATCGATCCATGCTATGGTGGAGGAGAGAAAAAAGAAGAAAAGGCCACAAGTTCTTGGGATTCCCACTGAGGGTCATTCCTGTCCAGCTCCGTGAAAAAAACGAAACACGCCTTTAAGCATCCACCCCTTGAGAGACTTCCTGAAGCGACTGCTTTGGACGCGGTTTCGTTTTTTTCAACGTGTAAGGAAGTTTAAGTGCTTCACATGTCAATGCAACTTTGCTTAACTTTCTGGAACGCATAAAAACCTTCCGCTTATACGTGGTCGCTCCTCCTTGAACTGGCCTCGATAGAGATTTTTTTACCGAGTCGGGCAGTGAATCTCCTGTGCAGGCAGCCCAAGAATCTGGAGCGTTTTCTCCTGTTTCCTGCCCACCACTGAAGCTTGGATTACGTGCTTTCAAATGAAAAAACCGACGAAGTCATTTCCGACTCCATCGGTCCCCACAATCCCTATGCCAAATACGCTTCCCGCACCTGCGGGTTGGCCAACAATGTTTTCGCATCATCCTTCAGAATGATTTCACCTGTCTGGATGACGTATCCGCGATGCGCTGCTGACAGGGCCTGGTTGGCGTTTTGCTCCACCAGCAGAATCGTCGTTCCTTCGCGGTTCAGTTCCGTAATGATTTCAAAAATCTGCTCCACGAGGATTGGCGCCAGCCCCATCGACGGTTCATCCAGCATCAAAATTTTCGGCTTCATCATCAAGCCACGTGCGATGGCTAGCATTTGCTGCTCGCCACCGGACATCGTGCCGCCTTTTTGACTGATCCGTTCCTTGAGTCGCGGGAAGTATTGAAAGGCGCGCTCGATCCCCTCTTCAATCACTTGTTTGTCCTTGGTGAAGAAAGCGCCCATCTCCAGATTTTCATGGACCGTCAGCTTGGGAAAAATACGGCGTCCTTCTGGTACATGTGCAATTCCCAACAAGGCGATGTCATGTGTGCGCATCTGGGTAATATCTTTGCCTTCAAAAAAGATTTTCCCTTCACGCGCCCGCGTCTGCCCGCAGATCGTTTTGAGCGTGGTGGACTTGCCTGCTCCATTCGACCCGATCAGGGTGACAACCTCTCCCGGATTCACTTGGATGGACAAGCCTTTCAACGCGTGGATTCCGCCGTAATAGGTATGAACGTTTTGCAGCTCCAACATGGCCATATCGCTTCCTCCTCCTACGACACTTCCGACGCGCTTTTTCCGAGATACGCTTCGATGACACTCGGGTTGTTCCGGATTTGCTCCGGCGAACCCTCTGCGATCTTGCGTCCGTAATCCAGCACGTGAATGTATTCACTCAAGCCCATCACCAGCTTCATGTCATGCTCGATCAGGATGATGGTCAAATCCAGCTCTTTTTTCAGGAGTCGAATAAATTCGGTCATTTCCACCGTTTCCCTCGGATTCATCCCTGCGGCTGGCTCATCCAGCAAAATAATCTGCGGATTGGTCGCCAGCGCTCGGGCGATCTCGAGCCTTCTCTGCAACCCGTAAGGCAGGCTTCCCGCCGCTTCGTTGGCGATATGGGCGATTCCTACGTATTCCATCAATTGATACGCTTCGACCCGCGCCTTCTCTTCCTCCTCGCGCACTCGCTTGGTATTGAAGAGAATGCCCATGATGCCTGCCGAAAGTCGGCTGTGGACACCTACCATGACGTTTTCGAGCGCTGTCATTTGTTTGAAGAGACGAATATTTTGAAAGGTTCGGGTAATTCCTCTGCTGGCGATCTGGTCTGGACGCAGCCCCTTGATGCTTTTGCCATTCAGCAGGATTTCCCCTTCATTCGGTTCGTAAAAGCCTGTGATCATGTTAAAAAAGGTCGTCTTTCCTGCCCCATTCGGACCGATGACAGCGGTAATGCTTCCTTTGTCTATCTTCAGTGTCACATCCTGGTTCGCGACGAGACCGCCAAACTTCTTGGTCAACCCTACAGCTTCCAAAAGTGCCATTTTGCATCCCTCCCTGTTCGCTACGATTGTTTACCAGACGACGACTGAGAAAGCTTGCTCAGAATTCCCAATTTTCCTCTGCCAAACGGACTAGCCTTGATCGCATCGATATCGTTGGTTTTCCTTTTCGCTGGAATCAGGCCATTCGGGCGGTACAACGCCACGAAGATCAGCATGATACCAAAGATGAGACGCTGGAACTTGGACGGATCCAACTGATTGGGCAGGTTGATCATACCTGACTGCTGTAAGGAGTGCAGAAAGTTGGAGAATTCCTTCAGGAGCTGAACCTGCAGCAGCGTAACGAATGCAGCCCCGAGTATGACGCCTGGAATACTGCCGCTGCCTCCGAGAATGACCATGACGAGAATCCCGATCGACTCCATCAGCGTAAAGGAGGTAGGGTCGATAAAGGTTTGCTTCGCTGCAAAAATCACGCCCACTACTCCTGCGAAGGAAGCTCCCGTCGCGAACGCAGCCAGCTTGGTGTTCAACAGTGAAATTCCCATCGATTGCGCGGCCAGTTCATCTTCGCGGATCGCAACCCATGCGCGGCCCAGACGAGAGTGTTCAAAGCGGATATTGGCCAGCACGATAAAGGCAATGACAAACAATACAATGAAGTAAAAATAGAACGGCGTCCCCATTTTGATCCCAAAAAGCTCAGGGGCCGGAATTGGCGTAATTCCCTGTGGACCATTCGTGATATTGATCGGCTTATCCAGGTTGTTGAAGACGATTCGGATGATCTCACCAAAGCCCAGCGTTACGATGGCCAGGTAATCACCCTTTACCCGCAATACCGGCAACCCGAGTAATACCCCGAATATGGCGGCGACAATCAGCCCGACGATCAGAAACGGCCAGAACCAGTCACCCGACAACGGGAACAGATTGCCCGCAATAAATTCGTTCGCTTGGGAGGTAGAAAAAATGGCGTATGCATAGGCACCAGCGGCAAAGAACGCCACATAGCCCAGGTCAAGCAGGCCCGCAAAGCCCACTACGATGTTCAGGCCAAGCGCCATCGCGACATAGATTCCTACCTGCGAGGCCACTTCCATGTAATAGCGGTTTTCACCGGCTACCAACGGAATAATGATAATCAGTACGGCCGCGCCGATCACGAGCTTGATCAGCTTGCTCGTATTGGTGTAGTAAATCAAAACGATTGAGGTCAGGATACCGAGAAATGCGATAACCGATTTATCCAGAAAGTGCAATGCCGAGGCGCATGCTGCGATCCAAATCAATGTGACGACGAGCGGAATACCTTTGAATGATTTCAAGGCCAGATTTGCCATTGGTTTCACCTACACTTTCTCTTTGACAGCTTCGCCAAACAGCCCTTCCGGCTTGAAGAGAAGCACAAGGATTAGAATACTGAACGCAAATACGTCTTTGTACTCGGCACCAAACGCTTGGTTGGTCAATGGTCCCATATAAGCGCCAGCGAGTGATTCCAGCAGGCCGAGCAAAACGCCCCCCACCATCGCTCCTCGCAAATTGCCGATCCCACCCAAAACAGCGGCGGTAAATGCCTTCATACCAAGGATAAATCCGATGTACGGATCAATGGTTCCGTAGTTTTGGGCAAACAGAACGCCCGTGGCTCCTCCCAGGCTGGAGCCGATCAAAAAGGTGAGCATGATTACCTTGTCCACATTTATGGTCATCAGCGATGCCGTACTCTGATCCTGTGCGACGGCACGCATGGCGATTCCCCACTTTGTCTTGCCTACAAACAGCGAAAGTGCAATCATCAGCACGATGGCTAGGATGATAACCATCAATCCCTTGACGGGTATTGTTGCGATGCCAAACAATGAAACCGATCCGGTAAACAGTATTGGCGTATTCAGATAAAATTCATTACGAGCGATAGCTTCCGTAAAACGGACAAGGTCTTGCAGCAAAAACGATACACCGATCGCGGAGATCAACGGAACCAATCGCGGTGCTCCACGCAGCGGGCGATAAGCCAGTCGTTCAATCCCTACCCCTAAAGCACCTGTTATGATCATCGTAATGATAATGGTCATAAATAGCGCAACGTATGGATTCATTCCCTCCAACGCACCCATTGCGTCCGTAAGCAGAAGCACTTCAGTGCCGACGAAGGCACCCACCATGAAAATCTCACCGTGAGCAAAGTTGATAAATTCCAGGATACCGTAAACCATCGTATAGCCCAGGGCCACGACTGCGTACATGAATCCAAGCGTCAAACCGTCAACCAACACTTGAGGCAAAATGCTTAGCAGCATGCTTACCCATCCCTCATTCCTTTGTAGACTTGTCGTTCGTTTCTGCATCACTTATGGCCGCCATTCACATCTACAAAATCAAGCTGTCCAGACGTGAAATTCCATAAAGGAGGGGCGAACACTCTCGTGCCGCCCCTAGCTGGATGAGGCCTTAAACGTAAGCGAATTCTAAGTTGAATGGGTCAATCATGTGGTTTTACTGGGCTTTTCCGACAAAATTGGATTTTTCTTTGTCGTACCGGTACACGAAGACGTCGGAGTGCACGTTGTCACCTTTGTCGTCAAACGTGACTTTTGTAAATTGTCCTTGGAAATCCTTTGTCTTGTGAACGGCATCCAATACTTGCTCACGGGTAGGCTTTTTGCCTCCGTTGGCATTGACCGCTTCCTTCAAACCGTTCAAGATGACGTTCATCGAGTCATAGCCGTATACCGAGTAGGTTTCCAGCGGCTTGTTTGTCACTTTTTTGTACTCGTCTGCCCACTTCTTGCCTTCTTCTGTCTGGGTTACGTCACCCGCTACAGATGTAAACACAACACCTTCTACAGCTGCGCCTGCAATTTTGATCATATCCGAAGAGTCCAGACCGTCTCCTCCCATGAAATAGCCCTTATACCCTTTTTCACGAGCTTGCTTGATCAGGATTCCGCCTTCCGGATACAGTCCGCCGAAGAAGATGATGTCCGGATTGGCTACCGTTACCTGGTTGAGTACGGCACTGTAATCCTTCTCGCCTTGTGTGATTCCTTCAAAGCCGAGTACGGGAACACCGTCTTTTTCAAATTGCATTTTTACTTGGTCAGCAAGACCTTGGCCGTATGCGGTCTTGTCATGAATAATGAAAGCGTTTTTGACGTTCAGGGTGTTTTTGGCGTACATCGCAGCGCTCGGTCCCTGTGCATCGTCACGCGCACAAATCCGGTGCACGGTCTTCTTGCCTTCTTCCGTCAGCTTGACGGCTGTATTGGCCGGCGATACCATGACGAGCTTGCCTTCCTCGTACTTCACCGATGCAGCGATCGCAACACCGGAGTTCAAGTGACCGACTACTCCGTATACTTCCGGATTGGAGATCAGCATTTCCGCATTGGAGACGCCGATTTTGGGGTCAGCCTGGTCGTCCTGCGGGAACAGCTGTACATCTAAGCCCATTGCCTTGAATTCTTCCTTACGCAAGTTCAGTGCGTACTCAGCTCCGGTTTTGATCGCATCCCCGAGCGATGACTGGTTCCCGGAAAGCGGCGTCTGCGTGGCAATTTTAATGACTTCAAGTGCTCCACCGCCACTGCCGGAAGTGTTGGGTTGAGCCGCTGGTGTACCTCCCCCTGAATTGTTGTTGGTATTTCCTGTCGAACTGTTACCACCCGCGCAACCTGTGAGTGCAAGACTTGCTGCCAATGCCGCAGATAAAAAACTGAGGTGAGAGAATTTTTTCATGCGGAATTGAATCCCCCTTTTATTAATTTTTATTTTTATTTTTCTCCCATCCATCTATCTTACTTAGCAGGTTGCGACTTACGATCTACCGATTCTACTAGGCCTCAAGATAGAGCTGGCTTGGTTATTCCTTATTGTAAAATAAATTTGAAAATTTACAAGAGAAAAAATATTTTTTAAAGAAACATGTTCAACTGATACATCAACATGATAAATGGACCGTTATTGAAATCAAATGAACATATCATTGCTTCATCACGATAAAGCATTAATGTTTTGCGTAATGAAAATCACATTGTCAGTAATTCCTTTTTTTACCTTGCCTTTTCATCATTCAAGTGGGAGAGATGGGACTACAATCCTACCCGTCTTCACATCGACAATTCCTTCCGCGGTCAACCGGACGTACGGCAAATGCGTCGAAGAAAAAAACAGGATGGAATAGATCGGATCGAGATGGGCATGCCCTTTTTGACGAATCTGGTCGATCAATCTTTCCGCCATATCGATGACTTCCTCCATCGGTGCGCTCGAAAATCTCCCTGCCAGAGGAAGCGGACATTCGCAGACCACACTTCCTTGATCCATCAGAACGACGCCTCCGCCAATCTCTCTTACTCGATCCAGGGCCATTTTCATGACATGCGGATCTCACCCGATAACCAGCCATTCACCAGAAGCCGAATACGTGCTGGCCAAGCCCTCCAGATGGCGGCCGAACCCCGACAGCACCGCTTGCGTCTTTCGTCTGCCAAAAGGATCAATGGTTACGATGTAGGCTAGCTCCGGGTCATGCTCCAAGGACACTACCCCGTCTTCCTTTAAAGGAAGCTCCTCCATCCGCAATCGGGTGATCACTGCGTTCAGCATCTCCACGATCGGTGTCTCCCCGTTTTCCTGGCGAAGATAGAACCATTCCTCTGACACCTTTTTATCCAGCTGGTCTACAGGCGGAAAGTGACATTCCTCCCAGATAGGTTCGACTGTCGGGATCAGGATGTCCCCATTCGAAGCCGCGCGCTGGCCGTTGGCAATCACCAAGGTGGGAGTCGGCTGATCCTCAGAGTGCAGCAACAGCAAATCTGCGATCCTGCCCGGTGCGATTCCTCCTACCTCAGCATCAAGCCCGTAGTATACCGCCGGATTCAGCGTTGCCATGACGTATGCTTCGATCGGCGGCATCCCCGCTTCGATCGCCACTTTGATCGTATAATCCATCAACCCATGCCGATGCATAGGAGGGGTGCTCCCGTCTGAAGTAAGCATCATTCGAGGCGACCAGGGCAGGCCGAGCGCAAGCCATCCCTTGACCAATTCAGGCAAATCAGGACGGATCGAGGAGTGGCGCAATGTCGCGTACATTCCCAGGCGCAGACGCTGCAGCAGATCTTGGGCGGAAATCCCCTCGTGACAGGCTGTTATCCCTGCTGCCCCTGCCGTATTCAGCGTCTCCGCCGATGCTCCGGGATGATGCCCCTCCATCCGCTTGCCCAAATCCCGCGTATGCTTCAAGCCAAACAGGATCTCATCTGACTCGCCTAGCACACCCTGCCAATTCGTCAGCTCTCCGCCCTGAATCACCTGAGGATGCTCCAACATGCGAGCCAAACCCTGCTTGGTAAAATGAGGGTGATCCTTGCCAGTCTGTGGATCGAGTCTGCCCCAGAAAAACTGTTTGACCGGATGAGAAGCGAGCGATTCCATGAGTTTTTCCACCTGCTCCATCGGCAGATTCATCAGCATCATCGTGTCCGAGATCAGCATGGTGGTCCCTCGCTGCAAAGCAAAATCAGCCAGCGTATAAGGGTTGTACCACTGAAAAGGATGAGCGTGCGGCTCCATGTATCCAGGTACCATGTACTGTCCTGTCGCATCCACAATCTCCGTATCCCCATCTACCATCGGTTCCTGCTCGCCAACGTATGCGATGCGCTCCCCAGCCGTGTATACGTGGAGCTGCTGCCATTCCTTGGTATACACATTCAGGACGCTTGCCCCTTTGATCCACATGGTCGCAGGCGCCTTTCGCCTCGATACTCGGATCAATTGCAAAAAAGCTTCGTCTGTCATTTGTCTTACACGCATGTATGATCGCTCCCTCTTGTTGAAGTTTCTTTCTACTGAATGGTCATTCATCTTTCTTTTATGCTTCGCCATGAACAGGACGATCCCCTTTCCACTAGCTGTTGCTGCTTGCAACAATTACCACGTCTTGTTTTCTTGTCCCAAACAAAGAATAGTTCATAGAAGTTCGCATAAACAGGAGGCAGACCAACATGCGCAAAAACGTGGGAACAACCGACGCGATGATCAGAATAACGGGTGGACTGCTGGGGCTGGCATACGGAGTGGGTGTCATGGGCAGACGTCCATACCGCACACCTTGGCTGTTGATGTCCTTGTCTGCGATGAAGGTAGCGGAAGGCGTAACGAGATTTTGCCCGATGTATGCTGCGATGGGCATTGATTCCAAGGGAAATACGAACATGATGGACAAAATCAAGAATGCTGGCATGCAAACCGTCATGAATCAGGTATTGGGCGGTTCCGCTCGTGAAGAAAAAAGCGAAGGTCCGCAAGCCACCACCAATCATTCGCCCGCTTCTCAACCCCGTGGCGAAATGAAGCTTTCGGCAGAGGATCTCAGGATGGAACAGACCGTCCGTGAAATCGTTGAGATGCCTTCCGATGACATGCCATCTGCAAGCAGCTCTTCCACAAACGATAGAAGCTACTCAGAGTCATTCAGCCATGAAGAACACCGATACCCTACCTACTCTTAGGGGGCGAATCCATTGCTAGTGGGATCCACTTTATACGAATGGTTGTCACATAACCTGTTTGTCATCGCCAGCATCATTGGCGTCATTGTGGTGATGGTGTATTTCGCTTACACGATCAGCCGGAGAAAAGGAAGGTACCGCCAGTAGAGTCTGGCGGTTTTTATTTTTTCCGTTTACAAAAATACTTGTCAAGAATATAATTGTCGTAACAAGCATTAGTAAAGGAGATACCGTCTTGGAAGATAAATGGCTCGAAGAATCAATGGGGTATTACATTGGCAATATGTATCGGAAGATGGTGCAGCACATATCGGTTCAGCTGCGTCCCTTCGATATTACAACCGAGCAGTTTGCCGCCTTGTTTCAGCTGTACAAAAGTGATGGAATCAATCAAAAGGAATTGGCCAAGCGCACGTCCAAAGACCAGCCCACAACGACTCGCATCCTGGATGCCCTGTCCCGTAAAGGATTGATCGAAAAGAAAATGTGCCAGTCAGATCGGCGCGCTTTCCTGATCAGCATCACCACAAAGGGTAGAAAAGTGATGGAGGAAGCCATTCCCGTGGAAAACAAAGCCTTGGAACAGGTTTTTGAAGGATTGGATTCCGAACAGATCGAGTGGCTGAAGCAAATCATGCTGCATTGCAGCGCAAATATTCAAAGGCATACACAAGAATAGGAGTGTCAACATGAAAGAAGAACATCCTGAAAGGCTGTGGACCAAGGACTTCATCCTGATCACGCTAAGCAATCTGCTCCTGTTCACTACAGTGCAAATGCAGGCAACCACCCTCCCCGCTTATGTGAAAGAGACCTATCATTCGAACGATTTCGTAGCTTCGCTCGTCATCATGCTCTTTAATATTTGTGCGATTGTTTCCAGAATGTATACAGGGGAAGCGATCAAAACGAAAAGGAGCAAGGTATTGGCCTTTCTCGGTCTGATGATCGCAGGTCTTGCGATGATCGGCTATTTTTTTAGCGCGACCATCACCCTGCTGATTGCGTTACGCGCCGTGTTCGGGGTCGGCTTTGGACTCGGCAGCACAACCTTTGCTACATTGGCTTCCAACTCCATCCCTCCCAGGCGAATTGGTGAAGGAATGGGTTACTTCGGCCTATCTGTCAGCCTCGCTCTTGCGCTGGGGCCAATCGTCGGAATTACCCTCTTGAATGAATATGGATTTACCATCATGGTCATTGCAGCAGTTGGGATGGTAGCCATTGCCCTACCTTTACTTTTTAGCACACGTTCTCAGCCAGTGCCGGTCCTGCAAAATCCAGAACTGCAGGCAAAAGGACTGGGACGTTTTTTTGACAGAAAGATCTTGCTTCCTACCGTCCTGAATACTCTTCTTGCCATAACGTATGGAGGCCTGATGAGCTTTTTGGTACTCTTCGGAAAGGAAGCCAATCTCGCCAACGTCAGCTGGTATTTTTTCTGTAATGCGATTACGATCCTGCTGGTCCGGCCTCTATCCGGCAAGCTGTTCGATCGCAAGGGGCCCATCGCCGTCCTGCCTCTCGGTGCTTTATTGTCAGGAACCGGTCTGATGATCCTCTCCTTTACAGACAACAACTACCTGTTGTTTACCTCTGCCGCATTCTACGGCTTAGGGTACGGATTTATCCAGCCTGCTATTCAGGCATGGATGGTGAAAGTGGTTTCTCCCGAGCAGCGTGGGATGGCCAACGCTGTCTTTCTAAGTACGATCGACCTGGGCATCGGTATCGGCTCGTTATTGCTCGGTATCATTATCACCTATTCCAGCTACTCGATTATGTACCGCTGGTCAGCTATCTTCATGCTTCTGTTTCTGGTTATCTACTTCGTCTCTTATTTCAAAGCAAAAGCATCCAAGGAACAGCAATTGGCTGCTTAGTGAAGAGAATATCCCTGACATCTGCGAGCAAGAATGTCAGGGGTTTTCGCTGTATTCAGGGAAGGTTCATCAAAAGCAGCGTGACAAAAGCAAGGATGAGAATCAACTTGGTAATCATCTCGACCTCTCGATGTCCTGCATTCTGCTCCTTGCTCCCTACTGCTCCTGCAGCCTCATCACGCAGTCGTTTGCTGAGCTGATGGTCAATAGAAAATTTCCGCATAAAAGCCAGCACCAGAACAAGAATCGTCGCGAGATGCCAAAAGGAGAGCACCATGCCGGCCGAGAAGCGAATAACGTCCAAAGCCAACAGACCAAGACTGCAATAGAAGGAATATCGATTGTAGCGATTCCACGCCTTTATGGAAAGATCCTCCACGGTTGAGATGATTTCAGGATTTGTACTGACTGCTTGAGTACGAAGAAAAAACGGACGAACACAAGCAGCCAGTACCAAGCCTCCTCCCAGAATCATGGTTAGACAAAGCACTTCCAGCAACCAACCAAATCGATCCTTAAAAAAGTCCTGACAACGCATTTTCGCGGGCCAGGACTCTGCTTTTTCTTATTTTTCAAAGCGCATGGCTCGGTCGGCAATATCGGTCCGGTAATGAGCCCCTTCAAAAGAAATGGACTGTACCGCCGCGTAAGCAGACTCGCGCGCCTTCGCCAGATTTTCACCTGTACTGGTCACACCGAGGACCCGACCGCCATTGGTCGCGACTCCCGCTTCAGTCTCCTTGGTTCCAGCGTGGAATACCGTCACTGGCGGAGCGATTTGCTCCAAGCCTGAGATCACTGCACCCTTCGGATAATTCCCCGGATAGCCCGGAGCTGCCATCACTACGCAGACTGCGCTTTCTTTTTTCCACTTCACATCTACGGAAGCCAGTTCTCCGCTGACCGTAGCGAGGAAGATCTCCAGCAGATCGGTTTCCAGCAAAGGCAGGATGACCTGTGTCTCCGGGTCGCCAAAGCGGGCGTTGAACTCCACCACTTTCGGTCCAGCTTCCGTAATCATCAATCCTGTGTAGAGAATCCCCTTGAACGGAATTCCGTCCTTCGCCATTCCAACAGCCATCGGTTCGACGATCGTCTCCACGATCTTTGCGACCAGCTCGTCTGACATCTGCGGCACCGGAGCGTACGTCCCCATCCCGCCTGTATTCGGACCCTGGTCATCATTATAGATGCGCTTGTGATCCTGAGAGGTAACCATCGGCTTGACGGTCTCACCATCTACGAACGACAGCAGGGACAATTCCTCTCCGCGCATGCATTCCTCGATCACGACCCGCGCTCCAGCTTGGCCGAACACATTTTCCTGCATGATCTGACGAAGTGCTTCCTCTGCCTCTTCCAGCGTCTCTGCTACGACGACGCCTTTTCCAGCAGCCAAACCATCCGCTTTGACAACGATCGGGGCGCCTTGCTCTCGCACATAGGCGATGGCCGACTCATAGTCGAGGAACGATTCGTAAGCAGCAGTCGGAATGTTGTAGCGCCTCATCAGGCTTTTCGCAAAAGACTTGCTGCCTTCAATCTTGGCAGCCTGTGAGTTGGGTCCGAAAATAGGCAGATTGCGCTCGTTGAAAAAGTCGACAATCCCCCCAAGAAGTGGATCTTCCGGACCGACCACAGTCAAATCAATGCCTTCATCTTTGACAAACTGGGCGAGGGCTGCAAAATCATGGACGTCGATCGGTGCATTTTGCGCGATTTGAGCCGTTCCACCATTGCCCGGTGCGCAGTACACTTTTTCAACGCGAGGACTTTGCAACAGTTTCCAGGCGATGGTGTGCTCACGGCCCCCACTGCCTACGATCAAAACATTCATTGTATTTCCTCCTGTGTTAGAGGTTCCGCGTTCTTGGTTTAGTGTTTAAAATGACGAGTGCCCGTAAAGATCATCGTGATGCCAAAACGATTGCAGGCATCGATGGATTCCTGGTCACGAACAGAGCCGCCTGGTTGAATAATCGCGGTGACGCCAGCTTGAGCGGCTGCCTCCACAGTATCGGACATCGGGAAGAAGGCATCGGAAGCGAGGACAGAACCAGTGGCCAGCTCCTTCGCTTGCTCAATGGCAATCTTGGCTGCACCTACGCGGTTCATTTGACCTGCGCCTACCCCAATGGTCATGTTTCCTTTTGCCAGAACGATTGCATTGGACTTTACGTGCTTGACTACCTTCCAGGCGAATTTCAATTGTGCCAGTTCTTCAGCAGTCGGCTGACGATCGGTCACCACGCGGATTTCATCATCTTCCAGTTGCTTCTGATCGTAATCCTGCACCAAGGCACCGCCTGCCACTGGAGCTACGCGGAACAGGTTGTCTGCTTTTTGCTCGGGTTGATTCAGAGTCGGAATACGCAGCAGACGTAAGTTCTTCTTCTCCATCAACACAGCCAAAGCCTCTTCGGTAAAATCAGGAGCCAGAATAATTTCCAAAAAGATTTCTTTCATCGCCAGCGCAGTTTCCCGGTCAATCGTGCGATTCGCAGCGACAATTCCGCCAAAAATGGAGACAGGGTCCGCTTCGTACGCCTTTTGATACGCTTCGCGAATGTCTGCCCCGATTCCTACACCACATGGATTGGAGTGCTTGATGGCGACCACGGCAGGCTGATCGAATTCACGAACAATCGCCAGGGCAGCATCCGCGTCATTGATATTGTTGTAGGAAAGCTCTTTCCCATGCAGCTGATCCGCATAGGCAATGCTGGCTGTACCTGCAAGCGGCGCACGGTAAAAGGCAGCGCGTTGATGTGGATTTTCCCCATAGCGGAGGTCTTGGGCCTTTTCGTAGGTCACTGTGTAGCTCTCAGGCAGCAGTTCCCCCACCTGCTCGCTCAAATAGCGAGAAATCAGGGAATCGTAAGCAGCCGTATGACGGAATAC
Source organism: Brevibacillus invocatus (assembly GCF_003710915.1). Lineage (GTDB taxonomy): Bacteria > Bacillota > Bacilli > Brevibacillales > Brevibacillaceae > Brevibacillus > Brevibacillus invocatus. Next base: position 73,415 of record NZ_RHHR01000015.1, on the reverse strand, counting down.
CTTCGCTGCCAGTCGACGGCGTGTTTCCAATGCTGTATCCTGGTTGGCCTCGATTTCCTCCATGACTTGCTCGTAGTCCGCCGCATCGACCACAACGGTCACAAAAGCGTGGTTTTTCGCAGCAGAGCGCAGCATGGTTGGGCCGCCAATATCGATATTTTCGATTGCTTCCTCAAACGTGACGTCTGGTTTGGCAATGGTTTGTTTGAATGGATAGAGATTGACGACAACCAGATCGATGGTTTCGATCTCCAGCTCTTTCAGTTGCTTCTGATGAGCCTCGTTGTCGCGCACAGCCAGAAGACCGCTGTGGATGTTCGGGTGTAGCGTTTTGACACGTCCGTCCAGGATTTCCGGGAATCCGGTTACTTCGGAAATCCCAACCACGGGAATCCCCGCTTCTTTCAAGAGGGAAGCTGTACCTCCCGTGGATATGATTTCAACCCCGGCAGCAGCAAGTCGACGCGCAAACGGAATCAATCCAGTCTTGTCAGAAACGCTGATTAACGCTTTTTTCACACTCACAGATAGAACCTCCTGACTTTTATTAAGAAGAAATAGTTATTCGAATAAAACACGAACATTCCTATAATATTAAATCATAATCGTACGCTTTTATCAAGGTTTTCGTCAGGAGATTATCCCTTTTCAAACGTCAGACAGCCGCGACTGCTCATAAGCACTCGCGGCTGCAGCCAACGATATCATATGCATTCCTAGCGTTTTTTCTTCTTGCCGCCGGATAGCTTTTTCACCTTTTGAGCCAAGGAGAGATGCTTGCTTTTTCCACTAGCTCTCGACGCCTTGCGACTCTTGTCGCTCTTCGCCTTGACGTCCTTGGGCAGCAGCTTGCCTAATTCATCCAGTGAGATAGATTTGCCATCCTTCATCTGACTTTTGACTTTTTCCTTGGTCTCCTCAGGCACATCAAGACCCATATTGGACAACTCTTTTAATAATGAATCAATATTTTGTGTTCCGTCTTTTGGCATCTTTTCCGCAAGCTTCATAATATCTGTAAGCGTCCATTCCCGACCAGTGCGCTTACTTAGCTTGCCCAGCAAATCGGCTACAAAATCCCCGCTCATTGGGCCCCTCCTCTGCTTTGGCTTCTTTCTACTGTATGTCAGAGGGTCCAGTTTGGTTTTCTTTACACTTACCCATTTCCTCATGAAAACAGTCTATCCGTAGATAGACTGTATGCGGGCAAGCATTTGCTTCATTTGATCAACCAGCTCTTGCGGTTCCTTGACGATTGCATCCGTTCCCAGACCGAGAAAAAAGGAAGCAAAGAACGGAATTTCGCTTTGTGGTATAAGGCTGTCCAGATAACCGCTGCCATCCGGACATACGACCAGGTTCGGGATTGGACACAATTCTGCCTCGCAGCGCTGCATGCCGACCTTCGTCAGCTCAACGTAAAACCGAACATCCACTCTTTGCCTTTTGCTAAACGTTTCCCAATTCCCCAAGTGAACATGCCGGTGGTCCAACGGCTCTGCAGATTCATCGATCTGCGCTGCAAGCATGCGGTCACAGCGAAACAGTCGAAAATCTTCACGCAAAAAGCAGTAGGCAGGACAGTACCAGAAGCCGTTGTTGGCGTATATCCCGACCGGCTGGATCAATCGGCAGGAATCCCCTTCCCGGGAATCATACTGGATGTGAATGACCTTTTGTTCGATAGCGCCCTGGAGAAGAACAGACAGATAGGGCGATTCTTTCTGGCGAGTAGGTGTGAAAAAATCGACCCGATTCTTCATCTGATCGATGCGGTCTCGAACATCTCCCGGCATGTAGTAGTAAAATTTGTTCAACGCCGAGCTGGATTCGGTCTCAAAGGGCAACAATGGATAGTGGCGCAACGAGTGGCTGGCAAAAAACATGGCGACTGCTTCTTCTTCCGAGAAGGCAATCGGCGGCAAAACTCTTTCTTTGATCACCTGATACCCGCCATGTGGGCCTACCTCGGAGTACAACGGGACTCCAAGCTCGCTTAATTCCTGCAAATCGCGCAATATCGTTCTGGATGATACGCCAAATTGGGTGGCAAGCTCCCCGACGGTGAATTTGCGCATCCGATTGACGGTCATCATTAACTCCATCAGTCGCTTGGATTTGGACATGAGTGAACCCCTCATCTTGGCAGCAAGCCAATTTCTTTGATAACCATGACAATTCTTGTCACTATTATACGCTAGAATGCAGACAGAGCAGTTAATGAAACCTGAATGGAGCGATCAAACATGGACGTAGCCAAGGAAATGAAGAAATACCTGTTCGAGGAGCTTGCGCTTATCACCAACACCACTGCTGGCCTGATTCGCAAAATTTCGGCTGAGGACTGGACGTACCGGCCTCGCGAAAACATGCGCTGCTTGCTGGAATTGGTACAGCATCTCGTCGCGATCCCGGCGGTAGACCTGCTTATCCTGCAAGAAAAAAGTCAGGATGAAGTGCGCAGTCTGGAGGACGTGTTTGCCCGTGATCGCGACCCAGAATCGTTGATCAACCGGATGACGCAGGATTTGGACGAGCTCAAGGCGTATATGGAAGCATTATCAGACGAGGATTTCCTCTACAAGAAAACAACTCCGTTTTACTTGCCGCATGGCACTGAACAGGCCAAATGGCTGATCGAAATCGTCACCCATGCTCAGCACCACCGTGCGCAGCTGTTTACTTACTTGAAAACAAAAGGGTACGACGTCAATATGTTTGACTTGTATTAAGCCGACAGGAGTGAGAACCGTGTTGCAAAGGACTGCACCCAAGCTGCCTCTGACGCCCGAGGAACGGAAGAATATGCGCTCAGCCAGGCTCACCTTAAAAGAATTTGCCACGCAGGATGTGCATCGTATCGAGCAAGCGCTACAGGTGTCTGCGGTACGTGCCCGATACCTTCGTGCGCTGGCTGAGTTTCAGACCATCCCCTCGATCGGGCCAAAGGTTGCACAAGGAGTGGTCTCACTCGGCTACTATTCACTTGCGGAAATCAAAAATGAGGATGGAGCCGATTTGATCAACCGCTATGAAGCATTGACAGGCTACTGGAATGATCCCTGTCTGGAGGACTGCTTCCGCTGTATCGTCCACCACGCCAATCACCCGGAAAGCGAGAAAAGCTGGTTTGATTTTACGTCAGAACGAAAGAGCTATCGCGAAGCACATGGCTACCCCGCTACCAGACCATCCATCCCCTGGTACGAGGGCAAAAAGGAAATGATATAGAAGAGGGCAGTCCCCAGCGTGTAAGCTTACACCTTGGGACTGCCCTCTATTTATAGAATCATGATTCAGGTAATACGCGAACCTGTCGTCCGTCCAGCTTTACGCGATCTGCTGCCAGCAAGCCGATCACCTCTACCAGCAGACCGTGCTCAACCTGATGAATGCGCCCAGCCAGTGTTTGCTCCGTGTCATTCTCCTCTACGACTACCGGGAGCTGGGCGATAATCGGTCCGGTATCGAGCCCTGCATCCACGAAGTGAACCGTAACGCCCGTCACCTTCACTCCGTAAGCCAGCGCCTGACCAATGGCGTCCTTGCCTGTGAAGGCTGGCAAAAGAGACGGGTGCAGATTGATGATACGCCCTTCGTAAGCATGAAGCAACGTCTCTCCGACCAAGCGCATGTAGCCCGCCAGAACGACCAGTGAAACTCCGCGCTTTTGCAGCTCTGCAACGATCTCAGCTTCAAAAGCGGCTTTGCCTGCATATGCCTTGGGGTCGAACACAAAAGCCTCGATACCGAGTCGCTCTGCACGCTCCAATACCTTTGCACCGGGTTTGTCGCAGACCAAAAGCGTTACTTCCACACCTTGCAGCTGCCCCTGCTGTACAGCCTGGACAATCGCTTCAAAGTTGGAGCCGCTTCCTGAGGCGAAAATGGCTAGCTTTCTCACCATTCCACCCCGTTGTATACGACCTTGCGTTCACCCTCCTGAATGCTGCCAATCCGATACGGCTCTTCACCCAGCTGCTTCAATTCCTCAATCACGGAATCTGCATCCTCTGGCTTGACTACGAGCATCATCCCGATCCCCATATTGAAGGTTTTGTACATGTCCGGATACGAAATGCTGCCCGCTTCCTGAACCAGCTGGAAGATCGGCAGGACTGGCCATGAACCGACTTCTATCACCGCTTGTGTGCCTTCAGGCAGAACACGCGGAATGTTTTCGGTAAAACCACCGCCTGTGATATGGGCCAATGCCTTGACTTCATGCTTTTCCAGAACCGACAGGACCTGCTTCACGTAGATGCGCGTTGGCGTCAACAGCTCTTCTCCGAGCTTTTTGCCCAGTACCTCTACGTGATCGTGCAAAGACATGCCTTTATCTGCGAGCAGGACTTTGCGAACCAATGAAAAACCGTTGCTGTGCACACCACTGGATGCAAGACCGATCAAGACGTCGCCAGCTGCAACCGTAGAGCCGGTAATCATCTTGTCTTCGTCTACCACACCGACAGTAAAGCCTGCGATATCGTATTCGCCTTCTGCGTACATACCTGGCATCTCAGCTGTTTCCCCACCGATCAAGGAGCAGCCTGCCTGGGAGCAGCCATCGGAGATTCCTTTGACAATGGCTTCAATTTTTTCCGGAATGACTTTATCGACAGCCAGATAGTCCAGGAAAAAGAGTGGTTCTGCTCCCTGCACGACGACGTCATTGACACACATGGCGACAGCGTCGATCCCGATCGTGTCGTGCTTATCCATTGCAAAGGCGAGTTTCAGCTTGGTGCCGACTCCATCCGTGCCGGAAACCAGCACCGGCTTTTCATACTTCTTCGTATCCAGGCGAAAGAGAGCGCCGAAGCCGCCCAAATCCGTCATCACTTCGGGACGGAACGTGCGCTTCACGTGCTTTTTCATCCGTTCAACCGCTTCATTCCCCGCGTCGATGTCTACCCCTGCCTGTTTATATGCTTCACTCATCGTTTCTCCCCCTAAGAGGTGGTTTCTTTCTCAAGCAGAACCACTGCTTAGCATTTCATCGCAGGCAGCGCCTCTTCAAAATTGATCTCAGTCGGATATTGTCCTGTAAAGCAAGCGAGGCAATGTCCGTTGTTAGGAGCTGTATCCTGACGTCCAATCGCTTGGATCATTCCTTCAACCGACAAGAAGTACAGACTGTCAGCTTCGATAGCTTGGCGAATTTCTTCTACCGATTTGGTGGCTGCGATCAGTTCTTCGCGACTGGAGGTATCGATTCCGTAAAAACAAGGATTCATCACGGGCGGAGAGCTGATCTGTACATGTACTTCCTTCGCCCCTGCTTCGCGCAGCATGCGAACGATGCGATTGCTGGTCGTACCGCGAACGATGGAGTCATCGATCATGACCACCCGCTTGCCTTCCACCACCTTGCGCACCGCGGAGAGCTTCAGATATACAGCGCGTTCACGCATTTCCTGACTTGGCTGGATGAAGGTGCGTCCCACATAGCGATTTTTGATCAAGCCAATTTCATACGGGATTCCGGTAGCTTCCGCATACCCGATCGCAGCAGAGATACTGGAATCTGGCACCCCAATGACGACATCGGCTTCGATCGGAGATTCCTGCGCAAGCTGCTTGCCCAGACGTTTACGCGACATGTGCACATTGATTCCGTCAATGTCGCTGTCCGGACGAGCGAAGTAAATATATTCAAAGATGCAGAGCGAACGTTGCGTTTTCTCGGTAAAGCTGGTTTCAGTAATGCCGTTTTCATCGATCACGATCAATTCACCAGGCTGCACATCGCGCCAGTACTCAGCTCCGATGATGTCAAAGGCGCAGGTCTCGGACGCCACACAGACGGCATCCCCCAAGCGGCCCAGGGAAAGCGGGCGCAGCCCGTTGGGATCGAGCGCAATGACGAGCTGATGATTGTTCATGACGATAAGCGCATAAGCACCTTTGATATGCTGGAGGGCATCCTTCACCGCTCCAGGCAAATCACTGCTTTCAGAGCGCGCGATCAAGTGGGCAATGACTTCTGTATCGCTGGTCGTTTGGAAAATGGAGCCTTTAGCCTCCAGCTCTTTTCTCAAAACCGCTGCATTGACCAGATTGCCGTTGTGCGCGACTGCCATGCTGCCTTGTGCGTAGCGGAAAAACAGTGGCTGAGCATTTTCGATCTTGCTCGATCCAGCCGTTGTATAGCGAGTGTGACCGATGGCGATGTGGCCGCGGAATTTTTCCAGATCCCCTTTGCCAAATGCCTCCGATACCAAGCCCATACCACGATGCTTATACCACTTCTCGCCGTCGGAGGCGCAGATTCCTGCGCTCTCCTGTCCGCGATGCTGGAGGGCGTGCAAACCCAGATAAGTCAATTGAGACGCTTCATTGTGGTTGTAGATGCCAAAGACGCCGCATTCTTCATTCAGTTTGTCCCAGATCAGCTTATCAAACATGGAATCGCATCCTTCCAGGCTGCCTTCACCTCTTGAATCGAAGCGTTGATCGCTTCTGCTCCGTTCACTTTTACCACGAGGCTGCTGCCTCCGGTTTTGCCGATCACTTGCGCTGGTACGCCGAGCTCTGCTGCCAGAGCCAATACCGCATCTGCCTGCTCTTGCGCCGTGCTGAGCAGAATGCGGGATTGCGATTCGCTAAAGAGCAATACATCAGGACGCAACACAGATTCGAGCGCCACTTCTGCCCCGAATTCCTTGCCGAAGCAGGATTCCGCCAAAGCTACACCCAGACCGCCCTCTGACAGGTCGTGGGCGGATTTGACCAGCCCTTTGCGGATGGCAGCCAGAACCAGTTTTTGTACAGCCGCTTCCTTGTTCAGATCGATTTGCGGAGGACGGCCGGAGATGGAGCCGGTTGCGAGCTTTTGATACTCGCTGCCGCCCAGTTCGGCAAAGGTTTCGCCCAGCAAAATGATGGCATCGCCTTCGTGCTTGAAATCTTGCGTTGTAATATGGTCTACATCGGTGATCAAGCCTACCATGCCGACAGTAGGGGTCGGGTAGATAGCGTCACCGCTGCGTTCATTGTAAAAAGAAACGTTTCCGCCGATAACCGGAGAATCCAAAGCTATGCAGGCTTCACTCATGCCCTCGCACGCTTTCTCGAACTGCCAGAACACCTCAGGCTTTTCCGGGCTGCCGAAGTTGAGGCAGTCTGTGATCGCCAACGGCTCAGCGCCGGAGCACACAACGTTGCGCGCAGACTCGGCTACGGCAATCGCGCCGCCCACTTTCGGATCGAGGTAGACGTAGCGTCCGTTGCAATCCGTGCTCATCGCCAAAGCCTTGCGTGTACCGCGCACCATGACAACAGCTGCGTCAGAGCCAGGCTTTACCGCGGTATTCGCGCGTACGATGTGGTCGTACTGCTCATACACCCACGCTTTGTTGGCAACTGTTGGCTGAGCCAACACGTTTTTCAGCGTTTCGTTCAGGTCAGAAGGCTCGGAGATTGCGCCTACAACATCAACCTGCGCGTTTGCTTCATAGTAAGCAGGAACAGCAGACGGACGGTGATAGACAGGCGCTTCCTCGGCCAGGCTGTCTACAGGCACTTCCGCTACGACTTCCCCTTGATGGAGCAGGCGGAGCATGCTGTCATCTGTTACTTTACCCACGACCGCAGAAGCCAAGCCCCATTTGTCAAAAATCGCGATCGCTTCTGCCTCTTTGCCGCTCTCTACTACAACGAGCATACGCTCTTGGGATTCGGAGAGCATCATTTCATAAGCAGACATGCCCGCTTCACGCTGCGGCACCAGGTCGAGATTCATCTCGATCCCGTTTCCCGCTTTGGATGCCATCTCGGAGCTGGAGCTGGTCAAGCCTGCTGCTCCCATGTCCTGAATCCCTACGACGATACCGGTGTCGATCAGCTCCAGGCACGCTTCTAAAAGCAGCTTTTCCATGAACGGATCGCCCACTTGTACCGCAGGACGTTTTTTCTCGGATTCTTCATTCAGCTCTTCGGAGGCAAAGGTAGCGCCGTGAATCCCGTCACGTCCTGTGCTGGAACCTACGTAAATCACCGGATTTCCGATACCGGAGGCGACACCTTTTTGAATTTTATCGTGGTCGATCAGGCCCACACACATCGCGTTTACCAAAGGATTGCCTTCATAGGTCGGGTCGAAATTGACTTCTCCGCCTACTGTCGGAATCCCGATGCAGTTGCCGTAGCCTGCGATGCCTTCTACCACATGCTCAAACAAGTATTTCACACGAGGGTTGGTCAACTCCCCGAAACGAAGCGAGTTCAATACAGCGATCGGACGCGCACCCATCGAGAACACGTCGCGAATGATGCCGCCGACACCCGTAGCCGCACCTTGGTAAGGTTCAATCGCAGATGGATGGTTGTGGCTTTCGATTTTAAAGACGACGGCTTGGTTATCGCCAATGTCTACAATCCCCGCACCCTCACCAGGACCCTGCAAGACGCGTGGTCCCTTTGTCGGGAAGCGGCGCAGGACAGGCTTGGAGTTTTTATAGGAGCAGTGCTCCGACCACATAACGCTGTACAGACCTGTCTCTGTCCAGTTTGGCTTGCGGCCGATGATGTCGACTACGCGCTGATACTCGTCGTCAGTCAGACCCATTTCACGATATAGCTTTTGCTCGGCAATTTGTTCAGCTGTCGGTTCTTTATGCGTGAGTTGTGACACTGTTCCGTTCCCTCCAAGTCTTCAGGATCGAAGTAAACATGCGGCGACCGTCATCGGATGTCATCCAGGTATGAACGGCGCGCTCCGGGTGAGGCATCATGCCCAGCACGTTGCCTTTTTCGTTGACAATCCCGGCGATATCTTCCAGTGAGCCATTCGGATTTTCCCCGTGATAGCGGAACACGATCTGGTTGTTCGCTTTCAGCTTGGCTAACGTCTCTTCATCACAGTAGTAGTTTCCTTCACCGTGCGCGATCGGGATGTGAATCTCTTCTCCCTGTGCATAATCACTTGTGAAAGCTGTATCGTTGTTCTCTACGCGCAAGGCAGACAGCTTGCAGCGGAATTTGAGCGAACGGTTGCGCAGCAGAACTCCAGGCAGCAGACCGGACTCTGTGAGGATTTGGAAACCATTACAGATCCCCATGACCAGCTTGCCTTCCTCTGCCGCCTTCACCACTTGCTCCATGACAGGAGAAAATTGGGCAACTGCACCACAGCGCAGGTAATCTCCATAGGAGAAACCGCCCGGCAATAAAATCACGTCATAGGCGGAAAGATCCGTATCCGAGTGCCACACATAATCTACCGGCACACTCATGACATCTTCAACCGCATTATACAAATCAATGTCGGCGTTGGAGCCGGGAAAAACAATAACGGCTACTCGCATGACTCAGCCCTCCACGATCTCAAAGCGATAGTCTTCAACCACCGTATTGGCCAAAAGCTTTTCACACATTTCACGAACGCGCTCTTCTGCCTGAGCACGGTCATTGGTTCCCAATTCCAGCTCCATGTACTTCCCGATGCGCACGTTTTTCACTTCATCGAAACCAAGCGTGTTCAACGCTCCTTTTACCGCATGTCCCTGTGGATCCAAAACGCTCTCGCGCAAGGTTACGTATACGACTGCTTTAAACATGTACATCTCCTCCCAATCGTTTCAGCATTTCTTGGTACGCTTCCTCTACATTGCCCAAATCTCTGCGGAAGCGGTCTTTATCCAGCTTTTCATTCGTTACAGAATCCCAGAACCGGCATGTATCCGGTGATATTTCATCGGCGAGGAGAATGTCTCCCTCCGGCGTTCTTCCAAATTCCAATTTAAAATCGACCAGGGTAATATTTCGTTCGCGCAAGTAGGGACGAAGCACTTCATTGACTTCAAGACCCATGCGTTCGAGTGTCGCCTGATCCTCTTCACTCGCAATGCCCAGCACCTTGATGTGGGAAGCATTGACCAGCGGATCGCCCAAGGCGTCATCCTTGTAGTAGAACTCAACAACCGGTTGCGGCAAGACGGTGCCTTCTGCCATTCCCAATCGCTTCGCCAAGGAACCTGCGGCGATGTTGCGGACAACAACCTCTAATGGAATGATCTCTACTTTACGTACAACTTGTTCTGTCGCTGACAACAGGCGGATAAAATGGTTGTCAATGCCGCGCTCTTTGAGCATCGTGAAAAAGATGGCAGTAATCCGATTGTTCAGCTCACCTTTTCCGGTGATTTGAGCCCGTTTTTCTCCGTTAAATGCTGTGGCGTCGTCTTTGTACTCCACCCAGTATTGATCAGATACAGAAGTCCGATAAATACGCTTCGCCTTACCTTCGTATAGTTGTTCTTGTTTTTCCACCGCAGGAGCCACCTTCCCAAGTAAAAAGGTTGAGTTGTGATTAATTTACGAACGATTCAAATACATTAAAACATAATCATACGCATTTATCAACGAAAACTCCGTTAACGAACTTCGACAAATGTTCGGGAATTATATGTAATTCATCTTAACATTTGCTTAAACATTCGGGATCGATGCCACTTTCGTCCTACAATGAACTTCTCTGATTTCCGCTCCTTTCTACTATTTGTGATAAACTAACGTTGTATAACCTACAGTGAAAGAAGGAATCCAGATGTTGTCGTTTGAGGTCTCTTTTCCGACGCAAATCTTTTTTGGCATTGGGGAAATCAATCAATTGGGCGAGAGAGCGAAAACCCTAGGCTGCAAGCCCCTGCTCGTTACCGGGGGAAACGCAGCCAAGCGGACTGGTCTTTTGGCCCGTGTTCAGGCTCTATTGGAAGCGGCGAATATCGAGGCTATTCTTTTTGATAAAATTGAACCAAATCCACGTACGACTACCGTAGATGCCGGAGCAGCCCTTGCACGTGAGCATGGTTGTGATTTTGTGCTGGCCGTTGGCGGCGGTTCGGTCATGGATGCTTCCAAAGCCATTGCTGCAGCCGCACTTTCGGGGCGGCCGATCTACGATTACATGCGCGGCAATCCGCTCGGTACCGCCAAGGAGCTGGTCCCTGTCCAAAGCGCTCTCCCGCTAATAACCGTTCCGACCGTCGCCGCTACCGGGTCCGAAGCCAACGCCATCAGCGTGTTGACGCATTGGGAGACACACGAGAAATCTTCCTTCAACGGTCCTGCCCTCTTCCCGAAAATCGCCATCCTCGACCCGGAGCTTACTTTTACCGTTCCAGCACGCATTACAGCCGAAGCGAGTGCCGATATTTTCTCCCATATATTTGAGAGCTATCTGATCAGCGCCAGTGGAACCCACGTGCAGGACGGCATTTCCGAAAGCTTGATCCGTCTGGTCGTCGAGCATTCCCTGAAAGCCATCCAGCAGCCGGATCATGCGGAAGCGCGTGCCACCTTGCTTTGGGCCAGCACACTCGGGATTAGCCCGTTTGCCCTCGCTGGCCGTGGTGCCAGCATGCCTCTGCACGGCATCGAGCATCCATTGAGCGGTATTTATGACATGGCGCATGGCAGAGGACTCGCCATTCTTTCTCTTCCTTATTTCGAGCAGATCATCTTGGCCGATCGGCCGGAGCGACTCGCTCGCATGGGACGAAACTGCTTTGGCATCGATATCGCAGACGATCAAGCTTGCGCGCGAGCAACCATCGAAGCAGTGCGGCAGTGGTACGAACGGATGGGAATCACGGAGCGCCTGTCCGATTTCGGCGTGACCCGCGATGCACTTCCACGTATGGCTGAAGAAGCTGTTCAAATCGGCGGTCGAGGTGTGGGATACTTGCCTAGCTCTCACAAACTGAATGCGGCAGAGATCGTTTCTATCTACGAGGCTTGCCTGTAGAAATGGACAGCAAGGAAAGGATTCGCTAACCTGGCTATGGCATGTTTTGGATGATTTGTGCGATAATATGATTAGTAAAAAAATTTTTACTTAAGGGGTTGTCAAGCTATGGCGGATCCACGGATCAACGAACTGGCGAGCCGTCTTATTCGTTACTCGCTTAACCTGCAAAAGGGAGAAAAGCTGCTCATCGAAAATACAGGACTTCAGCCTGAGATGGTACGAGCTCTCGTCCGCGAAGCTTTTGCCGTGGGAGCGCTCCCACTTGTTACACTGAAGGACCAGGAAGTACTGCGCGTTTTATATGAAGGAACAAGCGAAGAGCATATGGCGTTGATGGCAAAATACGAATACGACCGGATGAAAGACATGGATGCCTACATCGCGATTCGCGCTTATGAAAACATCAATGAGCTGGCTGATGTGCCTGAAGACAAGATGGGTATCTACGCCCGCGTTCTGTATCAAAAGGTACATACGAATGAACGCGTAGCCAACAAGCGCTGGGTTGTTCTGCGTTATCCGAACAAATCGATGGCACAGCTGTCCAACATGAGCCTGGAGCGCTTCGAGGATTTCTACTTCTCCGTCTGCAATCTGGACTACGCCAAAATGTCCAGAGCCATGACGCCGCTCAAAGAACTGATGGATCGCACAGACCGCGTCCGCATCGTCGGCCCGAAAACGGATCTGCGATTCTCGATCAAAGGGATTGGCGCTGTAAAATGTGACGGGAAACGAAACATCCCGGATGGTGAAGTGTATACCGCTCCGGTACGTGACTCTGTAGAAGGAACCATTTTCTACAACGCAGCAACCAACTATAACGGCACTTCCTTTACCGATGTGCAATTCACATTCAAGGAAGGAAAAATCGTCGAAGCGACCAGCTCCAATACCAAAGCGCTCAACGATATCCTCGATACAGACGAAGGCTCGCGCTACATAGGGGAGTTCGCGATTGGCTTCAATCCTTACATCCTGCACCCGATGCTGGATATTTTGTTCGATGAAAAGATCGCCGGCAGCTTCCACTTCACGCCAGGCAATGCCTACAACGTAGCAGACAACGGCAACCGCTCTTCGGTTCACTGGGATCTGGTGCAAATCCAGCGTCCTGAGTACGGCGGCGGAGAAATCTGGTTCGATGACGTCCTGATTCGTAAAGACGGACGCTTTGTTTTGCCAGAGCTGGAAGGCTTGAACCCGGAGAATCTGGTGTAAAGGACAACGCTGAAAATGCAAAAGGCAGCCCAGGGAGAACCCCAGCGGCTGCCTTTTTGCATTTATTTAAACACGATTTGCGATTCCATAATATACGTGGTCAACACTTCCGCAAATGCTTCTGCGGTATTGTAGCATTCTTCCAGCGTATTGTTCGTACCGCCAAATTCCAGGAGCAAGCTTCCCTCGTGAACGGATTGATTGTACACACCGTTTCCTTCGTTCGCGCCCTTCAGAATGACGCCACGCGACAAGCCAGGGTATGCAGCTTCCAGTCTGGCGTGCAGGCTTTCTGCCAGCTTCTTGTTTTCCTGATAGGTCGGATGGGCTGTCCCGATCACAAACATGACGCGCGCGTAAGTCTTTCCGTTCAAGGTATGGGCTACCTTGCTGCGTGGCTCATCACTGTCCCGATGAATATCAAAGAGATACTTCAGATGCGGGCTTGTGTTGGTTGCCGCCACCACCGCTTTGTACGATTCCGTATAGGACATTGCGAAGCTTTTCTTTTGCTCAGCCAGCTTCTTAGCAAAATCATCCTGATTCACCATCGCCTGAATGCCTCTTTGCTGCAGCAGCTCACCCAATCGCTTCCCGACCAGCGTAATGTTGATGACGGGATCGTCCACAGAGCTTCCCTGGGTCTGGCTCGCAACATTCCGCCATGACTCGCGGTTATGGGTATGGTAAATATAGACGGTCTCGTTTCCGACCATGCCATGATTGTATCCGCCTGGCTGACTTCCAGCTGGCAGGATCTGATCGACGATCCACCCCGCTACATAGGCCGTGGATTGATCCGGGAGCCGAATCATATACCAGTCTCCTGCGTTTTGTACGATCGGGTAGGTTTGCCCAGGTTGAGCGATACCGACAACCGCATGCTCGGTTCCGGGACCACTGCGCAGATTGGTATCGGCATTTTTCACGCGTATCATCGCTTCTGCTTGACCAACTCCTGTATCGGGGACCGGGGCCACAGGCGTGTCGATTACCTGACCCTGATCCGGAGCTTCCTGGATGATAGGCTTATAAATATAGGCATAGGTTCCATTAAAGCTGATCTTGTACCAGCCGTCTGCATATCCGTATTGATTGATCACTACACCGCCTTGCAGCTGGCCGATGACATGGCTCAAAAAATCGGGCTGGGAGAAAATTTCAAGCCCTTCTTGCAGCACAATGGTACCAACAGCTTGTCCATCCCCTGCGGGCAGAGGAGGCGGCGGATTTACCGGTATAGTGGGTACAGCAATCGGGTCCAGAGGTGTTTGTGTTTGCACCGGTGCAGGAGTGGGTGTGGGAGCAGGTGCGGGTGCTGGCGCTGCTGTTTCGACCATATAACGTGCATTCACCCAGCCGCTCACTTGGTCAGACAGCTTGATTTGCACCCAATTTTCTTGTTTTTTCAATTGCAAATAGACACCGTTTTGGTCGATGATCTGCAATATTTGGGCATTTGCATTCGGCTCAGCCCGTACATTCAGCATGTCTACCGTGCTTTTTACATAGATGATCCGCGGAACTTCAATCATCTTGACATATTTATTGATGACCCAGCCCGTCTTCCCATTCGTCAGCTTCACTTGTGACCAGCCGTTTTGCTGGGTAAGGATCGGAAGTCGTGTAGGTTTGCCGACAGTTCCGATGATTTGGGATGTTGTGTTGGGAGCACTGCGAATATTTAATTGGTCTACCGCTACCTCAACGTGGGTAGCAGCTTGCGCAAACGATGGCGGCATGAACAACAACAGGAAACAAACCACGATCAACCAAGTATTTATACGTAACCGCAACAGCCTCGTCCCTCTCTTCGACTCATTATGACTGGAAAAATCATCTATATAGTAAGAATTTCTCGATCTCCTTACATAATCCTTCATTTTATGACATGTTTTTCAGGCATTCGCAAAAAAGAAAGCCGATCTGACACTTGTTCGTGTCTCGACCGGCCTGTATGGATACATCGAATATGTGAATGACCTATTTCTGCAGGTAATGTCCAATCCATTCATCCAAGACGTCATCCAGCCTGCGGAATTCAAAACCGGCAGCCTCAGCCTTGCTCACATCGGGAGAGAGCGACCCTCCCACATTATATGGGGAAGTGGATTCCTTTTCCGTCGGGGTGATGACAATCGCTTCTGTGTTGGATGCAGCAGCGATCCGATCGACCAGCTCCTGAAGCGAAAGGTCGCCTGCACATCCTGGGTTGTACGGTCCCTGCAGTTTTTCTTCCGCGGCAAACTGAAGGAATCTTGCTGCATCCTCGGATGTGATGTAGCCGAGGCGATCTTCCGGATTGGCAAAACCGATCGGTTCCCCAGCTTTTACCCTGTCCACGTGAAATTGAAAGCGCCCGGTATAATCGTCATCCCCGACAACAAGCGGAAAGCGAATGGCAGTAGCTGGAAGATTTCCAAGCTGGAACAATACTGCTTCCGATTGCCTCTTCGCCTCCTTGTACCCAGGGATCCCGGAATACTCTCGGCGTGACTTCAGCTCGATTGGATAGCGATACGGATCGTACTCTGTTTCCTGCTTGAAGGTACCGTAATCGTAAACAGACATCGTGGAGGTAAACACATAGTGACCGATCCTGCCATTCAAAACATCGAGTACGTCTTTTACTTCCTGGGGCGAATAGCAGGATTGATCGAACACGCAATCATAAAACAGGTCTTCTACTTCAAATGCTGCTTCCAGAGATTGCTTGTCCTCCCGGTCGATGATCAATCTCTGAACATTGTCACCAAAAGGATCTGAGGCCCTACCTCTCGTCGCTATTGTGACATTCCAGCCGCTGTCGATCAGATTTTTCACCAAACGTTTTCCAAAGAACTGCGTTCCACCGATAACGAGCGCTTTTTTCATCTTTTTTTCCCTCTCTCGATAAGATTTTTTTTATCGATATTTCTCTTATCATACGAGTATTTGTCTGAACTTTCAAGTAACTAAAAATAAAATCCTGACGTCTATACACGTCAGGAATCTTCCTCTTTCTCAGCAAACATGTTACTCAATTTCTGATAAGTCGGTGGGAACTCCGCCTGATAGCGAAGATAGGAAGGGATCGGATAGCGAACACCGCCTTTTTGGGTACCCGCAAGCCCCGCTACCAGTTCCTCTGCATCTCTGTAATGAAAGCTGAACGCCATCTCATGGTCTTGTGTCTGGGCAAACAACCTGTCCCCGTAACAGGGCACGATGACCTGTGGCTCTCCTGTCTGTAGAGGCTTAATCGCAATATCCGCACAGTCTGCTCGACTGGAAAACGTCGAAGGAATAGAACCACCTCGTTTGTACAGCATGCCTGCCACCAGCCGCATCACCTGGGCTGAATTTCCGTAAATCACGACGACATCCGGATCTACCGAAGCGCGTTCCAGCGGATAGGAGACGTAGTATCCGCTCTCCTCCTGTGAGAATTTAGGAACATCCTGCTCACTCAGCTGCCCCGCTTCCAAGGTATCGGTATACATGCCGCAGGCAAGATGGCCTTCCGAATAAAAAGGCAGCACAGGCTCGTAGCCAAACGCTACTTGTGCGATCGGACAGGACAAATCTGATCCGTTCATGGCTATGCTCCAGCCATAGCGGCGGGAAAAGCTCACTGCCTGACAGATCGTGATCGGATAGCCGAGATCGCGCATGGGTCGTTTTGTCTTTTCCGGCAAATCGGCTTCTGCTTTTACGATCTTGATTCCGACCGGGAACGTATCGGTTCTGACATACGTTTGAATGGCATGGTTCAAATCCTTCACATTCATCTTCCATCCTCCTCGCTTCGAGCGCATACCCACTCTTTCTTTCTATACGAGGTAAAATCCTTTATCTGTATGGTGCTGCATAGGAAGTCGTCATCCCCCGCTATACTTTTCCTCAATCTCCACACGCATCTCACTGTACGTCTGCGTCGTCAGATTGACCAGATAATGCACCAGCTCATCCTTGGACTGTGTGACCAACGATTCTCTGGCTTGCCGCTTCGCGACCAGATACTCGCGAGCCTCGGCACCCAATTTCCCAGTCGCAACCAGATAGTCGATGGCTGCCCCAATATTCAAGCTCTCACGCCAGTTTTTCTCGTACCAGTCCCGATCATAAGCATCAATCCACTTCTTGCGGTCAATCAGGACGGCATCCGCTTCACTCAAGGCGTCTTTTTTCCACTGCTCCCATTTGAGAGCAATCTCACGCGCCCGTTCCAGCTCCTGTTTGAACTGCTCTCGATTGGTCACGTTGGCGTACAAGCCCTCCGAAGCGGTGGCGATTTCTTTTAGCTGCTTCTGACCCTCTGCATTTACATCAAAACCGATCACGTTCAACAACGGCATGATGTCAGATTGCGAGAGTTCCTTCGCGACTGCTACCGGATCTCCATCGCAGGTCTCGATACCGTCGCTGACCAGATAGATGACATTGGTGTTTTTATCGGCGTGAAAAGCAGACATGTCCTGCTGCGCCATCCGCAGAGAATGGGCGATAGAGGTCCAGCCATTGGGCTCGAACTGCTTCAGGGCACTGTCCAGCTTCTTCGCATCGTACGATTGCAGCTGGTACACCAGATCGCTGCTGGAACAAGAAAGCTGTTTGTCAGCTTCAGCTCCACTGCCCCTGTGCCCGTATACGCGCAGCGAGATCTTGGCTTCCTGTGGGAGAGCCTCTGCGAATTCCTTGATTGCTTCCTTCGCCAGCTCCATTTTGGTCTTGTCGCCGATTTTCTCCTTCATGCTGCCGCTCGCGTCCAGAATGATTTGCACATTAAAATTCTCGCGAAAGTAAAAACGGGCATCGCCCACATCCGGGCTGCCAAAGGAAGCCATTCGCCAGCGATCCACGACCATTTGTGGAGTCAGATAGTCTTCTGCAAACAACGTCAGCAGCTGTCCCCAGTATACGTCTGCGATCGAGGAGTCCATTCCGTCGATGATCGGGGGCAATTGATCCAGAACTTTCGCGATCTGTGCCCGATGCGGGTAGTTTTCCTGATAAAAATGTGTGCCAGACAATGGACCCGGCTCGGCACCAATTAATTCTTGTGTCGTCTGTGGCATGCTTGGAATTCCCGATGCTGAGCCTGTTACAGCTGATCCCAATGAACAGCCGCAAAGCGACAAGGTCAGGACCAAGCCGCTCAGAATGTGACGCCATTTACCTGTACATGCCATACTACTCCTCGCCTCCTTCGCTGCACAAAGCCCGTCCGTATATTCTCTCTATAAGGAAAGGTGGACATCATCCCAACGGAGTACCTCTACAAAGCGAATGCGCCGCCCTTCTGCGGTTTGCTCAATTTCGTTGTGATGATTGGATAAAAAATCAAGCCCGAACGTCTCGCTCTCATAGCGGACAGAGGTCCGAACCTCAATCCGCTGCTCACTATTGAACATCTTCACTCGTGACCCGCTCTTGACCGCACCGTTCGAGGACAGAATGCTTCCGACCGTACCAGGAATTTCTCGCTCTGCAATCGCCAAGTGGCGCCAGACATAGGCGCGAAGCTCCAGATTGCCTACGATATAGGCACTAAGCACCTGATCAATCGCGTGGTATCGAACCTCACTTTCTGACCAGCTCGGATAGGCCCGGCGATAGTGCGACTCCGCGATTTCCACCAACGGCCAAATAAATACCGGATCTATCAAAAGCCTGATGGAATCATCATAGGCTTTAATGGCCCGTTCCATTTCTTCGTACACGATCTGCGTCGCACCCAAGCTGGCTTGCTGCGCACTATTGGCAGCGACTTCCTTGTCTACAAAAATTGTGGACATGTTGAACAGCAGGGTGAACATGACGAGGGAGAAGAAGAAAAAAATCGTCAGCACAAACACCGTCATATTGCCTCGTTGGTCGCGTAACACTTCCGTTGCGTTTCTCATCTAATGGACCACCCGTCCCCGCAGCTCACGGCTGAGTGAGATGACCTTGTCTTCCTCACTCATGTTTTCCTTGATGAACTCCGGAATAAAAAACAAATCCAGTTCTACGCCAATTTGTGCTGTAAAATAGCTGTCACTTTCATTCTTGATTCCGGATTTTGATCCATTGTAGGAAATGCCTCCCCCAGCCGAGCTGACGATCTGTCGCGCAGCACTCATGGCCTCCCCGGAATTCCCCGTGATGGCGTACACCTTTGCCGCCTCGTTCGCTGCAGACTGCGCGATGATCACGGCGTACACGCCCGTCAAAAACTGCCACAGGATCAGCAGAATCAAAAAGACGAAGGGCAGAATGCCAATAAACTCCACGGTCACAGAGCCTTTTTCACTTTTTATGGTCCGACTTAGCATGCTCATGAGAAAAGTCACCTCCGTTGGCAGAGCGCTTATCCTTCCACAGCCAGCCCTTCTGTTTCTGTGGCTCGCACACTTTCAGCACTCCACTTGTAGGTATACATCGTAAACAATACGGCGATGAAGGGGAAAATCAGCACCGTCAATAGAATTTGCGTGAAAAAAATGGCTCCGAAGCTGGTCGTAACAAAGGTCACAGACGCCATGCCAATCAAACTGATCAGCCATTGAATCGCACTCGTCAGAATCATCAAGCCCAGGATCGGAACAAAGTGCCTCTTTCCCATTTCCAGAGCTGACCGAAAGCATTGCCAAGGCGATTTTTGCTTCATGACGGTCAAATACGGAGTCAGATAAAACAAGATCAGCACGATGACTCCCGGCACAACGAACAAAAGCAGACCGATACAGACCGCCAGTACATAGACGATCCCGAACAGAAATACGGAAAATCCATTTTCGAAAAACATACGGAATGCCTTGCGCAGCGGCCTTTCCTCCCCTTCTCTTTCACTGATGACGAATTGCGCGAATGCGATCTGCACCAATGTCAGAAACAACAGCAGCAAAAAGAGATTATAGAAACTGGCTACCACAGGAGCGCCCGTCAGGACGGCCAGAAAATGGACGTAGTTGATCGTCATGTTGTGCAAAAGCAGCAACGGAAGCACAATAACAGCCGATAGTATCAACAGCGACTCAATATGACGCGTGTAAAAATGAACGCTTTCTTTGAATGGATTCACAGACGGCCCTCCTTACCTTCCTCTTCTGCTAAGGATTGCGCAGAATGGAAAAGACCTGGTTCTGAAAGATTTCTTTGTTTTTTTCTCCGATAGCCTGCCTCATCTCATCAACATTCCGATAAGGTGAGCCACTTACTTCCATGTCCCGAACGGATTGGATCATGATTCGTCTGATCTCATCCCTTTTATAGTCACGCAATAGAGCCGTCAGCTTTTTGACAGCCTCTCTTTGTTCCCTGGGCAAATCATGCTGGTAGGAATGAAAAAAATGATACAGCCGATCCACAGCACCTTGTAGTTCTACCTGTTTCTTCAGTCTGCGGTAGAGAATATAATCCGATTCAATCAAAGCGTCACGCATATGTTTCTCGTCTTCCGGGGTCACGTAGTTGCGGGAAAGCATTTGATTGTGATGGCGCATGCCCCGATCAAAGATCGCTTGCAGCTTATCCACACTTCCAACCATTTCTTCGCACATCTCGATGACAGCAGCTGCATCCTGACGAATTTGTGTATCCATCTGCGCCTCGCATGCCGGGAGAAGGGCCCAGAGATGATCCCGTTTTTGCTGGTACATCCATACAGGCTTCTCCTTATCGACAGCAAATTTTTGCGTGAAGTTGACCGCTGCGTTGTTATGGGACATGAACAAGTGAACGACGGAAATGGCTTCGGAGCGAGGCGGTACACTTCCATCGCTGCGCAGGATCAAATACCCGACCGCCTCGTTTTTCCCCCATCGCCAATACTGGACATTGTAATAGGTTTGGTCATCAAGCAATGCCGCATGATTAAACAAGTCCGGCTTTTCCAGAAAGCGTTTATAGGTTTGAATCTGTTCTCGTACTTGTGCTGTTTCTCTCACGATCATGCGACCATTCCCCCAACTCAGTCATGTATTTCATGCTGTTTGTATACGATAAAGATTCCGTACTTTCCTACACGCTACGAAAAGATGGACTTCACCCAGCCGATGGCCCCGCTTGTTTTTTCTCGGATCCATTTTGTCACGGCCCCACCCGTCGCTTTGTTTGCCCATTTGACGAGCTTGCTTCCTCCCCAAAGGACACCGCCTACGACAAAGAGCACCGTCCCTACCGTCTGTCCGCCTGGAATGACAGAAGCGATAATGCCGGCATCCATCAACGTACTTCCCAAGCTGCCGACCCCATCGACGAACTTTTCATTTTGCTTGTCTTCGCTGAGCTTGGGATCGAATGCCTGCCCAAAACTCGTATACGTGTTGTAGGCGTCAAAAGGCAGGCTGATGGCAGCAACGCCTGCATTTAATCCTGAGACGATACCAGGTACACGAACGGCTCCTGACGCTCCTTGAACGGTATTGGTAATGGAGCGTTGGGCGTTTACTCCTCCTGCCAGGGAGCTGGCACTCTGCTGCACGACGAACTTGTAGCCGTCATAAGCGCCTTTTGCCCCCAAAAGATCAAGCGCACCGCCCGTATAATTCTCGTAATCTGTCCCCTGCAAGCCGATGTCTAATCCCTTCAGACCGAGCGTGAACAGGACTTTGGCGTATCCACCCGCTCCGCCACCAGCGGAAACCTCCCCTTCCTTAAGCAAGTCAGCGGTATAGCTCAACGTATCGCCAACCACATCCTTGAAGGAAAGCTCCATCATTTTATAGCCAAGCGTCTCTCCAAATGGCTTGTCGCCGGCATTGCCATTCGGATTGAGGCTGGGTGGCTGTAATTGTGGTGCACCGCCGCTATTACTGCTTCCTCCTGTAGAACCATTTCCTCCCGGAGTTTGCAGCACAGGTCCGCTCCCATTCGGAGGAGTCAGACCGGGTGCCTGACTGTCAGGAGATTGCAGCAATGGCATGCTTCCACCCGAAGGTTGCAAATCAGGAGCCTGATAATTCGGAGTTTCCAGCTGGGGCAGGCTTCCCGGTGGAGGCTCCAGATCTGGCACCTCCCATTGAACGCCTTCCAGCGATGGCGTTTTTCCGTTTGGTGCATTCAGGTCAGGAGCCTGATAATGGGGCACCTGCATGGAAGGTGCCTGCAAGGTTGCACCTTCCGCCAGCACGATCATCGGGAAAACCTGCATCAAAAGAATAAACAGGGCGAAGATTCCGGCCAACCAGGGTCTTCTTCCTCTTTTGCCCACATCGCAACCCTCCAGTGCGATAACTAATTTCCTGTCACATTTTCCTTATAGGCTTGCTTGATCGCTGCTACGGCTTCTTTGTAGGACTTTTCATTGAACTTTTTCAGGAAGGCTTCCATTTCTCTGCCGTGCTTGACGATGAGCTTCTCTTGTTCGGCCTCCATTTTTTCCAGCTTTGCAATGGTTTCCGGGCTCAAAACCTTGAACCTTTTTAAATCGTTGAACGCGGAAAGAAAGTTGTAGCTTTCCACGACCGAATATCGGTACCAGTTCGAACCGTATATATTGATGGAAACCGCTTGGGAAAGGTTCGATGACAACGCTTCGTAGGTTGCACCGCTCTTCCACTCGTTCCATTTGCGTGCGATTTTATTGGCCTGGTCAAACTCCTTTTGCAGCTGATCCTGATCCTGAATCAGCACGTAGCGTCCACCTGCTGCTTCTGCTACCTCCTTGAGCTGACGCTGTCCTTCCCCATCGACCCCAAAGCCGACGACATTGACAATCGGCGTTATGTCTGAGGTGCCCAACTGTTCGGCAACGGCCACAGGGTCACCCCCGCATGTCTCAATCCCGTCACTGACGAGGTAAATGATATTGGTACTGTTCTCTCCTTTAAATGCTTGCAAATCCTCCTGAGCTTGCTGCAGTGCCAAGGCGATGGGCGTCCAGCCAGCCGGCTTGAACTCAGCCAGTGCCCCGTCCAGCTTCTGTGTGTCATACGCCTGTAGCGGGTACATCACATCACTTTTGCTGCAGGATAGCTCCTTTTTCGAATCTGAACCATCACCCTCGTGCCCGTAGACACGCAGCCCGACTCGTGCTTCCGGAGGCAGTGAGGCAGCAAAAGCACGAATGGCTTCTTTGGCCGCTTCCATCCGCGTTTTGTTTCCGGCCATATTTCCCATACTTCCACTGGCATCCAGCACAATCATCACATTGTACTGCTCTTTAAACTGAAAGCGAGGATCATCCATTTCCGGACTCCCGAACGAATTCAGCTTGATTTGATTGATGATCTCCTCTGGCTCGGGATAATCTTCAGCAAACATGCCAAGCAGCGCGAGATAATAAAGCTCGATGATTTCCGGATCTGGGTCTTCTATATCGGGAAGCTGCTGGATGGCCTGTTCAATCGCCTCTCTTTGCTTCCCATAGGAGACGCCGGCAAAGCGGCCAACGGGCATGCTGTAAAAATCCTCAGCTGTTTGCGGCAATTTGGTCAGCCCTTCTGGGATCAGGGCACGTAGTTCAGCCAATTGCTTTTCCCTGTTGCTGGAGGATGACTCCGGTGGTGATTGATCCTCAGGATTGCTGACGCCTGGCTGTGCAGGCTGGGTATCCTCTGGCTGTGCTGGAGTTGTAGAGCCGTTCGTGCCTGCAGGTGCTCCTTCATCTGTAGAACAGGCGTACAAACCTATTACACAAGCCAGGAAGATGACAAAAAATTGGTTCCGCAACGCTCTCTCCCTCCTGATCTTTCTTCTTTTTATCTAACCTCGATATGTATAAAGGACAAAAAATGGCAGGATGCTGACAAAGCAGATGTCTGATTGCCAGCATCCCCTACAGGCTGATCAGGGATTATTCTCCACCGCTAATGCCTTTGATGATGTTCGAAAGTGTATCGGAAACGGCAGTACCGACAGCAGTATCTCCCTTGAAAAACACTTGAATCGAAGCGAATACAGCGAGAATGACGCCAGCCAGGGCAATCCACTCAATCGCTTGTGCCCCTTTTTGATTGTTCAATGAAACCTTCATCTTCGCGTAAAACTTTTGGATTGTGTTTGTCATCATCATTCACTACTCCCCTCATGGCTTACATTTTTTAAGTGATAAGTACTAATCTTCATTGTGCTCTTCCTGATGAGGGGCATCACCTCCTCTCCGGCTTGGCCCTATCTGGAAAACACATCCGAAAACATGGTCGTGCTCTCCAAAATGTTCAGAACCATCAGCCCACCAATCAAGGCAATGGCTGTCGGCGCCACTACAAACGTCGTGATCAACGTGACCTTCGGTGAAGCTTTCGCTGCTTTTTCCTTAATCAGTTCTTTGCGGATGCGGCGCATGTTTTCCGACTGGATCTTGAAGGTAACCGCAATCGGTACGCCCAGCCGCATTCCTTGGATTAACGCTTTGATCAGCATCTGAAACTCGGGATTGTCATTGCGCCGCAGCAACTGCTCATACGCCTTTTCACGAGGAACCCCAAGATCAAGCTCCTGATTGAATCGGGAGAACTCTTCCTGCAGCGGGCCCTTGAAAAACTGGATGACCGCTCGCAGCGCTTGATCGAGGCTGACCCCCGCCTGCAGGGTGACACTCACCGTGTCGAGAAATTCCGGCAGATCGTAGCGTATCTGGTTTTGTCGATCCTTTGCCCGATTTTTCAGCAGGATAATCGGCAGAAAGTAGCCGACCAATGGCCACACTATCAAGCCATAGGGCCCAAAGGGAAAGCCCAGAACGAAGAAAACCGTACCAACAATGACCCCGAGCAGAGCCATGAGAATTTTCGTACCCTGAAACCGTTCCACGCTCAGATCGAACGGGCGTCCTGCCTTTAGCAGCCATTCCTCCACCTCATGCGATTCACTGAAAAAGTTGATGCGCTGTCCGAGAGCAGAGTAATCGTCACTGTATGCGAGCCATTTTTTGATCCACTTTTCGGAAGCCGTCTCCCGCTTGCGAATCTCATAACCACGAATGTCCGTTTTTTCATGCACATGGTTGATCAGCTTTTCCTTCTCGACCGAGTAACGATAGAATTCCTTTAAAAAAATGCCGAAGAACAACAAGAACAGAAACAGACAGGTAATCATCCAAGCATCCATCTGCCACACCCTTCTCACACCTTTATGTTGGTCACTTTTCTGACCAGAACGTAGGACAAAATGGTCCCGATAATAAATACCCCCAGCAAAATCAACCCAAAGCCGGAAAACAGCGGATCGATAAAGCCTTTGTTCATCGTGTTCATCATCAGCACCAAAGCGATGGGCATGATCGGCACCAGGATGGAAACGTAGCGTTGCTCAGCCGTCATCGTCTTGATTTCCTGGTTGACGATTCGCCGATCCTCCAAGGTCTCTGCCATCTCCTGCAGCACCTCGCTGAGATTGCCCCCGGCACGCCGCTGGATGTACAGCGTCGCTGCAAAAATCCGAAAGTCTCTCGTCGGAATGCGCTTTTCCATATCGCTCAAAGCCTTGTCAAAGCTGACACCCAGCTGCAGCTCACGCGCCATTCGTTTGAACTCCATGCCTGCCGGCTGCGGGATCTCTCTGGCTACCATCTCAATCCCTTGTGTCAGGGTTAGTCCGGCCCGTAGCGAATTGGCGAGCAGGCGGCACACGTCCGATAGCTGATCGTTCATTCTCTCCTGGTATTTGTTGCGTCGGACGATGAACAGCAGGTTTTGCAGGATGTACATGCTGGCTGTACCCGCGACCAGGTTGTAGGGGAATTTCAGGCCTACGACATTGTTGAAAAAGAAGGCTAATCCGAATGAGCCCACCAGCATGATGCCGTAGTACTCAGAGGGTGCGAGCGAGATATTGGCCTTGATGAGCTTGCTTTGAATCTCCTGTGCGTGAGGAGTACGGTCAAAGCGATCCCCCCAGACGAGCAGGAAGCTTTTACGCTGTGATTTGACGTCGTACCATTCCTCGGCCTTCTTTTTCCACTCCGTCTTCTTCGCCCGGTAGCCCAGGTATTCATAAATGCCCCAAATGCCCAGCAATACCGAGAGACTAAACAGGATGGAGATGCTCACGTCTTTTCACCTCCGCTGACTGAAACAAGGTCTCGTCGATCTCTATGCCAAAGGTTTTCAACCGTTCCAGACACCGGGGGATAATGCCGGTCGGCGTAAAATAGCCGAGCACTTCCCCATCCTTGCCGATGCCGATGCGTTGAAAACGAAAAATCTCATTGACTTCAATCTGTTTGTCAGCCCCTGTGTACACCTCTGAGATCGAGATCATCTTCCGTGTTCCGTCCGATAGGCGCGTGACCTGGACGATAAAATCAAGGGCGCTGACGATGTATTCGCGAATGACCGAGGAAGGCAATTCCATACCGGCCATGATGACCATTCCCTCCAAGCGGTTAAACGCATCCTGCGGCGTATTCGCATGCACCGTAGTCAGGGAGCCTTCATGGCCCGTGTTCATCGCTTGCAGCATGTCAAAGGCCTCGGCGCCGCGGACCTCCCCGACGATAATTCGGTCGGGACGCATCCGCAGGGAGTTGCGCACCAGATGACGAATCGTAATTTCCCCTTTTCCCTCCATATTGGGCGGGCGTGCTTCCAGTCCCACGCAATTGGGTCGATCCAGCTTCAGCTCTGCCGAATCCTCGATGGTAATGACCCGCTCGAAGACAGGAATCGCTTTGGAAACGGCATTGAGCAAGGTTGTTTTTCCGCTGCCCGTACCTCCCGAGATGAGTACGTTCATCTTCGCCTGAACGACGGCTTCCAGAAAAAACGCCATCTTTTCATCAAAGGAATGAAACTTCATCAGATCCTTCATAGCGAACGGCTCTTTGCGGAATTTCCGGATGGAGACAAGCGTACCGTTCAGACTGACTGGGGGAATCACAGCGTTCACGCGGCTGCCATCCTTCAAGCGGGCGTCCACCATCGGAGAGCTTTCGTCAATTCGTCGCCCGAGTGGTGCCACAATCCGGTCGACGATGTGGCGGAGATGCTCTTCATCGCGAAACTTCAGATCGGTTCGCTCCAGTCGGCCGCTTTTTTCGATGTAGACTTCCTTGTGTCCGTTGATTGAAATCTCTGTGATCTCGGGATCAGCCAGCAAAGGTTCCAAGGGCCCCAGACCGACAGACTCATTGATCAGCCTGGTTAGCAGCATTTCTTTTTCATTGCGTGGAATGACGACTTTTTCTTCCGACATGTATTGCGATACCATTCGTTCGATCGCCAGTCTCATCTCACCAGGAGCCAGACTGGTCAAGCGATCCAGATTGGTCTCCCGCAAGAGCCTCGCTTTGTAATGATCAGCCAGCTCGTCGATGTACGGATTGTGATAGGGCGGAGTTGCGAGCGAACGGGCAGTTTCTTCAGGCTGTACGTGATTCTCTTCTTTTCGTCGAAATAATGCCATGTCCTTCGCCTCCTATGACAGCTTGGATAGTACCCATTTGCGGATGTCTTTGGCAGCGGGAACAAGCTTCTTCTCATTGGCTTCTCGCTGCAGGGGCAGCCCTTGATTGACTGCGGCCTGCACACCGCGATGGTCGCGGACGATTTCGGCAGTGATCGGTGTTTGTGTCAATCCTTTCAAGTCGGATACGGTCAGCTCGTTATCTCTTCCCACCTGGTTGACCACGATCTCCAATCTGCCTTGGGTGTCGATTCGCAACTTTCTGAACAGCTCCTCTACCAGTCGATAGGTCTGTACAGACGGCGTATCCAGATTCATGACGTAATAGATTGTGTCGGATTCCTCCAAGGCCGAATACGTCAGCTCATTCATATGATTTGGCAGATCGAGAATGACAAAATCATAGCTGCGTCGGCTCGCGCGGATGAGTCGAGTGATAAACTCTTCGGAAATATTCTCGGCAGTCTCCGCATCTCTCGGGCTTACCAGCACTTCCAGCTTGGAATGACTCTCCCTCTGCGACACGTTGCGAATGTGGTTTTCATTCATCTCGTTCATCACCGGAACCAGATCCGCCAGCGTACGCATACTATCTAGAGAGAAGAAGGTTTCCACGCCGCCGTATTGCAGGTTCAAGTCAATCAGCAGGACACGGGCGGTCGACTCCAGCTTGAGTGCCTGCGCAAAGCCGGTCGCCAGCTGTGTTCGACCGCTGCCACCCTTGCCGCTGTAAAAGGAATATACTTTTCCCCTTCCCCTGACGAATGCCCCTCCGGTCGCAACTGCTCCCTTCTTGCGCTGTTGGTGCTGCTCCAGCTCCGCGATTTTATCCAGCCGATCCGTCAACAGCGACAGCTCGTCGGGCATCAAAATGTATTCGATCGCACCCGCGCGCACAACATCGCGCACCAGGGCAAAGTCTTGCTTTTCCGTTAAAAAAATGATGATTCCTTCCGGCAGCTCCCCCTGGATGTATTGAACCAGTTCAACCCCTGTGCCATCCTCAGGTTGAACGAGCAGCACGACATCGGGTGCAATCCGGTCGATCTCCTTTTTCACTTCGCGCGATGTCGTAAAGTGGACATTACGCTGGGTGAGAGATTCTCGCAACAGACTTTGAATGGACTCATAGTCGGCGACGACAAGTATTTTGATAGCGGTGTTCATGCATTAGCCTCCCGAATTCGGAACTGGTGTAGGTGGAGTCCCTGCTGGTTGTGTCGATGCAGGCGGCTGGGATGGTGGCTGCTGACCAGCCGCAGGCGCTGCCGGAGGTGCTTCCGGCGGTGTCTGTGCCGGCGGTGTAGCTGCATTTGCTGGCGGAGCTGAAGGTGCTGCAGGCGACTGATTGCCAGGCTGTCCTTCCGCGGGAGTCGCACCTGGAGCTCCAGGCTCTGCTGGCTGCTCGGAGAATGGCTCTGGAATCCCCAGCTCTCCTTTGCCTACATTGGCTTTCAAGATCCGCATGACATCGGCATAGTGCTGCTGATGAATAAAGACCGGAACCTGCTCGAACGGCATCTCCAATGCGACACCGCGAAATTGATCTTCGGATTTGGCGACCATTGCGACGGGAACGTCCTTCATGAAGACCTCAGTAGCCGGCTTTCCATTGATATCTCGAGAGACGATAATATCAACCCGATCCAATGCATCCAGCTGCTGGTCAAAGACGACTTTTCCCGAAGCGTAGACGGTGACGAGACGACTATTTTGATCACGTACCGTAGTCGCTGGCTTGATGATGTTCTTTGTAATGATGTTGCCTTTTGACAATGGGACAACCGTCACTTGGTTCTTCAGGACTGCTTTGTCCGTTATGTACGAATCATCTGCATACTTTTTCGGAATTTCTCTCGTTGTGATCTGGTCTGGTTGGATCAGGGACCGCGACGCAATGTCGGTAGTTGCCACGTAAATCTCTACCATTTCCCCCAGTTGAGCATTCAAGTCCTTGATTTTTTTCAAAAATAAAAAGCCTGCTCCCGCCGCCAGCAAAATGGACAGCGCCAAGAATATAATGGCTCTACGCTTGGATTCCAGCATGCAATGATTCCCTCTCCTTTTAGAAAACTTCGCTGTCAAAGGGCACGAGTCTTGTTCACTTGCTTCATTGACCCTTTATTCCAGAAAGTTATTTCTCACTCGATGTAAAACGCCAGCATTATCAGGAGTGCTGTTCCTCCTGCAATATATGGAGCTAACGGAATTTCCCGCCCAATCCCCTGCTTTTTCAAGACTTTCGATGCAATCCAGACCGGAATAACCCCTATTCCTGCTATGAGGTAAGCAAGTACCATGACCATCAAGCCTGCCTGCCATCCCAGCGCTGCACCCACCACCGCAAACAGCTTGATATCTCCACCGCCCAGCTGTCCTTTGCTGATCACTGCCATCATCAAAGTAATCCCGCCCAATACGACCACCCCGAGCACATACGATAGCCATCGATCCGGCTGGGCAAACGCATGGCAGAGCAAAAAGTAAACCATTCCAGGAAGCGTTAGCCAGTCGTAAATCATCCTGCTACGCAAATCGGTGTAAACGGCGATGACCATGATGATCATCATAGGAATGAAGATGTATGCGGGTAGCAATCACATCCCCCTTCCTTCCTTTGGAATATGTTGTCAAACCCACAGACGGACATTTGGCATAATTTGTTGCAAATCCCCCAAAATTTTTCTTTATTTTTTTGCAGAAAGGGGACTTTTCACTGATCGTTATGTGGACCAGCTGGGTTTATTGCCTCAGGTGCAGCCGTCTATTTTATGTCATTTCAGTCCGAAGACGGATCACCTCCTAGAAGGGGTATGTTAGACTGATAAAAGTGCAGGCTGGAAAAATAATCTAAAGGGGCTCGAAGGGATGAAGGAGTTTTTCGGATATGTTTTAATTGGTTTAGGCGTAATCTTTGTTCTGGCTACCTATAGTGGAATCGAAATGAATATGGGTGTTCTGTGGCCAGCATTTCTTTTGATTCCAGCGATTGGATTTCACATCTTCTTTTTCATGAATCCACACCCCAAACGGGCGGGACTGCTGGTTCCGGGAGGTATCCTGCTGGTCTATGCTCCGCTGTTTTTCTTTAGCCAGCTCTTGTTCGATGGCGACATGAGCGGTACATGGCCATTCTTTCTTATTGGTCCAGCCTTTGGTCTTCTGGAATTGTACATTTTCGGTGGCCGCAATCATGCCCTTCTGATCCCCATCTCGATATTGACCGTCGTCGCCAGTATCTTTTTGGCCGCCAACCTGCTATCGTCTCAATTAGGCGGAATTCTGGGGATCGTTCTCATCGCTTGCGGAGGTTTTCTGTTGTTCCGCAAGAAAAAAGACAACTACAGCATGAAGTGATCTAGCAACCGGGGGTTAACACGAAATGAATCTACTCACTCATTTGTCTGAGGTAAAGGCACATCTGGAAGCCCATCCGATCAGTCTACTCTTTATAAAAATGGCGAATTGCGGAGTCTGTGACGCCACGCTGGAAAAGACAATCAAGCTGCTTGAGGCCTATCCTGAAGTAGAGGGTAGAATCGTCTCAATCGAAAAAACACCAGAAATCAGCGGGGAATTCCTCGTATTTGCCGCACCCACCATACTGTTGTTCTTCGAGGGAAAAGAGGTGCATCGCCAGTCGCGAATCGTCGTGTTCGGCGAGCTGGAGGATGCATTGGCATCTGTTCGCAGGTTCGGGTGAACCATGATCGATTACATAGCAAAACTGGGAAAAATGATAAGAACCCCTGTCTTCACCATCTTTTTGGTGTGCCAGGGGTTCTCACTTTTACTATTCATCTATAAAACAGCAAAACAGCCAAAATGCAAAAAACAATCAGGTCAGCCTAGACGCAGCAATAGCAAAAAACGCATGCCGATGTTGGCATGCTCTTCTAGGACTGCGAGAGTTTCCTATTCTTCTTTAGCGTTTTCCGCATATTTCTTGAAATTGTCTAAAATCGACTGCCATCCGGCTTGCTGCATCTCAATGGCATTGGTCTCTTCGGCATCGAACGACTCAATGATTTGCGTGTCGTTGCCTTGGCGAATAAAAGAGATCTTTACTTTTCGACCATCTCCCATCGTATAGGAGATAGTCTCGTACATGCTCACCTCATCGTATACTCCGCCAAAATCAAATCCGAAGCTGCCGTCTTTGGCTTCCATTCTCGATACGAATTTGCCACCGACCTTCAGATCATTCTCGGCGTAAGGCGTGTGCCAGTCATCGGAAGCGTTATTCCATTGCATGATATGTTTCGGTTCCGTCCAAAATTTCCACACGCTTTCGACGGGAGAATGAACAATCGTCTCTACGGTTATCGTTGCCGGATTACCTGTTCCCATTACATACCACCTAATGTGAAGATAGTATTCTCAAATCATACCACGTCCATTATTTGGAAGTCGAGACATCTGATGTCCTACTAGACTCTTTATACTTCTCGTAAGCCTGCTGTATTAAGGTATAATAGTTCAATAGCAAAGGGGGCGGAAAACGGTGGTATGGTTAATAGGTCTTGCCTGCAGCGCTGGAATTGCGGGGGCGGCTTATTCAAAAAGGTCGCTTTCCGGTTCCGGCTTTCTGGCTGCAGTGATACTGGGCACGATGATGTACGCGCTCGGAAGTGTGATCTGGTTCGGCTCCCTCATTGCTTTTTTTGTTTCGTCGAACTTCTGGTCCAAGTGGAAAAAGCATGCAAAGAAAGAGGCCGAGAGTAGTTATGAGAAAACCGGGACCCGTGATGCCGGCCAAGTGCTCGCGAACGGTGGACTGGGGCTGCTGTTGTGTGTAGCAAATTGGGCTTATCCGCATCCGATTTGGTGGTACGCCTTCCTTGGTGTCATGGCGGCGGTTACTGCTGATACCTGGGCTACGGAAATCGGCGGCTTGAGCCGGACTCCCCCGAGATCGATCAAGACAGGTCGGCGCGTTTCACCTGGCACGTCCGGTGGTATCTCTGGCCTCGGCATGGGCGCTTCGCTAGCAGGTGGCCTATTTATCGGCACTGTAGCATGGTCGCTGCTTGCGATGCCCGGTCAAGCTGCGCCAGATGCGTTCGCGGAGATGCTTAGACCAGCGGCCTGGATCGGAATAGCCGGTCTGGCTGGCCTCATCGGATCGCTGACTGATTCTTGGATCGGTGCGACATGGCAGCAAATGTACCGTTGTGACGCTTGTGGTCGCGAAATCGAGCAGGCTCGTCACTGCGGTAAGCCAGCCGTGCGGGTCCGTGGCCGCTTCGGCTGGAACAACGATGCCGTCAATGTCGCCGGCTCGCTTGCTGGTGGTGCTTCGGCGGTCTTGCTGGCATTGGCATTTGGCATTGCCTGATTGAAAAAAACCGGAAAGACATGGTATCGCTGAACGATGCCTTGTCCTTCTGGTTTTTTCATCAAGGCGCCAGATCACATGGGCAATATCGAATTCACACCGAGAGAAGCATTGGTACTTTCGAACCCGTCGTATTTTTATTTATCCTTTACTTATGATACGGTTCACCGTACCGGTTGATAGGGTAAACAAAAATTAAAAGAGATAGGGGTGAAAATCCCTCTCGTCTTTTACATCACTGTTCTGAATTAGGTTGAATTTGTACTGCTGGTCGAATTCTACTGCGTACCTCATCATACACTTGAACATCGACTCCCTCAGCCACTTCCAATGAAACAGCTAACCCGTAGGGAACTGCCGCATTCAAACCACCTGCATCTTGTCTACAGTTGACCTTTATCTCCAATACATCACCATCTATAAACGGTGTTGCTTGATCACCTGTCAAAATCTCATGTTGAACAGTTCCCCTAGTAACAGATTTAGCATCAGCTTCAGATCTATTTACACTTAATTCATTTCGAGGAGGATCAAACCAAAGGTGACCTTGTCGATACTTTTGGCTGTTTGAATTAATTGGAGAAAACCACGCTAAGGTGATCGTTAATTTTCTCCATATTTTTTTACTACTTAAAGACGGAGGCAAAGGTACTGAGTAAATATGTGCTCCATCTTTTAATAATTGATTGCAACCGAATAAAGTCACTCTCTGAGCATTACATTCAAATACTCTGCTAGAGTCAATTGAACCATAGCCTATTAGCCTTGGAATAACTCTATCTTTCATTCTACTTCTTTCTGAGCCAAGGAATTTTTCAAGTGTTTGATACATATCTCCCCAACTCGCTCCATGCACTAGCAAAGCTTTAATTAAGACTGCAATCAAGTCATCAGTAATTGTCTCTCCACCTGATTGGGAACTCCTGAGATAATCAAGCATGTCAAATATGTGAGCTGTTGTTCGAGTGGTAAGTGCAGTTGCATTGCTAGTACCACGCATATGAACTATTGCGGATAGCTCCCCTTGATTACCGGGATGAGCAACTTTTTGTCCAGGTGCAAGTGTTGATAAGTTTACTGAAAAGTGATTTCTTCCAGTAATATCTTCAACGTATAGCTGTCTACCTCCATTCATTACAATATCCGGTTTAATGGAACGTCGGAACCCTAATCCAATCCTACTTGCTGGACTCAGCATAGGTCTAATATTTAAAATATCCCGCCGATTACCCATCTGGGTAATTATAGAGGTATCATCGTGCAAAGCTCCGACTGTCACACCATTAATTGCCTCTGAAGGAGTTAAGATTCTTCGATGATGAGCATTGCTATAGACTGATTTGACAACCTTCTCTGATAGTTGTATAGGCGTCAGACTGTTTAACTGTTCTTTTGCTACGTCAATATCTATACCTTCAGTGAAGTTGCCAGCACTTACGATAAACAATACTCTATACTTGTAAGACAACCAATCTAATAATTTTGCCCATGGACTAACCGCATAATCAAAGGGTCTCGCCCCGTCCCCAATTGATAAATTGATAATTCTGACTGTGGGAGCTACAGCCCCTTGACCATCAACATCTTCAAACAACCTTCTAACAGCCCGATGCACTAGATCTATTGGTAGTTGTTCTACGGGAACGCACTCCACCCTTGTATCCCGCCAATCTCTATAATCAGCAACTAAGATGGGACGCACATAAAGTGGGCGTGATAATGGCTCGTTTTGTTGATCTAATTCACCATGAATAATTAATGAGGACATTGCTGTACCGTGTACACGCTCATGAGGACGGTATTGAGAAGCATAATTATCAGGATCATCAACAATTAGCCTGCCTCTTAGCAATTCATGATTTTCTAAAGGCAATCCATCAAGTAAAGCGATAATCGGTTTAGGATTTTCTACTTCAGCTTTTTTTCCTATCTTCTCTTCGAAAACTTCGGATTCAGGTATAATCGTTAACGCTTGTCCAACTGGCCGAAAAAACATTACAGAGTCGGATCGGATAAACTGAATATCTGTGTTCTCGTTAATATCATTAAATAATTGAATCGGAGTCTCGGCTAGTATAGCATGGTATGAAATTTCAGGTATTATCGTTTCCTGAATTACTCGTCCTTGCACCTGTTCAATAAGCTTTCGGATGTTTTGGGAAGACGCTCGTCTTTTTTCATCATTCGATCTATACCAAAGTTCAATCTCGAACTTTATCGTTTCTTGAGCCGCGGCAACACGTTCCTTCCAATCTTCAATAAACCCTGTTTCATGAAAACGATCACTGATTCTCCACGGTCTTACATCTTTTAAATGCTTGAATAAGTCCCTCCACTTTGTTTTGCCATGAGGGAATGTTTCTTGGTTCTGGTACAGTTGCCACAAAGACCTGAGTTCCTTCATAGCTCGTTGGTCTGACATAATTAAAAACAATCGTCCACCAATAATTTTATCAGAGACAACTCCATCTTCTTGAAGAAAAAAATCATCATCAGGAGCAATGTCAGTTTCCCACTCGGTTAGCCAGTCAAGACCTTCGATTTTCTTTACTGCATTAATAAAATCATCTAATGTACTAACTGTTTCAAATACCAAAGCTTGCTCTGGTAATGCACCTGTTAAGTTGCTTTGAAATGATGCCCGTTGCTTCTCAAACGCTTGCTCAACTCTAAGAAACTGGGGATCTAATCGCTCAGTTTGTCTTTGAATGCTTGGTACAATTGGTTTATTAGGTATGAACTTGCTATTGCGGGTATCCTTTTCAGCATTACTTGCACGTGGAAAAATTAATAACGGTCTTTCGGCCATCTATTTATCACTCCGATTCATCCGACTTTAATTTATATTTTGCCTCCCATTGTTTCAGTCGGTCTCGGATGATTGTCTTCAAATCGGAAGCAGGCATATTTAAAACGTAGCGTCTTTGTATGTCCAAACCAAATTCCTCAATTTCAGCAAAACTTAGGCCAATTAGTTTTTCACTTAATGTTTTTGGAGCATATCCTAATGGAAGTCCAACCTTCTTTTGGAATCTCTTGAACCATTCTTCAATTTGAACTCGTTCCGGCTTCGATAATGAAAGCCTAAGCTGAAATCGACGCCATACTGCTCTATCTAGTAGCTCAGGATGATTCGTTGCAGTAATGACGATAACATGACTAGGTAATTCATCAATTTGTAAAAGCAAGGAGCTCACAACTCGTTTGATCTCACCGGTTTCATGCTGATCTCCTCTTTCTTTTCCTATTGCATCAAACTCATCGAAAAAAAGTACACATCTTTGAGTACGAACATAGTCAAACATTCTCCTCAATCTCGAAGCGGTTTCACCCAAGTAACTACCAATTATTCCTTCGTATCTAACTGTATACATTGGAACCATTAATGCCGTTGCTATTGATTCAGCTAGCGTAGTTTTACCATTCCCCGGCGGCCCTGTTAATAAAATTCGATTCCTAGGCTCCAAATTGTATGAATGAAGCAATTCGCTTCGATGCTGCTCTTCAATAAGTTCTATGCAAGCTTCAAGCACCGTTTCAGGTATGATTAAATCACCAAGGCTTCTATTAGGCACTATTTCATAAAAAAAATTTCTTATGCCATCATTCATTAGTGAAGGTGCTTCCTTAGATGGGGTTGCCGACCGCAAGACTTCAGCTAGTCGATCTGCCAACACATGGTGCTGTTTACTTCTTTCTTCAGCAATTAGAGCTTCTACAGTTCGATGAAAAAGCTTTGAATCCCCGTTATTTCCTGCCATAACTAGCTTCAAAAGCAAATCGGCACGTGCCATCTCTTCACATCCTTTCTTCAACTTGCATTCAGTATAAGAAAAATAAACTTCATTTATACAATTTATAAATGGCTTTACATACAGAAACTCTACATATTATCTTATTCCCGTAGATCTGAGTGGTGTCGATTTATTAGTGACTACTATCAAGCATATCGCCAAGCGAAATAATCATTTGTTCGTTTCCTTCAAACATATGAATGATGGAATTCGGCTCGGTCGCATACCAGACAAATGTATCCCAAGCAATCGACGGTGTAAGTTTTCGGCTTACTTGATCCGTTCTATCTTTAAATGCTGTGACAAAAGTATAATCCTTTCCTCTATAGCCTGCTTCCTCCGCAATAGAGATGAGCTCTAACTTCCTTCTATCCGAAATTGGCCCATCAGTGGCAACACATTCGACAAAGACGATTAACGGCTCTCTTCTGCCTAGATCAACCATGATAATATCTGGTAGCACTTTGGTTACATCAATATGAAAACCGATAGCAGAACAAATTCTCTCATCATTTACAACAATCTTTTTAGCTGATTCACTAATTAATAAAACAGCAGGTTCTTTGAGAAACCGCTTTGACATTTTTTCTACAACAGCTTTTGCAATGTCGGAACTCGGCCCAGTAGATAGCTTTCTTACTTCGCCGTTCGGTAACTGGACTAATACACCATCGTCATTCGACGTTGCCATGTTTTTCGAAATAGCGATCCTCGCCCTTGCAATTGCAGATAGATTCGACTCCTGCCAGTTGGTAATAGCCTGATTGAGTTCTTCGTCAACCAACTGAGGATTAAAAAGTTCAGCAAAGTCAGTCTGTAGGGTATATCTTGGTGCTGGGGATGTAGTTGCTAGACCGCTTTTTTCAACAATAGCTCCGAGATGTACAAGTGTCCGAATCGTCTCATCACGGATTGATTCACGAGTATTTTCCTTATACCATCTACCCGGAATATCTTTTTCTTTATTTTTTCTGTTTAGGTTATTTTCAAGCCACAAGTACCTTGCCTTTTCCTCTTTTACTTGGGCTTGCTGGTCTGTCATGCAGGTAATAATTGCAGGTCTAATCCAATTCCGACCCTGTACGCTGAATGAATATAGCATCACAAATATAGTTCTCGCCCCGATATCCCTCAGTATATATCCGTTAGGGTCAAGCTCTTTGGTAAAAATCATGTTTAACCTTCTTGAAATCTCATCAACACTCGGCACTTCAGTTGATAGCCAACCGTAACTCATTTCACCCTCCAAGATTGTAAGCCTTCAACATAATTTGCTCTACGCTAAGGCTTAAATCTTCTTCACTAATTTGGTTTGACTTGTACTGTTGCACTAAATCCTCGATACCCAAGACTTTTTTTAACGGTGGCAACGGCAAAGCATGGAGCTCTGACGCTGAGACAGCAACACTACCAGAAATGCACCTGAATATGCGATCTACAACAGTAGTATTTAGAATTAACGATAATGCTTCTGGCGAGAGTTTCTGCTTATCAACCGAATGAATCATATTCACATGATTTTCGATGACTGCTCCGTTCCATTCAGACAAAAACTCTTGTGGAAGCACAGTTGATATTAACCGTCTTTGTTGTTCCTTCGACGTCGTTCGCTGTAACAAGACTACGGGTTGTTTGCAAACAAGAAAATCTTGCCCATCCAGTATATTAATGAATCTCGGTTTCTTTGTTTTATAATCAAAAGTAAAGTTACCATTTACTATCGCATGTGACCAAATTATCGGATATGATCCATCTCTCGGACTATTTTCTAATTGTTCCTTATGTCGGTTCCAGACTAGCGGCCCGGTGGATACTTTATATCCATAGTCTTTAATCGTTGTTTTCATTTTATTGAGTTTCTTAATTAGCTTGGTCTCAGAACTATCCCTCGGAAGAAACCAAGGACTCGTTCCTTCATTTAATTGAAATGTTCCTACTCTGTTGACTCTGTACCCCACAATGTCTGTTTTGATATTATGAATGCTTGTTTCTTTAGAGTCATTCGGGCCAAAAACAGTTAAACATGTTTCTTGCAAGACCTCATCAAATACACCAGAACGTTCTGTAATAAAGTCAATATCTAAGGGAGGGGCTTCTTTCATCAGCAAGCTTCTTAGATTAGAGAAATACTGCCCCCCCATAAACGAAGTCGGGGTTACAAATCCAATAAAACCATCTGATGATTTCATTCTTAAGGCAGCGTCAATGAATAATCCGTACATATTGGCATGACCGTAAAGAGATCTAGCATATGCTTCTCTAAGTTCCTCATTGAGAGTAATTCGACCATATGGCGGGTTTCCTACAATGAGCTGGTAGCTCTTGTCTTGCTTCAATGCGAATTCGATTGTATCATCATGCCGTACTATATTCTTCATCTTACGACCAATCAAACAAGCGTCTTGATATGTTACTACATCCAGCATCACTTGTGTCATCCAACCAGCAAACTCGTCTATCTCGATACCCGAGAGATTATTTTCTAGATGCTTAATCCTTTCTTCTGCTGGTATGCATTTAATTCTATGGTCACCCAAGATTCGATTTGCCACGGGTACTAAAAATGCTCCACCACCGCAAGCAGGGTCTAGTATGCTGTCTTTTGACCAGTTAACTCCCTCCGAACCCAAAAGATCAAGAAGCCTTTCCGCTATGACTGGCGGTGTATAATAAATACCATATTCAGCTTTATATTTTTGAGGTAGCAAATACGTGTATAATACTCCGATGTAATAACTGCACTCTATAATTGAGAGAGTAGACAAATAATCCGCAATTTCTTTTGCTAGTTTGTTAGTCTCTAAATTTAACTGCAATCTTTTGTACTTACAGCTTCTAAGCTCAAACCTCTTCTTTGAATCAACGATTTTCCATAATGACTTTAATATCAGAAAACAAAATGATGAAGAAAACAACATCTCATACTCTGTATTAGTTTCAACATGTTTTCTTTTATTGTTGAGTGCTTGTAATTTATAGTTATCCCAAGATGGTTTAATTATCTCATGTGAAATTTCTTTTTTTAACGGCATCAAATC
Source organism: Brevibacillus invocatus (assembly GCF_003710915.1). GTDB lineage: Bacteria > Bacillota > Bacilli > Brevibacillales > Brevibacillaceae > Brevibacillus > Brevibacillus invocatus. Next base: position 33,962 of record NZ_RHHR01000015.1, on the reverse strand, counting down.
ACCATCTTTTTAAGTAGTTATATAACCTGTCAATATTCGACTCCTTTTGCTAATTTTCCTGCTCTTTTAGTCGTCAGGATAACATTACCTTACCGTTGTTCACCAGTCCTTAATTGTTGAAACAGTGAATGCATTCGGCGTCAACACAAGCTTCCCATCTTCAAACTTACCAAATGGGTCTTGAATAACAACAATATCACGATGGTCTTGCTGATCAATATTTATAATCCGGTACAGTTATATTGCTCCCTGTACTTCTTTGCCTTATTCCACTCATTTGAGGTAATCTCAAATTTCATCGAACTGCCGACAGTCGTTTTACATTCAATATACCGTGGTCTTCCATCAAGCTCATATGACAATATATCGTATCCCGCTCCGCAGTCGTACAAACTTACATGTCGAACTACTTCAGCTAAATCCTCACGTCCGTCTTGTATTAACCGCAGCCGTGCATTTTCAAATACGAATTCTTCGCCCATGAGTCCGATTGCTTCCCATTTTTCACGTTTTTTCTTGAATGCATCTGAACTAATGCCCGTTAGAGTATCTTCATCGACTAAAGAATAGTATGGTGCTACAAGATATCAAGACAGTTATTTTAATATAGTTAATGTGTGAAATGATTCACAATGGTTTAATAACACTCTGGTACAATAGAACGTATTCTTTTGCTTAGATGGAAAAACAGTTAATTATCCCCAGTGTCTTGTTGTCCACAGATGGAGGACAAAGCTCAAGCGAAGGCGCGGGAGGAAAGGTTCCTCCTCCGTTATTCAGATGTGGATTTAAGTATGACTTTACGGTTATACACAGCAGCTGGCGTGTGCTTCTGCAAAGATTGGTGCAGCAGATAGTGGTTATGAAGATGAATATAGTTACGGATGCCGTTCCGAGCCTCAAGCGGGCTGTTGTAGTCGTTTAGATAAATCTCGTTGTACTTCAAACTGCGCCAAAACCGTTCGATGGCGATATTATCGGCTGCGCGACCTTTGCCATCCATAATGATGCGAACATCGTTTTCCTTCAATAAAACAATGTATTGTGCTCGTGAAATGGCTCCCTTGATCACTGTTCACTATGCCCGGCTTTCGCCTTGCCAGTGCCCGTTTCATCGTCTCAAGTACAAAACCAATCTCCAGGCTCTGATCGAGCTGCCAGTCTACGATATAACGTGAATACCAGTCTATAATAGCGTATAAAGTACATCCAGCCCTGCTTCAGCCGAATATAGGCGATGTCAACACTCCAGACCTGCTCTGAATCTGTGATCGCCAGTTTACGCAGGAGATACGGATAGATCCGATGTTTTGAAGATCACGTTTACTCAGATTCGGACCGGGGTAGATCGCCATGATGCCCATTTCACGCATATAGCGCCTTACCGTATTCTCATGAATCAAGTCGTTCTCCCGATTCATGATCGAAGCAATCGTTCGATAGCCCATGAACGGATGCCTTGTATAGAGCTCATCAATCCGGTGTTTGAGGCGTATTTCCTCCGGAGATGGAGGTACCGGCTTGTAATACAGGCTGGAGCGGTTCAGGCTCAAGAGATCCGCTTGTACGAAGATGGAGTGCTCTGGGCAGTCCCATTCCAATAAGTCTACTCGTTCGTCACGAGACAGGTTAGAGGCCAGATTTTTTTAAGCCAAGACAATTGGGTGGTTAATCTGCCAACCTCGCCGTAGAGTTCGTCAATTTGCTGCTCGTATTCCTGTTTCATTTTCGTGATGCCTTTACTTTCATCGACAAACAATTGGGAGAGGTTTTGAACGGCTTCTGATTTCCACCGGATGAGGACATTCGTATGAATTCCCTCCTCCGTTGCGATCTGTGACACCGTATTTTCTTCCTTCAAAATTTCCAGTACATTGCGTGCCTTCTCTTCAGGGCTGAACTTTCTTCTGCCGGTCGTCATACAACTAAGAAACTCCTTTTTGCTGTCTAGATTATATGTAGCTTTATAAGATGTCTTTATCCCCTGAATCATTTTGAAGACAATCCCCCCATCACATGACTCCTTTCAGTACGTTATACACCAGACTCAAATTAGAAAAACAGCAGCCACGAACCTGAAAAAAGGTCCTTGACTGCTGCTTTGCAGTTCATCTCAACGATACATATCAACGATCCATGCAAGCCTGCTGCTATACGATCCTGTCTAGCGTGCAGCTTTTTCATGGAGAATCTGGCTATCGGCTGTGTCAAATTTAATATCCGTGAATTCCGATAATATCCATAAAACAAGGGTGTCTCCCGAGCCATTATCCACTCGGAGGACACCCTTTTCATGATGCGTTCACTTGTATTACCAGGCCGCAATACAACCATCAGTCCGCATATCCGTTCCGCCGATCAGCACGCCTTGCTCATTGCGCCAGATGATCTGTCCACGGCCAAAGTAGTTGCCTGGCTGCGCCCATTTGATTGTGTGGCCTTTGCGCTCCAACGCCAGAGCCAGATGCTCAGGGAAATGGCGCTCTAGCTCCACGGTCTTGCCTTCCAGCCACTGCCAGCGCGGCGCGTCGAGGGAAGCTTGCGGGTTCAAATGGAAGTCTACCGTGTTCATCACAACCTGCATATGCCCTTGTGGCTGCATGAAGCCGCCCATAACTCCGAACGGTCCTACCGCTTTTCCATCCTTCGTCAGGAAGCCAGGAATGATGGTGTGATACGTACGTTTGCCTGGTTCCAGTCGATTGTCGTGCTTCGGATCGAGCGAGAAATTATGGCCTCGGTTTTGCATGCCAATCCCGGTATCCGGAATGACCACACCGGAGCCAAAGCCCATGTAGTTGCTTTGAATGAAGGAGACCATGTTGCCTTCACCATCAGCAGTACACAGATAGACTGTACCACTGCTGCGCGGTTGACCTGGTTCTGGAGTCAGTGCCTCGTCACCGATCAACGCCCGTCTTGCTGCTGCATACTCCTCGGAAAGCAGCTCTTCCACAGTCACGCTCATGTCTTTTGGCTCGGTGATGTAGTGCATGCCGTCTGTAAAGGCCAGCTTCATCGACTCGATCTGCTTGTGGTACGTATCGGTTGTATCTTTTGCCCCTACCTCGAAGCCCTTCATGATATTCAATGCCATCAGGGCTACCATTCCCTGCCCGTTCGGCGGGATTTCCCATACGTCATAGCCGCGATAGTTGACGCTGATTGGTTTGACCCACTCTGGTTGGTACGCTGCCAAGTCTTCCTTGGTCAGGAAACCGCCGCACTCGCGGGAGAAAGCATCGATTTTGTCAGCAAGCTCACCACGATAGAAGCTCTCTGCATTCGTCTCGGCGATCAGACGCAGGGTTTGGGCATGAGCTGGAGATTTCCAGATGTCTCCTGCCTGTGGCACGCGTCCGTCTGGAGCAAATGTCGTGAACCAATGCGCGAATTCAGGACCTGTGCAAAGCTTTTTAAACTTGTTGTAGCCCACTTTCCAGTAGTGCGCGAGAGTCGGGGAGAGTGGAAAGCCTTTCTCCGCGTAATCGATGGCAGGCTGCAGAACTTCTGTCAAAGGAAGACGGCCAAAGCGCTTGGACAAAGCAGCCCACGCAGCAGGAGCGCCCGGTACGGTTACCGGAGTCCAGCCGTATGTCGGCATTTCTTCGTGACCTTTGGCTTTGACGGCATCAATGGAAATGCTTTGCGGAGCCGGACCGCTGGCGTTCAAGCCAAACAGCTCATCCTTGACCCATACCAGGGCAAAGGCGTCTCCGCCAATACCGTTGGAGGTAGGTTCCACAACAGTTAAGCAAGCAGCTGTAGCAATCGCTGCATCGATCGCATTTCCACCCTTTTTCAGGATGTCCAGACCTGCTTGGGCTGCCAGGGGTTGAGAAGTGGCAACCATGCCATTATTGGCAAAAGTCGTCGTTCTACGCGATGCATACGGGTATTCATGTGCGTCAAACTGTGTCATATGTTATTAACCTCCTTTTTTCTACCGTAAGAGCTAACCAATAAAGAAGAACCCGTAGGCCATCGAAATCAGTATCACATAGGCAGGATGCATTTTCCACGTCTCCAAAAGCAGATAGGAAGCAACAGTCAGAATCCCTGTCTGCATCCAGCCAATCCCTTCGACAGCTCCCATCAGAAACTGATACGTCATGGTTCCCAATAAGACCGTTATGATAGGACGTACCGATTGTGTCATTGCTTTTACCTGGGGTGACTTGCGGAACATATGGATAAATTGGAGCAGTAAAATCATCGCGATGGCAGTGGGCGCCACTGTCGCAAACAAGGCAACCAAAGCTCCCGGCACACCGGCTACCTCATAACCGATATAGCCAGCCAGCTTGGTAGCGATCGGGCTTGGCAAGGCATTCCCAACAGCAAGTACTTCACCAAACTCCTGAACCGTCATCCATCCATACTGATTGACCACTTCATTCTGAATCAACGGAATACTTGCAGGACCGCCGCCGTACCCCAGAATATTGGAAATAAAAAAGGCCCAGAACAATTGAAGATAGATCATGCTGCCCCCTCCTCACTGTCCTTTTTCTTCCGTTTCCGGACGGACCATGTGGTGTAGGCAAAAGATATGAGAAGCGCGATTCCTACGACGATTCCGGGATGCAGATCCAAAAGAACCAGCGCCACGATGGACAAGGCCAGCGCGATGCTGATGCCTGTTTTACTGGACGCGCCCTGCCAGCCCTTTTGCAGGAACTCCCAGGTCATAACCCCAGTCATGACAGCAATCACCGGACCAATCGCCTGAATCATGCCGTATACACCTGGAGCGTCTTTATATTGATAAATCACACCGAGCAGCGCGATCATCAGAACGACGACCGGCAGAACCACTGCAATGTTTGCAACCAATGCGCCCTTCCAGCCTTTTACCCGGTAACCGATGTAAGCTGCAAGCTTGGTCGCGATCGGACCTGGCAACGCGTTGCCAAGCGCCAGATTATCAGCAAAATCATCTTCCGTAACCCATTTATACTTTTTTACACACTCCGTATGAAACAGGGGAACCATGGTAGGCCCCCCTCCAAAACCAAAAATCCCAATCCGAAAAAAGGCTAGAAACAACTGCCAGTAAATCATATCGTACCTCCATCCTGACCCTACCTGCTATTGCAGTTCCCCTGATTGAACCAGATGGCAGGAAACCAACTGGCCAGCACCAATGTCAGCCAGACTAGGCACCTTCGACTTACAAATTTCCGTTGCGTATGGACAACGCGGGTGGAAAGTACAGCCACTAGGTGGATTTGCGGGGCTTGGCAAATCGCCCGTCAGTAAAATCCGTTCCCGCTTTTGTCGTGGTTTGGCCACCGGTACGGCAGACAGCAATGCCCGTGTATACGGATGGCTCGGGTTTTCAAACAAAGTGCGCTTGTCAGCAATTTCGACTACCCTGCCCAGGTACATAACTGCGATCCGATCACAAAGATGTTTGACTACGGACAGATCATGGGAAATGAACATCAATGTCAGATTAAATTCTTTTCTCAGATCCTTCAACAGATTGAGCACTTGTGATTGAATCGACACGTCCAAAGCAGAAACCGGCTCGTCAGCAATAATCAGCTTTGGCTTTACGACCAACGCTCGGGCAATTCCGATACGCTGGCGTTGGCCTCCCGAAAAATCATGTGGATGGCGATTCAGATGCTCTTTGCGCAGTCCCACAATCTCGATAATTTCTTCAATGGTTTTTAACCGTTCTTCTGTCGTACCAATGTTGTGGACCATCAAGGATTCCATCAGAATCTGCTTGATCGTCATTCGTGGATTCAGTGACGCGTATGGATCCTGGAAAATCATTTGCAGATCCTTGCGCATCCGGCGCATTTCTTCCTTCGGCAGCTTCGCCAAGTCCTTGCCATCGAACCAAACCTCACCTGCTGTTGGCTCCAGCAAACGCAGAATGCTGCGACCTGTCGTCGATTTTCCGCAGCCGGACTCGCCTACAATACCCAAGGTTTCACCAGGATACACCTGCAGATCAATTCCGTCTACCGCTTTTACATAGCCGGTCGTCTTTTTCAAGAACCCGCCCTTGATCGGGAAATGCTGCTGTAGTCCTTTTACTTCCAATAGAGGTGTCGTCATGCCTGTTCTCCCTCCTCCGCATACAACCAGCAACGGCATTTATGCCCTTCCAGCTGCAATAGCTCAGGTGCTTTTTCTTCACATACTGGCATCACCTTGGAGCAGCGAGGAGCAAAACGGCAGCCCTTCGGCATCTGATGAGCCAATGGCACAGAGCCAGGAATGGTCTCCAGATACTCTCGTTCATCCTCCAGATCGGGGATGGAATTCATCAATCCGATGGTGTACGGATGCTTGGGATTCTCAAAAAGCGTCTCTACATCCGTTTCTTCCACAACCTGACCAGCGTACATGACAATTACCCGATCACACATTTCCGCGACGACACCCAGGTCGTGCGTAATCAACATGATCGAAGTGCCGGTCTTTTCCTTCAAGTCGCGCATCAGATCCAGAATCTGTGCCTGAATGGTTACGTCCAGCGCCGTAGTCGGCTCGTCAGCGATAATCAGCTTGGGATCACAAGACATGGCCATGGCAATCATGACACGCTGGCGCATACCACCTGACAGCTGGTGAGGGAATTCGCCATAAATTTCTTCGGCGCGCGGCATACCTACTGCCTTTAACATGGCAATAGCCCGCTCTTTGGCCTGTTGTTGGCTTGCTCCTGTATGCAGGATGACTGCTTCTTCAATTTGTTTGCCCACCGTATGCAGTGGATTCAGCGATGTCATGGGCTCTTGAAAAATCATCGCGATTTCGTTTCCACGCACGGATTGCATTTCTTTCTCCGACAGCTCCAACACGTTCTTGCCATTGAAACGGATCGTACCTCCGGAATTTCCGTTTGGAGGTAATAGGCGCATGATGGATAGGCTGGTTACGCTTTTTCCACAGCCCGATTCACCCACAACGCCCAGCGTCTCGCCGGCACGGATGGAGAAGTCGACGCCGTCAACGACACTGACGACACCGTTGTCCGTGCGAAACCGGGTTCTCAGTTGTTCAACTTCCAAGATCGTCGTCATCTGCTCCACTCCTTTATTCTATTTACGTGCCCGAGGGTCCAATACCTGTTGTAGTCCATCTCCCAACAAGTTAAATCCTAGCACGACCAAAAAGATTGCAATACCGGGATAAAACGTTGCATAAGGCGCGACGGACATCAGGCTTTGTGCATGGTTCAGCATACTTCCCCAAGATGGCGTCGGCGGCTGTACGCCCAATCCCAGATAGGAGAGAGACGCTTCTGCAATAATACCAGATGCCATTGCCAAGGTCGCCTGAATCATGATCGGGTTCATCGCATTCGGCAGGATGTGACGGAAAATGATTCGGGCGTCCTTGACCCCGACCGAACGAGCCGCATGGATGTACTCCATGTTTCGCAAGGATAACACCTGACCACGGGTAATACGTACAAAGGCCGGCGAAAATCCGATACCGATCGCCAGCATGGCATTCCCGAAGCCTGAACCAAGTACAGCGGAAATAGCCAAAGCCAGAATCAAAAACGGAAACGCCTGCATCGCATCCACTGAGCGCATGACGATCCACTCGTCCCAGAAACCGCGATAATAACCAGACAAGAGTCCAATGGGCACACCGATCAGCATGGCAATCCCTACAGAAATAAGGGCTGCCTGGATCGAAATACGCGCACCGTATACGACGCGGGAAAAGATGTCTCGACCTAGATCGTCTGTTCCAAACCAATGCTCCGCATTCGGTTCCATTAAAATCTTGTTGTAATCTTGCTCATTGGGGTCAAATGGAGCAATATACGGTGCAAAAATAGCCACAATGATCAGGGCCAAGATAATGATTGCCCCGATAAGACCCAATCCGTTGCGGAGGAATTTGTTAAAAGTTCTCATTATTCGCCCGCTCCTTTCCCGGATTTGATACGTGGGTCGATGACCGCATACAGGATGTCAACAACCAGGTTGACGAGAACGACCAGAATGGCGGAAACCAGAATTGCACCTTGTACCGTTACGTAGTCGCGTTTGAATACCGACTCCACAATCAGACGTCCGAATCCTGGAATGGAGAAAATGGATTCCGTGATGACCAGACCGCCTAAAAGTCCTGCAATCATCAAACCAGAGGTCGTGATGACCGGTACCATCGCATTCCGCAGAGCATGTCCCAAAATCGTGCGTGCTTCGTTCAAGCCTTTCGCTTTAGCTGTACGAATGAAGTCCATATTTACGACATCCAGCAAGGACGAACGCAACATCCGCATCAATACCGCAGATTCACGAAGCCCGGTAGCGACACATGGCAAGATCATCGCCATCAGGTTTTGCGCCGGATTTTCGGAAAATGGCACATAACCTGAGGAAGGCAGCCATTGATTCTCAACCGCAAAGAAAATAATCATCATCATCGCCAGCCAGAAGCTGGGGATACTCATACCGCCCAGTGCGGCAAATGTACTCGTATAATCAACCCAAGTTCCGCGTCGAACTGCAGCCAGAATTCCCGCTGGAAAGGCAATGAGGATCGCTACGATAAACGTCCCGATCGTCAATTCTACAGTCGCAGGTAATCGCTGCAAGATCAACTCGGAGACCGGAACTCTGTCCGTAATCGACATTCCCAAATCTCCCTGCACTACTTTTCCCAACCAGGAAAAATACTGCTCTACGATCGGCTTGTCCAGTCCTAACTCTGTACGCAGTGCCTGATACGCTTCCGGTGTCGCTTCTTGTCCTAAAATGACCCGGGCAGGGTCGCCCGGGATCATATGAATCAAGGAAAACGTCATAATCGACACCAGGAGGAGAATCGGGATTGTCAGCATAAGGCGTCTAACTACGAACATCATGACAATTCCCCCTCACTCTAGTTGATTAATCTTGTAACCTTATTGCTTGTCCAGTGTAGCTGTACGGATCAGACCGTCTGGTACATAGGTGAAGCCAGTTACTTTCTTGTTCATGCCGATGAGCACGTATTGGTGGTACATGTATGCGTAAACCGCTTCGTCTTGGGCCACTTTAGTCGCTTCGTCATAGAGAGCTTTACGTTTCGCTTCATCTTGCTCACCACGTGCTTTCAGAACCAGTTCATCCAGTTGTGGTACGCTGATGCGGCCGTAGTTGTTTGTGTTGCCAGTTACTACAAAATCGTGGAAGTTACCATCCGGGTCTTGACGGCCAGACCAACCGAGCTGCATCGCTTGGAAGTCACCTTTGCTTCCCGCTTCCAGCAATTGACCATACTCAACTTTTTCCAGTACAGCATTGATGCCGTGTTGTTTCAACATGTTTTGAATGACTGCACCCAGTTGTTCATTCTCAGGCGCTGTGGTGATCAACAACTTGAATTCAAAACCGTCCGGCTTACCACCTTTAGCCAGCAAGTCCTTGATTTCATCTGCGTTTGGCGCAACCGGTTTGTTCAATTCCTCGTTGTAAGCCAGGCTTCCTTTTGCAAATGCAGTGCGAGCTGGTGCTGCGTAGTTATTGAACAGCACTTTAACCAATGCTTCGCGGTCAATAGCGCGATCCACAGCGGCACGCAGGTATTTGTTGTCGAATGGCGCTTGGGTATTGTTAAAGTGCAAGCCTTGGTAGCCCATGCCCGATTCTGCGATCAATTGCAGGTTGGCATCTCCCTCGACAGCCGGGATTTCCTTGGTTGGCGTCTCGTCGATGATGTCCAGCATGCCGGAGCGCAGGTTTTGTACTTTTGCTGTACCGTTTGTAAATACTTTGTAGTTTACTTCGTCCAGCTTCACTTCGCCGTTCCAGTAGTTTTCGTTCTTTTTCAGGCTTACGCTGTCGCCTTTCACCTGTTTTACGAATACGAATGGGCCTGTACCTACTGGCGCGTTGAGGAAGTCGTCTCCTTTTTCTTTCGCTGCTGTAGGAGATACCATCATCCCTGCGCGGTCAGTAAGAACGGACAGGAATGGCGCGAATGGCTCTTTCAATTGTACAGTCACCGTGTCATTGTCTACCACGTTGACCGCTTCTACGTATTTCAGATCGCCCTTGCGCTTGGATTTTTCGGTTGTCAGGTTGCGCTCGAAGTTGAACTTAACCGCTTCGGCGTTAAAATCTGTACCGTCATGGAACTTGACACCTTTTTTCAACTTGAATGTATAAGTCTTACCGTCTGCTGATACTTCATAGGTATCCACGAGCATCGGTACGATTTTTCCGTCTGGAGCAATTTCGAACAGTTTGTCATACAGGCTCGCGTATACTTGGCGATCGTACAACGAAGTGGAGATTGTCGGATCCATCGATGGCGGATCTGCCTTCAGTCCGATATTCAGAACTTTCTTTTCATTGGATGGTGCTGGAGCTGCTGTGCCAGCGTTGTTGCTGTCGCTAGGTGCTGGTGCACTGCTACCGCTACCGCCGCCGCATCCGGTTACCAAAAGCATGGTGCCCAAGACGGCGCTTATCAATGTTTTGTTCATTTTCTTTGAAAACATAAGATTTCCCCTTCTCTCTCTTTATATATTATTCTGACAGTTTGGTGATAAATGCTCCCCCAAGCCCACTATCCGCGTAAATGGCATTCCCCCTTCCAATGTCTATCCCCATTAGCGAACAAACTTAAACTTGGATTTCAGTATCTTTAATTCGTTGATCACGTTAACTCGCGTGACACCAGGGACTTTATTCAACTTTTTCATGAGGAATTGTGCTAATTCTTCGTAGTTTCTCACGAGTATTTGAATGAAAAGCTGATAATCACCTGTCGTTAACACAATCAGTCTGACTTCTACAATTCCATTTAACACTTCGACCACATCGTCGAGCTTGTCCGCTTCGACAGCAATTTGAATGAACGATTCTACGTTCAAACCTGCTTTTACGGGATTGACGATGCCTACCAGACTGAGGACACCATCATCCTGCATCTGTTGGACGCGCATCCGAATGGTCTTCTCGGTCACACCCAGTTCCTTCGCGATCGTAGTAAAAGGCAATCGCGCGTTTTCCTGCAAAGCTCGTACAATGCCATAATCGATGTCGTCCAATTCAGGGTAAAGAGATCTCCGAAATTTTTCTTCCATCCATACACCTACCATATTTCGACTTGTAGTTTACCAGAAATAGCATAAGTTAGTCGTCAAAAAACATTTTTTCGTCGAATTGCGTTATTGTAGAAGTAACTATAATACGAATATCGACAATTATCAACACTTTTTCTGAAAATTTGCTGTTGAAAGCGTTTTCAATTTTAATTTTCGTTAATAATATTTCACGAAAGTATATGTTTTGTTGGAAATTGAGTCATTATTGCCCACTTATTCATTGTGAATGGAATAAAAAATGAGTTGAGAACAATCTCCCAACTCATCGCTTGTGATAACATTTGCGCACAAGCAAATCTCGTCTACACAGCCATGGTTTACCTAAAACAGCAAAGGCTTCCTCAAGCAGCCTGTTGCGCTGCAAGGGAAGCCCCTTTTCATGTGGTTTAATAATGAATCCGACTTTGCGAGGATGTCCAGGCCCGGAACGGTTCTTTGCCTTTTTCCGGCTGTACCCGTTCAAAGGGAATGGAGCGACTCTCGAAAGGCTGCTCAATTTGTTCATAGATAAAATGGTCGTCAAAACCGGCTTGGGCCGCTTCTTCTTTGGTCCCGGAGAAGTAAACCTTGTGCAAACGCGCCCAATAGATAGCTCCAAGGCACATCGGGCAGGGCTCGCAGCTCGTGTAAAGCTCGCAATCGGTCAATTGGAAGGTATTCAGATTGCGACATGCATCCCGGATCGCCTGTACCTCAGCATGTGCAGTAGGATCGTTGTTTGTCGTAACCTCATTGCGACCTGTCCCGACAACCTGTCCATCCCGGATAATGACAGCCCCGAATGGCCCTCCATGACTGTTCAAAACATTTTCCAAAGCCAGTGAAATAGCTTGGTCCATCCATTGATTCTGATGCATCCTATCTTCCTCCTGCCAGATCGAGTCCTGTTCTATTCTATGATTCTCCATCTATGCAAAAGAACAAACGCTAAAATACGGAACGCTTCAAATGGAACAGATAGCGGTTGCGGATGATCCAGAAGTAAATCGCCTGTACGACGACAAAGCTGAGCAACACGATAGCTGTCGGTTTGACTACCGATGTGATGAGCATGAGCTTCAAAAAGCTTTGCAACGAAACGAACGCGACAATACTATGCGCGATTGCCACCAGGATGGGAACAAAGAACAAAAGCGCGATCTGAATGGTGACAATGCGGGTCAGCTCGCTCTCCGTCATCCCGATCTTGGATATAGCCCCATACTGCCGTTTGTCATTCTCCAGATCGGTGTACAAACGGAAGTAGAGAAAGCTGGCTGCGGCCACAAAGAACAGCACACCGACGAACAATCCGATAAACAAAGCGGTGTTCGCCATTTGCTTCATGGAATAGTAGACGGGCGCGCGGGTCGAGAAGTAGTACTTTCCTTCCTCGTCCCACCTGCCGATTTTCTCTTCCAGATTCAAGCTGATCTCTTTGGTCTCTTTCCATTTGGGGACGTTGTAGCCGTAGAGGGACTCTTCCTCCAGCTCCTCCAGTTGATCGTATACCGCATCCGGCACGACAGCCAGACGTTCAAAGCCTAGACCACTGGCCAAAGGAATCACCGATGCATTGGATTTTACTCTCAGGATGCTATCTCCTACATGCAGGGTCGAGCTTTCAATAGAATCGCCAAACCAACGGACAAACAAAAAGGCTTCCTGGTCCCCCACGGTGATGCTGTCGGCATTGGCTGCCAACGCAAACTGATTGTACTGCGCCAGCTTCACTACGCCGACCTGCTCGCCTTCCACCTCGTTCGGCAGCACCCGCATCTTCAACATATGCTTCTCGTAGGTGTAGCCCGCTTGCTCCAGCCTGTTTTCCAGCATGGACAGATGCTTTTGCTCCTCAGCATTGTCACGCTTGGATTGGTATTCGAAAGCAAAAGGATTCGTACGCACTACGGTTTCCTGAATCGAGCCTGCCAGAGCAGCCAGCGTGCCAATCGCACAAAACGCGATGGTCGAGACGATCGATACGAGAAAGAACATGCGTGCATTGTCTTTCATCCGATACGCCATATCCGACAGAGTCAAGAGATTGGTGCGCTTCCAGTAGAAGAAGCGCTTCTTTTTCATCATCCCGATCGCGAATACACTCAGTTGTGTAAACAACAGATACGTTCCACCGATGGTCATCGCCGTAACCGGCATGAGCAGCACCGGCACATAAATCCCTTCTGCCGTGAGCGCGAGCAGGTAGCTCAGCCCCAAAAGCATAGCAGCCAGCACCGAAAGCGAGACAGATGCCTTAGGCTCCTTCTTGGGACGCTGACTGCCCTGCAGCAATTCCAGCAAGCTGCGTTTGCGCAAGAACAGAACAGTAAATACCGAGATTGCAGCAAACAGGACCAGAAAGGCAACTGCTGTCAGTCCAATCGCTTTCCAAGCCCAATAAAAGGGCAGCGCCTGCACGTCGAGGAGAAATCCGGCGAACTGGAAAAACAGCTTGGCCAATACCATCCCCAAGACGATGCCAAACAGAATCGAAACCACGCCAATCAACATATTTTCCATGAAAATCAGCAAATTGCGCTGCAACGGGGTCATCCCGTGCATGAACAAGATCCCGAACTCTTTCTCCCTCTTCTTTAAAAAAGCGCCTACACAATAAAAGAGAAAGAAAAAAGCGAACAGGAAGATCACGTATTCAGCCACCATCATCCCGGTAGCTACAGATTCGTGTATCGCCTCATCTGCAATGCCCGGATGGAAAATAAACATGGCATAGACGAAAAAGATCATCACCGAAAAGACGCTGCTCAGGAAAAACGCTGCGTAGGTTCTTTTGTTCCTTGAGACATTGTTAAACGCGAATTGTCGAAAGGTCATAGGTGTTCCCTCCCAAGAAAGACAGCGCGTCAATAATCTTCTGGAAAAAAGCCTGCCTGTTTTCCCCGCGATACATCTCGTTATGGAACTGACCGTCCTTGATAAAAATGACGCGGTGACAGTAGCTGGCAGCCAAAGCATCGTGGGTCACCATCATGGTCGTCACCTGATCCTGCTTGTTGAGTGCCTCCAGTGTCTCCATTACTTTTCGTGAGGATTTGGAATCGAGGTTGCCCGTCGGCTCATCTGCCAACAGCAGGGACGGTGAGTGAATAATCGCTCGGGCGATTGCTGCACGTTGCCTTTGGCCCCCTGATACTTCATACGTAAACTTTTCCAGAATGTCCTGAATTCCCAGCTTGATCGCCACAGCGTGCAGCTTTTCCTCCATGACATGCACGTTTTCCCCGTCCAGCGTCAACGGCAAGACGATATTCTCCCCCAGCGTCAACGTATCCAGCAGATTGAAGTCCTGAAAGACAAAGCCGAGCTCTCGGCGCCGAAACAAAGCCAGCTTTGACTTTTTCAGCAGATGCGGATTGGTGCCATTGAGCAGCACTTCTCCAGACGTGGGAGAATCAATAGTCGATATCATGTTTAAAAGAGTCGTCTTTCCACTGCCTGATGGGCCCATGATCCCGACGAACTCTCCTTTGGTGATCGTAAAATCTATATCAGTCAATGCGCGGTATGTCACTTTACCACCATATATTTTGCTCAAGCTTTTCACTTGCAGCATATCCATAAACCTTGCCTCCTTCATGACCCTCCCTCTACTATAAAGAGGCAGCTAGCTGACAACTATCGAATTAACTTTCAGCTAGCTTACGATCTTGTAAGGTTGGTTGGTACAACAGCAGACAAGACCACACGTACCGTCGTTCCCGCGTCCACCATGGACTCCAGCTCCACTGCGTGATTGAGCTTTCCGCAGATTTCCTTGACCAAATAGAGCCCCATGCCGGTAGACTCCGCATATTTACGCCCATTTTCCCCTGTAAAATACGGTTGAAACACGCGTCGAATATCTTCGCGAGGTATACCAATCCCGTAATCCTGAACCTCCAGCACAACCTGCGAGCCGCGTTCATAAGCCCGTATCGTCACTTTGTTGCTCTTCCCTGCGGAATATCGCACAGCATTGATCAGCAGCTGATTCAGGACAAAAGAGAGCCACTTATCATCCGACTCGGCTGACCAATGCTCGTCGATCTGCAACTCAGGATACACCTGATTGCGAATAAACAGCCGCTTGTTTTCCGCCACCGCTTCCTGCACGAGCGTCCGCAGATTCACCGGCTCGATCAGGAAATCCTGCTCGAATCGATCCAGTCGCGCCAGGTACAAGATGGTCTCCAGCCCTCGCTTCAGACGGTCTACTTCCTCTCGCACACTCTCCGACTTCGGATCGTCGTCATCCTGCAGGAGCAGATGAATGACCGAAAGTGGCGTCTTCATCTGATGCACCCACTGCTGGATAAACGTAATATGGTCCCGCTGCTTGTTTTCATACGCGTGCAGCTCTTCCTTGTACAGCCGATACTGCTCCAGGCAATTCTCGTCCATTGCTCGGCACAAAGGAGCATTGCCATGTGACTGCGTCAGCTCCTCCAGAGATTGGACCGGATTGCTCAGCCGCTGATAGATCGTCCGGTGTGTCAGGTAACGGCTAAGCAAGAATCCACCTGAAAAGAAAAGGGAGAGGAAGATTGCGTAGATCATCAGCGAGGAATTCCAGTACCCGTCCAGCGCAAAGATCAACAGCAGCAAGATCAGCTGAACCACGAAAAAAGCGGCAAAAGCCCATTGATCCCTGAGGAACAGCTTCATTGCAGATCCTCCCAGGTGGCCTTCAATCGATAGCCGGAACCGCGTACCGTCTCCACAGCACCGTCCAGTCCCAGGTCCTTCAATTTGGCGCGCACGCGCGTAATGTACACGTTCAATGTATTTTCATCCACAAACTGCTCATCCCATAGCTTTTCCAACAAGCGCTCCCGGCTCACGACTCGCGGAAACTGGTTCATCAGCGCTTCCAACAGCAACGCTTCCTTTTTGCTCAATTCAATCTTGTGCTCATGCATGGACAGCTCCATCCGCTCCAGGTAGAGCCTGAGCCCTGCAACCTCCACCGTCCGCTCCCCTTCCTGCGGAGCGTACAAGCCATAGGCGCGACGCAGCTGGCTGCGAATCTTCGCCAGCACAACATCATAATCAAATGGCTTGGTAATGTAGTCATCTGCTCCGTTCTCCAGCGCCATGACCTGGTCCATCTTGCTCTCTCTCGCCGAGATAAAGAGAATCGGACAGTTGGACACCTGCCTCATTTGCCTGCACCAGTAAAAACCGTCGAACTTTGGCAAATTGACATCGAGCAAGACCAAATCGGGCCTTGCTTCGGAAAAAATGTCCATGACACGATCAAACTGCTCGATGTTCACAATATGATAGCCGTACTTCTCCAGCTGATTTTGCAGTAGTTGGTTAATTTTCGGATCGTCTTCTACGATCATGATCGTTGACATGAAAGCGTGCTCCTCTCATCTCGCGTTTCCTCATCCCTTAACTATACTTAGAAATTTCGTCTACGCCAATGCTTGAGAGGGGGCAAGGCAAAAAAGGATGGAGCTCCTCCATCCCTAGTTTTGGACAGTCATCATCTGTTGCAGCTTTCGAATGCCGCGAAAATGCAGGATCTTCACCGAGGCTTCTGTCTTGCCGAGAATCTGAGCGATCTCGTTCATGCGCAGGTCAGCCAAGTAGCGCAGTGAAATCACATTCCGTTGATCCACTGTCAACGTATGTACCTGCTTCCACAGCCCTTCTGTCGTCTCTTGTGTCAGAAGGCTCTCCTCCGGAAGCTCTTGCTCATCTGTAGCTTTGATCGAGCAGAACATATCCTGATCCACCGGACACTCCCGCTTTTTGCGCATGTAGTCAATCAGCGTATTGTGAGCAATCCGGAAGATCCAGGCACCAAACGGATGGCGTCGATCATACTGCTCCAGTTTGGAGTAAACCTTGATGAAAACAGTGGTCGTCAGGTCTTCCACGTCCCAAACATTTTTCACCCGGTAACGAAAATAGCGATGTATTTTATCAGAGTACTCTTCGTATATTTGCTGATGATCCAGTTGCGGATACATTCTTACGGTGTTCATAGCATTCATGGTATTCATCATCGATCTCCCATTTCCTCATTCTTGACTTCATTCTAAAAGAGAGCGGAAATGGGTACCATCGAGTTAACTTTCAGGAACCTTACACTTTTGTAAGAAAACCTTTATCGTGGCGTAATCAAGGCTGAGCGAAGCAACAAGCGCGTTCAAGAGACAGCAAAAAGCCCGGCATGAGTTTGCCAGGCTGTTGTTGTAATCGATGCGCTGCTTACAGCAAGCCGAGACGTTCAAAAATCGTGTCTACGTGCTTGAGGTGGTAGCGGTAGTCGAAGCAGGAATCCAGCTCTTCCTTAGTCAAGGTAGCGGTAACCGTCGCATCCTCTTCCACAATCGCGCGGAAGGAGCGTTGTTCTTCCCACGCTTGCATGGCGCGAGGCTGTACGGTATCATACGCCTTCTCGCGGCTCATGCCTTTTTCGATCAGCTTCAGCATGACCTGCTGCGAGTAGATCAAACCAAAAGTACGGTCCATGTTGCGCTTCATGTTTTCAGGGAAAACGGTCAGGTTTTTCACGATGTTTCCAAAGCGGCGTAGCATGTAGTTCAGCAGCATCGTCGCATCCGGCAGAATGACACGCTCCACGGAAGAATGGGAGATATCGCGCTCATGCCAGAGCGGAACATTTTCATAAGCAGACAGCATATGTCCGCGAATGACTCGAGACAGACCGCAAATGTTCTCACTGCCGATTGGGTTGCGTTTGTGTGGCATAGCGGAAGAACCTTTTTGCCCCTTGGCAAATGCCTCCTCCACTTCACGCATCTCACTCTTTTGCAAACCGCGGATTTCAGTCGCGAACTTCTCCAGCGAGGTCGCAATCAGAGCCAGTGTCGCCATGTATTCAGCATGACGGTCACGCTGCAGGGTTTGCGTGGAGATCGGAGCTGCGGACAAGCCCAGCTTTTCGCATACATATTTTTCAACGAAAGGATCGATATTGGCGTAGGTTCCTACTGCCCCCGAGATTTTGCCGTAAGCTACTTCCTGCTTGGCAGCGCGGAAACGGGCCAGATTGCGCTTCATCTCTTCATGCCAGAGAGCCAGCTTCAAACCAAAGGTAGTCGGCTCCGCATGGACGCCATGCGTTCTGCCCATGCACACGGTATCTTTATGCTCACGCGCTTTGTCCGCGAGAATGGCAATGAAATCCTCAATATCTTTTTCCAAAATCTCGTTGGCCTGGCGCAGCAGATAGGAGAGTGCTGTATCGACGACATCTGTGGAGGTCAACCCGTAGTGCACCCATTTTTTCTCCTCGCCCAGCGCGGGAGTTTCGGATACAGCGCGCGTAAAGGCAACGACGTCATGACGAGTCTCCTGCTCAATCTCATAAATGCGCTCAATATCAAAGCTCGCGTTTTCCCACAGCTTTTTCACGTCTTCTTCGGGGATGACACCCAGCTTGGACCATGCTTCACATGCGAGAATTTCTACTTCCAGCCATGCCTTAAACTTGTTTTCTTCTGTCCAAATAGCGCGCATTTCTGGTCGCGAATAACGATCAATCATGATTGTACCTCCGTTTTTGTACTCCAGATTTCCAGCTTATCGATCAAGTGGAGTGCTTCATCTACGGAAGGGGCCAGTACATTGAGGTGGCCCATTTTCCGTTTTTCCTTGCTTTCTGCCTTGCCGTACAAGTGAAGCTTGGCCGAACGCGGCAGCTCGTCCACACGATCCAGAACAGGCTGCAGATGCTCACCCAGTATATTAACCATCACGACAGGTGAGAGCAACTCTGTCGATCCCAAAGGAAGGTTGCAGACAGCCCGTACGTGTTGTTCAAACTGTGAGGTCACACAGGCTTCCATCGTATAATGACCGGAATTGTGCGGGCGTGGGGCCAGCTCGTTCACGAACAGCTGTCCATCTGCGGTAAGAAACATTTCGATAGCAAGCAGACCTACCACATCCAGCTTGTCCACGATCGTTCGGGCGATTTTTTCGGCCCGCTCCCTGACTTCCTCGGAAACACGCGCGGGAACAATGGTCAGATGAAGAATGTTGTCCTGGTGAATATTCTCTGCTGTAGGGAACACTGCGAGCTCTCCGTCCGGATTGCGCGCGGCGATCACAGACAGCTCCAGCTCAAACGGTACAAACTGCTCAACGATCAGCTCTGTTCCCGCCTTTGCAAGAGTCTCAAACGCTTCCTCCAGCTCTTCTTCACGCTTCAATACCCACTGTCCTTTACCGTCGTAGCCGCCCGTTGCCGTCTTCATCACGGCAGGCAGCCCCAGCTCGCGAACTGCTTCCTTCAGGTCTGCCAGGCTGGCTACTACCCGAAAAGGAGCAACCGGAATCCCCATCTCCTGAATCGCAGTCTTTTCGCGAATCCGATTTTGCGTAATGCGCAAGAGGCGACTGCCCTGTGGCACGTAAGCCTGGCTCTCCAGCACTTCCGCTACCTGTGCATCCACATTTTCAAACTCGTAAGAAATCACATCACTGACTGCAGCCAGCTGCATGGCGGCTTCCACATCGTCGTAACGCGCGACGATTTGCCGGTCTGCTGTCTGGCCACATGGTGCATCCTCTGTCGGATCCATCGTAATGAAACGATACCCCATGGCTCGTCCAGCAAGGGCAATCATCCGTCCCAGCTGCCCTCCGCCCAATATTCCAATCGTAGCGCCCGGCTTGATCAGCTTGTCTTTGGCATGTGTCATCCCAGATCACTATCCTCCAGCACTTTTTGACGTGTAGCATCCCGTCTTTCCATAAAACGCTCCTGAATCTCGGGATATTTGATCCCCAGGATTTGAGCAGCCAATAAACCTGCATTGATCGCTCCCGCTTTGCCAATGGCCACGGTCGCTACCGGAACTCCACCGGGCATCTGCACAATCGAGAGAAGCGAATCCAGTCCATTCAAATTGGATGACTTGACCGGTACGCCGATGACAGGCAGCTCTGTCTTCGCCGCAACCATTCCTGGCAGGTGAGCCGCTCCTCCTGCACCTGCGATGATGACTTCCAGCCCGCGACTTTTGGCAGTCTGCGCGTACTCAAACATCAAGTCCGGAGTCCGGTGAGCGGATACCACCTTCTTTTCATATGGCACCTGCAACTCATCCAGAATGGCACATGCTTCCTTCATTGTTTCCCAGTCTGAAGTACTACCCATGATGACGCCAGCCAATGGTTTGGTCATGACACCTTTCGCCCCCTCGTATAGGATTCAATAGAAAGCCCAACCGACTAACGGCATCTGGCAGCCGTACTGATCGCCTGGGCTATACGTACTTGATTGCTTTCAACTTCTTCAGTTTAGCAGGGAGAAAGTTTGCCTGTCAACCTCGATTCCGAACATTACAAAATGAACCTGTATCAATCATTCGTGTTTACCTTTTTCCACCCACGCCTTCGCGTGCTCTTGCTGATCCAGCTTCAAATGCAGCCAATAATCGATAAAAGGAGTGGCATCAGCCCCGGCCTCTTTACTGAGCAGTTCCACCAGCTGTTGCCCCTTAGCCTGGCCGTATTGATGCTGGCTCACAAACTGACGCAAAATCCGATGAACGCGCTCTTGTCCCCATTCCTGACTTAAATGCCAAAGCATCGCCCCTCCGCGTGCGTAGACGAGCCGCACATAGCTGTCCCAATCAGGAAATTGTTCGACACTCTGCCAAACCGCAAGCCCTTTTGCCGCGTATGCTTCTGCCTCGCGGGATTGGGACTGGCGCATCTTGATGTACAGATTGGCGGAATTTCGGCTCACATCTGTCAGGTAGGCTAATGTCGCATAATCGCTCAGGCTCTCGTCTAGCCACGCTTCGCGCACTTCATCATTGCCTACCAGCCCATAGAACCACTGATGTGCTGTTTCGTGAGCGATGACAGCATCGCCGATCGGATCAGCCCTTTCGAAAAACTCTTCCTGTATAAAGACGATTCCGGGGTACTCCATGCCGCCAAAAAATCCGCCCGTTTTCACCACGTCATATTCCTTGTAGGGGTACGGACCAAACTGCTCGCTAAAGTAGCGCAGCGCTCCTTCTGCCGCTTCATGAAGACGACTGACAATCCGAGTATCGTCTCCCTCCTGAGACCATATATGTACTACCGTATCCTCGACAGTTGCCGTCACCTTGTGGTAGGTATCGTCCATGACAACCATCGCAAGATCACGTACGTTCAAGGCATCGATCTCGTAAAGCGTCTGCCGCTGGGGACGGGTCTGAGTCACCACCGCTACACTCTCCACACCACTGGTAGCCAACTGGTATTCGTCCGCCAGCTGTACCCGCAGATGATAGTTCGCTGTTTCACTGTAAAAGGGGTCACCAATCGCCGAGTACGGATCAAGCCGCCAACCGCCGGGCTCCTTGACCGCCAGAATCGGCAGCCAGTTGCCGAGCCACATGGCATTGTCGTTATAGGAAAGTCTGCCTTTATTGTACGGCACCTGTAGCTGAAAACGCATTTCGATCTCGGAGTGGTCAGCTGTCCCCATCCCCGACGAAGCGATGGGAACATGTAATAGTGTTTGCGTTGGCCCCTGATAGCGGACAGGCACATCCTCCCCGTTCACGCGTACGCTCGTGATCTGGATGCCTCCTGGCTCCCGCTGTTTCCCCAGTACACGCTCCCAAGAGTCCGTACTCAGATCAGCTGCCTTCTGAAATGTGTTGGGATAAAGATGAAAATACACGTGATCATCCTTTGGAACAAATCGGACTGTCAACGTTCCTGTCACCCGATGCGCTTTTGGATCAATCTGCATATCGGCGGTGTAGGTTGCAGCATCCTTGGGAGCTGCCTGTCCTTGTTCAGTCGGAATCACCGACTCATTCGTAACAGCTCCCGATTGTACCTCTGACCATGGCCTTAACCACATAATCCCGGCCAATAATATTCCCACACCCAGCAAGACAGCACGTGCTCCACTTTTTCGCCACATGGCGATCCCCTGCCTTCATCCGCTACTCTTTCATTTCCTCACGCTATTGTCGCTGCTTCTCCAACCAATTCTCTGCAGCCGTTCTTTTTTTCGGATTCAGATACAGCCAATAGTCGATAAAATCTTTTGCGTCTGCACCGGCTTCTGCTGTCAGTAAAGCAATCCAATCTTCTCCTGTGGCCACTCCGAATCGATAAGTACGGACGTACGCCTTCAAAAACGCATGCAGCTTCTTTTCTCCCCAAGCATCGCGCAGCATCCACATCATCGAGAAAGGACGCGAATAGACCAAATCTCCATAGCTTCGGTTGTCCGGAAAGGCAGATAGTGGTTGCCAGGGACGCAGATTCGCTTCTATATAGCTTGAAACGGTCGTTCCTCGCAGCATGCGATCCCATACCCGATAAGCTTCATATTGTGGATCTTTAGCCGAGAGAAAAGCGATGGCAGCGTACTCCGTCAAGCCTTCATCCAACCAAGCATCCCTCCATTGATTATTCCCCACAATACCGTAAAACCATTGGTGGGCTGTTTCGTGAACGACTGTATGTATCGTACTTTCTCTCTCGGAGAAGAAATGGCTTCCATCCACAAAAACGATAGCAGGATACTCCATGCCATTGATCGCTCCGCCTGTACGCACGACATCGAATTCGCGATAGGGATACGCGCCAAACTGGCTGTTGAAGTACGCCAATGACTGCCATGCAGCCTCATGCTGACGCTTTGCTGCCACTGCATTGTCACTTGAGCGAAACCAAGTTCTCACCTGTGTATGATCTGCCTTTGTCTCCAATATTTGATACGTTTGATCCATAATGACGAGTGCAAAATCACGAACGTCTCCAGCCTCTAGTTGATAAGTCTTTTGCCCCTGTGCCGTCGCCTTAATCATAGCTTCCTGATCAGCTGCCGTACTCGCCAATTGATAGTGGTCTGGCAGAGTTACCTGTATCTGATAATCCGCGTTCTCACTGTAAAAGGGGTCCCCGATCGGCTCGTATGGCTCCAGATTCCAGCCCTGTTTGTCATGAACTGCAAGTACAGGCAGCCAGTTGCCCAGCCAAAGTGCGTGATCGTCGTAGGACATGCGTCCATTATTGCGAGGAAGAGTCATTTCAAAATGAAGCTCCAGCCTGACTTGTCCTGCCTTTTCCACTGCGTCTTTCGCCAATTCCAGTGACACTTCCAGAAGAGTGCCTTGCCGTTTCGGTTCGACAGGGTGTCCTTCTACTGATAGCTTGGTAATAGCATACGCTCCTGGGAGCGCGTCCTTGCCTAAAAGTTGCTCCCACTGTTCACCTTGTTTCTTTTCGGCAAAAGCATACGGATAGACATGTAGGTAGACCTGTGAGGGATCTTGCGGTCTGAACAGAATGGTGATACTCCCTTCAACGTGTTTACTCAGGGGATCTATCTGGACATTCGCCCTGTAGCGGTTTTTACCTGGCAGTTCCTCGCCGCTTGTAACACTGGGAAACACAGTAGCCGTACAGAACAGTACCATGACGAACAAGCATGACCTCCACTTTTTTCACACAAACCCCTCCCTCTCTATTATCCTACCGAAACTGGAAATAAAAGACTATATGAATGCAAAAAACGGCCTCCCTCCATACAAGAAGGAAACCGTTCGTTTGATAATCTTTACTTGTTCTATTCGCGCAGCCAGATGAAGTATGCCAGGAAGACGAAGAATAGAACGTACATCGCTGGATGAACCTCACGCGCTTTGCCTTTCATGACTTTCAGTACTGGGTAAACGATGAAGCCTGCAGCCAGACCGGTCGCAATGCTGTAAGTCAGTGGCATCATCAGAATCGTGAGGAATGCAGGAAACGCTTCTTCGAGGTCATCCCATGCAATCTTCGCGATGCTGGAAGCCATCAATACTCCTACGATGATCAATGCTGGTGCCGTGACTGCTGAAGTAACAACTGCAAGCAGCGGGAAGAAGAACAGCGCCAGGATGAACATCAAGCCCGTCACGACAGAAGCAAAACCAGAGCGGCCACCTGCAGCTACCCCTGCAGCCGACTCGATGTAAGCTGTCGTTGTGGACGTCCCCAGCACAGCACCCGCCATGCCCGCAACCGCATCAGATGCGAGTGCGCGACCTGGACGAGGCAGTTTGCCATCCTTGAGCAAGCCAGCTTGGTTGGCTACACCCAAGAGAGTACCAGTCGCATCGAAAAAGTCCACGAACAAGAAGGTCAGGACGATGATCAGCATGTTTACGGAAAACAGTACAGACGGATCTCCCAAAAATTCAAATGCTGCCCCGAAGGTAGGAGCCAAGCTTGGTGGAGCTGCAAAAATTCCTTTAGGAACATCAACCAAACCGACAATCATACCAGCTATACAGGTTACGAACATCCCGATGAAGATTGCCGCATTTACTTTGCGTGTCATCAGGATCACCGTAACGATCAGACCAAAAATAGCAAGCAAAGCATTTTTCGCAGCCAGAACCTGTTCAGGCGTCAGGTTGTCCTGGAAAAAGGTAAGGTGACCGAGAGCCACGAACGTTGCATCGTTCGCTACTACGATACCAGCATTTTTCAAACCGATGAAAGCAATGAACAGACCGATACCTGCGGATACCGCATATTTTAAACCTTGTGGAATGGCATTGATAATCGCTTCACGAACACCTGTCAGAGACAGAATCAAGAAAATCGTACATGAGAGAAATACACCCGCCAGAGCTTGTTGCCAAGGAATTTGCATAGTCAGTACGACGGTGTACGTAAAGAATGCGTTCAGCCCCATCCCCGGTGCTTGCGCGATTGGCAAACGACCGATAATCGCCATCAGCAATGTACCGATAGCCGCTGCCAGTGCGGTAGCTGTAAACACTGCACCGAATTCAGGATAGTTCGCTTTCAGTTCTGGCGGAAGATCCGCACCGCTGAGAATGAACGGGTTAACTGCCAAAATGTAAGCCATTGCTAGAAATGTGGTGATTCCCGCGATGATTTCGCGGCGATAATTGGTGCCTAGTTTGTCAAACTCGAAATACTTGCGCACCGAGTAGTCCCCCCAGAATTTATGTTTGGTGGCAAACAAAAAGGTCGAGACGCTATGTAACGCCTCGACTGCAAACAAAACGCTGCGGGACCAATCACGAAAAATAATAACGAAAACACATCCCGATGACATTTTGTTCGTAGTCTGGTCGTTAACGGCGACCTGGTAGAAACTCCAGAGCCATATCCTCTGGATTATACGAACCTTAATATTTACCTTTTACATCGAAAAGTGTAACAGGTAGCTTATATACTGTCAACGAAAAATACGAACGTTATTATTTTCATAACGAAAATCATCCGGTTTTTACAAATTGATCCCGAAGCCATGTTTTATTTTCGTCTTTTCGCCCCCACTGGGTGGCACTCAACGGATTACTCCCACTCAATGGTGGCTGGCGGTTTGGATGTTACATCGTACACAATGCGGTTTACATGATCTACTTCGTTCACGATACGCGTAGAGATTTTCTCGAGTACATCCCATGGAATACGCGCCCAATCCGCCGTCATTCCATCAATGGATGTTACTGCACGAATCCCTACTGTATAGGAATAGGTACGAACATCACCCATAACGCCGACCGTGCTCATATTCGGCAAAGCTGTGAAGTACTGCCAGATTTCGCGGTCGAGACCTGCTTTGGCAATCTCCTCGCGCAGAATCGCATCAGATTCCCGAACGATGTGCAGCTTTTCTTCCGTTACTTCACCCAATACCCGAATACCCAAGCCTGGTCCCGGGAAAGGCTGACGCCATACGATTTCGTCTGGCAGACCCAGCTCGGCACCCAGCTTGCGAACTTCGTCCTTGAACAGCGTTTTCAGCGGCTCAATCAATTCGAATTTCATGTCTTCAGGCAGTCCGCCTACGTTATGGTGAGATTTGATCGTGTGAGCTGTTGCAGTTCCGCTTTCCACGATATCGGTATATAGTGTGCCCTGTGCCAGAAAATCCATGTCTTTCAATTTGGCTGCTTCTTCATCGAATACATAAATGAACTCGTTTCCGATGATTTTACGTTTTTTCTCGGGGTCAGAAACGCCTTTCAGCTTACCAAGGAAACGTTCGCGGGCATCGATTTTAATCACTTTCATGGAGAACTTCTCACCAAATGTCTCCATTACTCCTTCTGCTTCACCTTTGCGCAAAAGACCATGATCGACGAACATGCAAGTGAGTTGGTCGCCGATGGCTTTGTGGATAAGTGCAGCTACTACAGAGGAATCTACCCCGCCGCTCAATGCACACAGAACCTGTTTGTCTCCAACGGTCTCGCGGATTCGTACAATCTCGTCTTCGATAAACGAGGTCATGCTCCAGTTGCCTTCACAACCGCAGATGTTGAACAGGAAGTTCGCTATGAACTCGGAGCCTTTCACGGTATGGCGTACTTCTGGGTGGAATTGTACACCGTACAGATTTCGTTCTGGATGACTGATCGCTGCTACAGGACAGCTGTCGCTTACTGCATCGATGCGGAATCCGGTCGGCAGCTCCACTACTTTGTCTGAGTGGCTCATCCATACGACTTCGTTCGCGTCCCATTTTTCGTACAGGTTGTGCGCTTCTTGCAAACGCAGCTCAGCTTTTCCGTACTCCCGTTTTCCAGCACGTTCTACTTTTCCGTTCAACATATGGCTCATCAGTTGCATGCCATAGCAAATTCCCAGTACGGGCAGTCCCAAATCAAAGATCGCTGGATCTACCTTTGGCGCTCCCTCTTCGTATACGCTGGCAGGTCCACCGGAAAAAATAATTCCTTTTGGATTCATTTCTTTGATTTTTTCGACCGGTGTATTGTACGCTACCAGTTCACTGTATACACCCAGATCGCGCACGCGGCGAGCAATCAGTTGATTGTACTGGCCTCCGAAATCAAGTACGACGATCATTTCCATAGTCTTGTCCATGTTGACCCCTTTCTCCTGTACCACAGGACTTGCAAGAGTCTGCGCTCAATTTTGCCGACCCTATCCGATTTTGTTCATTGCCGTTCGAGCAGTCTACCCCATACAGGCATTGCACCGAAAAAAACCGGGACTGTCACCTCCGAAAAAGAGTACGGCGGCAGAGTCCCAGCTTGTGTACACTTGTGCAGTTGCATGTACATAAATCCGATGTGCTCTCCTCGTAGTCACCCGATTTACGGTCAGGTGGTAGATACTTTCAGGCCATATTCCTGAGGATTATACGAGACTCATTGATCGTCATTCTAGCAGATGAAAAGTCAATGTTCAAGGCTTCAGTTGACGTATCAGTCTTTCCATTAATTCCTCTGCGACGATTCGTGCTTTTTGCTCCATTCCTTTTAACCCGTAAATCATCCGTTCGTACATCTCTGTCAAATAGCGTAAATCCTGCCGCTTGTCTCCCGGTATGGAGAGCCTGTTCACATACTCACGTATTGTCTCACCGGACTTGCGACGTGTATAGACACTTTCCACCATGCGCATTAAGAGATGAAAGCGATCCGGATATTGGTTGCTTTCGAGATGATTCATCTTGCGGCGTAGCCACCAAATCTGAATGTCTTGTCTGCGTCTCCACGCAACGAAAGCACTTCCTGCCAAGGCAGCCAGAATCAATGCGTTTACCTGCCAAGGAATACGGAAGCCACTGGTAGAAACTGCGTCTCCCCCTTCCAACTCATCCCAACGTCCATCTCCGCGATCGATGCCGCCCTGGTTGCCTAGGTCAGGCAGTGGAATCGGAAGCTGCGACTGCTCGGATTGCAGGTCGTATTGAATACGAACAGGAGAAGTAAACGTGCTGGTCGCTTCAAAAGGAATCCAACCAAGCTCAGGGAAGTACACTTCTACCCAGGAGTGAGCATCCTTGCTTCGCACTTCCATGATGTCATTCCCCTGATCGTCAGACCCTACGCGTTCACCCGGTGCGAAACCTTTTACCCAACGGGCCGGAATATCCAGTGTACGCAGCATGACTGTCATCGAGGTAGAGAAATGATCGCAGTACCCGCGATAGCTCTCAAACAAGAACTGATCCACAAAATCCTGACCTGGCTCGGGTATAGGCACGTCGGTCGTCTCATACTTATATTTTCCACTGGAACGCAGGTAATTCTCAATTGCCCTTACCTTTTGATACGGGTTTTCGGCATTTTGGGTGATCTCCTGAGCCAGCTCCCTCACCCGCGCTGGTAGCTGCTCAGGTAATTGCAGATAGTTGGCTCGAATTTCTTCCGGATAATTCGTCCCAGCCTGCGTGATGGCTTTTTCACTCACGACAGGCACTTCAGACTCTACATTGTATTGCTTCAGCTTCATCAGCAAGGTATTGGGGCCGACGACAGGCTGAGAATTGCTCGAACCGGACGGCGGCAGGAGATTGATTTTTCCTGCTCGAATTTCCAGCTGCTGGTTCCAGGTGTCAAAGACGACAGTCGCATTTTCCGGTGTATAGTCCCTCAGCTTTTTAATCTGCCCGGGATAAAAGACAGTCGCATACTGCAAAGGTCCGCTAAAGAATAGGGAAGACTTTACTTCCCTGGCTTCCAGTCCTTTAAACAACGTGTTTTCCCACTCGTGATTCTGGAGGTCGAGAATGGATTCATATTCGCGCTTCCCTTTTTCCCAGCCCACACCGGTGTAGATATCCTTGGAATCTCCACGCCAGTAGCTCTGTTCATTGGTTACCCCCACGAACACCAGCGTGTTATCCGAAATAAATGGACCGCCTAGCTGTCCATCGTTGTTGTCGTACCCTACTTTTTTCATTACGGTCCCTGCTGTCCCCTGACTGTTCCCCATTAAAAAGGAAATCGGATCTGGCCAGCTCGCGTCCTGTTTCGGTGCAGCATAAGCGATTCCCACACTCATCGCAATAATCAGCATGGGGGCCATGATCGAATTGGCTAACACCCAGCCGCGCTTTCCGTTTACCGTAGCCATACGGGTCATTTTCGTCAAATGAGTGATCGCGAGAAGCAGGAAGCCGCAGATCAGTGTGCGTATGATGCCCCCGTCTGCTTCGTATGGCATAAAGGTATCCAGCAGTGCCAAATACGCTTCTGTCATGACGACAAACCATAATACTTGCCTCTGCTCCAGTACCAGGTACGTAATCATGGAAATCAATACGATCAACATGATGTCAAACATGGCATTGCGAGAGAGAATTGACATTGCTCCCCAGTCTTGCGCAAAAACGAGCGGGATATCGTGGACTATGTGCTGATATACCTCAATAAGCCACTTGCGCTCCCAGAACGGAGTCTCAAAAAAGGTCGCATGCAGCAGCCATAGTAACCCGATCAGCTTGAACGGAAAGGATAGCCAACGATAGGGCATTAGCAAATCCACGAGGATGGCAGAAGCCGCTATCATATAGAACGGCCAGAGATCTCCGGTGTCCGTCAAAACCTGCAGGGGAATAAGCCATTCCCTCACCAGGAGGAACAAAAAGAGTGCCGAGATCACGTCTAATAGCGTCGGGCGTTTCCATTCGTACATCTGCCTAGGCACCCCCCATACGCTTCCAATGCTGGTAATCTTCCGACTGAATAGCTGTACAGACTACCTTGTTTGCCGTCAACAGCTGAAGGACGCGTTTCTGTTCCATCGTGTAGCTCTGAGCCCGGTTTACATAGAATAGCTGTACACGTCTTCCCTTTTGGGCCAAAGCGATCAATCGACCCACCAGCTCTTTGTCCAGCCGCGGCGTCACGACCATCAGAGTCACCCCCTGCGTCTGCTCCAGGGCTTCGCGTCCCAGTATGCGCGCGAAAGGTTCGCTTCCCTCTGGCATCACACGCGCCAATTGATCAAATACACGTAAGAAGTGTGCATGTGAAACGGCAGGTGCAATCGAGATTCGATCTGCCTGTTTATAGACGAGCCCATAATGGTACTGATTGCGGTTGGCAAAGGCGATCAGGCTGGCTGTTACCTTAACGGCCAATTCAAACAGATCTGGCGCTTGATCCTGATAGCTTCTTTTCTCAACATCAAGGAAAAAGACAGCCTGGTTCATCGCCTGATGCTCAAATTCTTTGGTTTTCAAACCCGATCCACGAGCAGACGCCCGCCAGTGGATCTGACTGAGCCGATCTCCACGATGATATTCGCGAACACCTCGTACAGCGGCCACATCATCGGAGCGTCTATGCGAGACATGGATGGTTCCGCTGAAGCTCCCATCACCGAGTGGCCAATGGTTCAAATGTTGATAGGTAGGGTAAACGAGAAGCTCATCAGAAAGCGCTTTGACCTCTCGACGTTCAATGAATCCAAAAAAATCACCGCCGCTAATTACGCATTCCTGCAGGCGATAATGCCCGCGCGGCAGGTGGGGGATGACATAGCGAAACTCTATCTCTCTTTTAAACCACGGGAATATGAGCTGCTTGTGCGGTTCATACAAGCCTGTGAGACGTTCAGGCAGCGGCTCCAGGATCATGTTCCATCCAAATGGGAACCAGATTCTCCGTCGCAGCCGAATGGTGACAACCACGTCCTCCCCTTCCTGCAGGCGATTTCGATCTAGTTGTCGAACCAC
This sequence comes from Brevibacillus invocatus, assembly GCF_003710915.1. GTDB lineage: Bacteria > Bacillota > Bacilli > Brevibacillales > Brevibacillaceae > Brevibacillus > Brevibacillus invocatus. The sequence goes on along the minus strand of NZ_RHHR01000015.1, from coordinate 3,432 downwards.
CTCCAACGTGGAGAACATCAGAAAGTAGGCCAAACATTCGTAGGCGAAAAAGACAAGGCTGCTGTAGAACAAAAACCAGCTGGCAAATCCCCCCTGAAATTTGGAGAACACAAAGGTTACCAATACCAGTCCGATCACTTTGACTTTGCCCCATTTTTGTTGTTTCATCCTCAGTCACCACCTCATCCCATCGGAACACGGGTTTCTGCCAAAATCACCGTCAGAATCCGCTCAACGGTCGCCCCCTCCAGACGTGCTTCCGGCTTCACAATCATCCGGTGCGCAAATGTAACCGGGACGAGCTCCTTCACGTCATCCGGAATGACGTAATCTCGTCCACGTACAAATGCCAAAGCTTGTGTTGCACGATACAAAGCGAGAGACCCACGCGGGCTTACACCCAAATAGACATGGTGATGGTCACGTGTTTTATGGCAAAGTCGTACAATGTATTCTTTGATTCCTTCTGATACTTTCACATGAGAAGTTAAATCCTGCAATTTTGCCAATTCTTCAGCACTCATGACCGGCTCCAGTGTATCCAGCGGGTTGCTGTCCGAAAAACGGGTCAGCATACGCGTCTCTTCCTCTACGCTAGGGTATCCCAGACGCAATTGCATCAGAAAGCGGTCCAACTGAGCCTCTGGCAACGGAAATGTTCCTTCATACTCCAGCGGATTTTGTGTAGCCATGACAAAGAACGGCTTCGCCAAGGGATAGGTGACCCCATCTACAGTGATGGAGCGCTCCTCCAGCGCCTCCAGTAGAGCTGATTGTGTTTTAGGCGATGTCCGGTTGATTTCATCAGCCAGCACGACGTTGGAAAAGAGAGGACCTTGACGAAATTCAAATTCCAGACTTTTTTGATTAAATATGGCAACGCCGGTTACATCGGTCGGCAAGAGGTCCGGCGTAAATTGAATCCTTTTAAATTCTCCACCAATCGATTTAGCCAAAGCACGCACTAGCATTGTCTTTCCCACACCCGGGACATCTTCTAGCAAGACATGCCCTTTTGCCAAAATCGCTGCCACTGTCAATTCGATGACTGAGCGCTTACCAATCAGCACTTTTTCCATATTTGCAATCAGGTTCGTCACTGCAGGATGTGCATGTTCCACTTTGATCGGGTTCATGTTGATAACAACTCCTGTTCCATTTAGTCTTCTACCAAGCCTGGGACAGTAACGGTAAAGATTTGATTCCATCGATTGATGCAAAGTCATAAGTTCAAAGACGTATTTCTAACGTAATAGAAGAAATAATGAGATACAAGAAAAAAATAATGAAGATTACAAAATTTGTATAAATATTTCGAAAAATTGTATATAGTATCAGTCAGGTTCCATCTAATCCAGGTATAAGGGAAAGTCTTTATCTCGCCCTCCTATAGTACAAAAAAAGAGTAGGACAGTTTCCTACTCTTTAGCTTCTATAATAGATGTAACAAAATCAATCTTACTATTCAACTAGGAAACCTGAATAAAGATGATGGAGCGGACGACGGGTCTCGAACCCGCGACCTTCGCCTTGGCAAGGCGACGCTCTACCAATTGAGCTACATCCGCATTTCAAGGAAAAAGCCTGTATCATTTCTGTCAAGGATGGTGCGGGTGAAGGGACTTGAACCCCCACGGTCTCCCGCCAGAACCTAAATCTGGTGCGTCTGCCATTCCGCCACACCCGCATGTTCTTAACAGAAATATACGTTTTGTAAAAACTGGTGAGCCATGAAGGACTCGAACCTTCGACCCTCTGATTAAAAGTCAGATGCTCTACCAACTGAGCTAATGGCTCAAAAATGGCTGGGGTACCAGGATTTGAACCTGGGAATGACGGAGTCAAAGTCCGTTGCCTTACCGCTTGGCTATACCCCAAAAAATGGTGCCGGCGATAGGACTTGAACCCACAACCCCCTGATTACAAGTCAGGTGCTCTACCAATTGAGCTACACCGGCACGTTTTAGCTATTCAATAAATGGTGGCTCGGGACGGAATCGAACCGCCGACACGAGGATTTTCAGTCCTCTGCTCTACCGACTGAGCTACCGAGCCTCAAGCGTATTCTTGTCCACCATGCTTGAGAAAGAATGGCGGAGCTGACGGGACTCGAACCCGCGACCTCCGGTGTGACAGACCGGCGTGAACTCCAACTTCACCACAGCTCCATAATATGCACGTTACGAGTACTCTTCTATGTACGAGTAAGAGTATTTGGTTGCGGGAGCAGGATTTGAACCTGCGACCTTCGGGTTATGAGCCCGACGAGCTACCGAGCTGCTCCATCCCGCGACAGTTAAGGATCATGTTTCGCCAAAAAAGCGTCCCTTATCCTAAGAAATTAATGGTGGAGGCTGACGGGATCGAACCGCCGACCCTCTGCTTGTAAGGCAGATGCTCTCCCAGCTGAGCTAAGCCTCCACATCCACACTCTAGCAATGTGGCCCCCCCATAAAGTATCCAAGTTTGCTATCAAGCATTCCCTTTGCTTTGTGAGGTGTTGTATGGTGACCCGTAGGGGATTCGAACCCCTGTATGACAGCGTGAAAGGCTGCTGTGTTAAACCGCTTCACCAACGGGCCAAGTTATCAATATGGTGCGGTCGGCGAGACTCGAACTCGCACGGGTCGCCCCGCCACCCCCTCAAGATGGTGTGTCTGCCAATTCCACCACGACCGCAACTTAGGATGGTAGCGGCGGAGGGAATCGAACCCCCGACCTTTCGGGTATGAACCGAACGCTCTAACCAGCTGAGCTACACCGCCACAAAACAATATGAAACTAAAAACGATATGGCGGAGAGTGAGGGATTCGAACCCTCGCTACGCTTGCGCATACTAACGGTTTAGCAAACCGTCCCCTTCGGCCTCTTGGGTAACTCTCCATATATGGCTCCTCGGGACGGACTCGAACCGCCGACCGATCGGTTAACAGCCGATTGCTCTACCAACTGAGCTACCGAGGAATAATGAAAGAACCTTGTTCCTTCAAAACTGGATCTGCATGATTGCTAAAGCATGTGGATAAGTCCTCGACCGATTAGTATTCGTCAGCTCCACGTGTTACCACGCTTCCACACCGAACCTATCAACCTCATCGTCTATGAGGGGTCTTACCAGCTTGCGCTGTGGGAAGTCTCATCTTGGAGGGGGCTTCACGCTTAGATGCTTTCAGCGCTTATCCCTTCCGCACATAGCTACCCAGCTGTGCCACTGGCGTGACAACTGGTGCACCAGCGGTGCGTCCATCCCGGTCCTCTCGTACTAAGGACAGCTCTCCTCAAACTTCCTGCGCCCGCGACAGATAGGGACCGAACTGTCTCACGACGTTCTGAACCCAGCTCGCGTACCGCTTTAATGGGCGAACAGCCCAACCCTTGGGACCTACTTCAGCCCCAGGATGCGATGAGCCGACATCGAGGTGCCAAACCTC
>NZ_RHHR01000014.1 GCF_003710915.1 Brevibacillus invocatus | reverse complement strand
TTTCACGTACTTGTCCTGATCCGTTTCGTCTATCCGTTATTGAAATTTCACAATATTAATGGGTGAAATGTATTTACCAAATGAAGAAAATAGGGTATTCTTGTCCATGGCTATGTCCTTTATGTTGGATTTGGACAGGAACTACCTGACCTTTCCAGTGTAAAGGATTTTTTTATGCTCGTGAACGCTTGAATACAGAAGATTATGGTGATTTTTAATGATGTGAAAAGATTTATGCAACGCTAGTGAAGAATTATATATTAATTTAATTATTTGGTAACTCAACTTTCGCAGCTCAAATTAGGTAGGTAACCCTTGATATAGCTGGGTAAACCCATGATCCATTGTTGGAGTTGCGTTTTAATCAGTTTTGTGATCTTCTTGTTTGCCTTTTGAGCAATGTCCTCGATGAGATCAATGAGTTGCTTTAAAGCAACTGCCCAATCCAGTTGACTCACTTCATCGCAGAGCAGATGGAATAACCCGCCCAGTGTGCGTTGATCGGTGCTTTGCCTATGCTGCCATGCCAGCAGAATGTAACGAGAGAAGACAATCGTTGTATGACTGATCAGCAGATCATATGATCTGCCCTGGGACTCTTTTTGTAACCGCAATAGTGATTTGGCACACTTAAAGAAAACCTCAATATCCCAGCGGATACTGTAGATTTTGATAACCTCTTCTTCCGTCAACGAGCAATCCGTACACAATATAGCGAGCCACTGCTTTTTATTCGAGCGGTGGCGCACAAACACCATGATGACAGGGATACCCGGAGACAATTCTGTGTGAATGGAACGCAGAATACCTTTCTTTTTTCTTCGTACAGGTGTTGCCGTATGATAAAGTTCCTGTAACGATAGGCGACGCTGACCGACAAGGTAGCGTTTATTGTCTGCCTTCACCATTCCGATTACGTCCAAATCTCGCGCACGAACCGATTGAATTAAGGGAGCGTGCGTAAACCAACTGTCCATAAGCACGTAAGAGGCACTCATGCCTGATTGGATAGCTCGGTCGATCATGGCAGGAATAACTTCCGGGGCAGGCAACAGCGCTTCTAAGCGAGGCTTATAGCCCGATGTTCGCTTGTCGATTCCCTCCATCATTCCGTTGATTTGAGATTTTAGAGAAGCGAGTAAAGAAAAATCAACGGGAATAAACGTGTGACCGTCAGACCATCCCAGCGTGAGCATGCGAAAGCCTTTGTAATAGCAACCTGTCGCATGGTCTTTGAATCGAGACAGCATCTCGACAGCCTTGCTGCGGTTACGTTCAAACATGGAATCGTCGACTACAAAAACCGATACACGGTGCATGGATGTGAGGGTTTGCACCTTATCGATGGTGGAGCAACTAAGCAGTGTTAAAAAGCGACGCCACGCATAACCGCTATGGTTGAGAAAACGGTATACCGTATCCTTGCCGGGGAACATCTCACCTTTCTTGCTCTCCAACAAGCGAAACCAGTTCTTGTGATGAAACAAGAGGACAAACACAAGTTGGAACAGATACGAGCAGGTAAAGCCAAAATTCTTTTTAAAACCTGCGGTTTTCAAGTGATGCAGCACTTTCAGTTCTTTCCAAGCCATTTTGATTTCGGCAGGGAGTTGATTGTTTTGTTGAGTTTGCTCTATCATAGAAAGGACACCTCTCCTGTATGGTAGTGATTCCTCGACACTTTCACTTTACCAAACGGAGTGGTGTTTTTCTATTTTTCAAGGAGTACTCTAAAATTGGTTTTAGACTTGTTGTACCAAGGGAATACGCTCATTTTCGCTCTGCGAAAGTTGAGTTACCAATATATGAACGGCTCCGTAAATGGAAACTACTTTTTGGACCATTGCCTCGACTTGCTCTTTGTTCGTGACATCTGCTTGGATAGCTATACAGTCACCACCGTGCCCTCGAATGGCTTGAACAGTTTCTGTCGCACCCTTTTCGTTTGAATTGTAATTGATAACAACCTTCGCCCCTCTTGAAGCCAATAGTTCCGCTGTCGCACGACCAATTCCAGAACTTGCTCCCGTAATAAGCACTACTTTTCCGTTCAACTCCTGCAAAGTTTCTCCTCCAACCTATTCATTTATTTCAATATTTTGATAGTACAGCAAATACAAATCAGTGTGTCAAAATCATCCTCTCATAACGAAACAGCAGGAGAAAATAATTTCTCCTGCTGCGCACTCTGCCCAAAATTATTATGTTGCTCGGTTAAGGACTAATCCCATGCAAACCTCTGCTCTTTCCACGGATCACCGTACATATTGTACCCATTCTTCTCCCAGAAGCCCTGCTTGTCTTTCTCCATAAACTCAATCCCGCGCACCCACTTGGCGCTCTTCCAGAAATACAGATGCGGAACGACAAAACGAAGCGGCCAGCCGTGTTCCGGGGTTAGCTCCTCGCCATTGTGCTTGTTCGCAAAGAGATTGCCAGGAGTGAGAAAATCCTTGAGTGGCAGATTGGCTGTCCAGCCGTGCTCCGCATGCAGCATGACGTATTTGGCTTCTGGCTTGATCCGGACCAGCTTGGTCACTTCTTCTACCGGAACTCCTTCCCACTCGTTATCCAGCTTGCTCCAGCCTGTCACGCAGTGGATGTCGTTGGTCGTATTGCCCTTTGGCAAAGCCATGACCTGCTCATAGGAAAGCGTTACCTCTTCCTCCACAAGTCCAAAAATGCGCAGGTTCCACTGGGTTGCCAGATCGGTATACTCGGGTACCTCACCGTAATGAAGAACAGGAAATCCTGTCGTTTGCTTCTGATTGGGAGGAATCCGATCCTGTTTCGTCTCCGCTGACGGGTTGAAAAACATGTTGCCCACTCCTTCCACGATGTTTTCGTATGCTTCTTTTCTTATCACATCAAGCCCTGCTCCGCAAGAGATGTTTCTCCGCGAAATGCGCTGGCTGCATGTGTGACAAAACCCCCGCGAGGAAGCGAGGGTTTTGCTTTCTTATTTTCCGATTCGCAGCAGTGCATGATCGACCTTGATGCACAAATCGCTGACGACCTCGATTCCAGCTTCTCTGACTTGCTTAGCCGCTTCGTCATTGGAAATCCCTTGCTGCATCCAGAACACTTTCGGCTTGTTCTTCATGTTCAAGGTTTCCTGCGCTACTGGCGGGATGTCCTCGCTTTTGCGAAACACGTTGACGATATCTACTGGCGAATCGATTTCAGCGAGTGTAGCTACTGCCTTTTCTCCCAGAACCGTCTCACCCGCAATCACTGGATTGACCGGAATGATGGTGTAGCCCGCGTTTTGCATGGCGGCTGCTACCATATAGCTCGTGCGGTCCGGTTTATTGGAGAGACCCACGACTGCGATTGTTTTCGCATCCTCAAGCAGTTGGCGACGTGTTTCATTACTTGGATTTTGTACCATGAACTCCACTCTCCTCTATATGATTAATGGTTTGAATGAATTTGTCAGGCTTTCGCTCGATTGGTCACGAACTGTGTGATGGTCCTAGTCATGACACCTGTACCACCGGCTGGCTGCATATCGCCCTGATTGACGTTGTAGGCTGTACCCGCGATATCCAGATGCACCCACGGCGTATCCTCGGCGAATTCCTGCAAAAAGACCCCACCGACGATGGCATGACCGTTGCGTCCACCCGAATTCTTCAGGTCGGCATAATGACTCTTGTTCAATTCCCGGTATTCTTCAAAAGTAGGCAGCTGCCACAAACGCTCACCCGCTACCTCTGCAGCATCCAGCAGCTCGTTCACCAGCTCCTGGTTATTGGTCATGGCACCGGAGCAGTAGTTCCCCAATGCAACGACAATTCCACCCGTCAAGGTAGCGGCATCTATCAGGCAGGATACTCCCTGCTCCTTGGCGTAGGTGATGCAATCTGCCAGAACCAGACGGCCTTCTGCATCTGTGGTGATGATCTCCACGGTTTTTCCGCTCATCGTGGTGATGACATCTCCTGGTCGGAACGCCGAACCCGATGGCATATTCTCGACCGTACCGATGACTGCAAGCACATTCACTTTTGGCTTGAGCTGACCCAGCGCTTCCAATGCGCCGATCATCGCTGCTGCCCCGCCCATGTCCGACTTCATATTTTCCATACCTGCGACCGGCTTGATGGAGATGCCGCCTGTATCAAACGTAACCCCTTTTCCGATCAAGCCGATCACATCATCCCAGGTTTCCCGTCCCTGGTAGCGAATGGCGATTACGTAAGGCTCCTCCACACTTCCCTGTGCGACGGAGAGGACGCCCCCCATGCCCAGCTCCTCCAGCTTTGCTTTTTCCAGCACGTCAACCTGCATGCCATGGCGTGTAGCCACTTCCACCGCCGCATCCTTCAAAACGCGAGGTGGCAAGTAATTACCCGGCTCATTCACGAGAGTACGGGCGAGATTCGTGCCCTGAACCAAGGCCCATCCGCGCCCAACGCCTGCGCTGATCACTTCGTTGGCATCTTCTGAAGCCAGGATGCGCACGTTGTCGACTGAATCCGTCTCACGCTTCGCTTTTTTGCGGTATCCCTCGTAATGATAGTCAGCCAGCCCGAATGCTTCTGTCGCCGCCTGCGCTACCCGATCCGCGTCCAGTCTGTCTGTCGTCGGCAGATCGATGGCTACCGTTTTGCTGCTTCCCTTGGAAAGGACGGTTTTCGCCGCTTTTCCCCACGCATTGCGAGCAGCGACAAAATCGAATTTCTCCGGTTCGCCCATGCCGATGACGATCAGCTTTTTCGCAGCTATTCTGCCCATTCCGTGGATCACCGCAACAGCTTTGGCATCGCCACTTATTTCCTTGTTCTCTTGAAGCGCTTCCAAACCGCCGTCAAAAGCCTGATTCAGCTCCGGGTAAACCTGCGCTAAAGACTCGCCTTTCCATAGAGGAACAATCAGTTCGTCACATTCGGTGCTCACGAGCTGCATCCGTTTTTCCACGATTACTTTCATATACTCTTCCCTCTTTCCCTAAGTTAGGATACAATTATCATCGCATTTGTTTTTTCACTAGCTAGTGTCTAATCGCAAACGATAAGTAGGATACGAGATGGCCTTTGCTTGGGCATAAGGAATGACTTCGACATCAGGAAGTGTAGCCTCACAGGTTTGTATGTATGTGATCACGTCATGGACATCAAGGCCCCAATGATTGGGACTATAGCGCAACAGATACTTGCGCGCGTTGCCGAGCATCCAGCGAGCACCTTTAATATTGCCGTACTCCAGATGGTATAGGCCGACAGACAGCTGCAAAAGTCCTTGCAGGAACTTGTCTGATTTATCCTCCATCCAGATTTCCTCCAGCAGGTCGTGGCACTCGTAATACTCGCCCGCATTGAACTTATCGATGAACTGAAGATATTGCTCGGGAAAATGCATCCCATGCACCCCTTCCGTTTCCCCTGTTCACTTTCATCGTATCACAGATTGTCATTCGCTGACATCCAGTAAAAAGGGCATCAACACTTTTGACGAATGCGTGAGCGATCATACGCACTCTCTAAAAAAGATCAAGCTTTTTCTTATAAAGTTAACGGATGATCCATACGCCCATCTGTTACAATAAACCTAGAAGCGTACATAGAAAGGAATGGAATTCTGTGGCAAATGACTTTCTCGATAACTTTCCCTTGTGGGCTGCGCTGCTTGCCATAGGAATTGCCCAATTCATCAAAATCCCGTTGCATTTTCTCACCACCAAAACGTGGATGTGGTCCTTGATGTTTAGTACGGGCGGCATGCCCAGCTCCCACTCCTCTGCCGTCACTGCTCTCTCCACTGCAGTAGGATTGCGCGAAGGCTTTGGCAGCAATATGTTTGCCATCTCCGCCATCTTGGGAGTCATCGTCATGTTTGACGCTGCTGGGGTACGTCGTCATGCCGGGATGCAAGCTGCCGTGCTCAATAAGCTGGTTGATGAGTTCAATCACCTTTTGGAAAACATGAAAGTGTTCAGAGCACGCCCTGCACAGGAAAAGGCAAAAAAATTAAAGGAACTGCTCGGACATCAGCCCATTGAAGTTCTGATTGGCGGTACGCTGGGCGTTGTAGTCGCACTGCTCGTCCATCCGCTTTTCTAGGAAATGCCCTGAAGGAGGAAGGTTCATGCGTATTGTATCCATCTGTCCGAGCAATACGGAAATCCTTTACTATTTGGGACTTGGCCAGCAGGTAGTCGGGCTCGATAATCATTCTGACTGGCCTGCTGAATGGCAGCATCTGCCGCGAGTCGGTCCTGACCTGACGATTGATATGGACCGGGTGGCTGCACTGCAGCCCGATCTCGTGGTCGCCTCGCTCAGCGTTCCGGGAATGGAAGCCAATATCGATGCGTTGCGCGCTCGCAGCATTCCGCACATCGTCCTGAACCCCTCTCGTATCGGGGAAATACCGGATGATATCCGGCTTGTCGGAGAAGCGACAGGAACACAGCAAAAAGCAGAGGAACTTGCGGCTCAATTTGACGAAAAAATGGAAACCATCCGGCAAAAAACCTCCTCCTATGAACAGAAACCAGCTCTGTACTGGGAATGGTGGCCCAACCCGATCTATTCGCCTGGCAGAGAAAACTGGCTGACGGATGTCAGTGAATGCGCGGGCGCCACAAACATTTTCGCTGATTATCCGGTCGCCAATGTAAAGGCGACACGTGAAATGGTGATGGAGCGAAACCCGGATCATATCTGTGTAGTCTGGTGCGGAATCGAGCTGAAAAGAATCAAGCCAAGCATGATTACAGAACGACCTGAATGGCAGAATATGAAGGCCATCCGTCTAGGCCAGGTCCATCTCTTGGAGGAAGGGCTCTACTGTCGTCCATCTCCTCGCATTCTCGATGGATTGGAGCAGCTGGTCTCTCTCCTTCACCCCAGCGAACATTAGATAATCCGCCTACGCCAAGCTTTTGGCGAGCCTTGATACCCAAAGGGTACGCGTGCACCTATACTTTCCAACAGTACAAAAAAACGTCCAAGGCCGATTGTCATTTGCCCTGAACGTTTTTTCCTTTTCTTACTGGACGGGGTCTGCCATAGCGGCTACTCCTCTTTGATTCAGAGAATTGAGGAAGGCTTCTGTGACCTTGCCCTCTCCCTTCTTTACCACGTAGACATCTACGGACTTTTTCCCCCACAATTTATACACATCTTGTTTCGTCTCGAAATAGAGATCAATCTTGTTTCCGCGAATGGCCCCTCCTTTATCGGCTACAACTCCGTACCCATAACCAGGAATGTACAGAATCGTCCCCAGTGGGAAGACACGCAGGTCAGCAGCGATCGTCGAATAATCATCTCTTCGCACTTTGACACCCGAATAGGTAATGCCGTAGGACGGGTGCGATGGGTCCTTGCCGGTAGATTCTACTCCGGCGTAATAGCCTGTAGCAACAACACGCACTTTTGGATATTGATCCAGCATGCTTTCCGTTTTATCTATCACCTGTGTGAGTGAGCTGGCGGATACATTCCGCTTTTTGACGACTCGCTGACCTTCCTTGACTTCCTTGATTCCAAACGCGGAGTTGGCTCTCAGACCATCTCCTACTGCGTTATAGCCGTACCCGTCGCTGGCAAAGCCACTCAAGAACATGACGCTCAGCATAAGGATACTTACTATCCGCTTTCCATTCATTTCTGATAACCTCCTCTCGGTTCTAGTCATGTCCCGAGGAGGAGGAAAATATACACAAATTTTGTTCCATTACAGAAATATTCGGTTTTTTTGTGATCTTTCCATTTGCATGAAAGTAAAAACAAGCCTTTTTCAAGGCCTGTCCGCTGTTAAAACATCCGATATCCTTTTTTGCGAAGCGTTTGAATCGTCCAGCCGCTGGCAATCGTACCGATCATTCCGCAGCCCAGAATAATAGCATCCCAAATGCCTGGAACAATGCCCTGGAAAATCAGAGTGCCTACCAATATTCCAATCGCGATGACAACAGGAAACCAGGTTGTACGTAAAATCATGTTAAAAATAAATCCGATCCCAAAGCCAAGAACGGAGAAGAGGACAATGGAAACGATAAATTGCAGCACACTCATGGACCTATAGACCTCCTGCCTATCTTTGCACCGAAAGACGAACCTATTGAAAAAAGATGGCTTGTTTTCGTATCTCAGTGTATCGAAATCAGTGGAACAGGTCAATACCACCAAGCGCGCAGCAAAAAGCCGAATCGCGAAATGCGATCGGCCTGTCAATTCCATTTGATCTCTTTCGTTACTTGCTTCCAGAGGTTACCGTCTCTTTTAGGGAATATTCCCCTGTGCCTTCACACCCCGGACAGCTCTCCGTTCCTCCCAGCAGCAGTTGAAAGTACCCTTCTCCCTTGCAGTATGGGCATTGTTCTTGATTCGTTCTCATGCTGATCTCCCCTTTCCAATTCATGCGCTGGCAAATATTGCATGTATTTTCTGATTATTTAGATGAATTCAATAATAACATTTGTTTTTTTCTTTTTTCAAACAGCTTCATCCCTAAAACAGCAAAAGTACCGCGGATGTAAGCGATATCATCTTTCTCTATCTACGTCATTCTCTGAATTTCTTGATTTTTTATTCAACCAATCAGCCGGTAAAGTGTCCACAGAGCAATGGATCATCCTCAATGAGCTATGGCGAAAGGATGGCTTGTCCCAGCTGGAGCTGGCTACAGCAACCATGCGTGACCAGCCAAGTACATCCCGTATTATCAATACGCTTACGAAGCGAGGTTTGGTCTATCGGGCCCAGGATTCCCTGGATAAACGAAAAAATCTCATCTTCCTGACTGACAAAGGAAAGGAGCTGCAAGAAGCCTTGATCGGGGTCGTCAAACAGACGATCGCCGAATCCGTGAAAGGCATTGCTCCGAAAGATCTGGACACTTGCATGGAGGTTTTACGTCTCATCAGAGCCAACACCCGTTCGAATCGATAATTCTCTCCCCTAGTCCTGTCATTTGAAGATCTTGTACGAGGTATAGGAAAACACAGGATCGATGTCGTGGCTTTGCCCGCTCAGCCCGCTCTCCCGTTCCTTGTATTTGGGCAGGATGATCTTCAGGTAAGTCGAAGAAAGCGGATGCGTCAACAGCTCTTCGATGGGCATAAACCGCGTCTCCAGAATCTCTCCTTCTTGTGGACGCGGTTCGCCGCTGACGTAATCCATCCAGAAGACCACCATGTTGTCGCTGATGCTTTCACGAATCACACCGGAGCGGATCGCAGCAACGTGACGAATGATCGCCTCGATGCCTGTCTCCTCCAAGACCTCTCGAACGGCAGCCACATCTACTGTCTCACCCTCCTGGACAAACCCCGCTGGAAACGACCACTGCCCCTTCAAACCGCTGTACGCCTTTTTCACAACCAGTGCTTCTTCACCGCGAATCACAATTCCGCATGCACCAAGCCATACCTTGCCTGCTCTCATCTATTTCGCACTCCTTCTCGATGCAAAACCCCCGAACTAAGGTCGGGGGCACATGTGTCTATTCGTCGTCTTCATCCAACAGTCCATTGTCGATCATATAGCGGAGGTTTTCTCTGTCCCGCTCACGCCCTTTTTCCTTCAACCGCTCTATCGCGGGCAAGATCAAAATGTCCACTTCGCGTTGCACATGCCAAGCCAGGTCGTGTCTGTGCTGCTCTTCCAGAAACCCGCCTACTTCCATTAAGGCATTGTAGCGATCAAGCTCTTCTCTGGTCATCAATCCTCTGACCTGTACACTCGCATGACGCATGGCTCTACAGCTTGACTTTCTTCATCGCGAGGCCAACGCCGCCGATTTTGTACAAGTAGCGCAGATCACTCGCTTTTTTCATCATCGCTGCCGTGCTGCCAAACAGCTTTTTCGAGCCTACCTGACCGATCCCTTCGCCTTTGCCCAAGGAAGCCAAGGTTCCTTGCAAATGAGGGGTAAACTTATGCGGCAGCTCGCCGCGCAGCATAGCGACCAGGTTGTCACCCAGGGTTTCGCCTTCCTGTACAGCGATCTGTGCCGTTGGCGGGTAAGGACGGCCTTCTTCATTGAAAATCAGGGCGCAGTCTCCGACGACGAACACATTTTCATGACCTGGCGCACGCAAGAATTCGTCTACCTTGACGCGTCCACGCATGACTTCAAAGCCTGCTTTTTCCACGATGCTGTTGCCGCGAACACCTGCCGCCCAGACGACGGTCTTGGATTTGATCTCTTCACCGGTCGCCAGCAGGACACCATCCGGCGTGCATTGCTTAATTGGTGTGCCGATTTTGAATTCGATTCCTTTGCGCTCCAAAACTTCCATCGCATAGCTGATCAGCTCTGGATCAAAGCCAGGCAAAGCTGTCGGAGCCGCCTCGATGCAATACACCTTCACGAGCGAAGGATCGACGTCGAATTCCTCGCACAGCTCAGGGATGCGATCGCCCAGCTCGCCGCAAAACTCGATTCCGGTAAAGCCTGCTCCCCCAACGACAAAAGTGATGTAGTCGGTGCGCTCCGGCTCGTTTTTATACTTGGAGAACATGTACTCGATGTGCTCGCGAATGTGGCGCACAGCGTTGATGCTGCGGATGCTGAAAGCGTGCTCCTTCAAGCCTTCGATGCCAAATGTTTCAGGCTCGCTGCCCAGTCCGATGACCAGATAGTCGTAGGAAAGGACTTCTCCGCCTTCCAAAGTGACAGTCTGCTCTTCTGATTGGATGGATTGAACCGTCCCTTTGACAAAATTGACCTTGTTTGTGTTGATGATGCCTTCCAGATTGACACGTGCATGATCTGCCGAAGAAGTGCCCGCTGCCGGCTCATGCAGCCAGGTTGTGATGTAGTGGTAGTTATGCTTGTTTACCAAAGTAACTTCTGCTTCGTTGTAATTCAGCTTCTTCTGCAGTTGCAGAGTGGTTAATAATCCTCCGTAGCCTGCACCTAGGATGAGGATTTTGGGTGTGCTCATGGTATCCCTTCCATTCGTTTGTTTGGTATTTGGTGGAAGTTTGTGCGAAATTTCACTTGATTAGTTAGTAGTAAGATGCCCATCATGATTACATACGTATGAACGGAATAATTGCCCTGTCACTTTGAACGTCCTACCTGTGAAAAAATGCACAAACTTGATCGAAGCAAAATGTGACAATTTTTTTACAGTCACTCCCATCATATCGGCAGTGATTCGCTTTTGCAAGGCTTTTTTGTATGATCTGAATATTTCGGGCTCTGCCAAAAGCTTGCCAGCATGCATTCTCTTTTCCAGAAAACCTTCATCGTTGGCGCTTTTTTTCAATTGGAAGTACAGGTATAATGAGGAAGGAGTTTGTTCAGAATATTTCGGAGGTGCTGAGATTGAATTTTCTGCAAAAGGACGAGCAAGTCTATGACATCACGATCATTGGCGGCGGACCTGCCGGCTTGTTTACTGCTTTTTACGGCGGAATGCGACAAGCTAGTGTAAAAATTATCGAAAGCATGCCTCAGCTTGGCGGGCAGCTTTCTGCTTTGTATCCGGAGAAATACATATACGATGTAGCCGGATTTCCTAAGGTTTTGGCCCAGGATCTGATCAATAATCTGAAAGACCAGATTTCCCAATTCCAGCAGAGCGTATGTCTTGAGGAAAAAGTGGAAAACGTGGTGAAAAATGATCAGGATGTGTTTGAGATTACGACCGACAAAGGCATCCACTACTCTAAAACGGTGATTATTACCGCAGGTGTAGGCGCATTTGAGCCGCGCAGACTGGAGCATCCAGACGCCGTCAACTACGAAAAATCCAATCTGCACTACTTTGTCACCGATCTGAACTCCTTCAAAGGTAAGCGCGTAGCCGTCATTGGTGGTGGCGACTCTGCCTTGGATTGGTCTCTGATGCTGGAGCCTATCGCCAAGGAAGTGACGCTGATTCACCGCCGGGACAAATTCCGCGCTCACGAGCACAGCGTAGAAATGCTGATGTCTTCCAAAGTGAACGTAACAACTCCTTATGAAATCTCTGCTTTGCACGGAGAAAACGATATTGAACGCATCACCCTGGAACACTGCACAACCAAAGAGCTGAAGGATCTCGAAGTAGATGCTGTCATCGTCAACTTTGGTTTCATCTCCTCCCTCGGCCCCATCAAAAATTGGGGACTGGAACTGGAAAAAGGCTCGATCGTGGTCAATTCCCGCATGGAGTCGAATATTCCAGGCATCTACGCAGCAGGAGACATCGCGACATATCCAGGTAAAGTAAAGCTGATTGCAGTCGGCTTCGGTGAAGCTCCTACTGCCGTCAATAACGCCATTGCCTACATCAACCCCAACGCAAAATTACAGCCTGGGCACTCTTCCAGCATGGATAATTTCAAATCGTAATTGTACACGTAGAATTAGATTTCTCTACATTCTGACTAGACGAACTCCACTAAAGCCCTGCTGCCACTCGCCTAGAGTAGCGCAGGCTTTTTTTCATTGAAAACGTCCCCTCTCATCGGGGGATCGAAACCAAATAAACGGTCCGTTCATCCTGCATATCCCCTCCCGCCATCGCACACAGTAAAAGAAAAGAAAGCACGGGGAGGTTTACACCATGAGTCATCTGTGTCCAGTTTGCAATGGCTTTGATACGTTGCAGGAGGAGTGTCCCCGCTGCCAGCAGCCGTTGATCGATGGTGGGCGCCTGTATGACTATTACGGCGACTACAGTCCGTACCGGGAGATTGACGATTCCAAGCTGGACAACGGATATGCAGATTTTATCCACCACCAATGCCTGCATGCCTGCTGGTGTCCCGGGTGCAGTGCGGAACAAACCGTCATCGTGCAGGAGTGGAATGCGTTTGAACAGCAAAAGAAACAGGACGTATGAGCTTGTACGTCCTGTCGGTGTCCAACCTTATTTTTTGGTCTCTGCCAGCTTCTTGGCCATCCGTTCATTCTTGGCTTTCAATTGCTCCAATAGCTTTGGCAGCACTTCCTTGATTTTCGCCGCATCCTCGGTCTCGATTGCCGTATCGAACTCTTCATGCACCTTTCTGAACTTCTCCATCTTCGCACGTCGATTTGTATCCTCGCCTTGCTTCTCCTTGCGATCAGCGGACTCCGGCGCTTTTCCTTTTTCCTCTACTTTTTCTTCCTGACCAGATGTTTCTCGTGCGGCTTTCAGCTCGGTGATCAGCTTTTCACGCTCTTTCAGTACAGTTTGCCATTCCGCTACCTGGGACGGTGTGTACTTTTCTGCCAGGAGCGTCATGTACATTTTCTGGTGGGCGCTCATACGCATGCGGAATTTATGGTGACCGTGATGGTTATTTTCCTGCTCGGGAACCGATGTGTATGTACCTGCTTTCGGCTGTACCTGATGATCAGCTGCCTGAGCGCCGAAAGGCATCACCATCCCCATCAACAGCACAGTTGCTACTATTCCTTGTTTCCAATGCTTCATTCTTTTCACTCCTTGTACTTTTGTTTGGTTCTAAAAATAGGTCACAGGAAAGCAATGCGAAGAAAACCTCGCTGGGGCCCCGCTCAAATTAGAAGAGCATGTTTTAGAGGGGGGCTTGCTTGAGGCATCGGACTGATTACGCTTGAGAGCTTATTACCGATACGATTAGAAAGGCTTTAACTCTTCTCGATCCAATCCAAACAGCTTCACGATTCCCATCTCCTCCAGATCGTTTCTGGTTTTTGGGGTCCCGTTCTGATAAATGATCTGGTAAATCGCGCGCAGGTTGTCATCGTATTCATCGTTGTCCCGGTCTGGCATATCGGACCAAAGTGTGTGGCCATGCATCCACATCATGAAATCTCCATGAATACAGTTGTTGAACAAATCACGCAACACCCCTACTTCTACTTCAGTCGCCTCGATTTCATAGTCGTACGTAGAAGAACCTTTGACGTTGCGGATCTCGGCAACCGTCGTCCCGGACTGCAATGTGACGTAATAGTGTTGTTTCTCCAGGTCCATCCATCTCCTTTTTTCCTGCTTCCATGTTCGACCTGTTCGCTTCCTGCAAACCTGCTTTCTTACCTTGCACCAATTCAAGGTAAAATATGTATAAAAATTAAAAAGCACCCTGCCCGATGACGGACAAAGTGCTTGGTAACAAGGTTATCGGATTGTAGCCTTACTTCACGACCAGTGTGGCAACCATCTTGCCGTGGTCAGGACCGCAAGTGATGTTACAGAAGATTTTATATTCTCCTGGCTGATCTACTTTCAGTGTTTTGCTGCCGTCCTTTTGCAAATCTACATCGAGGCCTTCAATTCCGATTCCGTGGAAACCCTCTGTGGACTTGAAGTTGATGGTGAATTCTTCGCCAGCTTTTACTTCAAATGTATCCTGATTAAATTTCCAGTTGCTTGCTTCGATGTTTACCTGTGTTCCAGAAGAAGCCGCAGCGGGAGCCTCGTTGCCACTGGCAGCCTGGTCTTTTGTTTCTCCACCACATGCTGTCATTAACATCGCGGATACGGCTACTGCCGACACCAGCAAACCCCACTTCATTTTCATAAGAGACCCTTCTTTCTTAAAATCTTATTCTAATCTTTACAATTCCATTGTACTGAACAGTTGATGTCCAATATATGGGAAGCTGTGAACGAATCATGACAAACTGGCAAAGGTTTGGTGAACTTCTATCTTTTCTCATCCTTATTGATGCGATAGATGGTGACTTCCGGAAAACAATGCATGCGCACCGGTATTTTCGTCGTTCCGAGACCTCGGCTAATCGCAAAGATCCCGACCTGCTGATCCGCTTTGGCACCGATGTGAAAATGCTTGTAAGCACCTGCCGTTTTGCCCAGGATCCGGATTTGTCCGCCGTGTGTATGACCCGTCAACAGCAAATCAGCAGTCAGTTCGTGTCTTTTTATAGAGGAAATGATGTTTGGCGAATGCGCGAGAAACAGGGTGAAGGCCTTCTCTTTTCCCTTTCCGTCATGTTCGCCCGTATAGCGCTCATTTCCGTACTCCGAGTTGTCAAAGCCGTACACCTCGAGCTTCCCCGTATGATAGGAAAGGCTGGCACCACTGTTTTCAAGTACGATCATGCTTTGCTGCCAGACTTGCTTCATCCTGTTATACGTGTCTTTCGGGTACTTTCTTTTTCGAAAGCCTCGCAGCTCTTCCCGCTCGTAATTGCCTGGCACAAAAAAGATCCCGTCTTTCGCCCGTATCCTGGCTATTTCTTTCATGACCCCCTCCAGCTGCTCTGGATGCTGCGCCAAATCCCCCGTCACACATACCAGATCGGGCTGCCAATCGTTGATGAGACGGTGCAAGGAACCGTTGAGAAAACGGGTACGGCCGTGAAGATCCGAGATATGGACAATGGTCAAGGCCGGGAGTCGGGCATGGTTCATGTCCACAACCGTCGTTTGCACGAACAAAGTGTGAATGAGCAGCCAAGCAATAACGCTGATTCCTGCAATGATCGTTGCGATGAGACCAATCTCCACGCCCTTCCCCCCTTCCCTGATCCGTTGCCTGATGAATCCTTCGAAAAAAGCTGGCTATTTTCCTGCTGACTGGCTCACCCATTTTTTTGCCTGATAGGTGGAAAAATTAAAGGACTGCCATTGGTCATTCGCTGGGAGCTTTGCAATTCGCCTCTCCAGCTTGGAAACCACCTCGCTCCCAACCCTCTCATCCTCTGCTAGCGAAAGTATGATCGGAACTGCGTCATACGACAGCTCTGTCAGATAATCGATGTCGAGTATCTTTGAGTCGTGATAACGGGCAATGTTGTTTTTGGCAATGATGGCATCCATGTTGACATAGTTCAAGAGAACGTAGGAAGCCAGTCCAACAATCGCAAAGGATTGGATCAAGGAAAATCTGTCGTGCCAGATCTTGACCAGCGAGATGACCAGCAAGACGGCCAGGAAGATCATAAACGCATGGCCCAGCAGGCGCGAATAGGTATACCCGTAGTACGCTTCATACAAGGAAAGGCGGAAATACGCAGAGAACAGCATGAATCCGGTACCAACGGTCAACAGGCTGAGCAGACCTTGAATCAACCGATACAGCAAGCGCTTTGCACGGGAGGCAAAATGCATGGTCATCAAAAGAATGGCGAAGTTGATCAGAGTGACCATCACCAGCTCGTTGAACCCGTTTTTTGCATACTCCGCGTATGTCATCCCCGCAGGTAGAAGCATTTTGTTTCCCGTGAACAAATAGGAGATCTGTATCACCGTAAACGCGATGTACACGATATTGATCATCGTCAGGACTGTCACCATGATAACCCCATCCCAGACGATCTTCTGCTCTTCGCGGGTAGGATCCGGGATCTCGACATGCTCCTCACGCTCTTCCATCAGCGCATGGAAATAGGCGAACAGCCCCAATGCCACCAGCGCAATTAAAAAGAGTCGCCATAACGTCTCAAATGAAGTCCAGGACAGCAGTACCCGAGGAATTTCACTCAGATAGAAACCAAACACCCCGTCTGCTTGTGACAGAAGCGACAGCACAACGAGCAAGATAGGAAGTGAAATTCCGATTCCCGTGGCGACCTTCAATCCGACACCGTACTTTTTTTGATCGACTCTGCTTTTGAGCCACTCCTTCATTCCTGAAAAAGGTGTCCTCACATGCCGCAGGGTATGAATGAACACGATCCCGAGCAGCTCGCCCAAAAAGTCCAGTGTGTACCATTTTTTGCGATTGCTTTCCGTCAGCAGAATCGTCTGGACGATGAACAAGAACGGAATCAGCAGACAATTGATGAAGTGAAACAGCGTGTTGGAAAATAAGGGAAAGGTCGTGGAAAGCAGAAGAATCGGCAGCGATAACCCCCAGGCGAAGTGATGGCGACGCCGGAGAACCAGCATGCTCTTCTGTTTCGCCTGCCAAAAAAACAAGGCATAGACGCTGAAGACAAACAACATATAGGAGATTCCAATATCCTTGCCGAAGAACAGAAAATCTGCCCAGATCCCGATCACAAGTGAGGCTATGCCGAGACGCAGCATCCCTTTTTGCGCGGTTGTTTCTTCCATCATCATTCGTCGCACTCCTCTAATGGATATTCGCTGGTAAATACGAGGAGGACAGCGTGTACGATACAGCCAGGTTCCAAAATCCCCCAGACAGTCCTTCGCCAATCGCTTACACTAGTAGAAAGATGATGAGGGAGTGATTCCTTTGAAGGTTCTTTTTCGCTACAACTGGGAGGTACGGAGGGAGTGGTTTGAAAGATGCAAACAGCTCTCGCACGAGGAATTACTGAGAGATCGCATCGGTGGGGCAGGCAGCATTCTTTATACCCTCTATCACATTGCGGACGTGGAGTATAGCTGGATTCGCGGCATTCAGGGGAAGCCGGACGTGCAGGTGCCTTTTGAAAAAGTGAAGACTCTCCAGCTCATCCGGGAGTTGTCTGATACCTGGCTAGAGGAGGTCGCCCCCTTTGTCGAAGGCTGGTCGAGCGAGCTGGACCGCGAAATGGTTCACATCTCCTGGAATGAGCAGCCCTATGCACAAGGCGATATTCTGCGCCACCTGATCGCTCACGAAATCCATCATATCGGACAGCTATCCATCTGGAGCCGGGAGCTTGGGCTTGCGCCAGTGTCGGCCAGTTTGGTGGACAGAAAGCTGTAGATGAAAAAGAAGACCTCTTTGACGGCAATTGAATCTCGCCAGTCAAAAAGGTCCTCTTTTCTCTATTCCATGTTCATGCTCGGATTAATCGCACTTCTCTTCCTTGCCCTTGGCCAGCGCCGTCTTGAACGACGACCCACAGCCACAAGAAGCGATCGCATTCGGGTTGTTGACGGCAAACCCACCGCCCATCATGGACTCCTTGTAGTCGATTTCGGTACCTTTAATGTATAGATAGCTGTCCTGATCGACAACGATTTTAATTCCGTCCTGCATGAAGGTCTCGTCGCCTTCCTTCATCTCTTTATCCCAGCCAATCCCGTAGGAGAAGCCACTGCAACCGCCTGGTCGGACACCCACTCGCAAAAACACGTTTGGATCATTTTCTGCAGCCAGCATTTCCTTTACCTTCAGGCTGGCTTGCTCTGTCAATGTAATCATGCTTGTTTCCCTCCTTTGCCAGGTCACTTGGAGCACCTGCTTCCTTATACTCAGTATACAAAAGAAGCATCCTCTCCCACAAGGTTCCCCTACACTTACGGAGCCCATTCTCTCCCCCAGAGGGCAGGACTTCGATTTCTGGGCAGGGAGACAAAAGAAAAAAAGAGAGGCTCTCCCTCTCTATGCAAAATGCGCTTGGTTTTCCCTTAGAAAAAAGCGATACTGTTTCTTATTGGTATTGTCTACTGCCTGAGACAGAGAATGATCGATATGGTTTAATTCGTTGTGTAGTTTGTCAATTTGTATGCTGTATTCTAGGACTTTTGGATGATCCAGTCCAAACTCCAGCCCGAAGTTAACCATTCGCTGTCGAAGGAGTTCGATATTTTCGAGTAAAATGTCCCGCATTTTGGAGCTCCTCCTAAAAGTAGATCGAACTAACATACCTATATCTTACAAGAATAGCCTAGATATAGCAAACAAATTTTACCACCATTCTCCTATCTTTGGTTGCTTTTTGCCGAGAATTGTTAGAATTTTACAGTCGACACTTGGAGAACTTATGATATTGTTCGTGCATGGTAAGAAGTTTATAATATAGATGCCCTTGTGTCCGATTTTCAAGCCGATTTTTTTATGACTAGTAGAAAGGAAGTGATTGGAATGGCACTCGGTACTATTGCCATCCAAGACAAATCGCTTACCGGTGTAGCAGAAAAAGTTCTCCACGGCGAACGCTTGACCCTTGAGGATGGCGTTGCACTGTTTCATTCCAACGACCTGCTCACCATTGGTCAGCTAGCCAATTTCGTGAACCAGAAGAAAAATGGTGACAATGTTTACTTTTTGCAAAACCTTTACATTAATCCGACGAACGTCTGTGAAGCGCATTGCAAGTTTTGCGGATTCCGTCGAGATCAAGGTGAAGATGGCGCCTATACCATGAATATGGAAGAGCTGCTGCACTATGTAGAAACGCGCTTCCATCCAGGTATCCGCGAGTTCCATATCGTAGGTGGCCACAACCAGCACATGCCATTCGACTACTACCTGGATACCCTGCGCACGCTGAAAAAAGCATATCCAGATGTGACGATCAAATCGTACACAGGTGCAGAGATCGAATTCTTCTCGCGCATCTCCGGCCTCTCCATTCGCGAAGTGCTGCAAGAGCTGATGAAAGCAGGTCTGCAAAGTCTGACTGGTGGCGGTGCGGAGATCTTGACCGAACGCTATCGCATGAAGATGAGCCCGGAAAAAGCGAGCACGGACATGTATCTGCAGGTACACCGTACTGCGCATGAGCTTGGTTTGAAAACCCATACTACCATGCTCTACGGTTCGATCGAGACATTGGAGGAGCGCGTGATCCACATGCTGCGCCTGCGTGAGCTGCAAGACGACACCAACGGCTTCATGGTATTCATTCCGCTCGCTGTACAGCCGATCAAAGCAACAGCTGGAATCAAACGCCGCAACTCCGCGATTGATGACCTGAAAACGATGGCGATCAGCCGCCTGATGCTGGACAATTTCCAGCACATCAAGGCTTACTTCATCAACATCGGTACCCAACTGACTCAGCTCTCTCTGACGATGGGAATCTCCGATGCTCACGGTACATTGATCGAGGAGCGCATTAGCCATGCTGCAGGAGCTTTGACTCAACAAGCGCTGACTGTCGATGAGCTGGTATGGCTGATCAAAGGTGCAGGCAAACGCGCCCTGGAACGCGATACCTTCTACAACGTAATCAAAGAGCACTAATTCAAAGAAAAAAGCTGATTCCATCTCTTGGGAAAGATATATGGAATCAGCTTTTTCTTTTTTTGCCATAGTAAGAGGAAGCAAGATCAGCTGGTTTACGTCTACAACGGCAAATCGCCGTAGATGTCTTCCTCATCCTGCAATTCTTTCTTGATTTTATCCAACAACGCCTCTGCACTCGGCGCTTGTACCAGTTTCCCGTTGACCAGAGCGAACGGCTCCATATAGCACTCTCCGCAATAGCCTAAACAGCCGTATTCGAGTACGTCCACATCCAGCTCAGGATCGTTTTCCAGCGCATCCACCACGGCTTGCGTGTAAGAAGCGACGTTGCTCGCGCAAAATTCTACCAAGGGCTTCACCGTTTGTCACCTGCCAATTGCCAAGACATATTCATGACCTTTATTGTACCTCGTCTTCGGTAAAAATCCAGCGGAGATTACGGGAAAAAGATTCTGCTTGCAATTTTGGTGAAAGAGAACTAAAAATAGAATGGGTGCTGTAAAAAACGGACAGAAGAAAGGACTAGACCTTCTATGAAACGACTTGTGATCCTTGGCGGAGGATACGGGGGTCTTCGTATTATTGAGCGAGTCCTGTCCCCGGAATTGCCGGACGATGTAGTGATCACACTAGTAGACCGGATGCCGTTTCACGGTTTGAAGACAGAGTATTATGCTCTGGCTGCAGGGACACAGCCAGAATCCCATCTGCGCGTCGCCTTTCCCAATGATCCACGCCTGACTGTGAAATACGGCGAGGTATCAGCAGTTGACATGGATGAGCAACTGATCAGTTTTGCCAACGGGGACAGTCTCTCCTACGACTGGCTGGTGATCGGTTTGGGCTGTGAGGACCGATACCACGATATCCCCGGAGCTCAGGAATTTACCTGCTCCATTCAATCCATGCGTTCCACTCGTAACACATACACAGCAATCAACGGTCTGAACCCGTATGGTACCGTTTCTGTAATTGGTGGCGGTCTGAGCGGTGTGGAATTGGCAGCCGAGCTGCGCGAGAGCCGTCCTGACCTGAATATACGGATTATAGACCGAGGACAAAGCATTTTGAGTCCATTCCCGAAAAAGCTGCAAGAGTATGCATCTCAATGGTTTATTGAACATGATGTACAGCTCGTTTCGATGGCTAGCGTAACGCGTATCGAGCCTGGTGTGGTCTACAACCACAATGAGCCGGTAGAGAGCGATGTCATCGTCTGGACAGCAGGAATTCAGGCCAACTCGATACTGCGAAATCTTCCTATTGAAAAAGACAACATTGGACGTGCCAAGCTGAACTCGTACCATCAAATTCCTTCCCACCCCAACGTCTATGTCGTAGGGGATTGCGCCAGCACAGAAATTGCTCCAAGTGCGCAAACCGCAGAGCTTCAGGGTGATCAAATCGCCATGATTCTGAAGCTGGATATCAAGGGAGAAATGTTCCCTACTGCCTTGCCACCACTCAAGCACAAGGGCTTCCTTGGTTCGCTGGGGAAAAAAGAAGGCTTTGCCAGCATGGGAAAAGTCTCTTTGGTCGGTCAAATGGCACGCGTAATCAAAAGCGGACAGCTGTGGATGTACAAAAAGCATATGGGATAGCTGAAAAACCTATTTGGCCCACTAGCCGGATAGGTTTTCTTTTTTGTGAAGAAATGTGCGCTCGTAACGTTTGATCGTCCGAAACGTAGTGTCTTCCCGGTGGCTTGATGGAAATTGGGGAAACCTTTCTGGAAACTCTACTCCGTGAAGTTCAGGAAGAATCAGGCCTCGTCCTGGAAAATCCGACCCTCTTCGGAATTTACTCTGGTCCTCGCGGTTACAAGAAATATCCCAACAAGGACAAGGTCTACAGCGTGCAAGTGATCTTTCATACGACATCTTATCACGGTGAGCTGAAGCAAGAAGGACCAGAGAGCTATGAACACGGATTCTTTGAACGTGACTGCCTCCCCCACCCTCTCAATGAAAATCAAGAGCCCTTTATCCGGGATTGGGCACGAGGTATCGAAACACCTGTTGTCCGATGAGCGTCCACTAGGCCTGGAGCGCTTTTATTCTCTCATTCAGCAATTGAAACGCTCTCTTCAAATCTTCCTTGGGTACCTGATCATAGCGATCTCCAATGCTCACCTCATAGTAACAACCCGTCTCTTTGTCATCTCTCAGATAATGAGTCAGAGCAACATCCGTCTCCTCGTAGATCGTGACCAATAGCGGCTCCAGCTTCTCTTTTGGCACTCCGACATGGACATGAAACATGTTGGAGACTGGAATCGCGGGTCGAGTGACAATCGCGTGGCATTCATTATACAATTGGGCAAGCTCGATTGCGTTTTCGTAGTATTTTGGAAAACGATGCTTCCTTTGCTCGAAGTTGTGGTCAGCGCTGACAATATACGGGTACAGACTGATCAAATCTCCGCCGTGACGTCTTTTCCACACCTTGGATTCGGTAGTAAAAGCTTCGTCTCCTGCGAGGATAGCTCCCGCGATACCGCCAATTCCTTTGTAGAAGGACAGGTAAACACTGTCGAACAAAGCGCAAACCTCGGCTGCCGTCTTTTGATAATAAGGGAGAACCTCCAAGAGTCGTGCGCCATCCAGGTGGATTTTGATTTCCTCGTTCGGTGACCGGTCAATGGGTATTTCGCTCGATCATAGGCCTGTTGCAAATGCGTCATTGGACTCATCGGGTACAACTCCTTTTCTGTTTCAAAGGGTAAAGCTCTACTCTCTCCTCTGACTATACACCTACTTTCCTTAGGGAACAGCATAATCACATGTTTTTTTACTGAAGATTTCAACAGGTCGTATTAGATTACCCCATTTAGTAAGGAGTGAGGAAGCATGGAACCCATTGACAAGCGAAATCGTTTAGACGACGAGCCCTTTAGCTACCGCATTGCCAAAAACAATACGATTTTCCTCGACTATCTAGGCAAGCAGGTAAAAATGCTGAAAGGAAACGATGCTGAGAAGTTTCTCCAAAAAATCAACGCAGCACAGGATAGCAAGGAGGTACAGCTCATCCTGGCGAAAATTACTGGAAACTTCAAAAGAGGCAATGAACGCTT
Organism: Brevibacillus invocatus; assembly: GCF_003710915.1. Taxonomy (GTDB): domain Bacteria; phylum Bacillota; class Bacilli; order Brevibacillales; family Brevibacillaceae; genus Brevibacillus; species Brevibacillus invocatus. Next base: position 132,472 of record NZ_RHHR01000014.1, on the reverse strand, counting down.
GGCCTCTTCTAAGAATAAGAGATTTCCCTAGCATTATCCGGCAAAAAATGCACGGCGACCATCGGAGCTATCCGTTATCGTTGATTTGTGGAAAGGATGACAGTGAAAATGAATGGGGTCACGAGAATGAATGATGTGATTGACTACATCGAAGAGCATCTCACGGAGGAAATCAACTATTCGCAAGTAGCCAAAATCGCTTGCTGCTCCATCTACCACTTCCAGCGCATGTTCTCTTCGATTACGGAGGTTTCGCTGGCAGAGTACATCAGACGGCGCCGCCTAACTCTCGCTGCCTATGAGCTCCAGAATAGTCCGATCAAAGTGGTCGATCTCGCTCTCAAGTACGGCTACGACTCACCCGAAGCATTCACCCGTGCCTTTCACAGCATGCATGGAGCCACTCCGACAGCAGCGCGTGCACGAGGGACGAAGCTGAAAGACTATCCACGCATGTCTTTTCAAATCAGTATTAAAGGAGCTGTGGAAATGAACTATCGCGTAGAAAAACTGGACGCTTTTCAGATCGTCGGAGTCAGCGAAAAGGTCAACATGAAAGAGGCTTTTCAGGTGTTGCCACAGCGTTGGGAGCTCGCGAGCAAGCAGGGGATTTTTGAAGCACTCTGGAACATTCGCCGGGAGAACCATCCGATCAGAGGGATTTTGGGTGTCTGTGCCGATGGCGACTTTGGCAGGAATGAGGAGTTCGATTACATCTTATCCATCGTCTCTGAAAAAAATCCTCCAGAAGGCATGGTCAAGCTCGACTTTCCAGAAGCAGCATGGGTGGTCTTCGATGTTCCTGGCGCTCCGGACGCCATGCAATCTGCTTGGCAACGCTTCTATGCGGATTGGCTGCCAGCCTCTGCATTCGAGCTCGCCTACCTGCCAGCCATCGAATGTTACCTGCCGCCTGAAGAACAGCGCAATGAGCTTTGGATTCCTGTTGTAAACAAAGACAAGTAGAAACAAGTAAATTTTTGCTGGTTCTTGATTCATGTAATCCCAAATAAAAAAGGGTTGGGCATGCTCACACCTCATGCCCAACCTGACCGTATTCTTTCATGCTCCATTAACGTTTTTGCACCCGTACCACGGGTACCTTGCGCAGCTCGTAGGTCCCTGTCAGCCATTGTTCCTGTACGACGTTCAGCTTCAGCAGGCTGGCAATTTTGCCGGTGTCTGCTCTCGACATGAGCCGCCACAACGATGCGTCAGGCAGTGCGTTGAATACCTTGTCATCGTTGTATTCCCGCCGCTCCTGGTGGTTGATGGTGAGCTGGTACTTCCCTGCTTCCGCTTTTCCCGCTTCTGCATATGCCTCCAGAAGCTCGTTGCGCAACAGATTCAGCTCTTCTTCTATCAGCTTTTGTGTTTCCTTCAATTCGTAATATCGGGCCAAAGGATTGTCCATTCGTTCGTCCCTCCATCTGATTACGCCTTCATCAAGGACTATATGACCCGACAAAAGAATGCAGAACCTTCACGCTAGAACCGATTCAAGACGTTCCTCAGGAGGCCGCGATGTTTGTAAAAGTATACAAGTACCGAATTAAGCCTGACCGGGAGCAAGAGTATCTCGAGATCCAGAAAGCAGCCGAAAGCATCTACGAAAGGTTTGTAGATAAACAATCTGTCCATTTAAAAAGCAAGGAAGATGACTCCACGTGGATGGAGATCCATTGGTACAAGGATGAGCCAACCTATGATCAAGCGGTCCAGCTCATCAATGAGCAAGAGGAACTGCAGCAACTATACAGGGAATTTATGGATATTCTTGTCTCAGAAGAAAACGTGCTTGAAGAAAACTATTTGCAAGTCCTAAGATTTGTTCGTTTTATCCATCGTGAATAACCATTTTCTCATCATATCGGGACTTACCCAAGCGTCGAATACTTTATCCGCTGTGACCTGAAAACGCCGCCATACTATTTTAACCATTGCACGTGATGGTCTGCATCATAGGACAGAAATACGACTAAAAAAACGACCAGATGCTTCACCCCCTCACGAGTGGGAGGCTGAACATCTGGTCGTTTGCTATAAGAATGCTTTATTCACTATCTACGGCTTCGACAACCGGCTGAAGACCCATGCTCTCCAGCTTCGCGTAAATATTCTTCAGCTTCGGATTTCCCTCACCGACAATTTCCCCGGAAATTACGACAAGCGGATACCACAAATCTTCCTCAATAATACGCTTCGACCAGCTTTTGTCTTCCTCTGTCTGTGGTTGTTGAAAATCGCTGTAGGTGATGCAAATGCTGTCGCTCCCGAATTTGCGGGATAGGGCTGCCTGCAGCCATTCAGCTGTTTCCTTGGCAGATGGCAGATTGACGCAGCTCGCACATAATTGTTCTGTCCCGTAGACCTTGACTTCGACACTCATCGCTTTGGTCACCTGCCTATTCGCTTCCTGAGGCTTTTAGGAGAGAGCTTGCTCCAGATCCTCGATCAGGTCCTGTACGTCCTCGATCCCCACAGAGATGCGAACGAGACCATCTGAAATGCCCAGCTCTGCGCGACGCTCTGCCGGAATGGAGGCATGTGTCATCCGCGCTGGTACGCTGATCAGACTTTCTACTGCCCCGAGCGATTCTGCCAGTGTAAAGTACTTCACCTTTGCCAATACTTCATCGGCGCGCTCCGCACTGCCTACGTCAAAGGAGATCATGCCGCCAAATCCACGCGCTTGTTTTTGAATCAGCTCATGACCGGAATGACCGGACAGACCTGGGTAAATCACACGCTTGATATCACTGCGCTCGGACAGCCACTTCGCCAACGTGCGTGCGTTGTGCTCATGTTCTTCCATACGCAGACCCAATGTTTTCATACCGCGAAGCAAGAGCCAGGAATCCTGCGGTCCAAGGACGCCGCCAATCGCGTTTTGAACGTAGTGCATCTCTTCACCCAGCTGTGCGTCCTTCACTACGACCAGACCTGCTACGACGTCACTGTGTCCGCCCAGGTATTTGGTCGCGCTATGGAACACGATATCGGCTCCCAAATCGAGTGGATTCTGCCAATAAGGCGTCATGAACGTATTGTCGACCACCAGCAGTACATTTTTTGACTTCGCAATGTCTGCAAGGGCGGAAATATCACTTACTTTCAGCAACGGGTTGGTTGGCGTTTCCATGACGATCGCCTTGGTTTCCGGGCGAATGGCTGCCTCCACTGCCTTCAGATCACTCGTATCTACATACGTAGCTTCCAGACCCAATCGGGAGAACACGCGGGTGATGACACGGTATGTACCGCCGTATACATCGTCCCCTACTACCAGATGATCCCCTTTGTTGAACAGGGAAAGAATCGTCGAAAGTGCTGCCATACCGGAACCGAAAGCAAATCCACGCGCTCCGCCCTCAAGCTCGGCGATGTAGGTTTCCAGTGCATGGCGTGTCGGGTTGCCCGTACGGGAATATTCAAAGCCCTTGTGTACACCGATTGCTTCTTGCTTGTAGGTGCTTACTTGATAAATCGGAACCGAAACGGCTCCTGTATTCGGATCTCCCTCGATTCCGCCGTGGATCAGACGTGTTTTGATTCTCATGGTTAAATACCCCCTTGGTAAATTTTCTTACTGAGATAACGCTCACTGCTGTCCGCGAACAGCACGACGATGTTGGTACCAGGTGCGGCTTCCTTCGCTTCCCGCAGGGCAGTTGCCATTGCAGCACCAGCAGAGCTGCCGACCAACATACCTTCTTTGGCTGCCAGTTGCTTGACCCAATCAAACGCCTCGACATCCAGAATGGTGTGGATCGCGTCGAAATAGCTGGTGTCCATGAATGGTGGCAAGAATTCCATTCCAATGCCCTCTGTTTTATGTGGACCGGATTCGCCGCCATTCAAAATAGAGCCTTCTGGTTCGACAATCACGGTTTTGATGCTAGGATTTTGCTCCTTCAGATAACGAGCTGCACCCATGAACGTACCGCCTGATCCCGCACCAGCAACAAATACTTGAACTTGACCTTCCATTTGTTTCCAAATTTCAGGTCCGGTCGTTTTGTAATGGGCATCCGGGTTGGCAGGATTGGCAAATTGTTGTGGAACAAACGAGCCTGGAATGGATTCCGCCAGCTCCTGTGCCTTGGCAATTGCCCCTTTGATGCCTTGTTCTGTCGGCGTATTGACCACCTCGGCTCCAAGTGCACGCATGAGCTCTTGCTTTTCCTCGGAAAACTTGGCCGGTACGCAGAAAATAACTTTATAACCCGTGCCTACCGCAGCTAATGCTACCCCAATACCTGTATTTCCTGCTGTAGGTTCAATAATGGTGCCGCCAGGCTTGAGTTGTCCATTCTCTTCTGCCGCCCGGATCAGCTCCATTCCCAATCTGTCCTTGACGCTGCCGCCAGGATTGAAATACTCCAATTTGGCAAACAGGCGAACTCCCTCTGGCAGTTCAAACTGTGTAATTTCCACAATGGGCGTGTTTCCGATCAGTTCCTTGACATTCCGATATACGTTCACGTCAATGACTCCTTATCACAAAGTTCTTTTTTCTTGTCTATTATAACATGTGATTTCGTTGAAAAGGGGATACACTGCATACAAGAAGCATATTGCCATCCAAAGTGTAGACCAGGCATGTAAGGCGTGGATTTATCATCGCGTAATGATTATAATAAAGGAGAAGCTGGGAAAGGAGTGAATGTAGCATGGAAGTTATGGATCAAGTACAAGAAGTACTCGATAAACTGCGTCCGTATCTGCAACGTGACGGTGGCGATGTACAACTCGTCGATGTGGAAGATGGCATCGTGAAACTGCGCCTGATGGGAGCATGCGGTAGCTGCCCATCATCCACGATCACCCTGAAAGCCGGGATTGAACGCGCTCTGATTGAAGAAATCCCTGGTATTAAGGAAGTACAACAAGTATTCTAAGCCGATACAGGCGTAGAAGCAGCTAACGGATTTTTCCGCTTAGCTGCTTTTTTCATTCTCAAAGAACCTCGTTAAAAAAGTGAATCACTTTTTGCCCGTACTCTTCCGGGTAACGGGCATAGCTGCGTACATGTCCCGTCTTGGGCACCAGCCAGAGCTCCGTTTGCTCATTCGTCGCCAAGGCACGAAGCCGCTCGCTGTTCTGGCAAGGCACGGTTTCATCTCCGGTTCCATGAATGAAAAATATCGGCTTTTTCGCCTGTTTTACAGCTTCGTAAGGCTTTACTTCACGTGGATTGGCGCCCAGCAGGATCGGACTTAGCGTCAAAATAAACCAGTTGAAAGGAAATCGTGGCAGGCCCGTCCATTTTGGCAAGTTCTCTTCCAGATATTCTCGCAGGGAGTAAAACGGCGAATCCGCAACGATCGCCTCAATTCGATCATCCATTCCCCCCACCAGCAAAGAAGTGGCTGCCCCCATCGAAAATCCGACTAGCCCCAACGCATGTCCCGGTCTGCTGCTCTCTACGTAATCAATCGCCGAGAGCAAGTCCTGCTGCTCGCGAAGACCGATTGTCGTCAAGGCATCACTCGATTCTCCTGCATTGCGAAAATCAAACATGAGCACGTCATAGCCATCCTTTACCAGCTGTGCGGCCAATGACAAGGCTGGCAGATGTGGCTCCTGCCTGTTCTGACTGTAGCCATGCGAAAAAATCAAGGTTTTCTTGCGTGAATGTCCCGTCTCACGCTCGGCAGACATATACCAGCCTGCCAGCGAAATCCCTGCTTCTCTGCTGGAAAATCGTACGTTCTCCACATGTTCCAGCCCAAAATCCTTCGGGTCCATATCCAGCGGCTTTCGCTTGGGGTGCGTCAGTTTCCAGGTAACTTGGAATGCGATCAGTGCGATGATGACAACGATTGCCAGCAATAGGCCGACTACACTGTAGAGTATAGTACTCATCATGAGGGGAACGGCTCCTTTCCAATCAGCACGTGGACGAAGACGAACAGCGACAGTGCCTTGTCACCGGTTTTCTTTTGGGACACAGCGACAGACACGGCCGTCGGTTTCAACAGCGAGCATTTCCGCTTTTCCATTAACCGCCGTGTCTGTGCTGTCAGCTGTATCAGCCTAAACCCGATGGATTTATTCGCTTTGAGCCTCGTCACGATTTTGAGTGGTATTTTCATCTTCCAACCTCCACAACCAGTCAATGTGTGGAATGGACGTGCCGTACTGTTGTGCGATCATCTGAGGATACCGACGGAGTGCAGTTTCCATGTGAACAAGCTCGTCTTCCAAATGCGAATGCCAGACTTCTGCGTTTACATCAGCGCGTTCTTCTTCCGGAATCTGATGATACGACTCCACCAGCTTGAGAAAACGGCCCGGATACAGCATGAGACCGTAGATGATGGCATATTCGCTATCGAGCAGAGGAGATACATCGTTGTACCCGTCGAGGAAGCGGATCGCCGTCTCATCCTGCCATCCGTTGCGCCTGCTCTCTGCCTTTAACCACTGTCCAATATCACGGGTGCGCATGTCGAACACCCAGTCCCATTCCCCAGCCATCAGTCTGCTTTTCTTTTCATTCCAAAGCATAAACCCTTGATCAAAATTTTGGTAGGCTACTTTTCCAAACTGAGCCGTCTCTTTTACGACCTTGTCGTAGCCTGCCGCATACAAATATTGGACAGCCGTTTCTCCCAGCTGATGGACGTAGGTATAGCAGGTCAGCAAATACTCATCCATAGCCGTAAGCTCTGCCCTCACATCGTCCAGTTCATCCCGATATTCGTTGTATCGGCGGAGCTTTCGCCGCCACATGCTGGGCCAGCTTCCCAATGAACTGTAGGGAAGAAAAATTTTGTCACCGGTGAATGAAGCCGTTGATTGGTGAAATCGAGCCAATGATTGACCACTGGCATAATGAGGGTCCTCCAGCTCTAGCTCCCGGATCCCTCGATACAGATAATACAGCTGCTCGTCATGAAAGGTATGTGTATGACCCCCGACAGTCTTTACCAGCTTCAGCATTCCGATCTCCTGCTGCTGGCTGATATGCTTTCTTACCCGCTGAATCATTTTGCTTTTATATTTGTAACCTGCTGGTGCAGTAAACAGATAAAACAAACCCTGGTCCGTTTCCAATACACGGCCGGCGCCTGATTCACGCGATCCGTTAATGACGAATCCGTATTCCTCTTCCAAAAATTCTTTTTCCTCCATGTGATGCCAACCTCCTCACGCACCTTCACCCTCATGGCCCATTGTATGTAAGAGCGGTAGGATAGGTGCCTACCTGGATGCAGATACTAGATTCATGCCTGCTCGGTACATAACTGGAAAGGTGGCGAAAACATGGAAGATCATCCGTTGAACAGTACGTCCTGTCTACATATCGTCATCGATCTGCTCAAACAGCGCGGCGTCACTCTGGATGATATCGCAGACATCGTGATGTTTCTACAAAAAAATTACATCCCGGATCTAACCCTGGAATACTGCCGCGAAAGCGTCTATTCCGTACTCAAAAAACGGGAAGTCCAAAACGCGCTTTTGACCGGCATCCAGCTGGATATCTTCGCAGAGGAAAAACGGATTCTCCCGCCTCTCCAGGCTATCATCGAAGCCGATGAACCGCTCTATGGAGTAGACGAAGTGCTTGCCCTGGCGATCGTCAATCTGTATGGCAGCATCGGATTTACCAATTTTGGCTATGTGGACAAGCTCAAGTACGGGAAACTGGAGCAGCTCAACGACAAGAGCGCTGGTGTGCATACTTTTCTCGACGATCTCGTAGGCGCGATTGCAGCTGCAGCCTCCAGTCGTATCGCGCATCGTCAGAAGCAGCGCGAGGAGTGTCTAGACACCCCTGCTGATTCTTCGCCGCCACGCAGTTAAATCCTCTGTGATATAAGTCGGCTGTACGGCGTGATCTTCTGCATCCTCGCGAGTCGAATAACCAGTCAATACGAGCAGGCTGTCCAGTCCGCTATTGGCCCCCGCTTCAATATCGGTATGCAGGTTATCCCCCACCACCAGAGTCTGTGCAGCTTCAGTCCCCAGCCTTTCCAACGCATAGCGGACGATGATCGGCTCTGGTTTGCCGATCACGATCGGCTTTGTTGCAGCTGCTACTGAAACAGCGGCAATGAGAGAGCCATTCCCTGGCTGAAGCCCTTTTTCGGTCGGAATAGCGGGGTCAGGATTGGTTGCGATCAGTTTGGCACCTTTACGTACAGCGGTCGCAGCAATCGCCAGTTTTTCGTAGGTAAATGTGCGGTCAATGCCCACGACGACATACTGTGGCGATTCTTCCGTCAACACAAAACCATGCTGAACAAGCTCTTGGCGCAATCCCTCCTCCCCGATCATGTACACCGTACAGCCTGCTTCGTGTTCGGACATGTATTGGGCTGTCGCCATGCTTGAGGTGTACACCTCATCGGGAGAAGCATCTATGCCCATCTTTTGCAAGCGAATAGCCACCTGCTGCGGGGAAGCAGACGAATTGTTGGTCAGAAAAAGATACGGAATGTGCTGATCTTTGAGATGACTGAGAAATTCTTTGGCTCCCTCTATCGCTTCTGTTCCGCGGTAGATTGTCCCATCGAGATCAAGCAGATAGCCATTGTATGATTTCACTCTACTGCACTCCTTTATAGAAAAACAACATCCACTCAAGCAACGAGTGGATGTTGTTTTTCAGCTTACTTCGCTTCTTTGATCTCAAACACGCATTTTTCTCCACCCTTGGCCATACACGAGGTCTGCTCCACCTGGGCGTTCAACACGCGTCGAAACAGAGAAAGCTCACAACTGCACGCTTGGTTGTATTCACGAGCTACCTGTGAGATCGGACAGTTAAACTCCTGGATGCGGTACCCGTCACCTGACGAGTCCTTTTCCCATTCCACCATATACCCTTTATCATTTTGCAGTTCGGCCAGCTTGGCTACACGTTCCTCCAGGTCTCCCTGTATTTGAGTCCGGTACGTTTCTTCCAATCGATTTTCGCGACGACGGAACAGCATTTCCACTTTTGACAATCCATCTATATCTTGCAGATCACGCAAAAAATCCAGTGTCAAATGAGAATAATTGCGAGGAAACAGCTCATCTGCCTCCTGCGACAAGGAATATACGTTGGTTGGGCGTCCCATCGCTTGGCGTACAAGCGTAGACTTGATTAGATTATCCCTCTCCAGGGTATTCAAATGACGTCTCACTGCCATTTCCGTGATCCCAAGATCGACGGCCATGTCGCTGACAGAGAGTGATCCTTTTACCTTCAGCATGTGCAAGATTTGATCACGGGTGGATGTTCCTTCATTTGTCATACGTATCACCGCCCTTTCACATTATTGTAGCGGATTTCGATACGTTAGTAAACTAATGAAAGCGTTTTGTATAAAAAATCCGCACACTGTACTAAAACAGCTCTTTGTCCAGATAAGCACGAACAGCAGGTTCAAACTGACGCAAGGTAGGAAGCGAATCCTGCACGACCTCAAGCATCTGTGGTACAGGCACATCGGTGTACTCGTTGACCAGGTGCTTGCGGAAATCGGTCACTTGGGTCAGTACACGTGCCTGATGCTCGTCGATCACCTGCTCATCGCGAAGGATTTCGACAATATCACTGTAGCTTCCCGGATCACGCATGATAAAACCGTCGATGAGGGCATTGCCTACATCAATGACGGCTTCAATCGACAGATGCAGTCCCCGCTCCATCGCCGCTACCGCTACTTCATCCGCTACGACGGCTTCCTTTCCACGATCATTCAGTGTTTCCAGCAATTCCAGCATCTTGTTCATATGGACAAAAACCTGATCTATGCGCTTTGTATTTACGTCGTACATGGAATTCTCCTTACTTTCGCTTTTTGGCTTTTCTTTTTGCATAATATATAGTGATGACGAATGTGAGTACAAGGACGAGAAGAACCAATTCCCCTTCCTGCAGATAGGAATTGCTCACGGCTTTCACCTCTTTTCATCCATCAGTATACCAAATTTGTACACGCTGTCACGAATCTGCTTGTACTTTATGTTACAATGGTGTGGTGTATTTTTGCCGGGATGAAATAAGGGAGGAAACACTTGTGGAACGCGAACTGGCACTGGAAATCGTACGAGTAACGGAAATGGCGGCACTCGCATCATCCCATTGGATGGGGCGCGGCAAGAAAAACGAAGCAGATGGAGCCGCTACAAGCGCCATGCGGTCCATGTTTGATACCATCAACATGCGGGGTACAGTGGTCATCGGTGAAGGCGAGCTGGATGAGGCCCCCATGCTCTACATTGGTGAAAAATTGGGTCATGCGGATGCAAACGGACCCGAAGTAGACGTGGCTGTTGATCCCCTAGAGGGCACGACCATTGTCGCCAAAGGGCATAACAACGCAATGTCCGTCATCGCCATCGGAGATCGTGGCACTTTGCTGCACGCTCCTGACATGTACATGATGAAAATGGCCGTAGGCAAACGTGCCGCCGGGAAGATCCAACTCCACGATCCAGTGGATAAAATGATAGAAATCGTTGCAGAGTCCAACAACAAGCGCATACAAGACGTTACAGTCATCATCCAGGAACGCGAGCGTCACCAGGCGATTATCGACGCAGTCCGGGAAAAGGGAGCACGAGTGAAGCTGTTCGGTGATGGTGACGTCGGAGCGGCAATCGCAGCCTGTTTGCCACAGACTGGAATTGACCTCTTTCTTGGGATCGGAGGCGCTCCAGAAGGCGTCATCAGTGCTGCTGCGATCAAATGCCTGGGTGGCGACATGCAGGCTCAGCTCAAGCCGCAAGACGACGCGGAAAGGGATCGCTGCATCCGCATGGGGCTGGCCAATCCAGAGCAGCTTCTCACCTTGAACGATCTGGTCAAAGGAGAAGATGCCATCTTTGCCGCAACAGGTGTCTCGGATGGCGAGCTTTTGCAAGGTGTCCGTTACCTTGGCGACGACATGGTAGAAACGCATTCCATCGTCATGCGCGCCCAAACCAAGACGATTCGCTTTGTACGTGCGCTGCACAACACAGAGCACAAACCAAATTTCAACTGGAGATAGGGGGATTCGCATGTCTCAAGAATTGTTCTATTTGTACGACGACGTGGAGGAAACCAAAACCCGCTTCGTCAGCTTCATGGCAGAGTCTACTCGATTTGATCTGGCGATTACGACAACCAATCGTTTCTATGGCAAAAAACTCGTCATCAACATCCAAAACGGCCGTTCTGCTATTATTGGACACGACGATTTGAAAGAAGAAGGTTACCTGGAATACGCTTTTAACCTGAGCGAGTCTGAAGCAGAAGAGCTGCACTCCTTTTTGGAAACCATCATTTAAGCCATTATCCTGTTGTTCTCATGAAAGGGAAGAGCTATCCATGCTCTTCCCTTTTTGCATTGGCGTGTTGGCGCCCATTTCACGGGGGACAACGCTCCTCTAGGGCAAATATCCCGTATAATGCTACTGCACATACAGACATCGAGAGGAGTGCATATCGCACGATGCAACCTTATCAACCTGACTATCACCAACAACAGGCCATGACGCATGAACAGGATTATCAGACCATTCCAGAAGATCAATATCACCCCGTTTTTTTCCGCGGGAGAAGAAATAGCCCTGAAGTCATCGTGATCCCGTTCTATCCCTATCCCTATCCGTATCCCTACCCTTACCCGTACTATCCCTACCCTTATCCGTATTCGGGATTCGGTGGGATTGGGGGATTCGGCGGACCCGGTGGAATTGGCGGATTCGGCGGGTTTTGACGGTAATGGAGGATCTTGTTGCCTCCCCATGATAGCGAGATTAAGCAAACAGCCCCTCTCTCCATAGGAAAAGGGGCTGTTTGGTTTGCTTTTCAATCATATGATCTAAAGGTTAAGCGATGCCACATGGTTTACGATTCGCGCTTGGGTTGGTTGGAACCACTCGACACTTTATCTCGTTCGCGATTGGGGCGTGCTTGATTCGGACGCCGATCCTTGGAGGAATCCCGTCCATTTCGCTCAGACTTTTCTTTGTTGAATCTGGGCTTGTCAGACCTTTCATTGCGACCTGTCGCTGATCGTTGCTCAGGTCCATTCCCATTGCTATTTCTATCTGCCCGATCCTGTTTGCCTTGTCGGGGATGAAAACGGCGGCGTTCTTTGCGCTCTGTCTGGATCGTTTCGTCACGACCCTGATCCTGCCGGAAATCAGCTTCTACATCCAATCCCGATTGATCTATCAACTTGGTGTCATCCGTTACCAGAACACCTTTTACCTTTTGCAAAACAAAGTACGGACATCCAAAGTTGCAAAATTCGTGCAGGTATTCATCCAAAGCGGAAATTCGCTGCTCGAACGGCACTTTGCGATTCGCGTCGGAATAAAACCCCCGCAGACGGAGCTGACCGTAACCCCAGTCGCCTACGATGTAGTCGTATTTGTCGAGTATATCGCTATAGCGCTCCTTGAATGCTTCGGGGTTCCAGCCATCACGATTTTCTTCCATGATTTCATAAGTACCGGCTTGCGTGCGAATCAAGTCCGCTTCCTCCTCACACATGCATACTACAACCATCTTACCATATTTCACCCAACAACAAAATTCTTATCGACTAAAATTCCCACGAAAACGCCGATGACTCCGTGGACATTCTATCGTGTAGGAGGTGTTCCAATGAATAAGAAATGGCTCGTCCCAGCAATTGCAGGTATCGCTTTGATGGCTTCTGCTTGTGGTAATAACGCAGCTCCGAACTACACCACTCCGAACAAGACAAACACCCAGTCTGTGCGCAATTTCGATGGCATGCACGGCCTGAGTATCGATGGACTGCGCAACCGTACCAGTGATGGCAGAGGAACCCAGAACAATGCTGGGAACTACAACAGCTACTCCAATGCAGGAGCTGGCAGCTTTGCCGGCATGGGTACAGCAGCCAACAACAACTACAACGCCTTTACCAATGGCAGCCGACCTTACAATGCCTTTTCCGACGGCCATATCGGCAGCAATTACAGCTACAACAGCGGCATGAGAGGTCACTCGATTTACCAAAATACAGAAAACCGCGGAATGGGCACTATGAGTACAAGTATGCCTCAATTGGGATATGCCCAATTCGTGAAGAATACGACTGGCAACACAGCTGGCGTCAGGGGCATGAACAACGCCAATCATGTCTATGTTGACCGCGAAGCTTTGGCACAAGTTGTTGGCAATGTAACCTCCAGCTGCCCAGGTGTTCAACGCTCAACCGTATTGGTAACGGACCGAGAAGTTCTTGTCGGTCTGCAGACAGATGGCAAAAATGTTCGCGAAGCCAAAAAACAGGCGAAAATGAACGCGATGTCCGTCTCTCCTCGTTACTATAAAGTACATGTGACCGACAACGCAGCACACATCAGGGAAATAACGCAGCTGGCCAGCCGTTCCAGCAAGTTTTCTGTAGCAGGTACGAATGGAAACCACCCTGTGCGAGCTTTGGTTCAACGCATTACAGGTACGGATGGTAAGCACGCTGGGGTTAAAGCAAAAAATACCTCCATATCCCCTATCGGCATTTCCAGCCGCTAAATGAGAAGTAAAACAAGCCACCCATCCTGCACTTTGTGGTCTGGATGGGTGGCTTTTCCATTCTTATTGGGCTTGAGCGATTGTTTCCTTTGCCGCGTTGGCTTGTTCATGAGCGTGATAAGAGCTTCGCACCAGAGGTCCAGCCTCGACGTGGCTGAATCCGCGTTTCATGCCTTCTTCCTTCATTCGGGCAAATTCATCGGGATGGTAGTAATGCACGACATCCAGATGCTTTTTCGTCGGCTGAAGGTACTGACCGATTGTCATAATATTGACGTCAGCTGCACGCAGGTCGTCCATGGTCTCCAAAATTTCCTCCACTGTCTCGCCCACCCCGATCATCAGGCTGGACTTGGTCGGGACATCCGGCTGCAGCTCCTTTGCTTTTTTCAACAAAGCGAGTGTCCGATCGTATTTTGCCCGGGCACGTACACGGTCTGACATGCGGCGTACTGCCTCGATGTTGTGATTCAGAACGTCCGGTCGTGCATCCATCACAATTTTCAATGAATCCCAGTTTCCAAGAAAATCAGGAATCAGTACTTCTACAGAGGCGAGCGGCAATCTGCGACGTATTGCCTTGATCGTTTCCGCAAAAATTTGTGCGCCCCCATCAGCCAGATCGTCACGAGCTACAGAGGTCACGACGACGTGCTGCAACCCCATCTGCTCTGCTGCTTCCGCTACACGTTCTGGCTCAGCCAGATCCAGCTCCGTGGGCAGACCGGTTTTGATTGCACAGAATCTACAGGCACGGGTACAAATATCTCCCAAAATCATGAACGTAGCTGTCCGATTGGCCCAGCACTCATGAATATTGGGACACTTTGCCTCTTCACATACCGTATGTAAAGTCTTGCTCCGCATCGTCTGTTTCAGTTCTTTAAAGTTGGCCAGTTCTTTGCCTGATACAAGGTTGATCTTGAGCCACTCGGGTTTCCGTTGCGACATAGGGCCCACTCCTCATCTGACTTATTCCTTACGAACATTATAGAGGTTGGTCATGGGTGGGGCAACCTCTTTACCCATTCCAAAGGTTTTGCCCAAACCTTAGGCCAGCTGATGGATGGCATGTCTGTCATGGGCACGCAGCCATTTGGCTAAAAAAAGCTGCTCGCGCTCCACACAGGTAAACAGGAATATCTGGTGCTGTTCACCCAATTCGAGCAGGTACATCAAGGCTCTTTCCAATCGATCTTGATCGTAGTGAACAAAGTGATCATCGAGAAACAAGGGCAATGGCTCCGTCTGCTGACTGACGTGCTGCAAAAGTGCCAGCCGCTGCGCAAAGGTGAGTTGGTCCTGGGTACCCGTCGAACACTGCTCCTGTTCTAGAATTTGTTTTCTGGCGGGTTCGAGCACACGTACTGCAAAGCCTTCCCGTGGATCGAGCCGTACTTCGCGATAGACGCCCGCCGAAATTTTGTCCATCACCATGGAGGCGTGCTGGTTTACAGCAGGAGAGACGTCGCGGTTCCACTCCTCCAGCGCTTCCTGCAGCATATCCCGCGCGAGCTTTAGCGCTTCACGCCTAACCTGCAATTGCTCAAGGCTCATCACCGCGTCTTCATATTCACTCCTGGCTTGTGCCACGAAGACTCCTTCATGGGCTTCCATCTGCCCATTGGCTTTGGCAATCTGCTCCCTGATCTCCTGTAATCGCTCTTCACTGCGAGACAATTCCGTCTGCCAGTTGGTGCGCTCACTTTCCCATGCTTCTTTTTCCCGAGCCAGACAGGTACGCACCTTCCTTCCCCACTCTTGCAACAAGGTGCTTTCTTCCTCTTTTTTGGCGATCTCAGAAGTCAACCGCTCTGATTCGTGCGAGCGCAGCTGATGATGCAGCTCTTCTTTTCGCTCCAGAAACGCATCCCAATCAGTCACTTGCCATTTTCGCAGCAGCATCCCCAGCTTTTCGTCCAGCTGAGAGATCTCCTGCTGGATGTTCTGCCATTCCTCCGATCTCCCGTCGTCCGTCGCTTTACGTGGTGCTTTCGACTTGCTTTTCATCCACCAGCCGTATCCTGCTGCAATAAAAGCCAATGCCAGAGCAATTCCACCACTGCCAGCTTGATCAAATAAAAAGGAAATACATCCAAGTCCCGCCAGTACAACCGCAATCGCCCAAGGCCAGACAGCTCCTCCAGAAGATTGTCGAGCTTCCCTCCCGATTGAAAGCCTCGATGCTGCAGCCTGTCGCGCCAGCTCCATGTGAGCCTCTTCCCAGTGACGCCTGAGTCGTACGCCCTGTTCGTAATCCTGCTGGATATGCTCCAGTTCTCTTCGCTGCTTGATTTGCACAGAATTAGACAGGTTCACGGAAAGCTCATCCTGCATTGTCGTTTGAAGTCGCCTAAGCGCCTGTCTCGTCCCTTGATGCAAGCTACGCTCCTCCTGGGACTGGGCGCTGTTCTCCCACCATACCCACTGCTGTTCATCCGGTGCCGTATAGCTGAGCTGCCATCGTTTCTGCCATTCCTCATCCTTTTTGGCCCAATGCTCTCTGCCTTGAAGCAGTCGCTGGCGCTGCTGCTCCTGCCTCACCCGCTCCATCTCCCAGTCAGCGATCTGCCGGGACAACCTGCCGACCTCGTGCGAGACGGACTCCGCATGCCGGAGTTCTTGTTCCTTCTGGGCTACGAGGGTAGATGCCTTGCCCAGCAATGTGTTTTCCGCCCGTTCCTTCTTTCCGATCGTGCTCACCTCTCGATCCAGCTCACCCAGAATTTTGTGAATCATCGGGTTGGCTTCCTCCGTCTCTGCCTTCAGCGCCGGCATGAGATGTTCACCTGCTGTCAGCGGCTCTCTCCTGATCCAAGTCACATCTGTAAACAGGCTGCGGCCAAGCCCCAGATGCTTCTCCACAAAATTGCGTTCCTTGCGTCGATCCTCCTGATACACATCGGTCAATTCCGTCCATTCGGGATCGAGAAACAGGCGTGCCTGTTCTCTTTCCTTCAACAACGAGCGATGCAACCGATACGTCTTGCCAGCCAACTGGTAGGTAACGATCGTTTCGTATTCTCCCTGATGCCACGGACGGTATTTTTCATATTCAGGCAGATAGCGCGTAGTTTTCACATAATCGCGCTTCATCCCGTAAAGTGCAGCGAAAATGCCCTGCAACAAAGTGGATTTGCCCGCTTCATTCGGCGCATAGAAAAGATTGATCCCCGGGGCAAAATGAAACTCGGCATCCTGCCACTTGCCAAATCCCTTTAGTTGAAGCTCGTCGATTCTCACCCTGTATTCCCCCCAATCCGGGCCAACGCTTCCCTGCGAGCCATCCGGACGATCTGGCGCTCCTCTTCAGCTACTGCCTGAGCTTCCGTTTCTGCCAGCTTAGCCAGCCACCTGCCCAGTACACCGCCTTCCGAGATCAGCTTCTCTTCATCCACATCCGGCCAGGTCTGATCGCGGAATTGAATGAGAAAAAAATGGCGGAAGCGTTGTTGCAGCACGGGAATAGCCGGGGTGAAATGAGCTGCCCTCTCGCCGGTCAACGTGACGTACACCAAATTTTCCACAGGTTCGTTCGCCAGTTCGCATTGCAGCCGTTCCACCAGCTGCTCCATCGTCTCGGCACCATCTAGCGTAATTTCTCTTTTGCTCACCCTGCGCTGGGCGACCGGAATGGACTGCAGCAACAGCTTTCCCGTATGGTCCAGCTCACCATAGAGGACACAGCGATCTCCTTCTTCCTTGACCGTTATCGCTTCAGGCGTTCCAGGGTATGCAGCAAATGGCTGCCTTTTGACAGGATGTGAGAACTGCATGGGCTTGTGGATATGCCCCAGTGCAATATAATCCATCCCGGTATCTGCCATTTCCTGTACGGAGACTGGAGCGTACGGATGATGCTCTTCCCCTGCTCCATGGAGAACATGGGCATGCAAAACCATCAGGTGATGCCGGTACCCGTCCAGCTTCCCTGGGAACGTGTTCAGTGGCGACTCGTAGAAATGAGGCTCCGGAAAACCCCAACCGTAGACCACACAGGATTTTTCCGGAAATTCAAAAGCTCCCCACTCCGGTGTGAACCAGTAGACATTGCCAGGCCAGCTCAGGCTTTGATAAAAAGAATCGGCTCTCCAGGGGTCATGGTTGCCTGGAGCGATACATACTGGCACCGGAGCTACGCTGGCAAAAAGATCGCGGAGAAACAGAGCAGTCGAGCGACGTCCTCCGTGATATTCCAAAAGATCCCCTGCGACCAGCCAGAAATCTACCTGCCTGTCCACCACAAGATCGCGAATCTGGCGCATCGTCCGTCGAAAATCATCCTGTCTGAGCTCATACACATCAGACAAGGCTTGCAGCGGCGCATCCAGATGCACGTCCGCCGTATGAATAAATGACAGCAAACCCCTCAACTCCTCATCTGCAGCCAAAAACTACGAACATATTTTCCCTTTTATATTACAGGATGCAGGGAAGCGTTGAAAAGCCCTTCCAAAAAGTATCTGGGATAATTCACGGTCGCTGTCAGAAACTACAAAGGAAACTACCTTGGGTGGAGGGAGACGGCATGAGAGTGTTCCGCCTCATCATTTCGATCAGCTTGTGCGTAGCATCCGCTGTCCTGCCGTTGGAGATGGCAGGCGCAGCTCCATCCGCCAAGCCTGCCGATCCAATTCTGCAGGAGCGACTCCAGCTATTTCATCAAATGGAAGCCACATACGGGATAGCCTGGACGTATCTGGCTGCCATCGATCAATATGAACGGGCGATGAAAATACGCAAGAAGCGAAATACGGAACCAGAGACTGCGGCAAAAAGATTGACCGCGATCGACATCCCTGTCTCGAAATGGGGAGGGGACTTGAATCCGGATGATACCGATACGAACCCCGCATCGATTCAGTTTTTTGGCGGAATGGGTCTGGACGGCGATGGTGATGGGATAGCCGATCGCAACAATGACCGGGATGTCCTGGCAGCCATGATTCACTTCCTGTCCGACTACGGGTTTACTCCTGATGATTTTCGTATTGGCTTGTGGTCTTACTATCAGCGAGGACGTTCGGCCCGAACGATTCATCAGTTTGCGATTATTTATGACAAATACCAACACCTCGATCTGGATGAACGCTACTTTCCCATTCCTCCGCGCTACACCTACAGCTACCGCAGTACCTGGGGTGCAGCACGCGGCTGGGGAGGACGCCGCATCCATGAAGGAACAGACATTTTCGCCGGCTATGGTACTCCCGTGCTCAGCACGGGCTACGGCATGATTGAAGTGCTCGGCTGGAACCGTTATGGAGGCTGGCGCATCGGAATGCGGGATATGTCCAATGTGTACCACTACTATGCTCATCTCTCTTCCTTTAAGAAGGGGCTGAAGACGGGTGACATCGTGGAGCCGGGACAGGTGCTTGGCTACGTGGGGAGCTCGGGCTATGGAAAGCCTGGGACTTCGGGCAAATTCCCTCCTCATCTTCACTACGGCATGTACCGCGAAACTGGCGGCAATGAGTGGGCATTTGACCCTTATCCGTATTTGCGCCGCTGGGAACGGTTAAAAAAGCGTTAAACCTTACGTGCGAGGGAGCGGTGAAATGACCGCTTCTTTTTTGCACTTTCAGAAAATTCAACTTCGCTGAAGCAGTAAAGGATGAAAGTATGAGAAGAACTATGGCTTTCGCTATCGGACTAGGCGATAAGCCAAGTTTTTCTAACTATTCTTGACAGAAGCAAAAGCCGGTTCCTAGAATCATCTTAGAGCGTACCCTATGAGCGAGGTGTAAACCTATGTCTGTCCTTACTATGCAAAACCCTGCTACCGGTGAAATCCTGGGTTCATTGGAAGAAGCTACACCGGATCAGGTCAGGCAAGCAGTTCAAAAAGCCCGTGCCGCTCATCCAGCCTGGTCAGCCACTCCCCTCTCAGACCGGGTCGCCTATTTGTCGCGACTGCGTCATTACTTGGTCGAACACGGCGAGGATCTGGCCCAACGCATCAGCCAGGATACCGGAAAAGTTCATTTTGAAGCGTACATGACCGAGATCTTCGTGACGATCGATACCATTCGTTTTTATGAGAAGCATGCCGAGAAGATGCTGGCCAAGCAAAAGGTACCCACTCCGCTGCTGCTTTGGCCCAAGAAATCGTACATTCATTACAAACCAATGGGTGTCGTAGCAGTCATCTCCCCCTGGAACTATCCCTTCCAGCTTGCAGTCATACCAGTCCTCTCTGCGTTGATCGCCGGAAATACCGTCGTGCTGAAGCCTTCCGAGGTAACAGCCGCCACAGGATTGATCATCGAAGAGCTATTCCGTGCTGTCCCTCTCCCTGAAGGGGTGATTCGTGTCCTGCACGGCGGTCGTGAGGTCGGACAAGAGCTGGTAGCAGCCCGACCCGACAAGATTTTTTTCACAGGATCGGTTCGGACAGGCAAAAAAATCATGGCGGCTGCCGCTGAACACCTCATTCCTGTTGAACTGGAGCTTGGCGGAAAAGACCCGATGATCGTCTGCTCCGATGCTCCTTTGGAACGGGCTGCGAACGCCGCAGTTTGGGGCGCTTTTACCAACGCGGGTCAGGTCTGCATGTCCGTAGAACGCGTCTTTGTGCATGAATCTGTGCACGACCGTTTTGTCGAGCTGGTCACGCAAAAAACAAAAGCCCTGCGCCAAGGCCATCCTACCGGTGCCGAAGTAGGCTCCATGACTTTTCCCGATCAACGCGAAATTGTGGCGCAGCACGTAAAAGAGGCTGTTGCCGAGGGAGCAACAGCCGTTCTGGGGGGGAATTTTCCCGCAGATGACATGTTTATGCCACCCACTATATTGACGAATGTTACCCCGGACATGAAGATCATGCAGGAGGAGACTTTTGGTCCGGTCCTACCCATCATGCGTGTTTCTACGGAGCAGGAGGCCATTGAGTTGGCCAATCGATCTCCGTACGGCCTGAATGCGTCCGTCTGGTCCGAGAATCGAGCTAGGGCCCGCCATTTGGCGGAACAGCTGGAAAGCGGCAATGTGTGCATCAACGATGTCATCATCAGCTTTGCCAATCCACATCTGCCCTTTGGCGGCGTAAAAGAAAGCGGAATCGGCCGCTATCGCGGACCACTCAGCCTGCAATCCTTTACGCACAGCATCTCCATTATCCATGATCCCGGCAAGCGCAACCGCGAGCTGAACTGGTATCCTTATACCGAAGATCAACTCACGATGATGACTGGCGTGACAAACCTGCTCTACGGCAAAAACCGAAAATGGAATTTCAATGCTTTGGGTGCTATCTGGCGAGAGTTAAGACGTCTGCGCGAATAGTCCAGAACCTGCCTTTTCCTTATAGCTTTGTACGTAAACTCCACAGTTCAGGGAAGAAACGGTGATCCAGGACTCGTTTAAGATACTGGACACCGGATGATCCCCCCGTGCCCATCTTGTTGCCAATGATGCGTTCCACGGTGAACATGTGGTTCAAGCGCCATTGCTGCTGACGGTTCTCGATATCCACCAGCTTTTCAGCCAGCTCGTACAGATCCCAATATTGATTGACATCCCGGTACACGGCGAGCCAGGCGTTTTCCACACTCTCATTTGGCTGATAATCCTGCGTCCAGTCACGATTCAATGCGCTGGAATCGATCGGCAGCCCTCTTTCGGCAAGCATGAAGATGGAAGCATCGTACAAGCCCGGCGATTCCAGGGCTTTCTTCAGCTGGGCATGAATTTCCGGCTCATGCTCGAAAACAGCCAGTGCTCGCGGGCTCTTGTAGCCCATAGCAAACTCGATGAGTCGGTTTTGATAGGATTGAAAGCCGGATGATTTGCCCAGCTTATCCCTGAATTCCAGATATTCAGACGGGGTCAATGTGGACAGCACGTCCCAGGATTGAATCAGCTGCTGTTGAATACGCGAGACGCGAGACAGCATCTTGAAAACCGGATCGAGATTTTTTTCCCAAATACATTGAATCGCAGCTTCCAATTCATGCAAAATCATTTTCATCCACAATTCACTCGTCTGGTGGATGACGATGAACAGCATTTCGTCATGATGATCGGATAGACGTTTTTGGGCGGAAAGGATTTTATCAAGCTGCAGGTAATCCCCGTACGACATGTCCTTTGAAAAATCCATGTGAATGCTCTTTTCATTTCCCGCCTGTACATGCTGGTCGTGGTTTGACATAGACGCTCTCCTTTATGGTCGTAATTTCTCCTATCGATAGGAGAAAAGCAGTTCCTCGCAAGCTGAATAAAAAATAAAGAATTTTATGACTACAGTTTATTAACTTTTTGACACAGTGTCAATATGTTTGATTCAGGCTGGTTTGACTACTCGGGTTGAGCCGTGATCCTGCTTACTATCATGCTGCACAAAGGAGGTGAAGTGGCATTGAAATCGTGGCTCTGCATGTGTTTTGTCCTCTTTTTCCTGACCATTCTGGCATCCGGATGCGCTCCCTCGGATGCGCAAGAATACATCGAGCTCCCCCTGGATTCGGGCTCGCTCTCGATCCCTGTTGAAAAGGTGGAGCCTCTCCACAAGTTCCTGGAATCCTACACCCCATCAGAACGACAGGTGGAAATCAGCCGAATCCAAGGAACAGCCTTCAGGTCACTGACTGGCATCGTGTACGGGGACATCCGATTCAATTGCGGGTCAAAGCTGTGTGACCACGTGCTTGTGCAGATGAAAGACGAAGCATTCAAGTCCCTTTCTTTACATGAAGGAAGTCTTTGGATCAGCCATTCCTTTTCCCCTGATGAACGACTTTTGGCGATCCTCCTCGGTCGAAATGAAGGAACGGAGCTGGTTCGCAACAGGATCATGATCCTCCATACGGAGACACTCGAACCCGCAGTCGTATGGGGTGATCCCGTCGTGACAGAACAGGCATTATCATCAGATTTTGTCTTTCCGATCCTCGATGTGAAATGGGTGCATGAAACCTCACTGGAGATCACGGTCCCCGATACGCCGGACAATTCGTATGAAACGCTACTGGAATGGAACCGAACAGGGAAAACCACGAAAACCATCCGACTTTCTGTCACGCCTAAATAACTCAATACACGTAAAAAATCCTCCTGCAACGGTATTGTGCAAGAGGATTTTTCCTGTTAAGCTGCCATCGTTACTTTGCAGGAGGTGCCTCGAACTCTGATTGGGCACGCGGCACATCCGGCTTGCCATCCGGATTGTTGTACAAGTATTGCGGCACATCACCGATAATCAGCGAGTGGGTGATGGGTATCTTCGTCGTTACGGTCTTCTCATCTGTCGCAAACGGAATGACGATCCGCAAATCCACCTCGACAAAGATGTAGACAGTAGCCAGCACCATGTTGATGCCTGCCTCTTTCAGCTCCGTTTCCAGTCTCGTCTTCACCGACCCGATAGGTACAAAAGTGATGGGCAGCTCTGGACCCATGTTCGCTAAAAAGCTGTTGCCGGTTGCCAACCCTAACGGAATCGTCCGTTCTACCTTATCCTTCTCAAATTCCTGCAGCTTGTTTTGCACACGCGAAGTGGTCTCTCCCACGATGCGCGCATACTCTCGAAAGTTGAACTGATATGCCTGAATTCGCCCCTCATTGTCTTTCTCGATCATGACAATCTGATTAAAGTCGACACCTTGTTGGGAAATCCGCTTGGTCACAGCATCTGTAATCGCATCTTTTGCGAGTTGCTCAGCCTTTTGCGAGGCGAGAATCAAAAGCGTGGGCTCCAGCCGCTTTTCAAGGAATACCAATGACTGGATGGTCATGACCAGAAAGAAGACCAACGCGATCATGAAGGCTTTGGTTCGGGAAAGCGGGTTTCTCCAACGCCGACGGGGTCGAAACATCGCCAAGCCCGTCACCTCCCAGTTGGTACATCCTATGGTGAAAAAGCCTAAAAAAGACTATAGCCTTTGGAAGAAACCCTCGTTACAGGAACCACTGCGACTGAGCGTGTTCTGATTGCCCATCACTCTGCCTCGAATCCAGCTGTCTGCCTGCTGAAGAAGCGTATTTTTGCAAACCTGGGCAGCTCCCGTAAAAACCCCTGCTACACTCAGTAGCAGCAACACGCTCCAAAGCTGGCTTCCGTAAAATGCAACCTTAACCGCTATTGCAGACAAAAGCGATGTCATCAAAAGGCCAGTCATGAGTGGAAGCCGGATATGCGAGATCAGATATGTTCCTGCCCATGCCCCCACGTTCATTAACGACCAGTCTTCAGATTGGGTAAATCGTTTGCTTCGCGTTCTGATCGAGACATATGATTTCCCCCTTAGATCAGCTTGCCCTTCAATTGCTCCGCCAGCTCCACCAGCGAAATTCGCGCGACCACTTTCACACCTTTATCAAAATGAAGATCTGCCGGAACGGATACCAGCAGGCACGAAGACACCCCCATCTTCCTGAAAAACAGAAGTTCATAGGGTTTGCCATCCGGCTTTGGCCATTGCTCGTTCAGCGTTTCCAGCAACAGCCCCCCTTCTTCCAGACTGATCTCGCCATTGGCTAGCAGCTGATTGATCGTAAAAAGCGGTAGCATTTGTTGAAAGGAATAGACTGCCGCTTGTTCGCTGCCCGGTGAGGCTCCATAACGGTCTAACACAATTACCGAAACAATGTTACGTTCCTTTAAATCATCTGAAGTCGCATATAGATCAGGCAACAATGGAGAATGGGACAGCTTCTCTGCCAATTCATCTAGCGATAAATCATCTTTTTTGTTGATGATTTGATCGATGCGAGAGAGAATTAAATCCTTTGGAAAAAACGTCTCCTGACCGGTAAAGGTGGATTTGCGTATAAACCACTCCTCCGGAACACACGCACAAAAAAAGAGAAACCCTGGTTTCTCTTTTTACATACTGAAGCACACCGCCCTCATGCAAGACGATGTACCTCTGCTTCTATTCGTTTACCTGCTGGCTCGTCTACAGATTTTCAGTGATGTCAGACAGTTCATCCGCAGAGAAAGCTACCTGCGCTACGGCCTGGTTCATATCCTCCATGACGCGGAAGAAGTTTTCCAGCTCACGTTGGATTTGGCTGCTCTGCTCTTTACTGTCGGACACTGCATCTATGATCCCTTCGAAGAATGCGTTCGTCTCATTGGTCATAGCTGTACTGGAGTGAACGAGTGTCTGAATTTCATGGACTACAGCAGACAATACAACCGTTTGCTGATTGGTTTTTTCGATCAGCTCACGGACGCCGGATACCGATTTTTTGGTCTGCTCGGCCAGCTTGCGCACTTCATCGGCAACGACCGCAAAGCCGCGTCCCTGCTCGCCAGCACGCGCTGCCTCAATAGCAGCGTTCAGTGCCAACAGATTGGTTTGCTCCGCAATAGCAGTCACGACATCGACAATTCCACGGATTTTTTCCGCGTTATCCTCGAGCATTTTCATTTCATCCGAGATCTGGTGAACACTGTTTTGAATCAATTTCATCTGATCCTGCTGGTTCTCCAGCTTCTCTTTACCTTCCTGGGAAAGGCGCTGCGCATTGCTCGAATAGCCTGTCCCATTCTCGGCAAAGCGTACTACTTCTCGAGCCTGTTCGGTCAATTGCTCGACAGAAGCACTGTTTTCCTCTGCTACAGCAGCAAGCTCATGCGCAGAGTTGGCCAGAGCGACGCGCAGCTCGTCTTTTTTCTTCTGTTCCTTCTGACGCGCGCGCTCATGCTCATTTTCGTATTCTTCCAGGACGATTTGCTGCTCGATGTTGAGGATTTTCGTCACGACCTGGATCGCCTGTACGAATTCACGCTTGTCCTTGATCGCTTCGTCCAGTAGTCCCATGATTGAGACCAGGAGATTTTGAAACGCGCACATGTACCATTTTGGTTCCAGACCAATGCGCATGTGGATGATCGCAATCCGGCTGCGCTGTGCGATGTACTCACTGTCGATCTTGCCGCAAAACATCTCGGTGATGTGGCGGTTTAGCGTCTGCTTCAGTCGATCGATCGTGCTGTTGTTATTGATAATCGTCATGAGCAGTTCTTCGTTGGCAATATTGTCATAGAATGCATCGACAATTTTATTAATATTTTGAATGATTACAGGTTGGATCGCTTTGGCTATGGACAAATCGTGTTCAGTCAGATGGATAAGCTCTAGCTGTCTTGACAAAAGAGAACCTGGGGCGATGTGAACTTCCCCTTGCTCCTTTACCTCACCAAAAAATGATTCACCATTAGATTTCCCTTTTACTCCGAACAAGCTGGAAAACGGACGAGTACTCATTGATTGGACTCCTTCTTAACCCTATAGGTATTTACACTCTTATAATACATTCAATAGATATTATGATTTCAATATATCCTATGAATTATATACCTTTCTTTTGATTTCTGTAAACATAGTAAGAAACACGATTCGCTGAAGAAATAAAGCTTCGTCAAAAAAATCATTTGACGAAGCCTTCTTCTTAATTTATGCCTTTTAGCCTTGTTTCATTTTTTGTCTTCTCGGCAATTGGTTCAATGCTCCAGGATTCATCAGACTGGAGGTATCCCCGAGTTCCTGAGATAAATAATGCTGTTTCATCAGTCTGCGCATGATCTTTTGCGTACGGGTCTTCGGCAGGTCTGCTACCAGGTGTATTTCACCCGGCTCGTACGGTTTACCCAGCTTGGCAGACACATGCTGCTTTAACGCATCCGGTTCGAGACGGGATGGCGGTGTCGGAACGACGAACAGCACAATCTCTTCGCCCTTCATCGGATGGGGAACGCCAATCGCAGCGGCTTCCAATACATCCGGGTACTGGCATACGACATCCTCCAGCTCTCCTGGCCCTGTCCTTCTCCCCGATACTTTGATCACATCATCGGCTCTCCCATGATGGAACCAATAGCCCTCCTCGTCTACCAGCACGATATCCCCCTGCCACCACATCTCATTTCCGAGTGGAAAATAGGTGTCCATGTACCACTGGCGATTTCGCCAAAAGCCTCGCGTCTGTGCCGGTTGTGGAACCGTAAAGACAAGGTAGCCCGCCTTGCCTCGCTCCACTGGTTTTCCCGACTCATCTACGACCCTCGCTCCTACAGCTGGCGTCGCTCCAAGGCAAGTGGGCTTTTGCGGCAAAATGCTGATCGAGGACAGGATTTCTGCGAAAACCTCTGTACCCCCGCTACCGTTTATGATGGGAGCCTTTCCGTCCGTCCATGACAAATACCAGCTCCAGGTCTCCTCATCGATTGGTTCTCCGGTGTGCCCCAGTATTCGCAGCGAGTCCAGGTTTGCTTTTTCCCGAAATGGCTCCGCGTAGGTTTTCAGCAACCGCAAGGCAGTAGCTGGAGCGCCGAACACGCTTACCTGATGCTTCTCAATCTGCCGGTAGATTCTCCCTGGATCCGGATGCATCGGACTACCTTCGTACATCAGGAAAGGAGCTGCTACACTGTGGGCCGAAAAGAGCGGTAGCTGCCCCATCATCCAGCCAAAATCCGTGATCATCGTAAAAACATCGTTCTCCCGGATGTCATAGATGAACATCCCGACCTCCGCTGTTTTGACTGCGATCCCACCATGTACGTGGACGATTCCCTTCGGACTCCCCGTCGTACCTGAGGAATAGCTGACCATGCAGACCTCTTCCGCGTCTGTAGCTACGGTCTCATACTGGTCCGGCACCTGCTCCATCCATTCGTTCCAATGCCAGTCGCGTCCAGGTGTTAGCAGCACTTTTTCGCCCAATCGCGCTGCAACCAAAACCGCCTGAACACAAGGAACTGTCTCCAGTGCCTTGTCCAGCACGTGCTTGAGCAAAACCTGATGCCCGCCACGATAAAAGCCGTCAGCCGTGACGACTGCCTTGGCCTCCACATCACGCAAGCGAACCGCGACAGCTTCTGGACCAAACCCGGAAAATAGCGGCACGGCAATAGCTCCCGCCTTGTAGATCCCGTAAAGCGCAATTACGGTTTCCGGAATCATCGGCATGTAGATCGCTACACGGTCTCCCCGCTCCACGCCCAATCTTCCCAGCGTATGGGCAAATCGATTCACCTGCCTGTAAAGCTCAAGGAAGCTGTAGCGTTTCTCCTCTCCCCCTTCCCCTTCCCAGATCAGAGCCATGCGTTCTGCCGTAGAGGGATTTTGCGCCCATTTATCGAGAAAATTATGAACCAGATTGATCTTTCCGCCAACAAACCACTTGGGGTCTGACAATCCATTCGAATCGTCCAGTACCTGGTCGTAAGGTTGGGCAAATTGAATGTCGGCAAAACGGATAAATGCATCCCAGAACCAGCTCGTTGTTCCTACTCTGTCAATAGCCCGGCCTGTCCTGCCAACTTCAGCGTTCCCGCCATATATGGTAAAATGCGGATGAGTACTTTTGCAAAATGTGGAAGACTAATGAGGATTACGATCCACGCGGGGATAAGAGACAAACAACGGTTCATACCTTCTTTAATGTAGGGAGCGAAAAAAGGGGGAAATGGGATGGATAAGCCGGGAAATGGGCAACAGACGGTGTTTTCTCCGCCAAGCCACGAAGCCCTTCGGTCGGCATACGACTTGATCCTCCGCGAGATCTGGCCGCGTATAGTCGCAGCAAATCAAACCACCAGCAGGAGAAAAATCCATGAACATACAACTGATCCAGAACGGAATACTCACTCCGATTGATGACATCGAGCAGACATTGCTTGCGCCAGACAACGGATTTTACTGGATAGACGCTACCCCTTTCGATCTATCCGTGTTGCAGCCTCTCTTCGGCTTGCACCATCTAGCCGTGGAGGATTGCATCGATGAAGAGGAACAGCGTCCTAAGCTGCAAGTCTACGACGATCATTATTTTCTCGTGGTCAATGGCATTACGTTTCACAATCAAGATATCTTCCTGCGCGAAATCAACCTGTTTCTCGGCAGTACGACCATCATCACGGTGACCAAGCAGGAAGCTCCTGAGCTGGAGCAAATGCTCTCCCTCATCCGGGAAAAGGAAATCAATCGTCCTGCTGCCTTTCTGTACTATCTGATCGATGATATTGTGGATCGCTTTTTTGACGTGATTGAGAATATCGAGGATCTTATTGAGAATCTGGAAGAAGAAATATTAATGAATACGCGGAAATCCCATCTCGAACAAATTATCGGTCTGCGCAGTGAAATCCTGTACGCGCGTAAAATGCTGTTGCCGCAGCGGTATTTAATTGATGAATTGCACAGAAAAGAACTTCCACTGATCGATCCTTACCTGCGAAAGTATTTCGGTGACATCGTAGACGACGCCGTCAAAGTCGTGGAAAGCTTTGATACGTTCCGCGACCTGATCGGCAACTTGCGAGAAGCATACCAGGCAGCACTCGCCGGGCGAGCGAATGACATCATGCGCATCTTCACCGCATTGACGACAATCTTCATGCCACTGACGATCGTAACGGGCATCTACGGTATGAACTTTGATGTCATGCCAGAATTAAGCTCTCCCTACGGCTACTACATTGTACTCGGCAGCATGGCCACGATTGGCATTACCATGTTTGTCATTTTTAAAAAGAAAGAATGGCTGTAACGACTGCTATACCAGCTCGTCACAGGCCACAATCATCAAATGAAGTCGCTTGGAAAGGTCGTATTCATAAGGCTCGTCCAGCTGATTGCCATTTTCGTCAGCGAGGATGCGAATGATCGGACGGCTCGGCAGCCCCTGATTGGCATCCACGACGACCCCCGCCTCCCCTGAATTCAGCGTGACACTAAGTCCCAACGGGTAAAGGGCGATGGTGTCTCGAAGCGCCAAAACGTATTTCTGATCGAACAGTCTGTCTGCTCCCGAATACAAGACCTCCATCGCTTCATGCGGCAGCATCGGCTCCCGGTAGATGCGATGTGTCGTCAGCGCGTCAAAGACATCCGCGACTGCCATCAAGCGAGCGTACGGATGTATTTCCTCGGCCTTCAGCTGGCGAGGGTAGCCGGAACCGTCCCAGCGTTCGTGATGCTGATACGCACAGTGCGCTGCCAGCAAGGGAATCTCGTCTTGCCTGCGCAGCAGCTCGAAACCGATCTCCGTATGCTTTTTCATCAACTCAAACTCTTCCTGCGCCAATCTGCCAGGCTTCTTCAGGATTTCGTCGGGTACATTCATCTTGCCGATATCGTGCAGCATACCACCAATGCCGATTTCCATGATTTCCTTTTCCGAAAAGCCACTCTTCATGGCCAGCGCAGAGCTATAAAGCGCTACATTGAAGGAATGGGTAAAGATGTAATTATCGAAAGCACATGCATCTGCCATCAGATTCATCGCGGAGCGGCAGCCCTTCATTTCGTCAGCAACCGCAGCCATGATCTGGCGCAATTGTCGCCCAAAGGACCTGTCCGAAAAAATCTGCTGCCATTTTTGAGGAAATTCGTTCACCGCAGAAAAGGTCTCATGAATGATCGACATCGCTTCTCTGCGCGTCTCTTCAGATATGACACCTTCAATAAAAATATCGTCAGTCCGTTTATCCTGGATATATAGGCTTGTTATATTTTTCGCTTTCAGTCTGGTCAGCATGCGGTCAGTCAGTTCTACACCCGCACCGACAAGCACCATGCCGGTTTCCGTATAAATAGAGCGCGCCAGGGTATCACCCGGACGACATTTTCGAATCGATATCAGTCTCATATTTTCCAACATTCGCCTTTCATCATGGTACACCTATTATAGCGTGATTCGACTCGATTCTACACGATATTTTGCACAATGTTATGGCGAAAAGCCTTTGTCATCGTTCGACAAAGGCTTTTGCTTTGGCCAGGTTGCTTCTACAGCATTTTGACAATCGCGTCTTTTCCGATCATTCCTGCTGTAATCCCCATATTTTCAGCTGTTATCGTCACGGATTCCAGCGGAGCATCCAACAGCTCCTGAATGGTCTTTACCCCTACTGCACGCCCGGCAATAATCTCTCTTTTGGCCAGACGTTCATTCAGCAGACCGACATCTAGCGCGCCGCACATGATATACCCTCGGTCTGTCGTGACTGCCAATAGCGTCGTCTTGGGCAGTTGGACACTCACCGCAATTGCTGTTCCTTCTGGAAAATGAATAGGCTGTACTTCGACCATCGCACATCCTCCTTCGTCACTCTTCATGGCGATATATCCTATGACATGAAAAGCGGAAAGGTGTACGTACAGCCTCAGCCAGCCTCGACCGGAATCCATCTGGGTGAAAACGCGCCAAGCAGCATTTGCTCATTGCAGAGTGTCTCTGCCAGAATCTCGCGGAGCATGGCAGGCAGGAAAAAGCGGATATCGCTTCCCTGTAAAAGTGTTGGAAACAGTCGATTGTACATGAACATATCCACTGTGCCGACCCGATATTCCTGATTACTCACCAGTGGCTGACCGTTCACTTCAATGGACACGATGCTCGGCCGCTCGGCTGGGAGGTACTGGATCTGCAAGCCGTCCACACCCATCCAGCCCTCGATCTGTCCACGGAATCCACAACCGTACAGCCTCTTCCTGACGATCTCGGGCTGGATCGCCTGTTCCAGAATTTGACCGAGCTGCTCGCCCGTCAAGGTGACAGCACACAGATTCAACGGGTGGGGCACACAACGCAAGAGATCTGCTGACGTTACGCTGCCGTGGTGGAGATCAGAGAGCAGGAGTCCGCCATTGGCCAGCCCGATCTCGGCTCCCGTCTTCTCGCGGATACTGGCAGCAAGGAAAGAAGCGAACGGCGTCTCTTGTTCCCAATTCATCAACAAATCTGTTCCAAGCACGGTCAGCGGTCGGGAAAGCAGCTCTTCCGCCTTCTTCTCTTCCCTTTGAATGACGGCAACGATATCCTCTGCCTGCTGATACTTTTCGGAAGCCAATACCTCTGCTTCAGCTTCGGTGATCTGTCCGGCCGTCCTGTCCCAGACCAACCGTACATGGCCGACGTATTGTCCGAAGCGCCCTGTCTGTGCAATCAAGGTATTTCCTACCCGTACACCGTGCTCCAAGAGGTGATGGGTATGTGCACCCAATATCACATCCAGCCCATCTACCTGTTCTGCCAGGCGACAATCCTCCTGATAGCCAAGATGGGACATCAACACAATAATATCAGCCTGCGAGCGCAAAGCAGCGACTTGCTCGACAAGCAACGGCAATACCTCCCTGATCTCCCAGCCCATGCTTTTGTAGGAGTGCGGATAGGGAATCGTCATTGCGAGCAAGGCTACCCGCAGATCGGACCATTGATGAATCGCGTAAGGAACAGCCCACTTGGGCACAGTGTCGTCCGCGCCCTCCAGCAAATTGCCTGCAATCACCGTAAAAGCGGCTGCTTCATACAGGTCATCCAGCTTGGACTTTGTCAACGTGATGCCTTCGTTGTTTCCGATGGTCGCATACTGATAGCCGCTCCGGTTCATGATCTCCACATTGACTTTGCCAAAGCTCGCTTCTGTGATCATGCTCATCCGGTCCAGATGATCGCCGATGTCGAGGGTCAGCACGCGCTCATCCCGCTGCTCCCAATCCTTCCGATGCGTGCGAAGACAGGTGGCGATACGGGGCATACTCGCAAAATGACTGTGCAAATCATTGGTATGCAGCATATGCAAGGTACAGGTGTCCGCCACGATCTCCCCTCCCTCTCTTTCCCGGAGATTATCCGAGCACGGTCTCTCCAATCATTTGTATCGCAATCCCCAGAATAAGAACCCGAAGCAACAGCACGATCGTCTTGCCTTTCATCCTGCTTGCCGCAAAAGCTCCCATCTTGCCGCCAGCCCATGCGCCTGGCGCCAGCATCGCCGCATACATCCAGCTCACATGATCATGCCAGACATTCGTGACCGAGCCTACGACAGCCGAAAACAAGATGACCAGCATGGAAGTGGCAGCAGCAATGTGAGGTGGAAAACGGAACAGGATGATCATGGCTGGCACCATCAGCACACCGCCTCCCACACCGAACAAGGAAGACGTGATGCCGACAAAAAAGGCGACAAGAATCGCCATCCAGCGGCTGTATCCATATTCGTATTCCTTGCCTTCATTGTCGATGAAATGACGCTTCACATCCCAATTCAACTGACGTGGCTGGATTTTGTCCTTCACCATCAGCAAAACGAACATACTAAGCTGAAACAAGCCGAAGAGAAGTGTAAATTGGGTCGTTTCTAGTAATGTATTAAGGTAAACACCTACGATAGCACCGGGAGCGCTTCCGATAAAAAAAAGCAAGGCACTCTGCATATCCACTTTTTTCTGCTTGATGTAAGAAATGGACGATGACAGGGCAGTTACCGCAATGACCACAAGGGATGTAGCGGCTGCAACCTGTGGAGTCATCGAGCCTGGCATGTACAAATTGGCAAAAAACAGTAACGCAGGGACGAAGAAAATCCCGCCACCCAGTCCGGCGATACTCCCTACGACACCTGCAGCGACACCAATGAACAGAAATAGTACAGCAATAGCAACAAACATAGCTCCCCTTCTTTCTTTATCTAAAACAGTTCCATCTGTCTGGGATTCAACCCGCTCGGCTCAAGCCCCAGCATGTTACTAAACTGCTTGGCGTTGGTTACCGCATCCCCACCCGAGTTGTTGTTGAACAAGATGCACACTTCTTCCGCCTCATTTGCGATCGTTTGAATATGCGGCACCCAATCCCGCAGTTCTTCTTCACTGTATCGGTACAAATAGCGGACATCCCGCCAGTTTTGCCCTTCCCCTTGATCACGCCAGCCGGAGTTGTTGCGTCCGTGAAAGCGTACCAGCGCCAGCGCAGGTTGAGTCACCCCGACCACGATCGGTACAGAGCCGCGACCGACCTGGGGCTCGTCGCACAGGACATGGGTGGCCTCAAGCGTCTTCAAGAAATCGAGCGTCCGCTCACGGTAGCGTTCTTCAAACCAGCTCTGATGCCGGAACTCCACAGCAAAGGGATAGTCAGCCATCTCCTGGCGACAAGCCTGCACGTATTGAACATTCTCTCTGGTACAATCAAACCAGGGCGGGAATTGAAAAAGAAGTGTCTTTAGTTTGCCCGCATTCACGAGCGGCTGAATGCTTTCCTCAAACTGGCGAAACATCGCCTGGCGATCCATTCCTGCATCCGATCTCGTATGTCCGGTCATCCCCTGGTACGGCTTCACAATGAAGCCAAAACGATCAGGCGTTTCCTTGACCCATGTTTCATAATTTCGTTGTGGTAAAATAGCGTAAAAGGAACTGTCCAGCTCCACGATTGGAAAGTGGCTGGCATATACGGAGAGCTTGTCCCGACTGCGCACGCCCTGGGTGTACAAATCGTCATGATCTCCCCAGCCACAAACACCTATCTGAATCGTACTCATCCGCACCATCCCCCCGTTCAACCTTTAAATTGATCACGTACTTACGGAGGACCACCATGAACATCGAACTGTTGGGTGAACCCTTTGCGTTTAAGAATACCAAACTATCCCTTGACCGGAAAGTAGCCAAAAACCTCTTGAAGGAAGCGCAAGAGGCCTTGCCGTACGAATATTCAGCCCTGCTTTGCGGCCAAGAGGCCACGATCACCCATCATATCGCAATGCCCACATCCACTCGGGACATGCATACTTTTGGCTGGGATGGTCCCAGCTTTATCCAGGCTCTGCAAAGCATACGCGAGTCCAATCAGCAGTGGCTCGGCGTGCTTCACACACATCCACATGCCCCGCCTATCCCTTCCCGACGCGACGCCGCTGGATGGCACTATCCCGCTCTGAGCTACTGGATCGTCGGAATGGAAACACCCGCCACTCCTTCGTGGCGGGTCTATCAATGGCAGAACGGATCATTTGTCGAACGCGCTTATCGCATCATCGATGTCATGTGACGATCTTGTTTGGCGAGCTCTACTTCATCCTGGACAAAAAAGGCTTGATACAGCGCAATCACGGCGCGATCAGCATCAGATGCCTTTACGCCGAACATCATGCTCACTTCCGAGGAGCCCTGGTTGATCATGTCCAGGTTGATTTCTGCTGCGGCCAAGGCTGCTGTCGCGCGAGCAGAAGTGCCAACCGATTGACGCATGCCTTCGCCCACAATCATGACCAGTGCGAGATCATGCTGTACCGCGATGTCGTCTACCTGAAGCTCAGTCTTGATGCGTTCTACGATGCGAGCTTCCTTGGCAGGCGTCAGATCCCGTTCACGCAAAATGACCGAAATGTTGTCAATACCAGATGGCGTATGCTCGTAGGACAGCCCTTCTTCCTCCAGGATTTGCAGCAGCTTGCGTCCGAAGCCGATTTCCTTGTTCATCAGGTACTTGCTGACGTAAATGCTGCAAAATCCGCTGTCGCTGGCAACACCGGATACCCGGTTGGCTGAAGGCTCCCTCTCCGACACAATCATCGTGCCCGGAGCAGACGGGTTATTTGTATTTTTGATGCATACCGGAATTTCCGCCTGATACGCAGGGATCAGCGCTTCTTCATGAAAAACGCTAAACCCGGAATACGAAAGCTCGCGCATCTCACGGTATGTGATCACCTTGATTTCCACAGGGTTTTCTACCAGATTTGGATTGACCACATAAACGGAGTCCACATCGGTAAAGTTTTCGTATACAGATGCTTTTACAGCAGCAGCGAGAATGGAGCCGGTAATATCCGATCCACCGCGGGAAAACGTGACCAGCTCACCCGCTTCCGAGTAGCCGAAGAATCCGGGAAAGATGATGATTCCCTGTCTGTCCCGAAGCTGTTTAAGCTTTTCGTAAGCGGCAGGCAGCACGTGAGCATTTCCCGCCTCGTCTGTTACGAGCATTCCTGCTTCACGCGGATTGACGTAATGCGCATCCTCTCCCAAGGAGCGCAGGTAGTGAGCGACAACCTTGGCGCTATTATCCTCGCCCGCCGCTTTTACCGCATCGACAAAACGCTCCGATGACAGTCCCGCCCGATTGCTAAGTACTTCCTCCAGCTCGGCTTCAATCTGTTGACCGACCTCACTCGAAAGTCCCAGTTCCTGTACAATCTCTTGATAGCGCTCGAAAACCGCCTGTTTTTCTTGCTGAGCCACTCCATTTTTCAGGAATGCCTCGGCATAGCTGATTAACAAATCCGTTACTTTCTTGTCATCCTTGTATCGTTTACCAGGGGCAGAAACGACAACAAGACGTCTGTCCTTGTCTGCCCTGATGATGTTGCATACTTTTTTGATCTGCTCCGCATTGGCCAGCGAAGTCCCTCCGAATTTGGCAACCTTCATCTCCGACTCCTCCATCTGTCTCTAGCTTCTGCCTGGGTTTCTCATCTTTTCTCCAGACAAACATGTTATTAGATTACGGTATCCTCCCAAAAAGCACAAGTGTCTTTTTGGAACGGACATAAAAATAACCGCATTTAACCCGGTTTCATCATTATCACGCACCGACATGCAAATCATTCCAGATCGGTTCCGTCCCTATTGTTCCACATATTCAAATCCAGTTTGCACATAGTAACAGTGCATAGTTCCCCTTCATGATGTCGCACATGGCGCAAGGAGTGAAAACCATGAACAAAATGATCACGTGGTGTCTGATTGTCGGAATCACCCTCCTGTTCCCTGATCAGACGGGGTCCGTACTTGCCAAGGAGAAGGAACGTGAGTACTACGAGACGCGTGGTGAAATCGTCTGGGAGGTACCGACCAAGAGTAAAGTAATCGCCCTTACCTTTGATGATGGCCCGGACCCTCGGTATACGACTCAGATTGCAGAGTTGCTCAAGGAGTACAATGCCAAGGCGACTTTTTTTGTCGTCGGTTCACGCGTGAAGGCCCATCCACAAGTTGTACGCCTATTGATGGAGCAACAGCATGAGCTGGCAAATCACACGTATACTCATCCAGATGTGCGCAGAATCTCCCCAGCCAATCTGCGCGAGGAAGTCCTGGCTACCCAAGAAGAAATTTACAAGCATACTGGGTTGCGCCCACATCTGTTTCGGCCACCGGGAGGAGTCTACAACGAATCACTCGTCCATGTCGCCAAAGACGCTGGTTTTTTGGTCGTCATGTGGTCCTGGCATCAGGATACGCGTGACTGGAGCGATCCAGGCGTGAAAAAGATCACGAACAAGGTATTGAACAACGCAAGAAACGGCGATATCGTTCTCTTTCATGACTACGGTGGGAACCGCAAGCAAACTGTAGATGCCCTGCGGGAGATCATGCCTGAGCTGCAAAAACGAGGGTATCAGTTTGTCACGGTAAGTGAGCTGATGAAGTATCGCAACCAAATCAAACAGGTAGGCATGGATTAAGCAATCCCAGCGTTTTTACATTAGAAAACTTGGCTACGCCAAGCTTTTGGCGGAGCCTTAGTTGCACTTATACTATCTTCCGCTAATCTTTTTAGCGCTTTAGCGCACTTAAACTTTCCGATAGTAGAACAAAAATCCCCTTCATACAGAAGGGGATTTCATCAGATCTATTCTGTTTTCTCTGCTGATTCCGTTGTTTGCGCTTCGGGAGCCGCATCGGTTTTCTGTACAGCGTGCGAAGGTTTCTTTTGCATAAAGTCGCTGATCATCTTGTTCATATCCAACCCGGATACGTCTTTGAGCATTTCAGGCAGCTGCGCCATCAGTTTGGTTACGTTGCCGCTGAGGCGATTGACACCATCGCCTTGTCCGCCGCCCGCATCGACGATCGTGACCTTGTCGATTGCCTTCATCGGCTCGGCGATCTTTTCTGCTAATTCCGGCAACATTTTGGAGACGATATCCAATACTGCAGCCTGACCGAACTTTTCGAAAGCCTCTGCCAGCTTTTCCTTCCCTTCCGCTTCGGCTTCCAGCTTCAATTTGGTTACTTCTGCCTCCGCGGCACCCTTTGCCCGCTCGGCTTCGGCAATCGCCAAACCTTCGAGTCGCTTCTGTTCTGCCATCGCCTTGGCTTCAGCCTCGATGCGATAGCTGACGGCGTCTGCTTCGCGCAATTTCTTCGCTTTTTCCGCTTCAGCCGATTGCTCTACCGAATAGCGATCCGCATCGGCTTTTTTCTTGACTTCTGCGTCGTATTGCTTTTCGCGGCGGAGAATTTCCTTTTCCTCCAGCTCGATCTCTTTTTGCTTGCGGACCAGCTCTACCTTCATTTCCTCTTCTGTAACCTGTTGCTTGGCTACAGCTTCTTGCAATTTATAGGCTTGGTCAGCACTTGCTCGCGCTTTGTCCTGTTCCTGTCTGAAAGCCGCAACCTTCAGTTCTTTTTCCTTCTCTGCTTCCGCGATGTTCGTCTCTTTCAAAACCTCTGCCTTGCGTGCTTCTTCCTCTGCCTGTGCCTGCTTGATCCGTGCTTCTTTGTCGGCATCCGCTTGAGAAATCGTCGCATCACGCTTTACTGCCGCGATTTGTGGAATCCCCAGTGCAGCGAGGTAGCCATTTTTATCACGCACATCCTTGATCGTAAAGCTGACGACGGACAACCCCATCTTTTTCAGGTCTTTCGTCGCTACACTTTGAACCTCTTGGGCAAATCGCTCCCGGTTCTTGTAGATTTCCTCGACGGTCATACTTCCCAGAATGGCTCTCAGATACCCTTCGAGAACCTCCTGAGCTTCTGTTTTCAGCGCTTCATCCGTTTTGCCCATAAACTGTTCAGCTGCGGTGGCAATATCTTCGATCGACCCGCCAACTTTAATAATGGCGACCCCGTCAGCCATGACCGGAACACCTTGCTCGGTATAGACCTCAGGTGTTGAAACATCCAGCTTATGAGACAGAAGACTTAGAAAATTAGCCTGTTGAAAAATGGGCAGAATAAAAGCACCGCCACCTCTAACGATTTTCATTTTGCGGCCCGAATCATCAGACAGCACGTTTTTGCTGCCCAGATAGCTTCCCGTTACGATCATGGCCTCGTCTGCACCTACAGTCTTGTAGCGAGCCCAGAATGCAAGACCCAATACCACAAATACGACGACGATTAGAGTAACAACCATGAGCACAGGTGACCCGAATAACAAATCCATTTTTTATTCATCTCCTTTTTCATAATTGTCCGGGAAAGGGGTAACGTAAAGCACGTGATCACGCACTTCCACGACTACGACACGCATACCTGCAGGGATCTGTTCCCCGTCTACGCTTGCCGCCATATGGTAAGTCGTTCCGCTGACCATGCTGACTAGCACTTCACCCAGTCCTTGCGCGGGGATGGTCGTTCCCACTTCACCGATTTTTCCAGGCAGCTGATTCATGGAATAACCCGTAGAAGTCTCGGCCTTGTTCATCGGTTTGACCCACAGAAAGTAGGCCGCCATCGCCAGCGAAATGCCTATGAATATGGCGATGATCAATACCGCAGCCATAGGCAAATCCGTCAGACGAGTCAGCAAAAAGCCGGAACCACCAAATGCCGTTATTCCACTCACGAGCAAGATCGGCTGAAAAATAGGAAGATGGAGTTCACCCAGCATATCCGAAATCGCATCACCCAAGAGTAGAGTCACCAGCGCATAGACGAGGCCTGCGACCAGGCAGACAAGAAACACGGTTTCCAACGCGCCCATCATTTGTCACCCCTTTCCATACTTGCCTCTATTTTTCATACGAATGAGGTCGGAAAAGGTTGCGTTTTGCCAGTTTTTGATTTTACAGAAATTTACAATGAATGTTTTCTTGTTCATGTAAGACAATACCAATATTCCTTCTCCAGGTTTAATGAAGTCATTCAGCCCGCTACCTTGCTTCTGCTTCTCATCGTCCTGACACAAATCTTTCGGGAAACAGATTTTGGCCGGGTGCTTCCCGTGCTTGGCGATGGCATACTGCCTGTCCTTCATGCCTTTCCAACCGTGTTCTTTTCCTTGCTGGGATTTGAAATCCTGCTGTTTATTCAGCCCTTTATGGAAAAGCCTACACAGGCTCTAAAAGCCTCTCTCCTTGCGATTGGGACCACCGTCGTCCTCTACACGGTGCTGACGGTACTCAGCATCGCCGTAATGGGATCATCCGAAGTTGTACTGAACGAATACCCGACATTGTCCATTATCAAGAACATCGAAGTGCCTGGCGCTTTTCTCGAAAGACTGGATTCCATCATGATGATGGTCTGGGTGCCATTTGCCGTCACCACAATAGTCATGTTCCACTACTGTGCCAGTCTCATCACTTCCCAGCTGCTCAAGCTGCAAGAGCATCGCGTTATCTCCCTTCTGTTTGTTCCTGTCGTCTTTCTGATTGCGGTACTCCCACGCAATATTTTGGAAGTGGTCGAATGGAACAAATGGACAAGCTGGCTTGGGGCGACACTGATCAGTCTGGTGCCCCTCCTCCTGATTCTCGTATACAAGTGGAAGACGAGGAGGAAGCCAACGTGAAAGCACATGCGCTCATCTTCTCATTCCTGATCCTGCCTCTCTTGCTGTCCGGCTGCTGGGATCGGGTGGAGATACAGGATCGTCTTATCGTCATGGCAGTCGCGATCGACAAGGCCGCGAAAAAAAACGGGGGTAGAAACTACTATGAATTCACTGCACAGCTGACAGAAGCCAGGGCTATGTCAGGACGAATCAGCAATCCCAATGTAGCCCCCGTCTTCTTTGGCTACCGCAGCATCCCGATTAAGCTGGCGGCTGTTGTACGCCACGTAGTAGCGGAACCGGAGAATCAGCCCTGTGATCAATAAGACGAGAGTCAAATAGTAAGAAGTAAGAGATTCGATAAATCCAATGACCAACGAAAAGCCCAATCCTCTCACCCTTCCTTTCATGGATATGTAACTCTAGTATGAACAAGGATGACTCTCCTTATCGAAGCAAATAGGTTACATGGAAAGAATCACTTGAGCCAGACGCCGAATCCCTTCCCGGATGGCGTCTTTCGTTTCCCAAGAATAGGTCAGCCTTAGCCAGCCCGGCTCTGCTCCGTACACCCCACCCGGCGTAAAGACTACGCCAGCCCGAATCGATACATCTAATAGCTCCCTCTCATCCAATGGCCGATGCAGCCTGCACCAGAAATGATAGCTTCCCTCCGGCAGATTCCATTCCGCCAGGCCGCTCATCTCCTTTTGCATGGCCTCAAGCATCGTCTCTCTTTGCTGAAGCAGGCTGGCAGCTAATTTTTGCATCTGCGTCTCATACCTGCTCTTTTCGAGAAACTCCCTGGCCATCTGTTGTGATACGCTGCTCGTACCAAAGTCCATTTGCTGCTTGGCATCAGCCAGTCTTTCGATTACAGAGCGCGGTCCCACCAGCCAGCCTATGCGCAGACCGGGTGCTATTGTTTTCGACATGCTGTTCACATAGAGAACCATGCCGCTTGTATCGATCGCCTTCATTGGTTTGGGAGGCTTGCGGTTATCCTGCAAGGTCAGTGCGTAATAAGCATCGTCCTCGACCAAAGGGATGCGCAGCTCCTTGCAGATATCGAGAACCTGCCGCCTTCTCGTCTGGCTCATTACGATCCCCGTGGGATTTTGATAGGTAGGATTGACGAATACCATGCGTATCCGGTGCTTTTGATGCAGCGAGCGAATCTCCTCCGGTACGATTCCTTCCCGATCCATAGGCAGTCGATACAAGCGCAAGCCAGCCGAAATAAAGAGCGGCAGTGAATAAAAGTAAGAGGGCCCTTCCATCGCGATGGCAGCTCCCGGACTCAGTAAACACTGGGAAATCAGATGAAGCCCCTGCTGGGCACCCGAGGTGATCAGAATTTCCTCTGGAGAAGCGGCAATCCCGTATTGCTCGAGCAAATGAACGGCGAGATCCTCCCGCAGGTCCGGATTTCCCTTGGGATGAGCGTAGCCTAGCTCCAGGTATGATTCATATAGCCTGTTTGGCAAGGAAGGGATCAGAGAGGGAGCCAACTCCGCTTTTG
Source organism: Brevibacillus invocatus (assembly GCF_003710915.1). Classification (GTDB taxonomy): domain Bacteria; phylum Bacillota; class Bacilli; order Brevibacillales; family Brevibacillaceae; genus Brevibacillus; species Brevibacillus invocatus. Next base: position 91,190 of record NZ_RHHR01000014.1, on the reverse strand, counting down.
CCAAATTGATGACGGACGGATCAAAAACGGCCTCCCGAATCCGCTGAACCAACGGGTTGGCGGGTAAAAAAGCTCCTCCATTGGTATAGTTGTGCCAGTTTGGGACCTGCTGCACACCCCACAGATGTCGGCTCACCCAAGTACCGCTTCCTTGCCAGGATTGAAGCAAGCCAGTTGCGCGCAAGTCTTCATAGGCAGCAGATACGGTCCCTCTGTTAACACCAAAGCGCTTGGCCAGCACTCTTTCGGCAGGTAAAGAGACACCTGGAGGCAGCGCACCCTCAATGATCTGCTGCTCCAGCCACTTCGCGATCTGTTTGTATACAGGCTCTTGGCCTTCTTTTTCCGGCTTCCACTCCACAGTCGATCCCCCCACGGCGCTTTCCCTTATTCACTTTCCCGTTTCGTTCGACAAATTGGCCTACTCTTCCTGCTGCCAATTGGCTCTATACCTGAAAAGGAGGCAGCCCTAAGATGAGAGGAAAGACATGATAAAGGATGGGGTTTCAATGCGTGCAGAAGCTTTGGCAAAAGAAAAAAGCAGCCTGACTGACGAGCGAGCCGGGTTGCTTTTTGGACTATTGGGAGTATGCAGCTTCAGTCTGACATTGCCTAGTACGAAAATGGTAATCGATGTCCTCTCCCCGATTTCTGTCGGGCTGGGTAGAGCATTAGTAGCCGCCCTGCTAGCGGCTCTTGTCTTAATGATCAAACGGGTTCCGTTTCCCAGCTGGCAACAATGCAAACAGCTGCTTCTCGTTTCAGCAGGCGTGGTCATCGGTTTTCCCTTGTTCTCCTCCTTGGCAATGGCCCAGGTTCCCGCTACTCACGGCGCAATCGTAGTCGCTTTGCTTCCGTTGGCAACAGCTGGCGCAGCCGCATTCTTTTCTGGCGAGCGCCCATCGCGAAAGTATTGGCTGTCCAGTAGTGTCGCCTGCCTGACGATTCTCGGCTACGCCTTCAGCGCTGGCCTGGGCTCCTTGCATTGGGCCGATCTCGCCCTGCTTTGCGCCGTCCTGTCTGCTGCTGTCGGCTATGCAATTGGCGGAGAGCTCTCACGAACGATGGGAGGATGGCAGGTGATCAGCTGGTCATTGGTTTTCGCCTTCCCCTTTTTGGTCGTTCCGATCGCAGGACCTCTTTTAGCGGAATTGAAGCAGGGGACCTGGTCTACATGGCTTGGCTTTGGATACGTGAGCGTCATCAGTCAGTTTCTCGCCTTTTTTGCTTGGTACCATGGGCTTGCGATCGGCGGTGTCGCCAAAGTGGGGCAAATCCAGTACCTCCAGCCTTTTCTCTCGATCCTGGCCGCCTGGATACTCCTCTCCGAATCCATTACGATAGGAGCTATTGTCGCTGCGATCATCGTCGTGCTTGCAGTCGCCAAAGGGCGGAGCGCTACCGTTCGCGTAGCCAAGTCCTGAAGGAGACGTTCGCTTTTTTTGTTTGTCCTATTCCTCTTGTTTTTCCAGTACGTTTCCCAGGTAATCCGGCAGGTATCCTTGTCCTGTCAATGCCTTCAGGACCTGCAGCCGAACCGTCCCTTGATGCAGTGGAATCGACTTCCATTCATCAAGGGATACCCAGCCTGCCCATTCGATCTGCTCATCCTCCAAGCCGCCTGGTATCGGGTTCGTCTCTTCTCCCACCAGCTTGGCTAAAACGGCAATGCCAATCGTATGCTTTCCAGCACCCGCCCGATCGATCCGATCATCTACCCAGAGCATCCGTTCCATCTCCACCAGCAGCCCTGTTTCTTCCCACACCTCTCGACGTGTCGCTTCAGCGATGGACTCCAAAAACTCAATGTGACCTCCAGGCAGACTGTAGCCTTGGCCACGGCTTCGTTTCTCTTTGATCAGCAAGATACAGCCCTGATGCTCCACGACGACGGTGACTCTCATACCGATTGTCTTCATCTCGATCACTCCCTCCTCAAATTGCAGGGTGACGCATCACATCCAGTGAATCTACCTCGTTATGCGCAAACAACGCTTCAAGTGCCTCAAAGCCATACTGCCGCAAAAAGGCGGCCTCCGTTTCCGAAATCGCATGAAGCATCATCAACCGTACGACCTCATCGCCATTTGTAAAGTACTCAAAGCCCTCCTCCTCAAAATCAAGGGGTGTGGCCAGCAAATATTGTAGCTGGGATTGGTTTGCAATCGGTTGCTCCAGTCGATAAATGGAGCCTGTGTGCAAACGAATCTGATCCTCTTCCCAATGCTTGCTCACTTGTGAAGCTGCTGACGCCAAATGAGCGATCATCCCCGGATCAAAATGGTACGAGTACATCACACACTCACATGCACCCTTTTTGTGCAGCTCCAACGTCACATACGTCCAGCATCCTCGCTTTTTCGTGGGTGGAAAAACGGCAATCAGGACATCCGCTGCTTCGTATTGATACAGCTCGCTTGTGGAGCCAAAGGCGCTGCCGCAATGCTTCAGCAATTGCTTTACTACTATCATATGGTATTCTCCGTCCCGAACAGAAAGAAATCTTGTTTATAGTTGTAGTATACATGAATGAGAAAACCAATGATAAGACTCCTCCCCTTGGTTACTTTTACATGCACTCACTCCATGTCATCTGTAATAAAAGTTCTCACGAGAAGCAGAATAAGAACGGATGTCGGTTTGGAAATGCCAGCAAAAATAAAAAAGATTGGGTAGATTACTAACCATGAGGTATCCATCTATACGCTCTCTTGCACTCCGAGTCGCTGCAAGCATCCTTCTGGTGCCCAGCATAGCGGAAGCCAGCTATCAGCATTTTGCTTATGCGAATCCTTCACTTCCAATTGTAGACGAACAAGGCATCTATTCCATTGAAGTCTATCCGAGACAGCACAAGCTCATCGTGAAAAAGCATGGACAAGTATTGAAGACTTTTAGTGTAGCTGTTGGCGATCCGTCTACGCCCACACCAGTTGGAGAATATAAAATCATTTATAAAGGAGAAAATTGGGGTCCTTCTTTTGGACCACGCTGGCTTGGATTAAATGTCCCTTGGGGTGTTTACGGCATTCACGGAACGAACAAACCTCACTCTATCGGACAGCATCTGAGCCACGGCTGTATCCGTATGTATAACAAGGACGTCACCGAGTTATACGGGGTAGTTCCCCTAGGAACGAAAGTATCCATTCATGGACATGTATTGGGTCATCCGAGCCATGATCCAAGAAATTTAGCGGAAGGCGATGTGGGCGGAGATGTGCAGTTGATTCAATCTCGCTTGAAAAACGCGGGTTACTTCAAAGGATCCTGTGATGGCAAGTTCCGCTCCAGCACTACATCAGCCCTAAAAGAATTTCAAAGAGACCATCATTTGCCTCCAAACGGAATTGTTACCAAAAAGGTTTATTTTGCGCTGGGGTTGCTGGAGTAACCGAGTGGATGGCACGGATTGATTGGCTTGGCATTCAGTAACGGAGATTAATATTTGATCAGACGCCAGATCCTTATCGTGACGGCGTCTTTTCTTATGTACACGAGTAGGTATACGACTTGCCCTCAAGTAGTCGCAACTTCAATCAGGTTTAAAGCGTCTCAACTAATGTCTACAGTAACAAGGTCAGAAATCTACTCGCTTCCTCGACTACTCGTTTTTCTCGCCTGGACAGCCGCGTACACCAAAGGCAACTATAATCGTCCCGTTTCCTGTGTTACAACGAACGTAAAAAGACCTGCTGCGGCGGGTTTTTTTCTATTTGTCCGGATGTGAGTAATCATGAGACCCATTTTTCGAATAATTAGAGAAAATGCCGATCCAAAGTTGCGCAACTTTCTTTGACAGGTTCATTAGTTATTGCAGGAGGTGGTACAAGTGGCTCTCAGATGTCTTTGTCGAGGTAGTAGATGCACGATCTTTTGCAGACGGTTGGAAGCATCCTGTATACCTATAAAAATCGGTCCGAGCTCGCCTGTATGGATGGCATGATCATCGCGATGGCGTTAGGTGCTATGTCTAGTATCTCCTTGGGTATGAATATTCAAGTTTATGGCATGGCGGTCGGATTTATCACGGGAAAATTGGTCTCTCTTACCGCTTCTATTGAAGGAGTAATGTCCGGTGTCATGGGTGTGTACGTCCTCAGATTTTCCCATCGTGCATCTGATTGATGGCGGCGAAAATATAAAATACGTGTCCGAATGACTTTGGCACGCAAGCGTGAAAGTCACTGCAGACACGTATTTTCATGTTACCAAGAAAATTGAGGACGAATCGCTATCCCTTTTGTGGAAAAAAGGGGCCAAGCCCACTTTTGAAGCCCGGAAACCTCTTGTGGTGCAAGGGTTAACCGATACTTCCCTCCATCTCAAACTTGATCAGACGGTTCATCTCTACCGCATACTCCATCGGCAATTCTTTCGTAAATGGCTCGATGAAGCCCATGACGATCATCTCAGTCGCCTCTGCTTCTGACAAACCGCGGCTCATCAGGTAGAAGAGCTGATCCTCGGAAACCTTGGATACAGTTGCTTCGTGCTCCAGCGTGATGTGGTCGTTCATGATCTCGTTGTACGGAATCGTATCCGACGTGGAGAGCTTGTCGAGAATCAGCGTATCGCACTTGATGTTGGACTTGGAGCCTTCCGACTTGCGTCCAAACTGCGACAGGCCGCGATAGGTTACTTTACCGCCATCACGGGAGATGGACTTGGAAATGATCGTGGACGTGCAATCAGGCGCCAGGTGGATCATTTTCGCACCTGCGTCTTGATGCTGTCCTTTACCTGCTACGGCAATCGAAAGAACGGTACCTTTGGCACGTGGTCCTTTCATGATTACCGCTGGATATTTCATGGTCAGCTTGGAACCGATGTTGCCGTCGATCCACTCCATGTTGGCATCCGCGTATGCAACGGCACGCTTGGTCACGAGGTTGTATACGTTGTTGGACCAGTTTTGGATGGTGGTATAGCGGCAGCGTGCACGTTCCTTGACGATGATCTCAACAACAGCGGAGTGCAGGGAATCCGTGCTGTAGATCGGCGCTGTACAGCCTTCGACATAGTGGACGAATGCATCTTCGTCTACGATGATCAGCGTGCGCTCGAATTGTCCCATGTTCTCCGAGTTGATACGGAAGTAGGCTTGCAGTGGTGTTTCTACTTTAACGCCTTTCGGAACGTAAATGAAGGAACCACCGGACCATACAGCCGAGTTGAGTGCAGCAAATTTGTTGTCTGCTGCCGGAATAACGGTCGAGAAGTACTCTTTCACGATCTCTGGGTGCAGCTTGACAGCGGAATCCATATCACAGAAAAGTACGCCCAGCTGCTCCAGGTCTTCCTGCATGTTGTGGTAAACAACCTCGGATTCGTACTGTGCGGATACACCGGCGAGGAACTTTTGCTCTGCTTCCGGAATACCCAGCTTGTCAAAGGTAGCTTTGATCTCTTCCGGAACCTCATCCCAGCTACGTCCTTGCTTCTCAGATGGCTTGACGTAGTATGTGATGCTGTCGAAGTCGAGATCGTCCAGATCGCCACCCCATTTTGGCATCGGTAGGCTGTTGAAAATATCCAGGGATTTCAGACGGAATTCCAGCATCCATTCCGGTTCTTCCTTGATCTTCGAAATTTCTTCGACGATCTCGCGGGTCAGACCCTTCTTCGTACGGAAAACCGATACGTCCTTGTCGTGAAAGCCGTATTGATAATCCTGTATCTCAGGGGCTTTTTTTGCCATCTTGATTCACTCCTTTATTTTCACATGCTTGTGCCTATGACTATTCCTGTTCGGACTGTTTGATCCCTTGCTCTAGTGCTTTCCACGCCAATGTCGCGCACTTGATCCGAGCAGGGAACTTGGCTACGCCAGACAGTGCCTCAATATCACCCAGGTCAATGGAATCATCGATTTCCTTGCCTTGCATCAGCTCTGAAAAACGGTGTGCCAGCTCGAGAGCTTCTTCTACCGATTTGCCCTTGACTGCATCGGTCATCATCGAAGCGGATGACATGCTGATCGAGCAGCCATCCCCCATAAACTTGGCGTCGCTGACTTTGCCGTCCTCTACTTTCAAGGATAGAGAAATGCTGTCGCCACAAGTAGGATTATTTAAATGTACGATAAGGCCTTCTGTTTCCTCCAGCTTGCCGCGGTTGCGCGGTTTCTGGTAGTGGTCCATAATGACGCGGCGGTACAGATCATCAAGAGAAGACATTGCCAAAATACTCCTTCGTCTTCTTCAACCCCGCCACCAATACATCCACTTCTTCTTCCGTATTGTATACGTAGAAGCTCGCCCGTGCGGTTGCGGTGACATTCAGCCAACGCATCAGCGGTTGAGCGCAATGATGTCCGGCACGAATAGCAATTCCGTAGCTGTCCAGCACGGTCGACAAATCGTGAGGATGTACCCCGGCCAGGTTGAATGTGATTAAACTGCTGCGGTCCTGCTGCGGGCCGTAAATCGTTAAACCTTCAAGCTCACGCATCTGCTCCATCGCGTACGACACCAGCTTCTTCTCATGACGCTCGATGTTGTCCATGCCGATTTCCTCGAGGAAGTCAATGGCAGCTCCCAGACCGATCGCACCTGCGATGATCGGTGTACCGCCTTCGAATTTCCAAGGGAGCTCTTTCCATGTAGAATCGTACAGCTCCACGAAATCAATCATCTCACCACCGAATTCCATCGGTTCGATGCGCTCAAGCACTTCACGTTTGCCGTACAGGACGCCCAATCCGGTCGGGCCGCCCATTTTATGACTAGAAAATGCGTAGAAATCGCAATCCAGATCCTGAACATCCACTTTCTTGTGCGGAGCACCCTGCGCGCCATCGACGAACAGCAAGGCTCCGTGCTGATGAGCGATCTGGGCAATTTCCTTGATGGGAGTAGTATCGCCCAACACGTTGGAAATATGGTGAATTGCCACGATTTTCGTGTTGTCCGTAATGGTTTCTTTGACGGCGTCCAGCGTAACCGTGCCGTCCTCTGCCAACGGAATGAACTTGAAAGTAGCTCCGGTCGCCTTGGCTGCTTGCTGCCACGGAATGAAATTGCTGTGGTGCTCTACCACTGTCGTCACAATCTCATCACCCGGTTTGAGGAAGGTGCGTGCATAGCCGTAAGCCACTGTGTTTACTGCAGAAGTCGTCCCGCGTGTAAACACAACCTCTGCTGCTTCACGGGCATTAATGAAGGCGCGTACCTTCTCGCGTGCGCCTTCATAGCCGTCCGTTGCCAGGCTGCCCAAGGTGTGTACCCCACGGTGTACGTTGGAGTTGTACTCCTTGTAATATTTGTCCATCGCTTCAATCACTTGGATCGGCTTCTGCGAGGTAGCACCGTTGTCCAGATAGACCAGCGGATGTCCGTTTACCTCCTGATGAAGGATGGGGAAGTATTTCCGAAGCTCTTTCGCGTTCATCAGCCTAACTTCCTTTCCAAAGCCTGACGAAGTCTGTTCTGTACTTCTTCGATCGGAATCTCAGCTACAACCGGATCCAGGAATCCGAGAATGATCAGCCGTTCTGCAGCCTGACGGGAAATCCCGCGAGACATCAGATAGTAGATGGACTCTTCACTGAAGCGACCTACGGATGCAGCATGGCCCGCTTTGACGTCATCCTCGTCGATCAACAGGATCGGGTTGGCGTCTCCACGCGCTTTATCGCTAAGCATCAGAACGTTTTCCGCCTGCTCACCGTTTGCTTTTTCGGCACCTTTTTCGATCTTGGTAATCCCGTTCAAAATGGAGACGGCTTCACCAGTCATCACAGCTTTGCTCACCATGTTGGACTCGGAATGTGTTCCGAAATGCTGAACCTGGGAGGTCAGATTTTGACGTTGGGAGCCAGTTCCCACTGAAATGGTTTTGGTTTCTGCTGTAGAAGCCTGACCTTTCAGGAGCGTCGTGTTATTGGAAACGGTATTACCGTCGTTCATTTCGCCTAAAACCCACTCCATCGTACCATCGCGGTCGACAGTTGCACGACGGAAGTTGTAGTCGTGTACATCTACGGACAGGGTGCGTACAGATGCGACTTGCACGTTGGCCCCCGGGCCTACAAAAGCTTCTACGATGCTGTTGACTACCATGTTGTTACCTTCTCCAGAAACGAAGGTATCTACGTAAGAAACTTTGCTGTTCGCTTCAGCCACGATCAAAACATGCGGGCTGACGAGAGCATCGTCTCCTGCTACCTGGTACACAGCCTGCAACGGCACCTTCACTTCCACGTTCTTTGGAACATAGAGGAAGACACCGCCGCTTACTACTGCCGTGTGCAAAGCAGTCAGCTTGTGCTCATCCAAAGCGATGACTTGCTGGAAATACTTTTGCACCAGGTCGCCATGCTCTTTCAGGGCCGTCGCCAGCGGAGCGAAAATCACGCCTTGCTGCTTCAGCTCATCCGTTACGGCGAAAAATTGGACAGAAGCGTTCTTTTGCACCAGCAGGTTGCTGACGTTATCCAGGTCGATTTGCGCCTTGACCACTTCATCCAGCTCCTGAACGGACGCTACTGGAGAACTTGCTTGGAAGGGCACAAATTGTTGAATGTTCCATTTATCAATTTTCGTTTTCTCCAAAACGGGTAGTTGCAACTCTCCCGCCGCCTTCAACCCGGCGAGGCGCTTTTCTAGGAACCAGGCAGGTTCCTGATTGGCCTTGGAGAACTCGGTGATCGCTTCAGAGTCAAAGCGGAGTTGTAGATCCACACTCATTTCACTGCTGCCTCCTTCTTCCTACACGTTAGCGTTTACGGTTTCATCCTCGATGCCGAGCTCTTCTTTGATCCAGTCGTAACCTTCTGCCTCGAGGCGCTCAGCCAGCTCAGGTCCACCGGATTTCACGATACGTCCCTGCATCATCACGTGTACGAAGTCAGGCTTGATGTAGTTCAGCAAGCGCTGATAGTGAGTGATGATCAAAAAGCCACGGTCTGCTGTGCGCATTTCGTTCACGCCATTCGCAACGACCTTGAGTGCGTCGATGTCGAGACCGGAGTCGATCTCGTCGAGAATACAGATGCTCGGCTCGATCATCATCATTTGCAGGATTTCATTCCGTTTTTTCTCCCCACCGGAGAAACCTTCGTTCAGGTAACGGTGGGAGAAGGATTCATCCATTTCCAGTGTGCTCATCTTTTTGTCCATTTCACGGATAAACTTCATCAGCGATATTTCATTGCCTTCACCACGACGCGCATTGATTGCAGAACGCAAGAAATCGGAGTTCGTCACCCCGCTGACCTCAGATGGATACTGCATGGCCAAAAAAAGTCCAGCACGAGCGCGTTCATCAACAGCCATATCCAACAGGTCTTCACCGTTGATCAAAACTTCGCCTTCTGTTACTTCAAACTTTGGATGTCCCATCAAAGTAGATGCAAGTGTAGACTTACCCGTACCGTTCGGACCCATGATCGCATGTACTTCGCCGCCCTTGATTTCAAGGTTCATGCCTTTGAGGATTTCTTTGTCCTCAATCTTGGCGCGAAGGTTTTTTATCTGCAAATGTGGTATTGCTGTCATCAGTTTTTCCCTCCATAAACGTCAAAAGTGAGTTGGTTTATTCTCAATCCATTCTCAATACCCATCTTATAATAATAATAATTATAAATCAAGGTATGAAACATATCTGTAATTTTTAAATCATTATATTTAGAAAGTCGGTTTTTGGTGATTGTGGCTTGCGTGTATTCCTCTGTATCGAGGAACATTTTTCCCTTGGAAACTTTTTCTCATAAAAAATCCCCTCGTTCAGGATACCTGCCGAAGGGACACTCTTAATTATGCATCCTTATTTTACATGCGGATTCAGATACTCCTTTTCCCAGAAATCCGCATCCGCAACACCTGCTTGCTTTGGGTCGAATACGGGATCCTTTCCCTCGCGCTTCTGTCTTTCGTAATCCTTCAGAGCACGCAAAGCTGGTTTTGTGAGCAACAAAATTGCGATAATGTTGAGCCACGCCATGCTTCCTACGCCGATGTCACCGAGCGTCCACGCCAGCTTGGCTGACTTCACACTGCCGTAAACGACCATTGCCATCATCAGGAGCTTCAGTGCGTATTCGGACCAGACGCGTCTGACTCGGCCATTCAAGTAGGTCAGATTGGTCTCAGCCATGTAGTAATAGGCCATGATCGTCGTAAAGGCGAAGAACAAGAGGGCGATGGCGACGAACGGTGCGCCAAATCCGGGCAATACGGATTCGACTGCCTGCTGGGTGTAGATCGGCCCAGGCTCTACAGCCCCCAATGGATGGACGATTGGCTTCATGCCCTCCGGCTCGACGTTGTACATGCCTGTGATCAAAATCATGAAGGCCGTTGCGGAACAGACAAACAGGGTATCTATATAGACGGAGAACGCCTGTACAATGCCTTGTTTGGCAGGGTGAGTGACCTCCGCCGCTGCTGCAGCATGAGGAGCCGTCCCTTGTCCCGCTTCGTTCGAATAGATGCCTCGCTTCACGCCCCACATGATAGCAGAGCCAAGTATTCCACCGAATGCAGCATCTGCCCCAAACGCGCTCTTGAAAATCAACGCAAACATGGCAGGAAGCTCATCAACATGGAGAAAGACGATCAGCAAGGCTACCAGGATATAGCCCAACGCCATAAAAGGGACCACGACTTGTGCAACATTGGCAATGCGCTTTACGCCACCGAAGATGATAGCGCCAAGGATCAGTGCGAGAAAAACTCCCGTGATCCACGGATTGATGCCAAAGGCCGTTTTCATCCCGGAAGCGATGCTGTTTGCCTGAACCCCAGGCAAGAGCAGTCCAGTCGCGATCACTGTTACGACGGCGAACAAAACGGCATACCATTTTGCCTTCAGACCTTTTTCAATATAATAGGCTGGTCCACCGCGAAACTGTCCATCCTTCTTTATCTTGTAGACCTGTCCCAAGGTTGCCTCGACAAATCCCGATGCGGATCCTAGAAATGCCATCACCCACATCCAAAAGATCGAACCTGGTCCCCCAAAGGCAATCGCCGTTGCAACCCCGGCGATATTACCAGTTCCGACCCTTCCAGACAAAGCCATCGATAATGCTTGAAAGGAGGATACACCTGCATCAGAGCTCTTCCCGTCGAACATGAGCACGATCATGTCCTTCAAATGACGAATCTGGAGAAACCTTGTTGCGATCGAATAAAACAAACCTGTCCCCAGGCAGAGATAAATGAGTGCCTGACTCCAAATCAGATCATTGAGCCCGTTTACGAACTGCTCCAAAGGTTGCCCCCTCCTTTTTTGTGCTAGTTACATTATAAGGTTTTTTATTTTTCTTAAACACTTTTAATTATTGTAAATTTTTTAGTGAAACGAAATTCCAGAAGCACCGAAATACTGTGACCTGCGCACGCATTTTTGGAAACAAAAAACGGCTAGACGCCATTGTCTAACCGTTTTGGTCAAATCGCCGAAGCGATGATTAAGCTGTTGGACCAGCTTTTGCGATATCTGTTGCGTCTGGGAATTTCTTTTGGAAGATCTCGATGAAGCGATTTGCCAGATCCTTCGCCTGCGCGTCATACGCTTCTTTGTTCTCCCAAGTATTGCGTGGCTGCAGTACGTCAGCTGGTACGTTCGGGCAAGAAGTAGGCACTTGCACGCCGAAAGTAGCATCTGTCACGTAATCCACTTTTTCCAGCTCTCCAGCCAGAGCAGCCGTAACCATTGCACGCGTGTAGCTCAGCTTCATGCGTTTGCCCACTCCGACAGGCCCACCTGTCCAGCCCGTATTGACGAGGTACACTTGTACGTCTCGTTCGTCGATCTTTTTACCCAGCATTTCGGCATAGACTACTGGATGCAGCGGCAGGAATGGCGAACCAAAGCATGTGGAGAACTCGGTTTGCGGAGCTGTTACCCCACGTTCTGTACCGGCCATTTTGCTGGTGTAGCCAGACAGGAAGTGATACATCGCCTGTTCCTTGCTCAGCTTGGAGATTGGAGGCAGTACGCCGAACGAATCTGCTGTCAAGAAGATGATGACGTTAGGCTGACCGCCTACTCCTGGAATCACAGCACCCGGAATCGCTTCTACAGGATAAGCTGCACGTGTGTTTTCTGTATATTTGTCGCTGTCGTAGTCTGCTTGACGGGAATGTTCATCCACATCCACATTCTCCAGAACCGTTCCAAACTGGATGGCTTTCCAGATCTGCGGCTCGCCTTCCTCGGAAAGCTTGATGCATTTGGCGTAGCAGCCGCCCTCGATATTGAATACACCGTTGTCAGACCAGCCGTGCTCGTCGTCTCCGATCAGGAAACGGTCAGGGTCAGCGGATAAAGTGGTTTTTCCTGTACCGGACAAACCGAAGAACAGTGCCACATCTCCGTCTTTACCCACGTTGGCAGAGCAGTGCATGGAAAGGACGTTGCGCTCAGGCAGCAAGAAGTTCATCACGCTGAAGATCGATTTCTTCATTTCACCCGCGTACTCCGTTCCGCCGATCAACACCATTTTTTGCTCAAAGCTGAGCACGATGAACGTTTCCGAATTGGTTCCATGAACAGCCGGGTTCGCTTTAAAATTCGGTGCATATACTACAGTGAAATCAGCTTTGTGTGCAGCCAGTTCTTCTGCCGATGGACGGATGAAGAGTTGACGTGCAAACAGATTGTGCCAAGCGTATTCGTTCACAACACGGATAGGCAAGCGGTAGGTCTCATCTGCACCTGCAAAGCCGTCAAACACAAACAGCTCTTTATCTTGCAGATAAGCCATGACATCCTGATGCAGCAGCTGAAATTTTTCTTCAGAAATCGGTTGGTTCACCGGACCCCAGTTGATCTTATTGTGTACGGAAGCTTCGTCCACGACAAATTTATCCTTTGGAGAACGGCCAGTAAACTTCCCTGTTAGCGCGTTGAGCGCCCCCTTGTCGGTCAAAACTCCTTCTCCGCGCTTTACTGCCATCTCTACGAGTTGCGTTACAGGGAGGTTTTTATGAACCTTTGTAGCTGCTAGAATGTCAGTAAGCTTTTGAACCGTGTTGGTTTCCATGTGTGAACGATCTCCTTCCCAAATGTGTAACAGTATTGTATGATAATGAGGCCCTTTATTTATCGTCTGATTTGTAATTAGTATATCACATTTAGCTAAATAAGCTACATAATTTTATAATTACTTATGAAGAATGTGTGAATATCCGTCCACCCTATCGTTCCCTTCTTCGAGTAATTTAGCGCTCATCCAAGCTGGTTCTCCCTGTGAATCGCTGGATAGTGATTTTTGCCAAAAAGAGAAGGCCCGTTCATTTGACGGGCCTTCTTATTGTATCAGAAAGTCTAAACCTGCAAACCTACTGTTCTGCTTGCAGCTTCTCGAACGTCCTCACGACGACACGCGCCATGATCTCTACCCCTTTTACCAGATCCTCACGATTGAAATGCATGTTCGGGTGATGCAAGCCTGGCTGCAGGTCACAGCCCAGTGCAAGCATCGTTGCCTTGATGTGTGGCCGTTCTACCGTATAATAATGAAAGTCTTCAGCACCCGGACTGACAGGGGCTGGCTTCAAATTCTCTTCTCCCAGCACATCCACGATCGCTTGCTCCATCAATTGCTTCGCCGATTCATGCACTTCTGCTGCCACCATTCGCGAGCCTGATTCCAAAGTGATTTCCGCCTGGAACGAGATGGCAACTCCTTCGATAATCTGACGAACACGTTTAATCAAGTCATCCATCGCTTCGTTTGTTTGCGCTCTCAAATCCAGGGCAAAACGCGCCTTGTCCGGGATGATATTATAGCTCTCTCCGCCTGCTTGCAGCATCGTCATTTTAACCGTAGCTGGCACCATCGGGTTGATATGTACTTGACCAATCCCCTGAATGATGGCTCCAGCTACTTCGATCGCATTGATCCCCAGGTGCGGTCTGGCTCCATGGGCCGATACGCCGGTGATCTCTCCATATAAGAACATGGCGCCGCCGTTGTAGATCGCCCCTCCGCAATTTCCGCTTTTCATCTCCTGGATCGGGCGCAGATGGACACCGTACAGATAATCGATATCGTCAACCATCCCTTTTTCAATCAGCTTCAATGCACCCGTTCCTTTTTCCTCGGCTGGCTGAAACAGAATTTTCAGTTTGCCCGGAGGCTGGTATCCCGACGCGACCAACGCCTCGACTGCTTCCAGCACCACGGTCATATGGCCGTCATGTCCGCAGGAGTGATTGGCTCTCCACTCACCGTCCACTTCTTGCCACAGCGCGTCGATATCGGTACGCAGACCAACGACAGGCTTGCCTTCTCCCCATTCTGCTACAAGGCCTGTGCAATCTTCAAAGGTGGTGACACGAAGCCCCAAAGCCTGCATACGCTCGGCTAAATAGCGAGTCGTCTCTACTTCCTTCCAGCTTATCTCCGGATTTGCGTGCAAATGATGGAATGTTTGGTCAATTGTTTGTACTCTTGAGGTCACTACTTGATTGAGTGACGACGAAGTAGACATGCGGATTCCTCCTCAAATTCTTTCCTTTTGCCCATTATAGCACAGGAGATGTGGGCGGTTTTTCCAGACAAGCACTTGAGGGAAATGTCCTCCGGCTATTTGCAGGTCAGGCGCAAAATGGCATCCAGCTTCAACTGGTCTCTGCACGTCCCCACCATTTTCACCTGTTGTTTAGCCATCGTATATATCATTTCATCGCCTGCAAACAACATCTGAATGGACCGCTCCTTGCCTTGCAGGACCAGATCGGCTTGATCCTCGTCCTTCCATTCCTGGTGCAAGGTTCCTTCTCTGGTGAACATCAATTGCCACCGGCACTTCGTATCCTCTGTGATAATGCCAACACGGCGTTCCCACCCTGAAGTAACGGGTCCCAAATGCTTTTTTTGCTGCAAACGGAATATCACCTCGTCTAACAGCTGCACCAAACCAAATGCCATCACCGACCGCCTCCCTCTCTTAAAGACTTGGGTTCGTGAGGCTCGGCGTCGAATCCTTTGGCGAGGTTTCAGAACCTCTGTCGGCTCTTGTCAGGCACCCGTTCTTTTTCTCGACATGCATATACACAAAAGTGCTTAAGTTATTATTCATTTATTCCGATAGAATGAATAATGAAAAGACACCTGCTCTACAAACGAGCAGATGTCCATGCTTCCTATCCCTATGATTTTTACTCATCAATGTCGTCGAACTCGTCCTTATCCAATCGGACTTCTAAATGATGTCCATCCGGTGTTTCAAAATACAGATTAAAGCTCGTCGGTCTGGTGATAGGGCCACGGTAACAGATGTTTTCCGCCTCCAGCTTGTCTACGAGATAATCCAGTTCAGCGCGGCTGGTAACGGAAAAAGCGATGTGGTCTACCTGTCCCACTCCGCCTTTACCTTCATCCCCCTGATGTGGGTGAAGTCCGATCCGTGTGTATGTGCCAATTTGAAAGTAGACAGGCTCTCCTTCCACTATACTCTCTAACGGGATAGGAACTTCCAAGATGTCTGTAAAAAACCGAGCTGTTTTCACGACATCGCTACAATTCAGCGCGATGTGATGAACGCCTTTCAAATGAAACATTCACACTGCCTCCCAGGTCATTCGTCAAGCGCTCTTCTGCGATATCTGCTTTCTCTTATTATATTGCTTCAATCGCTCGCTCAACCTTTTCAAACGGATCATTAACATGTCTCGCCATTCCTCGTCCTTCAGATCCTTGGCTACGCCAAGCAGATCCAGCGAGACGTCAATCTGTTGTTTCAATACCTCCGCGAAGCTAACGGCTTCATCCGTCATGGTACAATTCTCAAACAACTCAGATGTATTGTCAACACTCACGAAGTCAGAGAAATCGACTTCTGGGGCTTTATCCCCCTGTGCATATTCTACTAAAATCTCGTATTCTCCTTCAATAGCAGGATGAACGTCAATTCTGTCACATACAGGACAAAACATGATGGGGACATTGTGCACCAGTGTTTTATGATGACGGACAGTTCCAATCGACCCTACCATCCCGGCTCCGCAGCAAAAACTCATTTTGTCTCCCTCCTTCTTCGCCAAACAATAAAACACATGTTTGAACGATACTCTGTCTGTAAATGCAATTGTAGCGTATTTTCGATAGAAGACTCCACCCGCAAAAGATACCAAAAAGCTTGATGGTAAAAGTAAAAGGTATTCCTATTGTACTCCATCCCTCTAGTGCTGACCACTATTTTCTGACTAGTTTGAAATTATTCCCTTTTTCCTTTGGTATGAAAAAAAGCTGAGGCGTATCGGCCCCAGCTTCCTTTTGGATTCTTATTCTTTTACCATTGCACCGTATTTTTCAGCGTCCATCAGCTTGTCCAGTTCAGCTTCATTCGCCAATTCCACGACAATCATCCATGCTTGTTCATACGGCGAGGAGTTCACCAGCTCTGGCGCATCCTCCAGCTCGCCATTCACCTCAACTACTTTGCCAGATACAGGAGCGTACAGCTCAGAAACCGTTTTAACAGACTCTACGCTACCGAATGGTTCGTCCTGCTGAATGGTTGCTCCAACCTCCGGCAATTCAACGAACACGATGTCACCCAGCTCAGATTGAGCAAATGCAGTAATGCCGATATACGCCTTGTTACCTTCTACTCGCACCCACTCATGTTCTTCGCTGTAACGCAAATTTTTTGGGAAATCCATCGTTTACGTATCCTCCTATCAGGTACATTCCATTACATCATAAAACATATTTGACGCCATTTCTAGGATTCCTCTTCCATGCACCCATCATTTTCCCTGTTTTCGCTGGATAATTCCTGACTGGGCGATCGATGCCGCCGCTTCCCTCAGCACTTCTGGCGATTGCACGAGTGCAATGCGGACATACCCTTCTCCCTGCTCTCCAAATGCACTTCCCGGAATCACGACCACTCCGGTCTCCTCCAAGAGCGCAAAGGCAAATGCATCGCTGGTCCAGCCCTTAGGCACGGGGGCCCATACAAACATCGTCGCTTTTGGCGGTTCAATGATCCAGCCCGCTTTTTCGAGCTCATGTAAAAGAACATCCCTGCGCTCCTGATACAAGGCTCCTACGCTGTTTTGGCCTTCCGACAGCCGATCCTGCTTCATGGCTTCTATCGCCATTTGCTGAACGGGGAGGAACACCCCGTAATCGACATTGGACTTGACCACAGCGAGCGGTTGGATGATAGCTTCATTTCCCACGACATAGGCGATGCGGCAGCCTGCCATGTTGAAGCTTTTGGAAAAGGAATTGAACTCGATCCCTACATCTTTAGCACCGGCAGCCTGCAAAAAGCTGGGAGGCTTGTATCCGTCAAAGGCCATTTCTGAATACGCCAGATCGTGTACGACAATGATGTCATGGCGCTTGGCAAATGCCACTGCCTCATCAAAAAAGGCGACGGTGGCGACAGCCGATACCGGATTGTTGGGGTAGTTGAGAATCATGAATTTCGCCTGGTTGGCTACCTCTTCGGGAATAGCCGACAGATCAGGTAAAAACCCATTTTCCGCTTTGAGCGGCATGAAATAAGGGGTGGCCCCAGCCAAATGGACACTCCCCGCATAGATGGGATACCCTGGATCAGGCACAAGAACCAGATCACCGGGATCCGTCCAGGCTAGAGCAAAGTGGGCGAGACCATCCTGAGAACCCATCAGGGAATGAACCTCTCCATCCGGATTTAGCTCCACGCCAAAACGGTATCGATACCACTCCGCCACCTCTGCCCGAAACGATGCTGTCCCTTGACTGAGGGCATACCCAAAAGCCCCAGGCTGTTGGATCGCTGCCACAAGCTCATCCAGCAAACGCTGGTCTGGCTGTTGATCCGGACTGCCGATACTAAGGTCGTACACTTTTCTCGTTTTGGCAACTTCGCGCTTTCGCTCTGCCATTTGCGAAAAAATCGCGGCCGACAACTGCTCCAGTCGCTTCGACGGTTTGGGCATACTCACTTTCCTCCCCAGGTTTTTTCCAGGTCTTCTGCTTTAAAGCCCAAGGTAACGTTTTTCTCGTCGGTGATCAAAGGACGTTTGATCAGTTTTCCATTGGAAGCGAGCAGCTCCAGCATTTCTTCCTCTGTCATGGTTGGCAGCTTGTCTTTGAGTCCCAGCTCCTTGTATTGAACCCCGCTCACATTGAAAAACTTGCGCAGTTCAAGCCCGCTTGCTTTCCAGATGCGGCGCAGCTCTTCCTTGCTTGGTGGAGCGTCCACGATCGGAATTTCCTCGAAGCCCACGCCTTCCTCCGTCAGCCATTTCTTTGCTTTGCGGCACGTATCACACTTGTTGTACAGGTATGCTTTGATTGTCATCGAGAATCACCTCTACGATTTTATGTATGAATAACGACAGCTCACACATCCGTAAGCTGCCGTTTTCTTCCTTTTCACTCTATTATGAACGGGGCTTGACGGAAATTTCAACCTGATAGCCAGCATGCTTCCTCGTTTGAAACACCGCATTTTCAAAAATCAGGTACTGGGCTTTTACGCCGATCAGACGGCCTCCGATGCTTTCTTCCTTATCCAATGTTTTGGAGTTGATCTTGTCCAAAGATTCCAGAATAGGGTACGTAATATCCACCCATTCGTCTTCACGGTATTGGAAAGGCTTGAATGCATCCGGGAAGTGACTGTACACCTCGTCTCGCATGGTGATCAGGTCGATCTCCCGTACCTCTCCCTTGAGCATTTTGCGCCAATTGGTCTTGTCCGGCAAAAACTGGCTGAGATGGAATTCCAGCTCCCCGGCCATCCTCCGTGTAGGGACTTCTGCGATCGGAATCGCACGGATCGCTCCCTGATCGACCCAGCGCTTGAGCTGGTTGTTCTTGCGAGTCAAACCAACCTTGATATCACTGGACACAGCGAGGTAGACGTAGTGTGGTATCATGCAATACGTCTCACCAAAGCTCTCATCCCTGCAGGTTCCCAGTTCAAAGTGGCATTCATGAGGCTTGACGATACACAGGTCATTCTCGGGAAGCTTGGTAAAACAGGGATAGCAGTACCCGCTGTTAAAGGTCTTGTTCGTCTTTCTCCCACAGGCAATACAATTTTTCTGACCTAAAAAAGAAATCGTGACGTCATGATCCAGCCATTCATTTAACGGCAAACGATCTTCGCCGATTTGCATATAGTAATCTACGGGCTTGTCCTTCCCGTGATACTGATGTGTCAATCCATGTAGCATACCTCGGAGCTGCACACATACTCTCCCCTTCCCCGTATACAATCGATCCTTTCATTCTACCACATCATCCGTTCCCTTTGATCGCTGCTTTCTTTTGGCAGCATGTTTTCCGCGAACAGAGGCGAAGCTATGACTATATTCCACGGAAGGAGGCGTTTTCCTTGAGACACAGCATGCTTCTTGCATGGCTCGTCATCGCCGCTTGCCTTCTTGGCTACGCTGCACTCCCCGTACAGGCCGGCACTTCTCATCTCACCTATGAGCCGATTCACCGAATCGATACAAAGAAAAAAGTCGTTGCCCTTACCTTCGACGACGGACCCGACGCGACGTATACACCTAAAATATTGGAGGTCCTGCACCAAAACAAAGTTCCAGCCACTTTTTTTGTCCTCGGCTCTCAGGTGGACAAGTATCCCAAAGTGATGCAATGGATTACCAAGGCAGGGCATGAGATCGGCAATCATGGCTATGATCACCATGATCTTAACAAGCTCACCGAGCAAGAGGTTTACGATGATATCAAGCACGGAGAGCTTTCTATTTTACGCACGACCGGAATACTCGCCCAAAATTATCGTCCCCCTGGCGGTGTCATGACTCATGATGTGATGAATGCAGTTCAGGCTTGTGGTTATGATCTGATTCTCTGGTCCATTGATCCGCGCGATTGGTCCCTGCGTCGTACCGCCTCGGTCATCGCCAAAAGTGTGAAAAGCAACGTCTCGTCTGGCGATATCATTTTATTTCACGATGGCGGGCTGAACCAGAAGCAAACCGTTGCCGCCCTGCGGGATTTGATCAAGCACCTGCGCGCACAGGGCTATCGCTTTGTTACGGTAAGCGAGCTATTAGATGAAGCAAAATAACGCTATTGTAGCAATAGGCACCAGTGCTCCGTACTCGAAGCAGCTGGTGCCTATTCTTAAGAACCGTTCGGGTCGGAATTCCAGTCTTGTAAGGAATCCGTTTGTTTAAACATCTTTTTTTGTCCACGTGCAAAGAGGACATCTTCATCTGGATAGTAGGCAATATCATCCTTTACCTTTAGTCCCGTATCCAGAATTTCCAATACCTCTTCACCCGTATTGATGAACTGGTGGGCGATTCCTCTTCCGGCAGGCTTGGCGATGAAATCCCCTTTTTTCACTAGGATGTATTCATCATTCATCCGAAGCGTACCCGTGCCCGCCAGGATCAGAAAAAACTCCTCCTGAAGGCTGTGACTGTGATACTTCGTGCTTTTTGCCCCTGGCTGCACCTTGTCGATATTGACATAGAGCTTTTCACTGCCGGCAGCATCCCCTAGAAAAAGGGTACACATCTTCTGATCATCATCGATATGATCTTCTGGCAAAGCTTCTATATTACACAGCTTGATCAACTAACCATCACCTTGCCCAAAAAGGATCGGAGTCTCTCATTTGTCGGATTTTCAAATACCTCTTCAGGCTTTCCTTCCTCCATGATGACTCCCTGGTCCATAAAAATAACCCGGTCCCCCACCTCACGTGCAAAGCCCATCTCATGGGTGACCACGATCATGGTCATTCCTTCTGTAGCCAGATTTTTCATAACAGCAAGCACCTCACCCACCAGCTCGGGATCAAGTGCGGAGGTTGGCTCATCGAACAGCATGACTTTGGGATTCATCGCCAAAGCACGGGCAATCGCCACGCGCTGCATCTGTCCGCCTGACAAGCGGTCCGGATAGACATCGGCTTTGTCCTCCAGGCCTACCTTCTTCAATAGCGCCAAACCATGCTTGCGTGCCTCTTCCTGCGCGGTTTTGCGCACTTTGATCGGTGCCAGCATCACATTTTCCAGCACCGTTTTGTGTGGAAACAAATTAAAGCGCTGAAAAACCATTCCTACATCTTCGCGCACCTTGTTGATATCTACCTTGGGATCAGACAAATCATGTCCGTTCATGATGATCTGGCCGCTGGTCATCTCCTCCAACTGATTGAGGCAACGTAAAAATGTACTTTTCCCCGAGCCAGATGGGCCGATTACACATACGACTTCTCTTTCTTCGACCTGTGTGGTTATGCCCTTCAATACCTGTAAATTGCCATAATTCTTCTTCAAGTCCTTTACCTGGATAATCATGGCATCACCCCCTGCAAATCGTCTACTTTTCGCTTATCTCCTATATATTACATGAATATTGCCGCAATTGCATGAAATGGGAGCAAAAAGAATAACCGGAAGCAACTCTCCTCCGGTTTAAGCTGTTTTGCACAGCCACTATCCTTTTGCCGTCAGATTACAGTCACCCTGGCAAGAACAAGTCGTACAAGTCATGGACGGTGGAGTCATGCCTTTTTCTCTCTTTTTGCTGGACAGGAAGTGAATCAACCGAGCCGAATTGAGGACGACCAGGACAGATGTGGCATTGTGGACAAAAGCTCCTCCTACAGGCCCAAGGATTCCGGCCATCGCCAGAATGACCGCTATGGCGTTGATCACGCTGGAGACGATCAGGTTCTCGCGAATGACCCGAAGCGTTTTTTGTCCGAGCTGTACGACATCTGCCACCTTGGACACATCATCGTTCATGATGACAATGTCAGCTGCTTCCGCTGCTATCTGTGTTCCGCCAGCCCCCATCGCAATCCCCACATGCGCTGCTGTCAGTGCAGGCGCATCGTTAATACCGTCACCGACCATCCCGACAATATGCCCTTTTTGACGATGCTCTTCTACACGTTGATACTTCGCCTCCGGAAATTGTTCTGCATAGACAGTCGTCACCCCGGCCTGACGCGCAATCTGACTGGCCGCCCCCCTGTTGTCTCCGGTCAGCATCGCAATCTCGCCCACACCATTGAGCCGCAATCGTCCGATCGTATCCCGCGATTCCAGACGAACGCGATCAGCCAAAGAAATCATTCCGACCAGCTTGCGGTCACGGGCAACGAAAACCGCCGTATGCCCAGCACTCTCCTGCTCTTCTCTCATCTGCGTCAGCTCTGCTGTTTCAATCCCCTTGTCCGCGAAAAAGCGGCGATTTCCTACCATGACTTCATGACCGTCGATTTGCCCCGACACACCATTCCCCGGGTGAACGAGAAAGGAATCCACCTGCGGCAGCTTGATGCCTCTGTCTTCCCCTGCCTTCACGATGGCGTGTGCGACTGGATGCTCCGAGTGCTGCTCCAGCGCCGCGGCCAGGCGCAACACATCCTCAGCCTGCTGGTTGTGCAAGCGAGCTACTCCGGTTACCTGCAATTTTCCTTCGGTCAGTGTACCTGTCTTGTCAAAAAGCAGAGCATTGACCAGACCGATTTGCTCCATCGCCACGCCACTTTTGATGAGAATCCCATGCTTGGCTGCACTTCCGATACCTGCCATGATCGCAGTCGGCGTAGCCAATACCAATGCGCAGGGACAGAAAACGATGAGGATGGTAACCGCTCGAACCAGATCACCTGTGATCATGAACATAAGAATAGCCAGGATCAGACTGCTGGGAACAATCCAGGCTGCCCAACGATCCAACAGGCGCTGCACCGGCGCTTTTCGTTCCATCGCTTCCGCCACGAGACGGGTTACCTTGGCAAAAGTCGTTTCGTCACCAACTCGCTCCGCAACGATCTCGATGACGCCATTGGTGTTCAACGTACCCATGAAAACCTCGTCGCCCTGACGTTTCTCTACTGGCAGCGACTCCCCGGTCAATGCTGCCTGATCAACAGCTGCTTGGCCGTGATGAACGACACCATCTACTGACACCTTCTCACCCGGCTTTACCTGAACCACATCGCCCTTGACGACCTTCTCCAATGCAATCTCTACCCAGCCGCGCTCACGTTTGACCATCGCCGTCTGCGGAACCATCTGCACCATTTCCTCCAGTGCAGACGCTGCCTTCGCTACGGTACGGTTCTCCAACCACATCCCGATCATCATGATCAAAGCTACTTCTCCGGCAGCAAAAATTTCACCGATGCCTACAGCAGCTACGATTGCAATCGTCACCAGCACATCACTGTTGATTTTACGCTCCATAAACAGCTCCTTGCTTGCCGCCCAAGCGATCGGAACGCCGCACAAGAGCACGGCTATCCAAGCCAGGTCAATCCCCCAAACCTCCCCGTACAGCCAACTGCTCAACAAACCGATTGCAGACAGAGCCATCGCGATTTTTTCCATCAAGACAACCATCTCCTTTTTTTCTCTCGTTGAGAAAGAGAATCAGACTTATTTCTCCCGTAAAAACAGTGGAAGCTGCTGCCCGAAGGCAACAGCATCCTAATTGATAATGATTATTCCTATCTTTACCTAGGTGAATATTTTTGCGCAAAGCCAATAAATTTATATTAATTCTAATGTAGACCTCTTTCTTCGTCAATCCTTTTTTTGGCGTTTCGCATGTGTAACTCTAACGATTGCTGCTCATGCTAAGACCTGAGGTGACCTGTATGGAACGCAAACAATGGATCGCTCTTATCATCGTCTTTTCCGTTCTTTTGGCTGGGCTTATCGTAGAAGGGTTTGCTGGCACGACGGATGAACTCGCCGACCACCCCGGCTACTCCTGGGATGAAAATATTGTTTCAGGGGCCGGCAGCAGTAAAATCGTGCAGCTGTTTGTCACTGGAGTCATAACGGGACAGCAGAGCGCGGCAGCCACTGTGGTTCGCTACTCCCTGGTGGACGGGACAGACACTGGGTAAAATCATCATGGGTATTCGCGTGATACCGGTTGGTGCGAAACGCCAAACGTTATCCATCGGTCAGGTGCTCGTGCGTGAATGGATCGGCAAGCCGCTTTGCTTGCTTCCATTCGGACTGGGGTATATGTGGGTTGGCTGGAACAAGAAAAAACAAGGATGGCAGGATCTGATCGCCCATACTTTCGTAATTCGAGAAAAACGGCATTAGGTCTATACATAGCAAAAAGACTCGCCTCCAGCTCATACCTTGCATGGAAAGCGAGTCCTTTTTCGCAAAAAAATCATGTAAGCGCTTCTCCGCAAAAAGAAGATTCCACTCTATGTGGTCAATCCATTTACTTTGTCTGAACCTGAGGTGCGGCAGGAACAGGTGATTTGGCATCCTCTTCGGCAAAAAACGGAATGACAAACATGCTGATGACAAAAAATACGACCCAGATGATCCCTCGCTTGAAAATACATGGAGTAAGCATAAGGAGCAACCCCTTCCACCATTCATTCTCTATATATCTACGCTTCCCTACCTGCCGCCCGTTTATGCTTCTTTTTGGCACCATGAACAAATTGTCGGACAAAACCTCTAAAAAAACGGCACCTCCCCTGTCTTTTACAGGAAAAGTGCCATTGCCCATCCTTTACTCTTTCGATTAACCATGCTTTTGCAATGAAATCGGTAACTCTTTTTGTGCCGCTGAAGTCTCGCGATGGACCAGACACGCGATAGCAAACGCCAGCAGCTGCGCTCCCATCAGCCAAAACATCGTCCACGGCTCCCACGCCTGCATTAAAAATCCATTCAAGCCCGGAGCCAGAATGCTCGCTACCCCAAAATTGATACCGGCTATGATTCCCACCGTAGGGATCATGGAAGCAGGCAAAATGTCTGCCGCGTAAGCCAATCCGAGCGAGTAAAAGGACCCCACAGCCGCCCCGGCGATTGCCAGCATCAGCATCATGAACCAGACATTTTCACCCGCAACCGGGAAGAGAAAGAAAGCCACAGCTCCGACCAGAGCGCAGACAAACATGACCTTCTTGCGTCCAATGCGATCACTCAACATACCAAGCGGCATTTGCAAAATGATGCTTCCTACGATAAAGGACGGCAGGATCAGGGAAGTCCACTCCAGTGACAAGCCTGTGCGCAAGGCGTAGATGGGAAAGCTGCCATTTAGCGACGTTTCCATGAAGCCGTAAAGAAAAGGAGGAATCAGCGCCAGCCAAGCGATGCGGAGGACTGTCACGTACTTGTTCTGCTTTTTCTCCGTCTGTTTGATTTCCTCTGGGAAGTCATTCTTGATTCGGGCCAACAGCGCATAGGCGATGACGTACAACACGATCAACGCCCCAAATGGCACCCATACCCCGAACGTCAGCAGGTTTAAACCCAAAGGTCCTATCGCAAAGCCAAATCCGAATGCCAGACCGTAAATGGACAGATCCCGACCGCGGTTCTTCTCCGAGGTGATCTTGGTCACCCACATCTGGCTGGCGTAATGCAAGCTGGAATCGCCTACGCCCATCAGAAGTCTCAGAACAAACCAGACGGTGAGCGAAGAAAACATAGGGACGAGAAGCGTCGATACGGTCAACAGCACTAGTCCCCAAAAAATCGTATTGCGGTACCCGATGCGGCGCAAGGGGATCTCCAGCCAGGGTGAAACCAGTACAACTCCGATATAGAGGGCAGTCGCATTTAACCCATTCACGACAGTCGATACGCCCTGCTGCTCCAGCATGACAGCGAGCAGCGGAATCGTCAGTCCTTGATTGGCCCCTGCGACCGCCACGACGACGATCAACACCCAAAAGGTGTAGCGAGATGATTGCATGGTGTTGAACCTCCACTTGGATTATCCATTTACTGTAGCAGACAGACCGCCTTGCTGGAGCTGGTACATTTTTCGATACAGTCCATCCTGCCCCATCAATTCCTCATGCGTGCCCCGCTCTACGACTTCACCACGAGACAGCACGAGAATCTGATCCGCATGTTGAATCGTAGACAGCCGGTGTGCAATGATGAAGGTCGTCCTTCCGCGGGACAATACGTGCAGAGCCTCCTGGATCGCAGACTCGGTCTCGCTGTCAATACTGGCTGTCGCTTCATCCAGAATCAGGATCGCAGGATCAGAGACAAGTGCCCGGGCAAAAGAGATGAGCTGTCGCTGGCCAGCGGACAACGTCATCCCCCGTTCTACTACCGGTTCGTCATAACCACCCGGCAGTTTTGAAATAAAGGCATCTGCCCTGACGGCCTTGGCTGCTTCTCTGACTTGTTCGTTGGTGATGTCGTCGTTGTACATGCGAATATTGAAGCCGACGCTTCCAGTAAACAGGAACGGATCCTGCAGGACGAGGCCGATATGACGGCGAAGCGACTGAATATCCATCTCGCTCATTGGTGCATCATCAATCAAAATGCGTCCTTGGGTCACCGGATAGTAGCCCAGCAGCAGATTCATCAAGGAGCTTTTTCCAGAACCCGTGTGTCCAACCAGCGCAATCGTCTCTCCCGGCTTGGCGGTGAACGAAACGTCTTTCAACACGTACTCCTCACCCGAATAAGCAAAGGAAACCTTGTCGAATACCACTTCTCCACGCGGTCGCGCGATCTGTTCTCTCGCGCTAGCGACCTCTGCAGGCGTATCCATGATTTCAAACACGCGCTTGGCCGATATATTCGCCTGCTGCAGCTGTGACAGGCGGTTCATGATCATGTTGATTGGCTCAAAAAAGCGCCCCATGTAATCCACGAAAGCGAAGAGTGCCCCGAAAGAGATGGCACTGTGGAAGGAAGCAGAGCCGTAATACCAGATAATGATCGTCAAGGCGATTTTCCAGATCAGGTCAACAGCCGGGCGCAGGAGAAACGACTCGATGTTGATTTCCTTCAGCTTGACCTTGAAGTACTCCTCGTTTACCTTTGAGAATTCCTTCTGGACACCTTCCTCTCGACGGAAGGCTTGCACGATCGTCATGTTTTGAATCATTTCGTTGATCATCGCATTCATGTCAGCCAGCCTCGCACGAATGATCGTGTAGTAGCGGGAGCTGTATTTGCGATAAAAAATGACCAGCAAAACAAGCAGCGGCACTGTCAAAAAGCAGAACAGCGCGAGCTCTGGCTGCAGGATGTACAGGGCAATCAAGATGCCGATCAAATACAATCCGTTTTGCACAAAGGTAGCCAGCACGCTGACGTACAGCTCGCGTATCGCCTCGGTATCATTGCTGACGCGGGAGACGAGAGAACCCACTGGCGTCTTGTCAAAGAAAGACACCGGCAGCTTTTGCAAATGAATAAACAGCTTCATCCGCATCTGCTGGATAATGCGCTGCGCGATGGTTTGGAGCCATAAGATCTGAATGTAATTAAAACCCGCTGACAAGAGGATGAGTGCGCCATACCCGACAGACAGCCAAATAATCGGCTGAATATCACCTTCGTACATCGCTTTGACCTCATCTGCGGTCAAGCGTATCCCTGCTACGGGCTCCGACTGGTTGACCGTTACTTCTACGTGCTGACGGCCATTCTCCTCAGTCGTCGGTACAATGCTCTTTTCCCCGTTCTGGTCCACAGGTCCAAAGACCAGATAATACGTGGTTCCTTCCGCCAGCACCGTCGTCTGATGCTCCTTGGCGCCCTCCGGTGTTTCTCCGATGGAGGGCAGCCGATCCTCCCGCACATAGTACTTGCCTTCCACTTCTACGGCTTTTTCAGCACCGGCCGTTGGTTCCTGTGCAAACTCATACCAGGCCTTTTGGATCGACAGGATGTGATTGTCGATCATGACCTTGGCCAAAAAAGGACCTGCCAGCTCTGCACCCGTACCGAGCAACAGCAAGAAAAGCGCTCCTGCTATCTGTTTTTGAAACGGTCTGGCGAAATCGACCAGCCGTTTCCACACGCTATGCCCATTCATGAAACGCTCTCCTTCCTATTCCTGGCCGACTACATCCTGTTCCATCTGCTGGCGGCGATACTGCTCAGCGTACCAGCCACCCAGCAGCATCAGCTCGTCATGCGTACCGCGTTCCACAATCCTGCCCTCCTCGAGCACGAGGATCAATTGGGCATGCTGGACAGCAGACAAGCGGTGGGCCGTAATAATCGTTGTTTTTCCTGCGCGCTCCTGGCGCAGATGATGCACGATCCTCTCTTCCGTCCGCGCATCCACAGCAGAAAGGGAGTCATCGAGAATGAGAATATCTGCATCCATCAGCAAGGCTCGT
The DNA here is from genome assembly GCF_003710915.1 of Brevibacillus invocatus. Lineage (GTDB taxonomy): Bacteria > Bacillota > Bacilli > Brevibacillales > Brevibacillaceae > Brevibacillus > Brevibacillus invocatus. Next base: position 63,126 of record NZ_RHHR01000014.1, on the reverse strand, counting down.
GCAATCGAAATACGCTGCTTCTGTCCGCCTGACAGGGTAACTCCCTTCTCGCCTACCATCGTCTCAAGACCCTCGCTGAACTGCATGAGATCGCGTCCCATTTCAGCCAGCTCCAGCGCACGAAGCACCTCCTGCTCAGTCGCTTCAGGCTTTCCGAATGCCACATTCTCCGCGATCGTTCTGGAGAACAGCAAATGCTCCTGTGGCACATAGCCGATTTTGGCACGCAGCGCATCAAAGGACAGTCTCTCGATCGCTACGCCGCCAATGAAGAGGGCATCATCCTGCATGCGGTATTGATGCAAGAGAGAACGGCACAGCGTCGATTTTCCGCTTCCTGTGCGCCCCACGATCCCGAGCGTTTCTCCTTCACCGAGTGAAAATGAAAGATCCTGCAAGACAGGCTTGCTCGTACCCGGATACGTAAATGTAAAATGGCGGGCTTCAATCGAATTGCCTTTTGCTTCCGTGACAGGCTGATTCGCCTCATGCACATCGGGCTCCTCGATCAGCATTTCGGACAAACGCTTGAGGGACGCGCTTCCCCGCTGTACGACATTGATCAGCCAGCCAAAGGCAAACATCGGCCAGATCAACAGGCCCAAATACAGGTTGAAGGCGACCAGATCGCCAAGTGAGATGGAGCTGGTAAAGACGAGATACGTCCCATAGCCAAGCCCGATTAAAAAACTGAACCCGATAATGATCGCGATCGTCGGATCGAATAACGCATCGATGCGTGACACGTTTACGTTTCGTTCCAGCGTTTTTTCGCTGACACGGCGAAAGGCATCTACATCTTTGTCTTCCTGCACAAAAGCGCGCATCACACGAACACCCGAAACGGATTGCTGAACGTGATCGTTCATCTCGCCAAATGCTTCCTGCGCCAAGTAAAAGCGTTCGTGCAGCAGTCGTCCGTAATAAGCAGTCGACCAGGCCAAGAACGGCATCGGGATCAGTGCTGCCAATGTCAGCTTCCAATCGATCGTAACCATCATGACTCCAAGCGTGAGTACAGTCATAAACAAGGAATCTACCAAGGTCAGTACACCCATGCTTGCCGTCTGTTCGACTGCCGGTATATCGTTGGTCGCGATGGCCATCAGATCGCCGCTTCGTCTGCGCTGATAAAAGGAAGGTGTCATGCGCGTCAGATGGGAAAAAAGGCGCTCACGCAAAGTCCGCTCCAGAATGAGTGCTCCGCCATTCAACAGATACCGCCATATAAATCGCATCACGTATAAAGCGATACCCAGCGAGAGCAGGATCGCGACCGACTCGGTCAAATGGGCCGTCGTCAGAGAGCCATTGCGAATCGAGTCTACCGTCTCACCGACCAGACGCGGCGGCCACAGCATCAAAACATCAATTAAAAACAGGAATGCGATACCCACTGTGTACCGTTTCCAATGTGCTCGAAAAAAACAGGATAAGTCCCGCAGTATCTGCATGCTAATCACCTCTTTACAAGCCAAATATACCTGCCTATCCCCCCAGAGATGGAAATAATCCTCTGTCGAGGCACCATCAGGGAAGAGTGACATCGAAAAAGGGGATGCGTAATCGCAACCCCTTTTACCGCTTTCCTCATCGTAATTTACTGAATTTTCCTTGTCAATCCATTTTACTTGAGCGGAATTCTTCCCACTCCGAGCGCAGCATACTGTACACGGCGTGGTCGACGAAATGGTCGTAGAGGAATTCGTTTCTGCGCAGAACTCCTTCCAGCTGAAAGCCCAGACGCTCCGGAATCGCCCTGCTTTTACCATTTTCGGTTGCCGCTTGAATCGTCAGCTTTTCCATTCCCCAGGAACCAAAAACCAACTGATCCATATACGAAACCACCGCCTGGGTCATCAAACCATGCCCTTGATATTGGGCTCCGAGCCAGTAGCCCAGCGATGTTTTTCTGTTTATCCAGTCCAGGTTGTGCACGCCCAGCGTTCCAGCGAGTCTTCCTTTATACCAGATCCCGTAATGCGTACCCTGATTATTGTTGTGCTGGTTGATTGTCATCTGGATAAAGCCGGCCGTATCCTCCACTGTTCTCGTGTAGTCCAACCAGGGCAGCCATTCGCGCAAATACTGGCGGTTGGTATCGGTCAACCAGAACATTTCCTGTGCATCGGAAGGCTCCAGCTGTTTGAGATACGATTCTTCTGACATCGGTATTACTCTCATCCAAATCCCTCCCTATTTCTATGTACATTCTTTCAAGCACACTTTTTCCTCTGAGAGTGAATTTGTCTCTATTCCTCCTCGGGAATGGGAGTCTCGATACCGTTTAGAATGACATGAGGGGTAATGACAGCTGTGAGGGAAGCCGCCACCGGACAATACCGCTCTGTTTCCAGCTTTACTGCCTGCCAGATGCGAGACGGTGAGAGCTCTCCCTTTACATGAAAGATAAGATCGACTTCTGTAATCGCATGGGGCACCTCCACTTCACGAATGCCATCCGCCACGATTTCGAGGGATTCCAAAGGCTGACGCATCTTTTCCAGCAGCTGCGTCACACCTATGCCGATACAGCCTGTCAGACCGACAAGCACCAGCTCAAGTGGACTGTTTCCTCCACTCTCACCACCATACGCTGGACCTGCATCCATCAGAACGGGATAGCCACTCGGTCCCTTCGCTTGGAATTTCCGCTTTCCCAACCATTCCGCCTTTACACTCATACGTTTTTTCTCTGCTGTCATTGCATCTGCACCCCTTTTCCTTTCCATATTGCCCTATATGAAAAAGCGCCCACCTCTATGGCTGGTGGACGCTGGCTGTCAGTTAGGATTTGCTTTTTCCGATTTCTTCCGGTTTGTAGATTCCTGTCTCGGTCACGATCGCGGTAATGTACGGTGCTGGTGTCACATCGAACGCAGGGTTGTAGACCTTGATATCGTCCGGTGCCACCTGTTTGCCCAAACCGTGCGTGATCTCCTCTCCCGGACGTTCCTCGATCGGAATATCTGCTCCGGTAGGGGTCTCCATGTCGATGGAAGAAAGCGGGGCTGCAACGTAAAAGGGAATGCCGTGCGCCTTCGCCAGTACCGCTACGCCGTAGGTACCGATCTTGTTGGCTACGTCGCCATTGGCTGCCACGCGATCCGTACCGACGATCACAGCTTGCACCTTGCCTTGGGACATCACCATGGCCGCCATGTTGTCACAGATCAGGGTTACATCGATGCCAGCTTGCTGCAATTCAAAAGCGGTCAGACGAGCACCCTGCAAAACAGGACGAGTTTCGTCCGCGTATACCTTCAAATCCCAGCCTCGCTCCTTTGCCAAATAGAGGGGCGCAGTCGCTGTACCATAGGCCGCAGTCGCCAATGCCCCGGGATTACAGTGTGTGAGAATACCCATCCCGTCTTCCAATAAAGTAAGCAAATGCTCACCAATAGTCCGGCAGACCTCTGCGTCTTCTTTTTGAATCGCCAACGCTTCGTCCAGGACGGCTGCTTTCAGTTCCGCGACAGACTTGTCGGCATCCTGCTGGACGCGCGCCTTGATGCGGTCAATCGCCCAGAAAAGGTTCACTGCCGTAGGACGGGAGCTGCCCAGATATTCCGCCTGTTTGCTAACATCAGACCAGAAAGCCTCAAACGTGGTAGCCTCGCTGTTGCGGATTCCCAGATACAGTCCATAAGCTGCAGCCATGCCGATCGCCGGTGCTCCTCTTACCTGTAGGTGGCGGATCGATGCCCACACCTCTTCAGAAGTGGTCAATTCCAGGTAGATTGTTTCTACGGGCAATTTCGTCTGGTCCAGCAGAATGAGCGCATCGCCTTCCCACTTGACTGGCGTTAGTTGTGTACTCGTTGTCATACTGTCGCTGCCTCCTGATAAAATCTTGCTGACACGGTACGGACAATGTCCGTGATATCGGTCGATTCGCCGACGTTGCCGCGCTCCAGAATCAGTGCCTCTCCGATGGCGAGTGCCAGGCGTTCCGCTTCTGCTCGCACCTTCTCATCCGCAATTTCATTCAGGTCTGCCACGCCGGCAAGTCCGATCACGCGTCGCAGCACCTTGCAGCCCGCATAGCCAGCTGCATCCTGGATCAAGCGCTTGACGTAGCTCTCCCACAGACCTTCCACATGGGCGCTGCGCTCTTTTGCATGCTTGTGCCACAGCTGAACGAACTGCGAAACGAATTCGTTCCAGACATCTTCTACCGTTTCCAGTAGATATTCGCGGTACGACTCCCTTTCTCCTTGATCTTTCTGCAAGCCGTGCTGACCTGCGTAGTTGAGCAGAAGATTGGCAATCACCGCTCCGATATCAAAGCCGAGTGGACCATAGTAGGCGAATTCCGGATCAATCGCTTTCAGACTGGTTTTTGTAATAAAAATGCTGCCTGTATGCAGATCGCCATGCAGCAGCGCCTCTGCACGTGTCAGGAAATCATATTTCAGCTTGGCGATCTCCAGCTTGAGCGGCTTGTTGTGCCAGATCGCTTCCACTTCACGGCGAATCAGCGGGTTAAAGTTGTTGGTTGGAGCATTTTCGTACGGGTCTGTAAAGACAAGATCTTCCGTAATTTTGCACAATTCTGGATTGATGAATCTTCCGACAAGAGCCTTTTTCTCATATGGATGCGCCCCCAGGTCCGAGGTGTAGAACAGGGTGTGCGCTAAAAATTTGCCGATCTGCTTTGCAAAGAGAGGATAGCGATTGCCTTCAATCAAGCCTTTTCGCATGATGACATGGTCTCCGACGTTCTCCATGACCGTCAAAGCCAGCTCGGAATCAAAGTGATAGACCTGCGGCACCAGCTCGGGAACCAGTTTGTACTGGATTTGCAGCGCTTCACTCTCAATCCGCGCGCGGTCCAAGGTCAGCGGCCATGACTCTCCAACCACCCGTGCGTACGGCAATGCCTGCTTCACAATGACACTTTTGCCCGTCGCATCCTCGCGAATATCGAACACCAGATTCAGGTTTCCATCGCCGATCTCTCGACTGGACAACTCTGCTCCCTTCGAAAATAGACCAGGTATTTCCTTCACATACTGTACCGCCTCTTGTTCTGTCAGCGCGCGATATGCCATGATTTTATTTCTCCCCTCTAAGCAATTTATCGTATATCATAAGCCGACTGGTCTATTGCCCAGTCTTGCGATCAAACGGAATAGCCCATGCAAAAAAACCTCTTTTCTCGAAGAAAAGAGGTCGTAATCGTACACGTAGATGAAAACGTGCCCGTCTCCCCCTTATCTTCCAGACCACTTTTGTTTCTGCAGGAATTAGCACCGTGCACGTCGCATTTTCTTCAGTCGCAGTAACGACCAAATCACGCGTCATGTCGGTTGCCGGGTATCATCGGGCCAGTCCCTCCACCTTCTCTGGATAAGGTATCCAACGTATGCAATTTTGATTAGTTTGAATCATACAACCACGCTACTGACTATGTCAACACCTTTTTAGCTCGAATGTGCGCCTATGCTCTACCAACTATTCTGTGTGCCAGAAGCAGCGGGACGCTCCCAGTTCCACCAGTCTACTTGACCCAGAAAAGCAGCCGTGATAGAAGTTTCCTCCTTCAGCTTGAGCAGTTCCTTAGTCGGTCCTGTTATCACCGCGCCGTAGATGCCGACCCCATGCTCCTGCAGGTACTGATAGCGCTCTTGGATATTTGGCTGACCCCACATTAGTCCTCTGCCGACAGCACGGCTCAGACGCTCCTGCTCCGCCAAATACTTCATCTCCGCCACGTACGCCGCTGTCCTTCGATTACCCTCAGCATTTACTTGTATAGGAGCATTTCCGTAGTCCAAACTCCGCTCAGAGAATCCCCAGATTTCTCCTGCCGAGAGAATCACATTGCCCTCATCTCGGTCTGCCTGTTTCAGCTCTTCTCCTGTATCCACAGCTAACCATACCGTTTCCTGCTCATCGTCTGGCACATGGCGAGAGATCAGGCTGTAATACTCCTCGTACGTAAGCAAACGATCAAAGGAAATGGCCAGCTGGGAGACTGTACCCTCCGGCAGTTTTTCCATCGCCTTCCACGCTGGAGTCCGCAGGTATTCGGTCTCTTCCGGCGTCATGGCCTCAGATGGAAAACGGAAAAACAACTTGACATCTCTGACGCCATTCGGCCATTTTGGCTGAGCGCTGACAAGCCACAGGAGGTTGGTGCTCTCGATCTTCCCTGCATTTTTCTGATCCGCCCCCACCTGTTCACGCAGCTCCATCTCGATATTGCCGTACAACAGGCCGATCTGCGAACCGCTGCTCCCCGCAGTAATACCCGGCTGCGTAAAGTTGACCATGCTTCTCGTCACCCGGTACAGCTCATCGTACATGCTCGTGCCGATCCAGGTATTGACCGTAAATAGCAGGACGCCTGCCAGAAACGCGATTCCCAGCGTGAATGCTGAATTTCCCAAGCGCATTCTCCATTTTCCCCGGCGTAGAATCCTGCTCTGCTTTTCCTCAGGAAGACTAATTTGCGCCGGCTGCTCCGGCTCCTTTTCCTCCCCGAGCAGCAGGTGTTCCAGCTTCGCAGCGAACGCCTCGTCCTCTGCCAATTCTTCTTGCAGCCTCTCCTTATCCTCGTCCGTCAGCTCACCGCGCAAATAGGCAAGCAGCCGAGCGTCCCTTTTGTCAAACTCCTTGTTCGTCATCCGCCTTTTCCCTCCACAACTTGCGCATCTTTTGTCTTCCCCTAAACAGTGAACGTTTCACATCTGCCAGGCTAATCCCCAGCACCTCGGCGATTTCCGCGTAGCTAAATTGCATGGCAAACAACAGGATCACTTGTCTTTGCCGTTCGGGAAGCAGCTCCAGATGAATCTGGGCACTCGCCCACATTTCCTGCGAGACGAGGGCTTGTGCCGGGTCTGTAGCCAACTGATCCTCTCTTTCCGGCAGCTGCTCCATGTATTGCAAAGGGCGGCTGGACTGCTTGCGATGCCAGTCCACGAACGCGTGGTATGCCACCTTGAACAGCCAGGGCCGCACCTTTTCCCCGTGGTAGTCGTCCAGCGATAGAAAAGCGCGAAAAAACGTTTCCTGCGTCAGATCCTCTGCCTGCCGCGCATCCCGTGTGAGTCGGAAAAGATAGCGGTAGATATCATTTACGTGCATCCGGTACACGTCTTCCAAGCCTACTTTCCCAACGTCTTCACACCCTTTCATCCATTACCACGCAAGAGAGGCAAAAAAGGTTTCACTCGCTTTTCATTTCCTTGCCCAAAGTGCATATTGGAGCAAAAACAAAGATTGACTCCCGTAGGAGATCGTCATATTATGGGGGTATCGCATACGCTTGTGGCGTATGAACAACATACACTCTTATCGCGAGCTGGCTGAGGGACTGGCCCTATGATGCCCGGCAACCGGCGCTCTTCTATCATGCAATAGAGAGCGAAACGGTGCTAATTCCAACGGATAAGAGTCAGGACAGTTGGATTTGCACGCTGTCGTGACTGCTGACCCGAGAGATGAGAGGCGACGACAAAGCGTTCATAAAGACGACAACCGCCTCCCCACTCATAGGGGAGGTTTTTTCGTTCACGCATGCATGTGTATCTGAATCAAACACGATAAAAAAAGGAGGCTTATTCCTGGCTATGAGTGAGCAGCGCATCCTTGTTACGTATTTGACCCAAGCCCAGAATCTAAATAAAAAAGCAGAAGCCATCGCTGTCGGCATGACGGTCGGTTCCTGGACTGATTTGCCTGCAGCAAAAAAAGAAGCATTGAAGCCTTATCTGGGCGAAGCAGTCGGTGCTGAGGTATTGGAGACTCTCGAAAACGGAGATCAGCGTGGCTTGATTACCGTCAGCTACCCCATTCGCAACTTTACACCAGACATTCCTTCTTTGCTGACTGGCATTTTTGGCAAGCTGTCGATGGACGGAAAAATCAAATTAATGAATATTAGCCTGCCGGACTCCATGCTTGGCGCTTTTCCCGGCCCCAAGTTTGGCATCGACGGTCTCCGCGGTCGGCTAGATGCTCAAAACCGCCCTCTGCTCATGAGCATTTTCAAATCTTGTCTGGGATTGCCCTTTGACGATTTGAAGACACAGTTCCGGGCGCAAGCGCTGGGTGGCGTCGATCTGGTCAAAGACGATGAGATCTTTTTTGCTGATGATCGTGCTCCTTTCCTGGACCGGATCAAGGCGTTCAAGCAAATCGCGATCGAGACAGAAGCTGAGACGGGCAAACCAGTCCTCTACGCTGCCAACCTGACCGGACCCGTACATGAGCTGAACGAAAAGGCCAAACAAGCTGTGGAAGCTGGTGCGGATTGCCTGCTCTTCAACGTTCTCGCATTTGGCTTTGATGCTTTGCATCGACTGGCAGCAGATCCGGATGTCCAGGTCCCGATCATGGCTCACCCTGCATTGGCTGGCGCGTACTATCCATCTCCTGATTACGGAATTGCAACACCGCTGTTGCTGGGAACCCTGATGCGCATCGCCGGTGCAGATCTGGTCCTGTTCCCTTCTCCATACGGAAATGTGGCTCTGGACAAGAAAGAAGCTCTGCAGCTTGCCCAGCATCTGACTGATCCACTCGAAGGGGTACGCCGTTCCTTCCCGGTGCCATCGGCAGGAATTCACCCCGGACTCGTGCCGCAGCTGTTCGCTGACTTTGGTCTGGATCAGATCGTCAACGCGGGCGGCGGCATTCACGGCCACCCGGGCGGAGCAACCGCTGGCGCAAAAGCCTTCGTCGCCGCGATCGAAGCCGTGACAGCAGGCCGTACGTTGGATGAAGCAGCCGCACAGTCTTCCGAACTGGCCATTGCACTTGAAAAGTGGGGTGGCGGTCGATGAGTAAAAAACTCGTTTTGTTCTGCGACTTCGACGGCACCATCACGGAAAAGGACAATATCGTATCCATCGTGCGCAAATTTGCGCCACCAGAGTGCGAAGGGCTGATCGAACAAATTCTTACCCAGAAAATCTCGATTCAATCCGGAGTGGGTCAGCTCTTTCAACTCATCCCCTCCTCCAAGCGTCAGGAGATCATCGATTTTATTCTCGCTGAGGCTTCTATCCGTCCTGGCTTTGCAGATTTTGTCCGCTACTGCCGGGAAGAAGGCGTAGAATGGCTGATCACCAGTGGCGGCATCGACTTTTTCGTTGAGCCGATTCTGGCACCATTTGATCTGTCTGAAGTACCGCTCTATTGCAATGGTAGCGATTTTTCAGACGAACGTATTACGATCACCTGGCCGCATCATTGTGATGAACACTGCAGCAACGGCGGCTGCGGCATGTGCAAGACCACTATCATTCGCCGCTATGACTCAACGGACTACTTCCGTGTTGTCATTGGGGATTCCATAACGGATTTGGCTGGCGCAAAAATTGCTGACTTTGTCATCGCTCGCTCTCTGTTGGCGCAAAAATCAGAGGAGCTGCAATTGCCGCATCGCACATTCTCCACCTTCCACGACGTGGTTGACATACTAAAGGATTTGAAACACCAACAGGAGGTCAGGTAAGCCATGACAGCAACTTTGGAGCAGCGTTTGGACGCCTTTCGCCGCTTGGACGATGTCAAAATGACGTTTGCCCGCCGTGACTGGTTCCCAGGCACCAGCGGCAATCTTTCCATCAAGATCGCCGATACACCGCTGCAATTCGCTGTGACAGCGAGCGGCAAGGACAAAACCAAGCTTTCACCAGAAGATTATCTCATCGTGGATCAAGATTCCCGACCTGTCGATGCTACAGCGTTGAAACCATCCGCAGAAACCTTGATCCATGCTGTTGTCTATAAAAAATTCGCTCAGGCTGGCGCTTGCTTCCACGTTCATACCGTATGGAACAACCTGATCTCCGAGCTGTATTTTGGACATCGCGCCTTTTCCATCCAGGGTCAAGAACTGATCAAGGGCCTGGGGATCTGGGAAGAGAATGCACGGATCACCATTCCGATCGTCGAGAACTATGCGGATATTCCAACCTTGGCTATTGCAATCGAAAAAGTGATCACTCCAGAAGTTCCGGGAGTCTTGATCCGCAATCACGGGATTTACGCGTGGGGCGGCAACGATTTCGAAGCGAAGCGTCACCTCGAGGCTTTTGAATTCCTGTTTGAGTACCACGCTCGCTGGCTCCAGTTGCGCCAAGCGGCCGTGTCCACTACACCCAACTAACCAAGGAGGTTTTCAAGCATGGCACAAGTTCGTTTTCATGACAACAACGAGTACATCAGCAGCGCTGATGCAGTCAATGAGTTCCTCAGCACGCAAGGCATTATTTACGAGCACTGGGGTGTAGATCGTCTTGCTCCGAACCTGCGCGACAATTACAGCCCGACTGATGAAGAAAAACAGCAAATCCTGGATGCCTTCAAACCGGAGATCGATGACATCAGCAAGCGCCGCGGTTACCTGACTGCAGACATCATCGTCCTCTCTGACAGCAATCCCAACCTGGATGAGCTGCTGGTCAAATTCAAAGCCGAGCATCATCATACGGACGACGAATGCCGTTTTTGCGTCGATGGTCACGGTATTTTCGCGATCAAAGGCGATGACGGGCGCTACTTCGACGTAGAATTGGAGCCGGGCGATCTGATCTCCGTACCGCCCAACTTCCGTCACTATTTCACGTTGATGTCTGACCGCAAAATCAAAGCGATCCGCCTCTTCGTCACTCCTGCTGGCTGGGAAGCAATCTATTAATAACAAAGGCGCCCTGGTTCTATTTGCTTGCCAGGGCGTCTTTTCTATCCTTATTTGATCACACCATTGCCCTTGATCGACACCTCTGGAATCACATGCACGGAGGCATCTGCATTCGCTTTCTGGCATTTCTTGATCAGCTGCGTGTAATATTTATGCAATTCTTCCTCGATCGCCTTCTCCAGCTTCTTGTAATCCTTTTCCACATTATAGGGAAACATCCGCTCCGATATCGATATTTTCAGCTTCTGGCGTACGCCAAAACGAAAGCGCCCTTTCTCATACGAGGTCTCTACTTTATTCGATACATCTTTCACGTAAAAACTGATCCGACTTTTTACGATGCTCCCTTTTTCTTGATGATCTTGAACCGGGATACTGAGCGAAATTTCTCCTTGTTTTCCGTGAAGCAGCATTTGCAAAAGAATCGTATCTTGAGGTTCGACAAGTATTGCGTAAGTCTCTTTTCCGTTAATGAGGGCGGTTCCCATTACTTTTACAACATTACCCTTTTTCTTCATCTGGCCCATCGAATACGACGATCCTTGCATTGACCGTGAAACGTGCATCACGAAACATTACATCCAGTAATTGGAACCACTCTGGATGCTGCAATAAGCGTTTTCCAAGAACAAATACCTGAATTTTCCTGATAGCGTGACACCTGTTACCATCTCGTCCAAATCCATACGAGCTTGCCGAAAGGAATCTGCTTTGACGCCGAATTCCTCTGACTTATCCTTTGCCTCTTTGCTGAACACGGGACTAGATAGATAAAACAACAGTTCGTTTTTTTCATTCAGGTCCAAACCAGCCATAAGCGTAATGGTGGCATCCTCCAAATCGATTCGATCCATGCAGCCCGACAAGCACGTAGTGGCCAAAATCGCCACTAGCAGAATTCTCACACATGCCTTCATGCCCTTCGCCCCCTGGCTGATTTATGCCATAACCAAATCGGCCCAGCAATTACAAGAGGAAGCACATATCCAAAGATCAGTCCGGCCTCAAGAAAGGATGGCGTATACAGCCAGGATGCCGCTACAAGCAGTAGCAGTAATATTCTGCCGACATGTCATAGTTGGGAAAAATGAACGACGAAATCGCTGTGAATGCCACCACGATCACCATAACGTTGCTGACAATCCCTGCTTGCACGACAGCCTGTCCAATCACAATACCGCCTACAATGCCAACCGTTTGACCAATAGGCGACGGCAGGCGAATCCCCGCTTCTCTGAGCATTTCCAAAGTCAATTCCATGATCATCGCTTCGATCAAAGGAGGAAAAGGTACCCTTTCTCGCGATTCCCCCACCGTTAAAATCAAATCGAGCGGAATCAGTTCATCGTTGTAGGAAATCAAGGCAATATAGAGAGCTGGGAGAAAGGTCGCGACCAGCAAAGCCAAACAGCGCAGCAGCCGGATAAAAGAAGCTACCAGCCATCGTGTACTGTAATCGTCCACGGAATGAAAAAAAGAAATAAAGGTGATGGGTCCTATCAATACGTTTGGTGATCGATCTAAAATAATGACGAACCTGCCTTGCAACAAATGAGAGGCAGTCGAATCAGGGCAATGTTCTGTATGCCCGTTTCAATAAATGCTTGACGTCCACCCTTTAACGATGCCTCCAGCTTCGGATCCTCTATTGCACGCTGAGGCCACCCATTCGTATCTAGGACATAAGCCTCATGACGCCCCTCTACAAAGATCACGCTGCTTCCTAGGAGTATTTTTTCATTTACAGTGTGAAAATCAGAGACAGATGCCTTCTTCCTTCTCATCCATCCTCTTATTTTCATCTCTTGGAGCTCCTGCCCTCTTTATGTATTTTGTTTTGTAAGCGTTGGTGACAACTTTGAAATCTATTCATGAAATAGCAAGCGAAAAAGAGCAGAGGAGATTCCCCTGCTCTTTTTCGCCTGATACCTTGCTTTCCCCACACACTGAAAAATCGGAGAGTGATTTGACTTATTCTCTCTGCTGCAACCTCTGAAGCATCTGCTGCAACACATGAGACCGTTCTCTCAGCTTGTCTACGTGCTGGGTAAATTCCTCCATCACAGCGGTCGTTTCTTCCGTCGATGCGGCAGTTTCTTCGATGTGCGCCACGTCGTCGTCGGTTTTTTGGCGCAAGCGAGTAATTCCCCGCACGACTTCGTCAGCTTCCTGCTGTTGCTTTTGCGTGTGTCCCATGATTTGCTCCAGAAGCGTGTGAATCTGCAAGGAAGCCTGGCTGATCCCCAGCAGCTTTCCTCTCGCCTCGTCTGCTACCCGGACGCCAGTATCGACAACCTGGGCGCTCTCCCCCATGTTTGATGTCACCATCTCGAGGTCGCAACGAATATTATGGGCAAGATCACCTATCGCCTTCACCGCTTCTGAAGTTTGACTTGCCAGCTCTTGTACCTGATTCGCCACAATCGTGAACGTTCTTCCAGCCGTTCCTGCCCTCGCTGCCTCAATCGATGCGTTGATCGCAACCACCGTAATATGCTTGGCGATGCCTGCAATCGTATTGTTCATCTCCTCGATCTCGTTCGTACGTTTCGAGAGGTTGCCGACCAACTGGGTCGAATCGTTCGACTTTCTTTCGATCGTCTGCATGACCTCCCCCATGTGAAGAACGATCTGCTCCCCGGACATGGCTTGTCCACGCGTTTCTTCTCCGAGTCCGACTGCTCGTATGATCGCCTGACCGATCTGAACAGAACGGTTTGCCTGCTGCTCTACCCCGTGTTGGTTGTTGATGAGCAAATGCAGCGATTCCTGGCTGGCAGCTGTCATTTCGTCGGCGCCTCTGGTGATTTGGGTCATGGCTTCCCGGATGTGTGCCGTTGCCTCGACCAGTGTATCCACGACACGACTGATCTCCTGCGCAGTCACAGCCACCTCCTGAATCAACAGCTGATTGTCTTTCTCCAGTTCCTGATTTTTCTTCACTTCATCCACGGTTTGCATCAAAACGGCCCTCGATCGATTGACCATGGAGAGCATTCGCAGGATCACCACCAACAAGACCAATAGTGCGATCAAGACATCCTGCAGGACGGTACTCCACTGTTCCTGGTGAACCCAATAGGAAACGACAGGGGCTGTGATCAGCACCAGAATCGAGGTAAGCAGCATGGACCCGCGCTTTGCGTACATGCCCGCATAGATGACAGGAAACAACCATGCTGCAAAAGCGGCAATCGGTGCTCCGTAGGCTGTTATGCCAATCGCTACAGTCAAGTACATCTCCAACGGAAATACATAGTGAAACCATGCCCGCAGCCCGGGAACCAGGTACAGGGCGCAGCTTAATCCGTACAAAACATAGGATAAGAGCGTAGCAAGTATGAGATTCGATACAGAGATAGACAAATAACCTTGCCACCACAGAACAAAGCTCAATCCGTAGAGCAGCGTGATTCCAGCACCACTGATCGTCATTAACTGCCGACTTACATTTCTTCTGTTTTCCAGCATCACCGTCGAGTCAAGCACACTAACCTCTCCTCTATATAAGGAATTGAACGCTTTCAAGACTCGGAAAAAAGGAACTGAGATCCTTTCCCCAGCTCCTTGATGACTCTTATCCTGTTGTTTTTACAGTACGTATCCGTCTGCCTCGATGACGCGATCTGCAATGGTACGCTTCAGATGAACGGTGTTGACCGGTGTACGGCGCGTCAGCTTTTTCAGGATCGACAGGCGCAAGCGCAAATCGTCCCCTTCCTCCATCGCTGCCAGTGCTTCCTTCGCCCACCCTTCCACGCGGTCGAATGCTTCCTGTACATATACGGTAGTCAGATCCAGCTTTTGCTGCTCGTTCTCCAAACCGTTGGCAGCTATTGCTTTTTCCGTCCGTTTCACGATGCTGTCCATTGCGTACAGCTCGATCAGCATATCCGCTGCGAACGCCAGCAGCTCCTGCTCTTTGGAAATCGCTTGCTGATACTTCATCAGTGCGGATCCTGCCACCATCAGAATGATCTTGCGAGTCATGTCGATCAGGTGCTTCTCTGCTGCCAATGGCGCGTCTTCGATCTCTTCCGGATAGTAGCTCATCAGCTCTTCCTGGAGACTGGCTGCTGCTTGCAGCAATGGCAGCTCGCCTTTCATCGCTTTCTTCACCAGTGTGTCTGGAATCAGCAAGCGGTTGATTTCATTGGTTCCTTCAAAAATGCGGTTGATCCGGGAGTCGCGGTACATATTTTCGATCTCGTACTCGGACATGAATCCGTATCCTCCATGGATTTGCACACCTTCGTCTACACAATAGTCGAGCACTTCCGTTGCGAACACCTTGTTAATCGAGCATTCAATCGCGTAGTCCGCAATGGCCTTGGCGATCTCTGGACCTTCATCTGCCTTGTCACCCAAGCTGTTGAGGGCGACATCGAACAGGCCGACTGTGCGGTATACCGAGCTTTCGGCAGCATAAGTCTTGATTGCCATGTTTGCCAGCTTGTTTTTGATCAAGGTAAAGTTTGCGATCGGCGTCTTGAATTGCTTGCGCTCTTTTGCGTACGTAGTGGCAATCTCCAAGGCGCGCTTAGCGGACCCAACTGCTCCTACTGCCAGCTTGTAACGACCTACATTGAGGATGTTGAAGGCAATCACATGGCCTCTGCCCGGCTCACCAAGCAGGTTTTCTACCGGTACTGGTACATCCTGCAAAATCACGGTGCGAGTCGAGGAGCCCTTGATCCCCATTTTCTTCTCTTCCGGTCCGAACGATACACCCGGGAAGGTGCGCTCGACGATAAACGCGGTAAATTTCTCGCCATCAATCTTCGCGTAGACGACGAACACATCTGCGAAGCCTGCATTGGTAATCCATTGCTTCTCCCCATTGAGGATGTAGTGCTTCCCATCCTCGGACAGTACCGCTGTCGTCTTCGCGCCCAGCGCGTCAGAGCCGGAGCCAGGCTCAGTCAGGCAGTATGCAGCCAGTCGTTTGCCGGACGCCAGATCAGGCAGGTAACGGCGTTTCTGCTCGTCATTTCCGAAATAGACAATGGGCAAAGAACCGATCCCGACGTGGGCGCCAAAGCTGAGCGCGAAGCCGCGCGACAGAGCGAATTTCTCCGTGACGAGTGCGGTGCTTACCTTATCCAGTCCCAAACCGTCGTACTTCTCTGGAACGTCTCCAGCCAACAATCCCAGCTCTCCCGCTTCCTTCAACAGGCGAACGGAGATATCGAACTGGTGATTTTCGATTTCTTCCAGGTGCGGACATACTTCGTTGACCACGAACTCTTCCGTTGTTTTCGCAATCATCTTTTGCTCATCGGTATAATCCTCCGGCACAAACACATCTTCAGCTGAGCCTGCATCAATCAAAAAGCTACCACCGCGGATCAATTCTTTTGTATCTCCCATATCTATCCCTCTCCTTGCAATTGGATTGTTTTAGATCATCTCAAACACGCCTGCTGCTCCCATGCCGCCGCCGATACACATCGTGACGACACCGATTTTGCTGCCGCGACGCTTCATCTCATTCAAAAGCGAAACGGTCAGACGGGCACCCGTGCAGCCCAGCGGATGCCCCAACGCAATGGCTCCGCCGTTGACGTTGACCTTTTCCTGATCGAGACCCAGCTCGCGAATAACCGCCACTGCCTGGGAAGCGAACGCTTCATTCAGCTCGAACAGATCGACATCGTCAATGGTCAAGCCGGCCATTTTGAGGGCCTTCGGGATCGCCACTACCGGACCGATCCCCATGACATCCGGGTCTACCCCGCCGACAGTGAAGGAGCGGAACTTCGCAATCGGCTCGACACCGAGCTCTGCCGCTTTATCCGCTGACATGATCAGCACGGCAGCCGCGCCGTCACTCGTTTGCGAGGAGTTTCCTGCCGTGACGCTGCCTTTGACGTTGAAGACCGGCTTTAGCTTGGCAAGGCCTTCTGGCGTACTGTCTGGACGAGGTCCTTCATCCGTGTTGAACACTCGCTCTTTGACGACCAGCTTGCCATTTTGATCAAAGGAGTGCTGCTTCACAGTGATCGGCACGATCTCATCCTGGAACTTGCCGCCTGCAATCGCTGCAGCTGCACGCTGGTGGCTGATCAGGGCAAATGCGTCCTGGTCTTCGCGAGTGACATTGTAACGATTCGCCACTTCCTCTGCCGTATGGCCCATCCCCATATAGGCTTCGGGCAAGGTCTCCACCAGTGTCGGGTTGAGCGCGACCTTATGACCGGTCATCGGCAGCAGGCTCATGCTCTCGACTCCACCAGCGATAATGACATCAGCGCCGCCCACCATGATTTGTTGAGCTCCGTAAGCGATTGTTTGCAACCCCGAAGAGCAAAAACGATTGATCGTGATTCCTGAAACATTCGTTGGCAATCCAGCCCGCAAACCGATCAGCCGGGCAAAATTCATCCCCTGTTCGGCTTCCGGTACGGCATTCCCGATAATGACGTCCTCGATATCGGCTGGATCCAATTGTGGAACCCTACGCAACAGCTCACGGATGACCTCAGCTCCCATATCGACTGGATGAACTTCCTTCAAGCTCCCTTTTTTCGCTCTGCCGATAGCAGTACGGGCACCTGCGACAATCACTGCTTCTCTCATTTTTATACCCCCCTAGTTGCGCAATGGCTTGTTTTTAGTCAGCATGTGCTGCATCCGTTGCTGCGATTTCGGAGTCTTGATCAGCTCCAGGAAGGCTTGCTTCTCCAACTCCAAAATGTACGTTTCCGTCACTTCTGTACCTGCCGGCAGGTTGCCACCGGACAAGACATAGGCGACTTTGCTTGCGATCAGCTCATCGTGATCGCTGATATATCCGCTTTTCTTCATCGCGTAAATGTTCTGGCGCAAGGTAGCGTAGCCTGTATCCCCAATGACGCGAACCTTGCGTGGTGTAGGAGGCGTATAGCCTTCCCGGTCCATTTCCAATACGAGCTGCTTGGCGTCGTAGAGCAGGTGATCCGGATTGACACTGATGCGGTCAGTCGAGCGCAGATAGCCCAGATTAATTGCTTCCTGTCCGCTTGTCGAAACCTTCGCCATCGCAATCGTTTCAAAAGCGCGCGCTACAAACGGGAATGGATCGACTGGTACCGTACCACCCTGTGGCACATTTTCCATTGCGCGGAACAGAAGTTCCTTCGTACCGCCGCCACCAGGCAGCAGCCCTACGCCTACTTCCACAAGACCCAAATACGTTTCCGCAGATGCCTGTACGCGGTCAGCCAGATAGACGACCTCTACCCCGCCGCCCAGCGTCATGCCAAAAGGTGCGGCAACGACTGGACGGTGCAAGAAACGCAGTGCGCGTGCAGCTTTATGGAAATTCGTTACCAGCATGTCTAGCTCGATCCAGTTCTCGTCTTGCGCCTCCATCAAGGCCATCGCCAGATTCATACCCACGCAGAAGTTTTTGCCCTGGTTGCCGATGACGAGTCCCAAGTAATTTTTCTGCACTTCTTCGGCTGCGAAGTTGGCCATTTGCAAAACGTCCAAGCCAAGCGCGTTGTTGGGAGAAGTAAACTCCAGGCAAGCTACGCCATCGCCGAGATCGATGAGAGCCGCCCCTGCGTTTTTCTTGATCAGCTTGCCTTGCTCCTTGAGCGCAGCGAGGTTGATCTTCTCCTTCTTGCTCTCCACATCCTTGTATGCACCGCCAATCGAGAAAACCGAGGTACGTCCCTCCTGTTTTTGATAGAAGGACGTTTTTCCGCTCGCCAGCAGCTCTTCTACGAGCGCAGGAATGGTTTCTCCCTCTTCTCGCATGCGTGCTACCGACTTTTCTACGCCAATCGCATCCCATGTCTCAAAAGGACCGAGCTCCCAGCCAAAGCCCCATTTCATGGCCTGATCGACTGCCACGATATCGTCTGCGATCTCGTATGCCTTGTCCGCCGAATACAAGAGAACCTTTTTGAACACGTTCCAGACGAACTGGCTTCCCTTGTCCTTGCCGTATGCGAGGGTCTTCAGCTTCTCAGGCAGGGACTTCGCCGTCTTGGCTGCATCCAGGGAAGCGAACTTCGCCTTCACGCTTGGACGATACTCCATTGTCGCTGTATCGAGCGCATGAATTTCTTTACCCTGCGGGGTTTTGATTTGCTTGAAAAAGCCTTGACCCGCCTTCTGTCCGATCCAGCGCTTCTCAACCATTTGCAGGACGAACTCCGGCACTTCAAATACGGCTCTTTCCACTTCGTCTGCGCTCTTGTTTTTGACGTTGTTGGCGACATGCACGTACGTATCCAGTCCCACGACGTCCAGGGTGCGGAAGGTCGCGCTCTTTGGCCGGCCGATCACAGGTCCGGTAAGCGCATCGACTTCATCGACTCCCAACCCTGCCTTCACCATCTCCTGGATCGAGACCTGCAAGCCGTATGTACCGATCCGGTTGGCGATAAAGTTGGGCGTGTCTTTGCAAAGTACGGTGCCTTTGCCCAGTACATGCTCACCAAAATGCATCATAAAATCGACAATCGCGGGGTCCGTATCATTGCCCGGAATAATCTCCAGCAGCTTCAGATAGCGAGGTGGATTGAAGAAATGCGTTCCGAGGAAATGCTTCCGGAACTCTTCAGACCTTCCTTCACTCATTTCATTGATGGAAACTCCGGATGTATTGGAAGAAACAATCGTACCGGGCTTGCGAACTTCTTCGATCATGGCGAATACCTTTTGCTTGATCGCCAGATTCTCCACCACGACTTCGATAATCCAGTCCGCATCCGCGAGCAGAGAAAGGTGGTCTTCGAAGTTGCCCACAGTAATCCGCTCGATATTTTGCTTATCATAAAGAGGAGCAGGCTTTTCCTTTAGCAAGCGATCCTTTCCAGCCTGTGCAATCCGATTGCGGACGGCAGCATCTGCTAAAGAAAGGCCTTTTTTGCTCTCCTCTTCTGTCAGTTCACGCGGTACGATATCGAGCAAACAGACGGGAATCCCCACGTTTGCCAGATGTGCGGCAATCCCGGCTCCCATCACGCCAGAACCGAGAACAGCGGCTTTGCGAATTTTGCGTTCCATCTCCAAATCCTCCTCCGTAATGATATGAGCTGCGTTTTAACAATAGAAATTTTCTGAAAAGAGACGTTTTTCATATTAATTATACTTTTTATACAGCGGTTTTGTCATGTCATTCATCTCGTTTTGTTGAATGAATACTCATTCATTTTGTGGGGAAAAAATGACATCCCACATGCGGCTATCAAGCCGTGAGATGTTCGCTTCCACAAACTGAATCAGCGTTCAGTTGTCATTGTAATCGAAAATTCTGTCTCTTGCAATATAAAAAACGTGCTACCTATCACGAAAACAGACTTGAACAAACTGCGGCCCGCAAATGAAAACGGGCACTCTTGTGCGAATGCCCGATTTTACCTGAACCGTTATTTTGCTGTGTAGATAATGTTGATCAGCTTGCGTCCAAATGGACTGTATTCATCCGCTGCAAACACGTATTCAATCTGGTAGAATCCATTCGCATTGTCCTTGTACTGTCCCAAGACGAGCAAATTCTTGTTGTTGCTTTCATCGAGCTTCGCTGTAAACGAAACGTGCTCCGTGTGCTTGGGTATGAATGGGAAGCTGGACCATTTTTTCAAAACAGAGGGTTCAAAATACTTGGACACTGCTGGCTGATTATTGTTCTCGTAGGCAAGACTTGCTGCACGCAGAAAAACGTTCGCCGCTTTTACCTGACGGGCGTTGTTGACCCCTGTGAACGATTGGACGACATCGCGCTCATAGTAGTTATGAAGTCTGGTCAGAACTACAGCATACTGCGCACGTGTCATCACCGCATAAGGATCGAACACGTCAGATTTTCCAAACAGACCGAACTCGTTAATCCCTGTCGCATAGGGAGAGTACGTGTCTCGATAGTAGCTATCTTGCTTCCACTCATAAAAGCTGGTGAAATACGACTTCGCATCTTCCGGCTTAATATTGATGCCGCGGAATTTTTGCGGTGCCATCATATGGAAGAGCACCATGCTCGCTTCTTCGCGAGTAAGCGGGCGCTGCATAGCCGTAGCAGAAAGCCACCAATCCGGATTGTCCTTCTCTTGCTTGCGCATCAGCTTGCCGCTATCCGCCAAAAACAAATAGTAGAGCATCCGATCGCCTGGATCGTAATCGCTGACGCCGTTTGTTTCTACGCGGTACATGGCGCGCAGATTGGTCAAAAGCTGCTCGATCTCCCAGCGCGGTCCATAGCGGTAGTCCAGGTTGTTTTTCCGCTCAGGCTTGGCGATCGGACCATACACCGATTCGAAAACCCGGTTCAGCATCGCAATCGCTTCCCCACGAGAAATCGGTTTGTCCGGGTGGAACTGACTGCCATTCCCCTTAATGATTCCCAAGCTCGCCAAATACTCAATATCGTCTTGCGCCCAGTGTCCACGTGTATCGTTAAACGAGCTTTGTGCTGAAGCGCTGCCTGTAAAAGCGCCTTGCGCAACCAGCAGCACCATCAGAAAACAGAACAGAATGCGCTTGAAAAACATCGTATTGTTCTCCTTTCCTCTATCACCCATTTTTAAACATTTCAGTATACGGCAAAGATTTTTCCTTTATGTCTGAACGCCACTGGTATGTAGGTCGTTTATTCCGAGGTTATCCTTATGCAGATAGGAATAAATTGAATAATACGTTCGTCAAACAAAATACCAATTAATTGCCAATCTGTAAAGGTAAAAACAGGTGAAAACAAAGAAACTGCCCTATAGACCTAGGACAGTTGTCGCATAGCTAATTTTCTATTTTTTCGATCCAACCCGGACCCTTTTTAACCAAAACCCGATATAGCAGAAAGTCCAGGCCGGAAAAGACGATAAAAAGCATGACCGCCACAGATAATAACGAGCCTTGACTCTGGGTCAAAAATACCAGAACTACCGTTATCCCTGCCGTCAATAGCGCGACCAGGATGGCGAATAGCGGATTGAGGTTTTGCTTGACGGCTTCTTGCTCCGAGGTCCAGGCAAGCTTTGGCATATGGATATCGATCAGGATACCCAGTACATTGATCAGAACCACTCCTGGAAGAGCAACCAAGAGACAAATCAATAGGAAAATGGGTGAGATGTTCAGGAACCAAGCAGCTGCGACCAGAAGAAACAGAATACTAATGAAGCTCATCATCACACCAGGCAGCAGTTTACCCATAAGCAGCTGGATAAACGAAATGGGAAAGGTCTTGTTCAGAAAAAATCCCTGACCATCCCTCGTGATAGCCGTAGCAGATGCGCTGTTCATTCCAGCTATAAACAAGCTGCCTGCGAAAAAGATCGCCAGGCTTAAGCCTCCCATTCCTTCGATCCATCCGCTCAAGGCTGTGATCAGTTCACCTCTCTCCTGGATACCGAACAGTGGAATCAGGACAAAAACCGGCATGATCAAGCTGGGCAGCAAGCAGTTGAGCATATAAGCTGGCGTTCGCCACAGCATTCGCCACTCCTTGAGCGCATAGGACCACCAGGGAGAGCGCACCTTGGCCAGCTTGGCAAAATCCTGTCCCCCTACTTTTTTCCGCTTGGATGCCGACTCACTGACCCCCATCACACCAGCGAAATAGAGACGATCCCCGGCAAACAAAAAGAGGAGAACTGCTGCTCCTGTAGTCAAAATAAACGCCAGCAGGTAGCCCAAGCCAGCCAAGTAGCCACTGTTGACCAGTGCAAACACAGCAAGCTTGCTGGTCGGGAACAGCTGCGTCGCGAGATTAAGCAGGACGTTGTCGCCTGACAAAATCTGTTGCTGGAGCTTCTCCACGTCTTCCATCGAGCCTCTTTGCCGTTGTACGAAAAACTGGAAGCCAAGCGCAGCGCCAAGGCCTATGATCCCACCGATCAGACGGAAACGGTCCTTTTTCTTGCCGATGTTGGTATAGCGCATGAACAGCATAACCAGCAGTGACGCAAGCACCAAGGGCACGATCGGGACGACCAGAAATAGAAGGATCGAATACAGGTAGAAAACTAGCCCTGCACCGCTTTTTATCCCAAAAACAATCAGCAATGGTCCTAACAAGATCAACTCTGTCAGGTATTCATAAATGAGAGCGACCAGGAACTTGGCTCCAAGTATTTCTCGGGGTGCCAAGGGCAACGGCAAAAAATGCTCTACATCCTGTGAGTAGTAAAATACCGTGAGGACATAGACAATGCCGAGTACAAAAATAGTGAATGATACCAGTGCCAGACCTAACCCAAGCAGGGCACTTTCTTGGCCGATCATCGCCAATCCATCGTACAATCCGGACAGGAACCAGGCTCCGCTGATGACCATGGGCATCATTCCAACGAGAATAGCGACGAGCAGCAGGATGCTTTTCCAGCCGCTTCCCTTTTTGCTCTTCCATAGCGGGCCTGCGTTTTTCAGCATGATTTTGGTCAAAAGCCAGATGTTATTCATGCTTGGTCAGCTCCAGGAACAGGCTTTCCAGAGATTCGTGAGACTGGAAATGCTCCTGCATCTGCGGAAATGTTCCACAAAAGAGGATTTTCCCCTTGTTGATGATCGCGACTCGGTCACACAGCTTCTCAGCTACTTCCAGAACATGTGTTGAAAAAAATACGCTTCTGCCGCTGTCTGCGTGCTCCCGCATCATTTCTTTCAACGTATAGGAGGACTTCGGATCCAGTCCTGTCAGCGGCTCATCGAGAATCCACACCTCTGGATGATGCACGAGCACACCCATAATGACGATCTTTTGCCTCATCCCGTGAGAGTAGCTCTGTATCGTATCGCCGAGTGCGTCCAGCATGTCAAATCGCTTGGCAAGACTGTGTATGCGGCTGTTGCGAACCTCCTGCTCCACACCGTATATATCTGCCATGAAGCTGACGTATTCCAAGCCTTTCAGCCGTAAAAACAAGTCGGGACTGTCCGGTACATAACCAAACTGTTTTTTCGCTTCAATCGTGTCGACGCCGATCTCTTTTCCGTTGATGCGAATCTGACCTGCGTCGGGCTTGATGATGCCTGTTATCATTTTTATCGTCGTCGTCTTCCCTGCTCCGTTGGGACCGAGGAAACCGAATATTTCACCTTTTGGTACAGTCAAATCAAGATGATCGACTGCCTTGTAAGTACCATTGTAGCTTTTGCTGACTCCATTCAGCTCTATCATATGCTCACTCCTGTCCACAAGAGTATTTCCAGACACTTTCCCTATTCATACGAATCCATGTATCAAAAGGTTTCCAGCATAAGGAAGAAGAGCCGGATCATCGCACCCAGCTCTCTTTTTTTACTAGAATCCGTATTTAATTTTGCGGTACGTAGCTTCCGTCGCGAAGCATAGTCAGCTCGCCCATGATGAAAGCCAGATCGGAATCGTCTCCATCTCCGTTTTCATCAATCGCTTCCAAGCGGCGCAGGAGGATGCTGGCAAAATCCTGAATCAGTACAGGCTGCGCTTCCATATCGTTCTCTTCAAATACTTCGTAGCTCGTCAAGGCTTCCAGATGGGTCACGATGTGAAACCCACCGATTTCCCCCAAAATTTCTTTTTTGTTCAGCTTTGATTTTTCCAATTTTTTCAACATAGAGACAATGTCATTGGCGAACATGCTGGGGAAAGCAACCATATAAAAATGGCGGTTTTTTGCTTCACTGGTCTTGATAATCAAGATATCGGTGCCTTCCAGCTTCTTAGCCTTTTTTCCAAATCCAAACATATATTTTCCACCTCTATTATTTCGGTCTGCATAGCTCTCTCCATGATAGACATATTCAGAGTAGTAGACAACCCCCATCCTGTTTCCTTTTTTCACTCGATTTACGGAGTGGTCAGGGAAAATGTTACATGTCTATTCCCTATGAATCCCACACACGCTAAGGGAAAATCTCCAAAGAGGTGTGCAGGTATGAAAATGAAGCACGGTTGGATCTATTTGCTGTTGCTGTCTATTCTGGTGACCGGTTGCAATGCTTCTAATACCAGTCAAGGCAAAAAGAACGAAAAAACAGCTACAAGTCAAAGCAAAAAGAATGAAAAAACGGCGAAGACCCAAAGCAAAGCAACCAAACAGAAACGTCCTGCTCGAAGTGTCGCCATTCAAAAGCTGGATGACAGCAAAATGAACATCGTCATTTTCCTGAACCGGGCCGAACACGTCGTGGAGGATGTCTACTACGCCGCAATCGACCATACGAAAGGAAAAACCGCTCACGAAGATGGAATCACCTACCTTGAACTGCCCAAACGCTTTGACAGCAAGGACAAAGTGATCGCCTATTTCTCCAAGTTCTGGAGCAGATCATTGTCTGAGGCCCTCTATGACAACCTTTCCACCAAGCAGATCAAGAATAAGCTGTACGTTGCGATTCCAAACGTCGATTATCCAGTGTTGATATCCGTCCGGAACACCGCAGTGGAAAAACTGAACAGTGAAATTCGCGTCTCTGTCCAAAATGTGACAGACCCGGCCTTCTCCTCGGATCGAACGCTTCGCTACCAGTTAATGCGCGACGACAAAACGAAGCGCTACGAGATCAAATCGCGTATGGGTACCTATGGAAATGACCAATTTCAATAATCCGCTTGACATTTATGTGAGACCAAGCGAATAATTATGTATTAATAAGCATACCGAATGAGCTATGACGGGGAACAGTAAAACTGCCCTTCAGGTCCAGAGAGCGAAATCCATTGGCTGAGAGGTTTCGTCCTTCGAATCAGTTTGAACCCACCCCAGAGCATCCAGGGATGACCTGGACAGGTTTCTTTCACCTGTTATCCAAGAAAGAGAGCCGGACGTTACCGCCTGAAGCAAAAGCTTCTCGTGCATAACGTCAAGTAAGGTGGTACCGCGGAGGTCATCAACGCCCTTTCGTCCTTATCAAAGAGACGAGAGGGCTTTTTTATACTTTCAGAAAGTTTAACTTCACTGACGCGATAAAGGATGAAAGTATAAGAAAAACTAAGGCTTTCGCTATCGGACTGCGATAAGCCAAGTTTTTCTAATTTATTTTTTCACTGGAATCAGGGGGTACAGCAATGAAGAAAGGGAAAATGCGGTTGGTTGTAAAGGTGGGCAGCAGTTCGTTGGCGGCATCCTCAGGAGGTGTAGATCCTCAAAAAATGTCGCTCCTCGTCTCGGCTGTCAGTCAGCTGCGGGATGCGGGCCATCAGGTCGTGCTCGTCTCGTCTGGTGCAGTAGCCAGCGGTTATCAAAAACTGGGCTATAAACAAAGACCGCGCACACTAGCCGCAAAGCAAGCAGCAGCAGCCATTGGGCAGAGTCTCCTGATGCAAACCTATACGCAACTGTTCGGCGCACATCAATGCAGCGTAGCACAAATTCTGCTCACCAGAAGTGACTTTTCCCATCGGGAGCGTTATCAGCACGCCTTTCAAACCTTGTCGCTTTTACTCGATAAAAACATCTTGCCGATCATTAACGAAAACGACACCGTGTCCGTAGCAGAGCTGACTTTTGGCGACAATGACATGCTGGGAGCACTGGTGGCTGGCCTGGTACACGCCGATTTGTACATGATCCTGACCGACACCAACGGGTTGTACGACAAGGATCCTCGCTACAATTCCGACGCCCAACGAATCGCCTGGCTGCCAGAAGTGACAGATGAAATAGAAAATCTGGCTGGCGGTGCTTCCCAGCTGGGAACGGGCGGCATGCGCTCCAAGCTGATCGCAGCCAGAACCGCACAAGGATTGGGCATTCCCAGCTTTATCGGAAAATTGGATCAATCCTCCGATCTGCTTGAAGTCCTGACGGGAGATGGAAATGGCACTTACGTCAACTACAGTCCGGAAGCACCCGCTCTCAGCGGTTTACCTACCCGCAAGCAGTGGATCGCCCTGCACTCCCCTACCCGTGGCTCGATTACGATCGACCAAGGTGCAGCCGAAGCCATCCTGGAACAAAGACGCAGCCTCCTTTTGGCGGGTGTGCGCGATGTAAACGGGACTTTTAATCAAGGAGAGGTCATTGAGGTGTACTGCGAGGGTGAATTAATCGGTCGAGGTGTCAGCCGCTTTGCTGCCGAAGATCTGACAGATTCGCTTGGCACCAAAGCAACGCGACGCAGCGGTACTGTCATACATCGCGATCAATGGACACAGACCATCTAGCTTCAACAGGCATGGCAAGTTATTTGCCTACATTTTATAGAGAGAAAAGGAGATGGAGATTATGGGGAACTGGAAGCAACAACTGCAGGAGCAGTTAAGATTAGCGAAGCAAGCGTCCCGCAAAATGGCGCTCTTGACACGGGAGGATAAAGACAAGGCATTGACGGCGCTCGGTGAACAACTCCTCACGGATGAGAAAGTGATCCTGGAGGCAAATGAACGGGATCTGGCCAAAGCCGAAGCAGACGGACAGCCCGCCTCTTATTTGGACCGCCTTCGCTTGACCACCGGACGTGTACTCGATCTGGTGGAAAGCTTGAAACAACTGGTCGCTCTCGAAGACCCAGTCGGTCAATCGATGAGTCGCTGGACCCTTTCGAATGGATTGGTGATGGAACAGATTCGCGTACCACTCGGCGTGATTGGCATGGTGTATGAAGCACGCCCCAATGTGACTATCGATGCTGCTGCCATCGCCCTGAAAACCGGCAACGCCATCGTCCTGCGCGGCAGCCACAGTGCAGTAAACAGCAACCTGGCCCTGGTCAAAAGCATGCGTGATGCCCTGACGGCTACAGGTCTTTCTCCTGAAGCTGTTCAATACCTGCCTTTTGCCGAACACGAATCTGTAGATATGCTGTGTACAGCCAACGGGCTGGTCGATGTGATCATTCCACGCGGCGGTGCTGGCCTGATCTCTCGTGTGCTGAAAACCTCCAGTGTACCTGTATTGGAAACGGGCGTCGGCAACTGCCACATCTTTGTGGAGAAAACAGCGGATTATGCAATGGCAGAGGCCATCGTATTGAATGCCAAAACGAGCAGACCAGCAGTCTGCAACGCCGCAGAAACCTTGCTCCTCCACCGTGAATGGCCTGCCTCCTGCCAGCTGGAGCTCTTGCAGCGTCTGATCGAAGCAGGAGTAGAGGTTCGTGCATGCGACGTCACAAGAAAGCTTCATCCATCGTTAAGCGCCTCTCTGCTGCAAGCCACAGAAGAGGATTGGGATACGGAATACTCTACCTTGATTATCGCGGTACGTACCGTCGATACGCTGGAGGATGCACTGGAGCATATCTCGCTTCACAGCACCGGACACTCTGAAGCGATCGTGACAGAGGACCAAGCAGCCGCACAACGCTTCCTCACTACTGTAGATGCGACTACGGTCTACCATAATGCCTCCACTCGTTTTACGGATGGCGGAGAATTCGGCTTTGGCGCCGAGATCGGCATCAGCACGCAAAAGCTGCATGCTCGCGGACCAATGGGCTTGCCTGCCCTCACCTCTTACAAATACGTCGTACGCGGCACTGGGCAGATCCGATAGTCCCGAAAGGAGGAAGACAACCATGAACACACAGCATGCATTTTCCATCGAAGGACGTATTGGTTTTCTGGGAGCTGGCTCCATCGCTGAAGCCATGCTCTCCGGCATTTTGAAAAAGGGACTTCTCAGCGCCGAGCACATCCTGGTTTCCAATCGCAACAATCAGGAACGACTGGATCAACTCGCTGATACCTATCAAGTGCAAGTGTCGCAGGACCGAAAGCTGCTCGTGGATACTTCCGACATCCTTATTCTGGCGATGAAGCCAAAGGATGCAGCGGAAGCATTGATGGAGCTGCAAGGCACAGTCCGTCCGGGTCAATTGGTCATCTCGGTGATCGCAGGAGTGGCCACTTCCCTGATCGAGGAATGGCTTGGCGTACAATGTGCAATCATACGGACAATGCCTAACACGTCATCTGCTATCGGTCTGTCTGCGACCGGGCTTGCCTGCAATCGCTTTGTGACAGAAGAACAGCTCGAGCTGGCCACGCGCCTGTTTGAAGCTATCGGCACGGTATTCACCGTCGCTGAGGAGGAGCTGGACATTGTGACCGGCCTTTCCGGCAGTGGTCCTGCCTATATTTACTATCTGGTTGAGGCGATGGTGGGAGCTGGAGCCAAAGCCGGTCTCTGTCGCGAAACGGCCCGCCAGCTCACCCTGCAGACCTTGCTTGGCGCCGCGCACATGCTGCTCGATACCAGCGAGGACCCTGCCCTGCTGCGTCTAAAAGTGACCAGTCCTGGTGGAACTACTCAAGCTGGTCTGGAGGTTCTCCAATCGTATCAGTTTCAGGAAGCTGTCACTTCCGCCATTCTTCGCGCTACTGAGCGTTCCCGTGAATTGGGCGCACAGTACCGCTAGCTTTTGTCTGTCCTTCCTTCTGTTGTATACTGGATGGGCTGGAGAAACACGGAGGTGTCCATGAATATTTACGCCTTGTATGGAACGAGCGGAACAGGCAAGAGCTCAATGGCTCTGGAGCTGGCTCACCGGATGAATATCGATGCGATCATCGACGACGGCATCTTGATTTATCAAGGACGCAAGGTAGCCGGTACATCCGCCAAATATGAAAAAACGAAAATTCAAGCAGTAAAACGCGCCATTTTTCATTACGAAGATCACGCGAATGAGGTTCGGCAAGCGCTGACTGATCTCGCTTTGGAACGGATGCTGGTTCTAGGAACTTCACAGCGCATGATCGAACGGATCGTGGAAGCACTGGAGCTACCCGAGCCGGTCGAATTCATCCCGATCGAGTCCATCAAGCGTCCTCAGGATATCGAGGCTGCTCGCTACATCCGGGAAACGATGGGGAGACACGTCATTCCCATCCCGCGCGTTGAGGTGGAACAGGATTTTATCCAACGACTGCTCTCTTCTGCCCAACGGATTTTTTCCTCCAAAAAGGAAGCGAATGGCGGTGAATCTACGGTGGTCCATCCTCCTTTTTCTGGAGGACGTATCCTGATCCATCCGCAGGTCTTGCGCAAGATTGTGCAGGGTGTCTGCAACGAGTATGAGGAAGTCGATCAAATCCTAAAAGCGAACACCTCTTTTGAAGACTTGCCGCGTATCGAGCTGACGCTGGCCCTGAAGGTTCCTTATGGGACGTACATTCCAGAACGAATCATTGAGCTTCAATCCGAGCTGCATAAGGAAGTAAGCTACACCTTGAACATCGCTCCCGCCAGCATCGACATTCAGGTCACAAGCCTGCGCCTTGTATAAATAAATACCATAAAGATAAAGACAAACATCGCATCACCGCACAAAATCCGGCTCATACAGCCGGATTTTTTTTCTACGCTTTACTTCCCCAAATGTAGCTCATGCTATATGTGTATTCCCCCATGAAAGGAGCTCACTCATGCCGTCTATCCTGTCTTCGATGCAGTCTGCACAAGTCCCTATTCCAGAACCCCCCAAGGTCATCACGACAAAGGATTGCAGCTATTTGAAGGATGCCATGTCCTGGAACCTGATCGCCTTTAAAAAGTTCCATGCCTTCGCGCAGCAGGCACAGGACCCGGAAGTGAAGCAGCATTTGGAAAAAGCAGGCCGCATGCATCAGAAGCATTACCAAACGCTCCTTAGCCACCTTCAAAACAACAATACTGCAGTGATGGCATCTCTGCCGCAAACCCAATCCCAACAGCAGCCTCAGATGCAGTAAGGGGGAGATCACATGCCAAATCAAAATCAGATTGCCAATCCGCAGCCTGCCAACATGCCACAGGTAAAAACGCCTGAGATGAACGATCGCGACTATCTGAACGATTGCCTGTCTACTTGCAAATACTTGACGGACAGCATGAATGTGGCTGTGCGTGAAGCAAGCCACCAGCAGCTCCATCAAGACATGATGCAAATTTTGATTGAAACGCATCAGAGCGCCCGAGAAGCGTATAACTTGATGTTCCGAAAAGGCTGGTACAAGCTCGAAGCAGAAGATCAACAAAAGCTGCAGCAGGCTTATCAGCAGTTTAGCGGTTACTCTACGCAGTTTCCGTATCATTGATGCAACACAACAAGAACATCCCGAGGGATGTTCTTGTTCTTCAATGTCTGATCATTCCTTTGACCAGCTCGGATAATCGATACACAGCCCGCTCCATCTCTTCTTCACTCGCATAGGCATAAGACAAGCGCAGATGCCTGCTGTCTGTTTGATCGTATATATACCCGGGATTGAGCAAGATTCCGGTTGACAAGGCTTTGGTAAACAAGGTTCGCATCGAAAAAGAATGACGAAAGCGCAGCCAGATATAAAACCCTCCCTGCGGTATCTGCCAGTCAGCCAAGTCTTGGAACCAACGGGACAGCAAGCTGCACATGAGATCTCGACGCCTCCGCAAAGCTACCCGTACTTCTTCCAGATGCTTCTCGTACACTCCACTCTTCAGCCACTCCATCGCCACCCATTGGGACAGAGCGCTCGCTCCGTAATCCGTCTGCATTTTGACATCTGCCAAACGATCCACCACAGGTTCGGGACCGACGATCCAACCAATTCTAAGCCCTGGACTCAACGTTTTCGACAGACTCCCCAAATAAAGAACCAGTCCGTTCTGATCCCTTGCCTTCAGCGGTAACGACTCGGGCTTGTCAAACCATAGGTCCCCGTATACGTCGTCCTCCAGTACAGGCAATCGCTCCCGCTCACATACAGCCAGTACCTGTTCCCGACGCCGCTCTGTCATGAATCGGCCCGTTGGATTGTGGTACGAAGGGATCGTGTAGAGCAGCGCCCCGTTTTGGGCCTTTTTGTGATAAGCGAGCGCGTCAGCCAGAATCCCTTCATCATCCATCGGCACTCCGACAAGACTCATGCCGGAAGCCTGAAACAAGGGCAGCGAATTCAAATAGGAAGGCTGCTCCAGCAAAATGGTCGAGCCCTTATGCAAAAGCCCGATAGAGATCAAATGAAGTGCCTGCAAGGCTCCTGAGACGATCAAGATGGAAGATGGCGAAACGTCGAGGCCTCGCCCTCTCAAATGCTGGCTGATGGCCTGCCGCAGGGGCAATAGCCCTTTGGGTTCGGAATAGCCGAGCTGCGTGATGGTTTCTCCCGAACGGCTAAGGATATCCTTCATTTGTTCTTTTGGAATCAGGTCTGGAGACAGCTCTCCGGTTCCAAGCCTGATGTAGCTCGGATCGGGCTCATACCGGTTTATATCCTGAATCGTTGGCAAATTGGGCGGATGCGCACCCGCTTTTACGTAACTCATCCAGTCCGGCGGAGGTGTCGCAGACAACAAGGTCCAGGTGTTGTTGCTCACCTGCGTGCCGCTCCCCACTGTCGACTCGATCAGCCCTTCTGCTCTCAGCTCTTCCAGCGCCGTGACCACTGTGCTCCGGTTTACCCCCAGGCTTTCTGCAAGCGCTCTTTGAGTAGGCAGTTTGCTTTTGACAGGCCACTCCCCCGCTGCGATCTTTTCTTTCATATAAGCAACAATCTGTTTATAGACTGCTATATCCGATGACTTGTCCGGTTTCCAATCGATCGTAAGCACTGTGCATCCCTCCACCCCAGTTACCTGTATTGTACAAATTGGTTGGTCTACGAGCAAACCAATTGGCTGGAGACAAGAGATCAAAAAGAGTGAATAATGACAAAGATGCCTGTGCACGTTATTCAATGGAATTCGGAGGGAATTTTCGTGATCGAAGCAATCTTGCATGGATTCATCCTGGCCTTTGGACTCATCTTGCCGCTCGGTGCGCAAAATGTCTTTGTCTTTAATCAAGGCGCACTCCAGCCATCCCTGTGGCGAGCGATGCCGGTCGTCATCACGGCTGCTCTCTGTGATGCCCTACTCATTTTACTGGCTGTCCTGGGGGTCTCACTCGTCGTCCTCTCCGTCGCCTGGTTAAAGACACTGCTATATGCTATAGGCGTACTCTTTTTGCTGTACATGGGCTTTCTTACCTGGCGTAGCCGTGCGAATGTGGATCAGAAGCAAGAAACCGTTCAGTTTTCAGCGAAACGGCAAGTGATGTTTGCTGCCTCAGTCTCGCTTCTCAATCCACATGCAATCCTGGATACAATCGGCGTCATCGGCACCAGCTCACTCCATTATGCAGGAGGAGCCAAATGGGGGTTTACCGTCGCCTGTATCCTCGTCTCCTGTCTTTGGTTTTTTGGTTTATGCATAGCAGGACGTCTAACCGGGAAATTGGACCGTTCAGGCAGACTGATGCGCGGCTTAAATATGGTCTCAGCCCTCATCATGTGGGGCGTTGCCCTGTATATGACCTGGACACTGTTCACGCTGTAATTGACTTTTCGGTGCATAAACCTACCGCGCTCCACCGACAATACTCCTATCAGACACATCGCGGAGGTTCCTATGCTTTTTACCAAATCCGACCCACTCCTGGATGATCTTCTTGTGATCGCCCAAAACGTTCATGATTCTGCCGTCTTTTTCAACCAGTACAAGGTCAAGTCATTGGAAACCGTCGAGAGCTTTTCCAACACGATGAAAGACTTTGAATCAAAAGGCGATCGACTGATCCACGAAATCATTTTTCGCATCAACAAGAGCTTTATCACCGCCATCGAGCGTGAAGATGTGATGGAGCTTGCCATCAAGCTGGACGATGTACTCGATGGCTTGGAATGCTGTGCTGCTCGACTGTATATGTTTGATATCACACGCGGGGATGATGTGATGATTCACTTCGCACGAATCATCGAAGATTCTACCCAGCAAATCGTGCATGCGATAGAGTTGCTGCAAAAGCAGAAGCTGTCCGCCATGAAGGAATACATCATCGGCATCAACGAGCTGGAGAGTGAGAGCGACGAGTTGTTGCGCACCAGTGTTCGCGAGCTTTTCAAAACCTCAACAGACGCCATTCATATCATGCAATTCAAGGAAATCTACGAGCTGCTGGAAGAAGTGACGGATCATTGTGAGGATGTAGCGGATGTGCTGGAGACAGTGATCATGGGTAATACGTAAAAAAACCTCTATCGATGCCTATTCAAGGAGGAGCGACCGCGTTTTAGCAGAAAGTTTTTATGCGCTCCGGAATGGATAAGCGTAAACACTTATTCATTCCTACACGTAAAAAGGGGAGGAGCTTGTTCTGTGGATACGGGTCTTCCATTGGTCGTGATGGTTGTGATTCTCGCTGTGTCCTTTGATTTTATCAATGGATTTCACGATACAGCCAATGCAATCGCAACGACAGTCTCAACGAAAGCCTTGCCGCCTAAAATTGCGATTGCGCTAGCCGCTTCGATGAACTTCATCGGTGCCCTTACCTTTACAGGGGTAGCGAAAACCATAGGTGGCAGTATCGCAGACCCGGCAAAGCTGGAATTTGGCGTCCTCGTCGTCATCGCGGCTCTGCTCTCGGCGATCACCTGGAATCTGGTCACGTGGTGGTACGGAATTCCCAGCAGCTCATCCCATGCGCTGATCGGCTCTCTGGCAGGAGCTGTCATTGCGTCAGCAGGCTTTGGACAAGTCAACTGGGACGGCTTTACTGACATCTTCAAGGCATTGATCCTGTCGCCGATCATCGCACTCGTGGCAGGCTACCTGCTGATGAATCTGCTGTATTTGCTTTTTAGCCGAGTGTCTACTCCACCCACGAGGATCAACAGAGGGTTTCGTTTCTTTCAGATTTTCACCGCTGCCCTGCAATCCTTCACGCACGGAACCAACGATGCCCAAAAAGCGATGGGCATTATCGTGTTTGCCCTTGTAGCCGCACAAATTCAGGAGGACGCCCAGCACATTCCCTTCTGGGTCCAATTTATCTGCGCCCTGGCGATGGGTCTCGGCACATCTGTTGGCGGTTGGAAAATCATCAAGACTGTAGGCGGCAAAATTACCAAAATCGAGCCGATCAATGGAGCCACTGCCGACCTGACCTCTTCGTCGATCATCTTCACTTTTACGCAGCTCGGTTTGCCTGTCAGCTCAACCCATGTCATCTCATCTGCGATCATGGGAGTAGGCGCTGCCAAACGATTCAAGAACGTCAACTGGGGAGTAGCCAAGCGCATTGTCATCACCTGGTTTATCACCTTGCCGATCTCGGCTATCATCGCCAGTTTGTTTTACTATTTGCTGGTCGTCTTTTTTTAAAATGCAAAAAGCCCTCTACGCTGAGGGCTTTTTCGCTATGGGATGTTCTTCTTTATTCTCCGAACGCTTGCCCCATGCTGTCCTTCAGAAAACGTGCATCGTTCCATTTTTCCTGAATTTCCTTCCACTGCTGCTCTGTCAGCAAATCTGCCAATGGCTTTCCAAATACCTGCTCCATCTGTTCACGACTAGTCTGATAGGTCACAGAAGGAAACTGAAACTCCAGTGTCTGAAGGTTATCGATCAAAGCAAAGGCAGCCAAAGCATTATACAGCAATGCTTGCTTCACTTCCTCCTGACTCTTTTCCCTTTCCTCTGTTTGATACTTGATTTCCACTTTGAACTGCTCGGAATCGAGTTGATACGTCCGATTCAGATGATTCAAAGGCAAATGGAAAAACAGGTTGATGACATTGGAGGCATCTCCCATGTACTTGCTTTTGTATGGCAGGATGGATTTCAGGTCATGGGTCATCGGCTTCTGCTGGTCGAGTTGATACCGCACAGCCTTTTCTTCATTGGCTGGAATCACGACTCCTTGAATAACACCATACAGGACGACTCCAATCACCAGAAAAAACAGGATCGCCTTATTTCTCCTATTCATCTTCATGCACCTCGTACTTCATGATGAGCTTGGGAGAAACGTGCAACAGCATGGGAAGGATTACTGAAAAGAAAGGCAAGGCATAACGAACGGCCAGTACCGCAAATTGATACGGTCCACCGATCTTTACCTGGCGCCAAAACCAGATGTTGCTTCCGAACTCGAGTGCCGTCGTGAACAACAGCCAGACGAGGACAAACAATCCCCATATGAGCCAACCGATTTTGCGAAAGCGAAAAGCAGCTTGCAGATCCAGTACGGCAGTTTTTTGCATGATCCCCGGGTTCATTCTCTTGATGATCAATAGTGTGATATACAGCAATCCGACCACGGCGATGCTGATGAGCAGCAGGAGATGGAGCATGCCGCCCATATGGATAATTTGTAGCGGCAAGACGATAATCCACGCGATAAGAAGATACAGCAGAGTGATTTGCACGAACTCTAGGCAGTATGAGAAGACGAAGATGTTTCGGTTCCGATCAATCAGGTGATCCACGGATGTGATGCTTTGCACAGCTTGACGAATCGCTTCCCTCTGCTCCACTCCATTTGCTGTCAGATCCGCCACTTTGGCTTCCAGATTGCTCAGCACTTCCCGTTTTAAATCTTGTATTTGATCGCTGGTATCCTTGGCGTACCTGCGAAACAATTGATCAACATGCTGCTGCAATGGTTTCATCTCGTTACTCCTTCCTCTCCAAAAGCTGGTCGATTAACTCCCTCGCCACTTTCCAAGCTGCCAGAGATTGCTCATACGCGTCTCTCCCTGATGGCGTCACCTGATAATACTTGCGTCTGCCACCCTGACTTTCGTCTCCCCAATAGGAAATAATCTGTTTTTGTGTCTCCAGACGCTTCAGACTGGAATAAAGAGAGGGCTCCTTCAACTCGTACTTGCCTTCGCTGATTTTGGAAATGGCTTTTATGATCTCATAGCCGTAATTGTCTCCTTCACACAAGACACGCAGAATGATCGTATCGATATGACCGCGTATCAAATCACTGCTAATATTGCTGTCACGCATCCCCTTCACCTCGCACGTACAGCATAACACATATTACTATGCGTGACAAAGTATTGTACCAAAAAAATAGACCCTTGCTTCACAAGGGACTATTTCCATCGATTGTTTTGTGTTTATCGTCGTGGGTACGGGGACAGTCTAAAGATAACAACACCATGGTATCACGTACAAAAAGGAGCCGATCGGAATGTCAGTTCAACGGTTCAGACAGCTTCGCTATCCTCTCATCGCACTGGCGGTCATCATTGGACTCGTCGCGTTGCACCACTACTACCGACTACATACGACTTTCGCTTCAGCCGCGCGCAACCAGACCGTGACCATCTCCAGTGCTGGATTTTTGCCTAACCGAATTACGGTACGTGAAGGTGAACTGGTCTCTCTCATGATCGTCAACACCGATCTGAAGCCCCACAATCTCGCCATACGCGAAATGAATGTCTCCTCCAGCGAGCTGAAGCCCAGTCAGTCTACCTTGCTTCAGTTCGCTGCAAGAAAAAAAGGGGAATACCCATTCGTCTCAGACGCACCAGGCTATCCGGAAACCGGGTACCAGGGACTTCTTGTCATCGAGTAGCATCCACTTTGTCTTCTGCTGCAGCCTTCCAGGGCCCAAAACGGATGAGAAGCAGCGGAATCAGTCCGATCACCGTCACGGTCCCGAAAAAGGAATAGATGGTCAAGGTCGAAAAGTTGTCCTTGATCCACCCTGCAGTCAGGTTGCACAGCATCGTCCCAAGCCCATGCCCAACGGAGAAGAACAGAGCCAGCGCCGTCACTTGAAGGGAGGCTGGCGTATTTTCCCGCACGAACTGTGCTGCTGTAGCCAGGTAGAAGCCAACCGATATCCCCTGAACGAAGAAAAGCGCGATCACCGCAGTCGTACTGGGGGCAGAGCTATACCAAAACCAGCGAATGGCAGAAACGCTGGCCGCGATCAGGATCGTCAGCTCCAGTCCCCAGCGTCGTGTGATATAGCC
Organism: Brevibacillus invocatus; assembly: GCF_003710915.1. Lineage (GTDB taxonomy): Bacteria > Bacillota > Bacilli > Brevibacillales > Brevibacillaceae > Brevibacillus > Brevibacillus invocatus. The sequence goes on along the minus strand of NZ_RHHR01000014.1, from coordinate 25,831 downwards.
TGCCAGCTTCATAAACGGAGCCTCGCTCCCAGCAAACAACAGGAAAGCGAGGCCGACACCGGCTATCGTCCCGCCAATCTCCTGATAGTACAGGGAAAACCAGATATTGTTGGCGTTCACCGACCCAAATACAAAAAAGGAGGCGGTGAGAAATAGAACGAAGCGAGGCAATTTCAAGAGATCCTTGATTCCCGAAAGCATGCTCGTCGTGAATTTCGGAGCCGACTCTACCTCCTCCGGCACTTGACGAAGGAAGAGAATCGCGACGACCATCGCCGCGAAGTAGGAATAGAAAATCACCGATGGTCCCCACTTTTCGACCATGACCCCTGTCAAAAAAGCCGCAAGGGCAAAACCGATCGCTCCCCACATGCGGATATCGCCGAACTGCAAATTGTGTTTTTTGACATACCCAAGCGCAATGCTGTCCGAAACCGGAACAACGGCACTTTGAAACACAGATAAGACTGTATAGAGAATGAGGACCAGAGCAAACGTCGATACTACCGGAAACAACAGGCCGATCAATCCGGAAGTAAGCAAAGTCAGAACAAGCACACTCTTGCGAATTCGAAACCGGTCACAGATGATTCCCCAGAGGGGCTGGGTCACAATCGAGACGACCGGTGTCGTTGCACTGATCAAGCCGACCTGGGTACCGGTCAGGTTGATCGATTGGTAATATTGCATGATTAACGGTGTAAAGGCACCAAATCCATAGTAAATGAACAAATAAAGAGCGCTGAGACTAACGGGCTTGCCTCCAGCGCTGCTTTGTTTGTTGCCAGAAAAGATTTCTGTCATACAAGCTCCTATTTAACCGCCGGCAATATTTTTGCCATATTAACGGTACGTTTCTTCTCCCATGTGGCCGGGTTGAATTCATCGAACTGCTCCAGGAAGCTGATAACTTCCTTGGTCAATGGTGTAGGTGTAGAAGCCCCGGACGTAACCGCAATGTTTTTCTTTCCTTTCAACCATTCAATATCCAGCTCCGACAGATCAGCGATGCGGTAGGAAGGAACATTGGCGATCTCCTCCGACACCTGTGCCAGCCTGTTGGAATTGTTGCTTCGCGGATCGCCGACGACGATGCACAAATCAGCTTCCCCCGCTTGTGCGGCTACTGCTTCCTGGCGAACCTGCGTAGCCAGACAGATTTCGTTGTGTACCTCTACCCGCGGATAACGCTCCACGATCGCTTCCATCAGGTGCTTGACATCCCACTGACTCATCGTGGTCTGGTTGGTCACGATCAGTTTGTTCGCTGGAACATCTCCCATTTCGTCAAGGTCTTCCAGTTTTTGCACCAGATGTACGTGCTCCGGCGCTATGCCCATTGCACCTTCTGGCTCGGGATGTCCCTTTTTGCCGATGTAGATCACGTGGTAGCCGTCTTTTACCTTTTCACGAATCAGATCATGGGTCTTGGTCACATCTGGGCAGGTAGCATCTACGACAGTCAATCCCTTGTCTCGCGCTTTTTTGCGGACCTCAGGAGAAACGCCGTGCGCGGTGAAAATAACTGTCCCTTCATCAATCTGATCCAGCAGGGCCATTCTGTCTTCCCCGTCCAGCGTCTTGATGCCTTGCTTTTCAAACGCCTCTACGACGTGAGCATTGTGTACGATCATACCCAGTATATGAATCGGGCGCGGAACATTTGCGTCTTGTGCGGTTTTTACCGCCAGTACCATCGCATCCACGACTCCGTAGCAATATCCGCGGGGGGAAATCTTGATGACTTCCATCTTTACCCCTCCTATTATCAAATGACTTTTTTCTTCCTGTTATTATACCTTATTTGTCAGCTTCCCGCTTCTGTTCGTAAACCTTCAGATTATTGTAAACCACTTTCAGCAGTGGTGTACTGAGATCGAGCTGATCAGCACGCTTCAACAGATAGCCTTGCAGATGATCGCCCTCGACAGGCAGTCCTTTTTCCATGTCGCGAAGCATGGACGATTTCATGCCCGCATGTGTGCTGGTAAACATCTCGATCTGCTTATCTACAATATCCGCATCGATGGGCGCATCCCAGGATTTCATGACTAGAGCGATCTCTTCAGCCAATTGCCGCGTCAGCTCTACTCCATGTGGCGACGATTGAATTGGACCTACCGCTGCGTTCATCAAGGTCGTGATTCCCGACAGCGTTGTGATAAACAGATATTTATGCCATACTTCCCGCTGGATAAAAGAGCTTGCTTTAAACCTTCCATTGATTTTGGAAAATGCCTCTGCGATCTGCAGGACACGCTCACTCTTTCCACCTTCCCATTCCCCGAAGACCGTATCGTGCAGCTTGCTGGTTTGCACGACATCACCGTCTGCATTTAAGGTGGACTCGATAAAACAAAGGCCGCCCAATACATTTTCCTTGCCAAAGCGATCCCACAGCGTTTCCATGTGCGCAATGCCGTTGAGCAAAGGAATGATCACGGTATCTTTACTTACGTAAGGAGCGATGGATTCGATACTGTCGGACAGATGATAGGCTTTGTTGGACAACAGGATGACATCAAATGCCTCGGCTTCTTCCCCTGCCATGATCCATTTTGGTTTTTCCAGATGAAAATTGCCTTGCACGCTCTCAATACGAAGACCGCGTTCAGCCAGCTGCTGACGTCTGCGCTCACGTACGAGAAAAGTCACGTCCACACCGCTTTCCGCCAAACGTCCTCCAAAATAACCGCCTATCGCTCCAGCTCCCAGAACCAGTACCCTCATCCGTCTCTCCCCCATTTAACGATAGATTTAACACTCGTCTCCATTCTACAAAAAAGGAACCATTTGCGACACTATACATACAATGTTAGAAAAACTTACACTAAAGGTTAGAAAACCTCTTGACGAACAATTGGAACTGTAGCTATAATTCATACTATAAAGAAGCACGAAAGACGAACTTTCCAACTAGACATTAAAAAATCATTCGTGAATAGGAGTGTTATGCATGAATATGAAAGATGTGTTATCGACAATTGAAACCGAAGACATTAAATATGTGGATTTCCGTATCGTGGATCTGCTCGGTCGTCAGCATCACGTAACCGTTCCAGCGTATGCGGTGGACGAGGACACCTTCGTAAATGGTGTAGCCTTCGACGGTTCCAGCTTGACAGGCTACAAATCCATCGAAGAAAGCGACATGGTGGCCATGCCTGATCCGGCTACTGCCTTTATCGATCCTTTCGTAGAAGAAAAAACCCTGAACATCGTATGTAACATCCTGAACCCTGACAACTCCCCATACGATCGCGATCCTCGCGGTATTGCACTGAAAGCGGAAGCCTATCTGAAAAACCTCGGCATCGCTACAGCTGCCTACTTTGGCCCTGAATCCGAGTTTTTCCTGTTCGACAACGTCCGTTATGCGTCCGGTCCATCCGGTTCGTTCTATCATATTGATTCCGAAGAAGCGTACTGGAACACTGGCAAGGAAGGACAAAACCTGGGCTATAAAGTCCGCAACAAAGGTGGCTACTTCCCTGTGCAGCCTACTGACACACAAGCCGATATCCGTAATGAAATGTGCACCCTGCTGACCCAATCCGGCATAAAAGTAGAGCGTCATCACCACGAGGTTGCGACTGCTGGACAAGGTGAAATCAACTTCCGCTTTGATACCTTGACCCGCACAGCAGACAACCTTCTCCTGTTCAAATACATCGTGCGCAACGTAGCGGCCAAGCACGGCAAAACGGCTACCTTCATGCCAAAGCCAATCGTCGGCGACAATGGTTCCGGCATGCACGTACACCAAAGCTTGTTCGACGGCGATACTCCGCTGTTCTTTGAAAAAGGCGCTTATGCCAACCTGAGCGAAACCGCACTCCACTACATTGGGGGTATCCTGCATCACGCACCAGCGCTGATCGCACTGACCAACCCAAGCACCAACTCGTTCAAACGTCTGGTTCCTGGCTACGAAGCACCCGTGAATCTGGTCTTCTCCAAAGGAAACCGCTCTGCTGCTGTCCGCATCCCGGTTGCGGCAGTAACACCAAAAGCTTCTCGTATCGAGTTCCGCACACCAGACTCAACTGCCAACCCATATCTGGCATTTGCCGCCATGCTGATGGCTGGCCTGGACGGCATCGCGAAAAAGCTGGACCCGCGCGAAATGGGCTTCGGGCCACTCGACAAAAACATCTACGATCTGTCTGACGTAGAGAAAAACGAAATCAAGAGCTTGCCTGGTTCCCTGGCTGAAGCACTGGAAGCATTGGAGAGCGACCACGAGTTCTTGCTTGCGGGCGATGTATTCACAAAGGATCTGATCGACAGCTGGATTTCCCACAAGCGTGATGAGATCCAACAAGTAGAGCGCACCGTCAATCCGAAGGAATACGAGCTGTACTACGATCTGTAAGATTTTGGATTTCCCAGCTCCGCTCCTTCTTGGAGGATGCTTTTAAGATGTGCTCTCATCAGGCCTAGGCAGTCCATATCACTGGGTGAAACGAAATTCTAAGCGGCAATCCACAAAATGAACCTATGCATTATGGTGAAGTATTTGGTGTATGGAGCTATCTCGCAACCACAAAGGGGCTACTGGTAGCGTATCAAACGTTTATTAACCATACTGGCGACAAGGATCTTAAAAGTTTTCTTGAGGATCTTACTCAGGGTATGAAACAAGAAATTCAGCAAATCGAAAACTTGCTGAAGGTAAATGGGATTGCTCCTCCCCCAACTGCACAGGAACGTCCTGTTGCATCTCTAGAAAGCATCCCAGTGGGTGCCCGATTTAACGATCCTGAGATCGCTGCTGGCGTATCGATGGACATTGCAGCGGGATTAGTTGCGTGCAGTCAAATCATGGGACAATCTATTCGCGAAGATATCGGTATGATGTTTGGTCAATTCCATATCACAAAAGCGCAGTTTGGCGGAAGACTATTACGAATCAATAAAGAAAAAGGGTGGTTAGTACCACCACCGCTTCATTTGCAAACCCCTGAACTCGTTCACGCCTAGGATAAGCAACCCCTCTAAGTTCCACTTCCTTAGAGGGGTTTTCAACTAACATTTATATATCATATTTATCGACATGAGAGGGGAAGAATTTGACAACGTGTCACATACTTGAATTATTACGGTAGTACATCTATCGCTGCTAGCTTTTCACATCCACTATCCGATCCATGGGTATCCACTGACTTTCTTCATCGTTCACCATTTTTATGCGCCGCTCGTGGGCATCGATCCATTTCACAGCGCCCCACATGCTGCATACCATCCCCAGATTGCCTTTTACCGGTTTCCACCACACAACGGAAAGGCCGTAATCTTCCCGCCCAGCATCGCGAATCATGTAGTGAAAGGCTTCCCTATCAGATTTTTCGATGACTGGCTGTTGCACCAGCCTTTCGTCCTCCTTTTTCTCAAAGCACAGGCTCTCCGGTTGAGGCAATCCCCATCGACTTGCAGCTAACACCTTTGCAGGCTTTGTCGTCATTTCCCCGGCCCCTTTCTCTCCCATGCTTCCAGGACAACCATTTGATCCGGCTGCGAACGTTGCCATTCGATATATTTCTCTTTCGCCAGCACTTCCAGCACCATCATGATGCCGCCACGGTTACGTCCTGTTTTGACACACAGCTCGTCGATCGTCGGTGTCCTGTGTCTGCCTGCTGAGTAGTTGGCGATCACACGGAGTACCTTTCGCTCGATGTCACATAGCATGTCGGATCACCACCGGCTCAACGGCAAGAATCCGATCTATGACAAAAACACGCGGCGCCTTGCGGGTCAGACAGTAAGCTTTCAGTCGACCATCCACAATCTCCAATGGTCGCAGTGTGCGCATAGTCGTCTGCCCCTGACTGCCCAAGTAAATGATCTGAATATGCTGATTCTGCGCCATTGCACGATGTAATTCCTTGACCACGTTGTTCGCCTCCAAACAAGAACGTTTGTTCTGTATTATATGCGAACAGAATGCGAACATGCAACAAAAATAGCTGTCGACTTTCTCGACAGCCTGAGCCCGTTATGGGTCCTATTCGATGACCACCGACCAGTTGTGATTCACCTTCGCTTGAAGAGCGCCGTGTTCCAGCATATACGCGGCCAACAGCTCAGCGACCTCCGTCGTGATTTCTCTGACTACCGGTTTCCCCTGAAACATGGCGTAATTCCCGCCCCCGCCAGCACGGTAATGATTCATAACTACCTCGTATTTCGCCTCCCTATCCAGCGGCATTCCATCATAGGTCAAGCCGACGATCCGATGACCAATTGGCTTTGCCACATGGATCTGATAGCAGATTCCTTCCCACATATCATAGTTGTAATGCTGCGGTTTTGGATAGAGGAAGTCGGGACTGACGACGATTTGACCGTTTTCGTCCAGTGCAAAATATGCTGCGGACTGCTCCAGCGCATCCTTGATGTCCTGTCCCGTCACCCGCAACACCTTCAGCGTATTGGGATAGATGTAATTACTGACGATATCGCGCATCGTCACTGATTCCGGCAAGCCGGCAGAAGCATTGTCAAACAGAGCAGTATTCGAGATCGCGGCACCGGAGACCTCCATCTGCACCCGGTTGATCCATTCAATAAAAGGATGCTCCTTCAGCCTCACTGCCATCGAGTCCACGATCCGCATATCTCCCTCGATATATCCGATCGGCTGATCCAGCCACATCTGCGTCTGCCCTTCATACTCTGCCGCCAACTCGATGATGTCAGGATCAGGCTCCACCCCCTCCACAGATACCAGCTGAGCTTGCTTGTCGACAACCTCCCAGCCCGTTTCGCAAGCTTGCAGAGTAAGCATCACTTTTCCAAGCGCTCTTCCTTCATGACCTGGCTGTACCACGCTCACTCCGCAAATAGTAGCCGCAAGCTTGCGGTGCTGGTGCCCCGTGAGAAGCACATCGATCCCTTCTACCGCTTCGCAAAGCTCGTAGCCTTGATTTTCTTTCGTCAATGCTTCTGTCGCTTCCCCTGTCTTCTCATCCTTTTCCAGACCTCCATGATACGCAACCACGACGATGTCGACCTTCTCCTGCTCGCGCAAGACAGGAACCCACTTCCGAGCCGTCTGTACCGGATCATGAAAACAAATGCCTGCTATGTGCTCTGGGTGCTCCCAGTTTGGAATGTAGGCAGTAGTTAACCCCAGGACTCCCACCTTTAATCCAGATGGAAAATGCTTGATCCAGTAAGCATCACCGAAAAACGGATTTCCTGTACTATCCGTCAGATTGGCCGAGAACCAGGAAAACCGGCTTTCCGCTATTGCTTTTTGCAAAAAAGGCATGCCGTAATTGAATTCGTGGTTGCCTAGTACAGCCGCGTCGTAGCCAAGCTGGTTCAGGCAGCGAATCATCGGATTGGGCTTTTCGGGACATATCCTGGCATGATGGTAGGCCAAAGGCGTACCCTGAATCAAGTCTCCACTGTCGATGAGAAGCAGATGCTCGGACTTTTCCCGCTCCTTTTTGATCAAGGAGGCGAGCTTGGCGATCCCGATCTCCCGTGGCGCATGATCGGCATACGAAAAGGGATAAATGCTCCCGTGTACATCACTTGTTTGCAGCACTGTCAGCGTGCGTGTCGTACCCAGCGTAGCCATGATTCCTTCCCCCTTGCCATCAAACGTATCAACTGCCTTGATCGATATGATTCCACAATTCCGGCCTGCTTAAAGAAACGGCATCCGCACCATACTCCAAGGCTTGCAGGACCTGCTCCTGATTCCAAATCAGACCACCCAGAATGATCGGCTGTTTCAGCTGCTCCTTGAAGACAGGAACGATAGACGGAGCAATGCCCGGCATGATTTCGATCGCATCCGGCTGATTTTCCAGTACGTTTTTGATAGTAGACGTCAGAGAAGTCGTATCAATCAAAAAGACACGCTGAATCGTCAGCATCCCCTCTTTTTTTGCGGCGCGAATCATAGGGCCTTTGGTAGTCACGATGCCGGTCGGTTTGATATACGTGGACAGGAAACGAAACGCCTCCTTGTCATTGGACAAACCGTTCATAAGGTCCGTATGCAAAAATATGGGTTTGGACGAGTCCCGAATACGCTGCTCCTCCTCCATGAGCCGTGTCAGCTTGCTATACATCAAAAGAATCGCGCAGGCTGGAGATTCAATGGCTTCACCCAACCGATCCAGCTCCGTCGCAGCAATGATCGGATTTTTCTTTACTATCGTTCGCATGTCCATCCCTAGTGTCCCCCGTTCATTGCAGTTGCCTGATCAATCGTTCAACGCTCGTATGGGCACAAGCGAGCTGCTTCGTTTCCACTACCCAGCTTCCAGCGAACCGCTTATCCTGTAAGAGTGACAAAATCGGCGCAAATGAAATCGTTCCGTCTCCGACTGCCAGGTGGTCGTCCGCTTGCCCGAAATTGTCGCTGAGATGGAGTGCTGCCAAATAAGGAAGCACTTGCTCCAAGGCTTCCTCGGTATAACCAGGTCGGATCAAGTGGGCATGCCCCACGTCGTACACGATCCCCACATGCGGAGAGGCAGCCTGTTTGCAGATTGCCAACAAATCCTCGACGTTCCATCCCAGCACCTTCGGATAAGGGGGAACATTTTCTATCGTCAGTATGGTTCTCCCTCGAATCAGCTCAGGGATCAACGCACGGATTGTCTGACTGGCATGCTCCACTCCGCGGGCGCGACTGTCGGGCTCCAGTCGATCCTGAATCTCGCCCGCATGCATCACGACATGTGTGCAGTCCAGAACATTCGCGATCTCAAGACATCTTTTCATTGTATCAATCGTCTGATCCCGATATGCTCCAGCTTCTGCTGCCAAATTGCATCCGCTGATCGGTGCGTGGATCGACCAGGTAATCGGTTTCTCCTTGCCGATTTGCTTGAGCCCCTCCAGTTGATTTCCCGACCATCTCAATAGATCCACATGCTTCTCCTCACACATGATCTCGATGGATGTCCAGCCATCGTCCACTAGCTGAACGATGGCCTCACGTAGCGGTTGATGGATCAAGGCATAGCTGGATATGGAAAAAGAACCTCTGTCTTTCATCCTTCAATCCCCCTCTTATTTCCCACCGGAATGAATGAAGCTGTTGATGAATTGACGCTGGAACATGAGAAATGCCAGCAGCAACGGGAAGATGACCATCATCGTAGCCGCGCTGACCTCCGCCCATTGCGCTCCCGTCTCAAATGATTGGGCAAAAATGGCCAAACCTACCGTCAGTGGGCGATTTTCCACCGAATTGGTGATGATCAGCGGCCACATAAAATTGTTCCAGTGATAGCTGACGGATACCAAGCCAAAGGCGATGTAAGTCGGCCGTGCCAAAGGAACGTATACACGCCATAAAATTTGAAACCAGTTGCAGCCTTCCATGCGCGCTGCTTCTTCCAACTCGTGCGGAATCGTCTTGAAGGTTTGACGCAGCAAGAAGACTCCGAATGCAGAAGCAAAGTACGGCAGCATGATTCCGATTTTCGTATCGAGCAGGGACAAATCGCGCAAAACGTTGTAATTGGGAAAAATCAGGATGTCAGCCGGTACCATGATCTGCACCAAAAACAGAATGAACAGCACGTCCCGCCCCCAAAAACGCAGCTTGGCAAAAGCGTATGCAGCGAGGGTCGCTGTAATGATCTGCGCCATCAACACGCCGATGACGATCAGAAAGGTATTGAGATAATACTGGGCAAAAGGGGCCGCGTCCCACACTTTCGCATAGTTATCAAAAGTAAAATCAAGACTGAACGACCAGGATGTCGCGTGCTCCCTGGGCCGAAAGGATGTCCAGAGCGCCCAGAGCAAAGGAAACATCCAGAGCACCGCCAGCCCAAACATCCCAGCCCCTGTGATTCTGCGGATCATCTGCCATCCTCCTTAGTTGTAGTGAATCTTTTTATCCAGACTAAAAAACTGAATGGCAGCTACGGCTAACAGCAGCACCACCATCACGATCGTCAGTGCCGAAGCCATTCCTTGATCCCAGAACGAAAAAGCGGTCTCGTAAATGTAATACAGCAATAGATTGCTGGCGTTGTCCGGTCCTCCCTTGGTCATGATCACCAAATGATCGACCAGCTTGAAGGAATTGGTGAACGCGATGATGCTGACAAACATCGTTGTAGGCATGAGCAACGGAAACGTCACTCGCCGAAAAACCGTCCAGGAGGATGCCCCTTCCATAGCTGCAGATTCATACAGCTCCTGCGATATGTTTTGCAGTCCGGCCAAATAAAAAATCATGAAATAGCCTGCTTCTTTCCAAATCACCATGAAGATCATCGCCCACATCACATACGTCTGATCCCCGAGCCAATTCATATCTCCTTTTCCGAACCATTCCATCACGTGACTGAGCGCCCCGTACTCCGGTGTGTAAATAAACAGCCATATATTGGCTACCGCAATCATCGGCACGATCGTCGGATAAAAGTACGCCGTGCGGACAAACCCCTTCCCCCGCAATACCTTGTTGGCGAACAGCGCCATCCCGAGCGCGAGCGCCGTACTGGTCGGAACCGTCCCCAGAGCAAACCAGATATTGTTGGAGAGCACCTTCCAAAACACGTCATCTTCCAGCATGAGCTTGTAATTGTCTACCCCGTTAAAAAACGGCTCTGGAGAACCCAGATCCGCTTGATGAAAACTGAGAATAATCGTTTGCAGTACAGGATAGAAGGTAAACAGCAGCAGAAAGATGAGGGAGGGAAGGAGCAGCAACCATGCGTACATGTTCACCTTCCATTTTGCGCGTTGTGCCTCCATAGTCGCTCCCCCCTATACCATGATTGAATCTACTTTATTTGTTGAATGGCGCCAAAATCTTGTCCGCTTCTTCTTGCGCTTTTTTCAGTGCTGCGGCAGGCTCTGCTTGCCCAGTAATGACGGCTTGCAAATTGTCGTTCAGAACTTTCGTGACTTTCCCGTTATTGTGCGTAGAAAACTCGGCATGACCGTATTCCAGCTGGTCGCGCGCTACCTTTGCAGCAGGGAAATCTTTGACGTATTGCTTCATGATGTCTTCTTCGTAGGCGGAGTTGCGCGTCGCGACATAGCCGGTGTCGATGCTCCACTGTGCTGCGCGCTTCGGCTCGGTCATGAAACGAATAAACTTCCAAGCTGCTTCCTGCTTGTTGGCGTCTATTCCTTTGAACATGTAGAAGTTACCCCCACCAGTCGGGCTGCCGAAATTCTTTTTCGCTGGTAAAAAGGCTACGCCGAAATCAAACTTCGCATTGTTCTTTACGTTGGTCAGGTTTCCGGTCGTATGGAACATCATCGCTGTTTTTCCCTCCAAGAAATCGGAAGGAACTGTAGCCCATTCGATGACGCCTTCAGGCATGGCTTGATGCTTTTTCGCCAAATCTACCCAATATTGCAGCGCTTCTGCATTTTCAGGTGTGTCGAAATAAACTTCTTTTCCGTCTTGTGACATCAGATTTTTTCCGTTTTGCAGAGCCAGTGCCTGGTACATCCAATAAGTGAAGCCTGAGGATGGAATCTCGATACCCCAGCGTCCGTCCTTTTTCAGCTTGGCGGCATACTCGGCCAACTCATCCCAAGTCGCAGGCGGTTTTTCCGGGTCCAGACCCACTTCCTTGAATGCTTCCTTGTTGTAATACAGGACGATGGTGCTTCGTTGGAACGGAATGCTGTACGTTTTTCCGTCTACCTGGGAGTTCGCCATGAAGCCAGGGAAGAAGTCGTTTATATAATCGCTGCCGCCATCCTTGGCAATCAAATCGTCCAAGGGGATGATCGCATCCATATCCATCATGGTGTGGAGCTCAGTGGACAGCATAACGGCTACATCTGGCGGCGTTTTCCCTTGTACGGCTGCCTGCACCTTCGTGGTCGTATCCTGGTAGCTGCCCGTATAAACCGGTTTTACTGTAATGTTCGGGTTTTCTTTGTTGAACTCTTCTGCCATCCCATCGACGATCTTGGTCAAAGGACCACCTACTGCGACCGGATAATAGAAGGACAGCTCTGTTTTTTCAGCGGGCTTCGTCTCCGCTGCTGGAGCCGTTTGGTTGTTTTGACCGCCTGGGCTCGTCTGATTGCTGCTGGTTGTAGAATTACCGGTTGAGCAGCCTGTAATCAGAGCCAGGCTCATAACGACGGAAAACAAACTTTTGGTTACTGTACGCATTCCCGTATCTCTCCCTTTTCTTGTACGGCCACGTTGGCCAAATTTTTCCCGGTGTTCCCGTCAAACAATCTCGCCTGTTCGGCATGAAAGCCGACATGCAGGATATCGCCACGCTTGCAGGTCCATTGCCCGTTCCATTTTGCCTTCCACAGCTTGCCGCTCACGGTAAACTCGACAATCGTCTCGGAGCCTAAAATCTCAACCCCTTGCACCTTGATTGCCAGAGCGCCGCTTCCCGGGGCCTTCTGTCCTTCCTCGACGGGCTGCAAAGCTTCGGGCCTCACCCCAAGCACGACGTGAGCACCTTCCTTGATGCCAGCGAATGAGCCGAGCGGCAAAAACGTCGTGCTGCCTTGATCGGTCAGCTCCACTCCTGATCGATCTCCGTTATTTCTCCAGACGGCCTGTACCGTGTTCATCGGAGGGGCACCCGTAAATTCTGCGACGAACAGATTCGCAGGATGGTTGTAGACATCGAGCGGTCTTCCTACCTGTTGGACCTCTCCATCGCGAAGCACCATCATCCGGTCCCCCATCGTCATCGCCTCGACCTGATCGTGGGTGACGTAGATCATCGTAATTCCCAGTTCCTGCTGCAAACGACGAATTTCGGTCCTCATGTGCCCACGCAGCTTGGCATCCAGGTTGGATAACGGTTCATCCATCAGGCAGATCGGATGCTGGCTGACGATCGCCCTGCCAAGTGCTACACGCTGCCTCTGTCCTCCTGACAATTCGCGGGGCTTTCTCTGGAGCAAATGAGCGATGCCCAGCATCTCTGCTACCTGATTCAGGCGTTTGATTTGCTCCTGCTTATTCACTTTCCGAACCTGTAATCCAAACAATATATTTTCTTTCACTGTCAAATGCGGATAAAGCGCGTAGTTTTGAAAAACCATGGAGATATTTCGCCCGCTCGGCGGAGTGTGATTCATCTGCTTTCCGCCGATCAACAGATCCCCTCCGCTGATCTCCTCAAGTCCGGCGATCATGCGCAGCGTCGTTGACTTGCCGCATCCAGAAGGACCTACCAGGACGAAAAACTCTCCCGGCTCGATCACCGCACTCACTTCATTCACTACCTTTTGCTGCTCATACATTTTGGAAATGCGCCGCAATTCCACTTCTGCCACGACTTTCCCCCCTGGCCGTCTTGCAATTTGTGCCATCAATATAGCAATTTCTTACTAAGCAAACATGTAGATTGTGTTAATGTTTCTCGATTATTGCTTTGGTGCATCGAGCAGCTTTTGCGCATAATCCGTGATGATGCCGCCAATTCCCCATTCGGTGACTCGCTTCATGTCCGCTTCTTCATTGACCGTATAAACAGACAGGATGATCCCGCGATGTTTGGCGTATCGAACCAGCTCCGGCGTCACGATCTCTTGGTTGATAAAGTAGGTGGCATTCAGCTGGACAGCATCTGTCACCACCTTCTCCGCATACTGATCGAGCTTTTCTTCCGGCTTGGTCCCGCTCAGGGTAAAACCCAATCCAAGCTCCGGATTGATTTTGGCGAAACGCTCCAGTACTTCTGAGCTGAAGCTGCTCACGATCACGTCTGCGACCATGTCATGCTCCTGTATGACCTCGGCCATTTCCTTTTCATATCCGATTCCTTTTGCTTCGAGCAGCAGAACCGCCTTGCCCTTCGCAAATGCCAGCAACTCATCGAGTGTGGGTATGACAGCATCCGTAATATCCGGCTGATACCAGGATGGATTCTTCGGATCGAGCTTGTTTGCATTCAGCTCTCGCAATTCCTTCAAGGTATAATCCTTCACCTTGCCCGTGCCGTCTGTGGTGCGCTCCAAATCAAAATCGTGGATAATGACCAGATGGCCGTCTTTTGTCATGTGTACATCTGTCTCGATCAGATCTGCACCGAGTCTGACCGCTTCTTCAAAGGCGTACATGGTATTCTCGGGCTTTAAGGAAGGCACTCCCCGATGTGCCATAACCATTGGAGGCTGTGTGATGCTGTTCTCGGGATACGTTGCGAGCACCTTGTGAACCTGCTCAGGCGAATCCGAGAGAATACCCGCCACGCCTTGTGGGATCATTTCCTCTGCCTGACTTTTATTTTTCCGATCCATCCCCCATACGGTCAACCCGCGATGGCGAAAATAGCGGATCACATCCTTAGACAAAGCGCTTTGTTGCAAAACGACGACATGCGACTTGCTGCTTCTGGCTTCCAGGACGATTTCTTTTCGTTTCTTTTCATTCAGCTTGCCTTCTTGGACCAACAGAGCACCGCGGTACTCGTTATTTTTTTCACGCATCTCTTTCAAGATGTGTGGACGAGAAGAGACGATATGCACATCGGTGAGGTCGCGTTCGCGCAACAGTCGATCCACTTTGGCTACCAAGTCCTTGTCCTCGATTTGCACAACCGGGATGGCCTTGCCCTCAAGTTTTTCCAGCACGTCTTCCAGCTTCGTGCCGTCCTGAGTCACGACGCTGTCCCTCCCAGATTTTTTCAACGATACAAACACAGAGGATACTTCTTCATCCAGCATGTCTTCCAAATCACTTTTCTTGTCGTACACCCCGATCACGGTAGGCGGAAGTACGATTCCTGTCTCGGGCTCATTCACGACCAGAACCTTTTCCTTCAGATCCGAAACAGGGACTCTGTCCTCGTGTGCTTCGGGACCGAACAACAGCATGCCGGGACTCGGCTTGGGCTGATCGACAAAATCTACGGAGGCGTCGTTGGTATCGGTTGCCGTCAACCGTTCCATCGCGTGTCCGCCTGCCACTCCCGGGTGAGCCGTCACTTCGGGAAAAGTTGCACTACCATACGTCATAGCGTCCACGACATTTTTATCCGGATCCATCAAAATGACATGGTCTCCGCCATTCGCCAGATAGATGCTCCCTGTTGCCCAATCGCTGGGGAGAAGCTCAGGAACCTCCTCCATCGAATCGAACAGCTCAAAATCTGGCGTGGTTTGGTGTCTTTCTACAATCCCGTCGGCGTAGCGGGCAATCACGATCGTTTGGTATGGCTCGATCTTTGTGCCTTCCGGGAATTCGTTCATCCCTTCATTACCACCCCGGGTCTCCTCGTCCCCGATCAGGTAGCCACTCAGATCAATCGTTTTCTCCGATATATTGGTGATTTCGATAAATTCACCTGTGCTCTCATCAAAAAGCGGATCGTTTACTACTTCCGTGATGAGTAAGCTTTTGCTGTTTGGATCCTCTGGAGCTTCTGGTTCTCTGTCAGATATGCGCATACTTCCTGGAGACGGTGTCCCGGGCACGAAATCAGCGGAAGGGTCACCTGTCACATACTCTCTTTGCAGCGATTGGCCAATCACCTTTACGGATGTAGCTGCTTTGACGGTTTGTCCATTCCATTGCGTATCATTGATATAGGGCACGTAATCAATGACATTTTCATCTCGATCCATCAGCAGCAGATCATCGCCGCCGTTCGCCAGGATGAGCGTTCCCGTCGCCCAATCAGCAGGCAGGAGGTTTGGCGTTTCCGGATCATCCTCCGGGTTGTAACGAGAGACTGGAGGAAATTCATAATCAGGCGTGTACCCGTACTTGCTCTTGTTGATCATAGCCGACTGGGCGATGACGATCGAAGCTCCCGGTGGAAGCAGTGTCCCTTCCGGAAAGGCGAACATCCCTTCATTACCGCCACGGGTCTCCTCATCGCCGATCAGGTAACCGCTGATATCGAGTGTCTCTTCTCCCAGATTGCTGATTTCCACAAATTCCGTGCCATCATCGGAACCTTCTGCATCGTACAAAATTTCCGTAATGCGCAGCGTACTAGCTTGCTCATCTCCAATCGCCTTTGCGTACTTCGCTGCTGCAACCGTCGTCTCTGCGTAGACGGGCATACTGCCTGCGACCACGCTCGCCACCATCAGGGACCAGATCACCTTTTTCCCTTGCTTCCCCATTTTCATCGTTTTCCCGCCTCTCCTGATTGTCCTGAGTGCAATGCCCCAAGTGTCGGAAGGATGTAATCCGGGACGATCTCGCTGGCTTCCAGCTCGCGTTTGGTCGTCACTCCGGTAAGGACCAAAGCTGTCTTCATCCCGCTGTTTTTGCCGAGCAGGATGTCCGTCTCCAAACGATCTCCCACCATCAGACATCGTTTGGGCAAGACATCCAGAAGCTGAAAAACCTTCTGTGCGTAATACGGAGATGGTTTTCCAATGACGTCCGACACGCTTGCTTCGCTCGCGGTCTCGATGGCCCTTGCCAGGGAGCCGGTATCCGGGACCGCTCCACCCTGTACGGGACAGACCGGATCCGGATTGGCTACGATCAGCTGTGCACCACCTCGCACAGCATCCGCTGCCTGACGCAATTTCTCATAGGTAAAAGTCCTGTCCATGCCGACCAGTACATGCGTCGCTACTTTTGGATCCTGCACCAGTTTTATTGGAAAGCCCATCATCTCTCTTTCCATCGCTGGTTCACCAACGATGAGGACGCGGGCTGTACTGGCTTTTTCTTGAAAATACAAGGCGGCTGCATAGGCAGCAGTCATGATCTCTTCCCGCAACACGTCTACGCCGAGCTTGCTCAGGCGCAGCAGACAATCCTCTCTGGTCTGAACGGTCGTATTGGTCAGGAACATGACCTTTTTCTGATTCTTGCGCAAAGTCGCGAGCGTCTCCTCTACATCCGGAAGCAACCGATCGCCGAGAAAAATCGTTCCATCCAGATCAAAAAAATACGCATCGAATAAAGCAGTATCCAGCAAAACGGTTTGCTCGCTCCTCTCCAGCCGAACGCAAAAATACCCTCATCCAGCAGCAGCATAGAGAAAACAAACCGAACCCGTCGGTCTGCCTTGCCAAATGCTGTCGCTGTATGAGGGCGTTCTCCGCGTCTCGACCCACTACAGTCGTGTATGGTGTTGTTGATAGAAATCATATCAAGGAAATGTTAAGAAAATGTTGACGCTCATACAGTTTTTTGTAAAATGCGCTTTCTCAGTTCGCCAAGCGACCGGGGTGTTCCGCCTCCCCAGCTCTCTCTCAAGTCAAGCGGCAAGGACTCCCACACCTCCGCGATGAGCGGCACGCCCAAATCCAGGCGCTCCAGCATGTCCCGCTTCACAAGCGCTTCCTCAGGCGCTCCCTGAAAAACGGCCTGACCCGCGTCCAGGACACACATCCACTCCGCCCATTCAAACGCAACGTCCAGATCATGAGTAGCCATCAGCACTGTGGTCCCGTTGGCGTGGATCTGATCCAGCTCACGCAGCAGATTCTTCGTTTGGTAGCGGTCCAGGTACGCAGTAGGTTCGTCCAGCAGCAAGAGCTCCGGCTTCAGGACCATGACGCCAGCCAAAGCCAGACGTCTTTTTTGACCCAGACTCAGATGATGAATAGGTACATCTGCCATCGCCAGCAGTCCAAACCGCTCCAGAATCAGGTGTACTTCTTCCCGAACCAGCTCAGGAGCCAGCTTCTGATTGAACAAACCGTACGAAACATCCTCCGATACTGTGCTTGCAATCAGCTGATGCTCCGGGTCCTGAAATACCAAGCCCACTTTTTTCGTCATCTCCTGCAAAAAAGAGCGCTTGTAGACAAAAGGCTGTCCTCTCCAAAAAACTTGTCCTTGCTGGGGTTGAAAAATACCATTTCCGTGCAGAAACAAGGTAGATTTTCCGCAGCCGTTGCGTCCAAGCAAGACGCACTTCTTCCCTTCCGGAATCCCCAGAGATACGCCGCGCAAAACAGGCGCTTTTCCTCCTGGATAGGTGTACTGCACATCTTTAAATTCCAGCAAATTCGTCGTCACAAGCGCAATCCCCCTATCCACAGCTCCAGCAGTATCAGTACAAGACAGCCTAGGTACGACTCCCATTCATAGCGACGAGAACGGCTATGCGTCACGATGCCTTGCACCTGAAAGTGTTCGGTCATTCCTCTCGCGGCCATCCCCTGATACAGCCGCTCATAGTGGCGCATGGAACGCGCAAAAAGCTGTGCTGCCAATTGGCCCACGTCTTTCAAGCTAGCCCGAAAACCCTGATGACCGCCTCGCGAGCGCTGAGCCACCCATAGCTGCATCGAGAGACTCAGCAGAACAAAGATGAAGCGGTACATGACCATCAACAAATCAATCACCAATGCTGGCACTCTCGCCTTGCGCAGCACCTGCAGGATTTCGGAAAATGGTACGGTAAACAGAATAAACGAAAAGACCGCAAGACTCGACATTGTCCGGCAAAAGAGATCCAGTACCCGCTGCAGCGAAGACACAGAGACGGTAAAGAGATAACCTCCTGCCTGCCACCATAAGACGAATCCACTAGCGTCGAAGGGATCCGGTGCACGACTGACATCAATAAGCAGAGCGGGAAGTCCAGCTGCAAAAAAGCTAAATGGCAACAGCAAAAACAGGAGATAATGACGCATGGGGATGCGGGCGTAACCTACCACCCACAACCCCATCCAGAAAAAGACCAACACCTGCACGAGCCTATGTCCAGCTATGACGAGAACAAGTAGAATGATACCTAACAACAGCTTGTGCACAGGCGATAGATGACGCAGCCGATTTTGATAGGCTAACGTATCGAGCTGCTGCCACTTCATCTTTTCTGTCTATCCAACCGACCTTTGTACAAGCCTACAGCATAACCGATCACGCCTGCTCCGACAGCAGCCTGAACGGCAAACAGCAAGCTCTCCGTCTCCCCGCCCGGCGGCTCCAAAAGCGGCTGGAACCACGGCTCGTAAGCAGGAGCGATTTCTGTGATTGCTTCCTCCGCTGCCCCATCTGCTCCTCCAAACTCGGAATCCTGCACCAGCAACAGCGGGACGATCGCCAATATGACAACTCCCAAGAGCAACAGCCAATTCATGCCTTTTTTCACAACGATTCCTCCCGTTTCAGCAAGCGTAATTGTACCAGTTCCTTGGCATTGTAAGCCTGCAGCCAGTTCCATACGAGAACCGTCAGCAACCCCTCACTGATCGCCAAAGGAATTTGCGTCACAGCGAAAATGCCAGCGAATTTGGCGAGGGAAGCAAGCACGCCGCCTGTTTCGGCTGGAAATGCAAGAGCCAGCTGGAATGAAGTGACGAGATAGGTAGACAAATTCGCCAAGGATGCGGCGGCAAAGATTGCGACTCGTTGTCCACCGTTGGCACCTGTAATCAAGCGATAGACACCATATGCCACCAACGGTCCTACTACCGCCATCGATACAGCATTGGCTCCAAGCGTTGTCAAGCCACCATGCGCCAAAAGCAATGCCTGGAAGAACAATACGAGGCTCCCCAGCACAGACATCGCCAACGGACCGAACAGGACAGCACCCAGCCCTGTTCCTGTGGGGTGCGAGCTGCTGCCCGTGACGGAGGGAATCTTCAGCGCAGACAGAACAAAAGCGAACGCACCGGCTACCCCCAAAAGTAGCTTCATCTGAGGATGGTCCTTGACGATCTTGTTGATTGAACGCAAACCCAGAATAAAAAATGGCAAGAAGACAACCCACCAAAATATTGCCCAGGGGATGGGCAAAAACCCTTCCATGATATGCATGGCATGTGTAGTCTGCGGCTCATTCATCAGAAAGTACATGACAAAACCAGCGACTAGCAAAGCGCTAGACATGAATCTTGAGCGTTTCCCGTTCATTCACGCATTCCTCCTCAACCGTTTTCTTTCTCCGAAAACCAAAAAATCCCATCCAGTTGACGGATGGGTTGTGTGCAAACAAACAATCGACCTTTTGACAAGTCGAATTGTCCCTTACTCACCTCTCCTTTCCGCGAAGGTATCTGGGTGGGGCAGCTAGGTAGGTCTCCTGGCTTCCAGATCATGGCGCTCTTTCTCCTTCCCCATCACGTGGATGAGTGGAATACGTTCAAAGAGAGCTCCCTGGTTACAGTGGCGGGACCGCTCGGGACTTTCACCCGATTCCCTGTTACCCTTTATGCGTTTGCACATAAAGGCACCTAATGCCAACCGTATCAAGTTGTTGGACGCATTCGTACTCGTCCATCTTCATTATACGCCTACCCTCTTCAAAAGATAAAGAAGGGAAACAAAACCGATGATCGCATTCATCATCGGTTTGCGGCACCATTATTTTCGAGCGTCTACACCTACTGCTTCACGAATGTGGCTAAATCCGTCCTTTGCCATCAGTTCCAGCAGCTTTTTGTTGATCTGCTTGGCGATCCCGGGACCTTGGTAGATCATTCCGGTATAGACCTGAACAAGGCTTGCACCAGCACGTATTTTTTGGTATGCGTCCTCGCCTGTAAAGATTCCACCAACCCCAACTACAGGGACCTTGTCTCCTACTTCCTGATAGATTTCCCGCACCCATTCCGTCGATCGTTCGGTCAATGGCTTGCCGCTCAATCCACCCATTTCTTCTGCGCGAGGGTGATTCTGGACGGCTTCTCTGGAGAGGGTGGTGTTGGTTGCAATAATGCCAGAAATTCCTTCCTCGACAGCCGCATGGATGACATCATGCATCTGCTCGTCCGACATGTCAGGCGCGACCTTCAAGAGAATCGGCTTTTGCTTTGCCCCGCGCATTTCCAGCTCAGCAGCCTTTTCCCGAACAGCGCGAATGAGTACCCGCAAGCTCTGGGTTTCCTGCAGATCACGCAGATTAGGTGTATTGGGCGAACTGATATTGATCACAACATAATGTCCGTAGGAATACAGCATGTCCAGGCATTTGCTGTAATCACTGGCTGCCTCTTCGTTCGGCGTTGTTTTATTCTTGCCTATGTTGATTCCGATAGGAGCATCCGAATAGGCATAATCGATCAGGTTCTTGCCAGCCAGGTAGGCTCCGTAGTTGTTAAAGCCCATGCGATTGATCACGGCTTGATGTTCGGACAGACGAAATAGTCTCGGCTTGGGATTGCCCGGCTGTCCTTGCGGGGTCACCGTTCCAATCTCGACAAAGCCAAAGCCCATCGCTGCCAAAGCATGGTATACTTCTGCATTTTTATCAAAACCAGCAGCCAGTCCGACTGGATTGGGAAAGGTAAGTCCCCACAGTTGTGTTTCCAAACGCTCGTTTTTTATTCCGTACATCATTTTCAACAGACGCTTGCCCACTGCGGATTCTTCCGCCAGCTTCAATGCGTGAATCGTCTTTTCATGAATCTCTTCCGGGTCCTGCTGGAAGAGATATTTTCGCACTAGTTGATACATCGTAGGCTGCACTCCTTACTCCGTTTCTCCTTCACAGTAGGATACCACACTTTCGAAAGGAGAGTAACCTTTATCCGTGATACATATTTCCAATTCAACAGGCAAATCCTAGATGGAAAAATTGGCATCGGCCAAACCATTATGATGATCATGCTCACTATTGGCTTCACCAATCACGTTACTGTCATTCCCTTGCTGTTAAGCAAAGCTGGGCGAGATGCGTGGCTGAGTATCCTGATTGCAGCTATTCCCTTTGTGGGGTGGGTGTGCATTCTTTATTTCATCAATAAGCAGCTCCAACAAGAATCCTTGTATACCTGGATCAGGCGTTCGACCAACAAGTTTGTCGGGAATCTGCTGATCATTCCCATTCTCTTTTGCCTGTACATGATGGCACTCGTTCATTTGATCGACACGCAAACCTGGACGAATGTGAACTATCTGCAGCGCACGCCCGAGTGGGTCGTTGCCCTCGTGCTGGTGATATTTTGTGTCATTGCGGCGAACGGTGGGATTGCCCCTTTGGGTGTTACCTCAGGCATTTTATTGCCATTTGTCTCCCTGCTGGGATTTTATGTAGCGCTTGGCAATGTTCCCAAAAAGGACGCCTTAGCTGAAGTGAATGTCCTCGTCTATTTAAGTGATTCCGGCAAGATGAAATTGAAATGGTATGATTACCCTGAAACGCTCTTGCCCTGAGCGCATGCAAAAACGGCCTGCCTCTGAGTAGAGAGGCAAGCCGTTTATTTATTCCTTAGTTTTTCACCAGCAGGACTTCTTCCACAGAAGCGTAAGGCAGGTTGTGGGCATCCGCTACAGCTTTGTAGCTCACTTTTCCGTCGATGACATTTACGCCTTTTGCCAGTTGTTTATTATCACGAATCGCTTGCGCATAGCCCTTGTTCGCCAGTTGAACCGCATAAGGCACGGTTACATTCGTCAGTGCCAAAGTCGATGTGCGCGCTACAGCACCAGGCATATTCGCTACCGCGTAATGGATTACACCGTGTTTTTCGTAGGTAGGGTTGTCATGAGTGGTGATGCGATCGATGGTTTCAATCGAACCGCCTTGGTCGATGGCAACGTCAACGATCACGGAACCAGGTGTCATATTTTTAACCATTTCTTCCGTCACCAGACGTGGCGCGCGGGCACCTGGGATCAGAACAGCTCCAATCAGCAGGTCAGCCTTTTTCACAGCGTTGGCGATGTTGAAGGAGTTGGAGATCAGTGTCTGTACGCGGCCTTGGAACAAATCGTCCAGCTGACGCAAGCGATCTGCATTGACGTCGATGATGGTCACATTGGCTCCCAAGCCTACTGCCATTTTCGCAGCGTTGGTTCCGACGATCCCGCCGCCGATTACGACAACTTCACCTTTTGGCACGCCAGGTACGCCACCGAGCAGTACACCTTTGCCGCCGTATTGTTTCTCCAGGAATTGTGCGCCGATCTGTACGGACATGCGGCCTGCTACTTCGGACATTGGCATCAGGAGCGGAAGAGCGCCATTGTCGAGCTGGATGGTTTCATATGCGATCGCGATAACCTTTTTCTCCATCAGAGCGCGGGTCAATTCAGGCTCTGGAGCCAGGTGCAGATACGTGAACAGAATCAGGTCTTCACGGAAATAGCTATATTCAGCAGGGAGAGGTTCTTTCACTTTCATCACCATGTCAACTGCCCAAGCCTCTGCCGCAGTATCTACAATCTGTGCACCCTGAGCTGCGTAGTCTTCATTGGTAAAGCCACTACCTAATCCCGCATTGTTCTCGATGCGAACGGAATGCCCGTTTTGTACAAAAGCAGCAACGCCTGCTGGAGTGATGGCAACGCGATTTTCATTGTTTTTTATTTCCTTCGGTACTCCGACGATCATGATAGGTAGTCCTCCTTGGAAATGCCGTATTAAATGATTATTAACATTGTACAGCGATTTTAGAGCGGATTTCCTTGGAGATTCCCTTAATCTTGATGTTCTGCTCTTTGTGGATATTCACAAACGAACTACTGTTCCTGATTTATTTTTGATATTTTCAGCTCCAGATACAAAGCTGCTCGCTGGTTCATGTTTTCAAGATCTACTTGCATGATCTCCTCGATCCTTCGGAGTCGATAGCTGAGGGTATTGATATGGATGTGTAGAGACTGGGCCGTTACGTTCATCTTTCCGGCAGCGTCCAGAAACGTCTCCAAGGTATCCAGCATAGCTGTTTGATTGTCCCGATCATATTGTCTGAGTCGCTCAAGTCGCTCATTTTTGTACCCCTCTTCTTCCTCCCACTGCTTCAGCTTTAACAAATACCGATAGATGCCCAGCTGATGATAGCCGTGAATGCCTTCTGTTTCACGCGGGAACAGTTTTTTCACCTTGACGGCGTGCAGAGCCTCCCTGTAGCTTTTCACAATCTGGGAATAGCCCTTGTACTCACGGCCGTATCCGGCAATCACCTTGCCCTCGCTCGCATGTGTAACCAGCTTGCTCAAGGAATCCGCGAGAAATTGCTCCACTTTACGCAGCAGCACATCTCTCTCGTCTTTTTTGCCGTCCAAAAGTCCAATCAGCAAAATAATTTGCGAGCCGTCCACGACCCAATACAGCTTATCGCGCATCAAAAGCGGGTACAGATACTGGTCGAGCCGTGCACCTGCCGCTTCCACGATACAGATCAAAGAGTGGGATGGCATTTGCATCTGCAGACTATCCGCCTTTTGCCTGATTGCTGCCTCGCTGCTGTGATTGCCCAACAATAGCTCCCAGAGAAATTCGGTACGGCGCTGCTCCTCAGCCTTCCTCTTTCCCTGGCGCTGAATCAACCGCGAAACAGCTGCTTTGGCTGCCTGTCGCAATATTTCATCATCTTCAGGGGTTAGCGGCCTGTTGACTTCCTGCGCCCAGATATACCCCAGTACATCCGTGCTTCTCTTGATGGCGATGGCCACCCGCTTCCCGAGTCCAATATCGTCCTTGGCTGGAATATGGACCGGATCATCCTGCGTTAAAAGCTCCTGGAATACTCCGTCCTTCCACAGGCGGGTCAATACCTTCTCGGGTACCCTTCGTCCCATGATGGTGGACCATCTGGCAGGATCTGTACTGTCGCCATGAGAACTGTAGGCGATCAGTTTGTGGTCGGCATCTTCAATCGTGATCGGATTTTGCAAGAGTTCTCCGATCAGATCCGCTAATTCATCCATATCTGCATGTTGATACTGTTGAAAGTAATTGGGTTGAAGCGACACTGTCTCACCTCTTTGCCGAACATGTTTGCGTGTTCTTTTATTATACCCTAAAGATGGATGATCGCTAAAGAAACTGTTGCGGAATTGTCGATGCAAAAACGCCAACCAAGCTGTCCCCGCTCTTCTTCGGGTGACAGCTTGATTGGCGTTATCGTGAAACGGGGAACACAGTCCTACAAAAGTCGTGCAATGGCATCCAAAATCTGTTCTTTCTGAAATGGCTTGATGACAAAGTCACTTGCTCCGGTCTTCATCGCCTCTAGTACCTTTTGTCGATGACCAATTGCAGAGCAAATCAACACTTTGGCATTGCGGTCAAAGTCCAGGATCTCACGCATGGCATCAATTCCATGCATGTTCGGCATCGTGATGTCCATCGTCACGATATCCGGCTTCAGTTCCTTGTATTTTTCGATCGCTTCCAGACCATCACTGGCTACACCACACACCTCATGATGGCCATCCACCATATCGCTCAACATCATTCTCATAAAAGCTGCGTCGTCAACTATCAGCAAACGGGCCATGAATGTTCAATCCCCTCGCTTTACTCACTCTCTTTATCTTATTTTCCAGAAATCCAAGAGCTTGTCCACGAGAGAATATGACTAGTTTTGTCGAAATACAAGTTCATCACATGAAATCATCGGTTCCGTATGAGGCATTTGGACTATCGCCTGTATCAGGGTGTGGAGTATGATCCCCGATTTCAGGGGAATCTACTTGTCTGATCTCATCCGGAATATGAATTTGCGGGAGTTCAATCATTTCCTTGTTCTGATCCTTATCCATCTTCTTTCTCATGACCTCCCTCCTATTGAGCGTGTGTGCAACATCCATTCTTCCTTATCTTGCCCCTCGGCTCCCTGTCCAATTCTATGTCCTAAACTTTGTCATATTCTCTGGATTTACCAGCAGGATTTATGTTTAACTAAGTGAATCAATTTCATAAATTAGAGCCCTACGGGCTCAAGGTTTTTTGAGCATAGAAAAAGGAGTACCTCCCCAAATCTCTAATAAGTTAAGTGCAACCAAAACTTATGAGAACTGGAGGTGACTCCCAATGTCCATTATAAGACAAGGAAGCCTGTTTGATATACAAGAATTATTCGATTTAGAACCTCCCAAACGATTTGGAGCGATTTTTTCCACCCTTGACATCGATCCGATTCTTTGTGTTATCTCCAAAAAGTCGATCTATGGAGCTCCTACTGAGTTGAATTATGCTGCTATGCTGTATTCTTTGGTCGCTCGAATCGTAGAACGGATTCCAAC
>NZ_RHHR01000013.1 GCF_003710915.1 Brevibacillus invocatus | reverse complement strand
TTTGATGCAATGGATGATGGTGATCCGTCTGTGCCGCCTCAATTTGGTTGTGAGCATTGCGGTAATCCCATGTACCCTGAGTACTACAAAGGATTGCATGGATACGAGTACAAACTTTCGGATATCCTCTAACGCAAAAAGGCCCAGAGCTTCGCTCTGGGTTTTCTTATGTTGATTGAGCCTCTCCTCCACCACAGCACGGCCAAATATACACAGGAAAGGTGAAGTGAGGAATAGTTGTAAATAGTTTGACTATTCTGGTAGTGACAGGTATAATCTGGATAACTTTGTTAGTAAGTTTAACTAACAGTCTGGTGGTGAGCAAAAAGGCGTGCGTGTTCAAAGAAAGACCGGCAGCAGCAAACTGGTGAAAAAGCTGAACAAGGAAGAGGTATTGCAACAGGTGATCCAGCACGGTCAGATTTCCCGCGCCGACATTTCCAAGCAGACACAGCTGAGTCGTCCGTGTGTTTCCTCCTTGGTTGACGAGATGATCCAGGAAGGACTGCTTCAGGAGGTAGGGATGGGGGATTCCAGAGGCGGGCGCAAACCGATCCTGCTGGAGTACAACTACGATGCATACGTCATTGCAGGGGCGATTTTCGAGGGCTCCACACTGGATATGACCATCGCCAACCTCAAGGGAGAGTTTTTGGCACGTTGTCGAAAAAGGCTCGTACAACCAGCGAATGGGGAGCGAGTGATCGAGGATTTGGCTTCTGGACTCACCCGTTTGCTTGAGGAAAGCGGCATGTCGCATGACAGACTGCTCGGCATGGGTGTCGGCTTGCAGGGTGTGACCCAAAGAGGCAGCGGAACGGTCAGCTTTTCGCCCAGTACGGGTTGGATGGATTCGCCGATTCAGCAGGCACTGGAGGCACGCTTGGGAGTTCCGGTGATCATCGACAATGACGTAAACCTGATGACGCTCGGAGAATACGTTCGAGGAGTGGGGGTCGGCCATTCCCATGTCGTCTACATGTACGTAGGCACAGGAATAGGTGCAGGCGTCATTCTGGACGGTCAATTTTACCGAGGCAGCCGAGAAGCAGCAGGCGAGATCGGCTTTATGATGATCGGGCCGGAGAACAGCCGCAGCAATGGAGCATCAGGCGTTTTCGAGACGCATTATTCGGCATCCGGTATCTCGCAGCAGGCGAAGGGAGTCCTCTCTGACCTTCAGGAAGGGTCGAGTGTCATAGAAGAGCTTATCTGTCATGCCAGAAGCGGAAATGTTGCAGCAAGACGGTTGCTCGACGACGTCTACCGGCACTGGGCGTACGGAATCGCCAACATCGTCAGCATCTTAAACCCGGAGCTCTTAATCCTGAGTGGAGAGATGGTCCATATCGACGACGAAGGGGTGAAACAAATTCAGGAGTGGTTGACCGAATGGGTACCCACCGTGCCTTGTCTGAAAAAGGCGACACTCGGTGAACAGGCGGGCTTGATCGGAGCCGTGCACTGCGTTTTGGAAGCCTTTCCATCGACAAGACTGCTGGACAAAGCGTGAGATGAAAAAGGGGGAGTATGCATTGAAGAAGGTACAACGAAACATGAAAAAATGGATGCAGGGTTTGTTCGTCAGTTCATTGGCGCTGACAGTGGCCGCTTGTTCAAGTGGAGGTCAGCAGCCAGCACCAGCTGATTCCAATACAGGAGGCCAAAGCGGGAGCTCCGGGCAGGCTGCTACGCAACCGGCGGCACAGCCAGCTCCATCGAGTGAACCGCAAAAACTGGTTATTTACACGGGCCGGGATAAAAACATCTTTGAGCTGGTCCTGCCGAAATTCAACGAAAAGTACCCCAATATCGAGGTGGAAACGCTGGAGATGGGAGCTCAGCAAATCCTTGAGCGTGTCCGTGCCGAAAAAGCGAATCCACAGGCTGATTTCTGGTGGGGCGGAACACAATCTGCATTGAGTACGGCGGCAAATGAAGGACTGCTAGAAGCATACAAGCCGACTTTTGCCGACAAGATCCCTGATCTGTACAAGGACAAAGAATACCGCTGGATCGGTGAGATGCTGTTGCCAGAGGTCATCATGTACAACAAGGATGCGCTCAAGAAAGAGGAAGCGCCGCAAGACTGGGATGAGCTGCTTGATCCGAAATACAAAGACAAGATCGTCATCCGCAACGTCCTTCCTTCCGGTACGATGCGCACGATCTACTCTGCCATGATCTATCGTCAGGGTGCAGATACACCGGAAAAAGGCTATGACTGGCTGCTGAAACTGGATGCCAACACCAAGGAATACACGCAAGACCCGACCAACCTGTATCTCAAGCTGGACCGTCAGGAAGGCGTCATCTCCCTGTGGAACCTGCAGGACGTCCTGATTCAGGGACTGAAAAACAATCATCCATACGACTTCATCTATCCGAAGAGCGGGGCACCGATCCTGGTCGATGGAATCGCAATCGTCAAAGGCGCGAAAAACACAGAGGCAGCCAAGAATTTCATGGAGTTCCTGATGAGCCCAGAGATGGCTTCCGAGCTCGCAAAGGAACGCTTCCAGTTCCCGGCGCGCAGCGATATCAGCAAGGATCAGCTGCCTGAATTCATGCAAACTCTGGAGCTGAAGCCGCTGGATATCGATTGGGATGTTATGGCGGAGAAGGAAAAAGAATGGATGCAGCATTGGGATGAAAACATCAAGGGCAAAGGCAAATAGAACCGCAAAACAGTCAGGCTACAGGCGGGAAGGATCGTTCCTTTCCGTCTCGTCGCTTGTCTGGCCTGCTGCAACTTTCGTACGAAGGAGGAGACAAGATCGGATGAGCAGCGTAACACTTGATCATGTTCACAAAAGGTTTGGCACGGCAAAAGGGGTCGAAGATGTCCACATTCACATTGAGTCTGGCGAATTTTTCACGTTTCTCGGTCCCAGTGGTTGCGGAAAAACGACGACATTGCGGATGATAGCAGGTTTTTACTATCCCAGTGAAGGCAATATTCGCTTTGGCAGTCAGGATGTAACCGATTTGCCGCCACACAAGCGCAACACCGGAATGGTTTTTCAAAATTACGCGCTGTTCCCCCATATGACGGTGTTTGAAAATATTGCGTTTGGCTTGCAGGTTCGCAAAGTGTCCAAGACAGAGGCAAAAGAACGCGTGGAGCGAATCATGGGGCTAGTTCGACTGGAGGGCTACGGAGAGCGCAGGATCGATCAGCTTTCCGGCGGTCAACAGCAACGGGTTGCACTGGCACGGGCGCTGGTCATCGAGCCGCAGATTCTGCTGTTGGATGAGCCGCTGTCCAATCTGGATGCCAAGCTGCGTGAAGAAACGCGCTTTGAAATCAAACGCCTTCAGCTGGAGCTGGGCATCACTACCATCTACGTCACACACGATCAGGCTGAAGCGATGTCCATGTCGGACCGGATCATGGTCATGCAGGGGGGCGTCGTGCAACAGATCGGAACTCCCCATGACATTTACCATGCTCCTGTCAATCGTTTTGTCGCTTCCTTTATCGGAGAGACCAATCTCTGGACGGGAACCGTGGTAGCAGTTGAGGGAGATGAGGTGCAGGTCCGCACTTCCTCCGGACAGCTGCTGTGCGGATTGCGCAAAAATGCCTCACCGCTCTCCCGGATCGCCGTGGGGGAAAGCGTTCTGATGTCGATTCGTCCT
The DNA here is from genome assembly GCF_003710915.1 of Brevibacillus invocatus. GTDB lineage: Bacteria > Bacillota > Bacilli > Brevibacillales > Brevibacillaceae > Brevibacillus > Brevibacillus invocatus. The sequence goes on along the minus strand of NZ_RHHR01000013.1, from coordinate 233,368 downwards.
GAGTCTATCCAGGAGAGTCTGGTGTCAGAGGGAGAAAATGTCGTGACTGGCACCGTGGAGATGGCCGAATTCACAGGGGCGTGCGTCAACTACGTGGCACAGGTAGGCTCAGAACCATTGCGCAGCATGTCGATCAATCTGGGTAGACCGATCAAACAGCGCGGCGCATCGATCGGGATGCACATACCCAAAGAGAGTATTTACTTTGCGGAATAAGGGGGAGAAGCGATGAGTACGCAGATGCAGCATGCGCCGGCACCAACACCAGCCAGACGAAAGTCGATCACCGCTTCACCTTATTTCGTCTATGTCTTGGTATCGCCGCTCTTTTTCATCCTACTGGCCTATGTGATCTACCCTCTTTATGAAACGTTTATCGCGAGTGTCAACGTGGACGAAGAGATTACCTGGAAAAACTACGCACGCTTTTTCAGCCTGGAGCACACGGCCAATCTGGAGGCTTTGTGGACCAGCATTTACATATCGATCCTCAGTGTCATCACCTGCGGAATCGTTGGCGTGACGATGGCTTTTTTGCTGGAGCGCTACGATTTTCCCGGAAGGAAAATTCTTTCAGTACTCGCCTTGGTGCCGATGGCCTTGCCGCCGCTGATTGGCGTATTGTCCTTCACCTTTCTTTACGGGGAGAGCGGGATCTTTCCGCGCGCCATCAAGGAACTTTTTGGACTGGCCCAGGTTCCGTTCTCGCTGAAAGGTTTTTGGGGTGTCGTGGTCGTCCATACTTTTACCATGTACACGTACTTTTTCATGACTGCCACTGCGGCGATCAAGGGGCTAGACCCCTCGCTGGAAGAAGCGGCAGCCAATCTCGGCGCCAATCGCTTTACCGTATGGCGTCGCGTGATCCTGCCGATGCTGACGCCGGCCATGATCGCATCCTCTCTATTGGTGTTCATGGTTTCGATGGCATCCTATACGGCACCGCTCATCTTCGGGATCGACCGGACAATGACGATGCAGATCTATCTGTCACGGACGAATGGAGATCTGGACATGGCCGCCACGCAATCGACGATCCTGTCCGTGGTCTCAGTCGCATTTTTGCTGATCATGCGCTGGTATCAGGGTGCTCGCAACTACCAGAACCTGAGCAAAGGCGTCAGCGTGCACCGGACCGAGATCAAAAGCAAGGCGGGTCGTACCATCACGATGGTCCTGTCGTTCATTGCTACGATTATTTTAATGCTGCCGATTCTCGTTCTGGTGCTCATCTCGTTTTCAGTGGATGGAACCTGGACGGTGCAAATCCTGCCGCCTCAGTACACATTAGAGCACTATATTGATCTGTTTACGGACAGCAAGACCTGGCGGCCGATTGCCAACAGCTTGCAGCTTTCAGCCGTCGCCGTGATTGGGATCGTGCTGTTCGGAGTAGCGGCAGCCTATGCGATGGTCCGATTGAACTTCAAGGGAAAAACGTTGATGGACGTTTTGATCATGCTGCCTTGGGCACTCCCTGGTACGGTCGTAGCGGTAAATTTGATCGCTGCATTTAGCGAGCCTACTGTTTTTAGCTTCAATCAAGTGCTGATCGGGACGTTCTGGATCATACCGCTGGCTTACTTCGTCCGCCATCTGCCACTTGTCTTTCGTTCAACCTCCGCTACCCTGATGCAGATGGACCCTTCGGTGGAAGAAGCAGCTCGCAACCTGGGGGCTTCATGGTGGTACAGCTTCCGACGCGTGGTGTTTCCGATGGCGTGGGGAGGCATCTTGGCCGGGACGTTGCTTGCCTTTGTCCAGTGTATCGGAGAGTTTGTCGCCTCGATCCTGATCTTTACACCGCGCACGATGCCATTGTCTGTAGCGGTTTATCAACGCATGTACAGCTTTGAGTTTGGCACAGCCTGCGCTTATGGCGTTTTGCAAATTGCCGTGATTATTATCGTTCTGTTCCTTTCGCGCAAGGTGGCTGGTGACAAGGTAAACACTGCCGTGTAAACCAACCAAAGTCTCCCGTATCTACAGTCAATCCTCGGCTGCAGCAGGAAGCGCACAGCATGAGCCTTGATTGAAATAGAGTTCAATTTCGAACAGGGAATGGAGGAACGTTCATGAGGAATGGGAAATTCACCAAGCTGTTCACGCTCACGACAGCCGTAGCGCTCGTCGGGAGTATGATCTGGCCTGCCGCACCACAGACCGCCCTTGCCGACAGAGGCGTGGTCGATCTGTGGAAGGCGATCAAACCGCTGACGACCATTGCGAGTGCGATGAATACCGGGGCTCATCCCGATGATGAGCACAGTGCGACACTGGCTTACTTGTCACTCGGCAAAGGCGTGGACACATCCAGTATCATCGCCAATCGCGGCGAAGGTGGACAAAACGAGATCGGCAGCGAGCTGGACAATGCGCTTGGCATCATCCGCACACGCGAGCTGCAAGAGGCTTCCAAGGTAACGAACGTTCATCTGGAAATGTTGAGCCAGCAAATCAACGACCCCATCTACGACTTCGGGTTCTCCAAAAGCCCGGACGAAACCCTGGAAAAATGGGGAGAGCAAGTGGCGTATGAAAGGCTGATTCGCACAATCCGTACGTTGCGTCCCGATGTAGTCATTCCCGCATTCCTGAACGAACCCTCTACACACGGCCACCATCGTGCCATCAATATCATCACAGTTCGAGCATTTTCCGATGCTGCCGATCCTGCTGTCTTTCCACAGCATGCGCGAGAAGGCATCACGCCCTGGCAGGTGAAAAAGCTTTATGTGCCAGCAAAGGAAGATTCCCATACCGTGCGCGTTCCGGTAGGGGATTACGACGAGCTGTACGGCGCTTCCTACCTGCAGTTGGGCGAGGAATCCCGATTCATGCACAAGAGCCAGGGCATGGGGCGCCACTATGATGAAGGACCGCGGTTCAACTATTACAAGCTGGAGCAAACGAGCGGAGTCACCAAAGAGAAGGAAACGGACTTTTTTGAAGGTATCGCCTTCACCTTTGACGATTTGGCGAGAGAGGTGACCGCTGAGCCAGGCGCGGGACAGATCGTAGCAGATCTGAAAAAACTGCAGCGGGATGCCGATGACGTCATTGCCGCTTTCCCTCGCTTTGCCGATGTTGCCAGAGAAGTGCACGAAATGCTGGGCGATGTGAACCAAACGAGTGCAAAGGTGCAGGCTTCCAAGCTGGATGAAGCTATGAAAATAGATTTGCTGCACCGTCTTGACGTCAAGAAAGCGCAGTTGAACAAAGCGAGTGCCGAGGCGCTATCCTTGGTGCTCAAGGTAAAACCGGAGACAACTGAGCTGGTGGCAGGGCAGTCGACGAAGTTTAGCGTGACAGCTTACAACGGCGGACAGGTGCCGGTGAATCAGGTAAATCTAAAGCTGAACCTGCCGCGGGGTTGGCAAGCCAAAGCCGTGACGGAGACAACATTCACACAGCTGGGCTACAACCAGACAGCGACAGCGACGTACGAGGTATCGGTTCCGGCTGACGCTGTTCTGTTCCAGCCTTACGCTGCACCTGCTGTGACGGCAGATGTCTCCTATGAATATGCCGGAGCGCAAGCGACCAGCAAAATCACACCAGCCGATACAGTAGCTCTATTGCCACCTTATGCCATGACACTAAGTCCCGAAGCGACCGTTCTGAATACGTTGAAACCAAAGGAACCGATTCCGGTCAAGGTAACTGTCAGAAATTACACGCCAGGGGCGGCCAAGACGAATATCTCCCTCAAGGTGCCTGCTGGCTGGAGTGTGGAGCCGAATGCAGCTTCGCTTGATTTTGCAGCCAAGGGCGAGACCCAGTCTGTTGCCTTTACGGTCACGGCTGGCGCTTCGGTCAAGCCGGATACCTATACCATTACGGCTGTTGCCAGTGGCAATGGAAAAGAAAGCCGACATGGTGCCCAGATCATCCGCTACCCGCACATCGGAACGACCTACTTTGTGAAGCCAGCGACTGTTGCGATCCAGGCCTTTGACCTTCAGGTACCGGAAGGCTTGAAGGTTGGGTACGTATCCAGCGGCTTTGACAACATTGACCAGTATCTGCGCCAGTTCGGGGTCGATGTGACCAATCTTACGGCCAAGGACATCGAATCCGCCAACCTCAGCGAGTACGATACCATCGTCCTAGGCATCCGGGCGTACGGCTTCCGTCCCGAGCTGTTGTCGAGCAATGACCGTCTGCTGAAATACGTGGAGAACGGCGGTAATCTCGTCGTGCAGTACCACAAGCCGGAAGACAAGTGGAAGCCGGAACTGGCTCCATATCCAATCAAGATCGGTACTCCGTTGATCCAATGGCGAGTCACGGATGAGAATTCTCCAGTGAACATGCTGGCTCCAGACCACCCCTTGTTCAACGTGCCAAACAAAATAACCGACGAAGACTGGAATCATTGGATACAGGACCGCTCCGCCTACAACCCTGCTGAATGGGGCAAGGAGTACACCGAACTGATCAGCAATGGTGATCCAGGTGAAAACGAATTTACAGGTACATTCCTTTCTGCCAACTACGGCAAGGGAACCTACACGTATAGCTCCATTGTCTGGTATCGCGAAATTCCGGCATTGGTGCCAGGCGCGATCCGGATGTTTGTCAACATGGTCAGTCTTCAGCAGTAAAAATCAAGAAATTCCTGCGAGAAAGCTGTAGCCATTTATGCCTCAAGGGAAGGGCGTCCGTCAATGGTCGCCCCTCCTCCTATACAAGCCGACATGAGCAGGAGAGGAGATGCGAATAGCAATGAATTACAAAGAGCGCATTTTTCAGCAAGAGGGAGCAGGCTTTCCTGGCAAAACGTATGTGGAAGCTGTGCTGGAGCCCGCCTTTAACGAGGCGAAAAACCATTTGCTTGGGCCGATGATGGCGATCAACAAAGCGCATCTGATCATGCTTCGCGAACAGGAACTGATCACAGACAATGAAGCGAAAAGGATTGCTTGTGCCCTGAACGGGCTAGAACTGGATGAGCTGCGCCGTGCAACGTACACAGGGCAGTTTGAAGATTTGTTCTTTCAGGTAGAGAGTCGCCTTTTAGAGTTGGCCCCGGATGTAGCAGGAAACCTGCATCTGGCTCGAAGCCGCAACGACATGGGGATCACGATCTACCGCATGGTGCTGCGGGAAAAGCTGCTGGTTACCCTATCTTCGGCCCTCTATCTGAAAGAACACCTGCTGTTGTTCGCTGAGGAACACGCGGAGACGATCATGATCGGGTATACCCATACGCAGCAAGCCCAACCGACTACACTGGCCCACTACATGATGGCGGCAACCGATATGCTTGGTCGGGACATCCAGCGATTGATTCATGCCTATCAAACCTGCAACCGCAGTCCGATGGGGGCGGCAGCCTTGACGACATCCGGATTTGCGATCAGCCGCGAACGGATGAAAGAATTACTCGGGTTTGAACAATTGGTGGAAAATTCCTACGATGCGGTGTGCGGAGCCGATTATCTCGGCGAGGTGGCTACTGCGGTGCAGCTCGCAGCGATCAACCTGGGACGGGTCGTCCAGGATATGCTGCAATGGTGTACGCAGGAGTTCGCGGTTCTAAAGGTGGCACCGCCCTACGTACAGATCAGCTCAATCATGCCGCAGAAGCGAAATCCCGTCTCCTTTGAACACATGCGCTCCCTATTATCCAGCAGTATCGGCAATGCCACGACAGTTCTGACGATGATGCACAATACACCGTTTGGCGACATCGTGGATACAGAGGATGACATGCAGCCCTACGCCTGGCGCAGCATGTCGGTTCTGGAGCAGATGTACAGACTCATGGCGTGTGTAGTCGGTACGATGGAAGTGAACAAGGAAGGACTGCTTGAGCGTGCCCAGGGCAGCTTTGCTACGGTCACAGAATTGGCTGATACGCTGGTACGAACAGATCGCCTTTCATTCCGCGGCTCGCATCACATCGTCAGCCGCGTCGTCAAGGAAGCGATGCAGGCGGGACTGCGAGCCGATCAGATCAGCCTCGAGCTGGTGAATCAGGCAGCCAAAGAAGTGATCGGCAAGTCTTTGCTTCTTACGGAGGAAGAGCTGCGCCTTGCGCTAGATCCTGTCCATTTTGTCCAGATTCGCAAATTGCCTGGAGGACCGAATGCGGATGAGATCAGACGAGTGATCACAGCGCGAAGAAACGAACTGCAGGCAGAAAGCGCGTGGCTTCAGCAGGCAAGACAGGCTTGTGCAGATGCGATGCAGCAATTGGATCAGATCACAGCCGAATGGAGTGTGGGGGGATGATAGCGGTGCGGATTCCTCTTCTTGCCGTAGATGGTGGGGGTACCAAATGCTTGGCGGTACTGATGGATCAATCCAGACAAGTGGTAGGTACTGGCCGATCAGGTTCATGCAATTATCAGGGGATCGGCGTGGAGGCAGCGGTTCGGGAATTGAAATCCGCCATCCAGCAAGCGCAGGAACAGGCTCTTGCCCAAGGTCAGGACGAAACTTCGACGGCTCCCGGCACTGTCTGGGAAGTAGAATGTGCCGTCATGGGAATTGCTGGTCTGGATACGGAATACGATCGCCAGGTGATCACCGGAATCGTACAAGAAGTGCTTGAGCAACTCTCGATAAACGTACAGCACCTCGTCGTGGAGAATGACGGCTTCGCCGCATTGCTGGGAGCGACGGGGGGCAAGCCGGGAGTTCTGGTGATCGCGGGCACAGGTTCCATCGCCTACGGAGTCAATGGAAAACAGGAAACCTCCCGATCAGGGGGGTGGGGTCATCGTGTAGGAGATGAAGGCAGCGGCTATTGGATCGGCAAACAGGCAATCATGGCCGTCCTGAAAGCAGCGGATGGAAGAGGGAAAAAGACGGCACTTACAGATCTGCTGCTCCCCTATGTAGGCTTGAATCAAGTCGATGAATTGTTTAATTGGACGTATAGCCAGCATTACTCGATCGAAAAGGTAGGCGAGCTGTCTGTGCTCGTCAGTCAGGCGGCAGATGCAGGTGATGAGGTGGCTATCGCCATTTTGCAAAGCGCGGGGGATGAGCTGTATCTGGCAGCCACGGCCGTCATCGATCAGTTGGGGATGAAAGAAGAGCGTTTCCAGATGATCCTGCAGGGGGGCGTCTTGCAAAATGACGAGCGTGTACGGAGCAGCATCATGGCAAAAATGAGCAGCTATGCGCCTGAAGTCGTGTATGAAGATGCACAGCATGATCCGATTTATGGGGTAATTGCACAAGGATGGGCGTACTTGGATCGCCAGCCTTGAATCGTGTGAGAGGTGTTAATCATGTCAGCATGTAAGAAGATTATGATGATTTTTCCTCATCCGGATGACGAGTCTTTTGCCTGCGGAGGGACGTTGGCCCTGTGTCGCGAGCGTGGTCAGGAAACCTGTCTAATCTGTGTAACATCTGGCTGCAGAGGGCGTTCAGGGACATACGACATCTCCTGCCGAGAGAAGCTTGCGCGACATCGTGAGCAGGAGCTGGGACGCGCAGCCGAAGTATTGGGAATCAGCAGGCTGGAGCTTTTTCGCTATCCAGACGGTTCACTTGCTACAGTAGATCGGCAAGAGCTGTCGGAGAAAATATTGCATGTCATACTCGACTGGAAACCAGGGGTGATCATTACGTTTCCTCCTGATGGCGTGACAGGGCATCCTGACCACATCGCTACCTGTCATGCCACGACGCTGGCGGTAGAACAAGCCGAGCGGACATTGGCCGCAGAGGAGTATCCTGATCTGTATTACGTGTCCATTCCCCATTACTATGATCATTGTTCGGATAAAGGACCGCAGCCTGCTGTTCCGATTACGGGCAAGGTGGACATTTCTGGTTTCCGCCTTCAAAAAGGGGAAGCGCTGCGCGCACATCTGAGTCAGGTCTATTCGGTCAATCGCGCGTATCCCGGCGTAATCGATGGGGATTTCGGGGTCATCGGCTGCTATGAGTACTATACACTCGTCCGCTCCAAAGGCCAACCCGTGAACCCGAAGAGAGGGAAGGAAGCCATTCCGCTGATCGAGTTTTAAGGAGGTGAATGGATGAGTCTGTTTGCTCGTTTTTTCTCCTCGCATAAATGCCTGATTTATACGGCAATGGGGAGTGAGGCGTATTTTCGTGTCGCATATCGCCTAAAAGCAGCAGGGGTGAGCTTTCGAACGCGAACGATTAGCGATTACGGAGGGCATAACAGAGAATTTTTTCCACTGACCGATCACATTCAGTACGATATTTACGTGAAAGCAGAAGATGAACACAAAGCACTTTCAGCGATTTTTGAAAGCTAAGCGCTGCACATACAAAAAGAAATGGCTGCCCGTGAAAAGGCAGCCGTTTACGTTTTATCAGATCAGTTCATTTCTGTTGATCTGCTCTCGGGAATCATGGAGCAATTGTTCCGTGTATACGTGATCATACTTTCCTGGAGGAAGCTTTGGTCTTTTTTTGGATCGTTGGGCAAACCAATCGTAGCCGACAGCAAAAATCAAAATGCCACCGATGACTGAGACGAGGAATACCCACATGGGCATGGTAAGCCCCCCTTTTTAAACCTTTTCTGACATATTATCATATGTGGAAAAATGTGTTAAGATGGTTTGGTTTATTGAAGTGGGAAGATTCCAAACCTTTGCGACCACATCGGGGAAATGAACGGTACAATTCGTCCGCATCAACCTGAACGATGTACGACTTGAATTTCGCCCCGATAAAGGTTTTCTTATGGCGTACAAGCCGCCTTGGGAATATGGATGGTGGCGCATCATCCGGGCTGTACGCTCATGGAAAAATGCTGACGTTGCCCGGCAGGGGGCTGAGCAGATGACTGCTGAAGGAATTACCACGAGGCTGCCTACGCGAATGATTGCAGGAAAACAAATGGTTTCGTTGCGTGCCATCGCTGAAGCACTGGGCATGCAGGTCGAATGGGACCCGCAGACGAGCAAGGCAAGAATCATAGACAAGTAAGGACGGCTGCGTCGAAACGAATGGGAGAGTGAATCAACATGCTGCGCCGCTTTTTTGCTTACTACAGACCGTACAAAGGACTTTTTCTACTGGATTTTTGTTGTGCGATTGTGGCCGGGCTGTTAGAGCTGGCTTTTCCTATTGCCGTCAGCAAATTTATCGATGAGCTGCTGCCGGGTCAGGATTGGCCGCTCATCGTGCTGGCCTGCCTGGCATTGCTCGCCATCTATGCGTTTAATACCGCACTGAATTATATCGTGACGTATTGGGGCCACATGCTTGGTGTAAACATCGAAACCGACATGCGGCGAAAGCTGTTTGCGCATATTCAGAAGCTGAGCTTTCGCTTCTTTGACAACAACAAGACCGGACATTTGATCGGGCGCATGACCAACGATCTGAACGATATCGGCGAGCTGGCCCACCACGGACCAGAGGATGTGTTCATCGCCGTCATGACCTTGATCGGCTCGTTCTCGCTCATGGCGTATATCAATTTGGAGCTGGCTTTGCTGACCTTCATCATCGTCCCCGTCATGGGCTGGCTGATCATCGTTTTTGGAGGACGCATGACCAAGACCTACAGAAGGCTGTTTGACAATATCGGAAACTTCAATGCACGAATCGAAGACAACGTAGGCGGCATCCGGGTCGTGCAATCCTTCGCCAACGAAGCCCACGAAGCGAAGCTGTTTGCTACCGACAACCAACAATTTCGTCACACCAAGCTGTTGGCGTACAAAATCATGGCGAAAAGCATGTCCGTCAGCTACATGATGATGCGCCTCATCACAGTCTTTGTCATGATCTGCGGCGCATGGTTCTTCATTCAGGGCAAATTGGAGATGGGAGAGTTCATGGCCTTCCTGCTCTTGTCCAATATCTTCTTCCGTCCGATTGAAAAGATCAATGCCGTCATTGAAAGCTACCCCAAAGGAATTGCCGGTTTCAAACGCTATCTGGAAATCATGGATACGGAGCCGGAGATCGCAGATGCCCCGTATGCGAAGGATGTGGATGCGGTAAAAGGTGAAATCCGATACGAGGGCGTTTCCTTCAGCTACGATGAAGGAAGAGACATCTTGAAGGGAATCAACCTGAGGATCTATGCAGGTGAGACGGTTGCATTCGTCGGGCCTTCTGGTGCAGGGAAGACGACAATCTGCAGTCTGCTGCCGCGGTTTTATGAAGTGACAGGAGGCAGAATTACCATCGACGGCATCGACATTCGCGATATGAAGCTGCAATCGCTGCGCAAGCACATCGGCATCGTCCAGCAGGATGTCTTCTTGTTCTCCGGAACGATTCGAGAAAACATCGCTTATGGCGATCTGAGCGCCAGCGAGGAGCAGATCTGGGAAGCCGCGAGACGAGCATCTTTGGAGGACATCATCCGCAGTTTGCCAAATGGCATGGATACGGTCATCGGTGAGCGCGGAGTCAAGCTTTCTGGCGGTCAGAAGCAGCGCTTGTCCATTGCCCGAATGTTTCTCAAGAACCCGCCGATTCTGATACTGGATGAGGCGACCTCTGCTCTGGATACCGAGACCGAAGCCCTCATTCAGCAGTCTCTCTCGGAGCTGTCGGAAGGACGTACGACACTTGTGATTGCTCACCGTCTGACCACGATCAAAAATGCTGACCGAATCATCGTTGTCAACAAGGAAGGAATTGCGGAGCAGGGCAACCATCAGGAGCTGATCACTTCCGGTGGCATCTACAGTAGACTCCATGAAGCGCAGTACTCGAGTTAAGGGATGGGATTCAGGCAGGATTTGCTTCCTATTCAGACGAAATTCATGCGCGAGCTGCATATAAATCATATTATCGTGCGTTTTGGGCCTGTTTATGGGAAAAACAGCAATGGACTGTGGGACAAGCGTACGTCAGCCATGATGCAGCAATTGGGGGAAGGCAAGGAAATGGTGCGGACTAGCAATCTGTATAAAAGCTTTATCCATGTAGAGGATTTGGCAGCGGCCTTGCACGAGTTGGTTGATAGCGAGTATACCGGGACGATCCATCTGGGCCCATCTGAAAAAGAAAGCTACTACTCGTTTCACTGGAAAATGGCAGGGATGCTAGGCTTGAATCAAGAACTGATAAAAGACAATCAACTTGCGCCCGACGAAGCGCGCAAGCTGGGAATACCTTTGGACACATCCCTGGATACCACGATAGCACGGCGAATGCTGACGCGTTCATTTCGTCAGACATCGAGATAAAACAGTCGGGAGGGAAAACAATGAAAACAATAGGATTGATCGGTGGCATGAGCTGGGAATCCTCGCAATTGTACTATCAACTGGTAAACCGTGCTGTCAGAGAAAAGCTGGGCGGACTGCACTCGGCCAAGTGTATTTTGTTTTCCGTTGATTTTGCCGAAATTGAAGTCATGCAGAAAGAGGGAAGATGGGACGAGGCTGGAGAGCGCATGGCGGAAGCTGCACGAAGCCTGGAGGCGGCAGGTGCCGACTTCATCGTGCTTTGCACCAACACCATGCATAAGCTGGCTTCCTTTATTCAGGGGGCGACTCCTCTTCCGTTTTTGCACATCGGGGATGCGACAGCTGCCGCTATCTTGAGAGATGGGCATCAGCGAGTCGGTCTTCTCGCCACCCGATTTACGATGGAGCAGGATTTTTATACAGGAAGGCTTCGTGACAAGCATGGACTGGAGGTCTTGCTGCCGAATGGACAGGAAAGACAGACAGTGCATGCGATTATTTATGACGAATTGTGCCTAGGAGTGATCAAGGAAGACTCCAAGCAAAAGTATGAAGCCATCATCCGCCGACTGGTCGATGAGGGAGCGCAAGCCATCATTCTCGGTTGTACGGAAATCGGACTTTTGATCTCGCAGGAGGATTGTCCTGTTCCAGTCTACGATTCGACGACGATTCATGCGGAGCTGGCTGTGGAAGCTGCTTTGACTGTTGAGAACGTGAGATAAGGTACGTCATCGCACCTGATTCATTCTCTAACTCTGCTATAATAGGATCAGTAGGTGGAAATGGGAGATGATGACATGATCGACAGTCTGGATCACTTGGTTCTCACGGTCCGAGATATCGAAGCTACCTGTCAATTCTACGAACGGGTCCTGGGCATGACATCGATCACGTTTGGTGAAAACAGAAAGGCTTTACTGTTCGGCAATCAAAAAATCAACCTTCATCAGGCAGGCAAGGAATGGGAGCCAAAAGCTCAGCATCCTGTACCAGGCTCGGCTGACCTGTGCTTGCTCTCCTCATGGCCGATGGAGAAGCTGCTCCAGCACCTAACGGCATGCGGAGTCGAAATCGTCGAAGGACCTGTACAGCGCACGGGAGCAAAAGCGCCGCTGCTCTCGATCTATCTGCGCGACCCGGATGAGAATCTCATCGAAATCGCAAATCAGCTGGATTCTTTTTCGGCAGGGAGTGGCGAGGCTACGGCAATTGCCCAGCTCTTCAAAGACCGCGAGCAAGGCATCATGGGAGAACAGCGCCTGGGCTTTTTCAGTGTCCTGCTACCCCTAGTAACGATGGACGATGGTCGTCTGGGTATTTTGTTTGAAAAACGGGCGAGTACGATGCGCAGACAAGCAGATGAGATATGCTTTCCGGGAGGGCGCAAGGAAGAGGATGACGAATCCAATTGGGCGACTGCCCGCAGGGAGACAAGTGAAGAGCTTGGTCTGCCGATGGAGCAGATTGAATATATAGGAGCTTTGGATATCTTGCTGGGACCAGGATCTTCCTGTGTCTATCCATTTGTCGGATATTTGAAACAGATCGAGGGGATGAAGCCCAATCCCGATGAAGTTGGAGAGGTGTTTATCATCCCGCTGGATACGTTCCGCTCCATGCAGCCAGCCAGACATCGGGTGACGATGTTCATGGAAGCAGAGAAGGATTTCCCGTTTCATCTGATTCCTGGCGGGAGACGCTCGCCGTGGCGTACAGGCCAGTTGGAGCATCTCTTTTACGAAATCGACGGACGAGTGATTTGGGGCATGACAGCTCGGGTGCTCGCCCATTTCATAGAACTGATTGAGGAGTACGAATTGCCGCATGAATGGGGGAAAAGAGTGGAATGAGCATGTGGTCGAACAGTGAACTGGCAAAGCGTTTGCACATACAATGGCCGATCATCCAGGCTGGCATGGCCGGAGGGACGACGACTCCTGAGTTGGTTGCTGCCGTCTCACAGGCCGGTGGACTAGGAACCCTGGGCGCGGCCTATATGAATGCCGAGCAGATACGCGCGGCCATTCGGGCCATTCGCGAACAGACGGACAAACCATTTGGTGTTAACCTGTTTATTCCCGAACCATTTGACGCCCATCAGAAGGTCGCCGAGTCGGTATCCCGTGTCATGAACGAAGTCCGCAGCCAATTGGACATTCCCCTGGATCCGGACGTGGCTAGCTTCACGGAACCGTTCGAGAAGCAGATGGCCATCGTTTTGGAAGAGCGTGTTCCTGTGTTCAGCTTCACCTTCGGCATGCTGGATCAGGCCTGGATGAAAAAGCTGAAGGAGCAGGGCGTGACCGTGATCGGAACAGCAACGACTGTGCGCGAAGCAGTGGCGCTGGAGGAGAGCGGAGTCGATATGCTGACTGCACAAGGAAGTGAAGCAGGCGGCCATCGCGGTTCCTTTTTGCCAGATGCTCCCAGTAATATGATCGGGACGATGGCGTTGGTGCCGCAGATCGTGGATCGGGTGAACATTCCAGTCATTGCGGCTGGAGGAATCATGGATGGTCGTGGAATCGCTGCTGCGTTTGCATTGGGAGCACAGGCCGTTCAACTGGGTACTGTCTTTTTGACCTGTACCGAGAGCGGTGCCCATTCGTTGCATAAGCGAGCAGTCCTCGAAGCCAGCGATGAGAGCGTAGTGATCACACGCGCTTTTTCTGGAAAAGCAGCGAGGGGCGTTTCGAACCATTTTATGAAACTGTTGGCCCCTTTGGAGAAGGAGCTCCCTTCTTATCCAGTCCAAAACGCGTTGACCCGCGACATTCGTGCCGCGGCGAGCAAGCAGCAGAAAAGCGAGTATTTGTCGATGTGGGCGGGGCAAGCAGCATCGCTGGCAAAGGCTTGCACGGCCAAAGAGCTAATCCAGCGATTGGTAGATGAGACAGAGCAGGTACGTCGTCGGTTGTAGGGAACAACATCCAGCTGAACGGAATAGATAGATGGGCAGCGAGAGGAAGGGTTGGAGAATGAACGTAAAATACGCGCTCAGGGGCAAGGTTGTAACAGACGGAAAAGAGTTCCTGGACGGTTTGGTACTTGTACATGGAAAAAGCATTCAATATGCAGGGACTGCTGACGACTACGTGGGAGAAATGCCGGATTCGATCATTGACGTGGCAGAAGGATGGATTTGTCCCGGCTTCATCGATATCCACATGCATGGAATAGCAGGTCACGATACGATGGATGCGACACCTGAGTCCCTGCAGGCCATCTCGAAGGCTTTGACGGGCTACGGGGTGACATCATTTTTGGCTACAACGATGACGGCTTCGTATGATCAGTTGGAGCGAGCTTTACAAAATATCGTCACGGTAAACGAAAAGGGACTGGACGGGGCAGAGGTCGTAGGCATTCATTTGGAAGGACCCTGGATCAATCCTCGCTACAAAGGTGCGCAAAATGAAAAGGATATTGCTGCGCCAAGCCTGGCAGAAGTCAGACATCTGTATGAAATCGCGCGCGGTCTGATCAAGGTTGTAACGATAGCACCGGAACAACCTGGTGCGTTGGAGGCGATTTCCTGGCTCAGAGATCAGGGAGTGATCGTCTCGGCTGGTCATACCGGGGCGAGCTTTGATCAGGCAAAGCAGGCCGTTGATGCAGGCGTCCGACATTTTACTCACTGCTTCAATGCCATGACTGGCCTCCATCATCGCGAACCGGGTGTAGTGGGGGCAGCGATGTTTCATGAACAGCTCAGCACCGAGCTGATCGCGGATGGTATTCATGTCCACCCTGCCGTGATGCGGATTCTGTACCGGATCAAGTCGGCGGAGCGGCTGGCGCTGATCAGTGACTCGATGCGCGCGGCTGCACTCGGAGCAGGCACGTATGACTTGGGCGGCCAGGAGGTGCATGTCAGTGACGGGGAAGCCAAGCTGGCAGATGGGACGCTGGCTGGCAGTATCTTGACACTGAATCAGGCCGTCGGCAATATGGTTGAGAAAAGCGGTGTTCCATTGGCAGAAGCGGTGCGGATGGCCTCGCAAACCCCGGCAAGCATCCTCGGCATCGATGGAAGAAAAGGACGTCTGGCTGCGGGGTACGATGCAGATGTAACTGTCCTGAATGACAGATTTGAGAGTACCCTGACTTTTGTGGCTGGGAAAGAAGTCTATCGTAGGTTCGAACAAGCAGAGTAAAAGGGAATCTTTTACTCTGCTTTTTTGAGGAAACATGAGCAAACTCACTATCTTTATAGGCTACTAGCAGCAGTAAACTACGTAGGAGAACGGTGAGTTGAGTTTAAACTTTGAACGACCACTCAAGCTGAGTCTTTGGGATTCCATCCGAAGCGGAGGGAAAAAAGAGAACCTGCCTTTAGCGTCCACCTATGAGATGCAACCTGAATCGGCTGCTTTGGACGCGGGTTTCCCTTTTTTCCCGGAGCTGGGCAGGAATGTCCCCCAGCGGGAATTTCAAGAACTTGGAGCATTTTCTTCTTTTTTTCTCCTACACAAAAGCACGGTCGATAACGTTTTTCTTTTAACCAACAAGGAAGAATATTCCGGTATAAACTGTCATAAGGTCTACTATACATTCTTCTAGAATTTTGGGTTGACAAGAAAATGGATTCAGGAGTATATTAATGACACAAATATGAAACCGGTTACAGATAATTAAATTAGCTAATTATCTTATTTTTTTAATTTATATGTAACCGGTTACACAATATTATTCGGAGATATGATCATGGCAACGATTCGCGATGTCGCCAAATTGGCGGGAGTATCCGTAGCAACAGTCTCGCGGGTGCTCAATAAAAACAGCTACGTAAACAAGGACACCGAACAAAAGGTGGTAAAGGCGATTGAGCAGCTCCAGTACGAGCCCAATACGGTTGCAAGAGGATTGGCTGGGAAAGAGACGGGAACAATAGCGTTGATCTTGCCCGATATTTCCAACCCCTTTTTTCCCGTTATCGCCAGGGGAGTGGAGGACGTTGCCCAAAGGCACGGTTACACGGTGATATTGTGCAATTCGGACGATCATGGGCAGAAGGAAAAAGGCTATATCGAGATGCTGCGAAAAAAGTACGTCGATGGCATGATCTTCGCTTCCAGTACGTTGAGCGAAGAGGATGTAGAGCAAATGCGGAAAAACAAGATTCCCTTAGTCGTACTGGACCGTGCGCTGACGAGCCAATCCTACAGTGTCATTCGCGCACGCAACTACGAGGGAGCAAAGCTGGCTGTCCGCCATCTGCTGGATATCGGCTGCAAGAAAATCGCTCATCTGTACGGACCACAAGAGATGATTACAGCAAAGGAACGGCTGCAAGGATATGAAGATTCCGTGAAGCATGCTCCCTGGTATACGCCCAGCTTGATGCTGCCTGGTCACTTTCATATGGATGGTGGCCTTCGGGCAGTCAAGGATTTGATGGAAAAGCATTCTGATATAGATGGTATTTTTTGTGGAAATGACCTCATGGCTGTCGGTGCGCTGAAGGGCTTGCACCAATTGGGAATTCGAGTTCCGGATGATGTGGCCTTGATCGGTTTTGACGGCATTAGTCTGACAGAAATCACGCAGCCGGAGCTGTCTACCATTGCCCAGCCAAACTATGACATGGGTAAGCTGGCAGCAGAGGTGTTGTTTGAAGCCATTCAGTCAGGAGTCGTACAGCCCAAGCTGTATGAGCTGGAGGTTACGCTCATCGAGCGAGATTCGACTGCACGCAAGCCAACAGACAGGCCATAGAGAAAGGGAGAGAAGCATGAGTCAAAAGCCGCACATTGCCATCATTGGCAGCTTGAACATGGATATCGTGGTAGAAGCAGATCGTCCGCCTATGCTCGGAGAAACCGTCATGGGCAAGCAGGTTCATTTTATCCCCGGTGGAAAAGGAGCCAATCAGGCTGTTGCCTCTGCACGACTTGGAGCGAAGACAACGATGATCGGCGCTGTTGGAAACGATGCCTTTGGTCAAGAGCTGATTCTAGCCATGCGTCATGAAGGGATTGATACAGAGGCAGTAAAGACGGTGAGCGATAGCCCTACGGGAGTGGCATCGATTGTTTTGGCGCAAGGAGACAACCAGATCATCGTCGTGGCAGGAGCCAATGAGGCTTGTTTGCCGCAGGACCTGACTACCCAGGAAGATCGGATAGCCGACGCTGATCTGGTGCTTTTGCAGCTGGAAATTCCGCTGGAGACGGTCGTTTCTGCAGCCAAGACAGCGAAGCGCTTGGGCAAAACCGTCGTTCTGAACCCTGCACCTGCCCGACCCTTGCCAGACGAACTGCTGCAAAACGTCGATGTACTGATTCCGAACGAATCGGAGCTGTTCTTGCTAGCGGGAGTAGAGGCGGGGCACGATATAGAGTCTGCCATGCGTTCCCTACTGAACAAAGGGGTCCAAACCGTCGTCACGACCTTGGGAGCCAAAGGAGCAGCCTATCTGTCAGAGTCGGATGGAGCCGGATTTGTTCCCAGCCATTCGGTACAGGTCGTGGATACGACTGGGGCAGGAGATTCCTTCAACGCGGGCTTTTCCTATGCGTATGCGACAGGCTGCAGTGTTGCAGATTCCGTCGCTTTTGCCACCAAAGTAGCGGCGCTGGCTGTCACCAGATTGGGTGCACAAGCAGGTATGCCTACCCTGACACAGGTCGAGGAGTTCAACAGAGAATAAGGGGTTGTCGATATGAAGAAATTGGGCATTTTAAACAGTGAACTATCAGCAGTTATCAGCCAACTCGGGCACACAGACCAGATCGTCATCTGTGACGCAGGTCTGCCCATTCCCGATTTTGTGACACGCATCGACCTGGCAGTTGTACCGGGGCTCCCCTCCTTTGCTGATGTTGTGGAGGCCGTATTGCTGGAAATGCAGGTGGAAAAAGCGATTGTCGCGGATGAACTGGCTGTGGCTCAACCGCCATTGCTCGATCAGCTGAAAGAAACACTGCCGGATGTCCAATGGGAATCGGTCAGTCACGAATCCTTCAAGGATCTGACCAAAAAGGCAAAAGCGATTATCCGCACAGGGGAATGTAGCCCATACGCCAATGTGATCCTGCAATCCGGTGTTACATTTTAACTGGATCTAAGGAGAAGGGAGGGAGAATACATGTCGGGTTATTTGTTGGAGATGAAGAACATCAGCAAGTCTTTTCCGGGAGTCAAGGTGCTGGACAATGTCCAACTGAATCTGAACAGTGGCGAGCTGGTGGCCCTTATGGGGGAGAATGGCGCTGGGAAATCCACGCTGATGAAAATCCTCGGGGGCATTTACGAGCGGGATTCGGGGACGATCATCGTCAAGGGAACCGAGCAGGAAAAAATGACGCCGGATATTGCCAGCAGTCTGGGAATCGGGATCATTCACCAGGAGCTCAATCTCATCTCGCATTTGTCCGTCATGGAAAATATTTTCCTGGGGCGTGAGTTTACCTACGGAATCACGGGGTTTGTCAATTGGAACAAGATGAGAGAGGAAGCCAAGCACTGGCTGGATCAGCTGGATATCAAGCTTTCGCCGGATACGTTGGTTGGAGATTTGTCTGTTGGCCAGCAGCAGATGATTGAAATCGCGAAGGCCTTGTCCATGCAAGCCGACATTCTCGTCCTGGACGAACCGACAGCAGCACTAACCAACCGAGAAATTGAAGCCTTGTTTCAGGTGATCAATTCCCTGAAGAAAAAAGGCGTGGGCATGATCTACATCTCGCACCGGATGGAAGAGATTTTTCAGGTAAGCGACCGGATTACGGTACTGCGAGACGGTCAATACGTAGGGACAGTCGAGACCCCACAGACGAACATGGATGAGCTGGTGAAAATGATGGTTGGTCGCGAGATTACAGATCGCTTTCCCAAAGAGCAGATTGAATGGGGAGATGTACGTCTGCGCGTGGAGAATCTCAGTGTCAAAGGAAAGCTGGAGAAGGTCAGCTTTTCTGTCCGTAGCGGAGAGATTGTAGGAGTGGCAGGACTGATGGGTGCTGGAAGGACCGAGATGGCCAAAGCCATTTTTGGTTTGGAGCATGTGCATGAAGGCCAGATTTTCGTGGATCATCAGCCTGTGCGCATCACGCGTCCCATCGAAGCGATACGCGCTGGGATTGCCCTGGTCACGGAGGACCGTAAAGAGGAAGGCCTGGTTCTGTCGCTTCCGGTACGGGAGAACATCTCATTGCCCAATCTGGAAAAAGTCTCGTCCTTTGGCGTCATGAAGCCGAAGCAGGAGCTGGACTTGAGCAACGATGCCATCAAGCGGCTGTTTATCAAGACGGCAGGCGGCGAGCAGATCGTCGGATCTCTCTCGGGCGGCAACCAGCAAAAAGTCGTTATCGGCAAATGGCTGGCGACCGAGCCGAAGATCCTGATTCTGGATGAACCGACACGTGGTGTGGATATTGGCGCGAAGAAAGAAATATACGATATCATGAACCGCCTCGCCCAAGCTGGGGTAGCCATCCTGATGATCTCATCGGAGCTGCCAGAGGTCCTTGGAATGAGCGATCGGATCCTGGTCATGCATGAAGGGCGCATCACTGGCGAATTTAGCCGAGAAGAGGCAACACAAGAACGAATCATGCATGCCGCAACGGGAGGGAAGAGCCATGCCGTTTAACTTTTTGAAAAAAATGGGTCCCCTTTTGGGGCTGGCCTTGATCATCATTGTCCTATCCGTGATTACCACCGACTTTCTTACGGTGAGCAATATCTTCAACGTTTTGCGTCAGATTTCGATCAATGCCCTGATCGCGTTTGGGATGACGTTTGTCATTCTTACAGGTGGAATTGACCTGTCTGTCGGCTCCATTCTGGCACTCTCCAGCGCACTTACAGCTGGTCTGATGGCAGGTGGAATGGATACGACGCTTGCCGTACTGATCGGTCTATTGGCTGGGGCAGCGATGGGGGCAATCAACGGGGTGATCATCTCCAAAGGGAAAGTAGCTCCGTTTATTGCGACATTGGCTACGATGACGATTTTTCGCGGTTTGACTTTGGTCTATACAGAAGGAAGGCCGATCACCGGTCTCAATCCTGATTTTGCCTTGTTGGGAAAAGGATTTTTCCTGGAAATCCCGATGCCTGTCATCTGGATGCTGATTTCCTTTGCCATCCTCTATTTTATTCTTCGTCATACTACGTTTGGACGCCATGTGTACGCACTTGGCAGCAATGAAGAAGCGACCAGACTGTCTGGAATCAGTACGACGAAGGTAAAAGTAAAGGTCTATGCGATCAGCGGACTATTCGCTGCAATCAGTGGGATCATTCTCACGTCCCGCCTCAATTCGGCACAGCCGACAGCTGGTACATCCTATGAGCTGGATGCCATTGCTGCGGTCGTGTTGGGCGGAACCAGCTTGTCTGGGGGCAATGGGTGGATCGTCGGAACCTTGATCGGTGCGATGATCATCGGTGTGTTAGATAACGGTCTCAATCTGCTGAACGTCTCTTCCTTCTACCAGTCGGTAGTCAAAGGGGCAGTCATTCTCTTGGCAGTATTGCTCGACCGATCTAAATCAAAGAAATAAATAGCATGTTAAGCAGGAGGGATGGTTTTCATGAAAAAGTTTTTGAAAATGGCACTCGCATCAACAATGGTTTTGGGCGTTTTGGCAGGCTGCTCCACTTCGTCTAATCTGGAGAACAATACACCGGGGCAATCGACCGGAAATACAGGCACTACGGATGGAAAAGTAACCATCGGCTTGGCCGTTTCTACTCTCAACAACCCATTCTTTGTTTCTCTCAAGGAAGGGGCCGAAAAAGCGGCGAAGGATGCTGGTGTAGAACTTCTTGTCGTAGATGCACAGGATGATACAGCGAAGCAAATCAGCGGCGTAGAAGATTTGATCCAGAAAAAAGTGAGCGTCTTGATGATCAACCCGACGGACAGTGCTGCGATCGTGACAGCAGTCGAAGCAGCGAATGCAGCGAACATTCCGGTGATTACGGTCGACCGCGCTGCTGAAGGGGGTCAAGTTGTGTCCCACATCGCTTCCGATAATACCGCTGGTGGTAAGATGGCGGGAGATTTCATTCTGGAGAAGCTGGGTGGCAAAGGGAACATCGTCGAGCTGCAAGGCATTGCCGGAACCTCCGCTGCACGCGATCGAGGTCAAGGCTTCCACGACGCGGTAGACAACAAGGAAGGCGTGAATGTAGTTGCTTCCCAGCCTGCTGATTTCGACCGTGCAAAAGGGCTGACTGTCATGGAGAACATTCTGCAAGGAAACAAGGACATCCAAGCGATCTTTGCGCACAATGACGAGATGGCACTGGGTGCTCTGCAAGCGGTTGAAGCACAAGGCAAAGACATTCTGGTCGTAGGCTTTGACGCGACCGATGATGCGGTAAAATCCGTTGAAGATGGAAAAATGGCAGCCACTGTTGCGCAAAAGCCTGCTGCTATCGGTGAAACCGCTTTGCAAACCGCTGTGAAAGTGGCGAAAGGCGAGCAAGTGGAGAGCAATATTCCGGTAGCGCTGGAACTGGTGACAAAAAAATAAAAAATGATGTCAGACTAAGTCTCGCGAGTAGTGTATTCTACTTGCGGGGCTTTTTTTGTACTATCGGAAAGTTTAAGTGCGCTAAAGCGCTAAAAAGATTAGCGGAAGATAGTATAAGTGCAACTAAGGCTCCGCCAAAAGCTTGGCGTAGCCAAGTTTTCTAATAGATGTGAGTCCAAATTACTGGAATTGATTGCGGAGTATGAGAAAGACTACGACGAAATCGTAGAGGAAGACGTAGCTTGGGAGATCGCAGACGTGGAGATCGCCAAGGTAGAGGATGGCGAAGTGACTGCTCTCAAGAAAGGTCGTACAACCCTCACAGCTTACTATGGTGGAAAGAGCACAAAGATCAACGTTAACGTGAAGTAAAAGGGAAAGTGTCAGCCCGAATCTGAGCTGGCACTTTCTTTCTCTTTTGATCAGAAGGTAGAGATCGCTCGCTGACAGAATGATTGCAAGGCGTTCAGGACATAGATATAGAAAGGAAAAAAATAAACTGACTGTCCTGAAACTGTTTACAAAACGAATCATACACGATATATTTACCTAGATTAGGATGAGTATTTCTACATATGGTGAGATGACAAGATGAAAACAATCATACATTTGGATACAATCGAAAAACAGTTTGCTGGTTCTGTCGTCGTTCCCCCTTTTTCTCTTTCTATAGAAGAAGGGGAGTTTTTGACATTGCTAGGTCCCAGCGGTTGCGGCAAGACTACCTTGCTGCGGATGATTGCGGGCTTTGAAGAACCGACCTCCGGTGAGATCTATCTGGATGGCAAACCATTGGCGCATGTCCCAGCCTATCAGCGGGATATGAACATGGTGTTTCAGCAATACGCTCTCTTTCCTCATATGACAGTCGAGCAGAACATCCTGTTTGGCTTGAAAATGAAGAAAGTGGACGGCGCAGAGCAGAAGCGGCGACTGGAAGAAGTGTTGCAGTACGTGCAATTGACCGAGCTGAGAAAACGTACGCCGAAGCAGCTTTCTGGCGGTCAACAGCAGCGCGTAGCGATTGCCCGGGCAATTATTAACAACCCGAAGGTTCTGCTGCTAGATGAACCATTGGGTGCGCTCGATTATCAGCTGCGCAAAAGCTTGCAGCTGGAGCTGAAGAATTTGCAAAAAAACCTGGGCATTACCTTCATTTATGTAACGCATGACCAGGAAGAAGCAATGGCGATGTCTGACCGGATTGCCGTCATGAACAAAGGACGGATCGAGCAGATTGCTTCGCCTGCTGAGATCTACAACCGACCACAGACTTTGTTTGTTGCTACCTTTATTGGGGAAAACAACATCTTTAAAGCAGAAGGCTCCTGTACGGCTGTGCGCCCTGAAAAGGTGAAGCTGTATCCGATTGATACGGAATCCGACAAGCACAAGAAGACTGGCAGAATCACAGATGTCGTATTTCTTGGAAATCTGCGAAAGATTTACATTCGCTTGGATGGAACAGAAATGAGCGTGTTGGCCCATCAATATGCCAATGAAGGCTTCGACTGGCAGGTGGATCATCAAGTGGCGATTGGTTGGTCACAGACGGACGAGGTGGTGCTTTCTTGTTGAAGACAAAGCGTATCAAACTACTCGCGCTTCCGACACTCGTGTGGATGGGGGCGCTCTTCGTCTTGCCGATGATCCTGATGCTGGTTCTCTCGTTCCTAACGAGAGGCACGTACGGGCAAGTTGTCTATCAGTTTACGATTGACAACTACATTCGCATCTTCGACCCTTTGTACGGACTGATTTTTTGGGATACGCTGGTCGTCGCAGTTCTTACGACAGTATTTTCGATCCTGTGTGGCTATCCATTGGCGTACTACATCTCCAGGCTGGATAAATCCAAGCAGCAAATCTGGCTGCTTCTCGTGATGATTCCCTTCTGGATCAACTTTCTGGTTCGTTCCTATGCGTGGGTGATCATCCTGCGTTCACAGGGGGTCGTGAATACGCTCCTGCAATGGCTGGGCATCATCGACGAACCGCTGACGCTTCTTTACAATTCAGGCTCTGTACTCGTCGGGATGGTGTACACGCTGCTGCCTTTCATGGTCCTGCCCATCTACGTTTCCCTGGAGCAGATGGATCACCGGAAGCTGGAAGCAGCATACGATCTCGGTGCCACACCGTTGAAGGCGTTCTGGCATGTCACACTTCCCATGACCAAGCCGGGTGTGGTGACGGGTTCCATCCTGGTCTTCGTATCCTCGATCGGCATGTTCGTTGTACCGGACGTCATGGGTGGTGCGAAGTCAGCTTTGATTGGGAATGTCATTCAAAACCAATTCCTCTCGGCGCGTGACTGGCCATTCGGATCGGCTTTGTCCATCGTCCTGATGCTGTTGTCCATGCTGCTGATTCTTCTTTACTTCAAGGCTACGCAAGCTGGTGAAGCCAAGGAGGGATCAGCATGAAAAAGCGCAATAATGCGTTGACGGGATTTTCCTGGCTGATGATCGTCTTCCTCTACCTGCCGATCGCAATCCTGATTCTTTATTCGTTCAATGAATCGCGGATCAATGCGGTGTGGAACGGCTTTACCTGGAAATGGTACATCTCTTTGTTTGAAAACAGACAAGTCATGCAGGCACTCACGAACAGTCTGACGATTGGTTTGATCAGCAGTATACTGGCTACAGTGTTAGGTACAGCAGCGTCCATCGGGATCAAGCACTATTCCTTGCGCTGGCGAAATGTCGTCAACGGCTTGATTTATTTGCCGATTGTCATACCGGAGATCATGCTCGGATTGGCTTTGCTCGTTCTGTTCAGTCAAATGAAAATGGATTTGGGCAAAGCGACTTTGATCATGGCGCATACGACCTTCAGTATTCCGTTCGTCATGGTCATCATCTCCGCGAGACTGGCCGATATGGGCAAGGAGCTGGAGGAAGCCGCGCAGGATTTGGGTGCAACCCCTTGGCAGACGATGCGGTACGTGATCCTGCCTTTGATCATGCCAGGGATTGTTGCAGGATTTTTGATGGCCTTTACGCTTTCCTTGGATGATTTTATCATCTCGTTTTTCGTAGCAGGTCCCAATTCTACAACCTTGCCTTTGTACATTTATGGACTCGTGAAACGCGGCGTATCACCAGAGGTCAATGCACTCTCGACGCTGCTGATCGTCAGTACCGTACTACTCGTGATCGTGGCAGAGCTTTTCAGACGCAAGGATTCAAAGACAATTACCTATTGATAGGAGGATGAAAAGATTGAAACGTTTCAAATCATTGATGGTTGGCGTATTGAGCGCCGCACTTGCATTCACGGCCGTGGGCTGTTCTTCGTCATCGGGAGGAGACGCTCAGGTTCTCAACATCTACAGCTGGGCTGACAACTTTGATCCCGATGTGATTGCTGATTTTGAGCAAAAATTCAACGTCAAGGTAAACTACGATGTGTACGGCAGCAACGAAGAGATGCTGGCAAAAATCCAGGCGGGCGCATCGGGCTATGACCTGATCCAGCCATCGGACTACATGGTTGCGACCATGATCGAGCTTGGTCTTTTGGAAGAGATCAACAAGGAGAATGTTCCGAACCTGAAGAACATCGTCTCGACATTCCAGACACCTCCTTTTGATCCAGGCAACAAATACTCCATTGTGTACACATGGGGCATTACAGGGATCGCGTATAACAAAAACTACGTAAAAGAACAGCCAACTAGCTGGAATGACCTGTGGAAGGACGAGTACAAAGGCCGTGTGATTTTGTTGAACGACCCGCGTGAAGTCATGGGTATGGCTTTGATCAAGAACGGTTTTTCCAACAGCTCTACCAACAAGACTGAGCTTGAAACTGCGTTTGCAGATATGAAGACGCTTATGCCGAATGTCATCGCTTTTGATACCGATAATATCAAGCAAAAAATGATCGCTGAGGAAGCGTGGATCGGCTCTGTATGGTCTGGTGACGCAGCGTATATCCAGGCTGAGAATGCCAATGTCGATTATGTGATCCCGAAAGAAGGGGCTACCATCTGGGCAGATACGATGGCGATTCCAAAAGGGGCTAAAAACAAGGAATTGGCAGAGAAATTCATCAACTACCTGATGGATCCGGAAGTAAGCGTGAAGAACTACGAATCGATCGGCTACAGCAACCCGAACGAACAGGCGTATCCGCTGCATAGTGAAGAGTATCGTTCGAATAAAATGATCTTCCTCGACCCAGCAGACATCGCTCGCGCTGAGTGGCTGGTAGATGTGGGTGAAACGCTGCAAGAATACGATCGCTACTGGACAGAAATGAAGAGTGGACGATAAGCCAAATCGCAAAATCAAAGCCATGACTGGAAAGATCCGGTCCTGGCTTTTTTTTACAAAATATCGACACGAGAAATAGCCCGGATGAGCCATATGGTACACGCCATCCTTCTGGTAGTGTTATGAATACGAAAGTGGAAGGTGATAGGTATGAAACGTTATCTGGTCTCCCTGTGGATCATGCTGATGCTCGTGTTCAGCTTAGGCGGGATGGCATCTGTACAAGCGCACGCCGGCCTGATGGGCAGCACGCCGCAGGAGGGAGAGGTGCTGAAAACAAACCCCGGTCAGCTCTCCTTTCAATTTACCGAAACCCTGGAGCCGGACCTGGTATCCATTCGACTGTATGACTGGAATGGAATCGAGGTCAGGCTGGAACAGCCTACCCTTCAGCCAGGGGATGCTTCCAGGGTGAATGTGCGACTGCCAGAGCTTGCGCAGGGAACCTACAACGCGATCGTAGCTGTGGTCTCGGAGGATGGACACCCGGTGGAGGAAAGGCTGTCGTTTTCGATTGGTCAAAAAAGTGCCACAGTAGTCATGCCGGAACAAAGACAAAGTGATTCGACCTATTTAATCGTATATCGCCACCTGACCCAAGGACTCCTTCTTCTGGGAGGTGGCATGTACTTCGTCGCCTGGCGGGCACAACGCTTCGGATTGCCTTCTTTTACACAAGTATTGGGGATGGGCAGGCAAATCGGGTGGTTCCTCATGGTGATCGGATTGTTTTTTCTTTGGTTTCTCTACGACGAGTCGCTGCCGGCTGTGTCTCTTACCACGATCCTGCTGCAAGGCAATTGGGGGGTATTGCTCCAATCACCCTTTGCCATCATGCTGCTGATCTCGCTCTTATGGCTGCTGCTGCTCGTGATTCCTGGCATGGTCACAGGCTGGTATCTGTTCATTTGGGCACTGCTGATCAGCACACAGGCTTTTGGCGGACATGCATGGGGGATTTCACCAGTGTGGCTGTCTCTTGCCCTGCGGCTCTTGCATGTAGGTACGGTCGCCCTGTGGCTTGGAGCGCTTTTCTATCTGCTGCTCACATCCAGACAGGTTGAACAAGGGAACCCGGTTTTCAAACGTTTCTTCTTGCGAATGGTGGCTATTGCCGCAATCCTTGCTGTACTGACCGGAGCTCTGATGCTGGCCGTACAGACAGATGTGGGAAGTCTCTTGGAGAGCTCCATGACCTGGAACTACCTGCTGTATGTCAAACTAGCGTCTTTCTTGCTCATGCTCGGAATCGCATTTAGACAAAACAGGTACTGGCGCCAGCAGAATACTTTGCAGGCTAGTTTGTTGCGTTGGGAATTGATGTTGGGAATCGTGGCAATGCTGGCTGGATTGTGGATGAGCCACACGCAATATCCCGGAACATAATAGAGGAGGACGTAGGTATGAAAACGACAAAATGGATGAGTAGTCTGCTTGTAGCAGGAGCGATTTTGACACTGAGCTCAGCTGCACAAGCGCATGTAAATGTGTATCCCAAAGAGACGACGACTGGGGCCTATGAGAAATATACGGTGCGTGTCCCGGTGGAAAAAGACGTCAATACAGTCAAGGTAAAGCTGGAGTTCCCGTCAGGCGTGAAGGTAAGCACCGTACAGCCAGTGCCGGGCTGGAGCTATGAATTCGAAAAGGACGCTGAGGGACGAAATACGGCTTTGATCTGGACCGCGACAGATGGCGGTATCAAAGCTCACGAATTCATGGAGTTTGCCTTTGTCGGCGCCAACCCGAAAGAAGCGGGTGAGGTTGCTTGGAAAGCTTACCAGACGTATACGGACGGAGAAGTCGTGGAGTGGACAGGAGAGCAGGATTCGAAAACCCCTGCTTCCGTGACGACCATCAAGGAAGGTGCTGGAGCAGGTGACGGACATGGTCACTCGCATGGGGCAGAAACAGCAGCTCCTGCGGCAGGAAGCGAAGGCACTGGCAGCGGCGGAAACAGCTTGCCCTTGGTTCTCTCTGGTCTGGCTTTGCTGCTTTCCATCATTAGCTTTTTCCGTAAAAAAGCCTAGAAGATTTACTCCGGAAGGATAGGTAAATGGTGTACAATGGAAATGTGTGTATTTTCTATATAAATGGAGGAATGTTAGAATGTCCACGGCCATTTTAAACTCGGGAAAATCCATTCGAAAAATTTTGGTGCACCAGCTGCAATCCTTACCTGAAGAGTATTTTAACGTTCAACCAGTCCCCTTCAACAACACGGTCAACTGGAACGTGGGTCATATTATCGTCTCGCTGAATACCTTCTTGTCTCTGTGTGGGATCGATACCATCGACTTGCCGGAAGGCTATCCAGGACTTTACAAGATGGGAACAAAACCTGCGGATTGGACAGATGCCCCGCCATCGAAGGAAGAGCTGCTGCAATACCTGACATCACAGTTGAACCACTTGTCCGAAGTCGCTCCTGAGGCGTTGGAAGGAGCTTTGAACTCTCCGATTACGATGGGGCCGTTGCAATTTGAGCAAAAAGCTGAGCTGTGCAACTTTGCCTTCGTTCACGAAGCGATGCATGCTTCCACGATTGCGAGCCTGTTAAAAGTCATTAAGCATCAAGAAAGCGCGACAAAATAGTCATCATCAGGAGAAGAACGTACTTTTCTAATCGAGAAGGTACGTTCTTTTTTTCGAAAAAAAATATTCATGCCTGATTTTCGGTCACGTCCATTTTGTCACATGGTTATCATGCATATAGAGGCAGTAGGCGAGGAGGAAATGGATGGACTCGGTAATGAAAGAACACTATTATCAAGCACTTCTCGATAAAAACACCGAGTACGAAGGTGTATTTTATGTCGGGGTTAAAACAACGGGAGTCTTCTGTCGACCGACCTGCCCTGCGAGAAAGCCTAAGCTTGAGAACTGCGAGTTTTTTGAAACGGCAGAGCAAGCACTGCTGGCGTCGTTTCGACCGTGCAAGAGATGTCGTCCTCTCTCTCATCCCAATCAAGTATCTGAACTTGTTCAGAAGCTGGTCGATGCAGTGGAAGCCGAACCTGAGAAACGATGGACGGAGAAAGACTTTGCAGCGATGGGCGTAGATGTTTCAACGGCTCGCAGGCAATTCAAGAAAAGGTTTGGCATGACCTTTGTGGAGAATGAAATCATGTTTTTTCACTGTATCCAATTATTTCAATTCCGTTATAATAAAGTTAATTCAATTGGAGGTGTACTTGCATGCAAACATTTTCTCATGCTGTTCAAAACGTACAAAACGGAGTAAAAAACAAGCGGTAGAACGACACGTGCGCATTTGCTTTTCTAGGGTCGTGGACAACTGAATACGCAAGTGAACCGTGACGTGTTGTCTGCCGGAAGGGTGGACACAGTTAAATGAAGTTACACGCGTCACATCTATATATGATCATGTCGTTTATCCAGTCCTTTGCCAATAGCACCATGTTTACGACGTATGCCATTTTCTACATAGCGACACTGGGGCTGAACCCGCTGGAGCTGTTGATCGTCGGGATGGTGCTGGAGTTGACCGTTTTGATTTTTGAAGGAATCACTGGTGTGGTGGCAGACACCTATAGTCGCAGGCTTTCCGTCATTGCCGGAATGTTTGTGCTCGGCAGTGGATTTGTCCTGCAAGGCTTTATTCCATCACTAGATGGGCTCATTCCGCTCGTCACAGTATTCGTTTGGGTGCTGATCAGTCAGTTCGTATGCGGGATCGGCTACACCCTGATAAGTGGTGCAGATACGGCTTGGATTGTGGATGAAGTCGGCGCCAGCCAAATGGGCAATCTGTTTTTGAAGGCGAAGCGCTATTCCTTGATGGGGACGCTAGCGGGTATTGCGCTGAGTGTGGCTCTATCCACACTCGGAACCCATTTGCCCTACATGATCGGAGGCTTTCTCTACCTGGTGTTGGGGGTTTTCCTGCTTGTTTTCATGCAGGAGCAGCGCTTTGTCCGACCAGAGCGTGTGGAGGGGACAACGCATTGGCACGAGATGAAATCGACATGGCTACATGGAGCCAAAGTCATTCGTAGACAACCGGTGCTGTTGATGATTTTGCTGGTTACTTTATTCAGCGGTGCTGCTTCAGAAGGGTATGACAGACTTCGCGAAGCACATCTGATCTTGGAGGTCGGAATACCGGATTCCAACCTATCGCTGGCGATGTGGTTCGGGTTGATCGCGGCCGTTTCTACATTTCTCAGTATCTTTGTCGTTCGATTGACTGAACGGCGATTGGATATGAACAACGAGCGTGTCGTACTAAACGGCATGTTTGTCCTGACAGGGCTTCGGATCGCTGCCATTTTGGCGTTTGCTTTTTCACCCAGCTTTACCTGGGCTCTTGTCTCCCTGCTGCTGATCGGAATGCTGGGAACACTGATCGAGCCTCTCTATGATACCTGGCTCAACTTGAACATCGAAGGCAAGGTAAGGGCGACCATCCTCTCCATGATGGGTCAGACCGATGCCTTGGGACAAACAGCAGGTGGTCCCTTTGTCGGCTGGGTTGGGAGCCGTTATTCGATTCGGGCTTCGCTGATCGTAGCGGCAGTCCTGTTCATGCCGATCTTGCTGGTATTTGGGCGTGCGTTGCGCAAGCGGTAAATTCAAGCCAAAATCAGGCGACGAAAGGAGGCGGATGAATGGAGTTGCTCGTGGTAGGAATCATTTTTGTGTTTGTCTTCATGATTGTGTTGATGAATGCTGGCAAAAAAGGCAAGAAAAGAAGAAGGTACGGTTCCGCTGGGGATGGAGGTTCTTCTTCGTATGGTTCGGACAGTCGACATGACTGTAGCAGTGATAGTGGAGGCGGAGATGGCGGAGGCGGCGGGGGCGACTGATCCTGTTGCATTTCGCAGTCCCCATGTTACAATAATTGGGTAGAAAACATCCAGACCACCAATCGGGACATGGTATGGAGGTAAAAAAGGAGAGATGTTTTATGGTAAAAACGAGCATTGTTGAGATCGCAGAAGTCGGGTCACAGGAATCCTCCTTTTAAACGAACCACATACCGTTTACCAGATGAGGATTCTACTGTGACTGGTTTTAGGCATGTTATGTACAAACCATTTGCAGGGGGAATCCGTAGGTGAATCAGAATCAACAAGGAAAACAAGATCAAGCTATTTTACAAAAAATGGGCTGGAATGCTTTTTTTGCAGAGCATTTTGCCCCTTACGCCGAACAAGGCTACAGCGTGGGACGCATTACGCTGGAACATAAACGTGTGTACCGTCTTCAAAGCGAGTACGGTGAGCTTCTGGGTGAAGTGACAGGAAAACTGCGCTATGAGGCAACGGGGCGTGAGGATTACCCGGCTGTCGGAGACTGGGTGGTGATCAGCCCGCGAGCGGAAGAAAAGAAAGCGACGATCCACGCTCTGCTCCCGCGCAAATCCAAGTTCTCTCGCAAAGTAGCAGGATCGACAGTGGAAGAGCAGATCGTGGCGACGAACGTCGATACGGTATTTCTCGTGAATGCCTTGAACAATGACTTCAATCTGCGCAGAATGGAGCGCTATCTGATCCTGGCTTGGGAAAGTGGCGCCACGCCTGTCATCGTGCTGAGCAAAGCGGATTTGTGCGATGATCTGGATGCACGTCTGAACGAGGTAGAATCCGTTGCGATTGGCGTACCCGTACATGTAGTGAGTGCAGAGCAAGGAGAAGGTTTGGAGCAGCTCTCCCCGTATCTGGGTGTGGGCAAGACGATTGCCTTGCTCGGTTCCTCCGGTGTAGGGAAATCCACCTTGATCAACAAACTGAGTGGCGTCGAGATGCAGCGAGTCAGCGGCGTGCGTGAGGGAGACGATCGTGGACGTCATACGACGACACATCGGGAGCTGTTTCTTTTGCCGAGTGGTGGGTTGATGATTGACACGCCGGGTATGAGAGAGCTGCAGCTGTGGGAAGCGGACGAAGGCTTTCGCGGGACCTTTGACGATATTGAGTCGATGGCGGAAGACTGCCGATTCCATGATTGTCAGCATCTGCGCGAACCGGGATGTGCGATCCAGGCAGCACTCGCAGACGGCTCGTTGGATCAGGCGCGCTATGACAGCTATCGCAAGCTGCAAAGAGAGCTTGCCCACCTGGCTCGCAAGGAAGATGCGAGACTACAGGCGGCAGAGAAGGATAAATGGAAGAAAATCTCGATGGGGCAACGTCAGAAGAAGAAAAAAGTATAGGGTTCAAATGAAACAAATCCCTCGGTTTGATCGGATGACCGAGGGATTATTTTTTTTGATCCAAAATTTTGTGGGATTCTTTTCTTTTCAAAAAAATAACGCTTGCTCCCGCTTTGCCAGATATGATAGATTGGTCAATATCGAAAAAGCATACTGCATGCTCGTATAATTTTGGGAATAAGGCCCAACAGTTTCTACCGGGTGACCGTAAATCGCCTGACTACGAGTGAAAGAGCGTCTAGGGTTCCGTTTTTCCTGTGGCCTGATTGGGTTTTCTACGGCTGTTTGGAAAAAGCTGGTCCGAGCGGCGCTGGCACTTCATTGTGCTACACCTGAGGGAGAAAAGCCCAGAGGGACAGGTTTCACTTGGTGTTGGTTGTATGAACCAGCAAGTGACCTGTCTGCTCTGGGCTTTATTTGTTTAGCTGCGCGAAGAGGGAAAGTATGGAGGGGGACAAACAGAAATGAAAGAACTGCAAGAGCGTATCATGCGTGATGGGAAAGTGTTATCCGAATCTGTCTTGAAAGTGGATTCGTTTCTGAATCATCAGGTTGATCCGCAATTGACCATGAATATCGGGCAGACCTTTGCGGAGCTGTTCAAAGATGAGGGCATTACCAAGGTGCTGACGATTGAGGCGAGCGGCATTCACTTCGCGATGGCAACCGCATTTGCGTTGGGCGTACCGTTTATCTATGCAAAAAAGAAAAAGGCGATCACCTTGTCTGAAGAGGTTTACGCCGCTCCTGTACACTCCTTTACTCGTCAGGAGACGTATCAGATCAGTGTCTCCCGCCAGTATCTGTCAGCGGAGGACCGCGTCCTGATCGTAGACGATTTTCTTGCGACAGGTGCAGCGCTCATCGGACTTACACAGATTATCAAGGAATCCGGTGCACATACCGTGGGTATCGGTGCAGTCATTGAGAAAAGCTTTCAGGAAGGACGCGGATTACTGGAGCAGACCGGTATTCGGATCGAATCGCTGGCAAGAATCAAGTCCATGTCCGTCAATCATATGGAATTCATCGAGCCTGCTACGAGTCGTGTATAAAAAATAAGTAGGATAAAGAGGAGAGAGTCAAACCGTCATGCTATCCAAACAAAAAGTAGTTACCTTAGGCTTGCAGCATGTCTTGGCCATGTATGCTGGTGCAGTAGTCGTGCCCCTGATTATCGGGGGAGCTTTGAATCTGACACCTGCCCAGATCGCCTATTTGATTGCGGCTGACCTGTTCACATGCGGTATCGCCACTCTCTTGCAGGTGATTGGTACGCGCTACACCGGGATTCGTCTTCCTGTCGTGCTGGGCTGTACATTTACCGCCGTGGGGCCGATTATCGCGATTGCCTCGACGAGCAACCTCGCCACCGCCTACGGTGCGATTATTGTCTCTGGTATATTCGTCGTACTGGCGGCTCCTCTCTTTGGGAAGCTGCTCAAATTCTTCCCGACAGTCGTACAAGGCTCTGTGGTTACGATTATCGGTCTCTCTCTCATTCCGGTTGCGATGAACAACGTGGCAGGTGGACAAGGCAGTGCTGATTTTGGCCAACCACGCAACCTGCTGCTAGCGTTGGGTACACTGATCGTTATTCTGTTGATCAATCGGTTTACAACTGGATTTATCCGTGCGATTTCGGTATTGATCGGATTGGTCGCAGGTACGGTTGTAGGGTATATGATGGGTATGGTCCATTTTGGAACGGTAAGCGAAGCATCCTGGTTTAGTGTCGTGGAGCCTTTCTATTTCGGAGTACCTGAGTTTAGCATTGTGGCCATTATTACCATGATCCTCGTAAATATCATCAGCATGGCGGAATCGACGGGGGTTTACTTCGCACTGGGGAAAACAACCAATACGGAAGTTAGCAAGCAAGATGTCGTAAAAGGCTTGCGTGGAGAAGGGGTAGCGATCGTGCTCGGTGGGATTTTCAACGCTTTTCCATATACCGCCTTTTCCCAAAACGTTGGACTGGTTCAATTGAGCGGAATCAAAAGCCGCGACGTGATGATCGGCGCAGGGGGAATCTTGATCGTATTGGGTCTGCTGCCAAAGCTGGCTGCGCTGACGACTGTTATTCCAAACCCTGTGTTGGGTGGAGCAATGGTCGCCATGTTTGGAATGGTCGTAGCATCCGGGATCAATATTTTGTCTCAGGTCGATCTGCGTCAAAACGAAAATCTGCTGATCGCTGCATGCAGTATCGCGGTGGGACTTGGCTCCGCTGCTGTGCCAAGCATGTTTGATCAATTGCCTACCATGATGAAAATGCTGCTGCAAAACGGAATCGTCACCGGTTCCTTGACAGCGGTCGTGCTCAATCTCGTTCTGGTTCACTGGAACAAAAATTTGCAGCAAGCCATGACAGAAAACAAAACAACCGTATCTGAAGCTTCGTAATCCAAGCAAAGATGCGCCATGGACAGGGTGATCCACAGCAGGCAACTGCTAGTGGATCACCCTTGTTTTTTTACAAAGGCAAAAAAGGCACTCTTCCTCCTGCATCTGTCCAATGTTCATGGTCAAGTTTGACATAGGATGTAATCGTGATGGCATCCGGAAAGGGAGGGATTGCATGTCTACGTACAGACAAGCGCTTCAAGCCAAGGAGAGACTGGTGAAAAGATGGCACAAGATGCCAGGTGTGGTCGGGATCGGCGTCGGATTTGCCAACGGATTAAATCGATCAGGCGGCATGTGCGTCGTGATGTACACGCTGAATGCGAGTGCATCGATTCGAAAAAGCTGTCCGCGAAGCGTGGCAGTCAGATGCAAAAAGACGGGGAGAAGCGTACAAGTACCTGTCCAGAGAGTCACCTCAGGAAGATGCTCCTGTCATCCAGCCTTCAAACCAAGAGCAACGAGTCGATCACTGCGAAGCCGAATTCGTCCAGTAGTAGCTGGTTATAGTGTGGGGCGACCCGGCATATCTGGAACGGCAGGGCTTATCGTGGCTCGTGCAGCCAATCGGGCACAGCGCTTTTTGCTGAGCAACAACCATGTCTTGAACCGACATAATACAGGGGGATACACAGAGACGCTACAGCCGGGAGGAGCAGATGGCGGTCGCTACGGCAGAGACAGGATCGGCAGATTGTATCGATTTGTCCGTCTCAGTAGAAGTGGAGTGAATTATCTGGATGCAGCCTTGTCCATTCCACTGAACAATCGTATGCTTGCTCCCACTTATGCCAGGGTGGGGAGGATTCGCGGATACGTGCGCTCCTATTCACTGGGAAGTCGTCTGAAAAAGGTGGGACGTACGACAGGGCTGGTCAGCGGTGTCGTCACCTCGATCAACACGGACGTAGCCGTAGATTACGGCTCCTATGGGGGATTGGGAACGATTCGTTTTCGCAACCAGACAGTCATTCGCAGCAGCCGGGCCAATTCATTGCCAGGCGATTCGGGTTCTGTCTGGTTGACATCGGGAAATCGCGCAGCAGCCGTGAATTTTGCCGGTTCGGAGGATGGCCGATTTTCCATCTCGTTTCCGATTCAATGGGCCATGCAGGCCTTTGGCATCCGTACTGCCGGAGCAGTAGCAAGCAAGGTCAGGGCAGCACGCTCCACTAGACTAAGCCATACAGCCTCGACCAGATGCTTGTCCAAGAAAGAGTTGAGCGAGGTAAAAAAACATCTGTCGAGGCGTATACAACGATGAGTGAAGTGACGACCGGCTAGCAGAAACACTTTGAAGCGAGTCCAGGAGATTGTTGATTTTATTTTGCATGCCTTCGAATTCTGTAGTCATCGTCAAAAAGCTGTTCAGGGACGACTGAATAATTTCTTTGCCCGCACTGGCTTGTTCCAAGGTCGTTGTTTGGAAAGAGAGAGCAGATATCGACGGAAAGAATCGGAAAGACGCTCGATGGTTGTATTGTCTTCGATGATGTTCATCAAGTGCGAAATTCTCTTAACATGAGGTAATGACGCTCTGTAATCGATTCCACATGTTGCTTTAGCAAAGGATCCAATTGTTTCAGCCGGTCTAGGTCTTCTTGATTGATTTGCAAAAATCTCAGCTTTCCTTCTAGCTGATCTGGAGCCGTTATATTGCTTTCTTGGATGCGGTTGGCTACGACAGCAATCTCTGATCGCTTTTTCCCAAACATACTTTCCCTCCGCTGTTGGCATAAAAAAACAGCATGAGAGAAAAGGCTGATTCCATTTGATTCTTGTTAATTTATAAATGGTTCGGGACAATATTTGCCGAACTTGTGTACCCCATGAAGAGGAGGATTGATTAATCAAAGAAAACCATATGATGCTTTTCATCCCGATAGTAAGCGAGGCGATCCTGAAGAGTTCCCGTATGCAGCTCGAATTTATGACCATCGGGATCAGTGAAGTAAATCGACAGCAAGTCGCGTTCATCTCTCTCCCGACCAGGCAGGATGTTGACCTGATGCGTTTTCAGATGCTCTCTCCATGTCGAAAAGGAATCCTTGTCGATTGAAAAGGCTAGATGCGTATACGAGTCATGGATTTCCTTGCGCGGGATATTGGATTCCTCATTCAAGGCAAGCCAGTATCCGTTCCATTCAAAATAAGCCAGCTTTCTTCCCTTTACCAAAGGGCGAGCTCCCAAGACATCCCGATAAAAAACAAACGAGCGCTCCAAATCTGAGACGGAAAACAGGAAATGGTTGATGCCGTTTAGCTTGGGCATTGGATGTCTCCACCTTTCACCATGTATGTTGTGACTCCAAGCCTGATTGTATGAAAGAACAACACAAAATGCAAAAAACAGGCAGGACCGTCAACCGGATTCTGCCTGTTTGGCTTGCAGCTGCAATTATTTCTGCTGTTGCTGTTGTTGCTGTTGTTGCTGCTGTTGGGTTTGAATGGTCGATTGTACCTGTGAAATCATCGTTTGAGCTTGGGCAATCTCTTGTGTTGCCTGCTTCAATGCTTCCTCCGCCAGCTGGGGATTCGCTGCGGACTGTTCGATGGCCTGGGTGATCATGGTTTTTGCAAGTGTAGCGGAAACTTCCGCTTTTTTCAGGGAATCCGTGTTGATCTGACTCGGCATTTGTTCATCCTCCTATCTTATCAACTCATACCCCTTTACTTTGCCCTTTTACCCCGGGGTTATGCAGGAATGGCGGCCGCCCATCCGTAAGAGTGCCCAACCGCAACAGTAGTCGGAAGCATACCCTTTTAGAAGGGAGGAATGCCGGATGCGCAAAAAATGGATTCAAACCATTAGAGCTGCCGAGAGAGGATTTTGGACCATTGTGTTTTCAGCAAGAAAGCGTGTAGGGGGACGAGGGGTATTGCTGCCTAAACGGTTTCATTCCGTACCCAAAATTCGCCGGTTTTTACGTAAAAACATGACCACCTGCTTGGCCAACCGCGTGATAGGTAACCTCGATTTGCGTCGGATCAAAGGTCGTTTGGCTGTGCCGGTAGGTGATGGGATTGGGGCACCGCCTATTGTGAAAACGAAGGTATTGTCAAAAGGGACGCGGCGCGTGACCATTGCCGTGTGGTTTGCTTTTGATCCAAGCGACCAGTTTTTCCGTGTCTATCAATTGAAAAAAGTACGGGGGCGCTGGATTGTAGTGGGTCGTCATCCGCTTGACTATCCTTTTGACAAGCCAGGTAGACGCAGGTTTTTGGCGGGCTGCTGTGCGCCGTGCAGGGGGAGAAGATAGAGCGGGCTCATGGCAGGCTAAGAGTGAGAGGAGGTGGGCATGAGCAAGGTTTTTGGGAGCACGATCTTACAGAAACTGAAACCTTTCCTCAAATAAAAGGTAATATGATTATAAGAAGACTTATCGACTGGAGGGAGCATATGGGAATCTTGTCAAGGATAAGAGATATTATGAGCAGCAATTTGAACGCATTATTAGAGAAGAGCAAAGATCCGGAGAAGACGATAGATGAATTCATGCGCAGCGTAAACAGTGATCTCGGCCAGGTCAAAGCCGAGTCTGCTTCCATGCTGGGGGATGAAAAGCGGGCTAAAAGAGTGCTGGATGAATGTACGGCGGAGATCCGAAAGCTGCAGCATTATGCCGAGAAGGCCATGGAAGCTGGCGATGACGAGAATGCGAGAAAGTTCCAGGATAAGAAGGAATTGCTGGCAGAGAAAGAAGCCCGGCTCCAGGCGGTGTATGAAACAGCTGCTGCAAACGTCGCCAGCATGAAGCAAATTCAAGCAAAGCTGGAAGCCGATATTGGTCAGCTGGAAGCAAGGCGTGCAAAGCTGAAGGAGAAGCTGGCAGCTGCTAAAATTCAGCAAAAACTGAATTCGATCGGTTCGACGATGAACGGTAATGATGCGGTGTTCGATGCCTTTGAAGAAAAGGTAAACCGTACCTATGATGAAGCTATGGCTATTGCCGAGCTTCGGGCAGAAAAGAAGGACAATTTTGACGAGCTGTTCGAGCAATTTGAAAAAGGTAAGAAGGAATAGCCCTTTCTTCCATATAGAGGTGAGCGAATGCCTATTATCGATTACAAATGCCCAAACTGTGGCAGTGGCATGGTCTTTGACAGTGAGACCGGGATGTTGTCTTGTCATAGCTGCGGTAGAAACGAAGATATTCAGGATAGCCCTGATCCTTTGAAGGTACATGTTTTTTCAGAAGGTGAGGCAACCGAATATCATTGCAAAAGCTGCGGGGCTGTGGTGATGACTGAGTCGGAGACGACTGCGACCACTTGTAGCTTTTGTGGGTCTGTCGTCGTACTTGGAGATCGTTTGACCGGGGAGCTTGCCCCGCTACAGGTTATTCCTTTTGCGATTAGCAAGGAAGAAGCGGTACAGGCCTTTCGGAAATGGTGCAGGAAGGGTCTGTTGGTGCCCAATGAGTTTATGGCAGCCGATCGCATCAAGGGAATAACCGGGATGTATGTTCCCTTCTGGCTGTATGATATACATAATGCGATTGAGGTCCATGCGCACGGTAAGAGAGTGAGAACGTATGAGCAGGGGGACTATCGCTATACGGAAACACGGCATTACGATGTGTACCGCAGAATTCGCCTTAATTATGTGAATGTGCCGATCGATGCTTCCGAGAAAATGAACGACCAGCTGATGGATCGATTGGAGCCGTTTCCATACGACCAGTTAAAAAGCTTTAACACGGCCTATCTGGCTGGCTACGTCGCAGAAAAATACAGCTATGACTACAAGGAGCTATTTCCACGGGCGCAAGATAAAATCAGCGATTATATCGATTCTTATATATCATCTACGGTGTCACAATATACATCGGTGAGTTTTAGTGAAAAGAACATTCATGCCAAGTGCAGGGATGCAAAATATACCCTTCTTCCAGTATGGGTGGTCCATTATGACTACAAAAACTTGGAATATACCTTTGCCATGAATGGCCAGACTGGCAAGGTAGTGGGCAAGCCACCGATTAGCAAGCTGAAGGTGCTCGCCTGGTTTGCGGGAATATCAGGTGTCTCTTTCCTTTCACTGAAGCTGGTTACCTGGATGATGGGGGGAGGATTAGGGTGAAAAGGAACAGAGTAGTGCTGTCAGTCCTGATCTTTTTCGCTGTATGGCTTTGCTTCTCCATCGGAATGAAAACAAGTGTGGCAGAAGAGGCGGGATTGAAACCGTTGATTTATGATGAGGCGGGTCTGCTGAATCAGGATGAGATCGATGAACTGAATGAATTGGCCAATCAAATGGGGGCACTAAGAGAAACGGATATCATCATTTGGACTTCTGATAATCCAGAAAATATCGACGTGGAACTCATGACCGAAGATTTTTACGACGAGCAGGCACCAGGATACGACAAGCCTCATGGCAATGCGGTTATTTTGACCTTGGACATGAACAATCGAGAGGTGTACCTGGCAGGTTTCTATAAAGCAGAGACGTATCTGGACAACGACAGGCTTGACGAGATACGCTCTCAAATTACTCCGGATTTAGCAAACGGCGACTACAAGCTTGCCTTTCAAACGTATATTGAAACCGCGAGCGCCTATTTGGAAGTCCTTCCTGAGGTGAAACCGGATATCACTTACAACAGTAACAATAGCTACAACAACGACTACTCGCCTCCCGTGCAGTCACCGACGCATGCTGCAGATCAATATGTGACGTCTCGCCCTGAGGTGAATCGGGAACCGGATAATCTTTTCTTAAATACGTGGTTTCAATTGGCGGTTTCCTTGATCATCGGAGTGATCAGCGTAGCTGTGATGGCATATCGGTCCGGGGGGCGCGTAACGGTAAATAGCCGTACCTACGAGGAAGCTCACACATCTGGGATTCTGGATTCCCGTGATGACTATCTTCACACAACGGTAACGAAACAGAAGATTGAAAGGAACACCAACAATAGCTCGGGCGGCGGGTCGTCTAGCGGAGGCGGAATGACCAGCGGAGGCCACTCACATAGCAGCAGAGGATCTTTTTAAAGGAAGGAAGGGTGCACCATGTCATTTTTCGGAAATCAATTTGCGAATGTAGTGGAATGGGAAGAATTCAGAGACGATATGATTTTTTGGAAGTGGAGCAACCGGGAGATTAAAAAAGGAAGCAAATTAATCATTCGCTCCGGCCAAGACGCCATTTTTATCAATAACGGAAAGATCGAAGGGATATTTGAGGATGAAGGGGAGTATCAGATCGCTTCTGAGATCGTTCCATTCCTCTCCACGTTGAAAGGGTTTAAATTTGGCTTCAACAGTGGGATGAGAGTGGAAATCCTATTCGTGAATACCAAGGAGTTCACGGTCAAATGGGGAACGCAAAATCCGGTGCTGATCCCGACTCCCCAGCTGCCAGGAGGCATGCCGATCCGCGCGAATGGCACGTTCAATTTCAAAGTCAATGATTACGTTACGCTGATTGATAAGATTGCCGGGGTAAAAGAAAGCTATCTTGTGGATGACGTCAAAATCCGGATTACCTCCGTGCTGGACCAGTTATTGATGAAGTGGATCAGCCGGGAAGGAAAAGATATGTTCAATCTGCAAGCGAATGCGCTTGATATTGCCAAAGGCATTCGTGAAGACCTTGATATGCAAGTGATGGACATCGGGATGACGATTACAGGCTTTCAAGTCATGAGCTTCAACTATCCGAAAGAAATTCAAGATAAGATCACGAAGACAGCATCCTACGAAATGATCGGAAATCTGCAAAAGTATCAACAGGTTGCCATGACGGACGGCATCGTATCAGGCAACGTCCAAGGCGGTGGAGCTGCTTCGGACATGGCTGGCATGATGATGGGGATGAACCTTGCGAACGAAATGATGAAAAATATGAATGCCGGTCAAAAGGTTTCGGCTGAGGCCGCAAATGCCCCTTCGACATCGACTTCTGAGGGGAAAAAACCGAACTTTTGTTCAAACTGCGGAGCGAAGAACGAAGGCGCCAATTTCTGTCCGAATTGTGGCCAGAAACTGAGCTAGGATCTATCTTGGGCTAGAATGAAGAACCCCCAGCTAACAGGGGGGTTCTTCATTTGATCTGGATGGTAAAACTACTTTTTTCGAACTGGAAAATATAATGAAAATTCAGCGTTTTGCCGTTCTGTCATCGAATAAACCTTGGAATACATTTCGAATCCGTAAGACCCTGCTTGCACATATTCTGACTGGGTGATCCAATCATATAATTGTCCATAAGCATCCCCAGCCCTGTCGATGTCCCCTTTGTAGTCTAAGACAGCATAGGGTGCTTTTGGAAGCTCGTATGAAATCATGCCCTCTGGCGGCTCCGCATCATGGAGAACTTCTACCCCAGCTATCCATGAAAATGGGTCGGTATCAGGATTGTAATTTGGCGGATCTACGAAAACTCCATATGTAACCGGGAGTCCGATGGTATTCTGTTGTTTCCATGAAACCCCTCTAACAAATGGGCTCAGAGATATTTCTGTGAAGCTGGATCTTCTCCTAGCATAGGTGCGACCTTCCGCTCAACTGCGTCAACAAGCGAAAATGAAATTGTCGAATAAACAGAAGATGAGACGATACGAAGTGGTGGCAGTTTTTTGTCAATCAATAAAATAGAAAGAGGAAGGTCTGCCGGTAAAATGCTGTTAGAGCCTGATAAATCAATCTTTTATGTCAGATTTTCTACCATCTCAGTGCTTGTTAAATGGAAAAAATATCCGGTATTGCGTGCGTATCAATTTGTCTGTATAGTATTTAAGTGTCAGCGAGATTTGCGAAAAATGTCGAATATTGCTGACTTATTTATGCCGGTATGGCGGAATTGGCAGACGCGCGCGACTCAAAATCGTGAGGGAAACCGTGGGGGTTCAAGTCCCTCTACCGGCACCATCTACATTACATATGATCACCGCTATAAGGTGGGAAACAGCGTATGAAACCTGTTTCTCACTTTTTTTAATGAAAAGATCCAGCTGTAGTGGTGGGCAGGAAACAGGAGAAAACGCTCCAAGATCTGCGCTTATTTGTCCTGTTTCCTGAGGACAGCTTCAAGCGAAAGTCTTTGGGATTCCAACCGAAGCGGAATGAAAAAAGAGAAACCTGCCTTTAGCGTCCACCCATGAGATCCATCTTGAACCGGCTGCTTTGGAAGCGGATTTCCTTTTTTTATAGAGCCGGGCAGGGATGACCTCTAGCAGGAATCCCAAGAACTTGGAGGGTTTTCTTCTTTTTTATCTCCTCCACAGAAGCCCGGGCAAAGTAAAGTCTCATGGAGGTTTCCATAGAGGGCTTCCTACCTGTACAATGATAAGGAAAGGGAGGCTGATTCCATGAGATTATCTGGCAAGAAAGTAGTCTGCTTCGTCGAGTCGGAGTTCGAAGATCTGGAGCTTTGGTACCCAGTGCTGAGACTTCGGGAGGAGGGAGCAGTCGTTCATTTGGTAGGACCACAAGCCAAACAGGTTTACATAGGCAAATACGGCGTTCCCTGCGAAGCGGAAATCGCGATGGCGGATGTGAATGCGGCTGATTACGACGGCGTTCTGGTGCCAGGGGGCTGGGCGCCTGACAAGCTGCGCCGCTATCCGGAGGTTATTTCCTTCGTCCAGGCCATGCACCAGGCGAAAAAGCCGATCGGTCATATTTGCCACGCGGGCTGGGTACTAGCTTCGGCTAAAATTTTGCAGGGTGTAACCACGACATCCACGCCCGGCATCAAGGATGACATGGAGAATGCAGGAGCGATCTGGGTCGACGAGCCGGTCGTCGTAGACGGACACATCGTAGGTTCTCGTCGTCCACCTGATCTGCCTCCATACGCCAAGGCATTTGCTGATCTGTTAGCTGAAAAATAAAACCGTGAGAAGGGCCTGTACGTTCCAGATCGTTGGATGTACGGGCCCTTATTGCTTATCCTTTTTTCTTGCTTTACACGGCGGATCGCCAAGCTCGTGCAGTTTGCTGACGATTCGATCCAGGACGAAGGGAACCAAAGCAGAGAGCAGGATGCCAATGATCATGAGATAGATCGTAATCTCACCAAAAAAGGTTGTCATGACGCTCGTTCTCCTCCTTATCAGTACCCTGAGCGGTTTATTTCACCGATGTTGCGGATAAAGACACGAGCTTCCACCGAAATCATGCTTTTTTCAAATAGACGTTTTCCTGAATGCCAATCTTGCTTGATCGTTTTCCATAAAGCGTGATGGTTTTGTTTCAGCTAACTATCCAAGCGTAGAACGTCCACTTTCATCTGCTTTTGCACTTTACTGATCGTGTCGTGACTCAGCCTCATAATCTCTTGCGCAAAAGCATGCCATGCGAGATCAAGATTTTGCTCGTTCGTCTGAGGTCGGGATCGCGCAGAAAAAAATCTATGGAGTTGGCGAATCCATTCGGGGACTTGGCAATTTGTTCAGAGATGACCACAACCTTCAAATGCTGGTAAAAAGGGGCGCGGCCGGAACGAGTCGCGATTTCTCTGGACGCTTCGAACAGGGAATCCCCTCCGAGGCGATGTTATAAAAGGGCCTGTCTTTCGATCCCTGGCCGTTTCCGCGCTGTGATCCAATCGCCATGCTCGCTGGAACCACTCGTTGCTGGGTGACCAGATAGCGCTGTTGACCTTCTGGCTTGCCAGGGGCTTCCTTATCTGCGTTTTTCTCTGCTTCATCCGTTCTGGGTGCATCAATTGCTACCGCCACAAGAAAATGTCTTCCGCATGGCTGAACAAGCTCTTGAAAATCGCGATATTTTCCTGCAAACTCGTGGATAGTTCC
Organism: Brevibacillus invocatus; assembly: GCF_003710915.1. GTDB lineage: Bacteria > Bacillota > Bacilli > Brevibacillales > Brevibacillaceae > Brevibacillus > Brevibacillus invocatus. The sequence goes on along the minus strand of NZ_RHHR01000013.1, from coordinate 189,082 downwards.
TGCGGGAAATGGGCTTCCGACGACTTCTGATTCTCGCTGTACATCTAGGAGTCCCTCCCCGCCAGGATGTGAATAAGATGTTAGTGCGATTTTTTCCAATCAGAGGGGAAGTATGCGGATGAAAGTTCCACGTGCAAACTTTCACACAAATAATTGAACAACCCCAGCAGGTATGATACATTCGGCTTGGTAGATATGGTGGGATAAAAAAGAGAGCATGGATTTGGAGAGGGTGGTAAAGATGCCTCATACGCAAGTGATGGAACCGCAGACGGATTTTGCCCGGATGGCAGATCTGATGGAAAAAGCGGCTGCACATATGAAGGAAAGCGGCGACGAGCAGACGCCGGGCAAGCTGATTCAGTTGGCTGATAAAACGAAACGTGCGGAGTTGAACATCGCTTTTTGCGGACACTTTTCTGCGGGAAAATCGACGATGATCAACACTTTGTTGGGAGTAAAGCTGCTGCCTTCCAACCCGATTCCGACGAGTGCAAACGTCGTGAAAATTCGCGGTGGTGAGAAGGCTGCGCGTGTTTATACCAAAGATACCGGAGTCGTTACATTCGATCCAGATACAGAGATGGAGAAGCTGAAGCAGTTCGCTGTAGATGGCGATACCGTTGAATGGGTGGAGGTACAGTACCCAGGAACTTTCCTCCATGAACAAGCCAGCCTGTTGGATACGCCGGGAATTGATTCGACAGATGCTGCTCACAAGATCGCGACAGAATCCGCCCTGCATTTAGCAGATGTCGTGATTTATATGATGGACTACAACCACGTCCAGGCTGAAGAGAACTTCAACTTTACAAAAACCTTGAAGGATCGGGGAAAACCGGTCTATTTGGTGGTCAATATGATCGATAAGCACATTGATTTTGAGCTTGATTTTGACAGCTACAAAGAAAGTGTCGAGGACGCGTTTGAGACCTGGAACATCCATCCGGACGGGATTTTCTATACCTCGCTGGCAGAACCCGATCATGATGAAAATCAGTATGAAGAGTTTCAGGCCCTGCTGGCTCGCTTGATCTCGAATCGCGAGGAGCTGGTTGTGACCAGCGTACGTAGCGCAGCAGAGCATTTGGTCGACGAGCATGTGCAGGTGCTGAAGAACCGAAATGAGGAAGTACGTCGAGAGCTAGAAGGCAAGCTGGACGAAGTGCAGGTAGAAGGGCTGGACAGCCATGATGCGGAGCAGGTCGTCCGTGCCTTGCAGCAGGCTGAAGCAGCAGCTCAGGCACTTGCCAACCGCACGGCTGATGCGCGCAAACAGATGGAGAAGGAGCTGGGTGTTCTCCTGGACAACGCTCGCCTGACCTATTTCAGCACCTCTGAAGCGGCACAGAGCTACCTGGAAAGCCGCAAACCTGGATTTAAAGCGGGCATTTTATTCGCAGGAAAAAAGACAGAGGAAGAGAAGGCCAAGAGGGAAGAGGCGTTGCTGGCGGATCTGCGTGAAAAAGTGGCGGGCAATCTCGATTTCCACTTCAAAGAATTGATGGCGAAGCAGCCACAGGCATACGAACTTCGCGACGAAGCGTATCACGCTGCAGTGCATGCGACCAGCATTGCGTTGACAGGGGAGTTCCTCGCTTCTCACATCAAGGATGGAGCGGGCTCTCGCGAGTATGTGATGAATTACTGCAACGATCTTTCCAATGGGATCAAGCTGGAGTACAGACGTGCAGGTCTCGCTTTCATCGAGCAGGTCGTGGCGAAGCTGGAACAGCAGGTAAAGGCAGAGAATGGACAGCTGCAGGAGCGATTGGCTGATCTGCGCAAAATGGCAGAGGTTCATCAGGAATTGACGAAGCTCGCATCCAAAGAGCAAGCCGCCAAAGAACAGTTGCAGGCGATCCTGCAAGAAGGAGCGTAACGTACGATTATGAACCAGTTGAGAGAGAAGCTATTTGCCGCAGCGGAGCGCTTGCGGCGTGCAAGTATAGAAATCACAGATGTACCGGGTATGAAGAATCAGGCGCAAGCGATGCTGGATCGTGCAGATCGCTTGACTGCCAACCGCTTTACTGTTGCCTTGTTCGGGGCTTTTAGTGCGGGGAAATCGTCGTTTGCCAATGCCTTGATGGGAGATCTGGTGCTGCCGGTATCGCCCAATCCGACGACGGCTGCAATCAACAAAATTATGCCTCCAACCGAGGAACAGCCCCATGGAACCGTTCGTGTCGTGCTGAAAAGCAGAGATGCCATCGAACAGGACGTGCTCCGTTCCCTGGCTGTATTCGGATTGTCCGCTCCCGATCTGGAGGGCGCTTTGGACGAACTGAACAAAATTGACGTAGCGCAAATCCCTCCAACCGCGAAACCTCACTACACCTTCTTAAAAGCCGTCACGAAGGGTCTAGGTGAGATGGCGGATCATCTCGGCGGCGAGTTGCTGGTAGACATGAAGGCGTTCAAAGGCTTCGTAGCCAAGGAAGAAAAAGCGTGCTTTGCCGAGTACATCGAACTGTTCTACTCTTGCCCGCTGACGGATCAAGGAATCGTCCTGGTGGACACGCCCGGTGCGGACTCGATCAATGCTCGTCACACCGGAGTTGCCTTTGAGTACATGAAAAACGCGGATGCTGTTCTGTTCGTAACCTACTATAATCATGCCTTCTCCCAGGCTGACCGCGAATTCCTGCTGCAGATGGGACGTGTAAAGGACACCTTTGAGATGGACAAGATGTTCTTCATCGTGAATGCTGCTGATTTGGCTGCCTCAGAAGAAGAGCTGCAGGGTGTCATTACGCACGTAGAGAAAAACCTGCTTACCTGCGGAATTCGCCTACCTCGGATCTATCCGGTATCCAGTCAGACTGCTTTGCTGGCGCGGATGCTTGAGGCTGGCAAGCTTGCTGGATCTGCTGAAAAAGTGTACCGTCAACGCACGCAGACAGCAGAAGGTGAGCCTTTGATGCCAGCGGAAGAAGGATTTGCCCTGTCTGGAATGGCTCATTTTGAACAAGATTTCCTGCGTTTTACCATCGACGAGCTGACCCAGATTGCGGTCAATGCCGCAATCGCTGAGATTCGCAGGGCACATGAAACCTTGTCCGAATTTATGCGCATGGCAACGTCCGGAGAAAGCGAACGTCTGGCTCGTCGGGATGCGGCCAACGAAGCGCAGGCTGCGGCGCTGGCTGCAGTAGATGCTCTCTCGGTCACTTCGATGGAGCGGGATTTGGACAAAGAGCGAGAAGAACTGCTTTTCTACGTCAAGCAACGTCTCTTTTTCCGCTTCAACGAGCTGTTTGGTTTTGCCTTCAACCCGGCTGTCCTAAAAGAGGATGGACGCAACATGAAGCAGGCTCTGCAAGGCTGTCTGACGGATCTCCTCCGTTCGATCAGCTATGATCTGGCACAGGAGCTGCGTGCGACCACGCTGCGACTGGAGAAGTACATGAACAGACAAGGAGTCACGCTGATCCAGCAGTGGCAACGTGATGTTCAGGCCCACGCGACCAGTCTCTCCCTGTCTCCATATCAGCCGAGGCAGGTAGAGACGCTGACATTCGCGGAGGATTTGCCTGTAACCAGCCAGGCCTTCCAACCTGCGCTCTCCCTGTTTAAGAACACCAAGGATTTCTTTGAACAGGATGGCAGAGTGAAAATGCGCGAGGATTTGGAAAAGCGCCTGCAAGAGCCTGTATCTGCCTATGTCTCTGGCGGAAGCGAGCAATTGCGCGACCAGTTTTCCACACTCTTTTCCACAATCGTGGAAACGGAACGTGCCCTTGTCAAGGAACAGGTTGCCTCCTACTTCACAGGTCTGATTGCCGCGTTGGAGATGAAGGTAGACCTGAACGAGCTGGAAGGCAAATTGAAACGTGTAGCAGCTGAACTGGAATAAATAGGGATGATAAAGAGGTGCTCCGAATCGGGCGCCTCTTTTTCTTTTTTCTCCTCCTTCATATTGCCACGTTTTGTTCATCGATCGTTCATATTGGGGAGCTATATTGTGGGCAGAGCGATCACCGCAGCAAGCGGTAAACATCGAGCAAAGGGGGGGATGAAAGTGCGGTGGTTAACCAAATCGTCTTTGCAAAATCCGGCTATGGTGGTGCTCCTATCGCTACTCGTCGCATTGGGTGGGGTGTTTTCGTTTCTAGTGATCAATATTGAAAGCGAACCCCAGGCAAAGCTGGGGATGCTTACGGTATCCCCAAAGAGGGTGTACTTGGTATGATGATGGCGGTTCTCGTCATCTATCTGTTCCTGCGAAATATGAAATCTACATTCATCGTCATGATTTCCATTCCGCTTTGTGTGCTCATCAGCGTCATGTTCATGAAATTTAACGGCATCACCATCAATCTGATGAGCTTGTTCGGGATGACAGTGTCGATCGGTAGAGTCGTAGATGACAGCATAGTCGTCATTGAAAATATCTTCAGGCGCTTTCAGACAGAAGAACGCCAGAATGAAACGATTCTGGCTGCTGTAGGGGAAGTTGCCAGAGCGATTACCTCGTCTACATTGGCGACGGTCGCTGTCTTTTTGCCCATTGCTTTTGTGAGCGGCATGCTGGGAGATTTCTTCAAGCCTTTCGCAGCAGCAGTAGCATGGTCGCTACTTGCCTCATTGATCGTAGCAGTTACGGTTGTGCCTTTGCTAGCAAGCATGACCATACGCAAAGAAAAGAAAGCGGAAAAAAAGCCCCAAGGTGGACGGATTGCGCTGCTTTATAGCGAGGTCTTACAGAAAGCCTTGGAGAACAAGGGGAAAGTCGCGCTGATCACGCTGTTGTTATTTGGCGGAAGTGCAGGATTGGCTGCGAGACTGCCGACAGGTTTTTTGCCGGAGTTGAACATGGATTTGCTACCTTGACTCAGGCTACCAAAAAGCTGGCTGAAGGCGAGTACGAGATACAGCTGGATATCCTGCGCCGGGATGAGATAGGCAATCTGGCAGCCAATTTTGCGCAAATGACTCAGTCGCTCAAGCAGTTGGATGATGCTGCGCGCGTGAATGGCAGGGATTCGTCCGGTCTTTTATCGGAATAGAGGTTAATGGAAGTACAAAGGATGTCTCTCATCGCCGGGGAGACATCCTTATTTTTTTCCTTGGTAGGTAGATGTGAGAATGTACGTGACTATAAGTTTCCACTTGTTTGCCAAGTCATACAATACAATATCCTCTAATTTGGATGTTCTAGAAAGGAGCAGACATCACTGTGGAGACGGAGAAACTGGAAAAGCTTTTGCACGCCAAATACCCGGATTTGGCCAAGGAATCCCTGCGTGTAGATGATACAGGATGGTACAATCTTGTACTGATCGTCGGGGAAAGGATGATTTTTCGTTTCCCCAAGACAGAAGAAGCCAAGAGCATCATGGCCAAGGAGCTTCAGATCTTGCCCCAGCTTCACGCTGTTCTCCCTGTTGCAATCCCTCAATTTATCTATTCCTCGAATGAGTCTGATCAGATCCCCTATGTGGGTTATCCCATGATAGCAGGACGTCCGCTTTTTCCTGTGGACATGGCTGGCTTGAATGATCAAGAGCAAGAGCAGCTGGCCAAGGAGATCGGGGCATTTTTGACCGCCATGCATGCTTTTCCTTTGGATAAAGCATTTGGAGAAGCGGCAGAAGCTTCACAGATCAAAGACTACTACAGGGACCTGTTCAAAACGATAAAAAACAAAGCGTTTCCCGTTATGACCCCCAAGCTGATTTCATGGACCAGGCAAGTCTTTGATGACTTTTTAACAGACAAGGATTCATTCCGGTTTACACCCTGCCTTTTACACAATGATCTGAAGCCAGAGCATCTGCTGTACGATTTTGAACAAAGAAAACTGTCCGGTGTGATCGATTTTGGTGCGATGGGGGCAGGGGATCCTGCCTATGATTTTGTCGGGATCTGCCGGGCTTACGGAAAAGCTTTTGTAAATAAAGTAATTCATTTTTACAAGGGACCGCTGGATTCGGCCTTTCTCAAGCGCATCGATCATTTTTACACAAAAATCGTCAGTTTCTGGTCACTTTTTCATGGAGTCGATACGCAGGATCAGCAATTGATTCAGTATGCCCTGGATAAACTGCATGCACATGCAAAAAAAGGCTCATGACGGTTTTATCTCTATGAAAAGTATCGATACGTGTTTTTCCGCATTCAAAAGGATGGTTGCCGCCGTTACGCGAAAGACTTGCCGCCGCATATGGTATCGAATGATATGAGAATGTTGAGGTGAGAAAATGCGTGTCCTGTTTTTGGAGAGCCACCCGATGTGGATTTATGGATTGCCGAATGGATTTTGCGATTCAGGCCATAAAGTGATGATTTCAGGACCTCTGACGGATCAGAATATCCCTGAAATGATCGCAGAGTTTCAGCCCGATCTCATCGTCATGCTGGGGTGGGGACCTGAACAAACAACGGAGAAGCAGGAATGGATCTGTAAACATGTACATGCAGCGCAAGTACCGCTCGTGTATTGGGCAACGGAAGATCCTACTTTTACGAGCTATTTCACGTTGCCATTGATTAAGCGAGTGCAACCTGACTTCGTGTTTACCATTTGTCCGGCACGAGTGGACTATTACCGTCAACAGGGTATAAAAACTGCTCATATGGATTTTGGCTATCACCCGAGCATTCATTGCACCGTGCCGAGTGAGGAAAAATACCGTACCTCGATTGCAGTCGTGGCTAATGCCTATCCCCAGGTGTTTGAACAATATCCCAATCATTATCGCCTGGTCTCTTTATATACGTTAATTCGACCGCTCCTTCATGCAAATATACGTATTGATTTTTACGGTCGTGACTGGGACAAAATGAAATTTTACTTAGGAAAAGACATCCCTGCGGAGTGGATACATGGTTATCTCCCGTATCCAGAAGCAAACAAAGTGTATAGTTCAGCAGACATCGTGATCGGATTGCAAAATTATGAGACCCAGCTTACCCAGCGGACCTATGAAATTCTAGGCTCGGGTGGCTGTCTGGTTACGCATAGTACACCTGAAGTCAGACGCCTTTTTGTTCCCCATCGAGATTTGGTAGCATCTTCGTCTGCTAAGGAAACCGTAGAGCTCGTCAGTCACTATCTGGAGCATCCCGATCTGCGTGAACAGATCAGAAAGCAGGGGATGCATGCCGTGTGTGAAGAAACCTACCAGCATCGAGCTGACTACATGCTGGACCTACTCCAGGAGGAAGGCATCGTGAAAAAGGAAGACAGCGATACGCTGACGGGTGGCAAACTCACCTATTTCATGGATCGGATCAGGGAGAAATACGAGGTGCATGACGTTCGAGAGGGGGACACCCTTTGGAATATTGCACAACAGTACGGTGTGACGGTCGAACAAATCATGAAGGAGAACGGTCTGACTTCCGATCTGATTTACGTTGACCAGTATTTGAAGATCAAAGAAAACAACGGTTCTTGAGATTGGAGGTGAAAGAACGTTCATGCGCGTTTTGTTCTTTGAAAATAGCCACGCATCCGTTCATGGACTCGCGTATGGGTTTCGTGATGCAGGACATCAAGTGATGATTACGGGACCATTAACCGAGAAAAATATTCCTGAAATGATCAAAAAATACAGGCCTGAACTGATGGTCGTGATAGGCTGGGGCCCAGAGCTGTCGATCACGCTGCAGCATGTCATTCGACAATGCTCCCAGGAAGCCAAAGTGCCGTTGGTCTATTGGGCGGTAGATGACCCTACCTTTCTCGAAATCTGGTCCTTGCCTTTGATTTCGCGTTTGCAGGTTGACTTTGTGTTTTCAGTATCCCCTGCATGTGTAGCCACTTACAGACAGGCAGGCTTTCGGGCTTCACATATGGACTTCGGTTATGATCAGACTTTCTTTTTCCCCGAACCTACTCCCTCCGAACCCCGCCATTCGATAGCATTGGTAGGGCATGCTTTTCCCCACATGTATAAACATCATACGGATCAGGATCGGTTGATGGCCCTGCATAACCTGATTCGACCGCTTTTGTACGAAAACATACGGATTGATTTTTATGGCAGGGATTGGGATAAAATGAAGCCCTTCTTTGGGCTCGACATCCCGCAGGAGTGGATTCATGCCTCCTTGCCATCTACAGAGATGAAACAAGTCTACTGCTCGTCAGACATCGTCATCAGCTTACTCACATGGGGTACCCAGATCCCGCAGAAAATTTTTGAAATACTCGGCTGTGGCGGATTCCTTCTCACACAGGATACGCCTGAGATCAGGAGATTGTTTCGCCCAGGTGACGATCTGCTGGTCTCTGCTACTGCTGAAGAGACACTTCGCCTCGTTCGTGAATACCTGGCCCGTCCCGAAGAAGAGCGAAGAAGAATTCGCGAACGGGGAAATCTTGCAGTCCGTAGCCACACCTACCGCCAGCGAGCGGAATATATGCTGCGTACATTGAGAGAGCATGGCATTCTGCCCGATCAAAAGGAGAGTCCCCAACACCATGGTGAGCTTCTCTATTACGATGCTGCCTCCATCGAACCTTACGAAACGCATATCGTGAGCCAGGGAGAAACCCTCTGGGAGATTGCCCAGAGATACATGGTATCGGTAGAACAGCTTAAAAAAGGGAACAAACTCACATCCAATATGATTTTTGTCGGGCAGCCCTTAAAAATACCGCCAGCACGTGAGGATTCTTTTGATGGACAGCAAGAAGTAAAAATGATGCTGGACAAGGCGGCACGTCTGTTTCATCTGGACCCGATCCTTCTGCATGGGATTGCCTACGCTGAATCTAGTTTTGGAAAAAATGCAGGATTGAGCAAAGCTGGTGCATTCGGCATTATGCAGCTCTTGACTGAAACGGCAGAGGAGCTAGGAATCGATCGTACCAATCCGTGGCAAAACATTTTGGGTGGGGCGATGTACGTGAAAGAAATGCTGAAAGAATTCGAAGGCGATATTCCCAAAGCATTGGGGGCATATAACTGGGGTGTAAACAACATGAAAAAGGCAATAGCAGAACAAGGGAATTCCTGGTTGTCCGCAACGCCGGAAGAAACGCAGCAATACGTCGCCAAAATCATGAAATATATGGACGAAGCGGGAGAGTGTCGTTGAACGGTTTGAGATTGAAGCTTGATGGAGGTGAATGAATGAAAAAGGGTGAAGAAAAAGGGAAGAGCCGGTATAGTACCACAGAAGCTCCAATTCGGAGAAAACCCAAGGAAGTCGCGCTTACCTTTGATGATGGTCCCGACCATCTATGGACCCCGCGTGTTTTGGATATCTTGGCCCAGTATCGCGTAAAGGCAACCTTCATGTGCGTAGGTCAAATGGCAAAATACAATCCCAAAATACTGGAAAGAATAGCGTCCGAGGGACATGTAATCGGGAATCACAGCTGGGACCATCCGTATTTTACGAAAATTGCGCTCTCTGCCGTGCTCGACCAAGTGGAGAGAACCACAGAGCAAATCGATAAAATCATTGGCTTGAAGCCACGCCTGGTTCGTCCCCCATACGGAGCGACGAATGAAGACGTGAACCGTATTTTAAAGGCTGGGGGTCACGAGATCATCCTGTGGGATGTGGACAGCTGGGATTGGAAGGGGCTTACCAGGCCCCAGGTAGCGAGGAATGTCCTCGGGCATGTAGGGCCGGGCTCTGTCGTCTTGCAGCATTGTGCGGGAACTGTAGATGATACACTCAAGGGAACAGTGGAAGCTTTGCCGTATATCATCGAAGTGCTTTGTGAACAAAAATACGCTTTTACGACGATATCGGAGATGTTCCAGCTTGAAGCGTATTGGTAACGAGTAAGAACAGGATAGACTGCCCGACTTCGTGAAAAAACGAAACCGCGTCCCAAGCGCCGTCTCCAAGGAATCTCTCAGGGGTGGACGCTTAAAAGCGTGTTTCGTTTTTTCGATCCATCTCGGCCTCATCCTGCGGTGTAGAACATGAGTCATTATTGTTGGTTCTTCTTCAGGTATGCGTCGTATTGCGATTCTACTTCCATCGGTGGCCTTGCCGTGACGTTGCTGACGATCAGGATCGCCAACAGGCTCACAGCAAAGCCTGGGACCATCTCATACAAAAAGTCCTTTAGCACATCGAATCTCGTCCAGATGATGACCGTCAAGGCCCCTGCAATCATCCCTGCCAGTGCCCCCCAGCGGTTCATGCGCTTCCAGTACAGCGACAGCAGGATGACAGGTCCAAAAGAGGAACCAAACCCTGCCCAGGCGTAGCCGACTAGATCGAGAATGGTGTCGTTTTTGTTTAGAGCGAGCAGAAATGCGATGACCGCAACGATGAGAACAGAGAGTCGTCCGATTCTCACCAGCTCCTTGTCTGTTGCCGAGCGCCGAAAGAAAGTCTTGTATATGTCCTCCGTCAGGGAGCTGGATGTCACGAGGAGCTGTGACGAGATCGTGCTCATGATGGCAGCCAGTATAGCCGCAAGCAAAAACCCTGTGATGATCGGGTGAAAAAGTATCGTACCAAGCTGGATAAAAATGGTCTCCGGATCAGCCAGCGTCCAGCTGTTTTTGGAGTAAAGGGCAATTCCTACAAGGCCGGTGAGCATCGCGCCCGCAACCGAGAATATCATCCACCCCATGCCAATTCGGGTGGCCTTTTTAATTTCTTTCGTCGAAGTAATCGCCATGAAGCGAACGATGATATGCGGCTGACCGAAATAGCCAAGCCCCCAGGCGAAAAGCGAGATGATCCCGAGCAGACTGGTCCCTTTGAAAATGTTGAGCAGAGAAGGATCGATGGAGCGAATCTCGGAAAACGATTCCCCCACCCCACCTGCCGCAACGATAGTAACGAGAGGGACCATGATTAGGGCAATGACCATGATGAGGCCTTGGACAGCATCGGTCCAGCTCACAGCCAGGAAGCCCCCGAAAAGGGTGTACGCGATCGTCACCAGTCCCACTATCCACAACCCGGTTTGGTAGCTGAGCTGGAAGGTGTTTTCAAACAAAACACCCCCAGAGACCAAGCCGGATGAGACGTAAAATGTAAAAAAGATCAGGATGACAAGGCCCGATACCAGTCGCAGCAGATGAGAAGCATCTCCAAAGCGATTCTCCAGATAAGCGGGAATCGTAATCGAGTTGTTGGCCATCTCTGTATAGGTACGCAAGCGCGGAGCTACATACAGCCAGTTCGCATAGGCACCTAAAGTCAGGCCGATCGCGATCCAGGAAGCGCTCAGACCCTGGGCGAACATGGCTCCCGGCAAGCCCATCATCAGCCATCCACTCATATCGGAAGCTCCTGCACTCAAGGCAGTGACAGTGGGACCGAGAGAGCGTCCGCCCAGCATGTAATCAGTCAGATTGGAGGTGCGTCGATAAGCGTAATAGCCAATGAGCAGCATTCCAGCCATATAGACGATAATGGAGCCAAGCAGCATGTTCATACGTCACAGCACCTCTTATGTATTCAGTCTCTATGGGTGTAATATGGACTTATTCTTTTTGATCATGCAAAAACGTGAAGGCTAAGGCTTGGAATAAAGACCCAGGATCTCAGCTTTGGATGGGCTCTCGGCAGCCAAAGAAAAAAAGCTTGCGATACGGGATCGCAAGCCTATCAAAAAAATCTTTTGAACGTCTATTCCTGCAATTGAATTTGTCCACTGCTGTCCAGATTTACCTGGAACTCCTTGACCACGGTAGGCTCCGCAGAAGGATTGTTCAGATCCTGCTTCAATACTTGGAATTTGCCGTCTCCGGTCAGTTTTCCCTTGTATTCGAGGCCGAGCAGATCGGATTTGTAAAAGCTGAAGTTGGCCAGCTCCGTTTTTTGCAATTCTTCACTTAAAAGCTGCCCGTCTCCACTAAACATCGCGTTTCTCAGTGCCTCAGAGGAGTCGTATTTTTCCTGCAGATAGGTTTTCAACTGTTGGGCGATCTCAGATTCGGCCAGCTGCTTTCCAGCCTCTACGACCTGTTTTCCTGTTTCGATCGCTTGCTTTCCTGTCTCGATTGCCTGTTGAGCCGTCTGTACACCTTCTGATACCTCTGAACATGCCGTCAAAAGCAATGCGCAGAGGACAATAGCGGTTTTACGCATGCTAAATCATCTCCTTTCGGCGAAAAGACGAAAAGTCGTACTTTATTTATCATACCGTATCTCCACTTTCTTCGCATCCGCATAGGATGAAGTAAGCGCATAGCTGCAATTTGTACAGGGAGGAAATGCAATGATTCATGGGAAAGTGAAATGGTTTAGCAAGGAGAAGGGGTATGGTTTTATTGAACGGGATGGTGGGCCGGACGTGTTCGTTCACTACTCAGCAATCAGTGGATCCGGTTACCGCAATTTGGAGGAGGGCGAGCTCGTTACCTTTGAAATTGTCAATGGTCAACGAGGTCAGCAAGCAGCAAATGTAGAACGCTCAGCAGTGAACAATTAATCCGCCTTTTCAATGTCTGGCCACCAAAAAAAATAACGCCGTCGCTCTCGTTCGTAGAGAGCGGACGGCGTTTTTTTGCTAGCGAATGTTCCAAATCAGCGCAAATAGAGAAAGACGGCCAAAGCAATCAACAAGATTATGGTGATGACTCCGTATATGATCAACAGGTTTCGGGAGCGCTCGACGAATCCCCGCTGTCTGGTTTCTTCTGGCTGCAATCCGATCTTAAAGGTGGCAGCTAGGGCGATCGCGACCAGTACAAAGACAGCAATGATAAATGGATAAATGGACATACACCATCGTCCTTTCTGGGAATGAACAGGATTGATTCAGATGAAGACAAGGAATCAAACATCTTGCACAACTTGATCATAGCGCGATCCATACAAATTGAAACCATCCACTTGGTAGCTTTTTTGCTCATCCACTTAAAGTGAAAGCATCTGCAAAGCGAGAAACAGCTTCGCGAATTTCGTCTGCATCCGCTCGCCCAAATGTGAAGCGCACGTATCCATCCTTCGCTCCAAAAAGATGCCCAGGGACAAAAATGGTGCCTCGCTTCACGGCTTCACGCAACAGCTGTGATTCGTTCCATTCACCAGCCAGACCGCACCAAAGGTGAATGCCTCCAGCTGGTATCACAAGTTCTGCCTGATCGCCAAAATGGCCTTGCAACGAGGTCACGAGCTGGTCGCGACGCAGGAGGAGCTGGCTGCGTAATAGATCCATATGTCTAGAAAAATCAGATGAGGATAGAAACTTGTCAGCCAGCCACTGCGGAAAAATACTGTGTCCGTAGTCAAATTGCTGCTTGGCATCTGCCAATCGCTCGATGACGGTCTGAGGTCCGACAATCCAGCCGATGCGCAGTCCGGACGCGACGATTTTTGTCAATGAACTGATGTATAGCACAGTACCGTGCCTGTCGAGTGATTTGAGTGTCGGTACGGACTCACCGGAAAAAGAGGTCAGACTATAAGGATCATCCTCAATAATCGGGATGCCGTTTTCTGCTGAAAGAGCCAACAAGCGATGGCGTCTCTCCAGAGAGAGCAGGCTCCCGGTCGGGTTCTGGTAATTGGGGTTGAGAAAGACCATCTTGATCCGATGCTTGCGATGAAGCTCTGCCAGTTGTTCGGGTATAATCCCGTCTTTATCTACAGGAAGTGGGAAGGTCCGTAAGCCGGAAGAACGAAACAAGGGCAGGGAATAACAGTAGGATGGTTCTTCGATTGCTACAGCGTCTCCAGGTTGCAACAGACATTGCACGACCAGATGCAAAGCTTGCTGTGCACCAAATATCCCGGCTGACGATCGTACCGCTGCCTCGCTTTCTCTCGACCACACCTGCTGCTTGCAACTCATCATACGCTGCGACGATCGTGGAGCGGTTTACATGAAGTTCCTTGGCAAGCAACCGCTCAGAAGGCAAAAAATGGCCAGGTGGAAATTCACCGATGCTGATCCGCTGCTCCATTTGTTCTGCAATTTGTTTGTAGCGTGGTTTGGTCTTCGATTCTTTCTCGTCCATTTGATCCCGCTTCCTTTTTCATGCGTTCGATTCCTTGTTATTATAGCATGCTGTATCCCTTCCGTTTTCAATCGCGCCGTTTTGGTTTAGTATAGACCTAATAGGGAAGGAGTGTAGGGGAATGAGACAATATCTGGACTTGTGCCAGCGCATTCTGGACGAGGGAGTCAAAAAGGAAGACCGGACAGGCACGGGGACCATCAGTGTTTTTGGTCATCAGATGCGGTTTGACTTGAGCGAGGGCTTCCCGCTGATTACAACGAAAAAATTACATACCAAATCGATTTTCCACGAGCTCTTGTGGTTTCTTTCTGGTGATACCAATATTGGCTATTTGCAAGAAAATGGCGTGCGCATTTGGAACGAGTGGGCGGATGAAAACGGAGATCTGGGACCGGTATACGGCAAGCAATGGCGTTCTTTCGCTGGACGAGACGGCAAGACGGTCGATCAAATCAAGTGGGTCGTAGAGGAAATCAAGCGAAATCCCGACTCTCGCCGTTTGATCGTAAGCGCCTGGAACCCGGCTGAGCTGGATGAGATGGCACTGCCTCCATGCCACTTGCTGTTTCAGTTTTATGTCGCCAATGGAAAGCTTTCCTGCCAGCTGTATCAACGCAGTGCAGACACGTTTTTGGGCGTGCCCTTCAATATCGCCAGCTACGCTTTGCTCACCCAGATGATGGCGCATGTAACGGGACTTGAGCCTGGTGAATTTGTGCACACATTAGGCGATGCTCACCTGTACCTCAACCACGTGGAGCAGGTAAAGCTGCAATTGACCAGAGAGCCGAAGCCTCTGCCAAAGCTGAAGCTCAACCCGGAGGTTACATCCATTTTTGACTTTACCTTCGACGATATTGAGGTGGTCGACTACGAAGCCCATCCACATATTAAAGGAGAGGTAGCTGTATGATTAGCCTGATCGTCGCGTATGCGAACAACCAGGTGATCGGCAAGGATGGCGTCATGCCTTGGCATTTGCCGGCTGATTTGAAGCACGTAAAGGAGCTTACGACAGGCCAAACGATCGTGATGGGAAGAAAGACGCTGGAAGGCATCGGCAAGCCGCTTCCCAACCGACGAAATGTCGTTCTGACCCGCAATCTTGATTTTCACATGCCAGGTGTGGATGTGGTTCATACCAAGGAGGAGGTGCTGGCGCTCGGAGATGTGATCATCTTCGGAGGAGCCGAGATTTATCGCCAGTTTCTCGATGTGGTAGATCGCATGTACATCACAGAGATCCATTTGGACACGCAGGGGGATACGTATTTCCCGGCATGGGATCGGGATGCCTTTACCTTGGTAGATAAGCGAGAAGGTATCATAGACGAGAAGAACCGCTATCCACATGCGTTTTGTACGTATGAGCGAAAAAGCGACATGAAATAGGTTCGTGTGACATATGCCCTATTCCCTCAACATAAAAACAAGTAAGACTGTTGGAAATACCCGCGGAGGGGATCGGGATGAAGGTAGATTTTCATGTCCATGTTGAGGAAGGGCCGTATTCTCTGGATTGGTTGATGCAAACAACAGCATCGCTTTCGGAGCAGGTAAAGGAAGAGGTGCCTGGCACAAGGGAATGGATGGACGGGCTGGTGCGTAGATTGACGGATCGCATGAGGGAAGGGCCTTATTCGTCGGCCTGGCTGGATGAGTATCGGTCGCGAGCCAAGGAGCTGGGGATTGGAATCGTCGGCATCGTGGAGCATGGCTACCGTTTTACACAATTCAAAAGCCTCTATGAAGAGCAGCTGCATCTGGGACAGGATCATCTGGGACGAGTCCAGCGGCAGTGGCTGGATCAAGTCTGCTGCGAGAGCTTTCCGAACTACCTCGCTTTTCTGGAGAGGGAGAAGCAGCGCTGGGAAGACGACGGGATTGCCCTGCGGGTCGGAATCGAGCTGGATTTTTTCCCTGAACAGGAAGCAGCACTGTCCAGGATCGTGAATGCCTATGACTGGGATTTCTGCCTGGGCGCCGTTCATTTTGTTGAGGGAGTCGCTGTTCATCTGCCCCAAACGAGCGAGCGCTTCGGGAGAATGGATCTCGGCAGCCTGTACAGTCGATACTTTGATCTGGTGGAGCAGACAGTAGAGAGCGGGCTGTTTGATCTGATTGCTCATGTGGATGGATTAAAGAGCTGCGGCTTTCGTCCGGAGGAAACCTCTCTGCTGTCTTATTACCAGCGTATTGCCCGTTCCCTCAAGCGCAACCGGGTGGCGACCGAGTTGAACACCATGTGGTACCGCCACCCAACTGTCGGCGAAATGAGTCCAAGTTCCCGAATGCTGGAGATTCTGGCTCAACATGGGGTAGCTGTGACGACAGCTTCAGGAGCGACACGCCCGGATCAATTGGGGAATCATGGCGACATGGCTAGCGCGACGCTCAAGCGTGCAGGGTTTGAATCAATAGCCGTCTATGAGCAAAGAAAGCAGCAGATTCTGCCCCTTTGACGAATCTTCCATCCAGATTCCTTACTTTTTCTGCTATGATAAGGATAAACGATAGGACAAGAATCGCATTCGCATGGTATGGGAGGAAGTGCACAGCATGTCATTGCAGGAGCAGCTCAAAGACCGCTTGAAAGAAATGGAACCGCAAATCATCAGTTGGCGTCGTCATTTGCATCAATATCCGGAGTTGTCTTTTCATGAAGAAAAGACACCACAGATGATTGCTGAAATTTTGGAAGGACTGAATTTTGACGAGATTCGCACAGGTGTCGGGGGACGAGGGGTAGTTGGCGTCCTGCGCGGAAGCCGTCCTGGCGCAGTCGTAGCCCTGCGCGCGGATTTCGACGCGCTGCCCATCCAGGATCAAAAAGAGGTTACGTATAAATCCAAAGTCCCTGGGGTCATGCATGCTTGTGGTCACGATGCGCATACCTCTCAGCTGCTTGGCTTGGCCAGTGTTCTCGCCAATCATCGCGATCAGTTCGCCGGTGAAATTCGTTTTATTTTCCAGCATGCGGAGGAGGAGTCGCCAGGCGGCGCCATCCAGATGACACAGGACGGGGCAGTAGACGGTGTGGACGCGATCTTTGGGGTTCACCTCTGGTCCATGCTGCCAGTCGGCAACGTATACATCAGTCCTGGGCCGATTATGGCCAGCATCGATGATTTTGTCATCGAGGTTAAAGGACGGGGGGGGCACGGTGCCATCCCGGATGAAACGATTGACTCGATTGTCGTCGGATCGCAGATCGTGGGAGCCTTGCAAACCATCGCCAGCCGCAATGTCAGCCCGATGAACAGTGTCGTCGTCACCGTCGGAACGTTTCACGGAGGAGACAATAACAATGTCATCGCGGATTCCTGCCGCCTGACGGGTACAGTCCGTACATTCCTGCCAGAGGTGCGTGACCGCGCCGAGGAGCGGCTGACCGAGATCGCCAAAGGAACAGCAGCGATGATGGGGGCCAGCGCGGAGGTTCGCTATATTCGGGATTATCCGGCCGTCATCAACAGCGAGAAGGAAGCCGAGCTGGCACGTGAGGCAGCACTGGCCGCATTTGGCGAAGAGCGAGTCCTGCCGATGAAGCCGCTCATGGGAGGAGAGGACTTCTCCTACTACTTGGGCAAGGTTCCTGGTGCCTTCTTCTTTGTTGGAGCGGGCAATCTGGAAAAGCTGGCTGAATATCCGCATCACCATCCGCGCTTTGATATTGATGAAGACGCGATGCTGATCGCGGGGGAGCTTTTGGGCAGAACTGCTTTGCATTTCCTGGAGAAGCACCAGTCATAAGGATACAAAATGAAGATGCGCTTTTGCCTAGTAGGGGCAAAGGCGCTTTTTTTCATTTCAGCCATAAACTGACTAGGAGAATAAAAGGGGAAGTGCACAGGAAGGCGGTGTTGCCACCAGTGAAGAAAAGGATTGGCATCCTTACCTACAGAGGGGAAAAAGGCTTTGTTGAACCAGGCTTCCTGCGTTTGTTGGTCCGCGAGGGTGAGAAGATGGGCTGTGAAATCTTCCTCTTTGGTCCGCAGGATGTTTATTTGAATGCAAAAGCAATCAAAGGCTATACGCCTGATGTGACAGGCTGGAAAAGCAACTGGTACGCCTGGCCCGACATCGTGATTGACCGATACCGCTACTATCCGGTACCCAAGCACACCAAATACCTCACCTTTCGCAAGCAATCCTGGTTTCGGTATGCCAACAGCCGCTTCGCCAATAAATTCGCTGTTCACCAGGTGCTGGAACAGGAGCCTGAGCTAAGAAAATGGCTGCCGCAGACGCTATCCTACTCCCGAGCGGCATTGTCGATCATGCTGGCACATCATCGCGTCATTTATCTGAAACCTACCAATGGCACAGGAGGACGCAGCATCCTGCGAATCGAAAGTAAACCGACCGGATATGAATTGCATGGCCGAACGAAAACGAAAAAGAAAATCGTGGAGAAGCTGAACAGCTTTTCGGCACTGTCTCAACGGCTAGAGCAGTGGATGAGACAGGAGAAAAGCGGAAACGAGCAGTTTTTTCTACAGCAGGGATTGGAGCTAGGCCTTGTGCCAGGACGTACTGTAGATGCTCGCCTGCTCGCTCAGAAGGACGGTACCGGAAACTGGCGCTTGACCGGCATGGCAATCCGAATGGGGACGAGACAGTCCTCTACCTCCAACCTGCATAGTGGCGGAAAGGCCATACCGACAGGCTCCTTTTTGACGGAGCACTTTGGGCTGAAAATGGCTAGGCAGATCATTCGCGAATGTCGGGAGGTTGCCCTGCGCACCGTGGCTCGCATCGAGCAGCACTTCGGTCAGATGATGGAATTCGGTATTGATCTGGGCATCGATGTGCACGGAAACGTGTGGTTGATCGAAATGAATCCTAAGCCGGGAAGAGAAATTTTTCGCCAGCTGGGTCAAAAAAAGCAGTATCTGGAAGCAGTAAGAAGGCCTCTGGAATACGCGCTTTATCTGCTGGATGCCGAACAAAAATGGCAGTTTTCATAAGGCGTCTCCCCCAAAAGCAACAGCGGAGTACGAAGACTTGAAAAAAGTCCTAGTCTGCCGCTGTTGCTTATTTACTTGTACAACGATTTTAAGACGCATGGTTTCTTTTCTGTGGGCAGCCCTGCATAATAATAGGAAAGCCACAATGGATGCAGTCTGAAAAAATACGAGGTGAAGCGAAATGAACAAGGGAACCTTTTCTTTGCCATTAGAAGAAGGACTTACGCTGCGCGGCAACTGGCATGCAGACCCCACGAAAGGGGAGCGACAGCCTGTACTGCTTTTTTGCCACGGCTTTAAGGGCTTTAAAGACTGGGGAAGCTTTCCGTATGTCGCCGACGAGCTGGCCAGACGGGGAATTGTAACAATCCGATTCAACTTCAGCTGCAATGGTGTTGGAGAAAGTGAAACCCATTTTGATGAGCTGGAAAAGTTCGGGCGCAATACATATGCACGTGAGGTGGCGGACCTGCAAGTCTTGGCGCAGTATATTCGCGAAGGCAGGCTGGGATTGCCAGATTACGCAGACCGTAACAAGCTGTTCGTCACAGGCCACAGCAAAGGCGGGGCAGACGTCATCCTGTTTGGAGCCGATAATCCACAGGTAGCAGGCATCATCACGTGGAACGGAGTGGCGGATGTCAATCTGTTCGACGAAAAGCTGCGCAACCAGATCGCGGAGAATGGGGTTGGCTACATCCCCAATGCTCGTACAGGCCAGGACATGCCGATTACCCGTGTCGTGATTGAAGACGTGGATCAAAATCGACAAGCCTATGATTTGCTGGAAAAAGTGGCAGAGATGAAACAGCCTTTGCGCATCATTCAGGGGCGGGAGGACTTTGTCCGTCTGGTAAAGGGAGCGCAGCGACTGCATGAAGCAGCGAATGAGAGTGAGCTGATCTGGATCGAAGGAGCCGATCATACGTTTAACGCAAGGCATCCGTTTGCCGGCAGTACCTCTCAGCTGGATGAAGCGATTCACTTGACAGCCGAATTTGTCCTCGACAGGTGGACAGCTGAAAAACAGTAGATTTTTTCTGTGAAAAACGTCTCGACGTTTTTCATATAAGTGGATGTGACCGCTTGCGGTCAAACAAAACGGTCATGACCGTTTTGTTTGCTTGTAGCTGCTGGGTTTTCACCGGAAAACGGGAAAACCCAGTGTTTTCCCGCATTTTCTTTCCTTGTGGGCTATGCTATACTGTGTATTGTTCAGTAATTAAAATGGTGAGATTATTCTGAAAAAAGAAAAAACGGACAATAGTTGGGGTGGAGACACATGGAGAGCAAGGTGTATCTGTACGATACGACCCTGCGTGATGGTACGCAGGGAGAAGGGATCAGCCTGTCGGTAGAAGACAAGATAAAGATCGCTCTGCGGCTCGATCAGTTTGGTATTGATTTTATCGAAGGTGGATGGCCGGGGAGCAATCCAAAGGACATGGCCTTTTTTGAACGAATTCGGGAAATTCCGCTGCAGCATGCCAAGGTCACAGCTTTTGGCAGCACCTGTCGTCCACATGTAGTGGCTTCGGAAGACGACAACCTGCGTGCATTGATTGCCAGCGGAGTAAAAGCTGCAGCAATCTTTGGGAAGTCATGGGATATGCACGTCACGGATGCACTGAAGACGACACTGGAAGAGAATCTTCGGATGGTAGCGGACTCAGTCGCCTTTTTGAAATCGAAAGGCTTGACCACGCTGTTTTTGGCCGAGCATTTCTTTGATGGCTACAAGGCAAATACCGAGTATGCCTTACAGGTATTGAAAGCTGCCGAGCAGGCCGGAGCGGACTGGATTGTTTTGTGTGATACAAACGGTGGCAGTCTGCCAACTGAAATATACGATATTGTAAAGCATGTGAACAGCCAATTGCAGGTGCCGCTGGGCATCCATCCGCACAACGACAGCGGCGTTGCGGTAGCCAATGCGCTTGCAGCCATTCAGGCGGGGGCAGCACAGGTACAGGGCACCATCAATGGAATCGGAGAGCGCTGTGGAAACGTAAACCTGATCTCTGTCATTCCCAATCTGCAATTAAAGCTGGGCTATACCTGCGTCAGCAGCGAGCAGCTTCAGCAGTTGACACAGCTTTCTCGTTACGTGGCTGAAATTGCCAACATGACGCTTCCAAACAACCAGCCTTTTGTCGGCAACAGCGCGTTTGCCCACAAAGGTGGCATCCACGTCAGCGCAGTGCTGCGCGATCCGAAGACCTACGAGCATATCGAGCCGGAGAATATCGGCAACAAGCGCCGTGTCCTTGTTTCGGAGTTGGCTGGACAGAGCAATTTACAGGCGAAAATGGAGGAGCTGGAGATCGATTTCTCCCTGGAGCGGGCAGAAGCGCGTGAGATCATCAAGCAGATCAAGGAGCGTGAATTCCAGGGCTACCAGTACGAAGGAGCGGAAGCCTCCCTTACCCTCATGCTGTTGGAAGCGGCAGGCAAGCTGAAAAAGCTGTTTACGCTGGACTCCTTCAAAATTTTGATGGAAAAATCAGCTGCCGAGGCCATCACATCTGAGGCCACTGTCAAAATCAGTGTCAATTCGGAGACAGTTCATACAGCAGCAGATGGCAACGGTCCGGTCAATGCGCTGGACAACGCCATGCGAAAAGCACTCGAAGGCTATTACCCAATTATCTCCAAGATGCATCTTACCGACTACAAGGTACGCGTCCTGGATGAGAATGGTGCCACTGCGGCAAAAGTCCGTGTATTGATTGAATCGGCATGTGATGGGGAGAAATGGAGCACGGTAGGAGTCTCGACCAACGTGATCGAAGCGAGCTGGGAGGCTTTGGCTGACAGTATTCGCTATCTCCTGTGGAAGGAAGGCTATGAAGAGGCGAGAAGCCTTGTTGCAGCAGAAGCGCGTGTCGGGATTGTAAACCATTGATGGAGAGTGAACATAAAAAAGTCTGGCCGATGGGGCCAGGCTTTTTTTCATCATCCGTGTCACTTTGACCTTAATAGTTTCTCAATCAGAGAAACTCTGTCGTTTAGTGACTCTAGTGTAACGGTAGACTCCTCAATTAACGCCGACTCCACCTCATTGAGACGTTCTATCAGCTGTTCAATAATGAGAGTATAAGTCGTATAATCCTTAATAACGATGTCTAGAAACTCATTTACCTCGTCTCTATCATAGCTGGAAATAAAGAATCCTCGTTCCCGAAATGCCTGATTATATACATCCAAGGGAGTGAAAGAAATGTTCTCCTTTATGATGGTCTTTGCATCTAGCAGCAAAAGAAAAAAACCTCCTCACTTGGAGTTTTTGGAATTGTTCCTAACCTTATTGTGAAATCGAGAGCTACTCGGTTGATCAGACGATAAAACCGCTTGATCATGCGGATATGGTGCTTTTTAGTAGCCGCTTTTTGATAAATACGGGGCTCGCTGACTGGCGATTATCGGATTGACCATCATGATTGTGACGACATTCGGCTTGACGCGATTGACGCTGCACACGACTGATGCCCGTCATGACGGCAGGATTGAATGCGCTGCCGCTTCGGTTGAACCCGCATGGTACCGCGATGACCAACACGATCAATGCGATCGGAGGGGCGATTGGAACCGCTCTGTTCGTCTCGATCATGTCGGTCCGTTCCGAAAGACACATAGCAGCCATCATTCGAGAGCAGCAGATCAATCCAGCAGATCAGGCTCAGATGGCGCTAGCTACCAACCAAGGTATGACAATGGGAACGAATGACGCCTTTTTGATCGCTACGTTATTTGCAGTTGTCGGCTTGATCCTCGCGTTCTTCTTGCGTGATTCCTCACCTGAAGTAGGGGAGATGGAGGGAGTGAAGGCAAAGAGGAAAGCCCCCCAGCCTTCGTGAAGGTAAAGCGATGTCCTTGCACACAAAAAAAGAATATGAGCCGGATTAGGGGACTGAACCGCGTCCATGGGACAGGGATCAAAAAAGCATCAAAACAGCTTAGCCAATTAAGCAGCCAATTGCCGAAAATTTGAATCGGGGACTGGCTGCTTGAGTTTTGTCTAAATTTCGTTGTTGAGACCTCTCCCCTTTATGGAATCCATCCATTGGACTGCTCAGCAGCTATTATCGAATAACCGCAGGATCACTTTCTCGCTTCCACAAAAAAACACGATCTATTCAACTTGACGACGCATTAATTGCGGGTGTACCGCATTTTTTTGCGCGATTTTAGAAGAGGGATCCGGTTAATATGGACACCAAGAGCGTAGAGTGCAGGCATTGCAATAGCACTTAAAAAAACGAATGCGGAGGTAGATCAACATGTATAAAGGTATAGCAGGTGCCATTCTCTATGTTGCAATCGTTTTGGGTGGATATGCTGTTTATAATGAGTACTTCACTGAAGAACAACAAGTCGCAGTTGAAGAACAGTATCCGGGCATTACCCATACGTCTCAAAACGATAGCCACGAGGATAGCCACGAGGATAGCAAAGAAGAGCACGGCGGCGACAGTCATGAAAATGAAGCAGGGCATGGGGATGGTAGCCAAGTACATACGTATGTTCAATCAGAGAGCAACGGAATCAGGATTTACCTGAAAGATTACTTGGGTAATGCAGTAGATGAGCTTGCAGTGAATCATGAGAAGCTTCTGCATTTTATCGTTGTGGATGAGCAACTGCAGAAATACTATCACCTGCATCCGGAGCAAATTGGAAAAGGAGAATTTCACATCGACAATGTACTGCCAGATGGGTTTTATAAAGGATTTATTGATATAAAACCTGAAAAATTGGCTTACCAGGTTACTCCAGTGTTATTCGTAGTCGGAAATCCAGTTGAACAGTCTCACGGCCACAGGCTTATGGCAGACCAGACACTCGTCCAGGAGATTGATGGTGAGACCGTTAAACTAAACATGAGTACAGATCTGATCAATGAGACTGTAACGTTATCATTTGATTTAAACAGAACGGCTTTGACTCCGTATTTGGGAGCGATGGGACATGTCGTCATTCTTGATGAAGAAGCTCAAAATTTTGTTCACGTTCATCCCGTAAATCATGAAGATCCAGTATTTCAAACCAAATTTAAGAAGCCTGGTCTTTATAAAATTTGGGCCGAATTCAAACAGGGTGAAAAAGTTAGAGCGTTCCCATACGTGGTCGAAATAAAAGAATAAAACGGGTTGGATACTTTTTAAAACGTGTCAACAAAGAAGGTGGTTTTTTCTTTGATCAACAAAAAGTGGCTTTTGACTGGGATTGGATTGTTTGTTGGAACTGCTGTTGTTGGCCTGCTGAACCTGGTTAATAAAGAGACAGATTTCGAATCCTATGTCTACAAACCTGATTTAACGATGGTCGACGTGATAAAAAATGCAAGAACCAAGACAACAGTCGGAACCCTTGCAGAAAAGTACAGGGACTTGAAAGTGATCGATGTACATAGTCATGATGGACCCAATATTGAGTTTGTCAAACCCATATGGGATGAATTTTTTATAGATAAAATTGCAATATTTGGAAAAGTGAGCGAACCGGCGGCTATGGGTGATGATCAAAAAAGTTGGCGAGCTTTTTTGAAAAGTACGGAACGTTATTATCCCTTTTTTTCCGGGTTCGATATGCATAGTGAAGAAGGCATAGCAATGGTTAGGAAAAACTTGGAGCAGGGTTATATGGGGGTAGGTGAAGTAATTGCGGCTTCAACCTATTCAGATGTGGTGTCCAAGGTTGCTTGGAAGGGGAAGGATGCATTGGATGGGTATTTATCAGACGTGTATGCATTGTGTGCCGAGTATAAGGTCCCTATTCTGCTGCACATTGATCCGCTGGCAAGCGCACAAGTATCAGTCTTGCAGGAAGCGTTACAAAAACATCCAGATACAAATTTTATCTTGGCACATGGAAATGTTGGTGAATCAACCAAACAGGTTGAAATATTGAAAAAGCTATTGGAAAGCCATGATAACCTGTATATCGATTTTCTTGCTGGTTACTCGGTAAAAAGTAAGAGTGAGATGGACAGATACATTCCATTAATGGAACAATTTCCCTCAAGGTTCTTTTTGAGTACAGATAGCGGATATGGGTTATCGTCCCTTGCATTCGCGTATGAAGCCATTTACGAAGTGATAGATCGCTTAACACCGGAAGCAGCTATAAAAATTGCCTTTGAGAATTTTGAATACTTGATGGAGAATCAGCCTCCAACTAAAACACAGATTGAAAAATTGAATCAATTACTGGATGAAACAAAAAAGTCAATCGAAGGACTGCAAGTAAACAAACGTATGGCAGCTGAGCTCATTGTGGAATTAGAACGGGAGAAGAGGACAAAGAAACAGGAAAAGGCTATGTCTCCGTCTCGTTGAAAAATGTTTCATATTTACCTGTGATGTCCGTCATGACGGCAGGATTGATTGAGCTGCCGCTTCGGTTTAACGAGTAGAGCTGCGATGTTCTTGCACACATGAAAAAAGAGTATGAGCGGGATTAGCCCGAGCTCATACTCTTTTGCTTGGTTTTAGCCTTGCTTGCGCATATGACCCAGTTCTTCCACGATCGCTGTCATTTCATTGATGCCAAAAGCTGTTTTCTTCTGAACCATGTTGTACAGATACAGCAGGTCTTCATAATGGACCAGATCAAAATCCTCCGGACGCATGACGGCTGTGTTGGCCATGTTCAGTTTAGCCTTGATGCCTTCAATGAGTACGGCAAGGTTTTCTACAGTAGGTTGGGTAAGATCAGCCATTCCACTTTCTCCTCTCGTCTCTTCGCTTTTCTGTGAAAAACGTCTCTTCGCTTTTCAGTGAAAAACGTCTCGACGTTTTTCATTTAATAGAATGTGACCGCTTGCGGTCTGCAAATACGGTCATGACCGTTTATTTGCTCAACTGTCCACGTGTGACGCCCAACTGATTGGTCGCCTTGAGGGTGCGCCAGACGTGCGTGCCGCTTACTTCCCCACGCAGCGCTTGACGATACAGAGAAATGACCTCTTTTACGCGGGCAGGCTCTTCTTCTAGAAATTCAATCCGGTAGCTGCCAACTTGCAAGGCACGGAACTCCCTCAAATATTCGGCGCCGGACTGGTCGATCGCATTGTAGACCGTATTGCGGCAGCCAGTATCTACGCGCACGGGATGGGAGAAGCCGACTCGGTCCTTGAGAGAGACGCGAGAGGTTTCGCAAGGCGTTCCGCAGTTCGTATGGTCGGTTCCTTCACTGAGAAACGTGCAGTAGACACAATGCTCGGTGTGGAACATCGGCATGTGCTGATGGATGACCAGCTCCATATGGGCTGCATCAGAACGCTCAAGCAAATCGACCATCTGCTGGATATTGAGATCGTAGGAAGGAGTGACTCGCTCCAGACCGGATTCCAGGAACAGCTCTACCGCCTTGTGATTGGCGATATTCAGGGAAAAGTCGCCGATCAGCGGGATGTCGATTTCATTTTTTCTGGACAAATAGTAGTACAAAGCACCTGTATTGCGTACGAGGATGGCATCTGGCTTGGCTTTCGAGATCAGGGCAAGCACGCCGTTTTCATCCGGCATGTGGATACGCATCGTAGCGATACCGATCTTTTTGCCATACTTGTGAGCCAGCTTTACCGCATCCGGGTATTGCTTGACGAACTCAAAGTCGGCATACAGGAAGTCTACATCTGTTTGGGCTGCTGCCTCCAATTGCTCCATCGACCGGCACAAGGCAGTCAGCAGTGGTTGTTCCACCTGCTTTTTCACCTGCACATCCGCATATACGTCGACGTGGCGATGCTGATATACCGGTGGCTTGGAGCGAAGGTAGAGGAGCTGTTCGGCTGCTTCTCTGCGCAGTCGATTCAATTCACTCACAGGCAAAATCAGTTCGCCTTCCAGCTCTATCGTCAGATCAGCAGCATTTAGATGGAAAAGCGTGCCGCCCAGACGGCCCAGCTGATCATGCAGCAATTCATGCGTCAAAGGACGCTTCAAAGCCTGCTCCAGCGGAATTTCCGATTGAATGGAAACAGCATGCTGAGCTTGCAGGTCCACCCAGGTCAGCTTCAGCTTTTCACCCAGCTTTCCACTGGCGTGTACAGCCACAGGGAAGGTATGATACGGCTTTTCGGTTTCAAAGGTCTTGCGCAGGCGCTTATCCAGTTCAGGATCACTGGTTTTCCAGACGCGATCCCCGACGTTGATTCGCTTCAGGTTGACGTCATTGCGGCCCATAACGATTTCAAAAAGACCCTTCGCCACTTCACCCTCCACTTTTTTGCTGCGAGAGAGAATGTCGTAGATCCGTCCGCCTTCTTCCTTCTGGGTTGGATCTCCAGCGTCAAACACAATGCCGTCTCCACGTTTGACAGGGGAGGTGACTTCTACGAGCAAGGCGTTGGTCATTTTTTTCTTCACGGTTCCGAGGAAAACACCGCGGCTTTTTGGAAAGCTGCCGTCTACCAGCGTTTTGTTGTTGGTTCCCTCTAGGAAGCCATGTGTAAATCCGCGGGAAAAGCTTTGCTGCAGCTCACGGATTTCCTGTTCGGCAGGAGGCGTGTCGATTCCGTCAAAATAACGGTCAATCGCTGCGCGGTATTTGCTGACTACGTTGGCAACGTACTCAGGAGTCTTGAGTCTTCCCTCGATTTTAAAGGAAGTAACGCCTGCTTCAATCAGCTCCGGCACCAGTTCGAGTGCAGCCAAATCCTTGGGAGAGAGCAGGTATGCGATATTGCCCATCTCCTTTTGAACACCGTCTACCATCAGATCGTACGGCAAGCGACAGGCTTGTGCGCATTCACCGCGGTTGGCGGAGCGGCCGCCCCACATTTCCGAGGTCAGGCATTGGCCAGAGTAGGATACACACAGAGCGCCGTGTACAAACACTTCCATCGGCAGCTTGGCCTTTTCACCGATCTTGCGAATTTCTTTCAACGAATTCTCACGACCGAGCACCACGCGTTCGATGTCGAATGGCTTGGTGAACTCGACTGCTTCGGGTGAGGTAATCGTCATTTGTGTGGATCCGTGAATCGGGAAGTCAGGAGACATTTCACGGATCAGTTTGACCAGACCGAGGTCCTGGACGATGACGGCATCCACACCCGCGTTAATACAGGCGTCGATCAGCTCCTGTGCGTCCTTCAGTTCATTTTCAAATACGAGAATATTAAAGGTCAAAAACCCTTTCACACCGTACATGTGCAGGTAGGACATGATCTCTGGCAGATCAGCCATATGAAAGTTCTCGGCGCGCGCACGAGCGTTGAACTTCTCTACTCCAAAAAAAATGGCGTTGGCTCCATTGGCTACAGCGGCTTTTAAGCAGTCCCAGTTCCCAGCGGGTGCCAGCAATTCAATATCTTCACGTTTGATTCCATTTCGCATCTGAATGTCATTACCTCCAAGGTCTACAAACAAGCTACCTACATCATAGGGAATTGTGCAAGTGACCGCAAGCGAAATCCAGACTGGTAGATGTTGAAAATGCAGGATTTAGACTGGTTGGGATGAATGTGGGGCAGCAGTTGATGGACACCGAATGGTACCAGGAGGGGAGGAGGGGCAGTATGTGGGGAAAAGGGCATGGAAGAACTGCAAAGGGCTGATCGCGAGAATTAATCTGCGTGCAGCCCTTCGAATACGATCGAAACCTTTTCTTCCATTATTTCTTCCAATGCCCATGCTCCTTCGCTTCGTACCCAATCGTACAAGGCGTTGTAGTAGATATTCTCCAGCATGTTGGCGGCGACCAGCGGGTTGAACTTGGCTTTCAACTGTCCTTTGTCCTGCGCATCCTCGATCAGATCCGCGAAGAGCTGACGAAGCTCGAAATACATGTTTTTCTCCGATTCGAGCACTTTGCGGTGCTTCATGGAAGATTCGACTACTACTTTGATGAAATCAAAGTTCGTGATGGTTACTTCGTTCATGATTTTATAAATCCGAAGAACCTTTGCTTTGCAGTCATCGTCGATGTCCCACTCGTCACGGCGTTCCTCTATTTCATGCAGACGCTCATAACCCCAATTTGCTAAAATCGCTTCCTTGGAAGTGAAATGGAGGAAAATCGTACCGCGTGCTACATCGGCTTCTTCCGAAATCATATCGATCGTGGTCCCTTCAAAGCCATGCGACTTGAACAGCTTGATCGCTGCATTGAAGATTTTTTCCCGTGTTTCCCGCTTTTTGCGTTCTCTGCGTGTTGTCAAATAGTTGGCACCTCCACTGTGAAGCCTTGAATATATAAGGCCTTGAATTTCGTTACGTGACGAATCTCCTTCTTTAATTATAGCATAACTACTTCGATCGAAAGAATTCAATTGAATGAAAGTGGACGAGAGTGCGAAAAAAGGGATAGACTTCTGCGAAAGTCGATTGTATATTTATATACTATAATGAATAATTATGATATCGTACCAGGCTTCCTAAGCGTGGAGTGGAGGAGTGTAAGATGAGTGTCACGAAAGCTCTGACAGTACGTCAGGCGACTATGAAAGACGTAGATGCGATGCTGGAGATCGTTAATGAATATGCACGGCAAGGGTTGATGCTGCCAAGGACGAAATTGTCGATGTGCGAGCACCTGCAATCTTTTATCGTCGCGCATGACGGGGACACGGTAGTGGGCGTGGCTGGTTTGCATATTTTGTGGGAGGACCTGGCGGAAATCCGCTCCCTGGCCATCTCCGAGAAGGCAAAAGGGATGGGCGTTGGAAAACATCTCGTCCTGCATCTGGTCGATCAATGCCGCACACTGGGCATCAATCGCGTGCTCGCCTTGACCTATCAAAAGGCCTTTTTTGAAAAATGCGGATTTTGGGTCGTAGCAAAGGAATCCCTGCCGCAAAAAGTATGGAAAGACTGTATCAACTGCTCCAAATTACCTATGTGCGATGAAATTGCCATGATATTTGAAACGGCCTAACTGCAGATTGGTATAGCCTTCCTTTTTTCTTTTCTGGTACTATATTCATAGAAATCATAGAAATAGAGATTATATGAATTTCGAAGCCGGAGAGAAAGATTGGATTATGGGGGGCTGTACATGAAGCTGGGGGCACGTGTGCTGATTGCTTTATTGCTGGCCGGAATTGTACCGTTGACGGCTGCGGGTGTGTTTTCGTATTACGAAACCAAAGAAGAATTGTTGAACAGCAGTGCCGCCATCTTAGAGTCCTTACGTAACAGCAACAAAGAACAAGTCGAGAACTACTTCCGAGAGCGTACGCGCAATGTGGAGACGTTGGCCGCATCTGGAACAATCATCACGGCGATACAGGCATTTGACCAGGTGTGGAGACAAGGGAAGGACCATCCAGCGTATCAGGAAGCAGAGTCGGCACATACGAAAGAAATCAAGATGGAGTCCGCCCGTTATGGCTTCACCAACGCATCCTTGATCAGTGAGCAGGGGGATGTCATCTATCAGATCAAGCCGCAGGCTGATTTGGGGACAAATCTCCTATCGGGTCAATATGCAAGCTCGGTTCTGGGTCAGACTGTGCAGAAGGTAGCCAAGCTGCAGAGTACGGAAATGTCTGACCTGGGACGGTATGAAGCGTCAGGCAACCAGCCTGGAGTCTTTATTTCGGTTCCCATCTATGAGAGAGGCGTTGTCATTGGTCAATTAGCAGTGGAGGTTTCCCTGGAGTATATCTCGCGCCAGCTGAATCGTCGTGAAGGGCTGGGAGAGACGGGGAAAATCTACATGGTTGGCGCAGACAAGCTGATGAGGTCGGAGCTGGGGAATGAGCAGAATACCTTGCTCAATCAGCAGGTCGACACAGAGATTGTGAAAGAAGCCCTTTTCTCCCCGCAATCGACAGGTACAAAGCAGAGCATCGATTATTTGGGCAAGGAAGTGCTCGTCTCCTACGACAAGGTCACGGTAGGCAAACACAACTGGGTCATTCTCGCTGAAATCGACATGACTGAGATCATGAAGGGCCCGAACCAGATCATGCAAACCATGATCCTCTTCAATGGAATTGTGCTGCTTTTAATCGTCATCATTTCTACCTATACAGCCAATTGGCTCAACCAGTCCTTCCAGGGAATGCTCGATGTAGCAGCACGTATTGGCAAAGGTGATTTTGCCAGCATGTTTCCTCCGAAATTGCTGAAGCGCAAGGATGAGCTGGGTCAGCTCGCTCGTTCCCTCTATGAGATGCGCCAGCAGCTTCACGCCATTTTGCAGCAGGTGCGCCAGGCTTCCACGTCCGTTACAGACTCTGTCCGCGACATTCATGGCAATACAGGTGAAATCGCTGCTTCCAGCCAGCAGATCGTGCAGGTGGTTGACAGTGTGGCCGTCTCGGCTGACAATCAGTTGGATAAAATGGGTGAGACGCTTCACCTGGCGGAAGAATTGACCCGAGATGTCGCGGGTGTGACCGAAAATGTACAGCGGGTTTCCGTATCTTCACAGGAGATGAAACAGCACGCTGAGCAGGGAAGAGAGGCGGTGACCGCAGTCATCGTCAGCATGGAGGAGATCAATCGCTCCGTGGATGCAGCCAAGGAAGTGATCCATGCCCTGGAGCAGCGCTCGCAGGATATTTCGCGGATTATTGCCGTCATTACCGAGATCGCGCGCCAGACGAATCTGCTGGCTCTCAACGCTGCGATCGAAGCTGCACGCGCAGGTGAAAATGGAAAGGGATTTGCTGTCGTTGCCGGAGAGGTGCGCAAGCTCGCTGAAGGCACGAATGAAGCAGCCCAACAAATCGTCAAGATGATCAGTGCTATTCAGAAGGATACAAAAGCTGCCGTTGAGCGGATGGAAGAAGGGGCAGGAACGACAGCGCGTGGCATGAGCACTGCACGCAGATCCGGAGAAATGTTCCAGAGCATCGAGCAAAACATCTGGCGCGTGTCTCAGGAGATGGAGAGTGTGAGCAAGGCTTTCGGCAGGATGGCACCACAAGCCCAGCAGGTCGTCGCTGTGGCCCACGAGGTTTCCGCAGCTTCCAGTGAAGCTGCTGCAGGTGTCCAGACGATCTCCGCTGCCGTAGAGGAGCAAAGCTCGTCGATGGAGCTAATCGTTCATTCGGCTGACCATTTGGCTACTCTGGCCGAGGAGCTGCGGTCGTCTTTATCATCGTTTGTATTGTCTGAATCATCTGAATTACAAACTCAAACAGGATAAGTTCAGATCGAGAGACCGGAATTCGCGGTCTCTTTTTCCATTTTGGAAGGATATCCGAAACAAAATGTTGAATGATAAAGATGTTGGAGTAACCGGCCGGAGGGACGAAAGCGTGCACAAACTAGACTGGGAATTATATCTGCTGCCGTTCGAGCAAGCTGTAGAAGAGATCAAGGTAAAACTGAAAAATATACGCAACGAGCTGCGTAAACGAAAGGAACACTCTCCAATCGAGTTCGCTATGGGGCGGGTCAAATCGATCCCGAGCATTTATAACAAGGCCAATCGCCTGCAGTTCCCCATCGACGAAAACATCTGCTGGGAGATTCGGGACATCGCTGGCGTACGCGTCATCTGCCAGTTTATCGAGGATATTCCAGCCGTGGTCGAAATGATTCGCAAACGCGGGGACATGCGCGTTTATCTGGAAAAGGATTATGTCTCAACCCCCAAGGAGAGCGGCTACAGAGGGTACCATTTGGCAGTCGAGTACCCGCTGATGATGGCAGATGGACAAGTAACCATTCCTGTAGAAATTCAAATTCGTACACTCGGAATGAATTTTTGGGCGACGATCGAGCACTCATTGAATTACAAATACGAGGGAATTATCCCTTCCAATGTACGTCAACGCTTGTTCGAGGCAGCCAAGGCCTCCTACAAGCTGGATAACGAGATGAACAACATCCGCGACGAAATCAAGGAAGCACAAGCAGAATTTACCCAGAAAGAAGTGCCGATGGAATCCTTGATTTCATTGGTGGAGATTGATCTGGACATCGATGCGGGAATCGAGGATATGAGCCAAAACGAAGGGATCGAAAAGAATGACGACAACCATTAACTGGCTGGAGGAAGCAAAGAAAAGACAAGAGGAGCTGCTAGCGACGACGCAGGCTTTCTTGCGAATCAAAAGCGTGCTTGACCCCGAGACGATTCAAGATGGAGCGCCTTTTGGAAAAGGAATTCGCGAGGCTCTCGATTTTGCTGTGGATGTGTGCAAAGAGTCCGGCATGGCGATCAAAGATATCGATGGATATGCAGCTCACGCCGAATTTGGTGCAGGTGAAGAAATCATCGGCATTTTGAGTCACGTCGACGTCGTTCCTGAGGGAGATGGCTGGAGCACTCCGCCATATGCGGCCGAGATCGTCGATGGCAAGATCGTTGCTCGTGGCGCGATCGATGACAAAGGGCCAACGATGGCAGCCATTTTCGCAGCCAAACTCGTATTGGAGCTGGGACTTCCGCTTTCCAAGCGCGTTCGGCTGATTTTCGGGACCGATGAAGAATCCAGCTGGCAGTGCGTGAAGCGATACTTCGAGAGCGAAGAAATGCCAACCATGGGCTTCACCCCTGATGCTGATTTTCCTTTGATCTATGCGGAAAAGGGACTGACCGATCTGACGCTGCGTCAAACCAGTGAAGCTTATCGCGCCCAGCAGGTGCCTGCCGCATCGCGAGCAGATGCGAGGCTCGTCTCGTTTGCGGCTGGTCTTCGAATGAATATGGTACCAGACAAGGGACAGGCAATTCTGGAGCCAGCGGGACAGACGCATGAGCAGCTAGTGGAGCGTTTCCAGCAATATCTAAAGGATTCAGGAATGAACGGGCATGCTGAAGAAAAAGATGGGCGGGTTGCTCTCCAGATGGAGGGCGTATCCGTGCACGGCATGGACCCAGGAAAAGGTGTGAATGCGGGAACAGAACTGATTCATTTCCTGCGCACACTCCAATTGGATGAACGCGCTGATCAATACACGTCGTTCGCTGACCGCTATCTGTACAGACAGCACTACGGCGAGACGATTGGTATTGCCCATGAGGATGCCGAAATGGGTGCGCTGACCCTCAACACCGGCGTATTGGAATACGAAGCAGATGAAGACGCTTTGTTTCGGGTGAACATTCGCTATCCGCATTCGGTTTCGTATGATCAGTGGTCGAAGATCTTGGAAGAGCGCCTGCAGGAAGCTGCCTTTTCTCTCGAAGTCGTTGAGCATCTTCCGCCGCACCGTGTAGATCCGAAGCATCCGCTCGTGACTACCTTGCAGCGTGTCTACACCGAACAGACGGGAGAAGAAGCGGGTATCATCGCTATCGGCGGTGCTACCTACGGTCGTTCCCTCGATGTGGGCGTTGCCTTTGGCCCGTTGTTCCCAGGAAGACCGGACAGTGCGCACCAGCGTGACGAGTACATCCTGGTAGAGGATCTGGTCAAGGCAACGGCCATCTACGCCCAGGCGATCTACGAATTGGCGAAGTAACGACAGGAAGGAAGGCAGTTGGAGAGGCATTCCCTTATCTCTCAGGCTGCCTTCTGTTGTGTTTTTGCATCCACTCATTTAGTATAGGTAGGATGGCGTTTAAGGTAGCTGATGGATTGTCCACCCCTTTTTGTCCATGCATGATGGGATGGCAAGAATCGGCACGCTTGTGAAAGGAAGTGGAAGGAATGGCAAAATCATTTGCATCTTTTGGTTTTCGACCTGAGCTGATGCGAGGGATTCAAGACCTGTACTATAAAGAACCAACCCCGATCCAGGAGGAAGCGATTCCGCTCATTCTGGAAGGAAAAGACGTGATCGGACAAGCACAGACCGGAACAGGAAAAACAGCGGCATTCATGCTGCCGATCCTCAATGGCTTGCTGGAGGGTAAAAGGGATATTCAAGCTTTGATCCTGACTCCTACACGCGAGCTGTCGATCCAGATCGCCAAAGAAGTAGAGAAGCTGGGCAAGCATCTGAACGTCAACGTTCTCTCCTTGCACGGTGGAACAGATATCGATCGACAGCTGTCCAAACTGAAGGAGACCGTTCACATTGTCGTAGGAACGCCCGGACGTGTGCTGGACCACATGAAGCGCGGCTCCCTGCACTTTGGCCGCATCTCTACGCTCGTCCTCGATGAAGCAGACAAGATGATGGAGATGGGCTTTCTCGAAGACGTAGAGCAAGTCATCGTGGGTACTCCTTCCCAGCGTCAGGTGCTGCTGTTCTCCGCGACGATGCCGGATCTCGTAAAAAAGCTGGCTCATCGATTTATGAAGCAGCCGCCTCATTTGAAAATCGAAGGTAAACAAAAGACTGTCGAGCAAATCGAGCAGTTTTACTATGTAGTGAACCAAAGTGACAAGACGGACGCGCTGGTAGACGTGCTGGAGCAGGAGCAGCCGTACCTGACGATCGTCTTTGCCAATACGCAGGTTCGCGTCCAACAGCTCACGGCACGCTTGCAGGAGAACGGTTTGACCGCTCAAGCCCTGTATGGAGACTTATCGCAAAACAAGCGAGAACAGCTGATGAAGCAGTTCCGCGAGATCCGCTTTCAATATCTGATCGCGACGGATATCGCTGCGCGCGGTCTGGATGTGGAAGGCGTCACACACGTGATCAACTACGACCTGCCTAACGACGTGGAGAGCTATATCCACCGCGTGGGACGTACGGGTCGCGCTGGGCAAAAGGGGAAAGCGATCTCCTTGATCTCTCCACGTCAGAAGAACCTGATGGGACGCTTTGCGAAAACGACCAAGGCGTCGATCGAGGAGCGGATTTTGCAGGCGGGGCGCCATCTGGATGCTGGTCGTCGTCAACGTGCGGAGGAGCGCGAGGCCCACTTCATCGAGCTGCGCAAGCAACAGCAGCAAGAACAGAAGAAGGAAAAAGATAAAGAGTTCGCGCCAGTTCGGGAAGCAATCAAGAAAAAGGCAAAGGTCAAGCCCGGCTACAAGAAAAAGCTGGCTCGCGAGCTGGATGAGCTGCAAACCAAGTACGAGCAAAACCGCAGACGCGCAGAAGCGATCGCGGCTCGCAAGGCGGGCAAGAGCGCGAAGCCAGGTACAGCAGCTGGCAAAGGCGGAAGCAATCGTGCTGGCAACACTGGCAAGCCAAACCGCCCTTCGAACGGCAAAGGTAGATCCAGAGGTTAAATTTCAATCGCGAACAACTGTCCATTCATCCATCAGGGGAGTGGGCAGTTTTTTTGTGCATTAATATTTTTCGAATAGCCAGAAGCATTACTTGATAATCAGAAAAAAATAAACTTTTTAATGTGATTTCGTAAATATTTTCGTTGATTTAGATAAACACCCTAATTAATTTAGTAATTTCGTATAATAGGGAAAAGGAGGGATTCGAGTGGATCGGATCGACGAAGAAATCTTGAAATTACTAAAGGAAAACGGGCGGATGACCAGTTCAGAGATTAGCAAGCACGTACATTTGTCTGTACCTGCCGTTTCGGAACGGATTCGCAAGCTGGAGGAAGGGCAGGTCATCGACAGGTTCACGGTGCGGCTGAATAGAGAGCAGACCGGACTTCATCTGCTTGCCTTCATCATGGTCCAGCTGGAAAAGCCGGAGCACGTGGCGGGCTTCCGAACGATGATCGTACAGACGCCAAGCGTGTTGGAATGTCATCATCTCGCCGGAGAGTATGACTATCTGTTGAAGGTGGCGCTGAAAAGCACGGGGGAATTGGAACAGCTCATCTCCGAACAGATCAAGCGGTTAGAAGGAGTATCCAAAACGAATACGATGATCGTTCTTTCGACCATGAAAGAGGAGATGTGAGGGGATGGCCATATGGGAAGGCTTGCTGTTTGGGATGCTGCTTCAATTATCCGTAGGGCCCGTATGCATGGCCGTATGGCAGCGTTCGATCAAGGAAGGCATACGAGAGGCGCTGAAGATGATTGTCGGGGTTGCCAGTGTGGATGCTGCTTATATGATCGCAGCCATCGGGGGACTTTCCTTGCTTTTGCAGATTCCCCTAGTCAAAGGTGTGGTTTTGATAGGAGGCGCCGCCATCCTGGTCTGGTTTGGCGTCAGCAGTCTGCGCTCGAAGCCCGTAGAGCATACACCGGAGCGGAATAGTCAAACAGAGAAGAATGGAAGGGGGGGCTTTTGGTACGGTGTCATGCTGACGCTGACCAATCCGCTAACCATCCTGTTTTGGTCTGGAGTTTTTGGTTCTCTCATGGCCTCCCATACCCTCCCTGACAGTATGTCGCTGGCTGGCTTTGTCGTAGGGTGCCTGCTGTCAACCTTCATGTTTCTGACTGGAATAGCAGTGCTTGGTCAGTGGATGTCCAGATTCCTGAATCCGCTCTGGATCAATCGTTTGGACAAGATGGTGGGAGTCTTTTTGATCGGATTTGCCATAATCTTGTTGCAAAAAGGAATTATGAGCTGAAATCATGTTTCCCCCATACCCCAAACTGGGTAGAATAGAAGGAGAACAAGTACAAGGTATGAGGAGAAACGTTGATGACAGATGCTTGTCTGAAGTGCGGTAGTCCAATGAACCCCAAAGAACTGATCTGTTCCGTGTGCGGACAGAATGATCGAGAAGAATACCAGCTGATCCGCAATTACGTCAGAAGCTATCCCAATTCCAATGCCATGCAGATTGCGAATGCAACGGGTGTCTCCGTCTCCAAAATTTTGCGTTTTATCAGGGACGGTTCCTTGACCGTAGTCGATCAGGATACTCACAGAAGATAAATGAGATGAAAAAATAGCCCACTGCCCAAGCAAAACGTGCTGATGGGCATGTGGACATTTTTTTAAGTCGCTCCCTGTGGAAATAGCCTCGTTAGGAGTATCTCAATGGCTTAGACCCAGCGCAGGCCTTTTGGATAATGGTTCTTCAATTGCCCATCTGCTTGCTTACCCCATCCGATGGAAAAACCGTCTACGGTAACGAGTGTCCAACCAGGTTCACCTTCCCGAAGAAGTGCTTCGCCGCGCAAATAGCGCATGACTTCTTGGTCATCAGCCTTAAAATTTGCGTGGCCGACCACTTCTTCGGGAGACAAGACGAGAGCGAGAGCATGACCCGGCTCAAATCTGTTCTTTTTTACGGTGCCCAGGTGTAGACCTACCCGGAGTACTTTTAAGCCATCCCAATTGAGGGTTGGAGCAGGAGAGTAGAATAGCTGGTCGCCAAACAGCAAAAAGGCAGATTCATCAGAAAGGCGTTTTGCTGTATACGGAATGACTTCGACAGCAAATTTCTGCCAGGCAGCAATCGCTTCTTTGCGGCCGGCGGGCAGTGACTTGGACGCGCGTTTTTCCTTTCTTTTCGGAGGCTCCTGATCATTTTGACTGTCCTCTTTTTTACGCAATTTGGCGAGATAATGCCCTTCTCCCTCCAGCAGATGGGGCCATAGTCTTGCGGTCAGGCGCAAATCATCGGTCTGTGGCTTTGCCCATGCGGGTTGACCTGGAGCGAACCACTCGGGATGAGGCAAAGGGATCAGCTCGAACTCCGGATGGCGCGTGAGGAACGTGGTGATGCTTTGTTCATTTTCCAACGGAGCAAAGGTGCAAGTCGAGTAGACCAGGGTACCGCCGGGCGCAAGCATTCGGGCAGCAGCATCGAGGATATCCAGCTGCATGTGGTGACATTCTGTGACCTTTTCCGGGGACCAGTCTTCGATTGCCTCTGGCAGCTTTCGGAACATGCCTTCCCCTGAGCAGGGAGCGTCTACCAGAATGCGATCAAAGAACAGAGGGAAGCGTTCCATCAGTCGTTCTGGCGTTTCATTGGTTACGACGGCATTTTGTACAGCACAACGTTCCAGATTCTCCGATAGGGCACGGGCTCGCTGCGGATGGATTTCGTTGGCGATCAGAAGTCCTTCACCCTGCAGAGCGGCAGCCAGCTGCGTCGATTTGCCCCCAGGGGCGGCACACAAATCGAGAATGCGCTCACCGGGTTGTGCGCCAAGAGCTTCAGCGGGAGACATGGCACTAGGCTCTTGCAGGTAGTAAAGACCGCATGCATGATAGGGGTGTTTGCCTGGACGAGCTCCGTCTGGATAACGGAAGCCCTCTGGACACCAGGGGATGCTCTCCAGCTCAAAGGGAGAGAGCGTGATAAAAGCATCCCGATCGATCTTTAATGGATTGACTCGTAGACCGTGGGAGATGCTTTTGCGGTAGGATTCCAGAAATGCTTCAAAATCCTGGTGGAGCAAGGATTGCATGCGTTCTGTAAAAGCAGCAG
Organism: Brevibacillus invocatus; assembly: GCF_003710915.1. Taxonomy (GTDB): domain Bacteria; phylum Bacillota; class Bacilli; order Brevibacillales; family Brevibacillaceae; genus Brevibacillus; species Brevibacillus invocatus. The sequence continues at coordinate 150,084 of NZ_RHHR01000013.1, read as the reverse complement.
GCAGAGTTGATGTCATGAAAGCCTCCTTGTCAGATTTTGGCCCATAATAAAGGGAAAAGGTAGAATGATGGCGAATCATAGCATTTGAGGTGAGAATGTTATGAAAGGAACCCGTGCGGAACGGTATCGCTCCCGGCGGAGAAACGACTCAGATGTCAGCCGGTTTTGGATCATGGGGTTGCTTTTCTCACTGTTGGTGCTTGCCTTCGAGTTCTTGATCGAGATTCCCGTGGATGCTGTCTGGCTGCAAGAGATGGAAATGGCCCTGTTTTCAGCCAGCTTTACGCTGCTTGCCTTCTATCTGCTCGGACTGACCTTTGTCTTTTCACGCCAGCAAAGGGCAGGGGCGATCAATCACCAGGTCATCATCTACGTATGGCTAGGAGCCATTTTGTTTCACTTGTTCCTGCTGATCAGCAACCTGAACAATCAGCATGTGTACAAAGCAGGGATTATCTTATTTTTGGGCCCTTTATTTTTAACTGTCTACCATTTTATCACGTACTTGTCTGCTTTGCGCGAACAGCGTGAAGAGGAAGAGGCGGCTTCTTTGGCCTCGCTGGAACGGACTGCCTATCAAATGATCTTAGAGGGCAGCAAAGTGTACGCGGAAATCAATCGTCTAAAGACGTTGTACCCTGAAGTCGAACAAATGATACGCGCCAATGATTTCCACGACAAGCTCGAGCGCTATGCCTGGGAAATGCAGCAGTACTTGCAGGCCAAGCATTTTGAACGCAAGGACGTAGAAATTTTGGAGGGCCATTATTATTTTCTAGAGAACCTGCTTTTATTGGCGAAACAACACCCGGGAATCATGGAATCACGCACATTCGCCTATCGAGTAGACAAACCTTTGTAGAGAGAAGGAGAGGATTGGAGATGTTTTGGCGAAAGAACAAAGGGAACGTGGAAAATGAGGTTGCAGCGACATCTGTTGCAACGCTGGACGTACCGGAAGAGAAGCAAGAGGAAGCAGCCCTGCAGGAAGAATTGCAAGCTATTTATGAGAAGCTGGGCAACATCCTGGCACAAAATGCATCACTGAACACCCAGCAAGCGCAAATCGAACAGCTGGGCCAACAGATGCATCAGATCGTGGAAAACATACAACGGATCAACGAAAATGACGATGAGTCAGCAGGACAGCTCCATACGCGTGGAGAACGGCTACGAACGATTTGCCTCCAATCTGTTGGACAAGTCGAAGGTGGCATGCAAGCTATGAACGATGTAGTGAACGTCATGTCGCAGCTGGAACAGGAGTCAACCAATACTTCTCTGTCCATGAGCAGACTGGAAGAGCGCTCTTCAGAGATCACGAGCATCGTACAGGTGATCAGCGATATCGCCAACCAGACCAATCTCTTGGCACTCAACGCGGCGATTGAGGCTGCACGTGCAGGTGAACAGGGCAGAGGCTTCGCGGTTGTGGCGGACGAGGTGCGCAAGCTTGCTGAGATGACTGCCAATTCCACGAAAAATATTGCCGAATTGATTGGCAAAATTCAGGAGGAAACCAAAGAGGCGCTGTCCAATAGTGAAAAGAACAGCGACGCAATCAAGAGCGGGCTCTCCATCAGCAAGGAAGCATCGAAAAAGATGGAAGGCATCGTAAGTTCCTTCCAGGATGTACAGGAAGAAGTTTCGGGCGTCATGCAAATTATCGATCATCAAAAGCAATTTGCAGACGAAGTAGCGCGTGAGGTTACGCAAGCGAAGCAAATGCTGGACCATTTGCAGGAGCAAATGGGGCGTCTGGTGCAGCAAGCTGATCAGGTCGAAGGTCAAGTAGAAGAGAGCGTGCAGGTAGTGAAAAAGCTATTGCCATCATAAGCTGATACATATACGTAACGACTGACAAAAAAGCGACAAGGAGAATTTCCTTGTCCTTTTTTCACTCTAGGTGGGAAAGAGGGAGTATGGCGATGTCAAACTTTCAGGTGCAGGTCCTGCAGTTGAGAGATTCTGCTTACCAAAATGGTCTTGTGCTAGGGCAGCAATTACGTAGCAATCCTATTGTCAAAACATTCGAGATGATCACCAGAGAAGAGATTGACGTGCAGGAAATGGCTGCGATTTACCGTGCCTATGCACCGCATTTGCTGGATGAGCTGCAAGGAATTAGCGAAGGGCTCGGGATTTCGTGGGAAAAGGCAGCAGCCTTGTTTGGCGGCTATGACGTGCCAAAAACAGACGCAATGGGTTGTTCAGCCATGATGACGCCCGCGTATTACGTGAGAAATTACGATTTTTCACCGGCACTGTACGATGGCTATTTTACCCTGCTCCAGTCTAATTCGGCATTCGCGACAGCTGGCTACAACCTACAGGTGATCGGAAGACATGATGGTGTCAACCAGCACGGATTGACAATGGGACTTCACTTCGTCAGCAATCACGGCTATACCAAGGGACTGTCGGCATGGTCGGCAATCCGCATGATTCTGGATACGTGTACCAGTGTGGATGAAGCCATTCTGATGTTGAAGGAGATGCCCCATGCAGCTTGCTACAATTTTTCGCTAGGTGACAAGAGCGGGAATATGGCTGTGGTTGAAGCAAGTCCTGAGCTCGTGCAGATCAGAAGAGATCCAGAGCAATTGTCTTGTGTCAATCACTTCCAGGTTGATCAGCTTGCAGAAAAAAATAGATCGGTCATTACAGGCTCATTGAAGCGCCAGGCTTATTTTCAAAGCTTGCGGGACAAAGCGCATAACCATGAGGAGATGTTTGCTCTCTTCAAGGACGTACAGTCCCCCCTCTTTTTTACTGACTATGCCGATTTGTTTGGCACCTTGCATACTTTTTCCTACGCCTACGAGAATGCAAAAATCATGACGTCCGTTGCCAGGGGCAGCCAGATCCTCGCCATTGATTTCGCAGATTGGGTGAGGGGCAACAATATCGAGACACAGTTCCTGGAAGGCATCATTGAGGAAAATAAGAAATAACTGTATGAACGAACGAAAGGGCTGTCCCAGATGTCTAACGCAGACAAAGGGACAGCCCTTTTTTTACCTATTCCTGTTATAGATTGGAGCTATACGATCAATGCGATTGGTCCAGATGCCTCCTGTATAGGAAGCGGGCAATCGTTGGACGTCCTCTAGTGAATCAAATCCGCTGGAAAAATCACTGCCGTCTCCACCCACGATAATGACCCGCGTATCGGCCTGATCCATTCTGTTCTGGAACCGATTTGGAAAGCCCCACAGCCACGGAGCAATTTTCTCCGGTATATGCAGCTGTGTGTGCTGCAAGGATTCAGGGACATAGCCTGTCCAGCCGATCAGGATGTACGGTATCAAACCTGCTTTCAACGTTGCCATCGACATGACCCTGACCTGTGGAAGAGATTCCTTCAAGGAAGCAATCGGCTCGTCTCCTCCGTAAACCGTTAGTTGGTTCAACCGCTCTTCCGGCAGTTTGGCGAGGTATTCGGCTAGCTGCACGCCTTCTGCAGGATCATTGCTCTTGATATGAATCAGGAAAGACTTGTCAGGAAAGTGGGTAAGCACTTCATCCATCGAAGGCATCAAACCAACTCCTTTACCGCGAAAAGGATAGGTTTTTCCCTGATCAGCGGTATACCCGTAACCGACATCCAGCTCTTTCAGCTCAGCCATTGTGTAGTCCTTGGCCATTCCTTGACCATTGGTTCGACAGTCGAGCGTCCAGTCATGAAACACGGCAAACTGCCCGTCTTTGGTAGGCTTGATATCAAATTCCACAATATCCGCTCCTGCCTGGAAGGCTGCTTCCATTGAAGGAATCGTGTTTTCCAGAAAGGGATGCTCAGGCTCATAAATTCGCTGAGCCGTACAGGTGTCGTTTTCTACACCTTCCAAAGAGAAGGTTTGGGCAAGTCCTCGATGTGCGAGAAGGATTGGGGAATCGTTCTTCGGTGTGGCCAGCAGTGAACTGTTATTTACGTAGACAAAAGCCACGAATACCAAGAAAATCAGGAACCATTTACGTTTGGATTTTTTCTTGTATTTGTTCATAATTCCTCCTTCCATACAGGTATTCTAATGCAAGAACAGTCCAGACGAAAACATGAATTGAAACATTATGCACAATTGAGTCGTCCTTACTAATGTCTGAAGCTCTCCACATTGCGCGGGCAGTTCGGTCAGAAGGCTTATGCCGACGAGAAAAGCAAGACAGGCCAACTTACTCTAAGAAAATAGGGGGATGACATGTCGAGACGTATACTACCTTTGCTCGCTCTGCTTGCTGTTCTGGTTACGGGACTGTTTACTTCTGATGTTCCGACCAACGCTAACTCTAAAATGCCCATTCAGAAAGATACACTGGACATCATGGGCGGGTCTATATTGAAAAAGAGGGAATTCAGGTTTGAAGATGGCGATACATACTGGATGAATCAAGTTTCAGCAGACTACAATGACCAGCCTTACGTCATCACGATTCCGCTTCGAGAAGAGTTTGCTACATTTCGTTATCGAGAATTCTCTCAGGGAGAAGACAAAAAGCCTTACTGGAATATAGTCAACCTGCGTGACGTAACTACCCTTCCTGTGGCACCTGGGTTTATCGAGACTTCAGGCAAATACATCTGGATCGGTGAGCCGATCGTCTATAAAGAACTGGGGAATGGAACGGTAGAGACGTTCCCTGGGATGGAGCTTCCGATCGAAGTCGTGCAGACATCACGGGGGATCAATTTAGAGATTCGCCTGCCTCAAAGAGCGGGATACGTCAGTGAAATCTGGGCGATGGAGTCGAGAGAGCCGCTCGTGAGATGGGGCGAATACTCTTTGGACCAGGTCTGGCTTTCTCTGGATCTTACACAAAATGCGAAGTGGCTGTACAATGGCTACCATTACAAAAGTCCAACAACCTATGAACCGACAGCAGAAAACGGGTACTGGCGCATTCCGGAAAACTATATCCTCCGTTCCTTCCTCTTTACAGGAGGTAGCAAGGCGGCAAGCAATATGGGGTACGTCATGCTGAAGACCAGTTTGGAGCAGCAGGAGGAGGATGGCCATTGGAAAACACTGCCACTCTCTCAATGGCTGCGTGATGATTACGGGATACCGGATGGATTTTACGATACGCGTTTTAATACGGGAGCGGCCAATCTGATGCTGAAAGGCTGTACCCTGTATGAGGATGGGGATTTCTGTGAGTCAGCCCTCCAATACGCGGATTATTTTCAGCGTCATGCCAAAGCCAATCATTATGTGATAGAAGGGCCGCGAACAGGCTGGCTGGTGGAGGATTATGCTTCAACTACACCACATCTTCGCACACATGTATCGCTCAATCACCAGCTGGCAGAAGTCAATTACTTGTACAGCTTGTACCAGAAGTTCGGCAGGCCGCAAGACAAGGAGCTGGCCGATACGATGCTGGCAGGTGCGACCAACCTGGGAGAAAAATGGATTTTGGAGAACGGCGATCTGCACTACGCCTACTTCCCGGATGGTACTTTTGCCCGTGCTGACTATCCGTATCTGACCTATAACGATTTACTGGAGACGCAGCGACTCTACAAGGCTTTGTACGGCTGGGAAGAGCCGACGCTCGCCCGTTTGATCGAAAGTAAATGGGGCTGGATTCAGCGCAACAACATTCCTTATGTAAAAGTGCAATAACTCAAGCATGCAACAAGCAGGCATTCAAAGTGCCTGCTTGTTTTTTCGTATCCAAACTATGGGGCGTGGTATTTCTGATTGGATCGATAGCCTCTTACACGCAACCTTTAGCAAAAAATGAAGAAGAGAACCGAACCTTTTTTTGATAGAGAGACAATATAGTGTGTAAGCTGCTTACTCAGGAGGGCCCTCTGAATGGAAAGTAAATATATGTACCAATTACTCACAAAAATGAAAGATGGTGATCAACAGGCATTTCATACGTTGTATGATGCCACCTATCAGGACATCTACCGGACAGTCACCTTTCTGGTGGATCATCAGCAGGATCGGGAAGATGTCATGAATGAGATCTATATGCAAATGTGGACCTCACTCGAGAACTACGATATGAACCGTCCTTTCCACTTCTGGCTACACGGCTTGGTAATCCGTCAAGTACAGAGATTTCGGGTCAAGAGCTGGCGGAGATTCCGAATTTTTGAACGCATCCGTATCTTCTCTCGGGAAGAGCATCATTGGGATCACCCCACTGTGATGACGGAGGGAACGAACCTAGAGATAACGCAGGCAATCCAAAAACTGACCAACAAACAGCGAACAGTGATTATCTTCCGCTTTTTTCACGACTATACTCTTGATGAAATTGCGACTTTGCTCGATATTCCGCTGGGTACAGTCAAGTCCAGATATCATGCTGGCCTCCAGGCGCTTCGAAAAAACTTATGGAATCTCCCCCTGGAAAGGATGGAAAAGAACAATGCCTATTGAACGCACAATCCGTGAACATCTGCACAAAGAAGCAGAAACGATGGAGTGCCCTCCGGCAATATCCAAACGAATAGAACAATCCTATTCTCAATATTTGCAACGAAAAAGGAGCGAAATTACTATGAAAAAACGATTAATTAGTGGAATTGCTGCTGCTGCGATTTTGGTTCCAACCGCTGCATTTGCGGCACCTCCCCTGATTGAAATGCTTACTAGAACACCAATGACTGCTGAACAATTGCAGGTGGATGAGGTTGGCAAAGCAACACTTGAAAAACTGTACAGCGCATTTCCCGAAACAAAATCGTTTGAGATTATCGATGCTAGCAACGTGCAAGGTGTCCAAACAAGCCTCATCCTGCAGGAAAAAGGAGGAATCGGCAAAAAGATTACCCTTCATACAAACGGTATTACGGGTGCGATTGAACACGTGATTCAAGAGAATTGGGAGCCTGATGAGAAGCCACTCACTACTTTAACCAGCCAGGAGATCAAGTCGAAGGTAGACTATCTCATTGATAAGATGTATGGCAGCATCAACATCGAAGAGTACGAGTATGCTATGGAGCAAATGGAGAACCCGGATCAAAAAACGTTTATGTTCAATTTCACCAAAAAGGGATCGAAAACACCGTTCTATCAGGGATTTGTTCAAGGTAATACAATCAGTGTTTCTCTGATCGGAGGTAAGACTACACCTTCAAACATGAAAGTCGAAGGCTTCTTCTCTACAAATGGTAAGCCTGATTATTTTGCTGATGCCTTTTTAAACGATGAAAAACTGTTTTCTTTACTAAAAATGAGCCCAACAGAATTAAAACAAGAATTAGCAAAAGGTAAATCTGTTGTGGAGGTTGCAGCATCAAAAAATATCTCCAAGCAACAAGTGATTGATGTCATTGCACAAACACAGGTTGAATTACAAGTTCAGGATGAAAACAATGGAGATGTTCTTAAAAGCAATCAGTCAGATGAACAACTGTTAAAAGCTATTGAACCAAAAGTATTACAAGTTATTGAATACAAATCTGAAACACCACAGAAGAAATAACAAAGAGAGTAATAGAAAATTGAAGTGATTGCTCCTAGATTAAATTAGCCGGTTACACCCTTAATGTGGTGAAAACCGGCTATTTCTGTGTTCGGAATGCCTTGCTCCAAATGGTATGACGTTTTGAAGATAAAATTCGAGAGTGAGGTCAAGGTCGCCAATCCTTGAATATCGTAATAGATGAAAAGCGTGTTTGTCATTCAGGCAGAGCTGGTAAAAAAGCAATCACTTGATTGAGCTTTTCAAGATCGGCTGGCTTGATTTTAAGGGTGTTGGTACCGACTCCAGTACCGCCGTAGATCGAGGAGTGGCGATACAGCTCCCGATCGAGGATGGTAGGGAGAGCGTGACCTGCGAGTGGCACACTGCCCACCGTGTATCCGGTAATCTGCTCCACCTCATGGGGAGGGGCCATTTTCAACTGGCTGCAGCCTACCAGCTCGGCTACCGACTTGAGTTCTATGCGACCGCGGGAGCCTGAAAGAATCAAGGCCATGTACCCATTCTCCGATTTGAGCACCAGCGTAGGGGCAGTTTGGCCCACTTCAATGCCCAGCATAGCAGCCCCTTCCTGTGCTGTACGAATTGGCCGATCGTGGCTGATCCATTCATAGTCGACATCGTTTTGCTGCAGCAATTCCTTGAGCATATCCATTCATCCATCACCGCAATTCAATCAGTCTTGTCTTTTCAAGGCAAATAGCGTCAAGAAGCTCAATGCCTCCTGCAAGTCTTCAGGAAGGTGCTCTGCCAGTTCGGACGGAACACCTTCCTTGTACACCGGTTCCTCATCTATCAGGACAAAGCCGTTTTCCTGAGCCAGCTTTTTGGCTTCCCAAGGCATCATGGTATTCTGGATCGTCGCCTCGTCATAGAGTCTGCGATAACTGTGATTGCGTGGACCGGCTGTAGGACCCAAAATGCCCAGAACGAGAACACCTCCTGGCTTCAGGAGACGGTACAGCTCCATGAGTGATTTCAGAGGGGAAGGGGTGAATTCTACCACGTTGATCGACAGGATCCCTGCAAAGGTTTGATCTGCGAACGGCAGCTGGCTGATATCGCCTGTCTGGAAATGGACATTTTCGCCATGTTTTTCTGCCCGTGCCTGGGCAAGCCGAATCATTTCCCCGGCAATGTCTACACCTTCGACCTGATAGCCTGCAGCAGCTAGCTTGCAGCTGGCGTACCCATCCCCGCAACCGGCATCCAATACTGGACCTTGCTGTAGTGCTACCTGACGGGTCAAGAAGGGGAGGATTGTCTTGCGGCTTCCTGTTTCCCACATCGAATCGCTTTTTTGGTTCCATTCTTCTGCCATGTTGTCGAATGCTTTCGCTGTTTTTTCATTCCATTGACTCATCTGGTACGTCCTCCTGGATCCGAATTTTCCCCGATGATTGCATGCTCTTAAAAATCCAGATACTCCTTCTCACGTGCCATATCCGTGATGAGATCCGGATTGTCCTGCTGCATCACTTTGACAAAACGCTCACGTTCTTCTCTGTTTTTTCCTTTTATGGTCTGCAGCTCTTTTTCCGTAATCCCGACAAGTTGCAAGAAATCGAGTCTGCCATTTACGGTGTCTCTGCCCTTATTGTACCAGAGGTTTGGAAAAATCCAGCACTTTAAGCTATGAAAGCGTTGTAGCGTTTTCGCGGTGGTTGGTGTTCTTGCGAGGGAAAGCGTTTTCAATATATTCTCTAAGTAACGACAAAATCATACCAATTATCCCAAAAGTGTAAAAACAAGTAAATGGAGGGTTAACGATGGGCAACACTGATTTTTTCCCGATTCAGGATTGGGACTACCTGGAGTTTTATACCGGAAACGCCAAACAGGCGATGCACTACTTTACCAAGGCATTTGGTTTTCAAGCAGTTGCCTATGCAGGTTTGGAAACCGGATCTCGGGAAAAAGTATCCTATGTACTCAAGCAAAAACATATGACATTTGTGATTAGTGGAGCTTTGACGCCGGATCACCCGGTTGCAGCATTCGTGAATAAGCACGGAGACGGTGTAAAAGACGTGGCACTGCGTGTAGAGGACTGTGAGCAGGCATATCGAGAAGAGATTTCCCGAGGGGCTATTCCAATCATGGAGCCGACTGAATTTTCCGATGAGTTCGGAACGGTGAAGAAAGCTGTGATTGGTACTTATGGAGAAAATGTTCACTCGTTTATTGAACGCAAAAACTACAACGGGCCGTTCTTACCCGGCTATGTCGCCTACGAATCATCGATTACCAGCGAAAGCACAGGCTTGATCGGGATCGATCATATCGTCGGCAACGTAGAAGTGATGGATGAATGGGTTTCCTACTATGAAAAAGTAATGGGCTTCACAGCCGTTCAAAACTTTAGCGATGACGATATTTCGACGGAATACTCGGCGCTGATGTCCAAAGTGATGCAGAGCGGTACAGGGAGAATCAAGTTCCCGATCAATGAACCGGCGGAAGGACGCCGCAAGTCGCAAATCCAGGAGTTCCTCGAGTTCTACAAAGGTCCGGGAGTCCAGCATATCGCGATTTTGACCAACGACATCATCGATACAGTATCCAAGCTCCGTGCCAATGGTGTGGATTTCCTCTCCGTGCCGGACGCGTACTACGATGAATTGAAGGATCGCGTTGGTGAGATCGACGAGGATATTGAAACATTGAAAAAGCTGAAAGTCCTGGTGGACAAAGATGATGAAGGCTATTTGCTCCAGTTATTCAGCAAACCGATTGTCGACCGTCCTACTTTGTTCATTGAAATTATCCAGCGTAAAGGGGCACGCGGTTTCGGCAACGGCAATTTCAAGGCCTTGTTCGAAGCGCTGGAGCGTGAGCAGGAGCTGCGCGGAAATCTGTAAAAGAAGACTAGAAACCCATTCGGCACATTGGATGTCGGTGGGTTTCTTTTTTGCGCCTTCAAAAAGAGAATTTAGCTAACGCTATATAAGAAGGAAAAAAGGCTGGAGAACGTGTTGACATTGACATTACGTCAATGTGTACAGTGAGTTTGTCGGGAGGTGAGCAGATGGAATACACCGTGCAAAAGCTGGGCCAACTGGCAGGAATCAGTACGCGAACCTTGCGTTACTACGACCAGATCGGGATGCTCAAACCAGCTAGAATCAATTCGTCCGGATACCGGATCTACGGGCTGGCCGAAGTGGACAAATTGCAGCAGATCATGTTTTACCGAGAGCTGGGCCTACCGCTTGAACAGATCAAGGAGCTGGTGAATTCGCCAGCTTTTGATGATGCGAAAGCGCTGCGCGAGCATCGCGAGCAGCTCTTGGAAAAGAGAAAACAGTTGGATGTATTGATTGCCAACGTGGAAAAGACAATGGCACAAAAAGAGGGGAGAATGACGATGACAGACCGTGAGAAATTTGAAGGCTTCAAGCAAAGCTTGATCGACGAAAATGAACAGAAATACGGAAAAGAAATTCGGGAGAAATACGGAGACGAGGTCGTCGAACGCTCCAATGAAAAGCTGAGGGGGATGACCCCGGAGCAATATGAAGCGATGAAGCGATTGGAAGAGGAAGTCATGACAATGCTGGCGCAAGCGTTTCAACAGGGCGATCCAGCAGGGGAGCTTGCCCAAAAAGCCGCAGAGCTCCATCGGCAGTGGCTCTCCTTTTCGTGGAATGCGTACAGCAAGGAGGCTCACGCTGGCATCGTCCAGATGTACGTAGTGGACGAACGATTCAAGGCTTATTACGATAAGCATCAGGCTGGTATGGCAGAGTTTTTGCGGGATGCGGTATGGATATATACGAGTAACAAGTCATAATACGGATAAAAGGATGGACTGAAGCTTCGGCGACAGTCCATCCTTTCCTTTTTTCGTGAGAGATGAATACTCATCCGATGTTCTCTGTCTCGGGATTTAGCTGAATCTCGTATTTTTTAATTCTGCGCATGAGCAAGGATTGTGTGATGCCCAGGGCAGAGGCTGTTTTTCTTGTGGTCTTGTGCAGCTTTAGTGCGTTTGTAATAATTTCGATCTCGATCTTCTCCATTCGTTCATTCAGGGAGAGGTGTCCACCTAGTGTCAGGATGTTCTCATCGAGTTCATTGATACTGCGCAGCTCCTCTGGCAGGTCCGTGATTAGGATCTCGTCTGTCTTTGCGGTGATGACGATGCGTTCTACGAGATTCTCCAGCTCACGCACATTGCCTGGCCATTCGTAATGGTGCAGGAGATCCAGCACATCTGCGGAAAAACGGCGCTTTTGATTGTGCTTGGTATTGAATTTCTGCAGGTTGTGATGGAGCAGGGGAAAGATATCTTCCTTACGTTCACGAAGTGGCGGTACATTCATCGGTAAAATATTGAGCCGATAGTAAAGGTCATGTCGGAATTTTCCCTGACGAACCAGTTCCAGCAGGTTGGCATTGGTAGCAGCGATGATGCGAATGTCTGCTGTATAGGTCTTGGTACCACCGATCGGCATGAAGGTTTTATTCTGCAAGAGCAGCAGCAGCTTGGATTGCAGGTGATAGGGCAGATCACTGATCTCGTCCAAGAAAAGCGTACCGTGATCCGCCATCTTGACCAGACCCATCTTTCCGGAATGATTGGCTCCCGTAAAAGCACCTTTTTGATACCCAAACAGCTCTGATTCAATGAGCGATTCCGGAATAGCACTACAGTTGACGTGGACAAAAGGAGCGCCACAGCGCTCGCTTAGCTGGTGAATCTGTTCAGCCAGATAGGTTTTCCCGACCCCAGTTTCCCCAGTGATCAGGACAGTCGTGTCTGCAACGGCCACTTTTTTGATCAGATCGAGCAGGGCGAGGAAAGTGCGGCTATTGCCGATCATGACGGTGGACAGGTTTTGATTGGCTTCTCGCTTCATGAGCTGAATCTCTTCGCTGTAGCGCTTCAGGAGAGCGACGGTTTCCTCCAACTGCGAGCTTGCCCTCGCTGCTTCGGTAATATCCCGGGAATGGGAAACAATCAGCTCCGGGTTTCCTTGATCGTCTGTGATCAGGTGTCCGGTAACGAGAAATTTCCCCTTTTTATTGACCAACTGGATGGTCGTAGTCGATTTTCCAGACTCCATGACGAGACGAGTGACGGAAGGATTGAATATCCCCATTGATTCCAGATCAGCGACATTTTGTCCAATGAGCTGGGATTTGGGCAAACCGCACAAATTTTCGCTGGCATTGTTCAGCCAGATTGTGGTTCCTTGAGCGTCAGAGATGTAGATTCCGTCAGCCAAAGCGTTGAAAATATCGATGAAACGGCTTGTTTGAAACAAGGCAAGAATTTCTGCATCTCTCTCCATGATGAAAGATCCTCCATCTATTTCATGAATTTTCAGTAAGCAAATTGTAAACTGAATCGATTTTGATGACAAGTGAATCGATATCGATTCGATTGAAAAGAGGTATTTTTCAGAAAAGTGCATGGTTTTGAATCGAAATCGATTCAAGGAAGTATCGAGAGTTGTCGAAAAAGCTGCAACCACAGGTTTGTATCGATTGGCATGATGTTTGCTAGATAAAAAGAGCATTGGAGCCCCAAAAGATAGAAGAAGGGTAAGGAATGGCCGCAATGGTTTCAAAATTAATCACGATGGAAGAGGCTGCAGAGCTAATACAGGATGGCATTCGCTTGATGTACGGCGGATTCGGAGGGATGGGATCTCCTGACCATTTGATCGACCAGATTTTGGACAAAGGGGTTCGTGACCTGACTTTGATTGGCAATGATGCGGGCTTCTCGAATCGAGGGATCGGCAAGCTCATTACGCAAGAACGGGTGAAGAAAATGCTCACTACCCACATCGGCTCGAATCCTCAGGCGGGACGGCAGATGATGGAGGGCAAGCTGGAGGTCATCTTTTTTCCGCAGGGAATTCTGGTCGAAAAAATCAGGGCTGGTGGAGTCGGCATCCCGGCGATTCTAGTAGAGCCGGGCATGGGTGACGTGACCGCCAAGAAAGAACAGCTCATCGTGTACGCTGGTGAAAAATATCTCGTGGAACCTGCACTGACAGCGGATGTGGGCATCGTCTATGCGAAGCAGGCGGATACTTACGGAAATCTGATTTACGAAAAAGCGGCTCGAAATGTCAATCCTTTGGTAGCGATGGCTGCGCAGACTACGATAGCCGAAGTGGAGGAGATCGTTCCAGTGGGGGAGCTGGACCCGGAGAGCATCGTCACTCCCGGTATTTTCGTCGATTACATCGTACTGACTCGCGGAGGGAATGGCTAATGGTTCTGGACATCAATCATCGCAACATGATTGCACGCCGTGCCGCGCGAGAGATCTACCCGGGCATGGCCGTAAACCTGGGAATCGGAATCCCGGAGCTGGTAGCTGATTTTCTCCCGACAGAATGGAATGTGATGTTCCATTCGGTCAACGGCATCCTGGGGGTTGGTCCCACTCCTACAAAAGGGGAAGAGGATGTGCACCTCTTCAATGCAGGTGGGGCACCCGTCACGATCCATTCAGGAGCATCGTTTTTCGACAGCTCCATAGCCTATGGCATGGTTCGAAGAGGAATGCTGGACGTGGCTTTTTTGGGAGCCTTGCAGGTGAGCCGCAAAGGTGATCTGGCGAACTGGATTGTGCCCGGACAGCGTGTTTATGGCATCGGTGGTGGCGTTGAACTGGTACGCTACGCCAAAAAAGTCATCGTCCTGATGAGTCATCTGAATGAAAGGGATGAACCCAAAATCTGCCGAGAATGTACATTACCGCTAACTGCCAAGAGCTGCGTTGACATGATCATCACGGAGAGGGCAGTGATCGAGGTTACCGAGGGAGGCTTGTACCTGGCAGAAGTGATGTATCCCTTCACATTGGAGGAAGTCATTACCAAGACGGATGCGCCGCTGATTATATCTGAAAATTTACAAATGTATGATTAGTGTCAGTCGAAGGGAGGTGGGAATGCGAGAGGCGTTTTTTGATAGGTAAACCAAACCGAACTGATTCCAAATAGGGGGAAAGAAAAAATGAAAAAGAAAATTAGCGGGTTAGCTGTCATGATGCTTTCGATGTCATTACTGGTAGTGGGATGTGGTCAGTCTGCCGCACCAGCAGGAGGAAATGGTGGACAAGCCAGCACGCCAGCAGCAAGCGGCTCTTCCATGACCAAAGAAGCAGGTCAGTTCATTTATGCGGCATCGGGTGAGTATCAGCCATTCAGCTACTTCAAGGATGGTCAATTGACTGGCTTTGACATCGAGATCGGAGACGAAATCGCCAAACGTCTGGGCCTGGAACCGAAGCCAGTAACCTCTCCGTTCTCCGGTATCATTGCTGGGGTAAAAGAAGGGCGATACGATGCGGCCATCGCCAGCCATGCGATCACAGACGAGCGCAGAGAGCAAGTCGATTTTGCCGATCCTTACTACCTGTCTGGCGGACAGCTCTTCACACGTCCTGACGGAGATATCAGCACCTTGGAGGGATTGAAAGGCAAGGAAGTGGCGGTTGCTTTGGGGACCACACATGAGAAAATGGCTCGCGAATATACAGACAACATCAAGACCTACGACAGTGACGTGACAGCCATGCGCGCGCTGGAGCAAGGCAAGCATGACGTAGTGATTACAGATAGCGTAGTTGGTGAAATTGCTATTCAGCAAGGTCTGAAGATCAAAAAGAGCGGTGCTGCCCTCACAGAAGTACAGCATGGGATTGCAGTGCGCAAAGGCAACGAGGAACTGCTGAACAAAATCAACGAGGTGCTGAAACAAATGCACGAGGATGGCACCTACCTGAAGCTGAGCGAAAAGTACTTCCAACGCGACATCAGCAAAAAAGATTAAATCGTCCATGATCCAAACAACCTACCAAACTTTTTTGCGAGAGTTTGGTAGGTTCATTCCATGACAAGCGAGGGGTGGCAAGGTGCCTAGTATCTCACATCTGATCGAAGAGTTTATCCGGACATTCCCGTTTTTCTTAAAGCCGTTGCTATTGACGTTTGAATTGACGTTTGCTTCTGTGCTCGTCGGAACGGTGATCGGTTTGTTCATCGCTCTATTAAAAGTATCCAGATTTTCACTCGCTCAAATGATTGCAAATGTGTACATCACGGTGATTCGCGGTACGCCTCTGATCGTTCAAATCTTTGTTCTCTACTTCGGGTTCTATAAGGTGGTTGATTTGGGACAATTCTGGTCAGCCGCTCTCGCTCTTGCGGTTCACAGTGGTGCGTACATCGCAGAAATCTTTCGAGGTGCCATCCAATCCATCGACAAAGGACAGATGGAAGCCGGGCTATCGCTGGGAATGTCTCCTGCCCAAACCATGCGTCGAATCATCCTGCCTCAGGCTTTGAAGCGCTCGATTCCACCGCTGGGCAATCAGTTTATTCTCTCACTGAAGGAATCTTCTCTGGCGGCGTTTATTGCAATGGACGAGCTTTTCTCGATGGCCCGTCGCTTATCAGCAGAGACCTTCGATGAAATGACGTTTTTCTTGATCGTAGCGGTATATTACCTGGTGATCGTGATGCTGTTCACATATCTGGTCAACAAATTAGAAAAGCGTTTGGCAAAAGGGGACTAGAGGAGGGATACCATGAGCGGGAAACATGAGATGATTCGCGTCAGAAACTTGAAGAAAAGCTTCGGAGAGGTTGAGGTGTTGAAAGACATTAACCTGGAAGTGAACAAAGGAGAAGTGGTGGTGCTGATTGGCGCCAGCGGATCGGGAAAGAGCACCTTGATTCGATGCATCAATTTTCTGGAGATCAAGAACGGCGGAGAAATTCTGATCGAAGGAAACAGCATTGACCCGAAAAAGGATGATTTGTCCAAGATCAGGCAAAAGGTAGGGATGGTCTTTCAACACTTCAACCTGTTTCCGCACAAGACGGTGTTGGAAAATGTCATCGAAGCTCCCCTCATCGTCCGCAAGGCGAACCGGGAAGAAGCCAAAAAGGAAGCTATGCAGCTCCTGAAAAAAGTAGGCTTGGAAGAAAAGGCAAATGTCTATCCGTCCAGTCTCTCCGGGGGACAGAAGCAGCGTGTAGCGATTGCTCGTGCCTTGGCGATGAAGCCGGAGATCATGCTGTTTGATGAACCTACGTCGGCGCTCGATCCGGAATTGGTCGGGGAGGTTCTGGAGACGATGAAGCAGTTGGCCAAGGAAGGAATGACCATGATCATCGTGACGCATGAGATGGGCTTCGCCAAGGAAGTAGCGGATTGGGTGGCCTTCATGGACAGCGGAAGAATTTTGGAGCTGGCGGCACCGGAAGATATCTTCAACAGCCCGAAAGAGGATCGCACGCGCGAATTTTTAATGCGTGTCCTATAAAAACAAGCATAGATGCAATGAAAAGCGGTGGTTTGATCTGTCGCTTTTTTTTGCGTTTACTTGACCAAATCTTCATTTCTTCACAATAATGAGAGATAGTGGAAGTTCGTGGAGGTGTGAAGGCCCGTGAATCTGGAATTGATGATCCCTTTGGCGGAGCGGACCGCTGTTCTGATCGTGGCGGCTCTGTTGTTTACGCGTGTTCGCGCTTTTCGGAGTATTTTGAATCAACGGGCGACACGCAAGGAAAATGCAATCATGGTATTGATTTTTTCGACCATTTCAATCATGGGAACCTACAATGGCATCTGGTATCAGGACGCTATCGCCAACTCCAGGGTGATCGGTACGGTTGTGGCAGGGCTTTTGGCAGGACCTTGGGTTGGCCTGCTGACAGGACTGATCGCCGGTATTCACCGTTATTCACTGGGCGGCTTTACCGATCTGGCCTGTGCGATCTCGACCATCAGTGAAGGGGTGATCGCGGGTTTAGTCTACCAGTATCGTCGGAACCTCAACCAGGAAATTGGGTGGACAACCGCTTTGATCGTCGGTTTTGTAGCCGAGTGGATGCAGATGGGGATCATCCTGCTGGTAGCGCGTCCGTATGCCGATGCTCTGGCGCTCGTACAGTCGATCAGCGTACCCATGTCCGTCGTCAACTCAGTGGGAATCGCCATCTTGATTATCATTATTGATCTGGCTAAAAAAGAGGAGGACCGCGTAGGGGCCCTTCAGGCACAGCGGACCATGCAGGTGGCGGACAAAACGCTCTCCTATCTGCGCCAAGGATTGACCTACGAGTCTGCACGAAAAGTAGCAGAGGAGATATTGCGCACGACACGGGTTGCTGCCGTCGCTATCACGGATACAAAAACGGTGCTGGCACACGTCGGATCAGGGGCATCTCATCACGTCGTCGGTCAGGGGATCACGACGAAAGCGACGAGAGAGGTACTCGATACCAAGCAGGTGCTGATCGCCCGCAATAAAGA
Source organism: Brevibacillus invocatus (assembly GCF_003710915.1). Lineage (GTDB taxonomy): Bacteria > Bacillota > Bacilli > Brevibacillales > Brevibacillaceae > Brevibacillus > Brevibacillus invocatus. The sequence goes on along the minus strand of NZ_RHHR01000013.1, from coordinate 132,342 downwards.
GGAGATCGGCTGCAGGGAACAAAACTGCGCGCTACGCTCCGCAATTTTAGTTCCTCTTCTGCGCAAACGGGAGACAGTAGGTGTTTTGAAGCTATACCAGGATCGTTCCCGCAAGCTGTCTGCCGTCGATCTGGAGCTGGTTCGAGGCTTGGGCAACCTGATCTCGACTCAGCTGGAGCTGGCCGAGCTGGAAAAGCAGTCCCGCCTTTTGGCAGATGCGGAAATCAAAGCTTTGCACGCACAGATCAATCCGCATTTTTTATTTAATGCCTTGAATACGATCGTTTCGTTCATCCGCTTCCGGCCCGAACAGGCACGTGAGCTGTTGATTCATTTGAGCGAATACTTCCGCAGAAACCTGCATGACTCCGGGGGATTTGTGACTCTGTCGGAGGAGCTGGAGCACATTGAGGCGTATCTGTCGATTGAGCGTGCCCGTTTTGGAGAGAAGCTGCAAGTCGTCTACGAGGTTGAGCGAGGGATTGAGCGATGTGTCGTTCCAGGGCTGATCCTGCAGCCTCTGGTGGAAAATGCAGTCAAGCACGGATTGCTACCCAAAAAAGAAGGAGGGGTCGTGACCATCTCGGCTCGCCGCCTGGAAAATCAAGTGCTGGAGCTGACTGTCGCCGACAACGGGGTAGGCATGACCGAGCAGGAAATCCACCATCCGCAGCAGCAAAAAGACGGAAAGAGGCGCCTTTCCGGAATCGGACTGACCAATGTTAAAAGCCGTATCCAATCCATCTATGGACCTCCACATGGCATTACCATTAAGAGCGAGCCAAACCACGGAACGACCTGCGTCATACAACTTCCTGTAGGAGTGAATGTGAGTGCTAAGAGTATTCATCGTGGATGATGAAGCGCCTGCTCGAGCAGAGCTTCGATTTTTACTGGAGCAATTCTCAGACGTCTTGGTGATTGGCGAGGCGAGCAATGGCGAGGAAGCGATGGAGCAGGTCATGATCATGAATCCAGATGCCATTTTTTTAGACATTCACTTGCACGATCGGGACGGGGTAGACCTCGGCCAGGAGCTGTTGGAATCGATGCACAAGCCACCTGTGATCATCTTTGCCAGTGCGTATGAAATCCACGCAGTACGCGCATTTGAGACGGAGGCAGTCGACTACATCGTCAAGCCGTTCAGCGAGGAGAGGCTGGAAAAAACGATGAATCGGCTGCGGAGGCTGATGGGTACTAGGGAAGGAAAGCCCAATCCAGCATCGTCGGAAGCGCAGCCTGCGGAAAATCTGGAAGAGAGACTGCATCATTTGCTGCAAAACGTGCTGACCGAACAAAATCCACGCCGCGTACCCGTCGAAAAAAATGGCAAGATCATGCTGATCGACCCCAACGAGATTGTATACGCAACGCTGGAAGGGCGCTATGCCAGCATTTACACCGTTTGCGAGCAATACGCGACTTCCTTTACCTTGCAGGAGCTGGAGAATCGACTATCACCACACCAGTTTTTCCGTACCCATCGCGCTTACATAGTCAACCTTGGAAAGACGGCCGAGCTGGTGCCCTGGTTCAAAGGGGCGATCCACCTGGTCATGCAGGATCAGCGGAATACGGCAATTCCTGTTAGCCGCAATGTCGTGAAGGAATTGAAGCGCAGACTGGGATTTTGATGCAATCAGCTAGCAAGTGAAAGGAGTGGAGCACATGCTGAAATCACTGATCGTCGGCTGTATACTTCAGGCTGTCATTTGGCTGATCAGCTTTTTCATGCAGGATCTTACCTGGGCAGATACCTTATCGTTTTATCTGGTGGGATCATGCATCCTGCTCGTAGCCATGATGAGTATTACTTCATTGGGGCCTGACACTTCAACGGCTTACTTTCAAGACCAACAGGCTGAACATAAAAACGCCAACAGCAGATTCCGCTGGACAAGAAATCTGCTGCTCGTAGCCCTTCCAAGCTTTATCGTCTATCTGCTCATGCTCTATGTGTTCTAGGATTTATTATGAATCCGCTTACATCCATGTCCCGTCTGCTACCGTTCGTGCCCCATTTTCTACCATTCATCCACTTTCCCTATGGTCTGTCCCCTCGCTATGATACCTTCGATTCAGGTGAATTGCCTGAATATTGAAGCGAGGAGGAGAATGAATGAAGAAATGGCTTCTCTCAGTCCTAATCTGGGGCGGGATCGCCGCGCTAGGGGCCGTCGGTTTTGGTGTGTTGGCCCTGTCACGCGGTGAATCAGTCAACTCATTCTGGCTGCTGACTGCTGCTGTCTGCACTTATGCCGTTGCTTATCGTTTTTACAGCCGTTACATTGCCAAGAAAATCATGGGTCTCGATGACAATCGGGCCACACCTGCAGAGGTGAACAACGACGGGAAGGACTTCGTGCCGACGAACAAATGGGTTTTGTTCGGACACCACTTTGCTGCGATTGCCGGTGCAGGACCGCTCGTAGGTCCGACACTCGCCGCCCAGATGGGGTATTTGCCGGGCGCGATCTGGATCATTGTGGGGGTCGTGATCGGCGGTGCTGTGCAAGACTTCATCATTCTGTTTGGTTCGATGCGCCGCAATGGAAAAACATTGGGACAGATCGCCAAGGAAGAGATAGGACCCGTAGGTGGAGCACTTGCGTTGGTTGGTATTATTGCGATTATGATCATCCTGATTGCCGTACTGGCAATGGTTGTGGTCAACGCACTTGCAGAGTCTCCTTGGGCTACCTTTACGATCTTTATGACCTTGCCAATTGCGATATTGATGGGATTGTACATGCGATACATCCGGCCTGGACGAGTCGTGGAAGGCTCCCTGATCGGACTTGCGCTCCTGTTTCTGTCTCTCTGGTGGGGTCAGGCGGTAGCGGCTTCTCCGACATGGGGACCTGCTTTTACCTTCTCCAAAGTACAGCTGGCCTGGATGATTATCGTCTACGGCTTTGTCGCATCCGTGCTGCCAGTCTGGCTGCTGCTGGCGCCTCGTGACTATCTCAGCTCATTCCTCAAGGTAGGGACGATTGCGGTGCTGGCCGTAGGGATTATTCTGACTCTGCCACCAATGCAAATGCCTGCCCTGACCAAGTTTATCGATGGTACCGGACCTGTATTTGCGGGCAATCTGTTCCCGTTCCTGTTTATCACGATCGCCTGCGGGGCCGTATCTGGTTTCCACGCCCTCGTCTCATCGGGAACGACGCCGAAGATGATCGCCAAGGAATCACATGCTCCGCTGATCGGTTATGGCGGCATGCTGATGGAGTCCGGAGTAGCGGTCATGGCTTTGATCGCGGCGTGTGTATTGACGCCAGGCATCTATTTTGCGATCAACTCACCGGGAGCCGTAATTGGTGCGGATGCGGTCGCCGCAGCGCAAACCATTTCCAGCTGGGGCTATACGATTACGCCTGACATGATCACGACCCTGGCTGATGACATTCAGGAGAAGACGATTCTCTCCCGCACAGGTGGCGCACCATCACTAGCGATCGGGATGGCAACGATATTCTCGGGAATTTTGGGCGGTAAAGCACTGATGGCTTTCTGGTACCATTTTGCGATCCTTTTTGAAGCCGTTTTCATTCTGACGACGATTGACGCAGGTACACGTGTAGGGCGTTTCATGGTGCAAGACATGCTGGGCAACGTGATCCCGAAAATGAAGCAGGTAAATTGGCTGCCGGGCAATCTCATCGGTTCTGCCATTATCACGATTGGCTGGGGGTACTTCCTCTTGCAAGGGGTCATGGACCCGCTTGGAGGTATTTACACACTGTGGCCACTCTTCGGAATTGCCAACCAGATGCTGGCAGCCATTGCTTTTACCGTGGGAACCACGATTATTTTCAAAATGGGCAAGGCGCGTTATTCCTGGGTAACACTCGTACCGATGGCTTGGTTGACAGCGGCTACGCTCACGGCAGGCTGGCAGAAGCTGTTCCATGCTGATCCGAAAATCGGCTTCCTCGCACACGCAGATGTGTTCCAGAAAGCATTGGATGCAGGAACACTTCCGGCAGGGGTGAAATCAGTGGAAGCCGCGCAAAAAATGATCTTGAACGACCAGATTGACGCTGTGGTGTGTGCGATCTTTATGATCATCACGATCGGCATCATCGCAGATGGCATACGGTTGTGGACCAGCATCATTCGGGGCAAAAAATACCAGCTGCAAGAATCCCCCTATATCCAGTCCAAAGGGGATATCCTGGATGGAACGGGACATCACGTAGCATGAGGAAAAAGTGGAGAGCGATTCGCAAGTCCTTGCGCCGTGTGAGTTCCGCGATCAAGACGATCTTTGGCATGCCGGACTACGATCGTTATCTGCAGCACTGGTATATCACACATGCTTCGCCGGGAGTTTTCCCGATGACAGAGCGCGAATACTACATCTATGCTTTGCGTGAGCGTTATGAAAAAGGCGGAGTTACACGTTGTTGCTAGAGAGCTTTCGTAAAGGGGGAGGTCCGAGGAAAAGATCGGATCTCCCTCTTATCGTGCAAGTTAATCCAGCCGTAGTGGTGGGAAGGAAACAGGGCGACCACCTTTCTAGCCTACTGCCTCTAGTCAGGGTGTAACAGGAGGTAAAGTATGGTACACTAGAGGCAAAGTCATGTTTGGGTGGCGATAAGTGTGCAATCATCATCACTGGCGGCGTTAAAGGAGCTGGCTCTGCATTGTGCCCGATCAGCGGGACAATTGAGTCTGGCACGTATGAGAGAGCCGTTTACCGTAGAATACAAGACATCTGCCTCCGACCTGGTTACGGCTGTAGATAAAGAAGTCGAGCAGCATGTAATCAACCTGATTCTCGAGCGCTTTCCGGATCACGGAATTTTGGGGGAGGAACGGACCTTTGTCGGAGATCCAGGTCAGTACGATACATTGTGGGTAATAGACCCCATCGACGGAACGACCAATTTCGTCCATCAGCAAATCAATTTTTCCGTCTCCATTGCCGTTTATCACAAAGGTGAGGGTTTGGTCGGAGCGGTTTACGATCCTTCACGCGACGAGTTGTTCTATGCGGTAAAAGGAGAAGGAGCATTTCTGAACGACCGACTGCTGCGCTTGGAACGGCATGTTCGACTAGAAGAGGCCTTGCTGTGCACCAGTGTCTTCTGGAATGAACGGGCTGAGCAGATGGGCATTGATCTGATCGTGAAAAAGCTGGCAGGCAAAGTGCGCGGCATGCGACTTTTGGGCAGTGCAGCCCTGGAGATGGCGTATGTCGCGGCAGGGAGATTGGATGGCTATGTCAGCCTTTCCCTGAACGCTTGGGACTTTGGGGCAGGAAGAATTATTGTGGAAGAGGCAGGCGGGCGTGTGACCTCGATGGCAGGTACTCCATTGCCGTTCGACCAGAAAAGCAGCGTCATGGCATGCAATCCGGCCTTTTATGAAGAGCTTCAGCACTATCTCAGCCTTTCGGAAAGTACAGAGAAAGATTGAAGATGACACATGAGACTCCACCTGTCGCCTATGACGGTGGAGTTTTTCCTTTTACTATCTGCAAGCGCGCGAGCATAGGGTAGCAGAAGGAGGGATGGTCGTGACCAAGGAGAGTCTCATTGCGAAGAGCATCCAGCTGATCAGGCAAAATCAGTCCAAGACTGGCGCCTACCTGGCTTCTCCCGGGTTTGCCAACTATCGCTATGCCTGGCTGCGTGACGGGGCATTTACAGCGTATGCCATGAACCGCGTCAGTCAGCATGAGAGCGCTCGCCGGTTTTACCAATGGTGTGATGGGGTCATTCAAAAGCATGCTGGTAAAGCGCATCATGCGATTGCCTATGTACGGCAGCATGAGGGAGAAGTCCACTGGAACGACTTGTTTTTACATACCCGCTACACTGTAGAGGGGGATGAGGTAGCGGGCGAGTGGGGCAGCTTCCAACTGGATGGCTACGGTACCTGGCTGTGGGGACTTGCCGAGCATGTCCGCATGAGCGGCGAGCGAGAATGGATTCAAGCCTTCGCACCCTCAATCGAGCTGACGCTGGATTATTTGGCGGCGTGCTGGCGCTTGCCCAACTTCGACTGCTGGGAGGAAGCGGGAGACAAGCTGCATCCGGCAACACTCGCTGCATTGTATGCGGGAATCAAGGCAATGGAGCCACATGTTCCCCAGCGTGCCGATGAATGCGCCAGCTTGGCAGCTGAAATCCGGCAGTTTGTTCGGGAAAAAGGCGTGCTGGGTAATCGCTTTGTAAAATCGCTGGGAAATCCCGCAGTAGATGCAAGCTCGCTGTGGATTGGCTTGCCCTTTGGCTTGGTTTGTATCGATGATCCCCTGTTGGCTGGGACTGTGGCGCAAATTGAGCGGGAGCTTCTGACTGGAAACGGGGTTCACCGCTATGCTGCTGACACGTATTACGGAGGAGGGCAGTGGCCGCTTTTAACCGCTTGGCTGGGCTGGTATTACGTTCAAGTCGGCAGACGCAAAGAGGCAGAGGAGCTCTTGGTATGGATCGCGACCAAAGACCAGCCTGCGGGCTTGCCGGAGCAGGTACAGGAGCACCTGCTTGCGCCAGAAGACTATCATCGCTGGCTGGAAAGCGAAGGGCCACCTGCTGTACCGCTGCTCTGGTCGCACGCCATGTTTCTCGTGCTGGCAGATGAATTGGGGTTTGTCTAACGCTAAATAGGGACGACAACAAACGGTACCTCTATGAGAGGTCCGTATGTTGTTTTTCCAAGGGAGCGTTCCGGATGAGGCATAAAAAGAGCGTTCTGACAAATAGTAAATCGGGTAAGGTGCAATCGGTCCAGCCGAATGAAAAAGGGGGGAGATGGGATGAATGCAACCCTGAGCAAACAGGGGAGACAAAAACACCCACCGGGTCTGTACCTTCTGTTCCTGACAGAGATGTGGGAGCGGTTTAGCTATTATGGCATGAGAGCGCTCTTGACGCTGTATTTGACGACGGCCTTTGTCAGCGGAGGGCTTGGCTTCGAAAAGAGTGCAGCCATGAGCCTATACGGATTTTTTACGGGCGCTGTCTATTTTACGCCGCTTGCTGGCGGTTATTTGTCAGACCGCTATCTCGGCAGAAGACTGGCGATTACGATCGGCGGAGTAGCGATGGCGTTAGGCAATTTCATGCTGTTTGCCCAACATAGCCTGGTAGGGCTGTATTCAGGTCTTGGTTTGTTGATCATTGGAAACGGCTTTTTCAAACCAAACATCTCGACACTGGTCGGTGAGCTGTATTCGGATCAGGATCAGCGCAAGGATGCAGCGTTCACCATTTTTTATATGGGAATCAATGTAGGTGCTTTCATCGCACCATTGGTTTGCGGCTACTTGGCAGAGGATATCTTTAAGACGACGGTGGAAGGGGTTGTCCATTACGGCTATCGCTACGGCTTCCTCGCAGCGTCCATCGGGATGGTGATTGGCCAGATCCTGTTTAATTCATTGGGAGATCGATACCTGGGGGACATTGGTAAAAGACCTGTCGGCAAATCACCAGATCCGCAAGAAGCAGCAGCAGCACATGCACCGCTGACAAAGAAGGAGAAACAACGTACGGCCGTCATCATTATCATCACCTGCTTTGTCGTTTTTTTTTGGGCTGGCTTTGAACAGGCGGGCAGCTCCTTGACGCTCTATACGGATATATTTGTGGACAAGCATGTATTCGGCTGGGAAGTGCCTACAGCTTGGTTTCAGTCACTCAATCCGATGTTTATCGTCATTTTTGCGCCAATCTTGTCTTCGGTATGGATCAAGCTGGCTGCCTCGAAAAAAGGAGATCTGAGTATTCCCACCAAAATGGGGATCGGCATGATCATGCTGGGAATCGGCTACATGATTTTGATACTGGCTGTCCTGCAAACGGGAAGTGACGAACAGAATGTGGTGGTGAAATCGAATATCCTGTTCATTGTCCTTACCTATTTCATGCACACACTAGGAGAGTTGTTTCTCTCACCAGTCGGGCTTTCGATGGTAAGCAAGCTAGCCCCGATCAAGCTCGCTTCCTTGCTGATGGGGGTATGGCTGGCGAGCACGGGCGTTGCCAATATTCTGGGTGGGAAATTGGCCGCTTTTACGCAGTCATTGGGTTACTTTGAGGTATTCAGCCTGATCGGTGCAATTTCCATTGTGATGGGAGCCATCCTGTTGCTCGTCTCTCGAAAACTGGTACAGATGATGGACTAACACATTAGATATAAATCAACCCGGGCAAAAAGTCCGGGTTTTTGTCTATGCATGTTTTACTTGATTTTCTAGCAGGTAAAGGATAATATATGAAAATGATAACCATTATCAAAACAAACGGTCTGCGACTACTTTTACATAAGAGGTGAATGATGTGTCGATTGCTTCCATTATTCGAGAACGACGCTCCATAAAAAAAGGATACAAGCCTGACCCGGTTCCTGAAGAGCTGGTTCTTGAGCTGCTCAACGATGCGGTGTACGCACCCAATCACGGATTAAGAGAGCCATGGAGATTTTTATTCGTCTCCAGTGAAAAAAAGGCTGATTTTATCGAACGCATGATGCCAGCGTTCGCAGCAGATCAACAGGAAAAGCGTCGCGGTCTGTTTAGCGAGCCTTCCGCCTTTCTGATCGTCATCATGAACGAGGACCCGCGACAAAAACAGTGGGAAGAGGACTTCTGCGCGACCAGTGCGTTGATTCAAAATTTTCAGCTGCTCGCTTGGGAGAAGGACCTCGGCGTAGTGTGGAAAACCAACCCGCACAACCTGGATCCGAAGGCCCGCCAAATTCTTGGCGTCCAGCCAGGAGAAAAGATCGTCGGGTTCCTGCACCTCGGATTTTTTGATCGTGCAGAAGCACCGCAAGCAGCGCCCCGAACACCAGCTGAACAAAAATTCTCGCGGTTCGAATAAGTAGAAGAAGGATAAGAGGATGCTCACAAGTGGTGAATCAACTTGTGGTGCATCCTCTTTTGGTGGAAAAAATCCGCCCGCAATAGGGGGCGAAACGGGCGGAAAAACGGGGACGTCATGTCCATCGTTTAGCTGACATCTTTTATACTAAAGATTGGATGTTAAGCAGGCGTATAGCTAGTTTGAAGTCATTGTTAATTTATCGCCAATGTGATCCGGCAATCACCCGTTTTTAGAGATTTAGGCTTTTGTATAGACAGGCATCCACGCGGACGGGACCCCCTGTTCATAGATTGATAAGTGAAACGCTGCTTTTCCGTATAAGGCAGCGCCTTCCAATCATGACTGAAAGGAGAGAGTCGAATGGGGCGTGGTTTTGGCTTTGACGGAGGTTTTTGGTGGATTATCATTATTATTTTGCTGGTGCTGTGCTTCTGCGATGATTGAGAATCGTCTTGATTGAGAGAAGCCCCTCTGTTCGATGATACATGGACAGAGGGGCTTTTCACATTCAGGCATCCTTCGCTTGCAGGTGCTGTAAAAACTGACGTGTACGTTCTTCACGAGGGTTGCGGAACAACTGCTCAGGCGTTCCCTGCTCCACGATGACCCCCTGATCCATAAAAATCACTTCGTCCGCCACTTCCTTGGCAAAGCTCATTTCATGGGTGACCACGACCATCGTCATTCCTTCCTGCGCCAGCTCCTTCATCACTTTCAATACTTCACCGACCAGCTCCGGATCGAGAGCAGAGGTAGGCTCGTCGAACAGCATCACTTGGGGGTCCATCGCTAAGGCACGGGCTATGCCTACACGCTGTTGCTGACCGCCAGACAATTGAGCGGGGTAATGCGCCTCCTTATCAGCCAGCCCTACTTTTGCCAGTACAGCCGAAGCCTTTGCCCGCGCTTTTTGTGGCTCCACTTTTTTCACAGTCACCGGGCCTTCCATGACGTTTTGCAGAGCTGTCATGTGTGGAAAGAGGTTGTAGCTTTGGAAGACCATCCCCGTCTGTCGGCGCAACTGTTGAATGCGGGCACGATCGACTTTTTGAGCGAAGTCGAGCTTTACTTCCCCGATCTGGACCGTACCGCTGTTGGGTTGCTCTAGAGCATTAAGACATCGCAGCAGCGTAGTCTTCCCTGAACCGGAAGGGCCGATGATCACCACGACCTTCCCTTTGGGGACAGAAAGAGAGAGGCTTTTTAAGACCTGCAAGGAGTGAAACTGCTTATATAAATCTCGGACGAGAATCATCGTAACTATTCACCTGCTTTTTAGACATAACGATCCAGTCTGTTTTCGATGCGGTCCTGCAAGATGGAGAGCACAAAGCAGATCATCCAGTAGATAAAAGCTGCTTCGACGTACAGGAGCAGTGGCTCATAGGTGGATGCGACCAGCTCTTGCGCCTTGCGAAACATCTCGGGGACGAGAATGGCAGCAGCCAGCGAGGTATCCTTCACCAAGCTGATAAAGGAGTTGGACAAAGGCGGGATACTGACCCGAGCCGCTTGGGGGAGAATCACCCGTTTCAATGCCTGCCAGTACGTCATCCCGATCGAATAGGCAGCTTCCCACTGTCCTTTTGGGATAGACAGGATCGCAGCCCGAACCACCTCGGAGGAATAAGCTCCCACACTCAAGGAAAAGCCGATGATGGCGGAGGGAATCGGGTCGATCATCACACCGATGCTGGGCAAGCCGTAAAAAATGATGAACAGCTGCACGAGCAATGGGGTACCGCGAATGATCGAAACGTAGATGCGAGCGAGCGCTACAAGCGGACGAATCCCGGAAATCCGGGCGAGAGCGGTCAGGATCGCGAGTATCAGGCCGATAAAAAAGGAAATGATGGCCAAGGTGAGAGAATAGAGCAAGGCTCCTTTCACCAGAGGGAGAAAGGAGCTTTGCGCAATATCAATCAATCGGTTCAATCGTTCTGGGTTATCAAACCAATCATTTGGAAACATCTTCATTAAACCATTTCTCGGAGATTTGTTTCAGGGTACCATCGTTGCTCATCTCGTCCAAAGCCTTGTTGAAGGCATCGACCAGATCTGTGCTGCCTTTGCGGAAAAGGAAGCCGTTTTTCGCTACGTTCGGATCTTTTGCGATAATTTTGATCGGCGTATCTGGTTTTTGCTTCAGGAAATCAAGCAAGGACAGACCGTCGTTGATCGTCACATCGACACGCTTGGAGACGAGCAGGTCGATAGCCTGGTTGAAGCCTTCTACGCCAACAATTTCTGCACCATTGTTTCTCGCGATATCGGTCAGGTTGCTAGTCAGGGTTTGTGCGGCTTTCAGTCCTTTGATGTCTGCAAAGTCTTTCACAGTAGTGTTATCCTTGTGAGTCACCAGAACAGCCGTAGATACGGTGTACGGATTGGAAAAATCATATTTTTCCTGGCGATCAGGACGAATGCCTACCTGATTGGCCACGACGTCAAATCGTTTAGAATCCAGACCTGCAAAAATCGCATCCCACGGTGTCTCCTGGAAAACAGGTTCGACGCCAATCCGTTTCGCCACCTCTGTCACTACCTCAATATCGTAGCCAGTCAGTTTACCGGACTGGTCATGGAATGTAAATGGAGCGTAGGTTCCCTCTGTACCGATCACCAGTTTGCCTTCCGCTTTTACTTTGTCCAGCAAGGATTGCTCTTGTGTTCCTTCTGCTGGAGCAGGACTAGGAGCAGCCGGAGTTTGTGGGGCAGTGGAACCGGAGCCCGAAGTGCCGCAGCCCGTAATTCCGATGAGCAAACTTGCAAATAACAGTGAGAAAACAGCCTTCTTCATGAATAAAACCCCTTTAACTTGATCTGATTTTATGAATATATGTTATGGTTCGCTATACCATTTGTCAATAACAAAAGCGCTAAATCTGATTAATTTACTTGGTTTTAATATTCCTTCCACTTTTTTTATAGTGTACGCGTATGACAGCAAGGGTATGTATACGCCTGAAGAGGGGATTGGTTTTGACAGTTGAGCAACTTGGGAAAGAAGCGTACAATGGGTACGGTATGAAGGAAACGATTCTCTCCATCAACACAAGTAATGGAACAGTAGAAGATAAAGGAGTCATCGAACATGTTAAACGATTGGCGTGTCTATATGGATGGAACGGGTGAAGAACAAAAACATGTAGCCTGGCATGAGGTGTTAAAAGGCATTGCGCAGCTCAATGGCATATCCCACACGCTGGTTCATGCCGCTTATGGGGATCATGTGGATCTTGTGGTTGCAGGCGGCAATCACGGGAAGGTTCTGGTGCAATGGAAGGAGCATGAACCCGCTGAACGCCATTTTGTTCTTGCAACGGACAAGCAATCGGCCCTGATGTCGAATTTGGTGATCGAGGGAGAGGAGATCGCATTTCCAGCTAACTGGTGCGTGCCGCTCGAACAGGTGGTACCCATCTGTGGAGACTTGCTGCGGTCCTGTGAAAAAGGCGAGCCTGACAAGCTGTTGTGGCTCCCTGTGGAACCATAGGTCGGAGGATAGGACGTGGAATTCCAAACGTTGCTGCAATCGATCCTCATTATGGCTGTCATCATCGGTATTGGGGGCTTCATCGGCTTCAGACAGCCGCTGACGAATGATTCGAGACAGCTCGTCATCACGATTATTGTTAATGTGGCTTTGCCATGCATCATCCTGGATGGTATCTTTCAAACCCTGATTGATGACCAGCTCTGGACGCAAATCATAATCACATTCCTCATCTCTGTTCTTCTGAATTGCTTCGGCATTTTTATGGGCTGGCTGGGTGCTCGTGCGCTGCCCGTAGATGAGAAAAAAAGAAGACAGATCGCTATTTTGTCTGGCTTGGGAAATACCGGATTTATCGGGATTCCGCTCTGCGCTGCATTATTTGGTCCAAAAGGCGCTCTTTTGGCAGCTATTTTCGATGCGGGTGTTGATATCGTCTTGTGGACGGTCGGAGTCATGATGCTGCAAGGAAGAGGGGCCTTCTCTCTGAGGGGATTAAAATCCTTGATCAACATCCCGATGCTTGCGATTGTTGGTGGACTTACTTTCGCTTTGATCGGATTTGTTCCCCCCGAGCCAGCCAAGCAAATTTTCAGGACGTTGTCCAAGCTGGCTTCCCCTCTCGCGATGCTGTATATCGGGATGCTGATGCCTCATTTTTTGCTGGCCAAACGCCTTGTACCTATCCGGTTGATCAGTGTTCCGATCATTTTCAAGCTGTTTTTGTTTCCTTTGCTGACAGCGCTCTTGCTATCCGTGTACCCGATTGATGCGGAGATTGCCAGCATCACCTTGATTCAGGTAGCGATGCCTACCTTGACATTGGCTTCGATCTTGTTTGCGCGTTATGCAGGCGATGAAGAGATGGGGGCGATGACGACATTAATCTCCACCCTGCTTGCGCTGCTCACCATCCCGGCTGTCGTCTACATGGGAAGCCTGCTGCAACATTAATCAAACTGTTTGAAATGATCAAAAAGCTTAATGAAGATGTTCAAAATAGCCGAATCCTTTAATAAGAAGGATTCGGCTATTTAGGTTTTCTTACTAGGCTAGAGGATATGAAACGAATTGAATCGAACACTAGTCTTACAGGGTAGAACCGGCAAGAATGAACAGAATGAATGGAGGTTGGCATTAATGAAGGGCAAGACCGTCTTAGCGATAGTTCTGGGATTGCAGATCGGATTTTCTTCGATGACATTACCGGCTGAAGCTACATTCCAAGTGAATGCTCCTATCCCTGCGACCTTAATGGTGAACGGACAATTGAAAAATTTGACTAAGGAACCCATCCTTATACAGGAAAAAACGTACATTGTCGCTCAAGACGCAGCGAAGGTCCTCCAAGCGACATGGAACCGGAACGGAAATACTGGCACGCTGGAAATAGGGGAGAGCCGCTTGCTGACCTTCCTGCTTGATCAGGAACAGGTCACCGTGAACGGTCAAAAGCAGGAAAACGGAGAGCATGCCGTGCTGCGGGATCAAGAAGTCTATCTGCCCCTTAGATGGGTTGTTGAACAGGCTGGACATGAGATTTCTTGGAACGCTCAGCAAAAGAAAATCGAGATCATAACGGTCCTCAAAGAGGGCGGTTTGACTTTGCTGGAACCGGATAGCTTGACAGCGGAAGAGCAGAAGTTCGTCGAATCGGTCAAAATGAACCAGGGCATTCACCAGCAGGGAAATTTGTTCGTCATTGCACGTGGCGAGTCGCCAAATCCAGGCTATGGCTTGAAGGTAACCGGTACGCAATGGACCTGGGAGCAGCTCATCGTCTCTGTCAAACTGACTTCTCCTGATCCGGATAAAATGTATCCGCAGGTCATCACTTACCCCTATGTCGTGGCGAAAGCGGAGCTACCTCCCTATACGACCGTTGTTTTCGTCGATGCGGATACGAACAAGGTGCTCTTTTCCAAGGAACAGGAGTAACATTCTCTGTTGAAATTCCTTTGCGCTTGCTGTATAGTCTAAACATATTCCTTTTTTTTCTCTTTTGAAAGGGAGGTGTAGGTACGTGGTTGGAGCCGTTCACGCTTGGTTTGTGGTAGAGACTACCAGTATGACACATGATTTTACTGTCAACGGGATCAGTCTGCCCTTTTTTAACCAAACAACTGAACGGAAAACCAGAGGCGTACCAACCATCGATCGGGGAGAACTTGTTAGTGCGAGCTAGCAAGGATTACGTGACGTGCAAAGCGTGATTTTTGTGCTTTGACGAAAACGAATGGATCACGAATGATGCTGCGGGTAGATGCCTGCAGCTTTTTTGCGTTCTTTACCGGAAATACCGATCCGATGCAACCCCATTTCTAGGAGGAAATCAAACATGATTATCGTGGCTACCAAACAATTGCAAAAATCATACGGAGCAGATCCTGTTCTGCAGGATGTGACCCTCGAAATAAAAGCAGGTGAACGCGTAGGGATCGTAGGACCGAATGGCGCGGGCAAGACGACATTGTGTAAGGTGCTGGCAGGAGTGGAGGCGCCAGATGCAGGAGAGCTATACCGTGCAAAAGGCAGCGTATGGGCCTATCTGCCGCAAACGCCACAATACGATCCAGCCTGGTCTGCGCGCGATGTGATCGCGGAGGCATTCGCTGAAGTCGGGAAGATCCAGAAGCAGATGCGCGTGCTGGAAGAGCAGATGAGCGCTGCCTTCGACTCGGAAAAAGAGCTGGAGCTACTCATGCAGCGCTACCAGAAGCTGCAGGAAGAATTTGAGCTGCTGGACGGTTACCAGTGGGAGACCCGTATGGCACAGGTAACAGAGGGGCTGGGCATGTCACCCGAATTTTTGAATACGTCCTTTGCGCAGCTAAGCGGCGGAGAGAAGACGAAAACAGGCCTGGCGCGCCTGTTATGCCAGCGAAGCGACGTTCTGCTGCTGGATGAGCCGACCAACCACTTGGATGTCGACTCGATGGAATGGTTGGAGACCTTCCTGAAGAGCTATCCGGGAACCGTGCTGATTATCTCGCACGACCGTTACTTCCTCGATGCTGTCGTGACGTCGATTTATCACGTAGACGGCGGTGAAGCAGAGTTTTACATCGGCAACTACAGTGCGTTCGTCAAGGAGAGGGAGGAAAGACTGCTTCGCCAGTTCGCTGCCTACCAGGAGCAGCAGAAGCAAATCAAGAAAATGAAAGAAGCCATCAAGCGCCTAAAAGAATGGGGCAACCGCTCGAATCCGCCGAATGAAGCTTTTCATCGTCGCGCGAAAAGCATGGAAAAGGCCCTGGCGAGAATCGAACGGATCGACAAGCCGAGGCTGGAAGCAGACCGGATGGGACTGCAATTTCAAAAAACGGAGCGCAGTGGTCAGGACGTGCTGGTGGCAACGGGTGTGCACAAGAAATTTGGCGCAAAAGAGCTGTTTGTAGACGCCAGCTTTTTGCTTCGATACGGCGAGCGCAAAGCTCTGCTTGGCCCGAATGGCTGCGGTAAATCCACCTTGATCAAAATGCTCCTGGGCGATGTGACCCCTGATCAGGGGACTTTGACGATCGGCAGCAGTGTCAAAGTGGGGTATCTCTCTCAGCAGGCACTGGAAGGCGATCAGAATCGACGGGTCATTGAAGTTTTTCGAGAAGTGGCCACAGTGACAGAAGCAGAGGCGCGACATCTTCTTGCTCGTTTTCTGTTTTACGGTGAGCAGGTGTTTAAGCGGTTAGGACAATTGAGCGGTGGTGAGCGAATGCGCTTGCGTTTGGCTCAGATGATGCATCAGGAAATCAATCTGTTGATTCTGGACGAACCGACCAACCATCTCGACATCGAAGCCCGTGAAACACTGGAGGAAGCCCTGGCAGATTTTCGTGGCTCGCTGTTCATTGTCTCCCATGACCGCTATTTCCTGCAAAAAATGGTGGATGGCGTCTACTGGGTGGAGGATGCCAAACTCCTGCACGATGTTGGTTCGTATGAAGAGGCACGAGATAAACGCAAGCAGCGAGAGCTCGCCAAAGCTAGCGTGCCAGCTCCAAAAGAGGTCGCTGTAGTCCAAGAAACAAAGCCAGCTGTGAAAAAGGCGAACCCCTATAAGCTGGCTGAACTGGAGCGGGAGATTGCTCAACTGGAAGCAGGACGGGATGAGCGCAGGCAATGGCTCGAACAAGGACATGAAAGCTATCAGCAGCTCCTCGCATGGCAGCAGGAAGTAGATCGCATGCAGGTTAGGATTGACGAGCTAAGCCTAGCGTGGATCGACATGCAGGAGAGTGAATAGGAGATTAGGGTACGGATGGTTATTTTTGTTAATCATTCTTTAGGACTTTAAATAAAGCAGAATAGAAACAAAATTTAAATAAATTGAAATAAAATCTATACCAGAACCCTTCAAGCCTCCTATTTCGGTGCGTTATAGTAATGGCAACTGGAAAAAAGGGGGAATTCGATTGATTAGAAAATTACCAGTATTAACCAGTTCCGTTGTGCTGATGGCCAGTGTGTTAACAGCTTGTTCTGGAAATGCACCTACCTCTGCGGATCCTGCGACTACGACCAGCCCATCCAGCTCGACCGCTCCTGCTTCCTCGGAAACCAAAGGAGAGAAGGTGTTTCGCATCAACATCGGGTCTGAGCCATCTACGGCTGACCCAGGCTTGTCAGATGATACGACTTCTAGCATGGTAGTCTCTACTCTCTTTGATGGCTTGACGAGAAAAGGCACAGACGAAAAAATTCACAATGCGGTTGCCGAAAAAATCGATATTTCTGAAGATGGCTTGACGTATACTTTCCATCTGAGGGATTCCAAATGGAGCAATGGCGACCCCGTCACGGCACAAGATTTTGAATATGCATGGAAACGCGCGCTGGACCCAAAATTTGCTTCCAGCTATGCGTATCAGCTGTTCCATATTAAAAACGCAGAAGCCTACAATACAGGGAAAGCAACGCCTGAGGATGTCGGCGTAAAAGCAATAGACGATAAAACGCTCGAAGTCCAATTAATTAACCCGACACCGTTTTTCTTGGAGCTGACCGCGTTTTCCACCTATTTCCCGGTCAATAAGAAGGTGGCGGAGGCCAATCCCAACTGGGCCATGGAAGCTGACACTCATGTAGGAAACGGACCTTACACATTAGCGAAATGGGAACATAAAAACTCCATCACATACCTGAAAAACGACCATTATTGGGATAAAGAGAACGTCAAGGTAGATCGTATCGAAGTAGCGATGATCGAAGATAACAATACGGCCTTGTCGATGTTTGAAAATGGGGAGCTGGATTGGGCAGGCGCTCCGACAATCAGCTTGCCAACCGATGCCATACCGGCATTAAAGGACTCCGGGAAGATGATTACCAAACCGACAGCATCCACGTACTATTACGGCTTCAACATTGAGAAGCCGCCATTCAACAATGTGAAAATCCGGAAGGCGTTCAGCTACGCGATTGATCGTCAACAGATCGTAGAAAATATCATGCAGACCGGACAGGTACCTGCGCTAGGCTTCCTGCCACCAACGATGGCAGTAAATCCGAATGGATACTTCAAGGATCATGACACGGCTCTTGCCAAACAGTTGCTTGAAGAAGGCATGAAGGAGCTGGGGATTAGCAAGCTGCCGCCGATCGAGGTGATTTTTAATACCAGCGATGGACATAAAAAGATCGCTGAAGCTATTCAGGACCAGTGGAAACAGACACTCGGCGCTGATGTCAAAATATCCAATTTGGAGTTTAAGGTATTCCTGGACACGGTAGACGAGACCAATTATCAAGTTTCCCGCAGAGGGTGGCAGGGTGATTTTAACGACCCCGTCAACTTCCTGGATATTTTCCGTGAGAAAAAAGGAAACAACAGTACAAACTGGATGAGCCCGAAATACAACGAGCTACTGGAGCAAGCAAGCAAAGAGCTGGATCCTGCGAAAAGAATGCAGCTGTTTGGCCAGGCAGAGCAAATATTGATGGATGAAATGCCTGTAGCTCCCATCTATTTCTATACAGACAGCTGGCTGCAGGGCGAAAACGTGAAACAAGGCATCTACATGGATTCATTGGGCAACGGTGATTTGAAATATGTAGAAATGAATTAGATTATTTTATCTTCAATAAACCAAGGCTAGAGAAGCAGAAATCTGCTTTTCTAGCCTTTTTACCTATGAATACTCGTTTTCCTACGGGAGAAAGGTTTGCCGAATCGTTCCTTTGTTTTCCTTCACGGTTACTTCAGCAAAGGCGCCATTAATCAAGGTCACTTGCGGCGGGACATGGCCACAATCGATATCGTAAACGATCGGAATGTGGAGCTCTGCGGAAAGATCATGGTACACATCTTCCGCGGTGTAATCCTGAACAGGCTGATTGGCGGGACTACGCCCGAACAATATACCCGAACAGTGATCAAACCAGCCAGCCAATTTCAACTGCACGAGCGATCGGCGCAGATCGGCCGTTTTCAGCTCACAATTCTCGAAATACCAGAGGATGGGTTCGTCTCGGAGAAAATGCTTTTGAAAATGCTTCAAATCCCCATACGGTGTGCCGACCAGATGACGGATGACATCGATGCAGCCACCGAGCAGTCGCCCCTGCATATGTACCTCGGTTTGGGTGACCGTTTTCCACAAAGTAGGTTCGGTCAAGTGAAAGACACAAGGCGATGGATTCGCAAAGTTCCACTCCTTCTGATAAAGCTGTGAGGAATGCTGAAGGTGACTGGATATCGAATCATCCTTCGCACTCCTCCCGTTATTTTGGTCATTTTACCAAGCAGGAACAAGGCGGGCAAGGGAATGTTGTTCGAGTAGCTCGTGTTCAAAAAAATCAGCTATCCCTGAGCGAGATAGCTGACTTGCAAGCGGTGAAGAATGTTCCAAAACTAGGCTTCCACACTAGGCTCGGGCAATCGTTGATGGCGACTGTGGAACCAGAACAGCACAATTACCATCAGAACACCACCCAGGATGAACGGACCGCTCGCCGTGAACTGGTAGACTGCGCCTCCAGCCAACGGGCCCAGAATGCGTCCCAAGCTGTCCATTGAACTGATCGCACCGGTGGTGACCCCTTGGCCAAGCGTGGTGCGCTGTGTGATCATTGCATTGGCAGTAGCCCGGATCATGCCTTGTCCAGCCCCAAACAACGCGAGAATGAGCGAAAATGCCCAGAAGTTGCCGGAAACGGGAATCGTGAAAAAGCCGATTCCGTAAAGGCACATGCCGATGAACAGCACTTTGCCTTCACCCCAACGATTGACCATCTTGCCAATCATGCCGCCTTGTACAAAGGCAGCAATGATTCCCATGATGAGAAACATGTAGCCGAGATCACGGGAATTAAAGCCGTACAAATCGCTGATGTACAACGCGAAGGTTGTCTCCAAACCGGAAAAGGCAAACGAGACGACAAATAAAATGGTGTACAGCAAGGCGAGAGGGCCAAAAAGTGCGTTAAACGGATTTGGGGCCGACCTTTTTTGGGCATGGCTCCGTTTTTCCTTGGGCAAGCTCTCGGGCAAGGCAAACAAAATAACAAAAAACGTGAGCAACGCAACTCCGCCCGAGACAAAGAACGGAACCGCTACGCCGTAACCACTCAACAATCCGCCGATTACCGGACCAAATACAAAGCTCAAGCCAATCCCTGCGCCGACGATCCCCATTCCCTTGGCGCGTTCCTTGGGCGGAAACAGATCAGCAACCATGGCATGGACGGTCGGAAGGGATGCAGCGGAAACGATGCCTCCGAGAATGCGATAGATGAGCATCTCTGTATAACTCTCTGCCAAACCAAACAGGATAAACGTGATGGCAAAGCCTAACAGGCCGAATGAAACGAGTGGCTTGCGCCCAATTCGGTCTGAAAGGGAACCCCAAATCGGCGCAAAAATAAACTGCATGATGTTGAAGCTTGCGAAAAGAATGCCGAGATCAAAGGAGGATGCCCCAAGCTTTTCCGCAAAAAACGGCATAATGGGGATAATAATGCCAAAGCCCAACATGGTGAGAAATGCAATCAAGAACAGGAGGGCAAGGTGCTTCTTATTCACAGAAAATACCTCTTTCCACAATATATCTTGTACTTACGTTTCAACGTAAG
Organism: Brevibacillus invocatus; assembly: GCF_003710915.1. Classification (GTDB taxonomy): domain Bacteria; phylum Bacillota; class Bacilli; order Brevibacillales; family Brevibacillaceae; genus Brevibacillus; species Brevibacillus invocatus. The sequence goes on along the minus strand of NZ_RHHR01000013.1, from coordinate 111,930 downwards.
CCCTCTTTGTATGTAGAAGGCTTCATTATCATTTTTTTGATTTCGTTCTTCATTAAACCCTTCAATTGTTAGCTTTTTTTACCTTACGTGAAGGATTCAGCGAAGTCAAGCTACACAATGGGCATGTGCACCAGTACGTGCTATAATGTACGAGAAAGTCGAAGCGATTTTTTCATTTCTAGTATCTTTTCATGAGGAGTTTGGAACCATGTCTACTGCGATGATGTACTACCTAGCCTGGCATGAGGATGATTGGCTGGATGAGATGCTCGACCGTTTCCCTGAAGTGAATGCGGTGGTGCCGACGGCCAAGACATTTGAGATGCTGGCAGAGCAACGGAAATCAGGAGAAGTGAAAAGGGCGGTGCTAGTCCTGAATGCTGCGCAGGAACAGGACAGATGCCATGCGTTTATACGACAATGCATGGAAGACCCACTGTTATCTGCTGATCCTTTGTACATCGTCGGATTACGACCGGATGAGGAAAAAGCTTGGCAAGAAACGTATCCACATGCGAAGATCGTCGTAATTACCGGCTTTGCCGTCGAGTTTGACTACGATGCCGTCCTCGCGAGGATGGAAATCGATCTGGAGGGATCCGAATGAAAACTGGCCCGAACGACTTCGATTTAAATGCGTTTCTGCAGCGATTCCGTTTGCATGTGTACACGGGTGATCCCGAGGGGGATTTGCTGCTGCTCGAGGATGAAATTCGTGAGCTTTACGAGCTGAATGTCATTGATAAGGAAGAGTTTATGGAGGCTCTTGCGGCAGTCAAAAACAGAAGACGCTTACAGCGTTAAAGCATAGAATAATACGAAGAACACCCCAAACAGCCGCAGAAGTCGCTACGGCTGTTTGGGGTGTCTTTATTTATTCCTTCCAGCCAAAGCTGTCAAACCAGGTTCCCTGTTGATAGTTGCTAATAGCTTGACGAATATAGGGAATCATATTCGCAGGCAATTTCTGCATGTCCACCCAGATGAGCTCGTCGCACTTGTCAGGCTCGGTGTTGACGATTTCACCCGACCAGGACGATGCAGCGAGAAAAAAGTCAATTCGCTCGTCAGATGAGTGCCGATGCATGACCCCAACGATTTGCAGGTCTTCTTCTCGGACCACGATTCCGCACTCTTCACGCGCTTCGCGAATGGCGGCGTGCTTGACTTCTTCTCCACCGTCCATATGTCCGGCGGGAACACTGTAATTGCCGTCTTCGTAGCCGGTGTTGTATCTGCGCAGCAAAAGAATCTCCGTCCCCTTTACGAGAAAAAGATGAACGGCAACAGGCATGGTAAACCATTTTTTCCCCATACTTTAGGCTCCTCTAGGCTTCTTCACGTCGAGATTGATTTTGTTCCGTACGTTGTTTTCGCAGCTTTACCCGATTTTTTTTGAACATGGGCGAGCTGGAGAATGCAAAAATCATCATGCCAAATCCGGCCAAAGCCAGAACAATTCCGATGATTAAGGAAAGCGTAGGAGACATGTAAGAGATTACCCTCCTTTTTCTTTTCGTTGCATGATTGTAGCTAGCAACTGTGCTATAATTGGACAGTCATGTTATTACCCGAATTTTACAAGTACACACAGGGAGGATCGTGTAAGATGACTCAGCAATCAACTGTTGATCAGCTTTCCATTAATACAATCCGCACGCTGGCCATTGACGCCATCGAAAAGGCAAACTCCGGTCATCCGGGAATGCCGATGGGCGCTGCTCCTATGGCGCATGTCTTGTGGAGCCGCTTTATGAAAGTAAATCCAAGCAATCCGAGTTGGTTCGACCGTGACCGCTTCGTGCTCTCGGCTGGACATGGCTCTATGCTATTATACTCGATGTTGCACCTGATGAAATATGATGTTTCACTGGAAGACCTCCATAACTTCCGTCAATGGGGAAGCAAAACACCGGGGCATCCGGAGTTCGGTCATACAGCAGGCGTAGATGCGACGACAGGTCCTTTGGGTCAAGGGATTGCAATGGCTGTCGGGATGGCAATGGCTGAAAAGCATCTGGCTGCCACCTACAACCGGGACAAGTTTGACCTCGTCAACCACTATACCTACGTGATTTGCGGCGATGGCGATTTGATGGAAGGTGTGGCCAGCGAAGCTTCTTCCCTGGCGGCACATCTGAAGCTGGGCAAGCTGGTTGTCCTGTACGATTCCAATGATATTTCGCTGGATGGAGAGCTGTCTCGTTCCTTCTCGGAAAATGTGGCCGGGCGCTACGAGGCTTATGGCTGGCAGTACCTGCGTGTCGAGGATGGCAATGATCTGGGTGCAATCGAAGCGGCAATCGCTGAAGCGAAACAGGATTTGGATCGTCCAACCCTGATTGAGGTAAAGACCATCATTGGCTTCGGAAGTCCGAACAAAGCAGGCTCCAGTGCTTCCCACGGCTCTCCTTTGGGCAAGGACGAAGCAAAGCTGGCCAAACAGAACTATGAATGGAACCATGATACGGATTTCCATGTGCCAGAAGATGTAGCTTCTTTCTACAGCGATTTGGCTGAAGCTGGTAAAAAGGCGGAAGCGGCATGGGCAGAACTGTTTGCTGACTACGCAAAGGCTTATCCAGAGCTGGCAGAGCAGTTCCAAATGGCAGTAGACGGCAAGCTGCCTGCTGGTTGGGATCAGCAACTGCCTGCGTACGAAGCAGGAGCGAAGCTGGCGACACGGGCAGCTTCCGGAAACGCGATCAACGCACTGGCAAAAACAGTTCCGTTCTTCCTGGGTGGTTCTGCTGACCTGGCAAGCTCCAACAACACGCTGATTAAAGAAGGCGGCAATTTCCTGCCTGGCAGCTTTGAAGGACGCAACATTTGGTTTGGTGTACGTGAATTCGCGATGGGTGCTGCATTGAACGGTATGGCCCTGCACGGTGGAGTAAAAGTATACGGCGGAACGTTCTTCGTCTTCTCCGACTACCTGCGTCCTGCAATCCGTCTCTCCGCTCTGATGAAACAGCCAGTCGTTTACGTGTTTACGCATGACTCCATTGCGGTAGGGGAAGATGGACCTACTCATGAGCCGATCGAACAGCTGGCATCCCTGCGTGCCATGCCAGGTCTGACCATTCTGCGTCCGGCTGACGCGGCAGAGACCAACGAGGCTTGGAAATACGCCATTTCCCGTACCGATGAGCCTGTCGTTCTGGTTTTGACTCGCCAAAACCTGCCTGTGCATGCAGAAAGCATCGAGAAAGCGGCTGAAGGTGTGAGCAAGGGCGCTTACGTCCTGGCAGATGCGCCAAGCGGCAAGCCTCAGCTGATCCTGATTGCAACCGGTTCGGAGGTTTCGTTGGTGATGCAGGCTCGTGAAGCGCTGCTTGCAAAAGGAATCGAGGCGCGCGTCGTCTCCATGCCTAGCTGGAATCTGTTCGAGAGCCAAACCAAGGAGTATCGTGATGAGGTTCTGCCTCCTGAGGTCAAAGCGCGTCTTGCAGTTGAAATGGGTTCTCCATTCGGCTGGGAGCGTTATGCGGGCGATGGCGGCAAAGTGCTCGGCATCAACCAGTTCGGCGCTTCTGCACCAGGTGATAGAATCATGAAAGAGTACGGTTTTACCGTGGACAATGTAGTAGCTGAAGCGGAAAAACTGTTGAAATAAGGAATGACAACATTAAAGGAGCGGCTACAACTCGGTGTGATACCGAGTTGTAGCCGCTCCGTTTTTTCCGTTACTAACAAAAATGGCGAACCTCTCCTATAAAGATGAAGAATACAACAAAGAGAGAACAGCTGAGAATTTACACCAATACCTAGGCAGGAAACTTTTTTTATTTGTTTTCGTCTATAATTGTGTGAGATCACGAACTAGGAGGTCAGTTATGGCAACAAAGGCTAAGAAACGGGTCAAAAAGAAAAATAAACTGCTGATGTTTACCGTTTCTTTTGTCATCTTTTTAATCCTCAGCGTTATTGGGGGTTACTTCTCCCTGTTGTATGCAGGAGAAAAGATGATCGATACTACAAAACTAGATGCTTTGAAGACAGAACCATCTATTATTTTCGATAAAAACGGTAAAAAAATCATGAGTTTAGTAAGGCAAAAAAATAGTGATTACACACCCTTCAATGAAATTTCACCGATGCTGATCGACGCTCTACTGTCTGTAGAGGATAAGCGCTTTTATGAGCACAAAGGTATTGATGTGGTCAGGATCGGTGGAGCGATTGTGAATGACATTAAAAAAGGATCATTAGCAGAGGGTGGCAGCACCATTACGCAGCAGTTGGCGAGACGAGTATTTCTCTCTGCAGAGAAAACCTTTTGGAGAAAAACCAAGGAAATGAGTATTGCGGTCGCACTTGAACGCAACTACTCCAAGGATCAGATTGTCGAGATGTACTTGAACCAGATTTACTTTGGTGAAGGCGTCTATGGTGTTGGAGATGCAGCGAGAGTGTACTTTAATAAAAAGCCCTCCGATCTGACCATTTCGGAAGCGGCCATGCTTGCAGCTATTCCAAAGGCACCATCTGTGTATGCGCCATTCGCAAACCGGGAAAAGGCAAAAGAAAGACGAGATACGATTCTCCGTCTCATGAACGAAGATGGTCATATCACGTTGGAAGAGAAAGAAAAAGCACAAGCCGAGCCACTGCCTGAGGAGACAAAAGTGACTTCAGAAAGTGGATTTAAAAAAGGCAATCGTGCGTTCATTGATTACGTATTTCGTGAAGCGGAAGCCAAGTACGATGTGACAGAAGAAGAGCTGTATCGCGGAGGCTGGTACGTTTACACCACGCTTGATTCCAATATGCAGGACGCGATGGTAAACCAGTACAGCAATCCGAAAAACTTTCCGAAAGACGGCGCACAGCGTGGTGTCGAATCCGCGATGATCGTGGTCGACTCCAAAAACGGCGGAATCGCTGGCATGATCGGTGGCCGCAACTACGTAGCCAAGGGTTTTAACTACGCGACACAAATGCAGCGTCAGCCGGGATCTACCTTCAAGCCTCTGGCTGTTTTTGCGCCGGCGATTGATTTGAACAGCAAGAAATGGGGGAGAAATTCCTCGCTGAGCAACAAGAAGCAGAGCTTCAACGGCTATGAGCCACGCAACTACAACAACAAGTACAGTGATTCCGTTAGCATGAACCGCGCCTTGATTGACTCACTCAACGTACCTGCTGTATGGCTGTTGAACGAGATTGGCGTAGGCGAAAGCTTGAAGTACCTGAAGAATTTCGGAATTGATCTCTCGCCTGAGGACCGAAATCTGGCGATCGCACTGGGTGGTTTGGACAAAGGGACGTCTCCATTGAAGATGGCTCAGGCGTATACGGCATTTGCCAATGGCGGCGTTGTCTCCGAGGCATTTTCCATCAGCAAGATCGAAAACAGGAGCCTCGGCGTAGCGCATGTCCATGAAGTGAAGCAGACGAATGTGCTGAAGCCGGAAGCATCCTGGGAAGTGCACACCATGCTGGAACGAGCCGTGCAAGAAGGTACGGGTAAGGCTGCACGCATTTCTGGTCGTCCTGTAGCAGGAAAAACAGGTACGACACAATCGATGGCAGGCGGCAGCAATGTGAATAAGGACGCCTGGTTCGTCGGCTATACGCCTGAGTACGTGGCCGCAGTCTGGATGGGCTTTGAGCCTGAGGACAAACAGCATTTGATGACCCAGGGAAGCAGCATGACGGCGGGTATGTTCTCCAAAGTGCTTGGAGAAGGATTGAAAGGCGTCAAGTCCGGGCAGTTCGTTCAACCTGCTGGCTTGCGTGGTCAGGAGGAGGAGGAAGAGACCGTACCTCCGATTGATTTGGCCGCAGATATGACGCTGGATAATGACAAAGTGGTCGTCGTACTGAGCTGGATTGGCGGTCTGCCGGATTACACGTATGATGTGTATCGCATCAAGCCAAGCGGCGAACGCGTCCTGATCGCAAAAGATCTGGCAGAAAGCCAATACGTTGACGTGTTAGACAGCACGACCTTGTACCAGTATATGGTAGTGCCGAAAACAGCGGATGGAGAGGAAAAAACACCTTCCAAAATGGTCGATGTGAACACCAAGGAGCTGGAAAAGCTGTTTGAGGGAGCGGAACAGCACCACGAGGATGGTACGGAATTCCCGATCGAGGGAGACGGACAGCAGCCGGGAGACTGGTCGGATGGAGGAACTTCTGAGCAGCCAGGTGGTGGATTTCCAGGAAACGCAGGGAACCATGGCAATAATGGAAATAATGGAAACAACGGGAATGGAGGAAATTCTGGGAATGGTGAGAATTCAGGAGAAATACCCGTGACGCCGCCAGACATCTTCACGCCTGATCCTGGTACAACTTCGCCAGGTATTGAGCTTCCGCCACCACCGACAGAAGAAACTCAGTCCAATGACACACACGGCTGATGAATTGAATAGATAAGGTAAGCAAACACTTTCAGCTATTTGCACATCTTTCTTGGCGTGGTACAATACCTATAAATCGGGAGACAGGAGGGAAAGTCTATGTCTGACTTCGCAAAAACAGATTTACCCCCATTTTTCATGGAGCAATTACGACGAGCCAAGGTGAATTTTGAGCGAGCTCTCGACTGTAAACACACCGATTTTGATGATCTCTACCCATACATGAACGAGCAGCCTCAATTTTTCTGGTATAAACGCTATGTCGCTTGGTCAGAATTGTTGACAGTAGTGCGTTTGGCCAAGGAGCTTGGCATTGAGTGGACCGCTGATTTTAGCGAGCAGCAAGTGAAGTTCATCGAGGGAAAAGTCCTGCAAGGAAAGGTGCTCGACTACTGGAATCCAGAAGCCGAGACAGAAGAAACAATCAGTCAATTGGAAGAAGAAAAATAAATGCAAAAGCGCGTTCTCCTCTTGGGGGGCGCGTTTTTGCCGTCCTTGCATGTTTACAAGCGGTAGTCAGCCATTCAAAAAAGGAACTAGGGAAATAGGAACGAGGTGCTAGAAATTGAGCAAGTTCAACAGGGAATACACGATCCGAATGAAGGATATCGTACGTGAAGGCGCCAAAATCCTGCGAAAAGTGACCGAGGAAGTGAGCCTGCCGCCGGGGGAAGAAGTGGTGGAGGAGCTGCATTGCATGATGCAGTATCTCAAGAACAGCCAGGACCCCGAATTATCCAAGCAGTACCGCTTGCGTCCCGGCGTAGGGCTGTCCGCCAATCAAATCGGCCTGGATAAGCGGATGTTCGTCGCATACTTCACAGACGAATACGGGGATCAGCACGAATACATGCTGATCAATCCAAAGATTATCAGTCATTCGGTAGGGATCATCTATCTGTCAGAAGGAGAAGGCTGTCTTTCTGTGGATCGACCTGTGAAAGGGTATGTGCCGCGCTATCAAAGGATCAAAGTGAGAGCCTACGATATGGATGGAAATGAAGTGCTTCTGGCATTTAAAGGGTACGGCTCGATTGTCATGCAGCATGAGATCGATCATTTGAACGGAATCATGTTTTATGATTACATCGATAAAAAAGACCCCTACAAGCTGCCCGGAAATGTACCGATCGAGCGTTTATAGAAAAAAGCGTGTTCCTCTGGAAAATGGAGGACACGCTTTTTTTGCGGAACGTAACTTTTTTGATCTTGTATCGTCCTGTCTAGCGATTGATCAATGCAGCCATTTGTAGACCACATGAGGAGTTTCTTCCTCTGGGCCTGGCTCCAGAATGAAAGGCGGCGGATTGCTCCAGGCAGCGCCGGCATTCGGCAGAGCAGAGATGATCACTTCAGTGCCGAGGGAGACAAAGCTGTACAATTCCTCGACTGCCTCATTGAGGAGGCGTACACAGCCCAGAGAAGCGTATTCTCCGATGCTGCTCGGATCATTAGTCCCGTGAATGGCGTAGCCCTCCTGGATGAAGACCAGGCCGCGTGTGCCGTATATATTGTCATGGCCACGGGGCTTGCTGATTTTTTGCAGGATCGTGAAATACCCATCTGGCGTGGAGCTGTTTTTCCCGAGTCCAATCGGATAGCTGCGAATCAGATGGGAGCCACTTCTCAACTCCATCCTGTGAGCTTCCTGAAACAGATGGATCTGCATTGGCTCAAGGGGCTGAGCAGGCTCCGGATAGCCAGGCAGAGGCAGCACTTCACGCAACGAATCCCATGCCTGGGCAGGATCGAAGCGTTCCGGATGATACGGATATGCAGCCAGTCCCAGATCAGCTGGAGGCAGCGGGATTTGTGGCAAGCTGTTGCCGGGATAGGCGCCTGCCAGATCGGACAGTCGTGCTGGGAGCCCACCCTTTAGTTGAACATGGCGATAAAGAGCATTGCGCAACGTGATGATGTGCTGCAAAACAGACTGTTCTTGGACAAATGCATCCTTCGTTTCTTTCAAAGATGGCTCTTGTGTGTAGCTGACTGGCGTTGGAAACCATTTTTCACTGACGACGCTTCTTGTGAGAGGATTGTACCTGAGCACGCCGAGAACTTCTTTTGGCTGATAGAAGAGCAGCGGTGTAAACGGCTGCAGGAGCGGGGCCTGCGGAACCACCAGAAGTGTGTACGGCTGTGATAAGGATGGGCGTCGCGCTCCCAAATAGCGCCTTACCTGTTCTTGCATTTCGGACAGACTAAGAGATGGTGGTACTGCAATCACTTCGACATGGGGCTGCTCTTCACCAGGCTGTTGCGTCAATTCGGACGCAGCGGATGCAGGTGCAAGGGCAGGGAACGGGTCCGTCAGCAAGCCCGGCGAAAATACGAATTGCAGATAGAAAAACAATAGCGAGCCAAGCAAGAGTCGGGAACGTTTTTTCCATGTATCTTTTTGTTTGGCACGCAGTAAATCCTGGTACGCTTGCCTTGCTTCTTCGAAATAAGGCCCGGGCTTGGCATGCAGGGCGCGCCGGTGGGCAGCAATCGCCAGCTCCTGTTCGCCGCGGGCTTCTCTTTCTCGCCCCAGGTGATACCAGCCGATCGCTTCCTGCGGGTGTTGTTCGGTGAACCATCGATAGAAGGCGAGGTCGCTTTGCTCCGGGTATTTCATATGAAATGAGCTTTTTTCTTGAAGAAAGGAAACCTTGTTCACATAGACTCCCCCCTATAGGGTGTATCGGAAAAGAATGGAGTGATAGTGAGTGCGACCGAAAAAAAGTTTTCAAGAAAAATGGATACAGGGTGTCACAAAAATCGATTTGGCGGTTTCTATAGGATGAACGAAGCGAAAGGAGGGAAAGAAGTGGAGATGCAGGCAAAGCTGGCGATTCACTCAATCGGGTTGAAGGCAGAGTCAAACAGCTTTCAGGAATTGTTTACGGCCTATTATCCTTTTGTGGTCCGCCAAATCATGCGGATTGTAAAAGACCAGCAAACTGCCGAGGATCTAGCCCAGGATGTTTTCCTCTCGTTTTATCATACCGATCGATCTGTCATAGAACATATTCCAGCTTGGCTGTCAAAAGCCTCTGTATACGCAGCCTATAACTATCTGCGGTCGGAAAAACGCAGAAGCGAGCGACAGGAACGGGTAGCCGCTGAGCAAGAGCGATCAACCCCTTCCTCCGAAGAGATGTGGTTGGAAAAAGAGGAGATCGAAAGCGTGCGAGAAGTGTTGGCAGAGCTGGACGAACGAGATCGAACCATTCTGGTCATGAAATATTCCGGCTTTCCTTACGCGGAGTTGGCAAAAGCGACAGGTGTTGAAGTAGGGTCGATAGGTACGATTCTGTCACGCGCCAAGAAGAAGTTTCGGAGCATCTACAAGCAGATGAGGGGGGACGCATGATGAAATGCATGGATGAAGGCTTTATCCAGGCGTATCTGGATGGAGAATGCAGTCACGAAGAGTTCCAGCGTTTCTCTAGTCATCTGGAGACATGCCAGTCGTGTCTGGAGCATTTTATCGAGTTGGCTGAGCTGGATAGCTGGACAAAAGGAAAGGTCGAGCAAACCTTCTTCCCGTCTCCCCAATCGATGCAGGTAGATACAGACGCTGCGTGGCAAGCATTCTCTGCTCAGATGAACAAGGGCAAGCAAAGAACGACAGGTAGTCATGTGGATCAAAACAGTCGAATGAAAAAGAGGAGCTGGGCGAATATGAACAAACGTACAAAGCAATGGATGGCAGGAGTATCGGCGGCGGCAGTCGTCGTGACAGCACTCTCGTTCCCGCAAGTGCAAGCGGCAGCCAAAGATCTCTTGTCCATTTTCCGGGTAGATAAAGTAGCCTTTGTAAAAGTGACACAAGAAGATCTGCAGCATGCGGAATCGTGGCTATCCTCTGGCAACGCAGGGGAGCTGGAGCTGAATGGCATCGGCAAGCTGAGCATCGATGAATCTGACAAGGACTCCATGGGCTCCGTCTGGTACGAGACGAAGGAAAAGGCGGTGGAAGCAGGTGTCGAGCTGCCCGCTTTGCCTGAGGACGTCAAGATCAACGGTCTGGATGTACACGGTGCTCACACGGTGCATTTTGAGATCAACACAGAGAAGGCAAACAGCCTGCTTGCCCAAATCGGAGTGGAGAATCGCTTTGATGACAAGCTGAACGGTGAACGCTTCTCGCTGAAAGTCCCGCAAAGCATCAACATGTATTTGAAATCCGACGACGGGGAATTTACTTATAATGTAGTCGACAGCTTGCAGCTGCAAGCACCGCAGGATGTTGACCTGGCAGAACTTCGCGACACCGTGCTGGCACTGCCCTTCATCCCGGATCATGTGAGAAAACAGATGGTAGACATCGAGGATTGGCAGTCTACATTGCCGATGCCATATGTTGAAGACAAGGACAATCAGGTCAAGGAAGTGAAGATTAACGGTCAACCTGGTCTGCTCGTCGATTCCGAGCACCGCTCCTATTTGATGTGGCAGCATTACGGTTCGATTCACATGCTGGACGGTGCAGCGCAATCTGGAGATCAATTGCTGGCTTTGGCTAAAAAACTGAAGTAAATAGAAGTCGGAATGGCAGAGCCTTCCACCAATCACTGGTGGGCTCTGCTTTCTCCCGTTTAAGCCGTTAGAGGAGGTAAGCATGTCTGGCAATGTAATTGAAACCTGGGGGCTTTCCAAACAATACGATGGCAAAGGCGGATGCAAGGAGATTACTCTACAAGTTCCACGAGGTACCGTCTTTGGATTTCTCGGGCAGAATGGTGCCGGGAAAAGCACCTTTGTACGCACGATGCTCGGCTTGTTGCATCCTACAGAAGGGAAGGCGACAATGCTGGGGCAGCCGATCGGGACGGAGGCATCTCGAAGAAAAGTAGGATACTTGCCCGAATTGTTCCGTTATCCAGATTGGCTGACGGGAAGACAATTGCTGGAGCATCACGGAGAAATATGCGGACTTACGAGAAGTGAGCGAAAACGAATCATCCACGAAGTCGTAGAACGCGTCGGTCTGTCCGGACGAGTCGATGAGCGTATTCGCGGGTATTCCAAAGGCATGCAGCAGCGGATCGGGCTGGCCTGCGCGCTTCTTTCTGATCCGGACTTGATTTTTCTGGATGAGCCGACATCAGCCTTGGACCCGATCGGAAGAAAAGAGGTCAGGGAATTGATCGCGCAGCTGCGTGATCAGGGTAAAACGATCTTTCTCAATAGTCACTTGCTCAGTGAAATGGAAACGGTATGTGACCATGTGGGGATTATTCACCGCAGCGAGCTTGTGGTGCATGGGGAGTGGCGCAAACTGAGCGCAGTCAAGCCTCAGATCGAGATTACCCTGGAGCAGGCTAGCCAAAACTGGCATGAACTCTTGCCGTTCGTGACCGAAAATCGCTTGTTGAGAGACGTGGAGGGTCAGACGACCTGGCTCGTCACGCTGGATCGGGATGGGCGTGTTCCTGCCTTGTTGGAAGGGTTAATCGCAAGCGGTGCGGCTGTTCATGAAGTCGTACGCAAGCAGCAATCTCTGGAGGATGTATTTTTGTACTGGGTCCAGCAAAAGGAGAGAGAAGCGCATGTGGCCAATCATCAAAATCACGTATAGGGAAATGATCTCCAAGCGTATTTTTACGATTACGATCTTGATGTCCCTTGCCTTCATCATTCTTTTTGGCGTAGCGACCTGGTTCGCAGCACGAGAAGTGAATGACATGATGGGGCGTATTGGGAGCGATGGCGTGATGATGAAGGGCTTCTTCTCTACGCAATTGCTGGGCATGGGACTCTACTTTGGCTCCATCATTACGGCTTTGTTGGCTATTCTCAGCAGTGTCGGCAGCATTGCCTCAGAGATCGAGAGCCACCAGATCGATACGTGGCTTGCCCGTTCCTTGACACGCAAACAATATATGCTCGGCAAATTTTTTGGCTTATCGAGTATGTTGATTCTGTATGCAGCACTCTTGTTTCTGGGGTTGCTCGCAATCAACCAGTGGGTAGGGGGTGGCTTGGTGGCTGTGCAGGTGAGCGCGGGCCAGCTGTTGTCCGGATTGGGCTATTTTGTCCTGCTGCCCGTCATCCTGGTCAGTGTCTCTCTCTTGATGAGCAGCATGACCACGACCGTGACAGGTGGAATCATTCTGATCATCCTGTACGGGATCAGCTTCATTGGCGGTTTTGTCGAACAGCTGGGCTCCTTGATTGACCAGGAATCGCTGATCAATATCGGGATCGTATCCAGTCTGCTGTTCCCGACAGACTCTCTGTTCAGGCTTACCACGCTTTCCTTGTTTGAGACAGTGGACAATCCGATTTCCTTTGCGTCTCAAGGGATTTTTGGCACCTCCTCACCCCCGAGCACGGCGATGATTTACTATACGATAGGGTACGGGCTGGTCGCCTTGCTGCTGGCGATTCGCGTCTTTCAAAAAAGGGATGTATAGAAAAAAAAGAGAACGGCATCTACTCCTGCCGTTCTCTTTCTTTTAGAAGGTGGATGAGCGCATCCAGCTTATCATTGCGTTCTCGGTCGTGTACGGTTTTTTGCTTCATAAAACGTAGACATGCTTTGCCCCCAATCTTGTCTATTCAGCCAAGTTGATCCTTCCCTATTTTACCACACTTTTCATCCTCAGCTTTTCCTTATACATTTCCTGATCAGCCAGATGAATGATTTCGTCGAGAGAGACGTTCCTGCTTGGGTCGTATGGATAATATCCATGACTAGCGGAAAGCGAATAAGGTTTTCCTGAAGTGCGATTGTATGCTTCGGCCGCATGCTGGATCGCATCCCAGATTCGCTGTGCCTCTTGAAGCCCTTTCTGGTAAAAAAGAATGATGAACTCGTCCCCGCCATAGCGGAAAAAGACATCCTCGGGGCTCAACTGCTGCTTGACCACTGCGCAGAAATCCTTGATCATATCATCTCCGGCCTGATGACCGTAGTGATCGTTAACCGCTTTCAAATTGTTCAAATCGACAAAGCAGATGATGGACTCCCTATGCTCCACATGGGTCTGAGAAAGGGCACTATGCATCAGGGCAATGCCGCTTCTGCGATTCAAGATTCCCGTCAGCACGTCTGTGGAAGCGTGTTGGGTCAGATCCTCCTCCATCTTTTTCATCTGGGTGATATCAGTAACGCCCGATAAGATACAGGTCTCATGGTCGTACTCGATCAGCTCATAATTCACCATCACCCATCTCGTAAAGTCCGGAGTAAGCTCTTGCTTGAGGGTGTAGTTTTTGATGCTGCCTTGTTGTTGCAGTTGGTCTGTGAGTGCGTGACGCTCTTGGGGGTTGTTAAATACAAATTGAAGATCTGTCAGGGAAGAGCCTTCTTTGATATGTGGGTTCTGATTTACAGCAGTCTTATTCATCAGAAGGATTTCACCATCATGAAGTCGGGAAAGAAAGAGTGGATAAGGATTGATTTCAAAAAGCGTACGGAAATTCTTTTGCATCTCGAGCTGTTTTTTTCCATGAAAGAAGTCTTTTTTAAACGATGAGTAGAATGTGAGCAAGACGATCAAAGAGATAAAGACAGCAAGCGTTGTATTGATTTGTTTGGATATGAGAAGAGATGAGTCGTCGATTAGCGTACTCAGACCGAATAGAAAGAAACTGTGAACCAGTATGAGAATGGTTAGAAAATGCTTGGGGCGGATGGGCAGCATGACCGCAACCCCATAAGGAATCATCAAGTATGCATCATGATTACCGGTCATTTTATAACTGTTAAGTGCACTGGAACCGATGTACGAGGTGACATAGAAGAGAATAATCCAAGTAGGCCAAGTCGAGTGAAGGAAACGATCGTTATTTTTGGTGACAGCATGCAAATACAGATAGAGGAGAGAAGCCACAAATCCCGTTGTATGCGTTACCAATAAGGTCGTGTGAAAGGAGGTGCCAAATACATCCTGGTAGAGTACGAAATCGACATATAAATAGAATGCATAAAATAGAAGCAAGCCAAAAGAGATAATTTTCAAACGATGCAGCAAAAGGGATGTGTGGGATAAATAGAAATCGTGATTTAATCCTTTCATTGGCGCATTCTTCAGCCTTTCACACGGATTTCAACCTATCGAATATCAAGAGGTTCCTCCAAGGCATGCAAGCGATCCCTTGGAGGAGTCTAGCGTAAGCACTTTATTGGATTTGGCAGCTAGCCTCTACACGATAGATTCGTTGACCTCTTGAAGAAAAACGTTCTTCGTATTCGGTCATCACATTGTCTGCAGCCAACTTGGATTGATGGAGGTCAAAGGTGATGTTGCGCATTTGAAAACGCTCTGCGGCAAATTGGTTGAGCGAGAACTCAAACAATTTTTCATTATCTGTTTTGAGATGAATTTCACCGTCTGCTTTCAGCACCTGGCGATAGGTGTTCAGAAAGCTGGAATAGGTGAGACGACGTTTCGCGTGACGTGTTTTGGGCCACGGATCGCTGAAATTGAGATAGAGTCGGGAGATTTCCTGGTCAGCGAACAGCTCTGTAAGAACTGCCGCATTATATTGAACAAAGGCAAGATTGGGGATCTTGCGGTACTCTGTCCGTTGCACGGCTCTCAGGACGACCTCGGCTTTCAATTCTACCGCAATAAAATTGATGTCAGGGTGTCGCTCAGCCAGTGTATTAATGAAGCGCCCTTTTCCGCAGCCGATCTCCACATGGATGGGGTTGTCATTGCCGAAACGTTCACGCCACTTTCCCTTGTACGAAACCGGGTTGTCCACGAACGTCGGATATTCTCTCAGGGCCGACTCGGCGCCTGGGATATTACGTAGTCGCATATGTGCCTCCTTGAAAACGAACTCCTATTAACTTTACGATGAGTCCTCGCATGTTGCAAGTAGCTAGAACAACGAGAAGCTAGTGTTCCAGTAAAGACCAAGCTGTTTTCAGGGTGGTAGGGATTTTTTACAAGGATACATAGGAGAAAACTCACAGGATATGCGAAAGGAGCAATATTAGTGGGGGAAAAAATTGGAGTAAAACGGAGGAACATGTTGGTAATAAAATTAACTGAAAATTTGACAAATGCCTATAAAACCGCGCTTTAGGGCGTCAAGTGGAAATCTTGTCCTAAAGTGGATATGGCATTTGGTAACTTTTTGCCAATTTCGTAGAGAAGATAGGGGTGGTAGAGTAGAAAACATCAGAAGTCAGCCAAACTTTTCAAAAGGGAGGATGAACCACATGAAAGTAAGAAAAACACTAGTAAGCATCCTGATGGGAGTTACGTTGGGGATAACTGCGATGGTAGCCCCGATTCCAGGAGACCCCGGAGTGGGAGTAGCCCATGCCGCCTGGAGTCAGAGCAAGGCAGACAAGGTGATCAATACTGGGAAAAAATATTTGGGAAGGCCCTATAAATTTGGTGCCAGCAAAAGTACGACTGCTGTGTTTGATTGCTCTTCTTTTACGCAACGTGTATTTAGAGAGGCGATCGGCAAGGAATTGCCGCGTGATTCTCGTTCACAAGCAAAAAAAGGATCCAGTGTGTCCAAAAGCAATCTGAAAAAAGGAGACCTGGTATTCTTCAAGTCGAGCACGACGACGTCATCCAAAAGAATCACGCATGTCGCGATTTATGCTGGAAATAACAAACTCTTACATACATACGGGAAACCGGGTGTGACCTTCACCAGTTTTAAAGGCACGTCCTGGGAAAAGCGCTTCGTTTCAGCGCGTAGGGTGATGTAGTCCCCTAGCTTAGGTTTTTTGCGATTCTATAGGTAAGACGCCTGAGTGATGAAATAGTTTCAATATCATAGAAAAGCAAATCCTGTTAAAACAGGAAATAGTCATTGAGGACCTCTCATTTCGTCGCATTCAGACGGTGAGAGGTCTTTTGTACTCCGTTTATCTTAAATAGTTGATCCGACCGTAGTGGTGGGCAGGAAACAGGAGAAAACGCTCCAGATTCTTGGGCTACCAGCGCAGGAGATTCAATGCCCGACTCCGTGAAAAAAACGAAACCGCGTCCAAAGCAGCCGCCTCGAAGGAGTCTCTCATGGGTGGACGCTTAAGAGCGTGTTTCGTTTTTTTCACTCTATCTCGGTAGGTAGCCCAAAGATCTTCGCTTATTTCTCCTGTTTCCTGGCGACAGCTTTGTTTTTTTCCGTCATTTCATGATCATTTAAAACCATCCTCAAAGCTGAATATGAGCAAGGTTTAACCTTAGAACAACACCCAAGCACGACTATCTACGGGGTTTCCCTTTTTTCAGCACAGGTATTTTTCCGCCAAAAACGATACGACACCTTCCTGAACAAGCCTCGGCAAGGGACTATTGATACAGTAGATGGGAGAGGAGAAAACAAGAAAGGGAGCCTCCTCTCGTTGGATAAACGATGAGAAGCTCCCTTATAAAAGGGTGTATCCGAACAACTAGATTTTCAGAATGCCGCCCATGCTGGCGTTCGTAACCATTTTGGAGTAACGAGCCAGGTAGCCTGTTTTCACTTTCGGCTCGAATTCTTTCCAGTTGGCTTCTTTACGACGAGCCAGCTCGGCTTCATCGACGTGCAATTCGATCGTGCGTGCCTCCAGATCGATGGAGATGATGTCGCCGTCTTCAACGAAAGCGATCGGTCCACCTTCAGCTGCTTCAGGTGACACGTGGCCGATACTGATTCCGCGAGAAGCTCCAGAGAAGCGTCCATCTGTGACGAGAGCCACTTCTTTGCCGAGACCCATACCGACGATCTGAGAAGTTGGTGCGAGCATCTCAGGCATGCCAGGGCCGCCTTTAGGGCCTTCGTAGCGAATTACAACGACATGGCCAGATTTGATCTTGCCTGCAGCGATCCCGGCGAGGCAATCTTCTTGGGAGTCGAAGCAGATGGCAGGGCCTTCGTGTCTCTTGATGGAAGGATCGACGCCGCCTGTTTTGATGATCGCGCCTTGCTCTGCGATGTTTCCGAAGAGGACGGACAGACCGCCAGACTCGCTGTAAGGATTGTCCAGACGACGAATGACCTTGTCGTTCTTGATTTCAGCTTCTGCAAAGTTCTCGCCGAGCGTTTTTCCTGTAACCGTGATGCGGTCAGGATGGATCGCGCCAGGCTTTTTCGCGATTTCCTTCAGAATGGCGGAAACGCCGCCTGCCTCGTGGCAATCCTCGATGTGATAATCAGAGGAAGGAGCCAGCTTGCAGATGTTTGGAATGCGTTTGGCTACCTCATTGATGCGCTCGATCGAGTACTCGATGCCAGCTTCCTGAGCGATTGCCAGGGTGTGCAATACAGTATTGGTAGAACCGCCCATTGCCATATCGAGGGCAAAAGCGTCGTCGATTGCTTCTTGGGTTACGATATCGCGCGGTTTGATATCGCGTTCGATCAGATGCTTCAGTGTTTCAGCAGATGCTTTAACCAGCTCCTTGCGCTCTGGAGAGACAGCGAGGACGGTACCATTGCCCGGCATAGCGAGACCGAGAGCCTCGAGCAGGCAGTTCATCGAGTTTGCGGTAAACATACCCGAACAGGAGCCGCAAGTAGGACATCCGTATTGCTCCAGCTCGTCCAGCTGCTTGTCATCAATCAGGCCAGCTTGGTAAGCCCCTACACCTTCAAATACGGAAGAAAGGGAAATCGCACGTCCGTCGCTGGTCTTTCCGGCTTTCATCGGTCCACCAGTAACGAAAACTGTCGGAATGTTCACGCGCAGAGCGCCCATGATCATCCCAGGAGTAATTTTGTCACAGTTTGGAATACAGATCATGCCGTCGAACCAGTGAGCGGAAACCACTGTTTCCAGGCTGTCTGCGATAATTTCACGGCTCGGAAGGGAATAGCGCATTCCGATGTGACCCATCGCAATCCCGTCATCGACACCGATGGTATTAAATTCAAACGGAACCATTCCTGCTGCACGAACAGCTTCCTTCACGATTTTCCCAAATTCCTGCAAGTGCACATGCCCCGGAATAATGTCGATGTACGAATTGCAGATCGCGATAAACGGTTTGTCAAAATCCTCATCCTTAACGCCTGCAGCACGCAGCAAGCTGCGATGTGGAGCGCGGTCAAAGCCTTTTTTAATCATGTCACTTCTGAGTCTAGCCACTTGAAAATCTCTCCCTTCCTAATAGAAAAACCTGCGTTCTATTTTGCACTATCTTAACACTTTTCCCTAAATAGAAACAACCGTAAAAGTCTGAACATTGGCTCGGAATGGAGGGTTTTCAAGCACACACAGCAGTCTGGCGGCGTGGAAAAAAGCGATAGATTGCTCTACAATAAAGGAAGTGACAATTTTAGGGTGGAGTGAAAAAATGATAGAAGAATTAAAAAACATCTTGGATGAAGGGAGCGACGAGGAACGTCAAATCCTCGAATTGGCTCTTCAGTCCATTCGTCAGAAGAGAGAGAGGAAAAGCGCCTTTTTATCCGGATTTTTAGGATTGAAGGGACAATTTCTCGATGAGCGCACCTATTCCTTCGAGATTCCGATCACACCGTTCATGCACAACTCGACTGGAGCCGTTCATGGCGGCATACTGGCTACACTGATTGATTCTACGATGGGATCGCTGATCAACCGTTCCCTGCCTGAGGACAAGTATGCGGTGACGACGGAATTGAAGGTGAACTACCTGCGTCCAGCAAAAGGAACGCGATTGCGCTCGGAAGCGACGTTTTTACATCGCGGTCAAACGTTGGTGGTGATGGATACCAGTATCTACGACGAGCGCAACAAGCGAGTCGCACACGGAACGGGGACATTTATCGTCCTGAAGAAGTAAATCGGATGGATGAATAGGAAAGCCTCTATTTTCGCCGAGTGGGAAAATAGAGGCTTTTGCCGGACATGATTCAACGGATGAGAACCAGACCGCTGTATTGCGAGATGTACGACAGCATCTTGGAGGAGATTGGAACGATGAACTCCATGTTTTCTTTCTCCACGATACCAGAACGGGATACGACGCGTGCCCATTTGGCAACCAGCTTGTAGGTTTGGGAGTCGAAAAAAGGGCGCTGGTTAGCCGAGTTTTTGCGAAAGGGCACGGGGATCGCTTCCTGGTTGACCGGGACCATACTCACGATGTCGTGCAAAAACAGATGGTAAGTCAAATGAGGTTTAAAGAACACCAGTTCTTTGCTGGTAATTGAGCAGCCGACGTTCTTGTTCATCTGGGACAGCTTCAATTCGCCTTCCAGATGCTTCAGACGGATGAAATCACTGTTCATCTGGTATCCCCTCCCTATTCGGGTAGTAAAGGTATCTCTCTATCATAGTTATGGTACCCGCTAGGTGCAAGCAAAAACGCGATGGATACGTGAAAGAGGTGTTGGAAAAAATGCTGGAGATTGCCAAAGAAGCAGCAAAATTGGCAGGGGACTTTTTACAGGAACGTTTTTTGGAGCAGCTCGTTCCGGATGCAGAATTGCATAATGACGTCAAATTGCCGGAAGACAAAGAGAGCGAAAGGCGCATCATCGAGGTGTTGCACCGCCATTTTCCTACCCATACGATCTTTTCGGAAGAGGTGGGACTGGTAGAGCGAGAAGCGGAATATCTGTGGATTGTCGATCCGCTCGACGGAACCAACAATTACTTCATTGGGTTTCCTTACTTTTCCATCTCGATTGCTTTGCAAGTTCAAAACGAACTGGTGCTGGGTGTCGTCTACAATCCCGTCGCAGGTCAAATGTTCTGGGCTGAAAAAGGGAAGGGCGCTTATTTAAATGGAAAGAGAATATCAGTCAATCAGCGAACAGATCGGACGCGAGCAGTAGGCACGTATATTCGCGGGCGTCATTCCATCACGAAAGAAGAGGAGCTGGCCTTTACCAAGCCATTTGTCATGGAAACCAAGCGCCTTCTGCGCAATGTGGCTCCTGCTTTGGACTGGTGTCTGCTCGCCAATGGCTGGCTCGATTACGTGGTGATGCAGAGATCCAGTATAATGGACGTGGCCGCAGGGATTGTCATCGCCAGGGAAGCCGGTGCCACGATTACGGATTGGCAGGGAGTACCCTATCGTCACAAAGCTTTTCGGGTGGAGGAGCTGGCTTCTCTAGTGGCTACCAACGGACAGCTGCATGATACGATTCGCGGATATATACAGGAATAGAGGGAAAGAAAAAAGCACGATGCCGTATGATGGCATCGTGCTTTTCACATTTCCTCGTGTTGAGGATTATGCAGCAGCAGGTTCTTCAACCGCTTCTGTTTCCTCTACGTCTTCCCACTCAGACCATTCCGCTTCCCACTCTTTTTGAGCTTTGTAGGAATCGAGGGTGCTTTGTACGAAGAGGCGGAAGAAGCCTTTGTCACTAAAGCTGTCGATTGCTTTTTCATCGTTGTACAGCTGTTCCACGGTCACACCTTCGCTAGCAGCCGGGATTGCGTACTTGGTTGCATTGCCGAAGTTGTAAGCGTATTGGTCAGCTTCGAGGCCAATCGTCAGTGCTTCTTTCATTTCTTCTACTTGGAAGGTAACATTCAGAGCACTTTTTTGTTGTACAGGCATTTTATCCTTGTCGATGTAGAAGTCGAGATTCCAGTTCAATCCGTGGAAGCCAGCAGTTTTCATTTCTTCTACGATCTTGTCAACTGTGTAGGTTTTGCCTACTTCATCCAGCCAAACTTTCGCTTCAGCCAGGCCAGCCGTTACAGCGGCTTCAGCCATTGTACGCTTTTCAGCGTCAGTCGTGCGGCCATCCTCTGGGAACATTTCTTCCTGCAGAGAAGTAGAGAGAACCATCATATCGATTGCAAATGCTTTGACATCTTGGCTGGCTACTGCATCGTTAGCCGTGTAGAAGAACATGTTTACCAGCTCTTTTGCGTCCAACTGGATCGCGATATGAGTGGTTTCTACTTTTTCACCATTCGGCAGCTCTACGGTTGCAGCGCCCAGGTTTTTCACGTTGTTCAGCTTGTAGCCGTATTTTGCAACGTATTTTTTGATAAAGGAAATCGTCAGGTCGTTCATTTTTTCCTGATATTCTTTCAGTTTGGCAGGGTTGACACCTTCACTTGCGCCAAGACCTGTCAAATCTCCCGAAATATCAGCACTCATCACCAGATATTTGCTATCCAGCGGGGATTTCACGAAGAAAGAATCCTTGTTGACCAACAGCTCTACAGAAGCTTTTTTGTCTCCTGTCCACAAGTTGTTGTCGCGAAGCAATTTGTCGTCGTTAACCTCAATCACAGCCTTGGTATTTTCCAGGTCAAGCTGTGAACCTTTGACGGATACGCCGGCTTTCAGAGCAGCCAGAAGAGCTGTTCCCTGAGCATCTGGTGTCTCTCCCAATGCTGCTGGCAGCTTGTCGAAATCACCAGTCAATTTCAGTGTACCTTCGTAATCGTAGTTGGGTTTATCCAAGGATTGCACAATGGAGTCACGCACCATCGATGCTTCGCCAGCACATCCAGTCAAGACGAGCATACCCGCTAATAGAAGGGCACTACTTTTCTTCCACATCCTGTCTTCCTCCCTATGTACTATTTTTTCAGTTCTCCTACTATTTACGCATTAGAGCTGTGAAAAGTTTCGCAAATACGAAAAAATAATAATTGAACGAAATCAAGACCTATTTCGTGGTAAAATAAAAGAGAAATGAAGGTAAGTGAGAAAGGGCGTTGCAACATGTGGTCGTGGCTTCAAAAGCTGATGAGTTTTTTCCGGGGTGAAGATGAACAGGTTGAAACGGATGAAGTGCGTCCATCCGGCAGTTCCAATCCCCGTCAGCTCCAGGCGAAGACAAAAAGCATCTACCCGAGAGAGCGGGAGACCGATCGGACAAATGATGAGTTCAGTCTGAATCAACAGCGGTATTTCCGATTCCCGGTTGTTCCTGATCACTATCCGGAACGAAAGAACAGTGAACGAGAAATACGAGAAGAGACGAACAAGGCTCAAGCATACATACCGCCCCAAAACGAGCGGAAGTCCAAGCGACGAGACGAATTGACAGATTTTCAGGAACGTGCACAGGTGTCAAAGGAAAAATCAAGCGTGCATACACAGCAGCCAAAACAGCCGGAGATTCCAAGAACTGCGAATAAAAGACAGGCTGAAAAACCGTCAACTCCACCAGTTCCCAATCCATCGCGTTTAGCGGGTGTGGAAAAACGCACTTATCAGCCGTCTGATATTGTTTCGCCCGTTTACGGGAAAATCACTCCGGCTACCAAAGAGGAGGAGCATCGCATCCATACGACGGCGGGAATCGTGTATCCGCGTCAGGAACAGGAAGAGAATCTCAAACAGCTCAAGAGATGGGATCAATTGAAAAAAGAAGAAGCGCAAAGCAAGGATGGCGCGGTAGAACGTTCTGATGGCACGGAAGTACAGGCAAAGAATGAGGAGCCGTTGTTCCTTTTTACCCGAGAGCAGCAACCTGCACTCGCGGATGAAATGAGTGATTTACAGCCAGCAGAATCTTCTTTGCAGACAGCGTCCACGGTGCCGGTAGAGGACCTGTACGAAGCTGAGTTACATACAAATGAAGTGGCAGTCACGATCGAGACTGTACTGGTGGACGAGCCTGCTGGAACCAACACGCTTACGGATCAGCGTGAGGCAGATGCAGCCGATGACGTGCAGAGCTACGAGAGTGAATGGAAAGAAGAAGAACTCGCATGGCATAGTGACGAGTCGCAGAACATTTCTGACATGACTCACGAGGAGCAGGTGGACGACGCCACAGCGCACGACTACCCATGGCAGGCAAGCGCAAGCCAAACCGAAGAGCCTGCGGCAATCGTAGAGTCGATAGAAGCGGATGAAGAGCTGGAAGAATCGGCACCGGCTATAATGGAAGAAATAAAGCTGACACAGGTGCAGGAGGACGACAGCATCTCCCTCGACGAGGATGAAAGCGAAGATGAGCTGCCTGCAGATCTGGTAGACGATGAGCAGCCAGTCATGGAGAGTGTTCATGAAGATGCTTCCCCGACTTCAGTGGTTGTCCAACCGTGGAGAAGCCCTGAATTGACGCGGCTTTTGGAGCGAGCAGAGGCAAAGGAGACGGAATTGAACCTCTCTGCACAAGAACCAGAGCATTGCGACACTCCAGCAAGCGAATCCAGCGCCACAGTCGAACCGACTGAACAGGTGGGGGAGCTGGAAGAACCAACGTATCAATTGCCAGCGTTGGAGCTGCTTAATCCGAGCCCTGAGCCAACAGGGGATGACGACGAGCATACGCAGCTGCAAAAGCTGCTGTTGGAAGAGACCTTGGCTAATTTCAACGTCAGTGCTCAGGTGGTAGGGATCGTAAAAGGACCATCCGTTACCCGATTTGAACTACAGCCGGCGCCGGGCGTGAAGGTGAATAAAATTACCGGATTGATTGACGACATCAAGCTGAACCTGGCAGCCAAGGACATCCGGATCGAAGCCCCGATACCTGGTCGAAATGCAATCGGGATTGAGGTGCCCAATCTGTCCAGTCAGCCAGTTCTGATCGAGAAGATCATCGGCTCGGAAAAATTCCAGCAGCATTCCTCCCCGCTTGCCGTGGCACTAGGGATGGACATCGGTGGAGAACCCATCATCGCGGATATCAAAAAAATGCCGCATGGACTGATCGCTGGTTCCACTGGTTCCGGTAAAAGCGTCTGTATCAATTCGATTATTGTCAGTCTTTTGTTCAAAGCGACTCCTGAACAGGTGCGCCTGCTTTTGATCGATCCAAAAATGGTAGAGCTAGCTCCGTACAACAACTTGCCGCACCTGGTAACTCCGGTCGTTACGGAAGCGAAGCAAGCGACAGCAGCACTCAAATGGGCAGTCGAAGAGATGGAAAAGCGATACGCATTGTTTGTGGATGCTGGAGTGCGCGATATTGACCGCTACAACCAAACGACTGACGATGTCCTGCCGTTTATCGTGATCGTGATTGACGAGTTGGCTGACCTGATGATGGTATCTCCACAGGACGTAGAGGATTGCATCATTCGGATCGCGCAGAAGGCAAGGGCTTGCGGAATTCATCTTTTGCTGGCGACCCAGCGTCCTTCCGTCGATGTCATCACAGGCAACATCAAAGCCAATGTACCGACGCGTCTTGCGTTCGCCGTCTTTTCCCAGGTTGATTCCCGGACGATACTTGATCAGTCTGGAGCAGAGCGGTTGTTGGGAAGAGGGGATATGCTCTTTTTGGAGAGCGGAACGACCCCTGTGCGCCTGCAAGGGAACTTTGTCTCGGATGATGAGATCGAACGCATAACGCACGTGATCAAAAAGCAAAGAAAGCCTTCCTTCCTTTTCAGCAAGGAAGATTTGGAGCATCAGGTGCAGTCATACGATGCAGGAGATGACCCTCTCTATCTGGAGG
Source organism: Brevibacillus invocatus (assembly GCF_003710915.1). Taxonomy (GTDB): domain Bacteria; phylum Bacillota; class Bacilli; order Brevibacillales; family Brevibacillaceae; genus Brevibacillus; species Brevibacillus invocatus. Next base: position 87,283 of record NZ_RHHR01000013.1, on the reverse strand, counting down.
CGCTCATGTATGTAGCCGAGCAGGGACAAGCCTCTGCATCTGGACTTCAGCGCAGATTCAGGGTAGGTTACAACCGGGCAGCGCGCTTGATCGAGATGATGGAAGCGGATGGCTATGTCGCGGGTCAAAGCGGAGGAAAAGCCAGAGCGGTGCTGATCTCTCTCGAGGATGCGCAAGCCGTCGTAGACGGTTCTACCCTGGTCTAAAATCAAGTGAACGAAAACAAGCAGTGGGCCTTGCCAACAGACGGCAGGGCCTTTTTTCTCTGCCCGAAAAAGCCTTTGCGAATCGTTGTGCAGCGCAGAAGTTGCGTGAAAGTTCGGAAAGATAGTATGCTATACACAATGCCAAGCAACCTGTGAGGAGGCCCAACATGGAAGTGAATCCCCTGATTAAAAAGTACAAGGTAATCAATGAGCAGGTCGTATTGTTTAACGAAGAATATTATTTGAGCGTGAGTCATGCAGATATCTCTTCTTTGGATTCTGGAACGCGGGAACAGCTGTTCAAACATCTGTATGCATTCGACTCGAACGATATGGAGCTGGAGATCGATGTTTCAGAGGAAGAGGAAGGCAAATGGTACTTGCAGCTCCTGGTCCCGCACGTGCTTACATTGCCGGAAGCGGCTATTCGTCGCATCGACAAAGGGACGGAGCAGCTTTTAGCCCATCTCGGTGAAAAACAGGAGGTTTTTACCTGTACGTTACTGCGCGGTAATGAAATATTTGAATACGTGAAGCGCTACAATCCGGATCTGGATCCCATTTCCTAAAGAGACCTACGGATTAGATCGATACGCCCCCTTTTCTTTTGCGAGAAGAGGGGGTTTTGTATTTTTGGGGAAAGAAAAGCGCTAAAGGGTAATACCTTGGTAATGGGACTGATTTGGGATTGATTTGACACCGGGTTGGGACTAATTAGAATGCTCATGAGCATGGACCAGGAGATGCATGGGGATGAAGCGACGATTCTGGCAAATCACGATAGCCATTGCGCTGGTCGGCACGAGTGTAATCGCCTTTTCTTTTTATCAGCTGTGGCAGAATGTTCGCGAGACGGCTTCTATCATTTATGAACCCTTGCCACCCCCTGCGCACCCTGTACAGGTCAGCGAAAAAAAGGAAGACATGGAGTTGACCGTGACTCCAGAAGTCGTGCCAAAGGAACCAAAACGCCCACTTACGATGCTGTTGTTTGGAGTAGACAAAAGGGGAGCTGATCCAGGTCGAACCGACACCCTGATTTTTCTAGCTGTCCATCCTGAAAAGCATGAGACGCTCATGTTCAGCATCCCGCGTGATACCCGCACCACGATCATTTCCAACGGCAAGGAGGACAAGATCAATCACGCATACAGTGCGGGTGGCATCCCCTCGACGGTTCGAACGGTAGAACACTTTTTGGACATCCCTATCGACTATTACGTAAAAGTAGAGATGGAGGGCTTTTCCGCTATCGTCGACACGCTTGGCGGCGTCACGGTAGAGAATGCGTTTGCGTTTGACTATGAAGGCTATCATTTTCCCAAAGGAAGCATCTCGATGGATGGAAACAAGGCACTCGCCTATGCGCGAATGCGCTATGAGGATCCGGAAGGGGATTTTGGCCGCAACAAAAGGCAGCAGCAGATTATCCGGGAGCTGATGAGCAAGGGAAAGCAGGTGAGTACCGTAGGCAAACTGGACACCATACTGGCCAATGTCGGAAACAGTATCAAGACCAACCTCGCGCTCACCGATATGCAGGAGCTGATGCTGGATTACAAAAGTGCGCTGGAGGAGCTTGAGGTATTAAGCATCCGTGGAGAAGGCGGAATGATAGGCGGAATCTATTATTACCTCGTCACGGATCAGGAGCGAAAAAGACTCAAGGAGGAAATCGAGCAGTTTTTGAAAAAACCGGTTTCCGAGGCTGCGGACCTGCAAGAAAAAAAGGGTTCGACACTTCTGGGAACATGACATATATCCCGAAGCTTTGTACATATACTGGCACTAAAGTTTAGGGAAATTGGACTACCTGTGCCGTGTTGCCTGTCGGGAAAAATGGGGCAATCATAACGTTCGCAAGAGGTGATTTGCATGAAACGAATGAAAAAGGAGTCCTTTTACACATGAATGTAGAGTTTGTCCTGCTGGTTCTTCAGGCCATGCGCAGGCGCTGGATTCTGATGGTCCTGATACCTTTGCTGTGCGTGATGGGAGCTGGTTACCTGAGCTACTTTGTACTGACGCCCACTTATTCTGCTACTACCACGATGCTTGTCAAACCGCAGGATTTGGACAGACAGGATCTTTACAACAGTATCTTGAGCAACCAGCAACTGATAAAGACCTACAGCAGCCTGATTCAAACCCGACGAATGGCACAGGATGTGATCCGCAAGCTGGAATTATCCCGTACCCCGGAAGAACTGCTGGAGCAATTGGAAGTCGAAACCTCAAACATCTCGTTCATTATCACCGTTACCTACACCGACCATGACCCCCTTCTAGCTATCCAAATCGCAAACGAAGTCTCCCGTTCATTTTCACAAAATATCAACCTGTTTATGAATGTCGACAACGTCATGATCGTCGACGAGGCAGAGTACGAAGCTGGCATGGAACCCGTCTTTCCCAAACCGCTGCTCAATATGTCACTGGCTTTTGTACTGGGACTGGTGCTTATGGTATGCGTACTGATCTGGGTCGAAGCACTAGCCGCGATCCGGAAGAAGCCGAGGAGAAAACGAATGAGCCTGGAACAAGCAGAGCCGAAGCAGGAGGCGATAGCTGAGCAGAAGCTGGAATCGGAGCCGAAGCTAGGACCAATGCCGGAACAAAGACCCGTACATGAGTGGGAACCGTTGGAACGTAACGATACGAATGAGGTGAGGGTATGAAGAAGCAGATCAAAAAGGCAGTGATTCCTGCCGCAGGCCTGGGTACCCGGTTCCTTCCAGCCACAAAAGCGATGCCCAAGGAAATGCTTCCTATCGTAGATAAGCCGACGATTCAGTACATCGTCGAAGAGGCTGTAAACTCTGGTATCGAAGACATCATCATTGTCACCGGGCGCAGCAAGCGAGCCATCGAGGATCATTTTGACAAAAATTACGAGCTGGAAATCAATCTCAGGGAGCGCTCGAAAAACGATTTGTACGAAATCGTAGAAGGACTCACCAATCTGGTCGAAATCCATTACATCCGACAAAAGGAAGCATTGGGGTTGGGGCATGCCATCTGGTGCGCCCGCAAATTCATCGGGGATGAGCCATTTGCGGTTTTGCTGGGGGACATGGTGATCGACAGCGAGGTGCCTTGCTTGAAACAGATGATGGACCTATACCATCACCATCAGAACAGCATCATCGCGGTAGAAGCAGTCGATTGGGACGACGTGAGTAAATACGGTGTCATTGACGGGGTGGCAATCGGGGAGCGTCTGGACCTGATCCACAATCTGATCGAAAAGCCGCAAAGCACGCCGCCTTCCAATCTGGCCATTATCGGCAGGTATATCCTCGACCCGCGCATTTTTGAGATTCTCGCGCAGATCGAGCCGGGTGTAGGAGGTGAAATCCAATTGACAGATGCTCTGCAGACCCTGGCCAGAGAGCAGGATTTGTTGGCTTACCGCTATGAAGGCACGCTGTATGACGTAGGCAGCAAGTTTGGTTTTTTGAAAGCAACGGTCGAATTTGCCATGAAAAATGAAGAACTCAATAAGGATTTTGGACTGTACCTGACGCAAGTGAAGGACAAATACTTGCAAAATCATTGGAAGCTTCCCGTAGGATGATGAGCATATGGACTATATCCCTGTTACAAGACCCAGAGTCAATACTTCCCTTTATGCGACTTGCGTGAAAGGCATCCTCGATTTCACTTTTGCTGCGCTTCTGCTTCTCCTGCTCAGTCCGCTCTTTCTCCTGCTTGCTGTGTTGATCTACCTGGATTCTCCGGGCTGTGTGCTTTTTCGCCAGGTTCGCGTGGGCAAGAACGGTAAGGTCTTCAACATCTATAAGTTTCGGACGATGTACACACATGCGCCGTCAGAAGGATTTTCGCCGACTACTGAGCTCGACCCAAGGATCACGAGAGTAGGGCGAATTCTCCGAAAGACGAGCATGGACGAATTGCCACAGCTTCTGAATATTCTCCGAGGGGAGATGAGCTTTGTCGGTCCACGTCCCGAACAAAAAATGATCGTGGAAGAGGTGTACACCTTCCATGAAAAACAGCGTTGGCTGGTAAAGCCGGGAATTACGGGTCTTTGGCAGATCAGCCCGGATCGAAACAGGCCGATTCATGAAAATCTGCAGCACGATTTTACTTATATCCAGCAAATTTCCTTCTGTACAGATGTCAAAATCATTTGTCAGACGATACGTGTGGTCGTTCGGAGCAATACATGCTGAAGGCGCGGATGAGTTGGAAAGAACAGTTGCTTGTATGGCGCCAGCATTGGAACAGCCTGCTGATGCGCAATACGTTGTGGATGCTGATGGGCGAAGGAGTCAAGCTGGTCCTGCAGATGGCATACTTCGTGATCATCGCGAGAACCCTCGGAGCACACGGCTATGGATTATTCATGGGAGTCGTCACACTAGTCGCGATCATGGCCCCCTTTTCCAGTTTGGGACGAGGAGAGCTTTTGGTCATGAACGTCTCGCGCGACAAGACCGTTTTTCGCGAGTATCTGGGCAATGCCTTGTTAATGACACTCATTTCGGGAATTGTGCTGACGGCCGTCACTGTAACGCTGGGCAGACTCTTTCTTCCCGATACGATCAATCCGCTGGTGATTCTCTGGGTCGCTTTGTCTGATCTGATCTGCTATCGCGTGTTTAACATTAGCGGGCAATCGTATCAAGCTTTCGAGCGATTAAAACGCACAGCACAATTAAATATGCTGATGGGCGGAGTGCGGCTGTCGGGTGCGGCTACACTCGCATGGATGAATACCGAGCAAAACATTGAATTATGGGGATTCCTTTACCTGATGACGACACTCGTGATGATGCTCGCAGCACTGATCCTGGTGATCAAGGAATTGGGCAGGCCTGTCATGAACATCCGCAAGCTGATCAGAGAAGTCAAAGAAGGAGCATATTTTTCAATCAGCATGTCCTCGCTTGTTGTCTATTCCGACATCGGTAAAACCATGCTGGTGAGATATGGCTCAGCCGATCATGCCGGCATTTATGCAGCAGCCAGTCGGATCGTGGATGTAGCCTTGACGCCGATTTACTCCTTGATGAGCGCATCCTTCTCCCGCTTTTTTCAGGAAGGGAAGAACGGCATCGCACGCAGCGTCGGCTATGCCAAACGACTCATTCCGTTCGCATTGATCTATGCGGCAATTGCCTGGCTGATCCTATACTTGATGGCACCGATTCTGCCTTGGATTTTGGGAGAGGATTATCTGTTCGCAGTCGAGGCCATTCGCTGGATGGCTGTTGTTCCCTTATTTAAGGGAATTCATATCTTTGCCGCTGATGCCCTGACAGGAGCCGGATTTCAGGGATGGCGCTCCAGCATTCAGGTCATGGTTGCCGTCATTGTGGCAGTCCTGCACATGCTCATCGTGCCGCTCTATTCCTGGAAGGGTGCAATCGTAGTCAGCATTGTGGGAGATATCATGCTTTGCTGCTGCTACTGGTTGATTATTGGCTATCTGCTGCGGCGGGAGCGAGTGGTGCGGATGGAGGGACAGCTGACCCATGAGGAGGCGAAGCTTGCACAATGGAGTGATCGTTGAGACGAGGGTAGAGGCCCGAAAAAGGAAAGAGCAGTCATCCCAGCGATGGAGACGCTTTGAGCAGGTCTATGTCATCATCACTCTCCTATTATTTGCGCAGGCCTTCTTTCCGTTTTTTCAGGCCGGGCAAATGGACAGTGTGGCCGATGGCAATGCTTTGCTACAGACGATTTGGAAGCTGATCTACGTTATAGCAGCTGTGCTGATCTACATCCATCGAAAACACGTGATGAAAATAATATCTAGGGACAAACTTACGCTCGTTCTTCTGCTGATGATAGTACTCTCGTCTCTTTGGTCAGCTGCGCCGGAGATTACGATGCGCAGAAGCATCGCCTTTGTAGGAACCAATCTGTTCGCCATCTATCTGGCAACCAGATTCAGCCTGCGCGAGTTGTTTCAATTGATCGCATGGGCACTACTCGCGGGGGCGGTGTTCAGCCTGATTGTCACCATTTTGTTTCCCGAGCTCGGGACGATGATGCATGAGGGCAACTTAGTCTGGAGAGGGATATTTTCACATAAAAATCAGCTAGGCAGGATCATGTCCTTGGCAGCGATCGTCTTCTTCCTGCTGATCCTGATGAAGCAATGGCCGCGATGGCTGACGGTTGGAGGCTTTCTGCTCAGTGTGTTGATGCTTGCCATGTCAGAATCCAAAACGGCAATGATCGTCTTGCTCATCACCATGGGTTGTATTCCATTTCTCACGACCTTGCGATGGAATCCATACGCCCGGATTCTTTTCTGGCTGCCTGCAAGCCTCTTCTTCATAGGGCTATGTCTCGCTATTTTTCCTCATATGGAAGCGTTGCTCAGGTATTTTGGGAGAGATATGACGCTGACAGGACGGACTGGATTGTGGGACATCGTGATCGAAATGATTCAGGTTCATCCCTGGCTGGGATATGGCTACAGTGGATTTTGGCTGGGCTGGGAAGGAGAGTCGGCATATGTCTGGATGGTTACCACCTGGGAGCCGCCGAATTCCCACAACGGTTTTCTGGATGCCGCTCTCGATGTTGGCTTGATCGGGCTGTGTCTGATTCTATTTAGCTTCGTGAGCCGTTTATACAAAGCGATGCGCTACCATGTATCCTCCCACAGATGGGAAAACCTCTGGCCGCTGCTCTATCTGATCTATCTCGTGCTGTGCAATCTGACCGAGACCACCTTGCTAGATCACAACAGCTTTTTTTGGACGCTCTTCATCACGCTCGGATTCTCCCTTCCGCATAAAAAGAGAGCTGAGCAAAGAGGGCGTATACGGAGCCGTCTCAGAACGACGAGGAGGATGGAGGGATGAAGGTAGCGATCTGTGTGCTGACCTACAAACGACCGGAAGGGCTGCGGCAGCTGCTGGCTGGCCTGGCACAGCTGGACTTCACATCCGGTCACGCACCTGAGGTACACGTGCTGGTGATTGACAATGATCCCGAGTCGAGTGCGTCTGCTATCTGCTCCAGGCTACAAGACGGTTATCGCTGGACCTTGAGGTTATTTCACGAACCGCGAAGGGGCATATCCCATGCTCGTAACGCTGCGATCCAGCTGACAAAGGACACGTATGATTTCATGGCTTTCATCGACGATGACGAAGTGCCAGATCCGAGATGGCTGGAAGCTTTGATGCTTGTGCAGCGAACGTACCAGGTGGATGTGGTGACTGGCCCAGTCCTGCCGGTTTTCGGGCATGCAGCACCTGTGTGGAGTGTGAAAGGTGGATTTTACGAGCGATCGCGCCACCCGACAGGCTATCACATGGAGTTGGCGAGAACAGGAAATGTACTCATTCACACGAAGGTTTTTGCTCGTGATGAAAACCGATTCGACCCGCGCTATGCCTTGACCGGAGGAGAAGACACCCATTTTTTTCTGCGTATCAGCAAGCAAGGCCATCAAATCATTTGGGCAGACGAAGCAGTCGTGTACGAGACCGTACCAGCAAGTCGCATGAAGCTGGGCTGGATTTTGCAAAGAGCTTATCGGGCAGGGAACACCTATGCCCTGTGTGAACGCGACATCCAGCTGCCGACACGAAAATTGCTGCTCCGTGCCTTGAAGGGACTCGCGCGCATCACGATAGGGGCCATTCTCATCCTACCAGCCGTTGGGATGGGGAGAGTCCGGTTGTACAAGGCTCTGCAGCAAATCAGTCTGGGTGCTGGCATGGTCATGGGTTTGGCAGGAAGGCGCTACGAGGAGTACAGACAGACGCACGGCACTTGATAAAGGGATTTTTGCTTTCATAGGGCAGGAGGAGCTGTTTATGAAAACGCTGATAACGGGTGTGGCTGGTTTCCTGGGCTCCCATCTGTTGAAAACATTGCTGGAACAGGGGAAGTACGTGATCGGACTGGATAACCTGTCCACTGGTCGCATGCAAAATATAGAGACGGTGAGTCATCATCCGAACTTTGAATTTCTTCGGTTTGACGTATCCGATCCGGCCGTGCTCCAACTCGACTTGCTCATGGATGTCACGGAGATCTATCATCTCGCGTCTCCAGCATCGCCCAAATTTTATCAACATGAACCCTTTGCTACGATCTCTGTCAATACCATCGGTACCCAGCACATGCTGGAGCTGGCGCGCATGAACAACGCCAAGCTTCTGTATGCGAGTACGAGTGAAGCGTATGGAGATCCTGTCATGCATCCTCAGCCCGAGGAGTATTGCGGCAATGTCAACACGTGGGGGCCGAGGGCTTGCTACGACGAGGCGAAGCGTCTTGGCGAGGTGCTCTGCTACGAGTATTTTCAACGCTTTGGCGTCCAGGTAAAGGTGGCGAGGATTTTCAATACGTACTCAGCGGGTTTGCGCAACGACGATGGGCGGGTCATCTCCAACTTTGTCACGCAGGCATTGACGGGTGCAGATATCACCGTGTATGGAGACGGGAAGCAGACGCGGTCTTTCTGTTATGTCGATGACAATATTCGCGCACTGCAGCTCATGATGGATAGACAGGAGGCGACGGGAGAGATCATCAATATCGGAAATCCCAGTGAATATCAAATCCTGGAAGTGGCCGTCATGGTGAAGCACATGTGCGAATCGCGCAGCACCATCACTTTCCATCCATTGCCGCAGGATGATCCCAAGATGCGCCGCCCCGTTATTGAAAAAGCGAAAAGTTTGTTGGATTGGCAGCCGCAGGTAAATCTGGAGGAAGGGCTTCGGCGTACGATCAAAGCGTACAGGGGACAGATGATAGAACGCGTCCAGTCGTGAGAATGGAGGGGGAAAACGGTATGAAGGTCGTTTGCATCGGAGCAGGGTATGTCGGCAGTGTGACGGGAACCGCGTTGGCAGCGAACGGTCACCAGACAACGGTAGTCGATATCGACCCGGATAAGATTGATCGGTTGAATCGGGGAGAGAGTCCGATCTACGAGCCAGGGATGGATACTCTGGTACCGGAGCTGATCGGAAAAAGCCTGTTTGCCACTAGCTCCTACGATCCGGTAGCGGATGCGGAGGTCGTCTTTATCGCAGTGGGTACTCCGTCAGGCGCTGATGGGTCTGCCGATCTGCGCTATATCAAAGCGACTGCCGAACAGATCGGAAAACGCTTGTCGTCTGATCATTTTACCGTGATCGCCATGAAATCGACGGTTCCAGTAGGAACGGCAGAGCTGGTCACTACGTTACTGGCAGAAACGTCCGGGCTGACTGCCGAAACGCATTTTACCGTCGTCAGCAATCCAGAGTTTTTGCGAGAAGGCTATGCGTTGGAAGATGTTTTTTTCCCGGATCGCATCGTGATTGGGAGTGTTCATCCACAGGGCTTGCAGCAGATGCGGCAGCTGTACCAGAGCTTCATCTCGAGAGAAGGGTACGAGCGTCTCACGCCGCACTTCACCTTTACGTACGATCTGAACGCACCACGGGCGAACTATTTCGAGACGGATACCAAGAGTGCCGAGCTGATCAAGTACGCCTCGAATGCTTTTCTGGCTGTAAAAATCAGCTATATCAACGAGTTAGCCCGATTGTGCGAGGTGATCGGTGGCAACGTGCAGGACATCGCTGCGGGCATGGGGCTGGATAGCCGCATCGGTCATAAGTTTCTTCAGGTATCCAGCGGCTGGAGTGGCAGCTGCTTTCCTAAGGATACATCTGAAATCCTCTCGACCAGTGAAAAATACGGGAGTGAGTTGATGGTGGTCAAGGCGGCAGTCGAATCCAATGAACGGATGCACATGTATGTGGTGGAAAAGTTGATTCGACGCTTGAAATCCCTCAATGGCAAACGAATTGGCATTTTGGGACTCTCGTTTAAGCCGAATACAGATGATGCGCGAAAAACACAAGCTTCGTTCATCATTGATAAGCTGCTTGAGCGGGGGGCACTGGTTCAGGTGCACGATCCCCAGGGAATGGGCATGTTCCGGGCTTTGAACCCGGATTTGCCGATCGAGTACTGTCATGATCCCATCCAGACGGGACGCCTGGCAGACGCCGTGGTGTTGCTGACGCATTGGCAGGAATATCGGGAAATCGATTGGCAGAAGCTCGCTAGTCTGATGCGTCAGCCTTATGTACTGGATACACGCAATTTTTTGAATCCGAATGAAATTCAGAAGGCCAAGATTCACTACGAGGGAATGGGTGTGTCGGAGCATCTGCTTTCCCCTGATGGTGTGATCGGCCAATGAACGAAGAAAAAGGTCGGATTACAAGGCGGATGTTTTTGAAGTATACGATGCTTTCGGGTGTTCTGCTAACGCTGGGAAATATCCCGTTGCTGCATAAAAAGTGGATGCTGGCGACTGCTGCACCTGCTTTTGCCATGCCTGTAGGAAAAAAGTACCCCAGAAAATCGTTCATAGCAGAAGAAAATGCAAAGCCCGGACATGCAGACTGGAAGGTCACCAGGCCGGCTGCAGGAGAAATCCAGGGTTACGCCTCCGCGACGAGTGTCGTAGCAGGGGAGAAGCTGGGACTCTACATCAGTACGAAGACCAGCGGTCGCAGGTACAAGCTGGAAGTGTTTCGGTTGGGCTACTACCAAGGGAAGGGAGCGAGGCTTGTTTTCTCCAAGACAGGCTTGATCGGGCAAGCACAGGGGTGGTGGTCCAAGCAGTCAGGAAGAAACGGCCTGCCTGAACCAGATCCGAAGACAAAGCTATTGAATCTGAACTGGAAGCAAGCTTTTGAGCTGACGATTCAGGAGGATTGGGTGACAGGCTATTACATTGTCAGACTGACGGAAGAAGAGGGATTTCAACAATATATTCCGTTCTTGGTGCGTGACGAGACGTACGAGCATGATCTGATGGTGCAGTCTTCCGTGACGACCTGGCATGCCTACAGCGCTTGGGGAGGGTACGGGTACTACGGGCATTACGACGATCAGACAGGCGCATACATCGAGTATGACGATGATCCCAAGAATACGGCTGTCGTCATTTCCTACAACCGCCCGTACGAACAATACTACGGCTCAGGAGATTTGTATCTGGAGTACCCCACTGTTTACTGGCTGGAATCCAAGGGCTATGACATCGGTTATGTGACGAATATGGACACCCATCTGGGACGGGTTAAATGGATACCCAAAGGCTTTGTTTCCATTGGACACGATGAGTATTACTCACGTCAAATGAGACAGTATGTGGAGCGATTGCGAGATATGGGGGTCAACCTGGCATTTTTCGGTGCAAACGACCTGTACTGGCAAATTCGCTTGGATGAGCCCTCTCAAGAAAAAGCGGAACCCCGCATACAGACCTGCTACAAATACAGAGCAATAGAGGAAGATCCAGTTCCCCAGCGCAAGCTGATGAGCACCGAGTGGCGGAATATCGACGAACCGGAAAGTCAGGTTCTGGGTCAAATGTATGAAGGAATCGTCGAGCAGCCGCAAGACTGGGTCATCGACGATCCGGAGCATTGGTTATTCGAAGGTCTCGACGTCAAGCAGGGAGATCTGGTGAAAGGATTGGTTGGGTGGGAGTACGACACCGTGACCGACGATATTTTTACGCCTGCCAATCTGGAAGTAATTGCTGCCTCCCCTCTGATCAATTCGCAGGGTGAAAAGGCAGTGGCACACACGACCATTTATCGCTACTGGACGAATTCACTCGTCTTTGATGCAGGGACGATATATTGGTGCTTTGGTTTGGCCAATCCCTGGGAAGATGAGCGCGGGACGGTAAGTGAGATCACCCAAGGGGTAACAGCCAATCTCCTGAACAGATTTGTCCGAGCGAATCCAAAGGAGTCTACGTGATGATCCCCAATACGGAACGGCTCGTTTATCGCCGTCAATTTATAATCGGTTCCCGTTATTTCGAAAGGGATGACTGGATTCACCTGCCGCTCGATGATCGATTGTTCCTCTCTGTCCATCCAGACTTGCCAATCACCCAATCCTTCCGACAAAACAGCCAGTTGATCCTGCTCGGGTATCTGATCGATCCCGAGCATCCTGATTGGTCCAACGAAGAGATCTTGCAGGACATCCATCAGCAATGCTCGTCCTTTGAACAATTGCTGCAAGGCATGGATCACTGCGGGGGGCGGTGGATCATTCTTTACAAGGACGGGAAGCAGCTTAAGCTTTTTCATGATGCGTGCGGCATGCGACAGGTGTTTTATACGGTTCAGCCAGAAGGCATGTGGTGTGCGTCTCAGGCGAGCACACTCGCAGATCATCTCGGAATTGAACTTGATGAGAATGAGGACCTGCAGACGTTTCTGCACTCACCCCAGTATCATCATTCTGAAAATTTCTGGCCTGGGGATGGCTCGCCTTATTGCGGAATCAAGCATCTGACTCCCAATCACTATCTGGATTTGCACAGTGGGAAAACAGCACGCTACTGGCCCAGAGCCAGACTGCAACCCATTGCCTTGCGTGAGGCCGTTCAGCAAGCGAGTAACATGCTCATCGGCTCGATGAAGGCCATAGCCAACCGCTCCGAAGTGATGCTGCCCGTCACCGCGGGATGGGACAGCCGCATCTTATTGGCTGCAAGCCGCCATGTGAGCAGCCATGTGTTCTATTACATTTCCTTGCATCCCGGATTGAAGAAAGACTCGACGGACGTCACCGTACCGTCCAGATTGCTCGCACGTCTCGGCCTTCCTTTTCACGTTCTGCCGTCCATCGAGCAATTGGATGGGAGCTTTGTCAGCTTGAACAAGCAAAACACCCAAATGCGGGATTTGGCCAAATCGAGCATCATCTATCAGCACTTTTTGCGTTCCCAGGGCAAGGTGAACATCACAGGCAATCATAGCGAAATCGCTCGAGAAGCGTACTACGATTATCATCCGAAACGCGAGGTAACGGGCAGTTTTCTGGCCAAGCATGCCAGGCTGGGCAAACAGCCTTATGTCATAGATAGCTTCGAGCATTGGTTGAAGGGGATCAGAGATGCAAAGGAAAAATGGGACATCAATCCGCTGACGCTGTTTGAGTGGGAACAAATTTCCGGGAATTGGGGCGCAATTTATGTATCTGAACAAGATATTGCCATAGATGAATTCAGCCCATTCAATAATCGCAAGCTGCTGATCACCGTGCTGTCCGTCAAGCATAGCTATGGTTTGCGAAATGAGCTGTACCGGGAGATGATCCGGGAAATGTGGCCGGAGACCTTGCAGATGCCGATCAACCCTCTGCCTTTTCCGAAACTGCTCAAAGATCTCTGCAAGGAAACATTGCGAGGAGGACTGTATTACAGCTACCGGGTACTGCAAAAGGGAAGAGGACGGGGAGTTCGCAAGCGGAAGGAGGAAACGACTTGAAGAAGCCAAAAAGACGTCCCCGCGTAGCCATTGTATACAAGTCGCTCCCTCAGTATCGGCGCCGTTTTTACGAATTGCTAAAAGCACGTCTGGAAGAGCAGGGAATCGAATTTGTCCTGATCTACGGACAGCCGGGCCATTCGGAGGCGAGCAAAAAAGATTCGATCGAGCTGCCCTGGGCGCACAAGATCAAGAACAGCATTTTTCGATTGGGGTCAAGAGAGCTGTACTGGCAGCCCTGCACACGCCTGTTGAAAGATACGGATTTGGTGATTGTGGAACAAGCAAGCAAGCTGTTGTTGAATTACTGGCTCATGCTTCAAAGCTTTTTTGGCAGAAGAAAAATGGCTTTTTGGGGGCATGGCCGCAATTTTCAGGATCACAACGCCAGCAGGTCAGGGGAATGGGTAAAGGCGTGGATGTCTCGCCGGGTGTTCTGGTGGTTTTCCTACAATGAGCGGAGTGCCAAAGTGGTAAAGGAGCTGGGCTTTCCAGCAGAGAGGATCACCGCTGTGCAAAACGCTATCGATACGCGTCAGCTCGTTCAGGCAAAAGAAACGTGGTCCCGGGAAAAGCTTATGGCGTTTAAGCGGTCGCTTGGCATCTCAAGCGATCATATAGGGCTGTATACGGGCGGAATGTATCCGGAAAAAAGGCTGCCTTTTCTCTTGGAGGCGTGTGAGCGGATTCGCAAGGCTGTCCCGGAATTTCACATGATCTTTATTGGAGCAGGTGTTGAGGATGGACGGATCATAGAGGCGGCCAGCCGCCATGCCTGGATCCATTATGTCGGGCCGAAATTTGAAGAGGAAAAAGTCCCGTACTTTATGATTTCCAAGCTGTTTCTCATGCCCGGTCTCGTGGGGCTGGCCGTCCTCGATACCTTTGCGCTTGGCGTTCCACTCGTCACCACCAATGTCCCTTATCACAGTCCGGAGATCGAATATCTGCGGGATCAGGAAAATGGTGTCATGCTGGAAGATCCGGAAGATGTAGAGGGCTATGCTGAAAAGGTCATTGAGCTTTTGACCGATGATCAACGCCTCATGACATTACAGCAAGGGTGTGCTCGAGCCAGCCTGACCTACACGATCGAAGAAATGGCTGAGCGGTTTGCCCAAGGAATTTGTCAGGCAATGGACGCCGCCTATCCGAACAGAGCGGCGGCAGATAGGGGAGAGAATATATGGCAGTCGTAGTCGTCACAGGATCGGCGGGCTTGATCGGCTCGGAAGCAGCAGCCTTTTACGCGGCTAGAGGCTATCATGTGGTAGGAATTGACAACAATATGCGGCAGACCTTTTTTGGAGAAGAAGGATCGACGCTATGGAATCGTACGCAACTGATCCAGGAATTCGGACATAGCTATGAACACCATGACGTAGATATACGCGATCGCGAGGAGCTGGATCGGATCTTCGCCCGTTTCGGCCAAGCGATTTCCCTGATCATTCATACAGCCGCCCAGCCTTCGCACGATTGGGCCGCAAGTCATCCGATCATGGATTTCACGGTGAATGCCAATGGCACCCTGCATCTTCTGGAAGCGGCGAGAAGCCATTGTCCGGATGCGGTCTTTGTCTTTACCTCGACCAACAAAGTATACGGTGACGCACCCAACCGATTGCCGCTGGTGGAAAAAGCAACAAGGTGGGAAGTGGAGGAGTCGCACCCGTATCACCTGGGAATCAAAGAGGATATGAGTGTCGATCAGAATATGCACTCTCTTTTTGGAGCTTCCAAGCTGGCTGCCGATATCTTGGTTCAGGAGTATGGACGATACTTCGGGCTTCGGACAGTCTGCTTTCGAGGCGGAGTATTGAGCGGCTCCAGGCAGGCTGGTGTACCCTTGCACGGGTTTATCAACTATTTGATGAAATGTGCAATGACCGGGACGGCTTATACGATTCTGGGCTACAAAGGCAAGCAGGTGCGCGATGTGATCCACGCCAAGGACGTCATCGGAGCAATCGACGCTGTGTTTACCCGACCGCCTAATCCGGGAGAGGTGTACAACCTCGGTGGCGGCATCTATTCCAATATCTCCATGCTCGAAGCGATCAAGCTGACGGAAAAGATTACCGGCCGGACAGTGGATTATCAATACCGCGATCAGCACAGGGCCGGTGATCATATCTGGTACGTAAGCGACATCCAAAAGCTGATGGACCATTATCCGGAGTGGCGCATCAGCTATTCCATCTCCATGATCATGGAAGAGATTCATGAGCAAAACAGGGAACGATGGAGCTTGGCGCGATGATCAATCAAGGCAAACATTCCGTGTTGGGCGTCCAAATATCGGCGGTGGATTACGAGTATGCCGTAGAAGAGATCATCGCACATGCACAAGAGGGAAGAGCTTTTGGTGTCTCGGCACTTGCCGTGCACGGTGTGATGACGGGTGCATTGGATGAGATACAGCGTAGAAGATTAAACGGTCTCGATCTCCTGGTGCCAGATGGTCAGCCTGTAAGATGGGGACTGCGCATCCTGCATCAGATTCGTTTGCCGGATCGTGTATATGGTCCAGAGCTGACCTTGCGCGTCATGCAGGCCACTGCGGCCAGGAAGATTCCCGTCTACCTTTACGGAAGTACTTCTGAGACGATACGCACGTTGTCGTTCAAGCTGTCGCAACGATTCCCGGAGCTGTGTATCGCAGGGGCATCTCCGTCTCGTTTTCGCAGGCTGTCTCCAGCAGAGAAGCAGGAGGTCATCCGCGAGATCCAGGAGAGTGGAGCCAAGATCGTGTTTGTCGGACTTGGCTGCCCGCGTCAGGAAACCTGGGTGTATGAATACCGCAACCAGCTCCAGATGCCCTTGCTGGCTGTAGGAGCGGCGTTTGATTTTCACGCCGGACACTTGCCACAGGCTCCGGCGTGGATGCAACGCAGCGGTCTGGAATGGCTGTTTCGGCTCATTCAAGAGCCCAAAAGGCTGTGGAGGCGCTACCTGTACCTGAATCCGCTCTACCTGCTCTCCCTGTTTGCCCAGGCTATAGGGGTGCGCAATATCCCTGTCTTGTTTCCCGATCAGCAGGTGCGTGAAGAGTCTTTTGGCTAGGCAGGCTAGCAAGCAAGCAAGCTGTAGTTTCCGTTAATCCTTTAGCCCATTAGGGCGGTTACTTTCAGATTGTACAAAAAAAGCGCCTGGGAGGCGCTCATTTGCTAGCGAGGGACGACCGTTATCTGCGGGGCGGAGGAATACGTGATACGAATTCGATCTCCTGCGGACAATGTGACCATTCCTCTGGTCAAGCCTGTATTATACCAAGTCGTTCCATTTCGACTCCATTCCAAGAGGGAGACGTTTCCTTTGGCGACCATGATGTCTACCGGATACGATTGTGTATTTTGGTACACGTAGGGGCTGCGTCCGGCGGTTTGGGTAGCAGGTGCGGGCAGTGCCGCTTGAGCAGTCTTTGCCAGCGGAATAAAGACAGGAGGTACGTAGGAGACGCTTTGATTTTGTTGGGAGCTTCTCGCCACACTTCCCAGTTCATAACGAGTCCCGTTCTGCTGGTAGGATACCAGATACACGTTGGTATCATTGCCCACCTTCACATAATCACCGACGCGCAGGGAATTGGCACGACTGACGACGAGAATGTGGCTGCCGCTGGTCAAGGTCCCGCTCACTCCACTCAGTGTGCCGTAGGTTCCCGAGGAAACGCAGACCCAGCCCATCCCCTCTGTTGCGATCAGATTGGCATCCGTAAAATGGATCTGATCATGGACAGAGAAGGAACCGGACATGGGTTTGACCGGTGAGTAGATCAGGTTGTAGGTGTGTGGATCGATGTTCCCGCTCTCGCTGATTTTCGTCAGCGAAATACGGGTGATATAAAGCGGCTGCTTTTGTCCGGTTGGCGCCATGTTCACGATGGAAATCCGCAGATCGGGAGACGGATCGGGGTCTTCATAGCCGTAGTAAAAGGTGATTTCTCTGGTTTGAAAGGCATCCTGGGCAGGGAGTGGCATAAAGGCATTCGCAATCAGCGGTGTCCCCATTGCGCTAACGTCCAGTCCCATCGTCCATTTGCCCGTTATTGGTGAAGAGGGCAGCTTGTAGGTAATCGACATTTTGTACAGGCTGCCTTTCGCCAGTGGCTTTCGCAGTCGTTGAACCATCTGATCGTATTGCGCGGCAGGTGTGAGGGTGATCGTCGTCTGATTGGGTGGAGCGTCTGCCCCTGCATATTTGCTCACGCTCAAATTGCCTGTCGACCAGCCAAGTGGAAAGGAATTGTCTGACATTCGCATGGAAAAATCGCCATTGTAGAGCAACTCTGTTTGGGTTTCACTATTGGGAACAATCTCGGGAAGGGTCAGATGATCATCGTATTTCTTCAGGTAGAGGGGCATGGAGGTGATCGTCACAGTTTCTGTTGCAGGGACTTGCTTTCCGTCCGCAGTTTGCATCTGACTGAGGGCAAGCTCTGGTGAGAGTTGGATCGTCGCCGTACGGTCATCATCGGTCCAGAGCACATAGCCGGAGCGTCCATCCGCGTACAGGAGCGAAATCGTGTGTAACCCTTTGGAGGAAAACGAGTACTGATGCATGGATGCACCGGTCAGCCAGTCCACTATTCGCTGATAAGCCTGGCCAGTGACGGCGACATTCGGGAGATTTTTCAGGTCTAACAAGCGAATGCGCGACCAAGGCTGATCCATTCCGTAAAACACAGCGCGCTCCATTCCAGCGATCCAGTTGCACAAAAACATGCGGTGAATGTAGGAAATAGCCAAATCGTCAGGCATTTGGATGGAGTAATCGTTTTCATCGCTTCCGTACAGGACTCCTTTGTAATAGTAGCTGTTCCAGCTGCTTTCCGTATTCCAGACAGGGAGATGACCGGCACCTGCTTGCGTGACGATCTGTCGGTATTGATTGGCGAGAGTGAGCATGTCTTCTGGCGGTTTCGGATAGCCATAGAGATGAATTCCGACGATATCTATCCAGTTTTTTCCTCCTGCACGTAAAAAATCTCCCATACCGGCAACGCCATTCTCGGTCGTGTAGGTGGGGCTGATGATCTGGATTTGCGGATCAATGGCTTTCAGTACTTTATTTGCCTCCATCGTCAATTCCACCAGCTTGGCCAGGCTGCCGGAGTAAAAGCCGCTCAGATTCGGCTCATTCCACACCTCGTAGTAGCGAATTTTTCCTTTGTACCTTTGTCCCAATGCCGTCACATAATTTCGCCAATCCTGGATGTTGTAAGGCGGAATGCTGTTGAACAGATTGCCGTACGGGGAAGATGAAATTCCGCCAGTTGCCCAGTTCGGGGGCTGACCCAACTGCATGATGACATCCAAATTTTGTTGCTGTGCAAAGGCGACATACTGATCGATTTCGCCAAAAGTAAACTTCCCCTTTTCTCGTTCGATCTGACGCCAGGTGGTACCTACGCGCATCGTGCCAAATCCAAGAGGACGCATATTGCGAACATCCTGAATTTGAATCCCGAAAAATGAGCGATCTATCGGCGAGGTCACCAAAATGTTATTTTTCATGTGATTGTCCAAAACCTCCTTGTTAGCACGTGAACTTTTGCTCTCTCCATCCTATGAAAATGAGAGCATGCTTGTATCAGCGGTTGTTTGATTTTTTGAAAAAGACAAAGGATCGGAGGGCAGGAAAAGCAATGAAAATACTGCTGTCTGCTTTTGCCTGTGAGCCGGATCGCGGATCGGAGCCCGGTTTTGGATGGAATTGTGCGATAGAGCTGGCACGTCAAGGAAATGAAGTGTGGATCCTGACCAGACCGGAGGGACGCAGGGCGATCGAGGAAAGGCTGTCAAGAGAGTCGCTGCCTCATTTGCACTTCGTCATCGTGGACGACTTTCCGCAGATTCGCAAGGTGATAAAAGGGAATTCGGGCTATTTTGTCAATTATTTTTATTGGCAGTATCAGGCTTACCGAACGGCCAAGCGATTGGAGAAGGAAGTATCATTTGACATCATTCATCACATCACGTTGGGAAGCCTGCAGGGAGGCTCCTGGCTGTGGCGTCTTGGAAAGCCGATGGTATTTGGTCCAGTAGGTGGCGGACAGACCGCTCCGGAAGCCTTTAAACAGTATTTTGGCAGGGAGTGGCGACAGGAAGCTGCGAGGTCCTTGTTTCGTTGCAGAATGGCAGCGTGGAATCCTGTCCTGCGTGGAACCATCCGTCATGCCAGTGCGACGCTTGCGACCAATCAGGATACGCTGGCAATCGCCCGACGCATGGGCGGGAAAAATCTCTCCTTGTTTCTCGATACTTCGCTGCCACATGATTTTTTTCCGGACAACCTCCCGCAAAGAAAGGCAGATACAAGTCTGAAATTGCTCTGGGTTGGTCGTCTCATGCCGCGCAAAGCTTTGCAAATCGCCCTGGAGGCTGTGGCAAAGGTGAACCCCGAGCATCCAATCAAGCTCTGTATTGTAGGCGGAGGGCAGCTGGAGGGCCAGGTTCAGAAGTGGATACAGCAATACGAGGTCGAGGATCGAGTGGAGTTTCATGGGCAGCTTCCCTGGGAGCAGGTCAAGCAGCATTATTTGACGAGCGACGTCTTTCTCTTTACCAGCTTGCGCGATTCCTTCGGGGCACAGGTGTTGGAGGCGATGGCGTATGGATTGCCCGTGATTGTGCTGGATCATCACGGTGTACGTGATTTTGTGCCGACGACGGCAGGAATCAAGATCCCTGTCACTTCTCCAGAGCAGGTGACCTCCGATATGGCAGCAGCGATCGAAGCCCTGTATCGACAGCCGGAGGAACGAGCGCGCATGGGGTGTGCTGGCTATGATTTTGCCAAGGAACACACCTGGGAATCGTTCGGTAAAAAAATGGAGCACGTCTACAGGGAGATTCAGCCATGGTAAAGGGGATGGTGCATCTCCTGCGATGGAGATGGCTTCTCCTGCTGCTTGCCTTGATTATAGCCGGACTTTTCCTGATCCAGGGGCAGAGGCAGGAGCCTCCTCCGATGGTCGCACCGCTGCCAGTGACCAGAGAGATCAGTGTCAATCAGGTGGGCTATGCGCCAGATGCCATCAAAATGGCTTCAACTACGCTGCCAGCTTCAGAATTTACCCTCGTCGATCTCGCGGATCATCGGGCTGTATACAGTGGGGTGCCAAAAAGCGGACCTCAGGATGGACAGACGGGGAAGCCGGTGTACCAGCTGGATTTTTCAACATTTCAAAAGCCTGGAACGTATCAGATTCATTTATCCAACGGACTGGGAAGTGCTCCCTTTCAGATTTCAGACAACGTCTTTGAAAGCATCTACAGAATGGCGATGCGCTCCTATGAACTACAGCGTTGCGGGGTTGCAATTGACGATCCCATCTCACACGTCAATCACGAGGCGTGCCATACTCGGCCTGCCATTCTATCCGCGGATGGAGGGGGAGTGCGAGATGTGACAGGTGGTTGGCATGATGCCGGGGATTACGGCAAGTACATGCCCAATGCCGGAATGACTGTCGCTTCGCTGCTGCTGCTGCAAGAGCTGACCCCGGGCACGCTGAAGCATTCCTCGCTCTCCTTGCATCGTGAAAAGAGGGATGAGCCTGACGTGCTGGCAGTCATCCGGGTAGAGCTGGATTGGATGAGGAAGATGCAAAGAGAGGACGGGGCTGTTTACCACAGTGTCAAAACAGCAGAGTTTCCTGGCATGATCAGACCGGAGGAGGATCAGGAGATTCAGTATGTAGAGCCGATCGCGACGCCGGATACGGCGATTTATGCAGCGGCGATGGCAAGAGCTGCACGCGTGTATCAAGCTTATGACGCAGATTACGCCAAGATTCTGCTGAATGCTTCGATGCAAGCATGGCGGTTTCTGGAAGGGAACGAAGAGATACTGGTTCCTGGCAAAGATCAGGCCTACCGCAGCAAAAGCGATAGTCAATCACGTGTCTGGGCAGCAGCTGAGCTGTATGTAACGACGAGTCTGCCATTGTTTCGCAAGTATGTAGAGGAGCATTACAGCGTGTTGGAATTGCGTCCGAAGAAAATGTTCCCCGCCTATTGGCAAAACACTTCCGCTATGACCATTCTGACGCTGGCTCTGAATGATCGGTCGGATTGGGAGCTGACAGCACTGATGCGCCAACGGATCATTCAGCATGCGGATCGGGTGGCAGCTACTATCGAGCGGAGGGCTTACGGGACGATTTTGAACAAAGCGGATGACTTCGATTGGGCTTCTGCCAAGAACACGCTTGGATATGGCGTACATCTGGCGTCAGCGCACAAGCTGGAACCAAAGCCCGCCTACATTCACGCGATCATCCGACAATTGGACTGGGTATTGGGAAGCAACGCACTTTCTCAGTCATTTGTCACTGGCATGGGCATGTTTTCGCCTGTCGAGCCTCATCATCGTTACACGGTTGCCAGTGGAATTCTCATTCCCGGACTTCTGGTCGGCGGTCCCAATTCACATGCCAATGACGGCATTGCACCGAAACGGCAGGGGGCGCTCAGCTATGTAGATGATCATCGTTCATATGCGACGAATGAATACGCGATTGATTACAATGCACCACTCGTTATCGTAGCGAGCTATTTGAACGAAGTGTACAATTAGCGTGTATCAAAGCCAGCAACGAACTGACGAGATTGTTCGTATCGAATTGATACAAGCAATCTCTTTTTGATACTTTTTTATCTCAAATCGATACTCATGCAGATAGTGAGCCAATTACCCTCGCGTCCAGCATCAGCGAAAGACTGGCACATTCCTTGCTTTATCTTATTTGGCAGTACGTAAAAAGATGGATACAAAAAAGCTAGGAGGATGAAAGTGTATGTCGGATATGGTTCACAAAGAAATTCGCGTAGCTATGAACAGGATGAGTCGCAAGCCATTATCCAGAGAGGGTCATTCGTTGCCCAAATATTTGTCTACACAAGCCAGTCTGTCAGCAAAAGCCTTCCATAAATCCTTTCCGAACTATCAGCCCACTCCACTCGTCAGTCTGCCGGGTTTAGCCAGCAAATGCGGGATTCGCCAGCTATACGTAAAGGACGAGTCTCATCGCTTTGGTCTGAATGCTTTTAAGGTTCTGGGAGCTTCCTATGCGATGGCTCGCTATATCTGTGAACGATTGGGCCGCTCCGTCGAAGAAGTCGATTTTGAATCGCTGCGCTCTGCAGAGGTTCGGCGTCAGCTCGGAGAGATCACCTTCGTTACGGCAACCGATGGCAATCACGGGAGGGCTGTCGCCTGGGCGGCTTCTCAATTGGGGCAAAAGGCAGTCGTCTTGCTGCCGAAGGGGACAGCTGTTCAAAGAGTAGAAGCGATTCGGCAGACAGGTGCTCATGCCCATGTGATCAACGGAAACTACGACGAGGCCGTCCGGCTATCCAATCAAATGGCCGAGGAGCGAGGCTGGCAGGTGATACAGGATACGGCGTGGGAAGGGTATACGACGATTCCGCAGTGGATCATGCAGGGATACACGACGATGGCGGCCGAGGCGATCGAACAATTGGCTGATCAGGCTCCTTCATACAAACCGACGCATCTGTTCCTACAGGCTGGTGTGGGATCGATGGCAGCAGCGGTACTTGGACATTTTGTCCAGGCTGATCAAGGGAATGATCTCATCACGGTGATCGTAGAGCCTCATGCGGCGAACTGCATGTATCTATCAGCAGCGGCTGGAGACGGGCAGGCTCAGGTGGCGACCGGGGAGCTACAGACGATCATGGCAGGGCTTGCTTGTGGGGAGCCCAATCCGATGGCATGGCAGATCTTGCGGGATTATGCAGATGCATTTGTCAGCTGTCCGGATGACATCGCAGCCAATGGCATGCGACTGCTGGCATCACCAACAGATGAAGATGCGGCGGTTGTCAGCGGAGAGAGCGGTGCAGTCGGGATCGGACTTCTCGCAGCGATTATGCAAAAGGAAGAGCTGGCACATCTGCGAAAACAGCTGAAGCTGGATGACCATTCCGTCGTGCTTTGCTTCAGCACAGAGGGCGATACGGATCGCGAAACGTACGAGCGGATTGTCATGCACAGCGCCTATTCGGACAAATCTACACCTGCACAGGTGAGAGGAGCGTTGGAGGAATGAACATGTTGATTGAGCGTGATGCAATCGTCAGTCTGGTCCAGGAGCTGGTCCGCATCGATTCGGTCAATCCCTATCTCGATGCGGATGGTCATGGGGAACGCCAGATCGCGCGCTTTATTCGTGAACGTCTGGTAGCGAGCGGTCTGGAAGTCAACATGCAGCCAATCAATGAGACAGCGGTCAATGTCATAGCCGTATTGCGTGGAAGTGGTGGCGGCAAATCCCTTATGCTGAACGGACACATGGATACCGTCAGTGCCAAGCGGATGGAGATCCCCCCGTTTGAGCCGACCTATCAGGATGGAAACATTTACGGACGCGGCAGTCTCGATATGAAAGGAAGCCTTGGTGCGATGATTGCGGCGGTGGAGGCGATCAGCAAGGCGCAAATGGCTCTGGCTGGCGATGTGATCCTGACGTTTGTGGCGGATGAAGAGTACATGAGCATCGGCACAGAAGAGCTGGTGAAAGAGTACCGTGCTGATGCTGCGATTGTTTGTGAGCCGACAGATTTGGCGATCGGCATCGTGCACAAAGGCTTTGGCTGGGTCCGCTGCGAGGTAGAAGGAAAAGCGGCGCACGGCAGCCGACCGGCTGAAGGAGTAGACGCCATCGTACGGGCAGGCAGGGTCCTACAGGAGCTTGAGCGACTATCAGAGAACCTTGGCACAAGCAAGCACCCGATCGTAGGCGCGGCATCCGTCCACGCTTCCCTGATTCAGGGCGGGACGGAGCTGTCTACGTACCCGGACTATTGTCGTCTGGAGTGGGAGCGTAGAACCATCCCTGGAGAAACACAGCATGCGGTGGAGCAGGAAATCCAAGCTATTTTGCAAAAACTGCGGCAGGAAGACGAGTCCTTTCGCGCAGAAGCAGAGCTCTTCTTCTGGCGCGAGCCGTTCGAGGTATCGACGGATGAGCCGATTTTTCGCGCGATGCACGCGGCTTTCGAACGAAAAATGCAGCGTTCACCGGAGATTTCCGGCTTTTCCGGTTGGGCTGATTCAGCATTGCTACAGGGAGCGGGCATTCCCACCTTGCTCTTCGGGCCTGTCGGAGTAGGCTTGCACGCAGCGGTTGAATATGTGGAAGCAGACAGCCTCGTGGACATGGCTCACATCCTGGTCGAGACGATCTGTGATTTCTGCGGATAACGCCAGGGATTGTCATCGCTCTCTTGCCTCGCAAGGTATAATGGAGACAAAGCAAGCGGAGAGGGGAATCCATATGCCTTTGCGCGAAATTCAGGAGAGCGTCCAGCAGATTGCCGAAGCAGTTGCTTCCGTATTACGTGTGGAAGTGGAGATCGCCGATCATCATTTGCTGCGCATAGCTGGTACAGGTCAGACACAACCAGGTGTCTTGCGAACGATGGCTGGGGAGGATCACGTGTACCGATCCTCTCTGTTCGCTGGACAGCCGGTGGTCATCACGCACCCTGGGGAAGATGATCGCTGCAAACCTTGCATGCACTATGGAAACTGTGCCGAGACGGGAGAGATTTGCTGCCCGATCCAGATGGATGGGAAAAATGTGGGGGTCATCGGACTACTGGCTTTTGATCCATCACAGCGCGAGCGTTTGTTTACAGATGTGGACTCCATTCTCAACTTTCTGCAAAAGATTGCGGAGCTGATCGCAAGCAAGCTGAAGGAACATCTGATGTACGTAGAGCAGCAGCTGACACTGGAAAAGCTGCGCGTGCTGATGGATGAGCTGGACAAGGCCATGTTGATCGTGGATCAGTCAGACCAGATCGTACAAGCCAATCAACGTGCCAGACAGTACTTGCTGCTGCAAACATTGGCAACGGAAGGCAGTGCAAGAGCGAAAGAATGGATCACAGCGATACGCAAGGTCGACAGCTCCGGGATCACGCCGAAAAAAGTCATGCTTGCGGTGGGGGAAGAGGAAAAGGAATTTTTGTTTGCGATCAAGCCCATTCAACTGGAAGGGACTACGAGAGAATGGGTCATCACGATCGATGATGTCCGGGAAGTGGTTGAGATAGCTCGACAGGTAGGTGGCTTCGAACGACAGGATGCCTTTTCTCGCATCGTGGGCAATAGTCCCGCCATTGCGCAGGCAAAAGAAGTGGCTAGGCGTGTCGCGGACAGCGAGTCTACGGTGTTGCTGTATGGGGAGAGTGGAACTGGCAAGGAGCTGTTTGCCAAGGCTGTTCATCAGGAAAGCCAGCGTCGCAATCTGCCTTTTGTCTCGATCAATTGTGCGGCCATCCCGGAGCATTTGCTCGAAAGTGAGTTGTTCGGCTACGAAGATGGCTCTTTTACGGGTGCCCGCAGGGGAGGAAAAATCGGACTTCTGGAAGCAGCGAGTAGGGGGACTATTTTTCTGGATGAGATTGGTGACATGCCGCTGCACGTGCAAGGTAAGCTCCTCCGCGTTCTACAGGAGAGAGAAATCATGCGGGTAGGGTCGACAGGCAGAACCATCCCGCTGAAAGCCCGGATCATCGCGGCCACCCATCATGATTTGCGGAGTCGTGTAGAGCAAGGAGCATTTCGCATGGACTTGTTCTACCGTCTCTATGTAATTCCGATCTTCCTCCCATCCTTAAAAGAGCGACGCGAAGACATTTTGATCATCGCAAATGACTGTCTGCAGCGCTGCTCTCAAAGATTGGGCAAAAACGTTATCGGGTTCTCACAAGAAACGCAAGCCATTCTCTTTCATTATGACTGGCCTGGAAATGTCCGAGAGCTGGCAAACGCGATCGAATACGCTGTCAATATGGAGACATCGGCGTTGATTGAGACCAAAAGCCTGCCGCTAGAACTGCGAGAAAAGCGGGAACGGGTGGAGGTTTCAGGCAGGACAAGCACGTCGGATATGAACCTCCCGCTCAACCTCAAGGAGCTGGAGCGAGCGGCCATTCAACAGGCTTTGAGTCAAGTAGAACAGACTAGGGGACGCAAGGAGGACGCGGCTGAATGGCTTGGGATCAGCAGGGCAACCCTTTTTCGGAAAATCAAGGAATACGGGTTATCATAGGGGCAAGCGATAAGTGGAATACGAGAATAGGGGAATGCGGATGTTAGGTAACACGGTGATACCGGATCTATTACAAAGCATCATCCAGTGGGAGAAAGACATTGCACCTGAAGTCCCTTATCTAGATACTCCCACGGGCTTCTACTTAACGTTCAATGAAAACGATAACGGCGGATATCGCTGTTCACCAGTAGATTCGATCATGTTTGCAGGTACGGGCTATGACGGTATCCGCGACTTTTTTAGGCTTCATTTCTTCGGTCATGAAGGTTTGCTGCTGCTAGATTTTGAGTCGAAAGAGGAGTATATGCATTATCTCCAAAGCCAAGACGACGCACAAGCCTCCGAACATTTTGACCGTGAAAAATGGGATCGCCAAAGAGCGATAGTCCGGGAAGAAGCAGTGAAGGCTTTCAACCTCGAACCGATTGAGGACGGATTTGCGTATGTTCAGGAGCTGCAGGCCCAGCGCAAAACAGATAGAGTCTTGAAAACAGCAGACGGTTTGGGGATTGTTCCGTTGGGGGAAAGGGAAGAGACGAAGGTGTACATCCCTCATCCATGGCGAAGAATAGATTTGTCTGATGTGAATTTGAACGATTTAAAAGCCTTTGTTCATAATGCGGAGATGGAAACCCTGCTGGCATTCATACGAGATTGTCAATCGCAGTATTTCAATCATTCGGAAGTGATGCAGCTCCTGTACAACAGACTGGATCAGTATGGTTTTCATCTGGAAGCCAAACGGTTGTTGTACTGTATGGATGTCAGCTAGACGTAACGCTTATCAGCTTCCATCGGGTCAAAAGAAGACAGGCTTGTGTTAGAAGCACCAAGCCTGTCTTCTTTTTCCTGCAACTTCGATTATGACTCTTGATTCCTTTGATTATGCGGGATGACAAACGACACGGTTGTTCCTTCATTCGGCTTGCTTTGGATCGACTAGCCTCGTCCGTATAGCTGCGTCAAACGTCGATTCGTATTGGACAGACCGATACCGCCTTTTCCCTTTCTTGTTGGACTCAGCAATTGATTGACTACCTCCTGCTCCATTCCTTTTCCATCATCGTGTACCTCAATGAGTGTAAAATCGTCCTGCCGCGCAATCCGAATAAGGACTGTGCCGCCTTTGGACTGACGAAGGAGACCGTGCTTGACTGCATTTTCTACCAGCGGTTGGCAGAAAGATACAGGGAGGACGTTGGTCCTTGGACCGAGTATTTAGGGATTTTAAAAAAGAGATGATCATCGTGAACACGAGTTTTGATCTTTTTTTAGATCGCCTCGCGGAGCCTTCTCCCCTTTTTTGGTTTGGACGATGTTTGTGGTATGATAGCAACTGACAGGATGTATTCGGAGGAAGGAGTGACGTTTAAACGTGAAAGAGATTTTCGGATGGGTTCGTTCGATTGGCTTTGCCATCGTACTGGCCTTGGCTTTGGGAATTTTCGTCTTTCAACCGTACAAGGTCGATGGACAATCGATGAGTCCAACTTTGCAGGATGAGCAGCGCGTTTTTGTGTCCAAACTATCGCATACCTTTTCCTATTTGCCTGAATACGGCGACATCGTTGTGATTGATAGCCGCGTGAAAAGAGATCGAACCCTGATGGATGATATGACCGGCCATCCTTTGGTGCGCATGGTTCTGGGTCAAAAAGAGGACAAATCCATGTACATCAAGAGAGTGATCGGAAAGCCTGGAGATGTGCTGGAATTTAAAGATCATCAGGTATTTCGCAATGGCGTAGCATTAGAAGAACCGTACATCAAGGAAAAAATGGAGTACGTGTCAGACGAAATCTTGACGGTTCCTGACAACCACGTCTTTGTCATGGGCGATAATCGCAATGACAGCACGGATTCCCGAGAGCTTGGCTTTATTCCGCTCGAACACATCATGGGTTCCATGATTGAGAATCCATTTTCCTCTAAATGAATGAAGCGAGAGATGTCCCTGCTGGGGACATCTTCCTTTACGTGGTAGCGTCAGAATATTCTGTGATAAAAGAGGGGATGTACATGCCGAGCATCATGATTGCCGATCGCGACCCCAACGAACGCTCCGGGATCAGCTGGCTGCTCAACAGTTGGCAAATTCCCTACGATCATGTATACAAGGCAGGAACGATGGAGGACGTCTTTCAGGTGCTGGAAGACCATGTGCCAGATGTCATCTGTATCGAGCTGGACATGGTAGCTAGAAGCAATTGGGAGCGACTCAAGCTGTTAGTCGAGCAGTTTCGTCCCATTGTTCTGGTGATGACGGCAGAGGCTACGTTCGAGAAAGCGATGCTTGCGATCGAGCTGCGCGCACGTGACCTATGGCTGAAGCCGCAAACGCCTGAGGTGATCAGACGTGTCCTGACCCGATGCTCTCAGGAGATTGTCGAGGCTCGAAACGGGGGGCGAGATGTACGTGTAGCGGGCAGTTGGTCAGAGGGAGAAGGGGTGACGTATCGCGAGCTCTTTGTTCCTGATTCGCAGAACCACAGAGAGCAAACCCTTTTGCTGGCGCAACTGGAGGAGACCAGACATCATCCTGCGCTGCTCACCTTTTTACAGGAGTTCCCGTTTCGTCAAAAACCCGTGCTGCTGCCTCTGGCAGATGTCATCGTCGGGGTTTTCGACACACAGCAGGGAAAAGAATCACTTGCGTCCATGCAGCAGCTGGCGAGAAGAATCTTGATCGAGTGGGAGGCGAGGCATGACTCTCCGCTGTTTCTCGTCGTCTACGAGGCGCAGGATCAGCAAAAAAGCTTGAGCGAAAAATATCAGGATGCGAGTCAGGCATTGCAAATTCGCTTCTTCACAGGATATCGGCAAGTATCCGTCGCAGAAAATGTGATCAATTGGAAAACGATAGACCCGTTCTTGACTCCCGCCGAACAGCGGACATGGGTAGATATGCTGCACGAGGGAGACAGAGATGGATTAAAGCAGTGGATGTATACGCAATTTTCCTATCAAAAAGGGCCTTATCCAGAGCCGGGACTGCTTCGCATTCGGCTGACCAGCATCTTGGCACAGGTCAGACGTTATATGAAGTCGCATGGCTTGGACGGAACGAATGTGGAGGATGGCTACCACCGGGTCTTCGAGATCATCCTGTACGCGCCTATTCTTTATCGCATTATTCAGGAGCTGCTGTTGTTCATCTACAAGCTCATGGATGTCGTGCAAAGGCAGCGAGGAGCAGCAGGAATCGACGTGATCGAGCTGGCTCTTCGCTTTATGGAGGGGAGATTCTCAGATTCCTCCCTACGTCTGGAGGATGTCGCAGGCTATGTGGATCGGAGTCCCGCCTATTTCAGCACACTGGTCAGCAGCAGTCTGGGCATTACGTTTCGGCAGCTGCTGACGAACATGCGACTGAAGGAAGCAGAGCAACTGATTGCCGAAACGTCTTTGAGTATTCATGAGGTAGCGGAGCGAAGCGGCTTTGCCAATGCCAACTACTTCAGCAAAGTGTTCAAGGAAAAGCTGGGAACAACCCCGCGGATGTATCGCAATCAAAAGAAAGGAGTAGAATCGAAAAAAAATACCTATTTGTAGCTTTTCCCAGCGAATAGGCAAAAACAAACCGATAGTAGGGGCACCAAATCAAAAGCCTGGTGCCTTTTTTTGTTTTCCACCCATTTTTATACTGAACAAAAGAACCTTGAAGAAAAGCAGGTGGGAAATAATGGCGACTACGCAGACGATTGAACAGTTGATTCAGCAATATTCGGGTGCACAGCTCCATACCAAGGGTTGGGTACAGGAAGCAGCTTTGCGGATGCTGCTGAACAACCTGAACCCGCAGGTAGCGGAACGGACAGAAGATCTGGTCGTCTATGGCGGGATCGGCAAAGCAGCTCGCAACTGGGAATGCTTTGAGGCGATTGTGGAGACATTGAAGCAGCTGGATAGCGACGAGACGCTGCTGATCCAATCGGGCAAGCCAGTCGCTGTTTTTCGGACGCATACAGATGCTCCACGCATTCTGTTAGCCAACTCCAATCTGGTACCGGCATGGGCAAACTGGGAGCATTTCCACGAGCTGGACAAAAAAGGGCTGATGATGTACGGACAGATGACAGCGGGAAGCTGGATCTATATCGGCAGCCAGGGCATTGTGCAAGGCACGTATGAAACCTTCGCCGAGTGTGCGCGGCAGCATTTTGAAGGAACGTTGGCTGGGACGATTACCGTGACGGCTGGCTTGGGAGGCATGGGTGCCGCCCAACCCTTGGCGGTTTCGCTCAACGGCGGTGTAAGCATCAATATTGAAGTAGATCCGGCCCGTATTCAGCGCAGATTGGATACAAAGTACCTGGATGTGATGACGAGCAGTCTGGATGAGGCTCTTACCATTGCACAGGAGATGAAGCTTGCCAAAAAAGGCGTCTCGATCGGGCTGGTGGGCAATGCACCAGAAGTGCTGCGTGAGATGCTGAATCGCGGCTTTATCCCGGATGTGCTGACGGACCAAACCTCCGCTCACGATCCATTAAATGGCTATATC
Organism: Brevibacillus invocatus; assembly: GCF_003710915.1. Lineage (GTDB taxonomy): Bacteria > Bacillota > Bacilli > Brevibacillales > Brevibacillaceae > Brevibacillus > Brevibacillus invocatus. The sequence goes on along the minus strand of NZ_RHHR01000013.1, from coordinate 56,170 downwards.
CCGACAGGCATGTCTTTATCCGACGCGCAGGAGCTTCGTCTCCGTGATCCGAAAAGCTATGAAGTCCGAGCGAAAGCGAGTATTGCCGAGCACGTTCTCGCCATGCTGGAGATGCAGGCGCGCGGAGCAGTGACCTTTGACTACGGGAACAACATTCGACAGGTGGCAAAGGATGAAGGGGTAGAGGATGCCTTCCGCTTTCCGGGATTTGTTCCTGCCTATATTCGTCCGCAATTTTGCGAGGGCAAGGGACCGTTTCGCTGGGTAGCGTTATCGGGTGATCCGGAAGACATCTACAAGACCGATGAAGTGATTTTGCGGGAATTCGCCACGAACACCCATTTGTGCAACTGGATTCGCATGGCTCAGGAGCGCATTCAGTTTCAAGGTCTGCCTTCCCGCATCTGCTGGCTGGGATACGGTGAACGCGCCCGCTTTGGTCACATCATCAATGAGATGGTGGCCAGAGGCGAACTGAAAGCCCCGATCGTGATCGGACGCGATCATCTGGACTCCGGATCGGTCGCTTCCCCTAATCGGGAGACAGAAGCCATGATGGACGGAAGCGACGCGGTGGCTGACTGGCCAATCTTAAACGCGCTGGTCAATGCAGTCGGTGGAGCGAGCTGGGTATCGGTGCATCACGGTGGAGGAGTCGGCATGGGGTATTCCTTGCACGCGGGGATGGTCATCGTAGCAGACGGTACGGAAGAAGCGGCACGCCGTTTGGAACGAGTGCTGACGACTGATCCGGGCATGGGTATCGTCCGTCATACAGATGCTGGCTACGAGCTGGCTAGACGCACTGCCAAGGAAAAAGGTGTCCACATTCCCATGATAAAGGAGTAGACGCGCGATGAAGCATCAGCCGTTATGGATTCGCCACGCTAGCCAGCTCGTCACCTTGGCGGGAACCTCACAGGCACCTGTCACGGGTGCAGGAATGAATCAGCTCTCCTTCATCGAGAATGGCAGTGTCTGGCTGGAAGACGGGAAGATCGTTCACGTCGGTAAAGACGAGGAGCTCGAAGCGATATTCGGGTCACGTCGGGATGAAGCAAGAATCATTGATGCTACAGGCAAGCTGGTCACACCCGGCTTGATCGATCCGCATACGCATCTGGTGCATGCCGGAAGCAGGCAGAATGAGTTCAACATGCGACTCCACGGCGCTACTTACATGGAGATCATGAACAACGGTGGTGGAATCCACGCGACGACCTCGGCTACCCGAGTGGCTACTCACGATCAGCTGTTTGCGGAAAGCAAAAAGCGGCTCGATCAGTTCCTCCTGCACGGGGTTACAACGGTGGAAGCCAAAAGCGGCTATGGAATGACACTAGACGTAGAACTCAAGCAGCTGGAGGTAGCAAAGCGGCTTCACGAGGAGCATCCGGTCGATATCGTCAGTACCTTTATGGGTGCACATGCAGTTCCTCGCGAGTATCGGGATCATCCAGACGATTTTGTGGAGCTGTTGATCAGGGAGATGATCCCGGAAGTAGCGCGCCGCGGACTTGCCGTATTCAACGATGTTTTCTGCGAGCGCGGGGTATTTACACCAGAGCAGTCCAGACGCATTCTGGAAGCTGGCAAGGAGTACGGACTCCTGCCCAAAATACATGCAGATGAAATCGAACCATACGAGGGAGCGGAGCTTGCCGCAGAGATCGGGGCCGTATCTGCTGATCACCTGCTGCGGGCATCGGAACATGGTATTGAACGGATGGCACAGTCTGGCGTCATCGCTGTTCTGCTGCCTGGAACCGCCTTTTTCCTGATGGCAGAGTCAGCGAACGGCCGCAAGATGATCGATGCCGGAGTCGCAGTCGCGATCTCCACGGATTGCAACCCTGGTTCTTCGCCTACCGTCTCCATGCCGCTCATCATGAATCTGGGCTGCCTGAAAATGGGTATGACCCCAGCGGAGGTCCTGACCGCAGCGACCATCAATGCGGCACACGCCATCCGTTGCGCGGATCGGATCGGCAGCATCGAGACTGGCAAGCAGGCGGATATCACCATTTTTGAAGTGCCCGACTACATGACCCTGCAGTATCGATACGGAGTGAATCATGTTCATACCGTGATCAAAAGAGGAGCGGTAGTCGTGTCGGATGGCAGGTTGATAGAGGAGTTTTAGTATTCACAAGAGGCTGTCACAAAAGGTTAATCTCGATTTACTGAATCCCAAAAAAGAGTGATAAAACATCCCGATTCACTATCGAAAGTGGGTCGGGATGCTTATGTTTGGCATGAATTTGTTGTTAAAGTGGGGACTCAAGATTGAAAAATGACTTTTGAGACTGAAAGGTACGTGAATCATTAACGAATAGGGAGTAGAAGAAAGAAACAATTCTTACAGGCTGTTGGGAATAAGGAGGTGGCTAGTTCAAAGTAACAAACCATTTAGAAATGACTAGTTCCAGTACTAGAGAAAGTCAAGAGGTCGACGAATAAGGAACTAAGTACTCGCTGCCTTTATTATCAAAGGTAAGATTCTATTTAGAATATTTAGGTGTGAAAAAACGAGATTGTATTTACATTTTTTGTTTTTTATGTATTATTTTGTTTAAATGCAAAGGAGGTATATAAATGAAAAAAAGTAAATATTTTACTATCATTTCGTTTCTCTCTTTAACTTTAGCATTAAGTGGTGTAGCTTCTGCTGCGGGCGAGTTGAAAGATGCTAATGCATTTTATTACAATGGTGGTTTTAAGGATATTTCAGTTACAGAAAACATGAAGTATTATATACCATCATACACATGGGACCAATTCGGTGATTATATCGATGATTCATTTTCTGATTTTTCCTCTATATCAGGTGTCAACTTTGGATTTGAAGAAGTTTCCTGGCTTGAAGATGCAGACTTGTTTATTGTCGACACTGACGAAGATGGAACCTATGATGGACTACCTGGGATTATGATTCCTTGTAATTGGTCTGGTTCTACTTGTAATAAAGTGAGTTACAATTCAAGGTGGGAATTGGCTGCAGTATTTTTATTACCAGATAACATGGAGAGAGAAGATTTTAGTTCTATTAACAGGCACAAGACTGTTTTACATGAAATTGGCCATGCATATGCATTAGAACATCAGCCTAAAGGTGTTAATTCAGTAATGGTACCAGGAAAGTTAACTATTACAAGCCCAACCTCTCTAGATATTAGTAACTTAAAATGGAAATATTAAGGAGTGTTGATAGCATGGTCAAGAATAGATTCTCTATCAATGCAACCATTCTAGTTTTATCCTTAGGTTTAATGTTTTTTACCGCAAATTTAATTACAGCAAAAGCTAATAATGAGGAAAAAATAATTTCCTACCCTGGCCATGTAATACCTTATGATGATCTAAGAGAACTTGAAAAAGATTCTCCGATAATCGTGCAGGCATCGTTTACTGGCGAACGTGAAACTGTATATCCCAATATAACAGAAGGTAAACTGTTCCGGTCAGATTCTCTCGTTGAAATTCACAATGTTTTTAAAGGTGACCTTGAAAATCAGGACAAAATTATAGTTTATGAACCAGCGATAATAGACGAAGACAATAATTATGTAACGATCGATGGTTACAAGCTGATGGACGAAAACGGGACATATACTCTATTGTTAAAACCAGTAAAAAATAAAGAAGGCTATGCAATTTCTGGAATGTATCAGGGGAAATATAATAATAACATTCAGAAAAATGGAAAAAACGTGACAAGGAGTTTAGACTATGAGGCTTTGAGTGAAGTCGATTACTTCGGTGAAAATATTGACCATTTTAAGAGGTTAAAAGAGAAAGTTGTAGAGAAATATGAAGTATTGTCTGATTAAAAAATTTAAATCCGAATGGGTATATTCCCCAAACGGATTTTTTTTTCCTTGATCTTTTGATTTATTTTTATGAAGGTAAGAAATTAGGAGAAGAAAATAAAATCGGTTAACCTTCGTATTTTGGGTTTCGGATTAATTTGAATGGAAAATAACAGTTTTTGAAACAAATTATCAGCAATTTTTGTCTAATAAAAAATCAATAAGAGGTGTTATTATGAAATTCACGATAATTCCCCTGACATTTCTCCTGTTATTGGACATCACATCTTCTTATCCCCCCATCGATACCATCAAAGAAGAGAGTGAACTTCACACCAATGCTCAGTTTACTGGTGACTGTGACTTTAAGATAGATGAATATAATCCTGCCTTGAAGTGGAATAACCTCAGGTACAAAAAAAACTATGAGTCGGATACAAAATTATTGGAGCGAGGAGAAAAGATCGGTGAGGTTCAGTTCAAAGTAAATGGAAATGTTTGCCTTGGATATCGAATGGAAAATGGTGACGCAACCTGGGCACCGATTGGAACCCCGATATACAAAATAAAGGGATACTCAGAGAAATTCAGGCTTTTATTGGGAGATGAACTGTTTGAAGTATCTGAAATTCCGGACGCAAAAAAAATAGGTGACTTTTATGACATAACAGGAAAAGTTATGAAGATTTCAATAGAATACCCGATTGAAAACTCTCCTTCAGTAGATTTTTCAATGGAAGAGACGATACAGTTCATCGATGAATACTTACAACAAGATTATGTCCCGTTCAATGAAATTTTTAAAGGCATTCCAATTAACAGTAACAAATATTTCTTAAGGGTTCATCTAAATGATGACTCTAAAGTTATAATTGGTTATTGGATAGACGAAAATGCATTTTTATTAGGATATGGGAATGATGTCATCAAGAATATTGTCACGAAAAATGCCGAAAGGCTCACCACTCATTACCCAAGAACTAATAACAACTAATTTTGTAATTTTATGAACGCAATTTTCGCTGCGAACTAGCTTTAGTTGACAAGGATAGCAGGTGAGGCTGTACCAGAAATAAAGCTAATGAGCTCGGAGCTTGATACTGATCACCTGCTGCGTGCATCGGAACACGGCATTGAGCGAATGGCACAGTCTGGCGTCATAGCTGTTCTGTTGCCTGGAACCGCCTTTTTCCTGATGGCAGAGTCAGCGAGTGGGCGCAAGATGATCGATGCCGGAGTCGCAGTCGCGATCTCCACGGATTGCAACCCGGGTTCTTCGCCTACCGTCTCCATGCCGCTCATCATGAATCTGGGCTGCCTGAAAATGGGCATGACCCCGGCGGAGGTCCTGACCGCAGCGACCATCAATGCGGCACACGCCATCCGCTGCGCGGATCAGATCGGCAGCATCGAGTCTGGCAAGCAGGCGGACATCACCATTTTTGACGTGCCCGACTATATGACCCTGCAGTATCAATACGGAGTGAATCATGTTCATACCGTGATCAAAAGAGGAGAGGTGGTTGTATCAGGTGGGAGATTGATAGAGGAGTTTTAGTATTCACAAGAGACTGTCTAAAAAAATAAAGAAGCTGGAGAAAATCGTTTCATTTCCCTCCAGCTTCTTTTTTGTCCCTATTGGTTCAAAGAAAATGGCTGGGCGGTTGCCCGCGATTTTCATTAAGTTATGTGCTATTGCCACAATTTCGAACTCGATATATTTTGTCGAGCCCACGCAAGGAAAAGCGGCGGAAACGACCGATTGCCCTTGATGTGACCGAATGCACTTTCTACTTCCACCTTTTGTCGCTTATAGAAAGTGGCTTTGTCCTTACATTCAAGGGCTACTTTTGCCTATGTGCATAAAAATGCTCGTATTGAGTCATTTCACAGTTTTTTGGGGACAGAATGTTTGCAACGAAATGAAATTCAGAGCTATCAAGAAGTGCAGTTTGTATGACATATCACCAGTAGAATTCGGCAAGGCTTTTGCACTGCAACATAAAAAACCGTTTTATCGTGACAGTATTGCGAGGCAATGAAGCACTCAAAAACATTCTTAAACCTAACTGTCTAGCAGGACGGGAAAAGTCTGGAGAGTCAAGCGTACGCTCTATCGATAGATTTTTCCCGTCCCACAATCACAAGCCGTTTAAGAAAAAGAATCATATGAAAATGCGAGAATAAGGGAGAACGACTCTATTTATGAGGAGGTTAAACCGGTATCAGCCCACCAAATAGTTAAGAATACGCAAGAGCGATGTGTTAAATGTTAAGTGAAAATGTGAATACTACCTGCTACTCAAAATAAAGTACTATTTTCCGAATTGTAACTTTTTTGTAATTTATAAATATATAAATATACTAAAATGTAAATTATATCAAAAAAATAAATAAGTAGGACTTTATGAAGAAACTAGCTAAATTAGCAGTTATATCAGCTTCCCTATCAATTGCTTTGTTATCATCAAGCGCTTACGCAAACGATATCCTTGGAACAGGTGAAGATTATAACTTTTCAGGATATGGATCATATATTCATGATAGAACAGCCACAACTGCATATTTATGGGCATATACTGAAGGAGAAGGAGCAGATAGAAATAAGGTTCGGGTAGAGTCCGATTTTTACATGAATGGTTCACTGGTAAAAAGTACCGGAGCCAACAGAGTCACTTATATTGATTTAGACTATGATGCGAAAGCTACGAGAATAAACTCACTCAAAGTTACTTCAAACCAATATGTGTACAATAAAGTAAACGAGTATAAGAGAAAGACTTCTCAGGATTCATATTAAAGATAAAAAAGGAGGTTTCAACACATGAAAAAGAATAGAATGGCTGCTTTAGGTCTTGCCCTGCTTTGCGCTGGTAGCACCTTTTTTATCACTAATCAGCTTAGTGCGAATGAACCTTACATGATTGAAAAATTAAACAACCAAAGCACACTCGAAGTTTTGGGTATCGAAGTAGACACAGATGCAATAAAATCTACACATTCAGTAAAAGACAAAAATGTTATTACTGATGTAAAAGGTAAAAAATGGGTTTATATTGAATATACCGATATAACCCCTTTCATTGATGACTTGGAAAATTACTACGAAGTGGATTTCGTTGGGACCTTTATTGATGTTCAATCAGCGATCATGAGAAAACACGCACAAATAGGGGATCAAATACCGATCATACTTCTGGACGAAGATTTACACGAAGGCACCTTCTCCTTTACTAGGGAGAGTGGAGAAACATTATCCTTCCCAATCCAGTTTGATTCCAAGAAAGGATGGACATACAAAGAACCTGTACTATTTGAATCAGCTCGATAACCATCCAAGGAGCCATTATTTGGCTCCATTTTTATGTATAAGGAAAGGTCTGAATGTAACCGTCTGGTTATTCGGACAGATGAAACAATCATCCTTTTCATCGTAGATCCAATTCATTGCGTTTTTGATGTCCTGTTTGGCTTTTCGGGTCTTACCTTTAATAGGTTACGTTCGGAATCAGGAAATCAATCATATTCATATCCGCACGATGCACAATGCATGAAGCGAATAACCCCTTATACGTTCTTTTTCGGAAACTTTACCCATATGACGATCATGAATGTAGCGATAGGGCCGAGTAAAAGAGATAGCAAAAACCAGAAAAGACCACTTTCATTTTTGCTTTGCGCTAGACCTGCATTGATCAGAGCCAAAGTTCCCCAACCTACTACATACCCTCCTTCCATATAACTCGCCTCCCTGGTGTATGTATGAAAGCTTAGTATTAAAACTAGGTTGATTTCAGAATGAAAGCTCTGATAGTTGATTGTACTTCATCTAAGCGTTTGTCGGCATTTTGGCGCCGTAAGGATTCCTCCCAAGAAAAGCCATCGCCGTCAAAGCGGGGAATGACATGCAAATGAAAATGATTGAGGTCATTACATGATCCGCCATTTTGACAAATGCTGATTCCATCCACCTTATAAATCTGTTTCAATACAGAAGCCAACATTTTCGCTGCATCCATAACGGCCATCAAGGTTTTCTTATCAAGCTCTTCCAACTCCACAACATGATTTTTCGGAAGAATCAAAGTATGCCCTTCGTGAAACGGATCGATGTCTAGAAAGCAACAAACCACATCGTCTTCATACACGATATAGGCAGGATCAAGCCCAGTCGCTAGACGGCAACCCAAACAATTCATACCAAAGCTCCTTTGTATAAAAAATTCATTTTAGTCTGGAAATAAGGAAGGAAATCAATTGGGTCTAGCCTTCTTCTTCTCAAAAGATTGCATCGATTTTTGGTAGCCTAGTTTTTCAAAAAACACTTCGTTGCCTGGTTGTGCTCCAAAAAACAGGGAGGTTGGGCTTGCATCCCAAGCAAGCTCCATTAGTTTTTTACCGATTCCTTTACCTTGATAGGAGCTTCTGACCAAAATCTCTGTAATGGTACTGAAGTAATAGCCATCGGACAGAATTCTCAGACACCCAACCAATGTGTTACCGTCAAAAGCAGAAATATTGATAGTATTATTTAAAGCCATACCCGTCTGTCCTGCGTTGTAGTTACCGGGCCAAACATCTTGAGCCAGTGAAAGAAACGCTTAAACGGAGAGTGATTGATCATCTACTATATAACAAATGTCCAAAATTAACACCTCGTCATGGATTGAAATCCTTTTCGCTTGCTGAAAATGATAGAAGTGTGTGCAGTAAAAAGGTCATGAACAAAGCAATACATAAGTAATCTCAGCCGACGCATTTTGCTAAGATGAAAGGAACAAAGCGCAAGGAAAGGAGCAAGTACAATGACAGAAATCAAACCAGTTGTACAAGCTGAAATGCTGATTCGCAGACCGGTTGAAGAGGTGTTTGAAGCCTTTATCGACCCGGAAATCACGACGAAATTCTGGTTTACCAAAAGCAGCGGGAGATTAGAAGCGGGCAGACGCATTAGCTGGGATTGGGAGATGTACGGGGTCTCGGATGAGATTCACGTATTGGAAATCGAGCCAAACAAGCGGATTCGGATCGAATCGTCGGACGGCACTCAGACAGAATGGAGCTTTACTTCCAGAGCGGAGCAGGAAGCTTTTATAACGATTACCAACACAGGCTTTACCGGAAGTACAGAAGACATCGTCAATCAAGCCCTCGACTCGATGGGAGGCTACACGATGGTGCTTTGTGCACTAAAAGCGCTGCTTGAGCATGGCATCTCCTTGAATGTTGTGTCGGACAAGGCTCCTGATGCTCATGTGACGCAATAGGAGATGGCTTCTTGTTCATAAGACGCAAGCAACCAAAGGCGGTAGCATAACGAGTTTGTTTAGCTGCCGTTTCCTTGTGCAGAGAAAAGGAATAGAATCACCCTCAACGTTTGAACCACCAACAGCGTTTCTGGTATTGGAGGTTCTCCATATCTGCCGCCGTAGGTCACCACTTCAAGTTTAAACTCAAAGGCAGGTATTCTAGGGTCGCCTACGCGCTTGATCTCACTGATTTTTTCACAGCCAAAGGGCTTTTGCAGGGTACTGCCAACCAGGTCCAGATATCGATTGATCAATGCTCCTTCAAGCAATTGCTCTCTGCTCTCCGGTGGAGCTGCAGATGAAACAGGCATCACAAGCAAGAACAGGGCCAAGAGCGCTATTACGACTTTTTTCATTGTATCACCCGTCGTAGTATAACCGGTTGCTGCTGATAGTTACTCTTCAGGTGGATCTTTTTTATCAAATTCGTAAAAGGGACGAATCAAGAGTGCCGTCGCAATGATGGCGAGCAAAAAAGCGATTGAAGACTCATTAAACAGGCTCGTAACGATTCCAAACAGGATAACAGAGTAAAAAAGCGTTAACAAAACGTACTCTAGTTTCTTGGATTTCATAGATGCCTCCCGGTTTGAGTGATATATCCTAAATTTTACCATAAAATACACAATTGGAAGAATCGAAAATGGCAATGGGCAGCGATTGTGCTTAGCCACCCACCCAAATATGCTATGATGAAACGAGACACGCCATAAAAAGAAGACGAGGTGTTTGCTGTGGAGGGATTCGGAATCTTTCGTGAAGTGGTGACGGCGCAAGAAGAACTGAGGGAGTTGTTTGGCGAGCCAAGTAAAGTGGTTCAGAACAAAAGCATCACCCAATTGGATGAGCACTGCCGCAATTTTATCGCCAGATCTCCGTTTTTGATCATTGCAACAGCAGATGAAAATGGGAATTGTGACGCTTCACCGCGTGGAGATGCGCCGGGTTTTGTCCATATCGTCGATGATCGTCATCTGGTAGTTCCGGAGCGGCCAGGCAACAAACGAATGGACACACTGCGCAATATTTTGGACAATCCGCATATCGGTCTGATTTTCATGATTCCGACGCTGCAAGAGACGCTGCGTATCAACGGTCGAGCCTGCGTCATTCGCGACGCGGACGTGCTGGAAAACATGGCGGTGAACGGGAAGGCTCCGACGATTGGTATAGGGGTTCAAGTAGAAGAATGTTTCATCCATTGCGCGAAGTCATTCATGCGCTCGGGGCTGTGGAAGCCAGAGACATGGCCGGAAAAAGATAGGGTGCCTGATGCAGCGCAAATATTGGCTGACCACATCAAGCTGCCAGGTATGTCTGTGAAGGAAGTGGCAGAGGGGCTTGCGGACAGCTACAAAAACCGTTTGTATTAGTGTAATGTGCCGCAAGACTTTTCCAAAAAACTGGATTATGCTAAACTGACATACGATATTGTCCCAATTCTACGCTGGATGGAGGAAATCGAATGGCTACACAGATCACAGATCGTACGGTATTAAACAACGGTGTTGCAATGCCGTGGCTGGGCCTTGGGGTTTGGCGAGTGAAGGATGGCGAAGAGGTAAAGCTGTCTGTTCGATCGGCGATTGAGACCGGGTACGAGAGCATCGATACAGCTGCTGTATACGGTAACGAAGTGGGCGTGGGCGAAGCGATTCGCGAGTCGGGAATAGCGCGCGACAAGCTTTTTTTGACCACCAAGGTGTGGAATGCGGACCAAGGCTATGAAACGACGCTTCAAGCTTTTAACGAAAGCATCAAAAAGCTCGGTGTGGATACATTGGACCTCTACCTGATCCACTGGCCGGTCAAAGACAAATACACGGAGACATGGAAAGCGCTGGAGAAGCTGTACCGGGACGGCTATGTACGGGCGATTGGCGTCAGCAATTTTCATGCGCACCATCTGGAAGAGCTGCGGGCGGTAAGCGAGATTGTACCCGCAGTTAACCAGGTAGAATTTCATCCGCTGTTAAATCAAAGAGATCTGCTAGGCTATTGCCGTGAACATCAGATTCAGATGGAAGCGTGGAGCCCGCTGATGCAGGGGAATCTCCAACATCCATTGCTTCTGGAGCTGGCTGAAAAGTACGGGAAATCTCCGGCACAAATCGTGCTTCGCTGGGATTTGGATCAAAAGGTCGTGACCATTCCCAAATTGATTACGCCTGAGCGCATCCGTCAAAACGCTGATGTTTTCGATTTTTCGCTGGAGGCAGATGACCTGGAGAAGATCACTGCGCTCAATGAAAACAAGCGTTTTGGTCCAGATCCTGATAACTTTAATTTCTAGAAGCATGACGAAAGAGCAGTCTCTCATGGCGGGAGACTGCTTTTTTGCGGCTATCTGCGATAGGTGAGAATGGTACGGTACATCTGCTTGTCGCGCAGCTTGGCAAAAAGGGTAATGTCCGGACGAAGATTGGCTTCGATGATCCAGACCTTGCCTTTTGCATCGATGCCCATGTCGAACCCAAAGACGAGTTGAGATGAATAGTATCCGGACAGCCTTCTGGCGGCAAGCAGGGCAATGCGGCGAAGACGAGCTAGCACGGAAGGAGAGGAGGCGCGAATATTGGAGCGCTGAATCGCAGTGGAGAGAGGAAGAACGTATCCCCCGCTCCGTTTGATGTTGGTGATGATATACCCTCTTCCCGCCACTTTGGCCAGCATACCTGTCACGACCCAGGACGATCCTGGCCTTCTCTGCACCATGACACGCACATCGAAGGGACGTCCACCGACTTGTGCCAGGGAGATTCTCCGTTGAAGCAAATAGCGGGTACCTAGCTTGCGTCGGACGTAGCGATAGGCTCCTTTTTTACCGCGAATGGTTTTCCGCTTGGCGCCGCGATGCACTTGATAGGTTTCCTTTTTCACCTGGGTGATCATCAGGACACCTGCTCCGCCGCTTCCAGAAACCGGCTTGGCAATCACTTTGGAATATCGCCCAATAAAGGCAACAAAATTTCGTCGGGAAAAAGAGCGTGTATGCGGTAAAACGTTACGCAGTTCAGCACTTGATCGTAATATCCTGTGTTTGGTCAGCTTGGACTCGCTTTTTTTAGCCAAAAACTCCAATCCCCCCATCTCAAGTTCAATCCTGATCTCACTAGTCTATGTCTGGACAGATAGAACGCTTGGAGGGGTGTCCTTGCTGGAAAAAAAAAGATACTAGCCTGTTCAGCTTACAATCTTTTCTTTACTCCTGAGTAAAATTTCGTATACTGAAAAGTAGTCATTCGTTTCATTAGGTGAAACTTAGCGGAAACATTTAGGAAGCAGGTGTAACAGATGGAAGAACCAAAAGCAAACGTGCGTGCCGTTGAGCGGGCATTGGAGATCCTGCTTTGCTTTACGGACTCTACAGATTTGGGGCTGAGCGAGATTTCTAACCGCCTCTCCTTGCACAAGAGCACCGTGCATCGTTTGCTGGCAACATTAGAAAACAAGGGCTTTTTAATCCGTGATGTACAGACGGAAAAATATCGTTTAGGTTTTCGGGTATGGGAACTCTCTGCCAATTTAAGCCATAATGACGATCCAGCAACTATGCTTTTGCCGGAGATGGAGCGCCTCCGCGACCTGGTAGAAGAGACGATCAGTTTGTATGTACGAGATGGTTACGAGCGGATTCGCATTCAGGCTGTACAAAGCAAGCAGCCGATTCGCAGGGTAGCGCCTGTAGGGGCACGCATGCCGCTTACAGTAGGAGCTTCCAGTAAAGTTTTAGTCGCCCATGCGGAGCCACATGACATGCATGAGATTCTGGAAGGTCTGGAATGGCCGGAGTATGTGGATCGAGATACGTATATCGAGCAGCTGGAGCCCATTCGCCAGCAAGGGTACGCTACCAGTGTGGAGGAAAGGGAGCTGGGAACGGCTGCTGTAGCTGCCCCAATCTTCAATCGGAATGGGCAATTGATCGCGGCCATTGCGGCTTCTGGTCCATCCAATCGACTGACCCAGGAAAAAATGAAGCAATATGCACCATATATTATGGAGGCAGCTTATCGAATGGGCAAAATGATGAAATAAGAAAAAAGCCAACACTGACAAAAGCTGTGCCAGTGAAGGCTTTTTTTTATTTTTTCTTCTTGCCCAGTCTGTATTCCGTGTGCAAGGCAGCCCAAAATGGCTCTACAGCGTTGTCGGCGAGGAAACGGCTGCCGCGCTCTTTGACGTAATCACTCATTTCCTGATAAAAATCGAGGTCGCACAGACGCTGGTATTGGTGTTGTATGTCATAGGCATTGATGACGAACAGCGGATACTGCTCACCGAGCAAGGCGACGTTGCCGATCGTTTTCGTCGTCAACACAGGGACCCCTAGAGCCATATATTCGAGGATTCGGGACAAATAAGAGTGAGAGGGATTCTGGTCGCTCGTTTTATCAAAGAGAAGTGCCAAGCCAATTCCGCTGTTCACGATCATTTTCTTGGTTTTCCACATGGATTTTTGTCCGTTGTCCGATACGCCAGGAGTACGGAGCAATTGTACCGCACGTTTGCGGTATTTGCCGACGATGGAAGGATAGAGGACGCGCAGTCTGGCTCTGGGATGCTGTTTGCGGATGAGTTGGATGGCTTTGACTGCAACGGATAGGCCATAGCGAGGACGGATCACACCCGCCATGATCAAATGGAGAGGATCATCTTCGTTACGCTTCTGAATCTCCTCTTTGGAATGCTCGACGAACTGTGGCAAGACCTTTATTTTTCGATCCAGCTCTTGTGTCGAATAGCTCCCTTTATTCAACTGGTATTGCCGATAGCGTTCAGCATTGGGTTCCGTCTGAAAAAAGATCATGCGCGAGTTGCGGAAGAGGTAATCCGTTCTGCTCATGATGTACGGGTCCTGCAAGTTGTACTGAGTCGCTAAATATAAGAGCTTTTTGGACAGTGAATCTTTATACTGAAGCAATTTGTGGGCATCATTGCGTCCGCGCACCAGGACGAAATCGTACGCCTTCTTCTGATCGAGCGAAATGATTTTGGTGGTTGGGTCATCGGCATGAATAAATTGGACATGGTGAAAGCGAAAGCCCCCTGTTCCATTTCGAAACGAAAAAGGGAGGACGCAGTCGAAGGTATACTTTTTCTGCTCGGAAGCAGGTAGGTTGTCTATTTTACGATCAAGGGCACGCAGCATGATAAAAAATTGCAACACGTTACCTTTGGGCTTGAACTCATGAAGTGGACAATAAAAACAAATTCTCACGGGACTCTCTCCTTCGCAGGGCTCTCCACTATGGTATGGGTGAAAGGGCGAAGGGGTGAAAAAAGAAAGATAGTTAACTTGAATAAAAAACTTTACTCGAGTTAATTTTTGTACTATTATAAACTCAACAAACAGTCGAAAAGGAGTTTGTCATGACAGAAAAGATTTCCCTGCGGGATCGGAAGAAAGCCAGAACCAAACTGAACCTGCTACAGGCTGGCTTGAATCTGATTGGGGAAGGCACGTTCCGCAATGTATTCGTGGAGGATATTTGCCAGCAGGCCGAGGTATCCAAGGTTACGTTTTTTAAATTCTTTCCGCAAAAGGAAGACATGCTGATCTACTTTATGAGTGTCTGGCAGGCGGAGTGTTACGTGGAGCTGGAGGAAACACCCAAGCGGGGCTGGGCTGCAGTGCGACATATATTCGCCAAAGTAGCCGATCAGGCGAAGAGTCAACCTGGCATCATGCTTAGCTTGATCAGTTTTTTATCTGAGCAGAAGATGCATCCGTGGATTCCGATCCTTTCCGATTCCGAGCTGCAGCTCTTGTTTCCGAACAGGGAGGATTTCTCCGCAATCGCAGCAAGTACCTTAGATACTCTTTTCCGCAGATGCGTAAAGGAAGCGAGAGAGGATGGGGAGCTGTCTGAGCGCCTTACTGAAGAAGAGGCAGTCGCTTTGTTGTTCACGACTTTTTACGGATCGTATTTATCCGCTCACCTTTGTCAGTCCTCCGAGTACATGGCTTTTTATGACATGCATTTGAAACCATTGATGAGGTAGGTGTTTTTAGTGGGAAAAGTAGTACCTGGACGCTTTACGGCAAAGATGGAAGGCTCCTTCGTAGTCTTTATCATCGGAATGAGAATCAACAATAGGCTCGCTTTGCACAAATGGGTTCCTGTAGCAAGTGCGATGGGAGGGATGCTGAAGGAGCTGTATCAAAACCCGGAACTTGGTTTTTTGGGCACCACTTCGCACTGGAACATGCGAGAGCTGACCACAATTCAGTATTGGCGCTCCTACGAGCATCTGGAGAACTATGCGCGACATAGCCACAATCATTTGACGGCGTGGCGAAAATTCAATAAGGCCATAGGGACGGATGGTACGGTCGGTATTTTTCATGAGACCTATCTCGTGGAAGAGGGGAAGTACGAGTGTCTTTACGGCAACATGCCCGTATGGGGGCTGGCTCAGGCTGGGGAGCATGTACCGGCTGTAGGCAAGCGAGAGACAGCGAGAAGAAGACTGGGTGGAGAGAACGAGCCAGCTGTTCCCAGTCCTCCCCAGTAAGCGGCAAGATGCCTTAAAGCCAGCTGAGCGCATTAGAAATCAGGCAGGTTGTCCAGGTTGTTTTCTTTGATGCCATCTGGCTCGCTGCGCAAAATATCCCGTCCGTATTTGTGAAAGACGTCGACATGAGCCAGCTTTCCGGCCTTTGCTTCTTGTAAGGCCGATACATAATCGAGCTCTCGTCCTGCATGACAATCCCTCCTCTTCATTAACTTGTCTTCTCTTTACAGTAGACATGCACATCAAGTAAAGTTGGAATATTAAAGAAACTTATTGCATGGTGTAGGTAGACCAGAGAATAGAAAGAGCCACTTTTCGAAGCGGCGAAGGAGTGAGAGTCGCGGATGGGGAAGTATCGCGCATGGTGGTTGCTATTCTTCTGCAACCTGTTTTGGGCGGGCAATTTTGTGTTTGGAAAATATGTCGTGACCGTGATGAGCCCATTGTGGCTTACGTTTTCCAGGTGGGTATTGGCCTTGATTGTATTGATCCCGCTCGCTATCTTCATGGAGAAGCCGGACTGGAGGAAAGTAGCCAGACAGTGGCTGCCTCTGTCCATGATGGGGTTGATGGGTGTGATCGGGTACAATCTGTTTCTCTATTCTGCTCTGGAGCATACATCTGCGACCAATGCGGCCTTGGTTGCAGCGCTAAATCCGGGAGTCATCGTGTTGTTTTCCTTCTTTTTGCTGGGGGAAAAGATTACCCGTATGCAAGGAATGGGCTTTGTGATTTCGCTTTTCGGCGTTCTTGTCATATTGACAAGAGGCAATCTCGGACAGATCCTGGATACGGAGTATAATCGCGGGGATTTGCTGGCGATCGGGGCGCTTCTGGTATGGACGTTCTACTCGATCATCGGCAAACGGATAAAAGGCGTGACTCCGATCACGGCTACCGCCGCTTCGACGCTGCTTTCGGTCGTCATGATGCTGCCTTTTGCCATCGTGCAGGGTGTTGATTTGACAGCGATGAATCCGCTTGCTATCACAGGATTTCTCTATATTGTCCTGTTTCCTTCGATCTTCTCCTTTGTCTTCTGGAATATATCGGTTCGTGCGCTGGGAGCCAACAAGGCAGGCATCACCCTCAACCTGATTCCGGTATTTACCGCGATCATCAGTGTGCTACTCGGTGAGAGCCTTACCCAGCCGCAGATCTGGGGAGGTCTGCTCGTCTTCCTGGGAGTTACGGTTGCTTCTGGTATAGTCAGAGGTCAATGGAAGGGCAAGCAGAACAAAGGAGTAGAAATATAGCATGAGAAAAAACAAAGAGGCAGGTCAGCGCATCAGCGTGTCCTGCTTTTTTTCGTTGAACGATAAATGAACATGTAGAAAAAAGGGCAAATTCTGACTCTTATGAAAGGAAACAGCGTCTGAGATTACTATCCTAACGAGCGACTGGCATGACTCATGACGGTTTGAAGGTACGACTGCAATTCTGTAATAAATAACTTCTGCTGGAGTTGATCGAAAGGAATCGTCTTTGACTTCGCCAGAGGATGATCTGATCGGATGGCCAAAGCAAATTCTTCGTGAAACAAGGGAATAATCGAAATACTCTCATCAGGTTTGAGAGGAACCGTGGTAACCCCAAGATCTCTTGTGCCGTTAAGGACCTGTTCGTAGACATCCGTGGTTTCCGTAACGCTTATCGATAATTTGGGATAAGTTTTATGGAAATCGATTAGTAAAGCATCAAACAGCAAATCCCCGTCTCCCGGTAAAATGCCAATATCGAGTCTGCCGCCTTCCATCCTCTTAAGATCCGAAACCGCTCTTTTTGCATAGTCAACGTGTTCAAAGATGACATGGCTTTGTTCAAGCAGGATTTTGCCTGCGTCCGTTAACGTGATCCGCTTTCCAATTCGATCGAATAGAGGGAGTTCAAGCTCGTTCTCCAAAAACTTGATCTGCTGACTCAGATTCGACTGGGTTATACAGAGTTTATACAGCCAGAAGGCTTTCCTAATACCATTCGCTGGAATGTCGGTCATATGGTTTATTGGTGGGTACATACGCTTCGCTAAGATTTCCACTTCCTAGTTCCGCTCCCCTTGGAGGGGTGGAATCACGAGCAGCAAGGCAAAGAAAGGTTCGAGGAATTGATTGCATTTGAACGCTCCTTATTGCAGGTGCAATTGACTCCGCTCGTTGAGCTTGAAAATGAGCGTTTCGGAATGGTGGTATTTCGTGCAGAAGGAGACCTGAATGGTCTGCCTTATCTCAATGAGCTTACAGTCGTTTTTGAGTTCGAGGCGGGTCGAATCCGCTCCTTCCGTGAATATGTAGGCATGCCCTTTAAAAAACTACGAAAACCCATAATAGCTGAAAGAAAGAAAAAGGCCCCGTCTCATAAATACGGGGCCTTTGCTTTAAGTTGGGTGGGTGCTGTATCGAACTTATTTGTCAATCAAAGTCTTACGCGTTTACTTTTTTACCTTCATCCAGCAATTGGCGCAGAACGGTTTGCAGGATACCACCGTTGCGGTAGTAGTCTACATCTACCAAAGAGTCGAGGCGAACAATTACGTCGAATTGGAAGCTGCTGCCGTCGTTGCGAGTAGCTGTTACAGTGACGCGTTGTCCTGGTTTTACATCGTCAGATAGACCTTCGATGCTGAAGGATTCTGTTCCGTCGATACCCAGGGATTTCCAGCCTTGACCATCTGCAAATTGCAGCGGCAGTACGCCCATACCAACCAGGTTGGAACGGTGAATACGCTCGAAGCTTTCTGCGATAACCGCTTTGATGCCCAAGAGGAAAGTACCTTTTGCTGCCCAGTCACGGGAAGAACCAGTACCGTACTCTTTACCAGCCAAAACAACCAGTGGAGTACCGTCAGCTTGATACTTCATGGAAGCGTCGTAGATAGACATAACTTCGCCGGATGGCAGGTATTTGGTTACGCCGCCCTCAGTGCCAGGAGCCACTTGGTTGCGGATACGGATGTTGGCAAATGTACCGCGCATCATGACATCATGGCTACCACGACGAGCGCCGTAGGAGTTGAAGTCTTTGCGCTCCACGCCTTTGCTTTGCAGATAGAGACCTGCAGGGCTGGTAGGCGCGATGTTACCTGCTGGAGAGATGTGGTCAGTTGTTACGGAATCACCAAACAGTGCGATTGGGCTAGCTGTTTTGATGTCGCTGATGTGACCTACATCACCTTGCAGGTTTTGGAAGAATGGGGGCTCTTGGATGTAGGTGGAGTTTTCATCCCACTCGTACAGGTCGCCAGTTGGTACTTCAATTTTGTTCCACTCTTCGTTTTGGGTGAAGACTTGACCGTACTCAGCACGGAACAGAGCAGGGTTCATCGCTTTGTCCATAGCACCAGCAATTTCTTCTGGAGTTGGCCAGATGTCTTTCAGGTATACAGGTTGACCGTCTTTGCCAGTCCCGATCGGTTCTGTAGTCAGGTCGATGTTTACAGTACCCGCCAATGCGTAAGCGATAACCAATGGAGGAGAAGCGAGGTAGTTCGCTTTTACCTGTGCATGGATACGGCCTTCGAAGTTACGGTTACCGGACAGTACAGCTGCTACAGTCAGGTCTTCGTCAGCGATTGCTTTGCTGGTAGTCTCAGGCAATGGACCGGAGTTACCGATGCAAGTGGTGCAACCATAGCCGACTACGTTGAAGCCGATTGTGTTCAAGGAATCGATCAGACCTGCGTCGATCAGATATTGGGTAACTACGCGGGAACCTGGAGCCAGGGAGCTTTTCACGAATGCTGGCTTTTTCAGTCCTTTTTCGACTGCTTTTTTCGCCAGGATACCAGCACCGAGCATAACGCTTGGGTTCGATGTATTGGTACAGGAAGTAATCGCTGCGATTACAACAGAACCGGTTTTCAGCGTAGCTTCTTCGCCGTTTGGATATACGACTGGAGCTTCAGCTGCAATTTTCTCTTCGGAAAGACCAAAACCGCCTTTTTCGATCGGTGTCACGAGACTTTCGTTGAAGGATTGCTTCATCGCAGTCAGCTCTACGCGGTCTTGTGGACGTTTTGGACCAGCCAAGCTAGGTACGACCGTGGACAGATCCAGTTCCAGTGTTTCGGAGAATACGGGGTCTGGTGTGTCATCTGTACGGAACAGACCTTGTGCTTGGGTGTATTGTTCTACCAGGGCAATCAGGTCTTCTTCGCGGCCTGTTTGACGCAGGTAGTTGAGTGTTTCAGCGTCTACTGGGAAGAAGCCCATAGTCGCGCCGTACTCAGGTGCCATGTTGGCAACAGTTGCACGGTCAGCCAGCGAGATGTTGGACAGGCCGGAACCATAGAACTCAACGAATTTACCTACTACGCCTTTTTTACGCAGCATTTGGGTAACAGTCAGAGCCAGGTCAGTAGCTGTTGCACCAGGGCTCAACGTACCAGTCAATTTGAAACCAACCACTTCTGGTGTTACGAAGTAGAGTGGTTGTCCGAGCATTCCTGCTTCCGCCTCGATACCACCTACACCCCAACCAACAACGCCAAGACCGTTGATCATGGTTGTATGGGAGTCCGTACCTACGAGGGAATCAGGGAAAGCAACGAGTTCGCCGTCTACTTCACGAGTAGCTACGACACTAGCCAGATATTCCAGGTTTACTTGGTGAACGATACCAGTAGCAGGAGGAACAGCACGGAAGTTGTCGAAAGCAGTTTGTGCCCAACGCAGGAAGCGGTAGCGCTCTTGGTTGCGTTCGAATTCGAGCTTCATGTTGTTTTGCAGCGCATCTGGGTTACCGAAATCGTCAACCATGACAGAGTGGTCAATAACCAGGTCTACAGGGACCAATGGATTGATTCGTTTTGGATCTCCACCTGCACGCTTCATCGCGATCCGCATCGCTGCGAGGTCAACTACAGCCGGAACACCGGTGAAGTCTTGTAGAACGATACGAGCTGGAGCGAGCGGTACTTCTTGGTTTTCGTCGCGGCCTCTGGTCCAGGTCGCCAGTTGTTGTACGTGTTCTTTGGTGATGGCACGACCATCGAACTGACGTACAGCTGCCTCGAGCAGTACTTTGATGGAGAACGGCAGCTTGGAGATTTCACCAAGACCTTGTTCTTCCAACCCTTGCAGGCGATAGTAAGCAAAAGACTTGTCGCCTACTTGTAGGGAAGATTTCACTTTGTAAGCATCTTTGTTAGACAATGTATACAACCTCCCTTGGATAACTTGGGGTTTCATCTGATGAAACTAAGTTTCGTTATAGATTACGAACTTATTATACTCGATTTGTTACCGGTCTTCTACCCCAAATTCATCATTTCTATACAAAATCGTGCGGGGAAAAACAACGCCATATGTTCTGGGCAGAATGGAGGAGGATTCCTGTTCTTCATCTATTATCTCGAACGGGAATCCATCACATGCAGGAAAAATCGATCTTGTGGATTACCTTTCGTACTCCTGGAACGTCCATACTTAAGCAAAGCACTCATTGGGCAGCATTTTACTTTGCCAATCCTGCTGCTAGGACTCAATAAAGGGTCAACAGATAGAGAATGAATCGACAGCGAAAATGGAGTGCGGCACATTGCTTCAAGCCGACACTCCATTTGTTTTGAATCGTTTCTTATATAAAAGGAAGCTTCATCATGCACCGATGTATTTGGCGTGCAAGGTGCGCGCAAGTGAGATGTCATCCGTGCCTTGCACGAGTACCCGTCCGTCCGGAAAAACGACAAGCGTGTGCGGATCAACGTGAAGCCGGAGCAAGAAGCGGTTTCGTTCTACCTGTCCGAGCGGAGTGAGTCGTTCCTCTAGCGCAGCGAGATCCAATCCGCCTTGTCCCGCAGCAGGTGAGATTTGTACAGTATCGCGTCCGCAGAGGGAAACGGCTTGTCCATCCTGGGTATCCGGCTCCAAAAAGGAGAATTCCCGCTGCCCGCAGCAAGGACAGTCGGAGCGGCGCGCGTTGGCAACCTTGATCTGTTGATGCTGGTTGTTCCAGATGTCAAAAGTCTCGAGGTTGGGATTGAAAGCATCTTCTGCTCCGACCAGGATTTTGAAGGCCTCTGTAGCTTGGTAGGACGCGACGATGTGAATGATCGGACCAATCACACCTGCCGTATCGCAGGTAGCCATTTCGCCCGGATTGGGAGCTTCCGGGAACAGACAGCGCAGGCAGGGGGTTACCCCTGGGCGAATCGCGGTAAAGGTACCGGTAGCGCTGACCGCTCCGCCGTAAACCCAAGGAATGCCGTGCTTGACACAGACGTCATTGACCAAGTATCGGACTTGAAAGTTGTCTGTGGCATCCAGTACCAAATCTACATCTGTCAGCCATTGCTCAGCATTGAACGCGGTCAAGTCAGCGACGATCGGCTCGATTTCGACTTCGGAATTGATGCGCGACAGCTTGGCGTGTGCGGCGATCGACTTCGGGAGGTGCTCGGCAGCGTCAGCTTCATCATAGAGCATTTGGCGCTGCAGATTGCTCGGTTCGACGAAATCGCGGTCAATCAGCCGTACAAAGCCGACTCCAGCACGGACCATGTGGTTGGACAAGACGGTACCCAGAGCGCCCATCCCGACGATGGCTACCCGGCTTTGACGCAGCTTTTCCTGTCCTGCCCGCCCAATCGGGGCGAACAGAATCTGACGGGAATATCGTGTGTTCACAGGTTAGTCCACCTTTCCGTCATACGTCGCGAGTGGATTCCAAGGTCCTTGCTGATGACCCTTCCACTCACTGCCATCCTCCCACATCTCTTTTTTCCAGATGGGAACGATCTGCTTCAGTCTTTCGATTGCATAGCGGCCTGCCTCGAAGGATTCGTTGCGATGGGGGGTGGCCACCGCTACGATCACAGCGATTTCTTCGATCTTCAAATCTCCGATCCGGTGCTGCATCGCAACTTGTGCACCCGGCCAGCGTTCTTCGATTTCAGCAGCGACCTGCTTCATCTTTTCTACGGCCATCGGCGCGTACGCCTCGTAGGAAAGGTAGACCGTTCGCTGTCCATGCGTGAATTCGCGCACGGTTCCGACAAAGGTAAGAATAGCGCCTGCATGCGGGTTGCTGACCAATGAAACCAGCTTGTCTGCGCTCAGTGGTTCTGTGGTTATGGCAAAACGCGGTTCCTCCCCTCCGCTCACAGGGGGCAGGAGCGCAATCTCATCATTTGCAGAAATGATATGATCCGGAGCCGCATATTCGTGATTAATAGAGACAAAACAGCTGTTCAGAAGAGGGGAGAGCGCGGGATGCTGTTCGGCCACTGCCTGCAACAAGTCGCGTACAGTTGCCTGTTCGGGCAAGGTCAGTTGAATCTCCCGCTGATTGGCTCGCTCGGCCAGTCCGGCAAACAACAAAATCGTAATGGTCAAGGTAACTCCTCACTTCCCGTAGATAGATTTATCCGTACTCTATGGCTTGAAGATACCACACTTAGTGGGAGATGCCAATGAGTGGGCAGGTCGGAAAAGAAATTGCGAGAAATCTCCTTTTTTTGGAATCCTCTCGCGGGTTTTATACGTCATAAGGAATAGAGTAATAGCTTCAGGTGTGTATGAAGGGGGACAATGGATTGAAGAATTTTCTTCTGGGTTTGAGTGTGGGGTGTTTGGTAACGGTAGGAGCTGTTTGGTTCAGCTTATCGCCCGAAAAGGAGGCGCTGAGTCAACAGACGATCGATTTGGAAAAGGAAAATCAACAGCTCCAGCAGCAGGTAACCACTTTGAACATGACCATCAAAGCCAATGAAGGAAAACGAAACAGCCTGCATCAAGAGATAGAAGAAACAGAAAAGCATTTGCTTGAATACCAGCGGGTTGTATCTGAAGTTCTGCACGGCGATGGGGAAGATTATGCGGTTGAGATCATCGCAGATGATGAAGAGGAAACGGTTGTTTATTCACCAGGCTATAAGGAAGATGTACCCCGAAACACAGACTTGCAGAAATTGTATATTCAGCGCATTCTCAACCAGCTGCCAGACGTGAAAGGAAGCACGATCACCCTGTGGAGCAGCAAGGAAAACGCCCAGTTGTATGCAGCAGGCACGTATCCCAATGACGGTGCGGAGGGCTGGAGCGGCATGAATGCCAAGTTTGCGACATTAACGAAAAAGCGCGATGAATACTACCTCTGGCACCACCTCAGCGTGCATGAAAGCGATCCAGTCGGGTTTGGACTGTATGCGGTTGAGGGAGAGTGAGGGGGAAAAACGAGCTAACCATCATGATTAAAGAGCGTTAGCTTGTTTTTTTGAAATGTGCGTTGGGACTATTTGGTACATCAGTACAAGCACATCCTGGCAGGACAGATTCAAATGGAGGACATACTTGTCGGACGAATTGTGAAAAATGGGGTCTTTCGTATGGACAATATCATTATCATAACAATGGAAGCACATCCTCGGGTTCAACACAAAGTAAAGGAGCACCAGATGCACCGACAAATAAAACGGTAACTGAACAAGTGGTTCAGAAAAAAGTAATCGTTGCTGTTGATCAGGCTCCAGTTCGCTATTCACCAAATGAAGCATCACAAGTCGCTGCAACTTTATGGTACGGATACGGAGTAAGCGATCTGAGTGGGGCAACAGATGGCTATGTAAATATAGATCAGGGCTATCTTGCGAAAACGCTTCTAGTCGAGTATGTCGTCAGTAAACCATCAACTGTGACCATCGCGACAGATAAAGGGTACTTTTTTTCAATTCCAGATTCAACGAGTAAAGCCCGCGGGAGTGCCAATAAAGGTACAATCGTACACGTTGTGGGAGAAGCAAACGGGTTTTATTATGGTTCTACAGTAGATGGCAATGGCGATGTCCTCGTTGGGTTTGTTTCAAAAAGTGTTGTGAAATAATACAATCCTTCCATTTACCGAAAGACCTGTTTCGCTACAAACGGGTCTTTTTTTATTGGTCACCCCACCACTTTCCTGATTGCATTTCTTCAGCGTCAGGAGTAAGGTAAGGAGTGAAGGAATCATGTGCGAACGAGGACATTTTTGCAGCATATCTGGAGGGCTGAATGAACGATCAATTGACGCATTTTAATGAACAAAACCGTGCGAGAATGGTGGACGTTTCGGAAAAGGACGTAACCAAGCGTGAAGCGGTAGCTTACAGTCGCATTGTCATGGAGCCGGAAACCTTGGCACGTATCCGCGAAGGACGGGTAGCCAAAGGAGATGTGCTTGCTGTCGCGCAGGTAGCGGGTGTCATGGCTGCCAAAAAGACGTGGGAAATCATCCCGATGTGTCACCCCCTTCCTTTGACGGGAATCGATATCTGTTTTTCTTTTGCAGACGAGCAAACGCTGGAGATCGAGGCGACAGTCAAAACGACAGGTAAAACAGGCGTTGAGATGGAAGCACTGACAGCAGCCAGTGTTGCGGCACTTACGGTATACGATATGTGCAAGGCAATGGATAAAGCGATGAGCATTGAATCGACTAGTCTCCTGAGCAAAACAGGCGGTAAAAGCGGGGATTTTAAACGGGGAGACCGATAAAACATGATGGAGAAATGGAGATCCTATCCAGGCAGCATTCGTCTTATGGCGATTGCTGCTGTTATTTCTTCCACAGGGATGGCCTGTATCTGGCCGTTGGTCACGATCTATATCCACGACCACCTGGGAAAGCCGCTGACGGTGGCCGGATTTTTACTGATGCTGAATCAGGGAGCTTTTCTGGTCGGCAGTGTGATCGGCGGTATGATGTTTGACCGATGGGGCAAACTGCGAACACTCGTCATTGCATCAAGCGGAATTATCGGTATTTCAGTAGCGCTGGGATTAACCCAAGATTTTACGATGTATACGATACTCTTGCTGTTAAACGGACTCTTCTACGGCATGCTGTCGCCGGTGATCAATGCCCTTGCTGTTGTTTTGTGGCCACAGGGTGGTCGCAAGGGTCTCAATATGATATACGTAGCACAAAATGCGGGTGTGGCAGCAGGAGCGGCGCTGGGGGGCTTATTGGCTAGCGTTTCCTTTGCTTGGACCTTCTTTGGTAACGCCATTACGCAAAGTGTTGCGCTGATTCTCTTCGTTCTGATCCTGCCTCGTTATTTGAATCACAGTGCGATGCAGCAGACAGTGGCAGAAGAGCAGCAGTCGACGTCAGGGGAGGCGGCAATTGGAAGGCTGCAGGTCTCTCGACAAACGGTATGGATTGCCTTGCTGTTACTGTGCGCAGGGCTCTTGATTAGCTGGATCGTATATGTGCAGTGGACGACAGTCCTGTCCAGCTACATGCAGTCGCTCGGTATTTCACTCAAGCAGTACAGTCTTTTGTGGACTCTGAATGGTGCTCTGATTCTATTTGGTCAACCGTTGATCTCCTGGGTGATTCGACGTTTTGCCAAGACGCTCATATCGCAAATGCTGCTCGGTTCTTACGTGTTTGCGCTATCCATGCTGATTTTGACGCAGACAACAGCGTATGCTGGCTTCTTCGCGGCGATGTTCATCATGACGCTGGGTGAAATGCTGGTGTGGCCAGCCGTGCCAACAGTCGCTGCACAGTTCACTCCGGCAGGTCAGGAAGGATTTATCCAAGGGCTGGTGACTGGCACAGGCTCCGCAGGTCGTATGCTGGGGCCGTTGTTAGGAGCTGTGCTGTTTCAGGAGTACAGCGCTCAAGGACTGCTTTACATCATGACCGGTCTTGCCTTGGTTTCAGTTGGATTCTTTGCCCTGCACCACCAGTTCGTCAAACGGAGCAACAAGCCTCTTACTCCTAAACCTGTGGCTGGAAAAATGTAAAGAACGGGAACGAGCTAATTCTTGACACGCAACAACACCTCAAGTAGTATGGAGAAGATTCAAAACATTATATTCCGTGCGTTTTACTTAACGTATAGGAATTAATAAGCGTCAAGCTTATGAATTCCGGAGCGCATGGCAAGGTGCCTCAGCGTCCGCTCCCGGCATTACTTCGGTAAAACTTTCCGCTAAAACGCGGTCGCTCATCTTGAATAAGCCTCGATAGAGGTTTTCCTACCATAAAGTGGTGGAGGGCCTGACCCGAAGAAGCCCCACAGCAACTTGAGCTGTGCCTATTCTTGTCATGCAGTGTTACACCCCTTTTTCTAAAATGGAAAGAGGGGTTTCCTTTTTTCATGTAAGTGTAAGACCCGATACAGAAAGGATCTGAAGAACGATGCGCATCCAACCCGCTGACATGATCGACCGGTTGCCGACTCAATTTTTTGCCACACTCGTAGCTAAAGTGAATAAAGTCATTGCTGCCGGTCATGACGTGATCAACCTGGGACAGGGAAATCCTGATTTGCCTACCCCGCCACATATTATTGAAGAGCTGCAAGCACATGCTTTGAACCCCCTGCATCACAAGTATCCACCCTTCCAAGGACGCCTGGAGCTGAAGCAGGCAGTGGCGCAATGGTACAAAAACGAATTCGACGTCGATCTGGACCCAGAGGAAGAGGTAGCGATCCTGTTCGGCTCCAAGACCGGGCTGGTGGAAATCTGCCAGGTGCTGATGAACGCCGGAGATGTCGCATTGGTTCCCGATCCGGGCTACCCTGATTACTGGTCTGGCGTGGCCGTTGTCGATGGTCGTATGGTGATGATGCCATTAAGGGAAGAAAATCAGTTTTTGCCTGACTACGGAAAGCTGAAGCAGGAGGATTTGGATCGCGCCAAGCTGATGTTCCTGAACTACCCGAACAACCCGACAGCAGTCAATGCGCCTATGGAATTCTACGAAGAGACGATCCGTTTTGCCAAAAAGCATGAGATTGTCGTCTGCCACGATTTCGCTTACGGTGCGATCAGCTATGATGGTAAAAAGCCGGTCAGCTTCATGCAGCTGCCAGGTGCAAAAGAAGTGGGAGTGGAGTTCTACACGCTGTCCAAAACCTATAATATGGCTGGCTGGCGAGTCGGGGCAATGGTGGGCAACCGCGAGCTGGTCCGTCTGATCAATCTGATCCAGGATCACTACTTTGTCAGCCTGTTTGGAGCCGTCCAGATGGCGGCAGCGCGCGCTATGACGGACTCTCAGCAATGCGTTCGCGATCTGGTAGCAGTCTACGAGGGGCGCCGCAATGCCCTCTACTCCAATCTTCATCGTATTGGTTGGCAAGCCCAGCCGTCGCAAGGCTCGTTTTTTGCCTGGCTGCCAGTACCAAGCGGATATACATCGGAAGGCTTCTCGGATCTTTTGCTCGAAAAAGCACATGTTGTCGTAGCTCCAGGGAACGGTTTTGGACCTACCGGTGAAGGCTATGTCCGCGCTGCCTTGCTGTCGGATGAGAAGCGACTGGCGGAAGCCGTGCAGCGCATTGAGCGTTTGGGTTTGTTTTCCAAAGTGAAATAAGGAAGAGAAGGAAGCAGGAGGACTGGAGGAATTCGGTGCTTTTCTGTGTGTTTTCCTTCGCCATCCCTTATAATGGAAGGGAGGGTGTTGGCAAATGGACGGAGCCATTATCGTTCCGAACAAGGCCTTGAACAGACAGGGTGTCTTACTTAAATAGGACAAAATAATGGCTCCAGTTGTATGAGCTAAAAAGAGAAACGGAGAGAGGTTTATGCAATCGATAGAGCATGAAACATAACAACCTTTTGTAAAGAGCAGAGGACCGCCATCCGTGAAAATTGTTTTGAATTTTCGAAAACGATGATGACGGAGGTTGGGAATCCTTGATGAATGACGAGAAGTTTATTGCCTTTTTGCGTGGTGCAAATCAAACCTTTCAAGGCTGGGATTTTTCCTGGATTACAGGTACGGGTCGAATGAGCAGCGAGCTGCTTTCCTGGTCATATGGGAGCATGGCTATTCCTTTGATTCAAAAATCAAAAGCATTGCTCGATATGGGGACGGGTGGAGGGGAGCTCTTGTCCAAGCTGAGACCCTTCCCGAGGACGGTAGTCGCTACCGAGGGGTACTCGCCTAATCTGCCAATTGCTAGAGAGCGGCTGGAGCCTTTGGGAGTAAAAGTGGTCGAGGTGGACAATGATGAATGCCTTCCATTTCTGGATGCGCAATTTGATTTGATTCTAAACAAGCACGAGTCTTTCGTACCCCATGAAGTGAGAAGAATTATTTCGGATCGAGGAGTTTTCCTTACCCAGCAGGTCGGGGGTCTGGATTGTATGCAAATCAATGAGGCTTTTGGCGTATCTCTCGAACAGAGCGCCAAGGAATGGAATCTGGAGAAGACGATCCAGCAATTGGAGAGTAATCGATTTCAAGTGGTAGAAGCCAAAGAGGAGTTTCCCGTTCAACGTTTTTACGATGTCGGGGCGTTCGCCTATTATTTGCGCGCCATTCCTTGGCAGGTACCTGGCTTAAACATGGAAGAACAGATCGAAGTCTTCTATCGGATTCATCAAATGATCGAGACCAAAGGGTTCTTTGATTGCGAGCAGCATCGCTTTGTGATTCTGGCAAAAGCATAGTAAGATTTTTAATGCCCACAGTGAAGATTGCTGTGGGCTATTTCTAGTATGTATCCGAGCTGCATGAGATGCTTTGTGAGCAGAACAGGAAATTTTTCAAGGAACCTTGTTGAAGCATTCTGAATAATCATATATGGGCAAAGATCCATTCGGAATACTCTGGAGTGGATCTGTTTGTAGGCGCTATCAAAAAAGGTGTTAGGAATGAACTAGCGACTAGCGGCCTACTTGAGCGGAATTGTAAGCATTTTTGTTTAAAGTAGATAAGTGTTGCTTTATCATTTGATTTTTGGCGAACTCCAGTTTTGGAGAAGCCCATTTTTTCATACAGATAGCAATTTCCTTCCTCCTCAAGCATCGTTGCTAATTCCGGGCTGATGGATTGAGGGTAAAGGGGAGTATAAATTTCCCTACTATAAAAACGGGCGGAAAAGGAGACAATAAAAATCATTCTCACCGTTGACAGATAATGATTTTCATTATACGATGTCTTTGAGGTAATTGATAATGAGTATCAAAGCCAATCCTTACATAGCTGGAGGGTGCCATGCGCTATCAGATAAACGGTTACACCGATATGTATACAGTGATCGCCAACGAGCGAAAGATAGGCGGAGCCATTGAAGCTGGCTCGATTCGTCTGCGTAGCGGCGAAGTGTTTGCCAATGCGGTTCTCACTCGTATGGAAATGTCCGGTACGCATTTTTGTTCCATCGGCTTTGTGACAGAGGAAGGCAAAAGGCTGATTGTCCATGTGGACGATATCAGCATGATCGCAGATGCTCGCCATGTGGATGTTCGCGAGTTGACCAATGATACGATGAGAGAAGAAAAGACGGCTGAGCGTTTGAAGCGTCTGAAGCGCCTATGCGAGCTAAACGAAGGAAGCTGTACGCTGACCTTCCAGGAAGAAGCGACTCTTCTGGCACAAGATATTGGTCTGGACGTGGCACGTGCTCATGTAGACCTTTCCTTCTTGCCTCAACAGGAAAAAACACGTGTGGTGCGGATCGCCTAGTGATATGAAACGACTGTATTCCCCCTTTCATTGCGAAAGGGGGTTTTTTATATGAACCGATTGCATGTAGGTCATCGATGATTTACATATACTGGAAAAATTCAAACGCTGGCGCATCTTGGCCGAGACGAAAGACAGTCAGAGCTTTACCTTTTTTCATTCAGAGAGACTGGAAAGTGGTATAATCGGGTGGATATTCCTTCCATCTGAGGCGGCGTATTTGTTCCAACTGGAAAAAGAAAGGTAGATTGTGATGTCACGCACATTGGTCATATCCGATATTCACGGGCATGTCGAGGGCTTGGAATTGCTGCTGATGCTGGCAGAGTATGCGCCTGAGAAGGATCAGCTCTTTTTGCTGGGGGATTTTATCAGCAAGACGCCGGAAACATGGGGGGCGCTCGACACGATACGCGCGATGATGTACCGGGGAGCTCGCGCGCTGGTGGGCAATACAGAGCTCTGGCTGGTCGAGAAGCTTCGCGATCAGGAGATTACCGGTTCGCTTGAGGAAAGCATCGCCTTTATCCATGAGCTGCCGTACATGATACAGCACGAAGAATACGTATTTGTGCACGCTGGACTTCGACCAGGAATCCGTCTGGAGGATCAGGAAAAATCAGATTTGGCCACGATACGCGAGGATTTTTGGGGAAGCGACTACGTGTTTGAATCCACGGTCGTTTTTGGCCACACGCCTACCTACAAGCTGGGAGCTGCTCGCGGGGAGATTTGGTGCCAGCCTGACAGGATCGGCATTGATACCGGAGCGAAACACGGTGTCCGACTGACACTGGTCGATCTGTCGAATCAGCTTGCTTATTCTTGCTCGACAGCCGAGCAGGATCGCTACGAGGATGTACGCATCAAGCGATTGCAAAAAGGTTAGCTTGTACCGTAAAAAGGCATTGTCCTATTGGATGGCGCCTTTTTGCGTTCTCGTTGATTTCCTTCGACATAGCTAAAACCTATCCCCCGATAGCTAGCGAGGATTGGACTTTACAACATGACAGTGATAAAACAAGATTAAGCAAAATCAAGGGGGAACGGAACATGGAGTACTCATTTTCAAAATCTACTGAAGCTTTGACTTCTTCGGTTGTCCGGGAAATCTTGAAGCTGACCCAAGGAAGTCGGGTGTTGTCCTTGGCTGGTGGACTGCCAGCAGCGGATTCATTTCCAATCCAAGAAATGCGAGAAGCTTTCAATCGTGCTTTTGACTTAGGCGCAACAGCGCTCCAATATGGTTTGACAGATGGTTATCTTCCCCTTCGCGAATGGGTCGCCGAGCGAATGAAGGCAAAATACATGAATGTTGGCGTGGACAATATGTTGCTCACCACCGGCTCCCAGCAGGCCGTCGACTTGCTCAGCCGTGTCTATCTGGACGAAGGCGACGTCGTGCTGGTAGAAAATCCGACTTACCTGGCAGCTATACAATTGTTCCAATTTAAAGGAATCCGCGTCATTCCGGTGGACGCGGACGAAGAGGGCATGAATCTGGAGGATTTGTCCAGAAAAATTGCGCAATACAAGCCTAAAATGGCCTATGTCATTCCTACATTCGCCAATCCAACTGGAAAAGTGTGGAGTATGGAACGCCGTCAAGGTCTGCTCCAGCAGTGTAAAGAAAACAACATTTTGATTCTTGAGGACGATCCATACGGAGAGATTCAGTTTGATGGAGAGGCGCCATATCGATCCATCTTCTCACTGGATGAGCACCCGAAAAACTCGAGTGTCGTTTATACCAGCACCTTCTCCAAGATCGTAGCGCCAGGCTTGCGAACAGGCTGGGCACTAGGTGACGAACGCGTGATCCAGATGATGATCAAAGCGAAGCAAGCGGTGGATTTGCAATCCAGTACGATTGACCAGATTGCCCTGCATCAATTGTTGTCCAACTTTGACTTGGTAAGTCACATTGATAAAATCCGCGCTTCCTACAAAGAACGGATGGAATGGATGAACGAGCTGCTGACCCGCCAGCAGTGGGAGGGAGTCACCTGGCAAAAGCCTCGTGGAGGCATGTTCCTTTGGATGACGTTGCCTGAACATTTTGTATCTGCAGATCTTTTGAAGATCGCAGTGGAGGAGGGCGTAGCTTTCGTTCCAGGTGAAGCCTTCTATGCGGCAGATACGAAAAAGAATACCATGCGTTTGAACTACACCTTGCTCAACCGCGAAGATACCGAGCTGGCCATTACGAGACTCGGAGCAGCATTGGAGAAGTACAGCAAGGTTACAGTGTAACAGCAGAACAAGGATACGGACGGAAGTAAAGAGGCAGCCTGCATAAGGCTGCTTTTTTGCTAACATATGCTTGTTTGGTGTATCCATTAAGAAGTGGCCTGTCGGATAGACGCATTTCGTCCCGCCTATAGCTACGCATTCTGTCCGTTTACATTCGTTTTGGAGTTCAAAATGGCGGTTGCTCCGGCATGAACTATGGACTCGGATTTGACGATTCAGGGCAGGAGGGCGACAGCATCATGGAGATCGCGGGAGTGAAGCTGGTCGTGAATGCCGAAAGCTACCCCTACGTCGATGGTGTCGAGATCGATTACAAGGAGACAGGCATGATGGGTGGTTTTACGATTCAAAATCCGAATGCAACCGCCACATGTGGCTGTGGGAGCAGCTTCCGAACCGCTTTGACTCGCGGAAAAAGGGAGAAATGTGATTGAGTGCTAGTCCCGTACATGATCGAGCCCTTTTACGTTAAAAATCGTCAAATAAAAAAAGCATACCCCATGAGCCGAAACTCAGTGGGGTATGCCTTGAATCATTACGCTTCTGTTTCTTCCAGCGTGCAAATCGCGCTTGGGCGCTTGATGCGCAGAACCACACACTCGTAGACGCGGAACAAGCTGTTCATTTGCTCGTCACCGAGGAATGAAGTATCGAAATCCTCTGCGACAGCCAGGTCCAGGTTGTGACGGCCTGTCGCTACCAGTACACCAGAACGGCCTTTGATAGTCGGGGACTGATACACACCGTCTGTTACCAGATTGCGCACGTGATCGATCTCCAGCACGTTGGTGCCCTTGTGTACGCGATGCAAGAGGGCATACAGCTCAGGAGAGACGACCAGCGCATAAGGACCGCTGTGGCCCATTTTCAGCAGTTTATTGCGAGCTTCCACGATGTCGGCGAAAGCGTTGCCGGATTCCATCCAGTCGCTTTTCAGATGGGTGAGACGGCCTTTGACGTTCATCAGGCCAGGCAGGTCAAATTCAGCAGCGCCATTGAAAATCAAATCGTCTTCCATCAAAGCTCCGCCCGCAGCAGCGTTGGCAGCAGCACTCATGTCGAGCGGCATGCCCAATGTACGAGCCTGTGCGACATCGCGCCAGTACAGCATGAAATCCTTGTACAAAATCGGGATGGTCATGCTCACACGCTTGCTTGGCTGAGTCATTTCCAATGATTCGCCGCGCAGGCTGAGCCCGCCAAAACGCGATTCCTCATAGACGTCATTGGTAATCGTCTGAATGCCTTCACCCAGCGGGCCATAAATATCGATAAAACGGCGTCCTACCAATTGGCGGCGAGCCATGTCGATGACGGTTTCGTCCAGTTGCTTCCACTCATCTTGAGTCAAGGGAGAGTCTGGGTATTTCCGGAGCTTGTCCATAGTGTTACCTCCAAGTCATACAGGATTTTCTATCTGTTGTGTTAACGTGTAAGAAAGTTTAAGTGCTTCGCCATGTCAGAGTAACTTTGCTTAAACTTTATGGAACCCATAAAAACCTTCGCTTAAACGCAGTCGCTGCTCTTTGAACCGGCCTCAATAGAGGCTTTTTTATTTGCCTTTCAAACTGCCCACTGTAAGTCCCTTTTTAGCAGGGGTTGGGCTTGGGGCATGTTTGATGACAGATGCGACACCTTGAGGCAGAGTAGCAGACGCTTTGAGATGATCGACCTGATGGATGTCATGTCCCTCGTCGTGATCAGTCAGAGAGGGATGAGACACGTCTGAAAATCGCTCGCTGAGTGTAGCCATGATTTCTTTTACCCTCAGGTAGTCCTCATGAGTGGTTGCCCGCATCCCATCCAGGTCCAGTCGAGTCTCGTCGTCACGGAACTCGTAGAGAGCCAGCTCCAGATGTTCACGGAAGTTGTGCAGACCAAAACGTTCCAGGTTAATATCGGATAACAAACGGGACAGCTCGCGGTCGCTCAGCTGATCGGCTTTCTCAGCAGAGAGGGTCTGGAGGTAAGGAATCAGCTCCTGCAGGCGATCCATCCGTTGTTCTTCCTCTTCTAGGATGTGGTGGTAGTACAAGCGTGTGTGTTCATCCTGAGCAGCGTCAATGATTGGCTGAATCAGGCCCATGAATCGATGGATATACCCCTTGGTACGATCAAAAATGGCGTGTAGTTGAGAAAGCTCTTGCACGTACGCCACCTCCTCGCAAATAATCTATTTCCTCATTATACCTTTGTGAAAATAACCCCGGCAAGAAATATGTATGCAGTTCACTTGTTATCCCTAGTTTTCGATTTTTCCAAAAAACTTCTCATGGAGAGTATTGTCAAACCTAATTGGGAATGATAATATTTATCAATAAGAGTGATATTCATTATCAATTGAATGCGCACCTCACATTTTCACTCAACACTTCTTAGCTAAAGTCGCACGAAAACATACATGTACACCACACATTCAAGGAGGTTCTAAGAACATGTCATCCATTCTTGTCATTGGCGGAGATCGCCTCGGTAATATTATTGAACTGTTGCAAGGTCAAGGCTTTCAGGAAATTCATCACGTGACAGGAAGAAAAAGCTCCCAAACAGGCGTTAAAATTCCGACTGGTGTCCATATGATTCTGGTTTTGACAGACTTCGTGAATCACAACCTGGCCAAAACCGTAAAGAGCCAGGCCAAAGACCGTGAGCTGCCGATTCTTTTCTGCAAACGTTCTTGTTCGGCTATTGCCAAAGCTTTTCACATGACCGCTTAA
The DNA here is from genome assembly GCF_003710915.1 of Brevibacillus invocatus. Lineage (GTDB taxonomy): Bacteria > Bacillota > Bacilli > Brevibacillales > Brevibacillaceae > Brevibacillus > Brevibacillus invocatus. Next base: position 21,157 of record NZ_RHHR01000013.1, on the reverse strand, counting down.
ATACATACAGAAGTGGCAGGGCAAACTAGACGCGTACTTACGAATCCTACAACGGAGGAGTGCCCTGTGAATCAAGAGCGCCTTGGCGAATTACCTCTCGCTCAACTGACGACTGACCAGTTGCAGCAAGTCCAACAAACCGAAGAAAAATTGAATCAGGATGGCAAAAGCGTTTACCTGATTGCATTTGAGAAGCAAGCCCCGTCCCAATAGACGGGGTTTTTCTCTTCCTGTTCCCTTGCTTACTTCTCATTTGAAAACGTATTGCTCCAGCTGCTGCTTCAAGGCGTCAATGCCAATGGCAAAGCCGAGGCACTGGCTGGACTGGATGATAAAGGCATTGAGACCGATGACTTCTCCGTTCAAATTGATGAGCGGTCCTCCACTGTTACCGGGATTTATGGCGGCATCTGTCTGAAAGATCTCCTCGTACATACGCTTGGCGACCTGCAAGCGACGATTCTTCGCGCTGATGATTCCTGCCGTGATGGAATTTTCCAAACCGAGTGGGGAACCACTTGCCCGCATAGAGGCAAAAAATAAAAATCAAAATACGAGCTAGTGGAAAAGAACATGGCTCACATAAACGAAGCGTTTGATACCTGCCGGAGAATCCCTGCAGGCCTCGGCTTCCATACGCTGGATCAGACTGGTCGCAAGCTGCCTTCGCTGTTCACGGGTAGCATGCGACCAGATCTTTTCCCAGTCTAATAAGATCTCCACATTCTGTTCGTCAGCTGTACTGGTCTGTAGTGATTGTGCCAAGGAAGCTTGACGCTGTCTTTGATCCAGCTCCAAGAGCTTAACCCGAAGATCTGTCAAGGAAAGGACCCCGGCCTCGTAGGCATCCTCCCACCGTTTTTTTCGTTCTTCCCATTTCGTGTCTAAGCCCGACTGTATTTGCATTGCCTTCTTTTGCTGGCTGCTGCCGAAACATTCCTGCAATACCACTGAAGCTTGAACCCGATACGATTGCAGAAGTCTGACTACCGCTTGCTCCAACCGGTCTTCGCGAATAGAGGCAGCCCGGCATTTCCCGGATGATTTGCCGCTGCAGGTGTAGTAGGTGTGAGTATAGGCTGTTCCGTTTTTTCCCTGCGAATGCGTGTACTTGCCGCGCATCTCCGCTTGGCAGATGGAGCAGTAGAGGATTCCAGAAAAGAGGAAGGAGGAAGCCAAAACGCGCGGATGCTGGGAGCCGCGCAGCTTCATCCGCTCCTGCGCACGCACAAAGGTAGCTTCATCGATAATGGCCGGATGTACCGCAGGCTCGAGGAAATAGTCATTCGTTTGTTTGGTACGTGGGAGAGTGTGAGTATAATTCCAGCGCAAGGCTCCGTAATAGACCGGGTTTTTTAACAGTCGCAGGACAGCGCTAGAACTCCAGCAGGCGCCATTTTTGCCTCGCGATCCTTGTGCATTAGCTTCGTCTGCAATCTGTCGTGGGGATTTGCCATTTACATAACGCTCGAACATGTGGCGGACGATGTCAGCTTCTTTGGGCCGGAGCTGGAGCTGGCCATTGCATAAATCGTAGCCATAGGGGGCGGGGCCGCCCGGTCTTTTTCGCTCGCGTACCATTTGGCCCATGCCCATTTTGACGCGTTCGGCAAGATTTTCCCGTTCCCATTGGGCCAAGGCTGCGACCAAGGTGATGAACAAACGGCCGATGGCGGTCGTCGTATCGTATACTTCTGTACTGCTTTTGAAGTGAACACCGTAAATCTCGAATTCCTGAAGGAGCTGGTACAGATCGAGCACAGAGCGAGTGAGTCGGTCCAGCCTGTAGACAAGGACCACGTCCATTTTCTTTTGTGCGACATCTGCCAAAAGTCTGCCAAGCTCCGGGCGATTGAGATCCTTGGCGCTGACTCCTTCATCGACGTACATGTCAGTCAGCACCCAGTTCTGGGAATGAATATAGGCAAGCAATCGATCGCGTTGGGCTGCGATGGAAAACCCTTCTCGGGCCTGATCCTCGGTACTGACGCGGATGTAAACAGCTGTTCGCATGCCGAATCCTCCCGTTATTGCAGGTTGCTAGAGTCTACAGCAGGACGGGAGGTGTTATGCCTGGACACAAAAAAAACCCACCTATGAAAGAAGGCGGGAGCTTGCGTCACATCCACTTTTCGCCCCATTCGTGGATAGATTCAATGACGGGACGCAAATCTTTTCCTTTTGTCGTTAGCTCATACTCGATTCGGACTGGGATTTCAGGAAATACCTTGCGTTCCAGGATTTCCAGCTCCTCCAGCTCCTTTAATCGTTCGGACAGCATTTTATCGCTCATATGTGGAACCATCTCACGAATGTCTTTGAAGCGGACCGCACCGCGCAGCAGGACGTGGAGAATTAATCCCGTCCAGCGTTTACCCAAGATATTCATCGCACATTCGTATTTCGGACAAATTTGTTCGCCGGCAGATTCTTGGCTCATGAGGACTTCACCTCTATACATCTTCTTTGAATGTAACTTTATTCTACCACAGTTGCTGGAATTAAGTAAGTAACAGAAGTTTAACGCATGTGCTCCTCCATGATTTTGGCTTTTTCCACGATCGCATATGCATGAAAAAATGTGTCCTGCTAGGAAAAGCCTGATTGTAGCCTGATCGTTTCACACTTAGGCCAGCGCACATAGACTAGGCAATGATGAGATACTGCGAGGTGATGGGATGGCACATCAAGACGTGGTTGGAATCCTGACCTGGCGAAAGGGGGAACGATTTTCCGAGCCTGACTATTTGCGCCGTCTGGTAGTAGCCGGGCAAAAGTTGGGTGCAAAGGTATACCTTTTTTCGCATCAGGATGTGAATGTGGCAGAGCGAAAGATTCGTGGATTTACACCTACAAAAGCGGGAGGCTGGTCAAGTAAATGGTATGCGTGGCCCGATGTGGTTATCGATCGCTATCGCCGCAGAGTCCCACAGTACATGCGGTTACGGCATAGCAAGCTGTTTACGTTTGCCAACAGTCCATTCAGTAAAAAGTGGAGAGTCACGCTGATGCTGGCCAAGGATGAACGGGTAAGCCATTGGATACCGGAATCCAGCGTCTATGCGCCAGGCAAAGTAAAAGCCATGCTGAAGCGGTTTCCGATCGTTTACATCAAGCCAGGCAATGGTACAGGCGGGCGCAGTATCCTGAAAGTAATGGCTGCAGGGAGACAGTACGTACTATCAGGACGCGACAGGCTATCAGCGCTTCATCAGGCAACGCTGAAGACAGCAGAAGGTGTGGAAAAGTGGGTGAAACGCTGGGTCAAGGAACAGCAGCTGAGAGACGGCAATTTTCTTGTACAGCAGGGGGTCGACCTGGGGGTACTGCCCAATCGTGTCGCGGATGTGCGGGTCTTGATCCAGAAGGATGAACAGGGCGACTGGAGCGTGACCGGCTGCGGTGTTCGTGTGGGGGAGAAAGGCAGTTCTACCTCCAACCTGCACGGAGGAGGCAAGGCAGTACCTTTTCAGCCCTTTCTGGCGGCTGTCTTTGGAAAAGAGCGTGCGCGCACCATCACCAGCGAAGTGGTGCAGCTGGCGCATCAGACGGCGGTTACGCTGGAGGAGAGGTTTGGAAGAATGATGGAATTTGGACTGGATATTGGTGTAGATGTCGATGGGCGCCCCTGGCTGATCGAAGTGAATCCCAAGCCCGGACGTGAGGTTTTCCGTGAGATCGGCGATATGGATACGTATGAAAGGGCGATTGCAAGACCGGTCCAGTTTGCGCTGCAGCTACTCAGGTGAGGCTTGTTTTCTTTTGGCTCTATGGCGACAGGTGGGGAACCGATGCTGATCACCCATTCGCCTACCTTGGTATGCGAGGAATTCCCCAATGGGAGCGGAAAGAGCTTGCAGTCTGCGTCGATTTTGATGACGGCATAATCGCGTACACGATCGGCCAGAATTCGTTTGGCTTCAAAGACTCGCCCATTAAACAGCTTGACGTAGATATTTTTTGATTTTCCAATGACATGCTCGCTGGTCAGGATGTACCCTTTTGGATGGAAGAGGAAGCCAGAGCCAAAACTGCGCTCTGAAGGCATCGGAGGTTCATCTTCCGAAATCAGGCTGCGAATGAGTGTATCCACGTCTTTGGCTTGAGTCACATCTTCGGTGACAATTGAGACTACGCCCTCCTGTACGCGTTCCACAATGGGAACGAAGAAGTTGAAGGGGTGTAAACTGCTGCTGCTCACAGGGTACTTTACGCGTGTATATTGGGACCACTTTTTACTTTTCACTGATCTCTCCCCCCACAGCAGATAGGTATGTATCATCCTATGGCAGGTCAAGGGGGAAGGGACGCCCATTTTGCTCAGGGATGCGGCATGGTAAGAGCTCTTGCTATTTCGAATAACATTCAGTAATATATTGTTTAGGTACCTTAATAATAAAGGTGGTTTACAAGTAAAGATGGGTCATGCAGATAAAGAGCTTGTCGAGTGTGTGAAAGAAATGAATGAAGCGGAGTATCTGATCAATACGCTGTTGCTGCGAGAATATCGAGCATTGCTGGATGATGAGATTACAACCAAGCAGGCATTGCTTCTGGAGCTGATTCATAAGCATCAGCGGATGACTGTCAAGGAAATTGCTGAGCAGATGGAGGTATCCTCCAGCGCAGTGAGCCAGATCGTGGGCAAGCTTGAGAAAATGGGGTACGTGAAGCGGGAAATCAATCTCCAGAATCGGCGTGAAATCATTGTACAGATGGGCACCCAGGGATTCGCCTATTTCACCAAGCAAGAAGAGGTAGAGCGGGATATTATCACACGCTTTTACGCGAAAATGGAGTTGGAAGAAGTGCAGCAGCTCCGTGCACTGACACTGAAATTAAAGAAAATCGTCGAACAGGAATTAAGCCGCACCTAATTTTTTTTGAACAATATGTTAGATGCCTTAATAATTTATTCAACTAATTTAAAAAACTGGGGGAGGATTGTGAAATGAAGATGAGACAACAGCAATTGGAGGCACTTTTTCAAGCGTTGCATGAGAAAGGACAAATCAAGGGAGCAGTATGTGTTGCCGAACAGGGGGAAATTTTGTACCAGGCTGTATTTGGATATGGCGATCTGAAGAGCAAAAGAAAACTGACGCCGGACTCCGTATTTGAGCTGGCTTCGTTATCCAAGCCATTTACCGCTTCGGCGATCGTCCTGCTGGAAGAGCAGGGACAGCTCGCGTATGACGATTTCATCGACAGGTGGCTGCCGAATTTTCCTTATCCAGGGATAACGGTTCGACATCTGCTAACCCACACCTCCGGACTGCCCGATTTACGTCTTGCTCGCATTGCTTGTCGAGCGGATTTCAGGGCTGGGCTTTGCTGAATATATGGAAACGCATCTTTTTCATCCTCTGGGAATGGGAAAAACGCGTGTATACAACAGAAGATACTCGAATGAGAAAATCGATGATTACGCATATGGGGTTGTTTACGATGTATGGTCGGGTGAATTCGTGCTTCCAGACGAGCTTGCGGAGACAGAGTATGTCGTCTATCTGGACGGCATACAGGGTGACGGCACTGTGAACTCGACAGTCGGGGACTTACTTTTATTTGATCAGGCTTTATATACAGAAAAGCTGGTGAATGAACAATCATTGCAGCAAGCCTTTGCGCCTGTCCGGTTAAACAACGGTGAAACCTTTGATTACGGTTTTGGATGGATATTGGAAAAGAGTGAGAAAAGAGGCAAGAGTGTCAGCCACAGTGGGGGATGGCCAGGGTATGCAACCCTTATGATTCGGTTTATCGATGCCGGTAAAACCCTGATTTATATGAGCAATAAGGAACAGGAATACGAGTTTGATCAACGCATTTTAGAGGCTGTGCAGCAAATAATGTTTGATGAGCCTTTTGAAATACCGAAGAGTCCTGTCAAGCGAAAAGCTGTACACATGGATCCGGCCCGCGAATGATTTCCGTTGAAGTGGAATTTGTACCAGACTCAACGGGTACAGCAGAAAAAATGATCATTCATGAGCCGGAGAAAGAGATACATGCGATTCGGATGGAGAAGTAGTTAGGGTAAGGTGGCGGGTGAAAGCAGTGAGTACCGTTTTGATTGTATCATTATTTTTGATTGATATAATAAAGAAATAGCATTGGTATATTTATGCGAATGGACTTATAATATAGTTTAGTTAAAGAATATTTTGAACATAAAGGCTGAACGGCATGAGTTCAGACCTACAGAGAGAGAAGACTGGAATGGAATTGGAGGATGCGAAGAGATGGACGTAAAAACGATAATTCTTGGCTTTCTTAGTTACGGTGAGATGAGCGGGTACGACATTAAGCAAGCGTTTAGCAACAGCATCGGTTTCTTTTATGACGCAAGTTTCGGAGCCATTTATCCAGCGCTTCGCAAATTAGAAGAAGAAGGCCTGGTGACGAAGCAGGAAGTTATTCAATCAGGCAAACCAAACAAAATTTTGTACAAAATTACGAAAGCGGGCGAGCAGTCTTTCCAACAGGAAATTCAAACTCCAATCCTGCCCCCTGTCTTGCGCTCCGATATGCTGGTTAAGATTTTCTTTGGCAAAGGTCGCACCATCGAGGAACAACGTGAATTGGTGAATAACTGTTTGTCCACGCAACGGCAGATGCTTGCCCAAAGCAAAGTGACGTACCAGAAGCTGAAAAACGGCTTCGATGAGTACCAGCAATTCTGTTGGGAGTATACGATTCACCATCTGGAAACCACGATCACGTTTTTGGAACTAAAAGCGCCTTCCTTAATTAAAGAACCTGCTTATAGCCTATAGGCTAGATGAAGAAGCGAAAGGACCAAGCCAGTAGCATGTGTCCTTTCGCTTTTATCATGTTCTATTTCAGGTTTTCCGGATTGAGGCACTCCAGTTCAGGTATGACAAAACGGCCGTCCTTACGAATCAGGCGATCGTCGAACCAGATTTCACCGCCGCCCCATTCTGGGCGTTGAATCATGACCAGATCCCAGTGAATGGAGGATTTGTTTCCATTAAAGGCATCGTCGTAGGCTTGACCCGGTGTGAAGTGGAAGCTGCCGTCGATTTTTTCATCGAACAAAATATCCTTCATCGGATTTTGGATGTACGGATTGACGCCAATGGCGAACTCCCCGATATAGCGAGCTCCTTCATCCGTATCAAACACTTCATTGATTTTCTCCGTATCATTGGCTGTCGCTTCGATAATTTTGCCATCCTTGAAGGTCAGCTTGATGTTGTCGTAGGTGTAGCCCTGGTAAGGCGATGGCGTATTGTACGAAATCGTACCATTCACGGAATCACGTACAGGCGCAGTAAAGACTTCCCCGTCTGGAATATTGGCTTCTCCGGCACATTTGATAGCAGGTATTCCTTTGATGGAGAAGGTCAAATCCGTACCAGGACCGGTGATGCGCACTTTGTCGGTCTTTTCCATCAGTTCCACGAGGCTGTCCATGGCTTCATCCATTTTGCCGTAATCGAGGGTGCACACTTTGAAGTAGAAATCTTCAAAGCCTGCTGTACTCATATTGGCCAATTGAGCCATCGAGGCGTTTGGATAGCGCAGAACCACCCAGCGAGTGTCCGGCACGCGCACGTCAAGCACGGGACGGGTGAAGAGTCGGGAATAAAGCTGCATCTTGTCTCCTGGCACGTCAGCCAGTTCACTGATGTTGTCGCCACCACGGATGCCGATGTAGCAATCCATTTTTTTCATGAATTCCACATCTGCCTCGCGCATCACGCCAAGCTGTGTTTCGTTGACGCCGAGGAGCAGTTCACGCTGAATCGTTTGGTCGATCAACTGAACATAAGGATTGCCGCCTGCTTCGTACACTTTTGCGATCACGGCGCGCACCAGCTCATGCACCTGGCCGATGGCGTAAATAAGTACGTTTTCACCTGACTGAACACGGGTAGAATAGTTGACCAGGACATCGGCCAATTTGTCAATGCGTGGATCTTTCATAGAAGGATATTCCTCACTTTCCATTCCATATCATATCGATTCGATTGTATTGTACACAAAATAAATAGAAAAAAGCTACCCGTGGTGATGGGTAGCCAGCGAATGATACGCGCTTTACAGGATCCGGTGTTCAAGTATATGCAACTACCTGCCGGATCGTGCTGTATCCAAAGTCATATGTTAATCGTCGCAGCCACAACCAACGATTACCAACAGGATAAACAGAATCAACACCAGAACGAAATCGTCGAAAAATCCACCGCCGTTAAAGATGCTGCTCATGCGATCAAATCCTCCTTTTGTGTTAAGTCGCTTGTGCTTACATCCATAACATATGGGTTTTCGCACAGAGCCGATACGGGCAAATGCCCATTTTTACCAAGAATCTTTTGATCACCGAAGTTTATTATTCTGAAAATCAGGAAAAGCTAGAGGATACGAAAAGACTTTGCAAGTACGAAAGGATGGCATTGCGATGCAACGATCATTGAACAGCCTGGGGCACGATCTGTTACCGATTACAATCAATGTAGGAGAAGATTTTAAATCCATTGTCTGGAAGGCACAGTACGATATGGACTTCAATACGGAATGTCTGTTTTGTTTCTCTGAGCAGATCACAGGGTATCGAGTGGAGGATGAAGCGGGACACACCGGCAAGGTAGCGGTTTGTCCGCACTGCGAGAAAGTAAACGCCATTTACGCTTAAACAGGACTGTCCCATGAATCCGTTTATGAAAAACGATGTTGTGATGACGACATCGTTTTTGCTTTGTCTGCCACTCTATCCACCATGTACCAGCTGTTGTTTAGCAGGATTGAAGGAAGGTTTCGCGAATAGTTATGAGAAGCATGCATACATACGTGGATTAGGATAGAGGTGAACACATGCAGAAGAAATGCAGCCGCTGCGGCAGTGACATGGAAGTCGTGCTGCGCAACGTCGTGTATCGGAAACGGGTTCGAATTTTAAATGTACCTGTACACGTCTGCGTGGACGATGAATGCGCCCATTCACAGGTAGTGGATGTTGTCAAAGAAGATCTGAAATCATTGATGGAGGAGCTGGGACAGGATCCAGCGCGTCAGGCCATCGAGTTTGAGGAAATGTCAGAGTTGTCCCATTTATTGGTATTGATTGCCAATGAAGGGGATTCCACAGTTAGTGAAGCGCTGGGAGAACGCGTCAACGAACTGCTGGATCTGTTCTTGCTGGCCCAATCCTTAGGAGACGAAAAATGGATGCTGGAGCTGCGCCATCGCTTAACCAAAATCATGGTATAAATGTCCATTAGCCACCCCAGAAAGGGTGGTTTTTTTCTTTTACACCCGGCGCATAGACTTTCCGGTGTCGATTTTCGTATACTAAAACCACAGTGTTTGAGCAGAAGGGAGAGCATAACCATGTCACAAAAACAGCTTCATTCCACCGAAGAACTGAATGAATTCGTCGCTGGTGCGGGAAAACGTCTGTTGTTCAAGCACAGCACGATCTGCCCGATCAGCACGTCTGCTTATGAGGAATTTCAATCCTATTTGCAGGGAAATGATGTGCCAGCTGCCGTGATTCTCGTTCGCGAGGATCGTCCAGTATCCAATGAAGTAGCAGAGCGCTTTGGAATCAAGCACGAATCACCTCAGATTTTCCTGTTCGAAAATGGCGAGGTCAAATGGCATACTTCCCATTGGAAAATTACGAAGGATGCGATTGAGGAAGCGCTAAAGGCTTAAGAACAATAGAAAGGGATGTCCCACAAGGTTCGTATACATCTTGTGTGGAGCATCCCTTTTTTCTACTTTTAATCCCAAAACAGCTCCAGCTTGTCTCCGCTTTTCAATTCGGTCTGAAAAGTGGCGGGCTCGCCGTTTACCAGCATAACAAAGCCGGAGATGGATTCCCGATCCGGTTTTTCAAACGACACGTCTACGTAGCGGAAAACATCGCTGAACACGGGGGTGGAGGCAGGCGTGGATTTGACAGATATGATAGCTCCGTCCGTGACGATATCATCTGCCTGTGCCTCAAAGCCGTCTTTCATGATCGAGACTTGCGCGATCGGCAGGGTGACTGGCTCGCCGTTGAAGTGGACCGAAATCGATTCCTGTACCCACTCCTCCAAAGGAATGACATCCCGGATCATCGGAATCGGAACCTCCTCCAGCTGATAGACCAGCTCGTCGTCTTGGCGTACATAGTCTTGGCGAGAGCATGGTTTGCCATTTAACGTGAGCACTTCCTGACGGGACGGCACGCTGTAGCTATGGCCATTTACACTGAATTGCAGGGGAGGTAGCTGCTCCTGGCTGTCCAGTTCAATCCCAGCTTCCAGTAGGGCTTCTTCTACGGTACGAGCGAGTCGAAACTCCAGATTGCTGCGGTCTGTCACCCAGGCATCCAGAGGCTGGGGCTCACCGTTCATGATCGCGACAGGACCAAGCGAAAGAGGGCGATCGTTGCAGAGGATGTCGAGTGTCTCCACGCGATCCAGCAAGTCTTTGATTTGGACTTGTGCATCCTCGCCGTCAGTACCAGCCACGACTTTGATCACATCGCCGTCCCCAATTGCAGCATCCAGCCCCACAGCTTCCCCGTTTCGTTCGATGATGGGTGGTGTGCCATGTCCCCCTGGAATGATTTTCATCCGTCCGTTAACGGTTACACTCTTGGCCAGTCCGGGTCTACCGTACAATCGACGGATATCAAGCCCTGCTGCAATCAGACAATCACCCAGCGTCATTTTGCGCAGATCAAAAATGCGTATAGCCTGTTCATTGACCGTAATCGTCACATAACGAAGCGGGTGGCGGCGGGCTGCGACTGCGATCCCAACCGGCGTCACGAACTCCGGCCCGCTCAGGATCGAGTTCTCGTCACCAATAAATTGCTTGATTGCATCGGCACCGCGTACCGCCACTCGTGCCGCAGGAATTTTCAACACTTGCGCCACTTTTTCAGTCAGGCCAGGCGTCAGGCTTCCACCGCCAATCAGCATGACAGCTTGCGGAGCCTTTCCATTTAGCTCAATGATTTTAAAGGCAATTTTTTCGGCGAGCTGTTCAATATCGGATTGAATAGCGGCGATTACCTCAGCCGTCGTCAGGTTGTGTTCCAGCCCCAGAATATCGGTGAAGGATACCGAGTCATGCTGGGAAAGAACACGCTTTGCTTCTTCTGCCATCGGAAAATCGAGCAAGAAGGCATTCATCAATGCATCTGTAATCTCGTCGCCCGCGACTGGCACCATCCCGTAGGCGGTAATCGCTCCTTCTTCTGTCAAAGCCACGTCAGAGGTACCCGCACCAATATCTACCAGTGCGATATTCAAGCGGCGCATGGTGACCGGAATCAGGACGTTAATAGCCGCGATCGGCTCCAGGGTCAGGGCTTGCATGTCCAGATCGCAACGCTTCAAGGCTGCGATCAGGGAATCCACGACGACCCGGGGCAGGAAGGTAGCGATCACATCCGCGCTGGCCACATCCCCGCGCTGGTCAATCAGACTGCCGATCAGTTCACCGTCGAGCTGGTAGTTGACCACGCTGTAGCCGACGCAGTAATAACGGGTCACGTCCTGCTCATTCAGCTCCAAAGCCAGCTGCGTTTGCGCTTCCTGGACGGCTGCGAATTCCATCGTCAGGACGTCCTCTCGGGTGATAAAGGCATGCCGGGCGAGCGGCATATCCATCCGGACCCGTTTTGTACGCAGGGATCGTCCCGCCGCAGCTACTGCTACTTTGGTCAGAGGGCCGTTTCTTTGTTCCAGCTCTTCCTTTATTTGGTGAATAACTTTGGCGACTGCGATAACATCGTGAATCTGTCCATCGAGCATAGAGCGCTCATCATGCTCGCGTATCGCACAATCGATGACGCGAAATTGCTCACCGCTCGCCTCAACGATGAGTCCCACGACACTGCGAGTTCCGATATCTAAAGCAAAAATCAGATCATCTTTTGCTGTTTGTTCAACCTCTAGCAAGGGTAGGTCACTCCTCGTATACAAGCATAAAACCTTAGTAAAACGTTATTGTATAATTCGACTACATGGGAAAAGAATCCTGTCGAATTTTGAGATGTTTTCGATTACCAATTTACTTTCGCGCTTTTTAGCGCTAAACTGCTGACAAGGGACTTTGAATCGATTATAATAACCCTAATTTATCGACGAGACCTAACTACTTAGAAAAAGAGGAGAGTGGAGAAACATGGCACACGATCAAATCGAAACCATGCGTAAACAGATCGACCAGATCAACCTTCAGATTCTCGAGCTGATTAATCAGCGTGCAGCCCTTGTTCAGGAAGTGGGCAAGGCAAAGGAAAAGCTGGGCAGCAACCGCTTTGACCCGGAGCGCGAGCGTCAAATGCTCAACCAGCTGGTCGAACACAACAAAGGTCCTTTCAATGACAGCACAGTACGTCATTTGTTCAAACAAATCTTCCAAGTGTCGCTTGACCTACAAAATGACGACAAGAAAAAAGTGCTCCTCGTCAGCCGCAAGAAGAAGGCAGAAGATACGATCATCAACGTAAAAGGCGTAGAATTTGGCGGCAGCAGCCCGATTCTGATCGCTGGACCTTGCTCGGTTGAGAGCTATGAGCAAGTAAAAGCTGTTGCCGAAAATCACGTAAAACGCGGCTTGCGCACCCTGCGTGGCGGAGCATACAAACCGCGCACATCTCCATACGATTTCCAAGGCTTGGGTGAAGAAGGTCTGAAAATTCTCAAGCGCATCGGGGATGAATACAATCTCGTCACCATCAGTGAAATTGTGACGCCTGCAGACCTGGAGCTGGCTGCTCAATATATCGACGTGATTCAAATCGGTGCGCGCAACATGCAAAACTTCGAGCTGCTGAAAGCTGCAGGTCGCCTCAACCACCCGGTTCTGCTGAAACGCGGTCTCTCCGCTACGATTGAAGAGTTCATCTACGCGGCTGAGTACATCCTGGCAGAAGGCAACTCGCAAGTCATGCTTTGCGAGCGCGGTATACGCACCTACGAAAAAGCGACCCGCAACACCCTCGATATCTCGGCTGTACCACTTCTGAAACAAGAGACGCACTTGCCTGTATTCGTTGACGTGACTCACTCCACAGGGCGTCGTGACCTGCTGTTGCCTACTGCGAAGGCAGGAATTGCCGTTGGTTCCGATGGAATCATGGTAGAGGTTCACCCGGATCCAGACGTAGCGCTGTCGGATGCCAAACAACAGCTGAACATCCCGGATTTCAACAACTTTGTGGATGAACTGCTCGCTTCTGGCCTGTACAAAGGCGAGGTAGTGGTAGCGAGAGGATAAGGAAGCCACGGTGTTGGCTGGTCTTGGAGGCCCTTTCCTGGAAGTGCAGGAGGGGCCTCTCCTTATTTGACGAAGCCGGGAAAACCAAGGTAAGCTAGAGGTACATAGCGTAAATGGCATGAGGGAGGATGAGTAGGTATGAGTGAGCAAGACCATTGCTGTTCATCGGGCCGGGCGACGGAGCGTACGGACAAGACCAAGTCCAATCTGGTTTCACGGCTGAACCGGGTCGAAGGACAAATTCGCGGTATTCGTGGAATGGTAGAGAAGGACGTCTATTGTGACGACATTCTCAATCAAATCGCAGCAGTACAGTCGGCATTGAACGCGGTAGGCAAGATTTTGCTCGAGGGACACATGAAAAGCTGCGTCATGGATCGCATCCAGCAAGGGGATAATGAAGTGATTGATGAGCTTTTAAAGACTATGAACAAATTAATGAAATAAAGCGACAGGTTTGCTGGGTAAAACGATTGCAACCAGGCACAGCTTGTCGTATCATAGGTGCATATATTTTTGAAAATAATTATGAAAACCATTTTATAGGGAAAGCGAGGGTGTATGATGCCGGTTACCATTTACGATGTGGCAAGAGAAGCGGGAGTATCGATGGCTACAGTTTCACGCGTAGTGAACGGGAACCCGAACGTAAAACCGATGACCCGTAAAAAGGTGTTGGGGGCTATCGAGCGCTTGGGCTATCGACCAAATGCTGTTGCACGCGGACTAGCCAGTAAAAAAACGACTACAGTCGGTGTCATCATCCCGGATATCTCCAGTTTGTTCTTTTCAGAATTAGCGCGGGGAATTGAAGATATCGCGACGATGTACAAGTACAACATCATTTTGTGCAACTCCGACCAGCGTCTGGAAAAAGAGCTGCAGCTCATCAATACGCTTCTGGAAAAGCAGGTGGACGGGCTTCTGTTCATGGGGGCGGAGATCAAGGAAGACCACCTGCAGGCGTTGACCAGCACACAGGTGCCGACGGTGCTTGCCGCGACACGTGATGCTGATAACAAATTGCCTTCTGTCACCATCGATCACTACCAGGCAGCCTATGATGCTACCGAGGCATTGATCCAGAGAGGTCACAAGCGGATCGGGATGATTACCGGACCGATGAGCGATCCACTCGGCGGGTTGATGCGTTTTGAGGGATACAAGCAGGCACTAAAGGATGCAGGAATCAGCCTGGATGAAGCTCTGGTGGCGGGGGGCAATCTGTTCTATGAATCCGGCTTGTCTCATACCAAGGAATTCCTGCAGCTGAAGGAACCGCCGACAGCGATTTTTGCAGCCAATGACGAGATGGCGATTGGTGCTATCCATGCCGTGCAAGACTCCGGACTTCACGTGCCAAACGATGTCGAAGTGATCGGACATGACAACATCCGTCTGACGGAAATGGTTCGTCCCCGTCTCACCTCTGTCGTGCAGCCGATGTATGATATCGGAGCAGTGGCGATGCGCCTGCTGACTAAATACATGAACAACGAGCATGTGGAAGAGCATGTCGTCTTGCTGCCACATCGAATCGAGTATCGGGAAAGTACCAAACCGGATCAGGCATAACCACACGACATGGAATGGGCTAGCTAGAGGAGGGTGTACGAATGCGGATCGGAATCATCGGGGCGATGGACGAGGAAATCGCCTTATATATGGAAGCAATGAGTCAAACAACCACCAACGTAAAGGCCGGGATCACGTACTACAGCGGAAGGCTGGAAGAAAATGACGTGGTACTCTGCAAGTCGGGGGTTGGCAAGGTCAATGCAGCTGTCACTACGCAGATCCTGATCGATCAATTTCAGGTGGAGCGCGTCATTTTCACAGGCGTTGCAGGTGCCGTTCATCCTGAATTGAATATTGGTGATATTGTCGTCTCCACGGATTGTATTCAGCACGATATGGATGTTACTCCGCTCGGTTTTGCGCCTGGACAGATTCCTTACACGGAGCAGTGGGTCTGGAAAGCGGACCAAACGCTCATGGAAAAGGCTGTCGAGGCAGGCAAGGAGCTGGAAGCAGGAGTCCAGGTTGTTACAGGACGCATTTTGTCCGGAGATCAATTCGTAGCGAGCCGTGAGAAGGTGGCCGCACTCTACGAACAGTTTGGCGCACACTGCACCGAAATGGAGGGAGCCGCTGTCGCACAGGTCTGCGCGATGAACAGCATTCCGTTCGTCGTCGTCCGCTCCATGTCCGACAAGGCAGACGGCTCCGCGCACGTCAATTTTGTAGAATTCACCAAGCTGGCTTCCCAGCGTTCCTTTGCCATCGTGAGCAAGATGCTGGCAGATGCCAAAGACAGTGCGGACGTGATCGTCTACTCCACGAAAAACTGCATCGATTGCAACCTGGTGAAGCAATGGCTGACCGCCAAAGGTGTAAGCTTCGAAGTGCGCGACGTCATGACCAGCCGCGCCTACCAGGAAGAGGTCGAGCGATTTGGCTTTATGGGTGTTCCCGTGACCGTACTGGGAGATAAAGCGGTGAAAGGCTTCCAACCTTCCGAGCTGGAAGCGTTGGTGGGAAACAAGGAATAGTCGTCTAGTCTTGTGAAAACAGATAAGCGCGTAGACAGGTTTGATTAGCCTGTTCTACGCGCTTTTTGGTCTGTTGAAGCAATGACATTGTCCGTGATTTACATCTCGAAATGCTGCTTCAATAGATTCTTGTACCGCTCGAAGTCAATCTCCTCTTTTGTCACGTTTCCATCCGCCCATTGTGTGAAGGACGTGTCGGTTAACGTATCATTTCCATCGGCGGTCAGTCGCGTGACCAGCCGATTTTTGTTAAAGGGGGACTCCTCGTGTTCTACAATAATCGTTTGGACCTCATCCAATTCCGACACATCGGTAATAGGCTTTGTGGAATCAAAGCAATAACCGATTCTCCAGTCCGTATCCTTATGCTTCAGCTTCAGCTCAAGCACATAGTCCCCGTGTCTGTTCGCCGCTTTTTTGATCCGAAATTCCCCATTGCTGGAGATGACCGTCTCCCCGGACAGAGGAACGGGTTTTAAGGGCAGATTCGCACCAAAGCCTGTATCGATGACATACGTTTGATCGTTGTGCGTGACCAGTATCGTGACATGCGTTCTGCCAATCGGCAGATAATCTTGAATCGCGCCGTTGTACACAACCCCACGAGCTAAAACCGCGTCAAAACCATTTTCGATCAGGAAGAGATAGAGGATCGAATTCAGTTCATAGCAAAGCCCGCCTTCATGATTCACGAGTATTTTGTTGAAGAGGTTTTCTTGTGTGATTGGCTTGGTTTTATTCGCGAGTATGCATAAATTTTCAAAAGGGATGCTGTGTGCGGTTTTTTCCAGGATGCTTTCCAGTGAATCGAAGGTGATTGGCTCGTCTTCGGGTATGTTAATTCTTTTGCGGAATAATGTGTTTAGCTGGCTCATGAAGCATGCCTCCTTTTTTCTTCGTGATTTCTCCGCAGTTTCATTTTAATGCTTTTATCATAATCTACTCCGTTCTACTATTCATCAAATAGGAAAATAGTAATATATATAACTGATTATTTTGCAAAAACCTACAATAATATAAAAAAATGTAGTATTGTGTAAAAATATGCAAGTTAAAGTAATTAATTTACAAATATAGCGATTAGAGGAGGCGGTTACATAAGAATCTGTAAAAAAGATTGACTCTAGAAAAAAGCTAGGAGAGTGAATTTCATTGAGTAAGAAAAGTAAGTGGTTACTAAGTTTCTTAATGACATTTCTACTATTGTTAAACATCCCAAGTTATCCATTTTACCAAGTGAAGGCGGAGGGGAATTCCCGAATTTTGGAAGTGAATTTATCGGATAATCCCGACGAAGAGGAGAGTATCTCTACTGAGACAGCTCCAGTGATAGAAGTAAAAAAGCTGAAGGAAAATCAATTTTCTCATGCAAAAGGATCTAATATCCTAAACATTTCGGGATCTGTGACTGGAGTGAGCGAGGGAGATCAATTGTCCATATTCGCTCAGATAAACGACGATAAGGCTATTGAAATTGACAACATAGAGGCAGATGGATCGAAACAAAGATTTAGCAACTATGAGCTTGATGTAAGCGAATTTCCAGAGGGAGAACATACACTGACAGTCTGGGTATTGGATCAAGAGGATCGGGTTTCTTCGAAAGAACAGTTTAAATTTTTTGTAAATAGCTTAAAACTAAAAAAACCTACCTTTAGAGAAGTCAGGGAAGTGATTCGGGGCAACATCATCGAAAAAATGATTGAAATCGAATACCCAGATAATGCCGTGGAAAGATGGTACAAAATCGATGATGGAGAGTGGCGAGTATATACAAGTGAAATCATTCTACTCCTTGATAGTGATAAGGAAGATGGGCAATCTACTATAACGACCAGAGCAGTGGATCAATTCGGGAATGAGACTTCATCCTCAATCATTATTTTTTCTGCACCACCAAAGCCAATTCTCACCTTATCTCCTACTTCTGTAGAAAAGGGAAAGGATGTTGTATTGAACTGGAATGACCATTCTAGATACACCTTTTTTGAAGTTTGGCTGGGTACAGGAACGAGTGGAACCAAGCAATGGGATATCTTGCAGAAATCAGTGAAGAAATCGACTCAATACAGTTTTAATACGTTTAACCTGTCACCGGGTACAACTGTGTATGCTCAAGTTGCTGGATATTACTATGATGGTGATGATGAGGGGTATAATCCATCTGCTAGGCAAACGTTTAAAGTCATCGCACCAGTAGACAATCAACCACCAACTGCTCCCGTGCTTTCCACAACTAGTATTACTGACACCAGTATTGCCGTAAAGTGGACTCCATCAACGGATAACGTTGGGTTAAAGGAGTATCAAGTATTTCGAAACAACACACTGCTTTACACTTTTCCAACCAGTACAACATCTTATACGTATAGTATGCTCACCCCTTCTACTGAATACAGCTTATTTGTAAAGGCTGTTGACTTGGCTGGTAATATATCGACCAGTAATACATTAACTGTTAAGACAACTGGACGAGATACTATTCCGCCATCTATACCTACCGTTACTACCCTGTCAAAAACGCATAACTCCGTGACCCTGTCGTATTCGGCTACTGATAATGTAGGAGTAGTTAAGTATCAAATTAATATGACAACCACGGGTGATGTCTATGAATATTGGGCTGCGCCAACGGAAACTACCCATACCATTCGCAACTTGCTTTCAGATCGATATTACTATTTTGTGGTGACAGCGTATGATGCTGAAGGAAATTCTAGAAAGAGCAGCAATCATGGGGTCAAAACAAATCCAGCACCAGTAGATACACAGCCACCGACTGCACCTGTTCTATCAGCTCCGAGCAAAACAGATAAATCTGTGTCGTTATCTTGGACCGCATCAACGGATAACGTCGGGGTAGTGGGTTACGATGTGTATGTAAACGGTGCTTACAATGCTACAACAACGAATACTGCTTTTAATGTGCAAAACTTGTTGCCTGGCACCTCGTACAGTTTTCAGGTAAGGTCAAAAGATGCTGCAGGAAATTCAACAGGCAGTAATACGGTTACTATTACAACCAATCAACCACTGCTTTCCTTAACGCTAGGTAAGTCAAAAATAACGGAAGCCCCAGAAAACAATGGTTCTTTTATAGAAAAACAAATAGTGATCTTATCCGGCTCCACATTTGCAACGGATATGTCTAGTGGAGTAACTGTAAATAACCTGCCTCCTGGACTGTCTATTTCAGTGACAAGGGATAATAGCACACAGATTACGATTTCATTTACAGGCAAGGCGACCAATCATGCAAATCAACATGACGTTACCAATGCGTCCGTCAGTATTGCTGCCGCCAAAATAAGTGGAGCAACTTCGCCTGTAACATCTGGGTCGTTTACATTTGATTTTATGGATCTAACACCTACTTTAACGGTTACTCCAGAGGTGTTACGTGAATCAGCTAGAAATGATGGTTCTATCACGGATGTATTAAACGTGACATTACAGAATGGTAAATTTGTCGCTGATCTTTCATCAGGCGTAACGATTACAAATTTGCCGTCTGGTTTATCAACGACGATTTTGAGAAATAGTGACACGCAACTAACCATCAGTTTCACAGGAAGGGCTACTAACCATACGAATCAAGATGACGTGACGAATGCTGCGGTAAAAATCCTTCAGAACAAAATAGAAGGTGCAACAGCAGACGTAACCTCGGGTCCAATAAAATTTGATTTTAACGACGCAGGCGGTGCTTATACTTACGAATACGATGATTTAAATCGTCTGGTTAAGATAAAAAAGGGGAGTTCGACACTCTACGAATTTACGTATGACGCGAATGGTAATCTAATAAGCAGAACAAAAAGATAACGGGTACGAATGATAATGGTTGGAGGAAAAATATGTTAAAGAAAAGTATGATCGTTTTCATTCTATTTTCACTTTTGTTAGGGAATTTCATTCCTAATCAAGTAGCTTTCGCAGAAGAGTATCTGGAAGATTCAGATGAAGTTCCTGCGAAATCCGAAAAGAAGAGGAATAAAAAAGCTGAATCAACGATCGAGTGGATTGCAGATGAATTGGAGGGGAAACGATCGAAGAAATTCGATCCAAGTGACATTCCGAATCTCACTGAACGCAAAATCTCTGAGATGACATGGGACCAGCTATCCCT
This sequence comes from Brevibacillus invocatus, assembly GCF_003710915.1. GTDB lineage: Bacteria > Bacillota > Bacilli > Brevibacillales > Brevibacillaceae > Brevibacillus > Brevibacillus invocatus. The sequence goes on along the minus strand of NZ_RHHR01000013.1, from coordinate 1,222 downwards.
CGAAGATGTGAAAAATATACATTATCTATATGACCGCGAAACGCTGCAAATAGCTGCCTATTTTTACAGTAACCTAGAAAGACTATTGTCTTATGAAGAAGTGAGAGAAACCTACGATTGGGATGATGAGGACGTCATCAACAAGATCAGTAAGCTTCCGCAGGATCAAATGACCTTTCTTTTCACCTATACACCGACTATCGGATCGATATATAACCAATTCAGGGAAGAAAAGAGCCTGAAAAGTACCAACTCTGCGAATCCAGCAGCAAGTTTGCCAGATGGTGTCAAATACACGCAGAAGGATCAAAAGTGGAACTATGAAAATCGAAATGTAAGCAATCCGGTAGATGATTTGTATCAATCATCCAATGTTGTGGAACAAGATCTTGTACTGCCGGGTAAACACGGGATGGACCTGGTATTAGTGAGAACATACTCCTCTATGAATAGTAAGGTTTCTTTTCCAGGGTATGGAGAAAGTAATAACGTCGTGTATGAAGATATTTTTTCAAACGATGATATTCCATTTGCTGCGGGATGGGAATTTAATATCCCGAGCTTTACGTATTCGAACTATGATCTGACAACCAAACTAGAAAGCTTTCCTAGCATGGAAAGATACTCAAAGGAAGGAGATGACTTAAATAGCGGCCAATACAAATGGTTTGTCAAATTAGACGATGGTAGTTCTCTCGAGACACAATATCACTCATTGGATAATTGGAAAAACTACGCCTATAGAGGAATTCATTTTCAATACGCTTACGACGGCTCAAGTGCAAAACTGACAAAGAACGGAATTACCTATCAATACAGGTATAGTCGCGCTTCAGATGACGGAACAACCATCACCAAAACAAACCCACAAGGGGATCGAATTACGTATTTTATCCCGAATAGGTCCACTGCCGATATTGAAATTACCGATACAGTAGGGCGGTTCATTTTATTAAAGAAAAATGGTCCCTATAGCAGCATCTCTGATGTAGAAGTATATGCTGACAGTACCAAAAGTGAGTTGTTAAAACGCATCCACTACAGTGCAACAGCTATGGCAAGTGGTGTCTATGATTATGTGCAATTAGAACAAGTAACTGAATATTCTCCAACAAACGAATCTAAGATCGTATCTCAATATCAATACCACGATCCATCTGTAAAAGGCAGAGCAGAATTTAATTTTGAACGTTCATACGAGCTCAATAGCCCCTTAGGAAAC
>NZ_RHHR01000012.1 GCF_003710915.1 Brevibacillus invocatus | reverse complement strand
TTCTAACAATGATTATACGAGCTTCTAACAATGATTATACGAGGAGGTATATAAATGTATACATACGTTTATTAAACGGAAGAGAATAGATTGATTATAATTTTGAGGTGAAAGTATATGTGGAGTAAACTTCTGACTCTCATGATGGCAATATCAATCGTTTCTTTTGTTTCTGTTCCTGTTGTGTCTGCTATGGACGAGCAGGCTTCTACTTATGAAACATACGAAATTGATAAAGAGATCCTGGGAATGCAAAAAACGATGAAATTCTTTCAAGAACTATCCAGTAAAAAAGGGAACCATCAATTGGCAAATCAAATTGCAGATTTGTCATCCTCAAATTTTGAGAAAGTAAAACAACTTCATGCGAACGAGAACGTTAAAGCTACTGATCAAAATTTAAAAGAGTTCCGAGATGCATACGAGCAGCAAATAGCCTCTTATCGGGAAAAACTGCTTCCCTCTTTAAATACCTCTACTCCTTTACTGAATAAGTCATCATTAGTAGCGAAAAGTTCCACTTGGGACCCATTTGAACCGAATGATGATTACACCACCAGTTATCCAATCACGAGTGGAAATCTCTATGTATCCAAGTTATCTAGCAGTTCCGATGTGGATTATTATCGCTTTGATTCAGGCTCAATGGTGGGATCTCTAACAGTCACCCTGAATATTCCCTCAGACAAAGACTATGATCTGATCGTTATTGAAGGAACGAGTAATATAGTAGGTTATGGTATGAACAGTCAACTTGGTTTAACAGAAACAGTTGATTTTCAAGTTCAACCGAATACGACTTATTACATCATGGTGATGAGTATGGATGGTCAATTCAGTACAACATCCACGTATTCATTGGGACTCAGCAAAGTTGTAGCAGAATTGAAAGTAACAACACCAATTGATATTAGTCTTCCATCAGGAGAAATACCTGCATATCGCTTTACAGCACCTGTAAGTGGGAACTATCGATTTTTTACTGGCCCTTATGGTGGATTTGGCTCTCAAAATGATACAGTGATCTTCCTATTTGCGGACGAACAGTTAAAAAGTTTAATCGACATTAATGATGACAAAGTAGAAGGTTCCCTATATTCCGAGATCAACATTGAGCTTACAAAAGGGGTCACCTATTTTGTTTACGTAACAAATTACGATGAAGAGCAACATGTTCATACAAGGTTGACTGCTGTATTTGATGCTAAAGCAGATGTTTCTACTACAACCATCCATGAATCAAATGGAAATAATGGTTCGATTCTAGAAGAGCAAGTAGTTAATTTGGATCAGGGTGAGTTTACTTCAGACCTGGCTGATGGGGTAGTGGTTAACAACCTACCTGCAGGACTCACGACAGAAGTGACGCGTAATAGTAATACGCAATTTACCATTCGTTTTAAGGGTAGCGCTTATTCCCATGAAAGCAAGCACAGTGTTTCAGATGCGTCAGTAACAATCGCAAAGGAAAAGATCCTAGGAGCAGGAATGGATGTGAATACTTCTGCCTTTGTGATCCAATTTGTGGATACTGAGCAAATTTCAGTTAATACATCGAAAGAAGTGAACATCGATGGTGGTCAACAAAAGATTCTAAAATTTACACCTACAATGTCAGGGTCCTTTGAAGTGTATCTTACCGAATATGAAGGCAATGTTAATCATCCTATTCTTTCTATTTTTGAAGATTATAATCAGACACGTTTGATTGCTTCGAATGACAAGCAAACATCTAGCCCTCAAGTAATCGGTTCACTTTCAGCTGGAGAGGACTATTACGTAGTTATTGCAGGAGAAAATGGAGAAAACGTTCATGCTCGGATAGGTGTACGTTACTTAGGCATGGAGTACATCTATAACGAAAAAGGACAACTTACCCTTATTAAGCAGGGTGATAAAGTATTAACAGAATTTTATTATGACGGAAACGGTAACCTGATTCGAAAGGTGAACAGGTAGTAACTGGAGGAAAGATGAAGATGAATTCGAGGGTTATGAAAAGCAAGGTAATTAGCTTGCTAATCATTGGGTCGTTAATTCTGCCAAATGTCACTCATGCAGAATCCACTGTTGGTTCAGCGCCTACAAATACAGACCAGAGTGGTATTAGTAGTAAACTTGATACTCGGGATTGGATAGAGTCATATAAAGAATCCATAGAAAAAGTAAGTAATCAAAAAGAAATAAAACCAGAAGACATTCCTTCTTTTACAAGAGATGAATTACAGGCAATAGATTGGTATCCTTTTGAGGTTGATAGTGTTTGGAAAATCTACAACTCTTTCGACCGTAGTACCCTTAAAGTAGCTGCTTATTTTTACCCAACCTTCGATCGATTCCTTTCACACGATGAGCAGGTTGAGAAGTATGAATGGACCGATCAAGCCGTACAGAATATGCTTAAAAATCTATCGGCAGATCAATTGACTCAGTTGAGAGAGTATATACCCTTTATCTTGGATTATTACAATGCGGGAAAAAAAGAACCCCAAAAACTACCTAGTTCGTCTCTATCAACCAGTGTACCAGACGCCATGTACGACTCAGATGGTTTAACGTACAACTACAAGCGACCAAACACGGATAGTCCGGTTGACGATTTGTATAAGACAGCAAACATAAAAGAGAGCGATTTGCATTTAGATGGGAAACATGGGATGGATGTGACTATTGAAAGAAGATATTCGTCACTAAATTCTAATACGAATGATATCTATTACAGTTCAGGCGGAACCAATAAAAGGACGTCTTTTTCAAACTATCAAGACGAATACTTCATGCCGCATGGATGGAAATTAAATCTTCCCAAGTTTGAAGAGATTGATAAAACCAATGTGCGTTGTTCTTATAGAGAAGAACGACTTGATTATTACTGTTCTAACAAGAACGAAGGAAAGAGATATGTTTTCACGTTAGATGACGGCTCAGTACTAGAATCCTCGACGACAACCGGGACTTGGGTCAATACTCCTTATGAGGGAGCGAAAATGCAAGGATATGGACAGGGTTCAATGGAAAATGGAATCAAAGATATAGTTACGCTTTATGTAAATGGCTTTATCTATGAGTTCCAAATCGAAAATAGTGGCGGTGAAGATGTAAGAGATACGCATGTCATCACAAAGAAAAACGTCTATGGAGATCAGATTACTTATCGAATACCAGAAGATCATAGTAAAAATATTCAAATTATAGATACTGTAGGTCGCCTCATTGAGTTGAAAAAGAATACCTCTAATGTCGTAACGCATGTTTATGTTTATGAGAATAATGCTAAGACAAAACTACTTAAGCATACTGAATACGCTTGGAATACAACTTCAAATACAGACAGAATCATTGAGCATGCAGTAAATGGGACTGAAAGCAAAATCATTGCTGAGTACAATTATCATGATTCGAGTTTGTACGGCAAAGCAGAGTTTAATTTAAAGCCTATCTATTATCTTCCGTCAACAAACAAAGAGATTCCTTTAGATTATAACGGAATAGAGACTTCGACTTACACCAATGACGACCTGACTAAACGCGGAACCTATTATTACAAATTGTTAAAGCAAGTGAAGTACCCAGTGGAAGGCCTGTCCATGACGTATTCCTATAGTCCCTATAATTCAGAAGAACCGGATTTTCTGAAACGAGGAGTTGTAAGACTCTATCATGATGATGAGAAACTGACCTATTCCAGTTATCATCCCGTGACATCTGTCAACTTCCGGTTCGCAAAGACATCTCATCCCGACGATAGTAGCTCAGGAACATATTCCCATACCGTGTACTATCCACAAAAAACGCAAGAAATCTGGACGACTCAGAAAGATACATCGGTCCGTTTAAAAAACCAGTCTGCTCGTGATGGGGCAAAGATTGTTACGAATACCATCCAAACCAGTCTGCCTAACTTCGAAAAAACCTTTGTCGTAAACGAAGATAAGAACTTTTTACTACAATCGGAAAAGAAATATATCGGAAATGGGAGTATGGAAGACTCCATTTTAGGAGAATTATCGGTATCGGAAAACGGAACTGATTATCTGTATACACCCGTTTCATATACGAGTTATATGTACCTGGGACGAGGGACAAAGCCACAATACACATTTACTTTTTTAGGACAACCTGACTCTATTACACAAGATAAAGACGTTTATCAATTCTTATTAGAGCCAGATCCTAATCGCTTGTCAAAGGTAAAGTCCCGTTTATCCAAATATGCCCTATTTGCGCAATATACGTACAACAATTACGGGGACATAATCAAAGAAGTAGATCCAAAAGGCAATGTGACGAAAAAGCAATATCTTGTGACTGGAACGTATTTACGGTTGCCAACCGAAGTGGAAGTAACTGCAGCAAGCAATCCAAATTATTTCCACAAAGAAATTTATACGTATAATCCAGAGAGATTATTGATCAATGAGACTATTCTTGATTCGTACCCAGACGGCAGAACAACGAAATTGGATCAAATGGATCGATCGTATACGTATAAGGATAAGTTGCTCACTTCCTTCACCGAAACGACCACAGGTCAGGATGCCAAATCATTCACGCAAAGTATTCACTCGTATGATAGCCTCGGTTTATACCCAGAAGCTATAGATATGAGTGTGGAAACACAACCTGGTGTACAAACTGACTTGTTTCATTACTTTGGATATGATGGGCTGGGGCGACTGAATGCAAGGGTATATCCAGATCAAAGTTATGTTACGTATGAATACGATTTGCTCGGACGCATGACAAGTGAACAATTTACAAATCAAGACCAAACCAGAACCACTTCGTATGCGTACGATGATTCGACACGCAAAGTAACCGTAACACTACCGGATGGTTCCAAATCTTTTACTCACTTTACGCCGTATGGTGACGTTGAATACAAAGGGCAGATAGATGTTAATGGAAAAATTCGTCCCTTGCTTTATAACACTTACGCTTTGAATGGGAATCACCTATCAACCAGTGAACCCTTTGCCATTAAGGACCGAGCGATAAACTATCATTACAATGAAGATGGATCTTTACTTTTAAAAGACGATCCTATTGGTGATACAGTTTTCTTGAAGGCTAACAGTATGCGTGATGGTGACCGATATGTTGCAGCCGATACAATTCTTACAATAAATCCGAATGGACTGCATAGCACACAATATTATGACCAATACGGACAATTGGCGAAAGAAAGTAGTAAAACAGAAGACAGAACACAAGAACTGGTTACTTCTTACGAACGAGATGAATTTGGCCAAGTAATGGGTAAGAAGCAGATCGACCAACGGGGAGAAGAACGTGCTTGGGAGTTCCGATATACCACCAATGGAAATCTGGTTTATCTTCTAGATCCGGAAAAAAACAGCTATTACTATGAATATGATGCCTATGGAAATTTAGCTACAGTAACAGAAAACAGCACCTTAACAACGAAAAATCACTACAATGCCTTGTCCTGGAAAATCAGCGAACAAGATGTGCCTTCAGGTGCAAAGGAGTCGTACATTTATAATGTAAACGGAAAACCAGCCTCTTTTATCGATAAAGCTGGAAATCGACTTGAATATACGTATACGCCATTCTATGATCTGTCCAGCTTAATAACCAAGAATGCATCGGGGACTATCAAAAACAAAGAAACAACGGAGTATTTCCCTCATACATCGTTGGTCAAGAGGGAAACAAACAGTAATGGTGCGAATGTCGATCCTTCGAGCAATAACTTCAGAGAGATTAGCTACAATTATGATTCACACAACCGCCTGACTGGAATAAGAACTTTCGGTCGAGATTACGTTTTGGGATACTCTGATCGCGATGATGTGATCGACGAGTTGACTTATCCAGATGGCATGAAGGTAACGTATAGCTATGATGCCGGTGAAAGACTGCAAGAAGTTCGAAGCCCAATGACAGGAGTTATTCGTTACGATTATCGCATCGATAATAAAGGAGATAGCTACCACGTTGAATATCCAAATGGGCGAACCACGGATAAGGTCTATGACTCGTTTGGACAAGCAACGAAAATGACCCAATCATTGAATGGAGCACCGATTTGGAAAGAGTCTAATCAGTATGCATTTGGAAATATTATCAACATTCAACGAAACGATACTTCCTATCAATTCGATTACGATAAGACTGACCGTTTAACCCGAGAAAGTCAATCTGATCAAACCAATCTGTACTCTTATGATCAACGAGGTAACAGATCTGCATTTGAAGGAGAGACAAAGTCAGCCACTGGATCGGTTGCTTATACGTTCGATGAGCGAAATCGTCTGCGAGGCATTACAAATGAACAGACAGCGGATTCTGAAACATACACATATTATGGGGATGGTCTGCGTGCGACAAAAGCAGGAAACGATTCAGAAACCAAATATGTGTACGTGAATGGGAAGGTTATCGAAGAACTAGATGGTTCAGGAAATGTAAAAGCTCGAAACATCTGGGGAAATGAATTATTGTTCCGTGAAGACTTCGCGGCGAACAAAAGTGGGTATTATGGGTACAACAGTCATGGGGATGTTATCGTCATCTCTGATGAAAATGGACACGAAATCAATACGTATGATTACGATGCTTGGGGAAATATTGTATCTGAGACTGAGGGTATGGAAAATCCGTTTAAGTACAGCGGAGAAATATACGATGAGAAAACGGGACTTTATTACTTACGGGCGCGATACTATGATCCGAGTGTTGGGCGATTTATCTCGGAGGATACGTATAAGGGGCAAGTGGATAATCCGTTGAGTTTGAATCGGTATACGTATGTGCACAATAATCCATTAAGGTTTATTGACCCAACAGGTCATTGGAATCAAGCTATTGGGGCTAACTGGGTTATCAATGAAGCTAAGAATAAATGGGCACTAGCACAAACGGTAGGGGAGAAAAGGCACTGGGAAAATTATGCTAATGATATAAGAGCAAAAATGACTAAAGCAGGCTACTCCAAGTCAGATATTATGCAATCCTCGGAAGCTATGATTACAGATTCACAAGTGATGAATATGGCAAGAGAATCTGCCCCTGGATTGGCTTTTGTAGCTGATTTCTCTAATGCTCTTTGGGATTATCCAGGTGAAGCCGCCGCAGTAAAAGGTGCGTTTATCGTAGGAAGTATATTTAATAAGGGGAAAGGTTTCAGTAGGCTAGATGAAGGATTAAACTTTGCCAGTACAGCGGCAACACACATGGATGAAGCAGGCAGATTTATACCTGTTCAAATCCAACAGTCCGTAATTAAATATGGCAAAGGTCTACCTGACCCTAGAGGTTCAAATGCAACCATGTATTATGATGTGATGTACAAAAATAATAAAAAGTATAATGTTGAGGTATTGTATGATGCCGAAACGAATACCGTATTCCATTTCAAGTACACGGATAGAGAGATTCGGAACGGCAGTATTGTCTTCCCTGCTACTAAGTAATCTAAATAAACGAGGTGGGAAAAATGGGTGAACGTACTCCTAGAGAACGATTGTATTGGTTAATTAGTCTTTTTGTTGCGAATCAAATTGAGACAGATAAATTTTGCAATGAATTTCATATCACTTTTGACCATGATGCTGACCACAATGAGTTTTCGTCATTGGAAAATAAGGAATTTGGCGAGTTAGCTGAAATTGCCGCAAGATTTTCCCCGTTTGAAGAAGACCTTAAGTTGTACCCAAATGTTTACTGCGATGAAAAAGACATTGTGGACAAGATAAATCAAATTGTTCAAGCCTTAAAAATTTTAGAATGAACTATCGCTACCCCAAACGAGTAATTAACGCTCGTCTGGGGTTTTTTATTTTATTTTGTCGCCCTCGAAAGAGGGGGTGGGTGCCGAATGAACCTTTTTATCTTAATGACGAGAACATAACCCTTGTAATGCCCGTACATAGTTTCCGTGAAATGAGATGTACGCACATAAAAAGGTACAAAAAGTTACCCTATTTCCTCTATTTTCTCCACTAGCTTTACCCCCATTATTCCCAGTTACCACCGTATTTTCTAATAAAAACCTTACCTTCGCTTTCTCCCGTTTTTCTCAAAATTCCGGTTTAACCCCTCAAAATTTGAGTCTTTCTCCCTTATTCTCGCATTTTCATATGATTCTTCTCTTCTTCAACCACCTGTGAGTGTAGGAAGGGAAAAATCTAGCGTCAAGGAGTACACTTGACCCCAGACTTTTCCCTTCCTGCTTGACCGCTAGGTTGAAGAAAGG
>NZ_RHHR01000118.1 GCF_003710915.1 Brevibacillus invocatus | reverse complement strand
TTTATGAAATTGATTCAAATAGTAAAAAGTACTACTTTGGTTAAGGTTGTTAGGGGTGATAAAGAAAGAAAAGAAGCATACGAGTTCTCAAATTATAAAAATGAGCTAACTTTAAGTGATTATCGATTAAAAAATATGCGTTTTGTCCGTTTACAAGAAGATTTGCAGGAATCATACCAAAAAACAATTTCAGCTATTGCCAGATATCTTCGAAGAACGGTGCTACTGAAGCATAAATCCTGTATCAAAAGATATTTCAAGGAAAATGAACGCGAAAAAAAGTGCCCATACGCTTTCGCATATTTACATTGGAGATACTTTATTCAAGGTTTTGCCTCCATAAGACATGTGGATGAAGCATTACCAGGAATGGGTGTTAGGAAACTTGACTCTAAATATATTGAATTTCCATCTTGGCAAGATGATGAATATTTAAGAAATCTATTCAGTGAAGTGGAAAGAAGATTTGAAGATATTACAACAGAAACTCGCGCATCAATGAAATGGATCTTCAATAGAGTTATTGCCCATATAGTATCTAATCGATTTTGGGGCTGGTTACAAGAAGCTCCAACTTTGATGGAAAATTATCTATCACTCGGATTACCTCCTCGTATAATCATTGTTAGAAGCTCTTCTTCAGACAATTTCCAGTTGATCCGGACAACGGAAAGAGAGTGAAGAGAATTCCAGTTAAATTGAATTTGAAGCCATGGTTTGGAGGCCTTAGCCGAACCCCGTACCGCAACCCCGTGGGGCGAGGAACGGAAGTCGGGGCTAAGAAGCCAATCATTACTTC
>NZ_RHHR01000117.1 GCF_003710915.1 Brevibacillus invocatus | reverse complement strand
TTATGAAATTGATTCAATTATCTAATAAAGAGTATGAATTTATTCCCATCTGTAATCATATACGTCATTCGGTACTACTAGTTCTACTCCGTTAATAACAACAGTATTATTATCTACCCAACGAATCTCTACAGAATGTTGATTATTTTTAAAGTAAATATTCTTAGTTCTATTGTGTTCCTTGTTGAAAATTAATTCCGCAACCACTGAATAAGATGTTGTTGCCCCGGAATCTGATAAATATGCTTTAACAGTATAAAAACCATTTGGAGAGATTTTTTCCTCAATCATTAAACTCTTGGGTAGCCTATTTATATCAAAGAACATCCAGTAAACCCCATAACCTAAAACACCGAATAATATTACTGTAAATCCTGTTAATAATATATACACCTTTCTCTTAATCCTTTTTGCCTCAATACCACTTCTCAATTCTTGTTTGTCCATTTTTCATTACCTCCCTTGTATCTGCGTTTCTCGTAACTCCTTTTCCATCTCTGATCTACCTATTTTTCCCCTTAGATATGAATATTTCATCATTCATTTTTGTTATAAAAGTCAGCATGATCGAATTGTACTGTCAGATATTTATTTGCAAATTTCCAAAAATGGGACCGTAAAAAACTTAAGTGGTTATAAATTTTTCAAGCTGCTTTTAGTTTTTTTGGATGTGACAAAAAGGGTAGATGTGAGTAGTACAATGGCACTCAAATAATCATGAGTAGTTAATCTGAATACCCGAGACACACATGTTATCACCCCCATAATAGACTTTAAATACAGGGTTGCTTCTCTTTATTCTAATTTGCTCGTCCATTTTAGCTATAATATCGTCGAAAATCATCCTTAGCATATCTACTCTCACAACCATACAAAAGATGATGCCAACACGCCGCCATGCTATCGAAAAATTCACTTTACCTGTAGCTCGGAGTAATGGAACTTCAAGTTATCGCTGTCAACGACGCAATACATCAATTTGAATCCCATTAGCATCCGTTTTGATTCCTTGATTTCAAACGTTTTTCTACAACATCCTTGGAGAACATTCAAAGTGACAACCTCCATTCCTTGGAAATTGGCTTGACAATCGAAAAACTTCTCCATTTCTGGGTATAGTCCCTTTTTATATTTGAAATTCCTTCTGTTTCAAAAGCTCTAGTTAACGAAAAATGCTCACTATGGAACATAGTAAGAATTATCACTAGCGTTGCATAAAAAATGCGTTTGTGATTTGTTGAAGTATTCTGAATGAAATCT
>NZ_RHHR01000116.1 GCF_003710915.1 Brevibacillus invocatus | reverse complement strand
GGTGAAATGTATTTACCAAATGAAGAAAATAGGGTATTCTTGTCCATGCTATGTCCTTTATGTTGGATTTGGACAGGAACTACCTGACCTTTCCAGTGTAAAGGATTTTTTTATGCTCGTGAACGCTTGAATACAGAAGATTATGGTGATTTTTAATGATGTGAAAAGATTTATGCAACGCTAGTGGTCCTTTAGAAGTTTTCATCGCAATATAAAAATTAGAATATACCTAATGTTTATCACAACACTTGTAAATACTATGGTATTTCCTTTTATGTCTATTTATTTTGTCGAATCTTTTGGTGGGGTTATAACAGGGTTTATCCTGAGCGGTGAAATACTTGCTTCTATTATTGCTAGCTTTTATGGAGGGTATCTTGCTGATCAGTTGGGGAGAAGAAAGGTAATGCTTGTTGCTGAAAGTATCAAAGTATTAGCTTTATTTATGATATGTATTGCTAACTCATCCTGGTTATATTCTCCGATGGTAACGTTGATAATGATGACTATTTCGACAATAGGGGGCGGTATTGCAACACCAGCAGCTGCAGCAATGATAATAGATGTAAGTAGTAGTGAAGAGAGAAAGGTTATCTATAGCATTCAATATTGGGTGTTTAACGCGGCAATTGGAATAGGGGGCTTAGTGGGTGGATTTTTATTTTCAGATTTCAAGTTTGTGCTTTTTCTAATAGTGGCATTAATATCTCTTTTAAGCCTAATCATTCTATTTTATTTGATTACTGAAACTTACAAACCAACAGAACAAGACAAGGTTAAACGAAAACAGAGTTCTATAGGTAAAGCAATAATGAATTATAGAGAGGTTTTAAAGGATTCTACCTCAATAGCCCCTTAGGAAACTTGGACACATGGAGTGTAATTTAGTACACTATATGTGAACAGGGGGAAGGCAACAATGAAACGAAAACAATACTCCAATGAGTTTAAAATGCAAGTGGTAAAAGAAGCTCTGGAAAGTGGAAATCGAGCTGCCGTTGCCAGAAGATACGAACTCCACTACAATGTCGTCCAACGTTGGATGAAAGATGCAGATGCAGGAAAGTTCGAGGATTTCAATATGGCTGTGGTCGATGATGCAGGTTCCAAGGCTTTGGTTAAAGAAAACGA
>NZ_RHHR01000115.1 GCF_003710915.1 Brevibacillus invocatus | reverse complement strand
GAGGCGATGCGCAAAGCCGAAAGCCCTGAACTGAGCCGGGCGTAATGGGCTTCCCATAAAAACAACTGACCATCGTAAACGCGCAGTGTCTCAAACAAGCCGATTCCGTATAAAAAACCGTGGTCCAGCACGGACACCACGGCTTCGTGAGCAGGTTGGATCAATCCATTTACATATACGTGCATATTCGTTCTCTCCCGAAATGATCAATACCCTTATCATATCATACTTTGCGAAGAAGACTCCGTTTCCCGTTCTCTTTTCCGGTGTATCACGCGTGAGATGCCAATCGAGCATTCATACA
>NZ_RHHR01000114.1 GCF_003710915.1 Brevibacillus invocatus | reverse complement strand
ACATGAATGTAAAATAATCGTTGGCCGTAATGACCAAATCAAAATTCCCATTGGAAAGTCCCAGAACAAACGCGTAGGTCATCGGGAACAGAATGAAGTATGAAAACGAAAGTCCAAACAAAAAGAGCAGAAAGAGAGCCGGGATGTACATCAAGGCTACCGTGCGTTCCCTTTCTTGCAGAGCAGGAACGACAAATCTCCAGATCTGGTATGCGGCGATCGGAATGGTGATCGCGATCGCTCCTACGGCGGACAGCTTTACATAGATCGATAAAATATCTCCCGGACCAAGAATGGCTAGCTTTTCCCCAGAGCGCCTGGCTAGCTCCTGATAAATGTGATCCACAAACAAAAAACAGAGCACCAAGCTTCCGAAAAATGCACCCAAAACAATCATCAAGCGACGACGCAGATCTGTTAAATGCTCCAAAAAGGGCATATCCTGTCCCATGCTTTACTCCTCCTTTTTCACTCCCAGGTGGCCTTGAAGCGGAATCAACAGGAAAAAGGCAGTGCGCTCTTCGCACCACCTTTCCCTACTTCACGGTTTAGTTGACACGCTTCCCTGCTTCCTCGCTGTTTTTTGCCAGGGAGTCGTCATCGTCCTTGGTCAAATCCTTGGCTGCTGTTTTAAACTCAGTCAAAGTCCGTCCAAACGCACGTCCAATCTCAGGCAGCTTGCTCGGGCCAAAAATGACCAGGGCAATAATCAAAATCAATATGAGCCCAGGGATTCCGATACTGGATAACATCTTGCGCTACACTCCTTCTCCTAGAAGCCGGTAATGGCAATGACACTAGGCAGTGCCACTGAATTTCCACCTTTTGGC
>NZ_RHHR01000113.1 GCF_003710915.1 Brevibacillus invocatus | reverse complement strand
CGTCTCCCCATGTGAGATATCAGCGAGTGATCGATCGTGACATACTCCGCTCCATCAAGTGTGATGCCATCCGTAAACGCGCTTTCATCCCCGCGAATTCCGAGCTGGCTGATTCTCGTATCACGTCCGGTGATCCGAAGCAGCGTTGACAGAGAATTGTTATTTTGAACTAGATTGCTGCCCATTCGATTTGCCCAGCGATTTGATGAGCCTTCTCCCATAAGAGTAATATTATTCTTCACCTCTATCGTTTTGTTCAGCAAATACTCACCTCTTGGAATAAAAACAACTCCTCCACCCTCCGATAGACCTTTCTTAGCCAAAAAGTCGATCGCTTTTTGAATGGCTTCCGCATCATTTTTCGCATCGTTTGGGATGGCGCCAAAATCGGTGATATTCACATAGAAGTCCTTTTGCCTATCCTCTTTATATGCCTTTGCTACCGACCCTCTCTCATTCACACTAACCAACATCATGAAAATAACCACCAAGTATAAGAAAAATAGCTTCCGCTTCACGTTTCTTTCTCCCTTTCCCCTCAAAAAAACTGACCTTTTTCAAGGCCAGTCCTTCTATTGATTAAAAACGATTATACTTTAAAGCGTTGGATAACCTGCTCAAGTTCTGTAACCATCTGATCGAGTTTATCGGAGGATAACAA
>NZ_RHHR01000112.1 GCF_003710915.1 Brevibacillus invocatus | reverse complement strand
GTATGATTCGCTGAGTCTTTCGCGATTTTCTCCATTTCCTCGACAGACGCAGTGACCTCTTCCGTGCTCGCTGACATTTGTTCAGATGCAGCAGAGATTTCTTGAATCTCACCTGCAACCACCTGCGCAGAAGTGTAGATTTGTTGAAACACTTCGCCCGCTTCGACTGCGACAGACAACCCCATGCCTACCTCGCCCTTTACAGCGTCCATCGCGTAAACTGCCTGGCTCGCCTCCCCTTGAATTTCGTGGATGATCGAGCTGATTTGTCGTGCTGAGATATCGGATTGCTCGGCTAGTTTACGTACTTCGTCTGCTAC
>NZ_RHHR01000111.1 GCF_003710915.1 Brevibacillus invocatus | reverse complement strand
GAGGAGTTGACTTAAGTAGTGGATCAAGTGACGACGAAAGATACGAACTATGATGCCAGTCAGATTCAGGTGCTGGAAGGCTTGGAAGCGGTTCGCAAGCGCCCGGGGATGTACATCGGGTCGACTAGCAGCCGTGGATTGCATCACCTGGTTTGGGAGATCGTGGACAATGCAATTGACGAGGCTTTGGCCGGTTATTGCGATGATATTTTGGTTGTCATCCGACCAGACAACTCCGTAGCTGTAACGGACAACGGTCGCGGAATTCCTACCGGGATTCATGAAAAGACCGGGAAGTCCACAGTAGAAACCGTTTTGACTGTACTGCATGCCGGTGGTAAATTTGGCGGCGGTGGATACAAGGTGTCTGGTGGTCTTCACGGTGTAGGTAGCTCAGTTGTGAACGCATTGTCCGAGTGGATGGAAGTTGAAGTCAAGCAAAACGGAAACGTGTACTTCATGCGTTTTAATACGGGTGCGCCTGAGGCGGATCTCGCCATAGTAGGTGAAACTGAGATGACGGGAACAACCGTCACGTTTAAGCCTGACCCGACTATTTTTACCGAAACCACGGAGTTTGAATACGAGATTTTGCAAAAACGGATTCGTGAGCTTGCTTTCCTCAACAAGGGATTGCGGATTACGCTCAAGGATACACGTCCAAACCAGGAGTCGTTCCATTACGAGGGCGGTATTATCCAATTCGTTGAGTATTTGAATAAAAACCGGGAAGCTCTCCATGAAGACGTGATTTATTGCGAGGGAGAAAAAGATGGCATACTGGTCGAGGTAGCCATTCAATACAACGACAGTTATGTCAGCAATATTTACTCTTTTGCCAATAACATCAACACACATGAGGGCGGAACGCATGAGACAGGATTCAAGACAGCCCTGACTCGTGTCATCAATGACTACAGCCGCAAATTCAATTTCCTGAAAGAAAAGGATCCGAACCTTTCCGGGGATGATGTGCGCGAAGGAATTACGGCGATTATCTCCGTCAAGATCCAGGAGCCGCAGTTCGAGGGCCAGACCAAGACCAAACTGGGGAACTCTGAAGCACGCAGCATCACGGAATCCGTATTTGGCGATCGCTTTAACACCTTTATGGAGGAAAACCCGGGCGTTGCCAAAAAGGTCGTGGAAAAAGCGCTCATGGCTTCGAGAGCACGTGAAGCGGCGCGTAAGGCACGGGAGATGACCAGACGAAAAAGCGCACTGGAAGTAAGCGCGTTGCCGGGAAAACTGGCAGACTGCTCTTCCAAGGACGCTTCCGAATCTGAATTGTTTATCGTAGAGGGAGACTCTGCGGGGGGTTCAGCAAAGTCGGGGCGCGACCGTCATTTCCAGGCGATCCTGCCTCTTCGCGGAAAAGTGTTGAACGTAGAAAAATCGCGCTTGGATAAAATTTTGTCCAACAACGAGATTCGGACGATCATCACTGCGCTTGGTACAGGGATTGGCGAAGATTTTGATATTACGAAAGCGCGCTACCATAAGGTCGTCATCATGACGGATGCGGACGTAGACGGTTCCCACATTCGTACATTGCTCTTGACGTTCTTCTATCGCTACATGCGTCAATTGATCGAAGCAGGCTATATTTATATTGCCCAGCCCCCTCTGTACAGTATCAAGCAGGGCAAACAACTGCATTACGCCTACACCGATCAGCAACGTGACGAGATCCTTGCCACGCTGAAAACAACACCGAAGCCCGGCATCCAACGTTATAAAGGATTGGGTGAAATGAACGCGGACCAATTGTGGGAAACCACGATGGACCCTGAACAT
>NZ_RHHR01000110.1 GCF_003710915.1 Brevibacillus invocatus | reverse complement strand
GTAGCCAAGTTTTCTAATTTTCTGCTAAGCAATGCAATGTTTCACATAAAAGCAGAGAGGATTTTTTTCACTTTGCGCCGATTCTTCACGGTGCGTTTTTTGTTTATGATCTTGTTGCGCTTCGAACGAAATTTGCTAGTGGTATTCCCTGAGTGAATGATGTGTACGTAGTTTCGTCGGCGCAATTTTTCATGGCGCAGGCGTATGACAGCAGGGTGTCCCCCGCGAAGCCGATACCGTTTCCCCTTTTTATAGTCTTTTACTTTATAGATTAGTGTATAAAATGCCGGTGACTTTGCATACATCGGGGCAATTCGTCTCTTTTTCGAGTCGTACATATAGCCGTGCTGATTGATAATAGCTGAAGTTCCTTTTCGAATGCGATGTTTCTTCAACTGGTGGATATAGCTTCTGCGATACAAGTCATCTGAATCCAAACGCACCAAATACAAATAACGGTATCCTTTTAGACGCTTCATAATGCTTTTTTGATAGGAGCTTTTTGGAACGAATCGAATATTTTTAGGGAGTTTACTGTATTTACGCAGCTGTCTTTTTATTTTCTTTCGGGTCCGGTCCTCATATTCTACGAGAGCAACAAAATCCTGGTTGGTCTGCCTTTGCAAGCTCCTCCGCGTATACTTCATAAATATTTTCATGCGTTTTTTAATCCAACGCGTTGAGAATCTCTTCTTGCGGTTGTGATTTAATTTTTTTGAGTTAAAAGCGATCCCAACAATGATTTTCTTGCGTTTTCCCATGCAGCACGCACTCCTTAACCATGCAGAGTCGTCATAACTATTACATGGTATTGGAGTTTGTCAGGTCTTGCTGTAGT
>NZ_RHHR01000011.1 GCF_003710915.1 Brevibacillus invocatus | reverse complement strand
CTGCGAAAGTTGAGTCATTAACAATACTCAATAAAGAAGAATCATGAGAAGAATCATTTGAATAAGAAACAGCAGACACGCCGTGCGGCGGTCTGCGATTTCGGGGGAGATTCTTTATTCTTGGAGGGGATTGGTAAATATGGCGGATAACTCTTTTACGGATACTATACTCAAGAATCAAAGATAGCGTTCCGCCGCCGCTCACCCCCTGCCCCGTCGGGCGTCTCAATGGCTCAGAGAACGCATGGAAGGCTTTTACACACGCTTCTATGAAAGTGTAGGGGAAATAGCCAGATACATCGACATCGTGGCTCTACGAGTCGCATAGAAGGCTATACAGGCGATGTTACAATCAACTGCTTTCCTTGGCCGTCGAATCATCATCTTCTACCGAAACAATGAGTTGGTCAACGGTAATATTCAAGGCTTCGCAAATTTGTTCCAGTGTACGAATGTAAACCCTGTCCACGTTATCAGAGCAAAGATGGTTGATAGTAGGATGGCGTATTCCCATCATCCTAGCAAGTTCTCTTTGTGAGATACCTTTCTCGGCAAGAATTTCCTTTAAACGTAATCTGATTTTCATAAGTGCTCCCCCGAACTAAATATCATGACACTAATATAGCATGGACTTTACTGAAAAGCATTGACCGGTAGTCTTAACAGTACTACTATGGTGTTGTGGTAGTCATAAGCGTAACAAAAATCTGAATTTCTGTAACGGTGGGGGATGAAATGAGCATGAACGTCATCGGATACGTCAGGGTTTCTACACAAGGACAAGCCAAAGACGGCTACAGTCTAGCGTACCAACAGGATGAAATCC
Organism: Brevibacillus invocatus; assembly: GCF_003710915.1. Lineage (GTDB taxonomy): Bacteria > Bacillota > Bacilli > Brevibacillales > Brevibacillaceae > Brevibacillus > Brevibacillus invocatus. Next base: position 11,691 of record NZ_RHHR01000011.1, on the reverse strand, counting down.
TAGCATACTGTACGAAACAGGGATGGAATCTATTGCATGTGTTTTGTGATGAAGGCATATCAGGAGCAAAAGTAGATGAGGATGCCCTAGAAGTGGACAGGGAGGGCTTTCAGGACATGCTAGTCGCCCTCTCTACTCATCAGGTGGATTATGTCGTTGTCCTCAACACAAGCCGACTATGGCGGTCTGACATCGTAAAGGTGCTAGTTCATCGGGAGTTCAAGAAATACGGCGTGGATGTGAAAAGCATTGAACAACCGACCTACAGCATCCACAAGAAAGACCCGAGCGATTTCCTGATTATCGGGCTGATGGAACTGCTCGACCAGTACCAACGGCTAGAAATCGCCCTCAAGCTAGGCAGAGGACGTAACAAGAAGGCGCAGCAGGGCGGCTATGCAGGAGGAAGGGCAACCTTTGGCTACTCAGTGCCAAAAGGTCAGAAGGCCTTACAGATTGACCAGAAACAGGCAGAAACGGTTAGGAGACTGTTTGCCATACGTGAGCAGTATCAAACATGGTCACTCTCCCAAATGGCTCTACAGCTAAACGTGGAGGGTTACAGAACCGCACAAGGCAAGTCATTTACAAAAGTTCAGGTGAAACGAATCCTAGACCGTGAGGGCTTCTACAAAGGGCAGTATACATACGGTCACATTGAATCACAAGGCATACATCAACCGATTATTTAGAACCTTTTCAGTTGTTTAACAGAGAATGTACTAGCTGACGTATCCGTGCGTGGTCATTTCCATGATTAACGCTTGTTCGGAGGGTGCTGACATTCTTTGCATAGACAACTGAAAACAACTAAGACGAGGGGGAATGAATCATGAATCGTAAATTGACATTGCTTTACATTGGCGTAGACCTGCATAAGAATCATCACACAGCTATCATGATGAATTGCCTGCATGAAAAACTGGGTGAATTGAAGTTTGACAACAAGCCTTCTGCTTTCCCTGTGTTTCTAAAAGAGGTAAACAAGATTGCCAAAAAGGAAGGTCTGACACCTATTTTCGGTCTGGAAGATGTGGGCGGCTACGGAAGAGGGCTTGCCATGTTCCTTATCGAAAACAAATATGAAGTGAAAGCTGTCAATCCTGCACTTACGGTATCCATGCGGAGAAGCAGTCCAAACAACAAGAAAACAGATGCTTGGGATGCTGAATGTGTGGCTCGTATCTTGATTTCCAACTTGGATACATTGCCAAACGCTAATCCGCTTGACCTCTACTATGCAATCTCCCAACTGGTAACGAGAAGAGCCAATATCGTAAGCGTTGTGACGGGAATCAAGCTACAGCTTCACCAATTGCTAGGCTATCACTATCCAAGTTACAAGAAGTTTTTTTCACAGGTGGACGGGAAAACAGCACTAGCCTTCTGGCGAAAATATCCTTCTCCCAGTTGTTTGAAGGGGGTGGGCGTGGATGAACTTGCTAACTTCCTTTACAAGAAAAGTAATCGCTACTTATCCACGAAGAAGGCAGAGGAGATTCTCTCTCTAGTAGAACAAGACGGTGACACATCGAAGGGCTATCAAGAAGCCAATGACTTCCTAGTGAAAGATGTGGTTCGAGACATCATCATTCGTGAGCGTCAGCTAGACCAGATTGACGCTGAGTTGAAGAAACATATGGCTATACTCGATTACAAGCTAGAAACGATGCACGGAATCAGTACAGTAACGGCGGCGGAACTGATTGCAGAGATTGGTGACATTTCACGCTTCTCTAATGCAGACAAGCTAGCCAACTTTGCAGGGATAGCACCCGTTCAGCATAGTTCAGGGAACAAGCAGAAGGCTCGTAAGAGCAAGCTAGGCAACCGTAGCTTGTATGACATCTTCTACAATCTCGCTATTCGTATGCTTGGCGTATCGAGGGGGGAGAAGAAGCCGAATCACCCTCTCTACCATGCGTACTACGAAAAGAAGCTAGCAGAGGGCAAAACCAAGTGGCAAGCCATTATCTGTGTCATGCGGAAACTGGTCAACGTCATCTACAGCATGATGAAGTACAAGACGGAATACAAAATGCCAGTCCTTCCAGAACGGGCGGCATAGACTACAGGGTGGTAGCTTTAACGAGTTGCCACCAATCCTTTATCCATTGACCGCTTTATCATGGAGGATACGTATAAGGGTGCGGTGGATAATCCGCTGAGTCTCAACAGGTATACGTATGTGAAAAATAACCCGCTACGATTTATAGACCCTACTGGGCATTGGGAGCAAAATATTGGCGCTAACTGGGTTATCAATGAAGCTAAGAATAAATGGGCACTAGCACAAACGGTAGGGGAGAAAAGGTACTGGGGAAATTACGCTAATGATATAAGAGCAAAAATGACTAATGCAGGCTATTCCAAGTCAGATATTATGCAATCCTCGGACGCAATGATTCCAGATTCGCAAGTGATGAAGATGGCAAGAGAATCTGCTCCTGGATTGGCTTTTGTAGCCGATTTCTCTAATGCTATTTGGGATTATCCAGGTGAAGCAGCCGCAGTAAAAGGTGCGTTTATCGTAGGAAGTATATTTAATAAGGGGAAAGGTTTCAGTAGGCTAGATGAAGGATTAAATTTCGCTGCCAAAGCTGCACAACATATGGATGAAGCCGGAAGGTTTGTGCCAGTTCAAATTCAACAGGCGGTTATTAAATACGGTAAAGAATTTGCTGACCCCAGAGGCTCCCAAGCTAAGATGTATTACGATGTAATGTATCGAAACGGTAATAAGTACAACATTGAAGTGCTTTATGATGCCGCAACGAATACGGTTTATCATTTCGAATATGCTAGGAAAGCTATGGGGCCTCTACCAGTTATACCAAAATGATTAGGAGTGAGGTAGTGAACATGCATGAACGAACCCCTAAGGAACGCTTGTATTGGCTAATTGAATTATTACAGCATAATGAGATTGAATTACCAAGATTCTGCGATGAATTTTCGTATACCTATAACATTGATCTCGATTATGATGAGTTAACAGAACTTGAGAGTAAGATGTTTCGTAATCTGGTGGATATTACCTCGAGGTTTTCTCCATTCGAGGAGGATCATAAACTTGATCCAAAAGCATTTTATAAAGAAGAGGACGTCAAAGAGATGGTAAAACTAGTAGTGGCTAAACTGAATATTTGAAAGTAGACTTAGCTAAACCCCAGACCAGTAACCAATAACTCGTCTGGGGCTCCTTTTTGCACGATTTATGAGGCGAAAATGTGACCGGCTTTACATCTAAGTAGCAAGATCGTACAATATAACCAATAAACCAAACACAAAAAACTTGACAAATACACTTAGATCAACTTTCAAAGGCTTATTCCCACTTGAACGATAAGGAGGAATGAGCCTTTTTGCATGTCCAAAATCAAAGGAGGAAAAGGAATATGGCAAAACAAACACAGGAAAAGGTAGGTTTACTTGCTCAGGCGCAAGCGGAGTATGAGGCGATAGTAGAGGAAGTGAGGGGCAACTGCCAGAAAGCACGAGAGTTGCGGCAACAGGCAGACGAGTTAAAACGATGTGGTAGTACCGACCCGCAAGTAGCAACAGAAGTAAACAAGCTGCTCGAACAGGCTGAGTATTTTGATCAGTTGGCTGATCAGAAGGACGGACACCCAAGGCTGGAAGCAATACGCCGAATTGAGGATTTACAACGCGAAGTATCTGGGTTAAGGGAGATTATACAGTATAACGAAAACGTGTTAGGTCGACAGCATAAGGAACTGGAGGAAGCAAAGGAAGAAGCAGCAGTGATGATTCGACGGGCAGAGGAACGAATACAAGAAACCGAACAGTTGCTAGCCGATCAAGTGGCGAAGCTGGAAGAATTGGAGGGAAACAGACATGAGCAAGCAAGATAAGGACGAAATCATAATCGAAATCGTGGATGATGAAGATGTAATTGAGATCGTGGAGGTCTAATACATGATACAACTAAGCCCCGAAGCACAGGAAGCCCGCCGACAATACAGGCGGAACTATCAACGAGAGTATCAACGGAAATGGCGGCAGAAGCCTGAAAACAAAGAGAAGCAAAAAGAGTACGAGCGCAGATATTGGGAACGCAAGGCGAGACAGTCCAAGGAATAACACACACAGCCCAACGCTCTCGGAGAGCAAGAGGTATCAACAAACAGAGCAAGGACAATTTACCCGACAAGGAACGGAACCACGATACAAACCAAATACGACAATCACAGGAGGATATAACAAAATGACCGAGATGACCGAGTATGAGAAGTTCCTATGGGAAGAACTAAGCATGGCAAACGACTCGAATCTACGATTGGCTTATCTATTAGAGGATTATATCGACTTCCTCAATGAAACAGGATTCTATGAAGCGTTTCAGGTATTCCAGCAACAAAAGGCAAAGAACAAAATGAAAGATGCAAATTGACCATGATTAGGAGAGAGAAACGGCCGGGGGGAGTCTATGCCCTCCCCCCGGTCAAGGAAACGAAACTCTATGAGATGAGGTTAGGCGGTGAAAAGATGGAGAAAAAGCGATGCGGCGCAAAAACAAGAAGTAGCAAGCCTTGTCAGAAAGCTGCTTTGGCAAATGGTCGCTGTCGATTGCATGGCGGGAAGTCCACGGGACCGAAGGATAAGGCGAAACATAGAGAGAGCCTGAAGGGTAACAAAAACGCTCTGAAGCACGGGCTGTATGAAACGAACTGGCTGGATACGCTAACCGAAGAAGAACGAGAGCTGTACCATCAGGTTTCAACCGACCCGAATGTACAAGTGGATAATGAATATCGGCTTTCTGAGTTACGCATTCGGCGCATGATGATTCGTATTCAACAGGAGGAACAAAAGGAGAAGCCGAACCCTGCCGCTATCCGAACTATTGAAGATGCCATAACCAAAGTGCAGATGAACATCGCAGCACTCATTCGGGAGAACGGCAAGCTTATCAACATGCAGAAGCAGAAAAGTGACGGAGCGTTAGACCAGTTGGTTGAAGTGCTAGAACGGGCAAGAGCCAAGTTTCAAGGATGAGGATAGGAGCAGACAGAGTATTCGCTTTGTTCGCTCCCTTTTTTACGGTTGAGGCAGGGGCTTGGCAAAAATCAAATTGATGCTGGCTTACCACGATCACGGTAGGCGATTGGCAACAAGGAAAAAAGGACTTTTAATTTCCTTTACCTGGGTCGTATAGTGTTTACACAAAAGGAGGCGTGGAACATGGGAAAGGTGACAACTAAGAGGCTGGTGGGCTACGTGCGAATTTCATCGGATAGCCAGATAGAGAATACCTCCATTGCAGAGCAGGTCAAGAAGATTGAGGCGTATTGCATCAGTCAAGGTTGGGAACTGGCAGGAATCTTTATGGACTGGACGAAGGCGAAAGTGGAAGCACGAAAGAACGGAAAGGCTATCTGGACATGGTGCAATACATACTTGAACCCGAACATGAGATTGACGGTATCGTTGTCCTCAAGGCAGACCGCATCCACCGACGGCTGAAACATCTGCTTGATCTGATCGAGGACGAATTGGAACCAAGGGGCATTGCCTTTATTAGCGTGACGGAACATTTCGATACATCCACACCGCAAGGAATGATGTTCCTGCACATGATCGGCTCTTTCGGTGAATTTGAACGAAAGGTCATCAACGAGCGGACAAAAGGCGGACGGATTGCAACAGCAAAACAAAATAAATACGCTGGCGGCGCACCTGCTTACGGCTATCGAGCAGTGCAAGGAACGATAACAGTAGATAACGAGCAAGCGCAGACGGTAAAGCATATTTTTCAACGCTATGTAGAGGGGGATAACCCCTATAAAATCGCTCGCAAGTTGAACCGAGCAGGTATACGTACCAAGACAGGGAAGGCTTGGACTGTCGTACAGGTGCAAAACATTTTAAACAATGAGACGTATACAGGTTTCAACACTTACAACGGGCAGAAGGAGCAGAACGGCATTAGACAAAAAGACGTTTTCCCTCGCATCATCAGCCGCCAGTTGTGGAACAAGGCAAGACAGATCAGCTAATCGTCAATAAATGATGGGAGGATGGACAAATGAGCGAATATAAAGAGCCAATGATGATGTGTTCAGAGGACTATGACGAGTTGATCGACATGGCATTAGCTATGAAGAACAAGGAATGGTTTGAGGAGTTGGTTAAAAAGCAAAAGCGGTTGCGTGAAATAGAAATCGAGATGCGTCGTGAGTTGGGCGTACTCGACTAGGATACAGGATGGCAAAACGGCAGCCCAACGAGAATAGGGCGAGATGACGTTATCACGTTGGTGTACCACAAATGACACCGATGAGGGGGCAAGCAAACGAGAGCGAACCGTCTCGCATAGTCATACGTTGTTATTGACTCCAGACAAAGCATGTGTCATAATCTCCGTACAGTAACCGATAGTTTTTAATGGATATTGCTACCTTTCCAAACAAACTTAGAATCTTGATAACCTTACACACTCAAGCACTTGAAAAAACACTTTTATTAGTGATTTCAAGTGCTTTTTTTGCGTGTATTTTCAACTTCAAAAGGTGATAAGCGCAGGAGGATTTCGTATAGTATCACCGCATAACACTACGATCTAGCAAAGTAGCAGGTAAGCTTGTTGCTTGAATTACAGGCGATAGCAGCAAGTAAATGAATGGTAAAGGTAATCTTGCAGCGCACTTACCTCTACAAAATGACAGCAACGAAATGAGGCGAATGGGAATGGCAATAGACACGGTGAAGATTGTATCCCCAAGTTTGAGCGCTGAAATGGTAGCAGCGGTAGAACAGTTGCACCGTAGTAAGCGCAGACAGACGATAAGTACAGGATACGGAGAAATCGAGCAAGAGTTTACAACGGCGAATTTAAAAGGCTCGCATGATTCGGATATTTCGATGGCAGTGAAGTGGGATAAACTGGAGTACGACAACGAACAGAAGAAGCAAGTAAAAATAACCTGTGAACCGTATTTGACAGTGGAATGTAGCGTGCATAAAGCAATGGCAGGGCATAACGTGTACGGCGGGTCAGATAATTTTGTAGCTTGTTGCAGATGGTTAGTTGATTACATTAGCGATGCGATTGGTGTACAGTTACCCACTGCTGACGATTGGATCGTGAGAAAGGTAGATATGGCGGAAGTGTTTCACTTGCAGTCCGTTGAGGCATGTATGGATTGGTTTAAGGGATTACAGGTTGGCGAATATTACCGCAAACGTCCCATACACCGATATGGAGGACATGGCATAGAGGTTGGAGGGCATACGACATGCCTAAAATTTTACCATAAAGGAACAGAGTTTAAGGAACACGATGCCAAGAGACTGCGGAAAGTGTTGAGCGTCCAGCAGTTGAAGGAATTACAAGATATTGCGGACAAGCTGGTGCGTGTAGAGGTGAGTATCAAGGCGCCGAAACTGGATTATGATTTTAAAAAACCACCACTGGTTAGCGAGATTACGGAGGATTATTTGTACCGCGTATATGACAAAGAGATCGGGTCATTTCTACGTGTTGGGGTGACTGGGGTGAATACCGTTAGAAACTATGAGAGCGTCAAACGCTATTTGGCAGAACGGTATGGACAGCGTCTAGGGAAGAACTTGTTTCATACGTGGTTGGAATTGGCAGCATGCGGGGAGACGATTGTAAAAGCAGGAATGAAGCAGACCACATTTTACGAGCATATTCGATACCTAAAGCAAGCTGGTTGCTCATGGCATGGGACAGATGTCTTTCGTAATAGCAACTTGGTACCAAGCGACTTTACGCCCGTACGACAAGACGAACGTAGGTTGATAACGGAATGGCAAGGGATAACGGACAAGCTAAACCTTTTCAGAAACGAAGGAAAAGAAAAGCCCCAGCATACGGCTTGAAACAGGCAACAAGTGGTAAGACGAAAACGACATAGCGACATGTGGCAATGGTTTCGTACTGTGTACGCTCTTCCCGCGAAGGAAAACGACAATAAAAATAGGGGTTGTGCAGATTTTGGAGAATATCGTACACTACGCATCAAAGAAATTTTTGGCTGCGCTTAAAAAACGATAGAGTTTTGATATATGTTAGGCAAATGAATTTTTCAACAACGAAATACGGATGGTGAACAAGAATTTGCTAGCGTGTCTTTGCGGCTTGTCCGCTCGAACTGAGGATGCAAACTTGCTCAAAACCGACGTATTTCACAACAGTGGGTATGGAGTGGTTGCGGATGGGTTGGATTTTTGCTTACGTGTCTTTGTAGCTCGTCTACTTGATCGGAGGATGCAAAATCTCGCCCATCCGCAACCATTCGATGCCACAAAGCCAAGGGGGAAGGGCGATGACCAAGCAACAGAAGTATTTGTACGTAGGGGTAGACCTGCACAAAGCGCACCATACAGCGGTGATGGTAGATCATTGGAATACAAAGGTAGGAGAAATCCAGTTCAACAACAAGCCCTCCGCCTTTCCGGAACTGCTGCAAGAAGTGAAGAAGCATACCAAGCGAGGGACAAAAGTCGTGTACGGTTTAGAGGATGTGGGCGGTTTCGGACGAGCGTTGGCAATGTACCTAACCGAGAATCAATGGTGGGTAAAAGAAGTGAACCCCAAACTCTCTACAGCGAGACGAAAAAGCCATGTGACGGTACAGAAATCAGATAGCTGGGATGCAGAGTGTGTCGCACGGGTATTGCGAGATGAACTGGAACGCTTGCCCGATGCCAAGCCGGTAGACCTTTACTGGGCAATTAGCCAATTGGTCATGCAGAGGAAATGGGTGGCAAAAAACCAGACGGCACTCAACCAAAAGATTCACCAACAGTTGAGCTACCATTATCCTAGCTACAAGCAGTTTTTCTCTGAGGTAGATGGGAAGACCGCGTTAGCGTTTTGGTGGAAATACCCATCGCCCAATCATCTGCAACGAGTGACGGAAGATGATCTTGCGTACTTCTTGCGAAAGTTGAGCAACAACGGGCTATCCAACAAAAAGGCGGCGCAGATACTTACCATTGTACAGCAGGATGGCGATACGACGAGGGACTATCAAGAAAAACGGGATTTTATCGTGAAGAGCCTTGTACGGACGATCCGTTTCAACCAAATGGAGATGAAAAGGATAGAGGAAGAAACTAGGGGATTGATGAAAGAACTAGGCTTTCAATTAGAGACGATGACAGGGATAGACCTTGTAACAGCGGCAGAGTTGGTAGCTGAAATTGGTGATATTCACCGTTTCGCAACGCCAGATAAGCTAGCGCGTTTTGCAGGAATTGCCCCAATTTTTGCAGGTTCGGGTGGTAAGAGCAGGAATTACAAGAGTAAACAGGGGAATCGGGTCCTGCATGAAATCATTAAGGGCATAGCGATTCGGCAAATTGCGGTAACTAGAGGGAAGAAGGAGCCGAGAAATCCCTATTTCTACACCTACTATGAAGAGAAGATGGCGGCAGGGAAAACGAAGCAGCAAGCGATTGTCTGTATCATGCGTAAATTGGTGAACGTCATTCACTATCTCATGAGGACAAAGGCGGTGTATGTGATGCCCGAAGTACCAGTAAAGCAAGCGGGATGATAGAATAGTAGAAATGGTGGTAATTGGTAAACAGTTGCCGCCAAATTTTTAGAAGTAATAACGGTTTATTAACTAGGATACGTATAAGGGTGCGGTGGATAATCCGTTGTCTCTAAACCGTTACACTTACGTTCACAACAACCCGATAAACAACATAGATCCGACAGGTAATTATTGTGTTTCTGCTGATGGTAAAAACGCTCATGGAGGAGGATGTAATAACTCAACTTCAAAGTATCTAGGGAATGATTTAACGGGTGATCCAATTATTTCAAAAGGAAAATTAACGGGTTATATTGGTATCAATGGCCCTGGAACACTTGATAAAACTAATTACTGGGATTCCTATGGTTATGTTCCGGGACTTGGAAGTATTAGGTTCGGTAAAGAAATTGACATGGGAGTAAAAGGGTGGTCAGTAAGGTTTGATAAAGGTATGGTCGGAACAGCAACTCAGGATCATGCCCATGTATTTGGTCCTAAGGGGCAAGAGTGGTCACAGAATACTGACGGATCTCCTCATGATAAGAATAGAAACAGCCCTGGAGACCCTCCGAATTCTATGAAAAAGGAGTTAAAGAAAAAATTTGGTTGGGACTGGAATGCCAAAGCAAAAGCCTATAATGATTCTCAAAAATTTAGTATTTACGACGGAGAATCAGGATTAAGGTTCAGTTCATATGCTGAGATGGACGCCTATAGGATGGGATTTACTGTACCTGTATTAATACCTTCAGGTCAAGTTGTGGAAATGACCTCGCCTAATATTAGAATGAGCCCCGGTGTGCGTGTACGATTTGTAATTCCTTAAGAAGGGAGAAATAAATTTGAGGTATTTTACTGCTGAGCTTTGGGAGCAAATTAACAGTGAAAATGATGGAATACGAGAAAAGGCAAATCAAAAGTGGGATAAAAATTGTGAAGAATACTTTTCGAAACTTGCTTTAAATAAGCATCGCTTTTCCCCGGAAGTCTATGATTTTCTAAGTTCAATTACCTTTCATGGTTTCAGAATCGTAAGTGTAACTATTGTACATGACAACATTGGTAATTTATATCCAATGAATGTTGAAATCAACTTGACTAATGGCCGTGAAGAATGGATGATCAGATACCGACATGTCAGTGATATTCAACTTAGCTACAATAGTGGTAGCAGTGATTTTTCTAAAACTCGTGGATTTGATGAATGGGGTTATGATGAACTGCTAGATGTTGATGAAACTAAAATGTCACATGAAATCCTATTTGCTTCTGGTGCATCGTTTAGGATTGAATTTGATAATCAAATGATTTCGCTAGTAAAAAAATAATACTACAAATCTAAAACTTTTCCCCAAACGAGTAATCAACAACTCGTCTGGGGTTTCATTTTTGATTGAAAGGATTTTCATTGATCGTTGTGAAAGTGATTTATCTCGGAGGATACGTATAAGGGGCAAGTGGATAATCCGCTTAGTTTGAATCGGTATACGTATGTGCAGAACAATCCAATTAGATTCATAGACCCGACAGGGCATTGGTGTGAATCTAAAGATGGAAAATGGGCACATCCCGGTGGATGTAGCAACAAGGATAATTACAAGGATAAAAACTGGAGTGCAAATGATGCCAACCATAATAATGATTTTATCATTGAAAATGGTGAAATAACAGGTGTTTACTTTTATGATACTTCTAACGATGGAGCAAGAGAGGCAGTAGGTTTTGAGGATCCTGTGAACTGGAGTCCGTGGGGGTTAGAAAAAACAGGTGGAAAATGGGTAATAGGCTTTGCTTTTGCTGGACTAAAGAATCTTGGACAGGCTGATGCGAAGCAATATGTAAGAAACCAACTATTAGAGGTAGGTAGAAATCTTGTAGGTTCATGGGGTAAGGGAAGTTTTGATTCAATTGAAGATTCACTAGTTTACCATTTCTTGAAACATGGCGATGATGTTGGTGCAACAGATGTAGCACAATAGATTAGGAAGTCTCAAGGCTTCGCGTCAAATTTAAGGGGAGCGACAAAAAGCAAAGTTTCAGGTGAAGTTGAGGGTGTTGTGAGATATAGGAAAAATGGTAAATATATTGACATAGCGCCTGATGGTACAATTATTTCATTTGGTAAATAGTTATTAGCACAGCGGTGATATGTCAA
>NZ_RHHR01000109.1 GCF_003710915.1 Brevibacillus invocatus | reverse complement strand
AGTGTTTTTCTATTTTTCAAGGAGCATTCTAAAATCGGCTTTAAACTTGTTGTACCAAGGGAATACGCTCATTTTCGCTCTGCGAAAGTTGAGTTAGAAAGTCCAAAGTAATTCTTGAAATTGGTACCATCTAGGTGCCAATTTCTTTTTTTGACAACAATTTAGAAAAGCAGTTTGGCGATTTAACTTAATTGAGCTTGTGTTAAATAGGTTCACTATCCTACCCAGTTAGTTGTGCAAAGGAAAAAGTCCAACCTCTTTTTGTTTCATATATTATTCTGCATAGAAATTACCAATACTTAAATTATAAGTGTGGGGGTGCTTTATGCAGAAAATCATGTTGTTCTTTGTAGCTTTGCTCATTGCTTTTGTGCCTGTTGCTAACGCTAATCAAGACGACGAAATCGAACCGTTTACTTGGGGTGAACAGTATCTTGAAGAACTAAAAAAAGTAGATATTCCTGTATATATTCCGTCTCATGTAGCTTCATCTGAGTTTTCTCGACGGCTTGGTCATTTATTCGTTAGCAAGTTAGAAGCAAGTAAAGACCATTATTTATTCGAGATATCACGCCAAAGAGTGCGTGATGGGGAATCAAAAATGCTTACATTTGATGTAATGACTATGTCAGCAGGTACTCTTCCTAGTTACCGAAAACAGCCTTTCTCTACATACGAAATGTTCGAGATACCAGAAGGAGCCACTAAATTTAACGGGTATGATGTAAAGTATTATGCTAATAAAAGAGCATTTATCTGGAAAGATATCGGCTGGGAATACTTAGTATGGGCAGAGAATACTAACAATGCTATTAATATAATGAAGCGTGTCATGGCTACAATACCAAAGGGAAGTAATCCTGTTCATGGTGCAATAAAAGGACAGATTACAGCTATTGATACAAATGGGGGCGTCCGTTCGGATGCTGGTTGGTCTTATGATAATGGAAAAACGTGGTACATTATCACTGGACGAACAACACCAGAGCAATTAACAAAAATATTAGAGTCTATGGTTAAAGTGGATACAAGATAGTATAAAATCTTTGATTTATTAAAGACCCTTATAAACAAGGGTCTTTTGTATGTATTGTTCCGGATTACTGCCCTTTAGTTCAGCGGGAGCCACAGCTCTTAAAAGTACCGCCTATAAAATTCCCGTCGACGTTCCCCCGTAATTGCGCGTAGATCTGCGTTGTTGAAGCTCTTGTACTTACTGTTATTCAACTTTCGTACCCGATAGTTCAACAAAACTCTTTTACATGTATTACGGTTCACTGTACCGGTTTTAAAAGAGGCAACTCGGCCTTTTCTTTTCAATGGCCCGTAATGTGTCTTAGTCTGATTATCCTTATTTGTTCAACCAATGCCGTAATGTTAAAGTGTTCTAAGTGAATCAATTTCATAATTGCTCATCTTAAAAATATACAGACTGCCCCAATCTCTTCTTTATCCTTTTTTAAAAACTAAGCCGCGACTGGCTTCTTGTTTTCCAGTGCGTTACGAATCCGATCAGTGGCTAATTTAGCGGCATTATAAACAAGAGTTACCAAATCAAAATGAACTTTGGCCCTCTTCCCTGTGCGATAGCGTACGTTGTTCAGTTGGAAAAATTCTTTCAA
>NZ_RHHR01000108.1 GCF_003710915.1 Brevibacillus invocatus | reverse complement strand
ACTTTTACGATTGATACATGACGAGATTCAGCCAAATTGACAATATGACCACCCGTTTCAACCATAGGTCTTGTCGGATGTTTTTTGTCTGTAAAAACAATCTTGCCTATGGTACCGTCGCTTAGTTCCACTAGGGTTCCCACAGCAAACTGCGTGATTCCATCTACGAACGTATGAACAATGGAAGGGTCCAGCTTTCCAAAGCTATCTTGTACCAATTGCTCTACAACCACATACGGGGACTTTGCCTTTTGATACACGCGATCCGAACACATTGCATGATAAACGTCG
>NZ_RHHR01000107.1 GCF_003710915.1 Brevibacillus invocatus | reverse complement strand
TTTTCCGGAACCTTAATCCATTTCGCAATCATATATGAAATAATCCCAACCGCGATAGCATGTTCGTAAGCATAGCTGTCCATCCGAGCATATCGACGCAGCGAAAGGAGAACCTGCGGCTGTTCCTGGAACTGAGCCAAAATAGGCGAAACCACTTCCCGCACTTCCATAACGGGGATATTATCGCCACCTTGCACGCGAATCATCAGGTTTTTCAACTTCGTAACAGCTTCATTAAAATGTTCCTGAAAGGATGGCTTCTCGATAATGTTGACCGTTACTTTCGGAGCTGCCTTTTCTTCTACATGAGTTTCCTTTGGTTCTCCAACGTCAACATTCGTGTCTTCGATGGATACCTGTTTGATCATAAAAGCATCCAGAAACTCGATTTCCTTTTCATACAGAGGCGTCCCTTTCGTAAAAAGAAGCCCGCCGAGTGAAGTGTATACCT
>NZ_RHHR01000106.1 GCF_003710915.1 Brevibacillus invocatus | reverse complement strand
GGAACCATTCGTTAGTTTTCTTACATCCACGATGGGCAACTTTACTCACCATCCGATCCTCACAATAATGACTTGTACACCTTTTCCCAATTCTATACCTTTTTCAAACCAATGATAGAAAAATTACATGATTTCAATTACAAACTGAACTAATTATAGTATCGGTAAAAACTGTTTTTACTGAAGCATTTTCGAAAAAGCTGGTCCTTCTTACGTGTAAAAAAGACGCTCCGCACAGGCGGAACGTCTTTCCTCTTGCAAACAGGCATATTCT
>NZ_RHHR01000105.1 GCF_003710915.1 Brevibacillus invocatus | reverse complement strand
AATAGGGGAACTATCGCTATCCTCTATATCTGCGTCATCCTCGTCCACGTTAGGAGGCACTTTGGCCACAGATCCTACCTGCTCATTTTCTGAGAGACGTATCAATTTGACGCCTTGGGTGTAGCGGCCCATGACAGAAATGCCTTTCATCTTTGTACGGATAATGATACCCGAAGTCGTAATGATCATGAGATCCTCTTCAGGTTCTACCACTTTCAGTCCAACGACGTGTCCGCTACGTTCTGTAACATTATGCGTCTTGATTCCTTTACCACCACGAGATTGAATCCGGTATTCATCTACCGGTGTCCGCTTCCCGTAGCCGTTCGCCGTCACGATTAGCACTTCTGCTCCAGGCTTGATTACGTCCATGTCGATCACGTCGTCATCGTCATCCAGCGTAATCCCTTTTACCCCCGTTGCATTGCGGCCCATCGTGCGAACGTCGCTTTCCTTGTAGCGAACAGACATTCCATTCTTCGTTCCCATGATGATTTCTTGTTCGCCATCGGTCAAACGCACACCAATCAGCTCATCATCCTCGCGCAGGTTCACCGCAATCAAGCCGCCTCGACGAATGTTCTCATACGAAGACAGCTCCGTCTTCTTAATGATC
>NZ_RHHR01000104.1 GCF_003710915.1 Brevibacillus invocatus | reverse complement strand
CAGGGATTTCGTAGCCCTTCAGGCGATACACTTTCCCTTTGCTGGTAAAGAACATGATGGTTTCATGCGAGTTGGTGATGTAAAGATGCTCGACAAAATCGTCATCCTTGGTCCCCAATCCCTGTACCCCTCTACCTCCACGTTTTTGTGAACGGTAGGTGGTAACAGGCAGACGCTTGATATACCCATCATGAGTGAGGGTGATCACGACGTCCTCTTCCGGAATCAAATCCGCATCCTCGATATGATTTTCATCAAACGTAATCACCGTGCGTCGAGCATCCCCGAATCTTTCCTTGATTTCGGACAGCTCTTCGTGAATGATTGCATAGATTTTGTTCTCATCCGCAAGAATGGAACGCAGCTCACTGATTTTGGCCAACAGCTCTTGGTACTCGTTCTCAATTTTTTCACGTTCCAACCCTGTCAAGCGTTGCAAACGCATATCCAGAATGGCCTGCGCTTGCTCATAGCTTAAACCGTAGTTGGCTATCAAGCCTTCACGAGCTTCTTCCGTTGTCTGGGAAGCACGAATCAAGCTGATGATCTCGTCGATATGATCGAG
>NZ_RHHR01000103.1 GCF_003710915.1 Brevibacillus invocatus | reverse complement strand
GAGCGCGGGCTTCTGCTTGCTTCAGATCGTACTCTGTCCGTCTGCGGACAATTTCACGTTGATGCTGCAAATAGTAATACAGCATGTCACGCAAATTCAGAACCCGAGGACGCCCATCCACCAGCGCCAGCATATTGACGCCAAAGGTAGTTTGAAGCTGGGTATGCTTGAACAGATTGTTCAACACAACCTTTGGAATCACATCTCTGCGCAATTCCATGACAATCCGCATACCTTTGCGATCGGATTCATCGCGAAGATCGGTAATGCCTTCCACTTTCTTTTCGCGCACCAGCTCAGCGATTTTCT
>NZ_RHHR01000102.1 GCF_003710915.1 Brevibacillus invocatus | reverse complement strand
CGGGAAGTCTGGTCCCTTGATGATTTTCATCAGATCCTGAATAGTAATATCCGGGTTATCAATCATGGCAAGTACGCCATCGATGACCTCGTTCAGGTTGTGTGGCGGAATGTTTGTCGCCATCCCTACCGCAATACCTGATGCACCGTTCAGCAACAGATTGGGGAACCGGGAAGGGAGTACTACCGGTTCTTCTTTGCGCCCGTCGTAGTTGGGCACAAAGTTGACAGTCTCTTTATCAA
>NZ_RHHR01000101.1 GCF_003710915.1 Brevibacillus invocatus | reverse complement strand
TGCGTGGGATGCCGATTTTGCCGCCATCCGTAGCGATGTTCTTCGTCGCTACGGTTCTGTTCGTTTGGAGCTGCAGTTGACAGCAAAGGGAAAGAGGGCCAAAATCAACGGAATGGAACAGCAAAAGCTGAGCGAGTACGTGGGTGCCTTGAATGTGGTCATGTTTGCCCCAGAGGATCTGTCCATCGTCAAAGGATCACCTGCTCAGCGCAGACGATTCATCGATATGGAAATCGGCCAGGTGTCGCCTACGTATCTGTATTATTTGAGCAATTACAACAAGGTACTGGCTCAGCGAAACCAGTTGCTAAAGGATCTGGCGATGAAAAAAAGCCACTCGCTGGAAATGCTGACAATTTGGAATACCCAATTGGCTGATTTAGCGGTAAAATTGTTAAGGAAGCGTTTTGAGTTCATTCGGAAGCTGGAGACGTGGGCGAAGGATATCCACACCGGCATTACCGACGGTAGGGAAACGCTCTCTTTGCATTATGAAAACACGACGCCCGTCACAGAAGAACTGGAAGCAGACCAGGCTGTAGATTTGCTCTTGGCTGCCTATGAAGAAGTACGTGACCGGGAAATCATGCGCGGAAGCACGATGATCGGACCACACCGTGATGATTTTTCATTGAAAGTGAATGGCATGGATGTGCAAACTTACGGATCGCAAGGACAGCAGCGAACGACTGCTTTGTCCATCAAATTAGCCGAGATCGAACTGATTAAGGAAGAGGTAGGCGAATATCCTGTCCTTCTGTTGGATGATGTCTTATCAGAGCTGGATGAACATAGACAAACCTTACTGCTCGAGACGATTCAGGATCGGGTGCAGACGTTTGTAAGTACGACTGGTGTGGAAGGCTTAAAACATCAGGTTCTCCAGCAAGCCTCTCGTTTTTACGTGAAGGAAGGGAATATCTCAGGGGAAAGGTAGGGATACAGGGATGTTTATACACATTGGTGGAGATACTGTGGTGAGCACCAAGGATGTTATTT
>NZ_RHHR01000100.1 GCF_003710915.1 Brevibacillus invocatus | reverse complement strand
AGCCGACTGTGCGTGAAAAAATCGACATCTGCTTGCTGCATGCCCAGCGTCTGATTGCCTTGAAGGGTCCGCGTGTGGGTGTACTGGAAATGAGAAAGCACGCAGCTTGGTATTTGAAAGGCTTGAGAGGGGCTACGCATACCAAGAATCTGATCAATGCGGTGGAGACCGAAGAAGAGCTTCGTCGTATATTGAATGATTATGTCGAATGGGTTGAGAACTACGCAGATGATATGGAAGAACC
>NZ_RHHR01000010.1 GCF_003710915.1 Brevibacillus invocatus | reverse complement strand
AGTACTACAAAGGATTGCATGGATACGAGTACAAACTTTCGGATATCCTCTAACGCAAAAAGGCCCAGAGCTTCGCTCTGGGTTTTCTTAGTATGGATGATCCTAAGGATTTGGTTGGATTTGGGAAGAGGACAAAAGAACTAACCAAAAGAAGTTTGGCAAATGGTAAGATGGGGAAAGAGCAACAGGGGAGGATGGAATCAGGAGGAAGACCCCATGAAATATATCAGTGTCGAACAGGTAGAACCGGGCGATATTCTTGCCCGCAGTATTTATACGAGTGAAGGCTTGACTTTACTGCATGCAGGTGTGCAGCTAACGGTAGGAATGATCAATAAGCTTCGACGTTTTGGCGTCACCATGTTGAGCATTAAGGACCCCCTGTTAGATGATGTCAATATGGAAGAAGTCGTTACGGAAACGACTCGAAAAGATGCTATCCGCAACTTGTCAGCGGCGATTCAATGCGTTCAATCAGGTAAAAATATGGACGTGCGCGGGGTTCAAAAGTCAGTCAGCAACATCGTCGAGGAAGTGTTGAAAAACCGTCGTGTCCTGTTGAATCTCGGAGAAATCCGGACTACTGACAACGCTCTCTACATCCACTCTCTAAACGTATGCATGATGGCAACTGTGATGGGAGTCGCACTTGGTTACAACAATACTCAGCTGAAGGAGCTTTCGATCGGGGCTCTGCTGCACGATATCGGCAAGCTAAGCGGGATGTCGAAAGAGGATTCAAAGGATTCCGACGAAGAGGAAAATCTTGAGAACCACTTTACGTGGATGGGCTTCAACGTCCTGCGAAAAAAACATGAGATGAGCATTGTATCTGCCCATGTGCCTCTTCAGCATCAGGAGTGGGTGGATGGCAGCGGAGTGCCGCGTGGACTGGCAGGTGAGGAGATCCACGAGTTCGCGAAAATCGTAGCGATTTGCAATTACTATGATGATCTCATTTCTCCGTTTTCCGAGGAAGAGGTGACACTGCCGCCTTATGAAGCTTGCGAACGTATCATGGGCTTGGCGGAAAAGCGCTTTGACCTGCAGATGGTCATCCTCTTTTTGCGATCTATTGCCCTCTATCCGACTGGTAGCTCGCTGAAATTGAGTACAGGGGAAATCGGTGTAGTGATTGATCAGAATCGCGGTTTGCCGTCCCGCCCTGTCGCCCGAGTGATCCGTCGGGAACAAAATGCAAGTGAATTAATGTCAGAGCAGCACGACATCCGGGATATTGATTTGAGCGAGAAGCCGACGATCTTTATCACAGGTATTATGGACTAAGGGTTTTTCCCAATAAAGATCAGGGTAGTTCCCTATAGTGGAAAAATTTTCTCTCAGCTACAATAGAGACGTAAAAAGAAAAGTGACTAACTCATACGTTCATGAGGTGAGAGGGAGTGTTTTGAATGTCTCGCATTTTGGTACCTGTTGATCATACGGAACAATCACTGCAAGCACTGCGTTTTGCTCTGTCTTATGCCAAAGATAAGCATGAGCTGACTCTGCTCCATGTTATACCATTCTTTCCTTCTAAAAATGTCATCAACCGAATTGGACAAAAGCAGCTCCAGGATTTTCAACTGGAGGACGCACACGAAGAATTGAAAGAAATCAAAGAATTGGTAGAACAGTCGGGCGTGCCATATACGCTTGAAATCAAGTTTGGTGATGTGCAGCAGGTCATTAATGAGTTCGCCAAATCTGGATTTGAAGCGATCATTATGGGTACACATGGATACGGGCGATTTACCGGATTCCTGATGCAAAGTGTTAGCTATCCGACAGTGCATGATGTGAACATTCCGGTATTTTTGATTTCTGAGGATACCAAACAGGAGCAGTTCCCTTGGAGTAAAGTGCTGATTGCTGTAGATGGTTCCGACCAAGCAAAAGAAGCCATCGAAAAAGCGGTCGCGCTGAGCCAGAATATGGAGGTTACATACTCTTTGGTTACCGTGGTACCGCCGCCAGTCACGTATGCAGGGGCTTACGGACCTGGTTGGCAGGATGTCAATACGCTGGAGGAGTGGGGCAAAGCAACCTTGCTGCCCTATGAAGAATTGCTGCAAGAAAAAGGGATCAAGTTTGAAAGCAAGCTGCTGATCGGCGATCCGGCAACCTCAATCCGTCAAGCCGCCAAGGAACAGGGATGCGACCTGATTGTTTTGGGGCACCACGGAATGGGGGGCGTAGCTGGGACCATGATGGGAAGCGTAACGTTCAAGATGATCCATCGCACAGAAACTCCACTACTGATCGTAAAGAAATAGAATTTCCTAAGCTGTCCGTTATTGATACGGGCAGTTTTTTTTTTGCACGTATGTACGAAGAAAAATCCATAAAATATAGGGTACTAGGGTATTGTAAAAATAGGATTGACTAATATACCACATGGGGGTATATTGTAAAGGTGATCATTTGGAAAAAAAATCAAAAGCTTACCTGCGTCCAATACAGAATGGAGAGATTGACAATATGAAGAAAAGCTTCTTACCCGCAGTAGTTTTGTCTTTGACTATCTTGGCAGGTTGCGGAAATACCGACAATTCGGCACACCAAACGAATAACGAGCATGGGGAAAGCCATGCGGGGCATAGTGCAGGGACGGAACAGCATTCCTCTGATCAGGGGTATCTAAACGCAGCTTTTACTTTCCCTGCCGGATCTGCAACAGCAAATAATGAGACAGAGCTGAGTGTGCAAATCACCGACCAGAAAGGGGTACCAGTCAACGATTTCGAGGTTAATCATGAAAAGCTGCTGCACTTGATCATCGTCAACCATGATCTGTCATATTTTTCCCACATTCATCCTGATTTCAAGGGGGAGGGCAGATTCAGTATAAACACCCAATTTCCCGCGGGTGGAGATTACAAGCTTTTTGCAGATTTCAAACCCGCTGGAGGCTCGAGTACGACTTTAAGCGAATGGGTGAAAATAGAAGGAGAACCAGCAGCACATACAGATCTGAAAGCAGATACGAAGCTGGTAAAAGAAGTAGGGGACAAAGAGGTTGAACTGGCTGTGAGCAATACCTTTGCGAAGGAAGAAACGATCCTGACCTTTCACCTGCGCGACGCCAGGACAAAGGCAGGCATCGACAACCTAGAGCCTTATCTTGGAGCTGTTGGCCATGTGGTAATCCTGTCCGAGGATGCCAGTCAATATCTGCATGTGCACCCACTCGATGAAAAGGCGACGGGACCTGAAGCGCAATTCGCAACCACGTTTCCTCAAGCTGGTATCTATAAAATCTGGGGACAATTTCAGCACCGGGGAGAGGTCATCACCGTTCCGTACGTCGTCGAAGTGAAAGAAAGATAGACGGGAGAGGAGAACCGCTATGGGAGAGAAAATGAAAATCGCAGTGAATCCTGCGGTTCAAGTAGGGGGAAGCAAGGGAAAGAGAAATTCAGTAGATTCGTAGAACGCGTATCTGTGGATACACTGAAAATGATTTAGCCTGTAGGATCGAGAGGGTGCAGCCGGGTTCGCTGCATCCTTTTACGTTTTATCCGGTCTAGCGCATACTTGAAGTGAGATGCTCCCAAACTAAGCAGAATGATTTGCGGACGTATTAAAGGGGAGGGGGCAAGGAATGCAAATTGGTTGTCATGTAAGCATCCGTGACGGTTATTTGGGTGCGGCTAAAAACGCTTATCAACAGGGCGCTTCCGCCTATCAATATTTTCCGAAAAATCCACGAAGCTTATCTGTAAAAGCGTTCGACGAGCGAGATGCACAAGAATGCAAGCGTTATTGTCAGCAGCATGCGCTACAGTCGGTTGCCCACACCCCGTATCCTACCAACCTCTCCGCTGATGATCAGGCATTGTATCGGCTGACCGTCGAATCTTTGCGCAATGATTTGGAGATCGCAGAGGCGTGCGGTTCCATAGGAGTTGTTGTGCATTTCGGACAGTTCAAAGGAAAGCATCAGGATCCTCTCTACGGCTATCTCCGCATGATTGAGATGCTCAATGAAGTATTGGCAAAATGGGACGGAGATGCCTTGCTCCTGATTGAGAACAATGCGGGACAGGGTAGCAGGATGGGAACGACGCTGGAGGAATTGACGCAGGTCAGGAGCCTGATCCATGCACCACATAAAATTGGCTTTTGTCTGGACACCTGTCATGCTTTTGCCAGCGCCCTCTGGCAGGGAGAGAATTGGGAGGAGGTTGCAGAGCAGGCTCGCAAACTGGACTATCTGTCACATGTGAAAGCCATTCATCTCAACGATTCGATGTACCCACACCAGTCCTTTCGCGACCGCCATGCCAATCTGGGCCAAGGGTATATTCCGGAAGTGGGACTCAGAGCATTGTTCGCTACACCTGAGTTTCAGGAACTGCCATTCATTCTGGAGACCCCGCATCCCGCAGGAAAATCTCATCGGGAAGAGATCGCTTATGTAAAGGAGCGATTCGTTCCAACTACGGCAAGGAACAGGTGATGGACAGTCGCCGTGCGGAAGTGCGGGCCATTGGCAGGGGTGTCCACTCTGTGTTACAGTGTGAGTTGGGTGTTGAATCAGGGAGGTTGCAAGCAGATGAAAAAGCGAATCAAAGTGACGATTGCGGATTTTACGGTACTAAAGGAGAACCTGAACGATCTACAGGAGCTAGAGCTTTACGAAAAAGCCAATGGACATACATACGATGCGGAAATCGAACATGATGGGTATGCGATTGTGGACGTGACCGAAGACGATTACATTGAGCTGGCTCCAGGCGAGTACCAGCTGATGATCGAGGAATGGACGCATGCAGGTAACATCGGGGAGTGGATGGTGCAGACCAAATCAGATCCCCAGGACGATACAGCTCTTTTATACCGGAAAGTGGACGCAAACGGCAACGAGCTGGAAGCGCCCGTATCCTTGCCCAAGCAAGTCGTTGAGCTGGTAGCCAAAACTTGGTTTGGCAAAAAAAATAAAACGCAATCAGACGAAGCATAAATGGAAAGCCGCTGCTCCCGAACGGGGACAGCGGCTTTCGTTTTCAATAGCAACCTTACATTTCTTCCGGAGCTGCCAGTCCCAGGAGGCGCAGACCTTCCTTGAGAACGGTTGTGACGGCGGCAACCAGCTGGAGACGAGAAGCTTTGATTTCTTCTTCTTCCGCGAGAATACGGATGTTGGCATAAAATTTGTTGAAGACCTGTGCCAGATCAATCACGTATTTGCCGATCAGAGACGGGTCAAAGTTGTCTCCTGCACGCTCGACGATGTCTGGGAATGCATTCAGCAGTGTGACGACTGCCCAGGCTTCCTTGCTGTCCAATGCCCCTGGAGCGAGGGAGGTCTGCGACTCAGGCTGGTAGTTGCCCTTGCGCAGCAGCGAGCAGGCACGAGCGTGCGTATATTGAACGTACGGCCCGGTCTCTCCTTCAAAGGTAAGCATCTCTTCCCAGGAGAAGTTGATGTCGTTGAGACGATAGTTTTTCAAATCGTGGAAGATCACGGCACCTACGCCCACCTGACGAGATACTTCTTCCTTGTTGGCTAGCGATGGATTTTTTTCTTCAATCACTTTCTGCACATCAGCAATCGCCTGAGCCAATACCTCTTCCAGCAAGACGACTTTCCCTTTACGGGTGGACATTTTCTTTCCATCCTTGAGCATCATCCCGAATGGAATGTGGTACATGTTTGCTGCCCACGGATAGCCCATTTTTTCCAGCACCTTGTACAGCTGCTGGAAGTGGAGGCGTTGTTCATTTCCGACCACGTAAACTGCTTTGGCAAAATCGTAGGTTTCATGGCGGTACAAGGCAGCAGCTAGGTCACGGGTCGCGTAAAGGGTTGCCCCATCTGATTTTTTGATCAGAGAAGGTGGCATGTCGTACTCATCCAGTGTAACGACCTGTGCGCCATCGGACTCGGTCAGCAGTCCTTTTTCCTCCAATAGCTGAACGACCCGGTCCATCTTGTCGTTGTAGAAGGCTTCGCCATTGGTGGAGTCGAAGGATACGTTCATCAAGTCGTAGATCTTCATGAATTCCTTCAGGGACTCGTCACGGAACCAGGTCCACAGATGCTTTGCTTCTGTGTCACCGTCTTCCAGCTTTTTGAACCATTCACGGCCTTGATCTTCCAGGGATGGATCGTTTTCTGCTTCTTCATGGAAACGGATATAGAGACTGAGCAGTTCTTTGATTGGCTCTGCTTTTACCTTTTCTTCGTCTCCCCATAGCTTGTAAGCTACGATCAATTTTCCGAACTGGGTGCCCCAGTCACCCAAGTGATTAATGCGCACCGGTTTGTAGCCTTGCTTTTCCATGATGTTGGCGATGGCGTTACCAATTACGGTTGAACGCAGATGTCCCATCGAGAACGGTTTTGCGATGTTGGGGGAGGAGAGATCAATGGGGACATTGCGTCCCTGTCCCAGATCGCTGTCTCCATAAGCTTTTCCTTGAGAAAGAACAGTGCTGATCACTTGCTGGGCAACCATTTCCTGATCCAAAAAGAGGTTGACGTATGGGCCGACAGCCTTTACTTCCTTCAATGGTGCACCACTGATTTGTTCAGTCAGCTCTGCAGCGATCATGGGAGGTGCTTTGCGCAGTGCTTTCGCTAATTGGAAGCAAGGGAAGGCAATATCGCCCATTGCCGGATTTGGTGGGGTTTCCAGCATGTTATAAACGTTTTCTTTGGTCAGCGAGTCCACGCCGAGGTGAACCAGGGCGGAAGCAATTTTCTCCGCCACTTGATGCTTGTAGCTCATTTTTTGATACTCCTTTCACTTGTGAAGGTGTGATCCGCAAATAAAAAAACCCCTGCGTCTCCTGAAAAAAGAGACGAGAGGTTATGCTCCCGCGGTGCCACTCTTGTTGTTTTTGCTATCCTGTCAGAGGCCAGCAAAAACCGCTTGATCTGCGATAACGGGCAGTACCGGCATGTCCCTACGCGATCTGCGTAAGGAACGCAGATTTTCAGGCAGCATCTCCAAGGGGCGTTTCCTCACATGGTCCGCATCGGGCTTGCACCTTCCCCGACTCGCTTCAGCTTCACACATGGAGTACTTTCCTTATCAACGATTCATCCTTATCTATGCATTATAGCCAAAAAAGACGAGCATGTGCAACTTACTCTTCTGGCTTTTTAAGGATTTGATCCAATTTTTGAAAATACTCGCGCGTCAGCTTTTCTTTTTCTTCAGCGCTCAGGTTTTCCGTGTTCATCCATTGATTCTTGAACGTTTCCAGCTGCTCCAGCATCGCAAGCTCAGCCCTGGCCTCTTCCTCCAGATCGTAATTCTCGGAGGGATCGAAGGGAATCAAGCGGTTGTCATTACCGCTGCGCAAATAAGGTTTGCGCCAGTTGTCGGGAAAATGATAAGATTGCTCACCGAATAACAGTCCGAGAACGTCGTCGGATTCGACAGGCAGGAAGTGGTCGTGCTCGTTGCGTCGACCTCCCTCAACCAGGTTGATATGGACAAGGAAGTAGCGCAAATAATGCTGCTGGGTCTCACGATGCTTCACAATGCTATAAGTCTCGAATTCACTTTGTTCGAGTACTTTAATATTTTCCAATGCAGAGATAAATGCATCCTTTTCTTGGGGAAGTAGTGTATCCACTAGGGTTCGCTCCTTTGTTGTCCTTCGTTCCCCATCATAGCAAATCACGATAACACTGACAATCAAGCGGGTGCTTGACGTTACATGTGAAAAAAGAGCCTGAAGAAGTCTTCAGGCTCTTTTAGCTATTCTGTCTGATGGCCTAGCAGTCGTCAGAGCACCCAACGATGACCAGCAGGATAAACAGAACGAGCACGATTGCGAAGGCTTCACCAAAAAAGCCGCTGCTGTAAGAAGTACTCATGTTTGTTTTCCCTCCTTTCCGTTATGCTCTAGTCTATACACGAACGCGGAGGTTGGCGTGGGCGAATGACTAGTTGCCGGAAATTTGGGCGCGATGTTGAAGCAGCAATGAAAATAGACAAATTGTTGATTGACGCCATGCAAGGGGGGTGATAAGATACTTTCAAACGTCATACAAAATTCCAAATAATTGAATAGCATGTACAACTCTTATCCAGAGAGGCAGAGGGACTGGCCTGATGAAGCCTCGGCAACCGGTAAAACCGGTGCCAATTCCAGCAAAGCTTTTTTGCTTTGAAAGATAAGAGGATGGTTCAAGCGCATAAGCTATCTCGCGGACAAATCCTCTCCTTTCACAAGAAGAGGATTTTTTTATTTGCATGTAAAATCGTTCGTCAAAAAGAACTACCGATACAGGGGAGAAGGAGCAAGCCAAATGAAACCTACTTTTCGCGAACAGCTTTCCCGGAAAATTTTGATACTGGACGGTGCTATGGGCACGATGCTGCAGCAGGCCAATCTGTCTGCAGAAGATTTTGGCGGGGATGAGTACGAGGGCTGTAATGAATTGCTGAATTTGACCAGACCGGATGTGATTCGATCCATCCACGAAACGTATCTGGAGGCAGGAGCAGATATCGTCGAGACAAATACCTTTGGTGCTACTTCGGTGGTGCTCGCTGAATATGACGTAGCGGATAAAGATCTGGAGATCAACATCGAGGCTGCCAGACTGGCAAAAGAAGCGGTCGATCGGTATTCCACTCCTGAGTGGCCCCGTTATGTGGCAGGGTCCATGGGGCCAACGACGAAGACGCTCTCGCTGACCGGAGGGGTAACCTTCGATGATTTGGTTGAATCGTATTATCGCCAGGCAAAAGGATTGCTGCTGGGTGGAGTCGACGTGCTTTTGCTTGAGACCTCGCAGGATACTCTCAACGTCAAAGCGGGCGGTATCGGGATTCGTCAGGCCTTTGCGGAGCTGGGTCAAGAAGTGCCGGTGATGCTGTCCGGGACGATCGAGCCGATGGGTACTACCTTGGCTGGACAAAACATCGAAGCCTTTTACTTCTCTCTGGAGCATCTGAAGCCAGTCTCCGTAGGTCTTAATTGTGCGACTGGTCCTGAATTCATGCGCGATCATTTGCGTACACTCTCTGGCTTGGCTCAATGCGGCGTGAGCTGTTATCCCAATGCCGGGCTGCCAGATGAAAACGGACATTACCACGAGACACCACAAGGACTCGCTGCCAAAATGCGGGCTTTTGCCGAGCAGGGCTGGCTCAACATCGCAGGTGGCTGCTGCGGAACGACCCCCGATCACATCCGGGCCATGGCAGACGCGCTGAAGGACTGCAAGCCTCGTACGCAAGTAAGCGAACCTGTCAGTGCTGTATCCGGTATTGACGTCGTTTACGTAGAAGACGATAACCGTCCGTTGCTCGTCGGAGAACGTACCAACGTGATTGGTTCCAAGAAATTCCGCGATCTGATCGCGGCAGGGCAGTATGAAGAAGCATCTGATATTGCCCGAGCCCAGGTGAAGCGTGGAGCTCACGTAATCGATATTTGTCTCGCAGATCCGGACCGGGATGAATACGCCGATATGGAAAAATTCCTCCAATATATTATGAAAAAAGTGAAAGCGCCATTGATGATCGACTCCACAGATGCCAAGGTCATGGAGCTGGGATTGCGTTATTCGCAAGGAAAGGCCATTCTCAACTCCATCAATCTGGAGGATGGACTGGAGAGATTTGAAGAGGTTGCTCCCCTGATTCATAAATACGGTGCAGCCGTTGTAGTTGGGACCATCGAGGAAGCTGGAATGGCTGTTACACGCGAAAAAAAGCTGGAGGTAGCCAAGCGCTCGTACGACCTGCTGGTAAATCAATATGGGGTCAACCCTCAAGATATCATATTTGATCCGCTTGTCTTTCCGGTAGGTACTGGAGATGAGCAGTACATCGGTTCAGCGAAAGAGACCGTGGAAGGCATCCGTCTCATCAAGGAAGCGATGCCTCATTGCAAAACCATTCTGGGTGTGAGCAACGTGTCTTTTGGATTGCCTGCGGCGGGAAGGGAAGTACTCAACGCGGTATTCCTCTATCATACGACGCTCGCCGGTCTCGATTACGCGATCGTGAATACCGAGAAGCTGGAGCGTTACGCTTCGATTCCGGAAAATGAAAGGAAGCTGGCAGAAGCGCTTTTGTTCGAAACCAATGACGAAACGCTGGCCGCATTCACAGAGTTTTATCGCCAAAAGAAAAAAGAAGATAAGGTTGAGGTCTCCTCGTTGACGCTGGAGGAAAGACTTGCACGCTATGTTGTAGAGGGTTCCAAGGATGGCTTGACTGAAGACCTGAAGCTGGCTTTGGAAAAGTACCAGCCGCTGGATATCATCAACGGGCCATTGATGCGCGGGATGGAAGAGGTTGGCCGCCTGTTTAACGGAAACCAGCTGATTGTGGCAGAGGTTTTGCAAAGTGCTGAGGTCATGAAGGCATCGGTCTCGTTCCTCGAGCCTTTCATGGAAAAATCGGATGCAGCTGCAAAAGGGAAGATTCTATTGGCTACGGTCAAAGGGGACGTGCATGACATCGGAAAGAATCTGGTGGAAATCATTCTTTCCAACAACGGCTATGAGGTCGTCAATCTGGGAATCAAAGTACCACCTGAACAGCTGATTGCCGCATGCCGCGAAGAAAAGCCGGATGCGATTGGACTTTCAGGCCTGCTGGTTAAATCGGCTCAGCAAATGGTGATTACAGCGCAGGATTTGCGGGCTGCCGGTATCGATGTACCGATGATGGTCGGAGGTGCGGCGCTGACTCGTAAATTCACCTCCAATCGCATTGCCCCTGAGTATCGGGGAATCGTGCTTTACGCCAAGGATGCGATGGACGGACTGGATCTGGTAAATCGTCTGCAAAATCCCCAGGAACGGGAGCGGCTGGTAGTCGAGCAACAACAAATGCAAGAAGCTGCGTCGGCAGCCGAAACGGTCGTTGTGGAAAAGAAACCTGCACTGCCTGCACGTTCTGCCATCAGCCGTACCGCTCCGATTCAGTTACCGCCAGATTGTCAGCCTCATGTCCTGCGTCAGTACCCGATCAGCCACCTGCAGCCTTATCTGAACTTGCGAATGCTGCTAGGCAAACATTTGGGCGTACGCGGCAACGTGGAGAAGCTGATCGAAGCGGGAGACGAGAAAGTGCTACAGCTGTACGGGCTCGTGGAAGAGCTCCTGACAGAAGCGAAGCAGAAGGGGACGATCACCGCTCATGGGGTGTATCAATTTTTCCCTGCCCAAGCAGATGGCAATGATATCGTCGTCTACGACCCGCAGGATCACAGCAAAGTACTGGAACGCTTCAGCTTTCCGCGTCAGCCGGAAGAGCCGTACCTGTGCCTCTCTGACTTCCTGCGTCCGATTGAGAGCAAGGAAATGGATTACGTAGGCTTCCTGACCGTAACCGCAGGTGGAGGAATTCGGGAATTGTCTACTGAGCTGAAGGATCGGGGCGATTACTTGCGCTCCCACGTCTTGCAAGCCTTGGCACTGGAACTCGCTGAGGCGTTTGCAGAGCGTGTCCACCACATGATGCGCGACAGCTGGGGAATTCCTGACCCTGCAGAGATGACGATGCTGGAGCGTTTCGGTGCTCGTTATCAGGGAATCCGCGTATCGTTCGGATATCCGGCGTGCCCGAATCTGGAGGATCAGCAGCAGCTGTTTAGACTGATTAAACCTGAAAATATCGGCGTTCACTTGACCGAAGGCTGCATGATGGAACCGGAAGCTTCCGTCTCCGCGATGGTATTTGCCCATCCGGAAGCGCGTTATTTCAATGCGGGACCATCCGTGTTCGAAGTTTAGAAGATAGAGATGATTCAACGGAGAGAAGGGATCAGGTTGACGACGAGCAAGCAAGATTTAAGAGAATACTTGCAAGATCATTTGCTGGTTGGAGACGGAGCGATGGCGACCCAGTTGCATAGACTGGGCGTCCCCGTGGGTGTCAGCTTTGAGGAGCTGTGTTTGTCCAATCCCAGATTGGTGCATGAAGTACACGACTCATACTATCAGGCTGGAGCGCGCCTTCTGGAAACCAACACGTATTCGGCAAATCGAGATTCATTGTCACGCTATGGAATGGAGCATAAAGTGACGCGTATTAACCGTCAAGCCGTTTCACTTGCACGAGAAGCGGCGCAGGGAGATGCTTATGTAGCCGGAAGCATTGGTTCGATCTTGGCTGGTCGGGTGCGCAAAAAAGTGCTGGACGAATATCGGGATCAGTATGAAGAGCAGGCGATTGCTTTACTGCATGCAGGGGTAGATGGATTGATTCTGGAAACCTTTCTGGATCTGGAGGAGCTGCTGCTTGCCATTGAAGTGATTCGACCTTTGACCCCACTCCCGCTGATCACCCAGCTCGCTACGCTGGAAGTGGGAAGAACGCGTGATGGCTATTCGCTTACAGAAGCATTTGCCCAACTGAAAACAGCGGGAGCAGATATTATCGGACTCAACTGTCGTCTCGGCCCTGCGGAGATTCTTCGTTCCTTTGAAACCGTTCAGGCACCCAAGGATGCACTCTTGTCTGCCTTTCCAAACGCAGGTCGTCTGGGCATGACAGACGGGGAGTACGCGTACAAATCGACGGCGGAGTATTTTGGCCAAAGTGCGTTGCGTTTAAGAGAGCAAGGAATCCGACTGATTGGGGGTTGTTGTGGGACGACTCCTGAGCATGTCAAAGCGATGGCAGATGCGTTGGAATCCCTCGAGCCGCAAGCGCGTACCAATCCAGACGAAGTTCCGGGTGAAAGACCATTGGTTTCTGTGACCAGTGTACGTGATCAGGATCGGCCGAGTATCGTAGACAAGGTAAAGTCCGGTACGACGATTATCGTTGAGTTCGACCCGCCTCGTGATCTGGATGCGGATTCGTTCCTCGAAGGATGCTGTGAGCTGCACAAGGCTGGTGCAGACGCTATTACTCTCGCCGACAATTCCCTGGCGACGGTAAGGATGAGCAATATGGCCTTGGGAGCGATGATGAAGAGCAGGTACGGAATCGACCCGTTGTTGCATCTGGCTTGCCGCGACCGCAATCTGATCGGTCAGCAATCCCATCTGATGGGTCTGCACGCATTAGGCATCGACCAGATTCTGGTCATCACCGGCGATCCTTCTCGTTTTGGCGACCTGCCAGGGGCGAGCTCTGTATTTGATGTGACGTCCTTTGATCTGATTCGCATGGTGAAGCAGTTGAATGAAGGAGTCTCCTTTTCCGGAAGGCCTTTGAAGCAAAACGCGCAGTTCATTGTGGGGGCTGCTTTTAATCCCAACGTCAGGCAAATCGATGCGGCAATCGCACGTTTGGAAAAGAAGGTGGAGGCAGGAGCGGACTACATCATGACACAGCCTGTCTACGATGCCGAGTCGATCAAGGTCGTCTATGAAGCGACGAAGCATATCGGAATTCCTGTATTTATCGGCATCATGCCATTGACCAGCTCCCGAAATGCGGAGTTCCTGCACAACGAGGTGCCGGGTATCAAGCTTTCTCCTGAAGCCTTGGAACGAATGAAGCGCGTTCAAGGGGAGGATGCGAGACGGGAAGGCATTCAGATCGCCAAAGAATTGCTGGATACAGCTGTCCGCTACTTCCAGGGAATCTATCTGATTACGCCGTTTAACTACTATTCGATGGCAACAGAGCTGATCCAATATGTTCGTCAGCAAAGTGCACAGTTGAAGGTGCCTGTGCAAGGGTAATCGAAAAAGATAGTAACAAGAGGTCCGGCACTCATTCAGACGCTGGACCTCTTTTAATTCGTCTGTGCATGTAGGGGATGCCAGCCCTGTTCTCGTAGGAAGAGACTGAGCTGTCCAAACATCGCCAGTCGCTCCTCACGGGTAAAAGAGGCATTGGCTCCACTGGTTGATGGAATGACAAAAACATAACTGCCAGCCCAGTCCTGCGTTGAAAAATAACGTTGGGGCTGTATACCTAGAATAACGTCGCCCTTCTTTTGACCACTTGCATGGCGGAAGGCAGTAATGCCGTTGAAGCAGATGACACGAGGACGGTAGGTTTGGACCATCTGAACGAATTGCTCGGCACCAAGGGAATAATCTTCCTCACGCAAGTCAGCGGATGAGCGGGTAGGGCGTGAAACCAGATCGGTAATACCGTAATGGTAGTCCAGCAGTAAAGCCGTTTCCTCGGGCAAAAGCTTGCGAGGAGTCAGGCCACCCTCATATAAACCGCGCCAAAACAGGTTGGCTGGATTGGCATAATGAAAGCCAGCCGTAGCTGACACACGTCCAGGGTTGATTCCGCAAAACAAGACGGCAAGATCGCGGCGAATGTAGGTAGGCAACCATTTATCTGTGAAATCGACCAAGTGAACACCTCCTGTTCTGACATTGTAGCACATCCGATAACGTCTGCTGGAAGCAGCAAAAAAAGCTGCCGTATCGGGCAGCTTTTTCATATGATCATTTCGAATTTTTGGCTCGCTTACTAGCTCTCTTACAGCTGAGGGTAAGGAAGCATTTGCTCGGGTTCATGCAGATGGAATTGCTCCATTTCATTTCGGACGTATTTTTTCGATTCAAAAGGAACGACTTCCTGTTCTTCTTTGCCCCATAGCCAGCGTGACAACGATTGGATCATAAGGATTCCCCTCACTTGGTGGAAATGTTTTACATACTCATCATACTCCTAAATGGAATGTATTTGGTTAGGGAGGTGTGAATAAGGCGTGAAGAAATGGTGGAGAGAACGTGAACAAAAAGGAAGCGATTTCAGGCGAAAGAAAAATGGATAGAGGCTCAGGTATTCTCCGAGATCTCTATCCATTCTACATTTAAGGCTGTGCACGTTGTTCGCTGAATTACAGTTTGTAGATGTCGCTGTATTTTTTGACGAGGTAATCCACGAGGTAAGTTGCATTTGTACCTTCACCCGTGATGGCTTCCACCAGTTCGCGAGGGCTCTTCATCTTGCCGTGCTGATGGATTTTTTCTTTGAGCCATTCACGGATTGGCGTAAAATCCCCGCTCTCGATCAATTCTTCGTAGTCCTTGATTTCCTGCTGCATCACATGGGCAAACTGAGCAGCATAGACGTTGCCGAGTGAATACGTTGGGAAGTAGCCGAAGCTGCCGCCAGCCCAGTGGACATCCTGCAAAACGCCCAGGGTATCCGTAGGAGGGACGACGCCCAGATATTCCTCCATTTTTTCGTTCCAGATGGTCGGCAGGTCAGCGACCTTCAAAGTACCATTGATCAGACCTTTTTCAATTTCATAGCGAATCATCACATGCAGATTGTAGGTGACTTCGTCGGATTCGGTGCGGATGAAGGATGGAGTGACCTCGTTGATCGCCCGATAAAAGCTGTCTAAGCTGACTCCCTCAAATTGGGCAGGGAATGCGCTGAGAAGCTCACTGTACATGCCTTTCCAGAAAGGAAGACTACGTCCGACCATGTTCTCCCAATAACGAGACTGCGACTCATGGATGCCCATCGAGGTACCATCACATAGCGGTGTGAACAGAAGTTCTGGATCGATGTTCTGCTCGTACATGGCGTGACCCGCTTCATGAATACAGCTGAACAAGGCGTTGTTGAAATCATTTTCGTCAAAACGGGTGGTAATCCGTACGTCTCCAGGGTTAAAAGAAGTGCAGAAAGGATGTACGCTGCGATCCATCCGACCTGCTTGGAAGTCGTAACCGATTTTCTTTAGCACAAAACGGCTAAAAGCATCCTGCTCGGCGATCGGGAAGTGCTTGGTTAAAGCAGAAGTATCCGGTTTGTTCGGCGACTGTGCGATTGCCGCTACCAGATCAACGGTTTTTTCCCGCAGGGTAGCAAAAATGGCATCCAGCTGTTCGACTGTCATCCCTGGTTCATACAGATCCAGCAACGTATTGTATTTGTTCTTCCCGTCATTGCCCCAGAACTCAATGAACTTGAGCTGGAAATCCACGATTTTCTCCAGATAAGGCTGGAACATGCTGAAATCGTTTTTTTCACGTGCTTCTTCCCAGATGGTTTCTGCCTGGGAGGTGAGGACGACGAATTGCTGATACGTTTCAGCCGGTATCAGCTTGTTGCGATCAAATTCCTTTTTGCATTCAAGGACGGTATGGCGAGTGACCGGATCTAGGGAAGCAAGCGTATCACTTGCACCGAGTTCATCCAGAAAGGCTTCCATTTCTTTCGAGGTAGCCAATTTGAACTGTTCAGCGGAAAGTGTACCAATCACTTCGGAACGAGCTTCCATACCTTTGCGTGGAGCCTGTGTCCGCATATCCCAATGAAGGACAGCAAGAGCCTGGTTGTAGCTCGATATTTTTTTGACGAAATCGCGAAAAGCCGAAACACGGTTTTCCAAACTTGTAGTCATGAGTTCCCTCCTTGTTAAAATGGATGCGTATGTAGTCTTAGCTGCGTTCAAAAAATTTTTACTACTATCATTATAACGGTTTGCTAAAAAATTACTAGGTAGATGCATGGAGCATTTGTCGGTATAATCGGTAAGGGAATAAAATGAGGCTGCGAATACGAATGACGATGACAGGAGAATGAAGATGAGTCAAACCAATCCACTATGGGGAAATGAGATTGCAAAGCGGCGTACCTTCGCCATTATTTCCCACCCGGACGCGGGTAAAACGACCATGACAGAAAAACTGCTCTACTACGGTGGAGCCATCCGTGAAGCGGGTGTGGTGAAAGGACGTAAAAACTCCAAGCATGCCACCTCTGACTGGATGGATATCGAGAAAAAACGTGGAATCTCCGTCACCTCCAGTGCGATGGATTTTGAATACAAGGGTCACCATATCAATATATTGGATACACCTGGTCACCAGGACTTTAGTGAGGATACGTATCGGACTTTGACTGCTGCTGATGCGGCGGTAATGATCATCGACGTAGCCAAAGGGGTGGAGGCCCAGACGATCAAGCTGTTCAAGGTTTGTCGGATGCGTGGTATCCCGATCTTTACCTTTGTCAACAAATTGGACCGTCACGGGAAGGATCCGTTTGAGCTCTTGGAGGAGCTGGAAAACGTCTTGGGCATTCGTTCATACCCGATGAATTGGCCGATTGGCATGGGGAACTACTTCAGTGGCGTATACGATCGCCACAAATCTCGCGTGGAGCTGTACCAAAACAACTCCGATCATGACGAGATTTCCTTCTTTCCAGTAGAAGGAGCAGAAGACCCGCTTATTGGCGAGCGTGTCGGGGCAGACCTCTGGCAGCAGCTTCAGGATGAGATTTCCTTGCTCGATGTGGCTGGAGACGAGTTCAACATGGAGCTGATCAACAAAGGAGAGCTGACCCCTGTATTCTTCGGCAGTGCGATCAACAACTTTGGTGTACAGACCTTCCTGGACAACTTTTTGCATATGGCACCGCCGCCATCACCGAAGAAGAGCACAGCGGGCTTGATTGATCCAGAGTCCAACTTCTTTTCCGGCTTTATTTTTAAAATCCAGGCGAATATGAATCCTGCTCACCGTGACCGTATCGCATTCCTGCGGATTTGTTCCGGCAAATTTGAACGGGGGATGTCAGTGAAGCATGTACGGCTCGGCAAGGATATCAAGCTGGCTCAGCCTGTGCAGTTTATGGCACAAGACCGGGAGATTGTCGATGAATCCTACGCTGGCGACGTGATCGGCTTGTTCGACCCGGGAATTTTCCAGATCGGAGACACCTTGTGTGTGGGGCAAACCTTTGAATATGAAGAAATGCCTCATTTCTCTCCGGAGTTTTTCTCCAAGGTCATGGTGAAGGATGCTATGAAGCACAAGCAATTCCAAAAAGGAATCATGCAGCTGACAGAAGAAGGGACGGTGCAGCTGTTCCGTACCTATCCGATGGAAGAACTGATTTTGGGCGTGGTCGGGGTCTTGCAGTTCGAGGTTCTGGAATACCGGCTGAAGGCAGAGTACGGTGTAGATATCATGCTGACCCGGATGCCATTCCAGATCGCTCGTTGGCTGGAAGGGGAAAAATCGGCTCTGGACGCTCTCAAAAACAAGATCGTGTCCGACCGATATGGCCGTCCGGTCATGCTGTTTGAAAGTGAATATCAGCTGCGCGTGGCGGTGGATAAATATCCAAACGTCAAGTTCCACGAAAGCTCACTTGGTTTGAAACCCAATATGTCCTAAAGTGGACTTACCATGCTATGAAAAGAGGGTCTCGCACTTGTCTGCGAGGCTCTTTTTGTTTTTTTGACGTGTAGGAATCTATAAGCACTAAGCTTGTGAAAGGTTTTTTATCCTACTTGGACGACTCTCCTCATATACTGGGACAAAGATCGGTCGATCATGAAGAGGAGGGGGATACCATGAGGGTTCTCCTGTTTGTCGTGCTGTTCGTCGTAGCCTTTGACATGCATGCCCAGACGCCGTTGCTGGCGCCGTATTTGAATATTCTCGGGGTATCTGCCGCCGTGATCGGCTTTGTCCTGGGCGCATATGCCATAAGCAACCTGACAGGCAACCTGTTGGCCGGGCCGTTTCTGGACCGTTTTCCGAAAAAGTGGTTCATCGGTGGCGGTTTGATACTGGCTGGATTTATGCTGATCGGCCAAGGGGTCGTCAAAAGCACGGAAGGTTTTTTTGCTTTTCGCCTGATGCTCGGCTTCTTGATGGCTTTTGTATCACCTGCCTGTTCAGCGATGCTGGGAGAGACAGGCAGGACTGAGCTGGAGCAGGGAAAATTGATGGGGCAAAAAGGATTGGTGCTGACTTCAGCCGGAATCATTTCTCCTGCGGTGGGAAGCTTTTTAGCCGTACAGTTTGGCTATGGACAGTCCTTTGTCATCCTTGGCTATCTGATGATTGCAGTCGGCGTATTTGCATGGCTGGTCTTGCCCAAGCGAGTGGAGGGCGGGATGGCGTATCAGCCCAAAGTACAAATGACCGGAAACAAGGGTTTGGTTGCCGTGCTTGAGAACAGAATGCTGTATCCCGCATTTTTAGGCGGCTTTGCCGTTCTGTATGCGCAAGGGACGATTATTTATGAGGTTCCGTTGCTGATCCAGCGACAAGGACTGTCTCCGGCAGTTACAGGAATTTTGTTCAGTCTGAAGGGTTTGGGTACGTTGGCCATTCTGAGCCAGTTCTGGCTGTACCGAGTATCGGTCGAGAATCGGATTTTTGCTTCTTTCGGGGTTCTAAGCCTCCTGCTGTATGTATTAGCCATTGGCCTCCCAGTGCCGATCCAGGTGATGATGTTTTTCATGGGGGGATGTTTCGGTATCTTGTTTCCAGCCCTTGCCACAATCTTGACGGTCCACTCGCCCAGAGAATTGTACGGGAGTGTCTTCAGCGTCTATTCAGCCGTCCTTTCCTTGGGAGCTGTTATTAGCCCGATTATTGCAGGATTGCTTGGCAACTGGCATCACTCCTACTTCATCGCATTTTTTGTGACAGCTGGGGCGTGCCTGATTGGAGGTATTCATCGCTGGCTGGTTAGCAGCGTGCCGAGGTAGCAGTAGAAGGGTGAAGCTCACTTCCTTCCTATTGTTTCAACGCCTTATCGACTTTATAATGGCGATATGAAAACGGGAAAAACGACCAATGCATGGAAACGAATGAGGCGAATAACGGCTTGTCTGATTCTGTTTATCCTCTGTCTCAATTTTCCGACCTGGACACCTGCTTTGACGGATGAGAATGGAGGGGCGCTGCCAAACAGTATTGCATCACTGGAGCAGATTGAGCTGGGGGGAATTTTGTTTGCACCTGAGTATTCCTGGGAAAAATTCCACGCGTTTATGCTGTCACTCAAACAACAGAACAGCTATCCCTAGCCGATACAGGGTACGATTGCTGCTGGCAGATGTCAAGAGCAGGATGGATTCCATGGAATGGGCTGTGAAAAAATAAAATGTACGGAGGAAACCCGATGATAAAAGAAAGAATCCCCTGGTAATCTCGTGCTCCACCTCCTCTCGTTTCATGAAACCAAAAGATAATTCAATGAAAACGAGAGGATGTTCGACATGTGGCCAAAATCGATCGATTGGAAAAAGATTAGGTTTGGTGTGGAAATGGAGTTTGTGGGTGGTGACCCCGAAAGTCTGGAGTTGTTGCCTGGTTGGGTGGTCTCGTTGGATGAACGGCAGATCGACGAAACAGGAGAAGAGTCTGGCAGTGAGATAAAGCCGCCACCGCTATTGTGGGAGGAACGTGACCAAATACGAGTCATGCTTGACCGGCTTCATGCTCAAGGGGCATGGGTGAATTGGAGCTGCGGGCTTCATGTCCACATTGATTTGGAGGCATGGGGACAAGAAATGATTCTCCCCTTACTAGACGCAGCGCTCTTGTACCAAGAAACCATGCAGTCGTTGTTGCAAACCAGCCCGCATCGAACGATCTATTGCCCGCCGGTAAAAGAGGACATACGAAAGCGCTATGTCGACAAACCATCTGAAAGAGCGGTTCTTCGTCCAGGACGTCCTCAATCCCACAGGTGCGGAATCAACACAGCTGCCTGGTTTGACATTGGGACAGTAGAGATTCGTTATGCTAATGGATCGCTGAACGAAGATGAGATCATGAATACTATCGAATTTTGCCTTCGCTTTGTTGCCGCAATCGGAGAGGGGCGCAAGCTTACCCGCGACCCGCGAAAAATGGCGATAGAGCTGGGGGCTCCGGTTGGGGGATATCCAGCTCCCATCCCCATACCACGCTGGTATCAGGAACGGCTTTGGTTGGAAGATGGCCTGATTCCGGCTGTCAAACAATTGGCGGGTGAGCTTGTAAAGGATGGGGAAATCCTTCAAATTTTACCGGTGCCAGATGGTATCTTGATCGCGATTGAGGATCAGGAGGGGAAGCCCTTCAAATATGTGGTTCAACCACCTTCTGAAGGATGGAAAATGGTTCGGCAGGTTAAGGAGTAGAGGTATTAAGGTATAGCTACAAGCCTTTCGTCTAAAGGGACGGAAGGCTTTTATTATACTATCGGAAAGTTTAAGTGCGCTAAAGCGCTAAAAAGATTAGCGGAAGATAGTATAAGTGCAACTAAGGCTCCGCCAAAAGCTTGGCGTAGCCAAGTTTTCTAATGAAATTGGCACATGGTTAACACAAATCGTTAAGATTCCCGAGTTCCTGTAGCTTTTTTCTCCGGCTTCAGGTTTGCAAGCTATGGAAGGGAAAGCTCAAAAAGGACTGCAACAGCCTGCCAGCCGGCAACCTGTCGTAGCCCTCTGATCCATGTCCGACGAAATTTCTCGGCTCTTACTCTTCCCCCGTTGCTACCGGATTGTCCGCATACGATACCCAGTCACTCCAGCTCCCTGCATACAGCTTGGCATCCGTTCTCCCAGCCGAGTGCAGTGCGAGCAGGTTGGAGCATGCGGTCACGCCAGAGCCGCAGTAGACGATGATTTCCTTGTCGGCAAAAGGCGCGATCCGATCTTGAAGCTTGTCCACCGCTTGCATGGTTTGCTCAGGAGTGAGGTTGTCCTTGTAAAAGAAGTTGAGCGCTCCTGGAATGTGGCCGGCTTTGGGATCGAGCGGCTCCTGTTCGCCGCGATAGCGTTCACCAGCACGAGAATCGAGCAGAATCGTCTGTTCACCACGTTCCTTTACCCCTTGAACGTCAACCAGCATCTCGGTTCTTACGTCTGGTTCAAAGGCAGAAGCGGTCGCTGTAGGAAGTTCTGCAGTGACTTCATAGCCAGCCTTTTTCCAAGCGGCATAGCCACCGTCGAGGACAGCCGTGTTGTCGTGTCCGAGATAGCGCAAGAGCCACCATAGACGACCTGCCATTGCCATTTCCTGATCGTCGTACGCGATGACCGTTTTGGTCTTGTCGATCCCTACGCTTGAAAACAGGGAGACCAGGTCATCGATATCCGGCAAAGGATGACGTCCCCCGTGTTCCTGTTTCTTGCCAGACAGATCGCGGTTCAAATGAAAATAGAAAGCTCCCGGAATGTGATTTTCTCTGTATGCTTTTTCTCCCGCATCCCCATCCGCATCAGCCAGAACAAAGCGGCAATCTACAATAATCAGTTGCTCGTCCTGCAGATGCGCGCGCAGCCACTCAGGGCTAACCATAGCTTGCATAAATCTCCCACCTTTCGTTTTTCTTCATCATAGCAGATGCGTATTCAATCAGGTACAATAATTGAAGCAGCTATAGAAAAAGGAGAGAGACAAATGAAGCGCGCCATCCGATATTTTTTAGAAGGATTGCTCTATGTCATCCCGCTTGCGGTTACGGTCTTCATCCTTTACAAAATTTTTGTTACCGTAGACAGCTGGCTGAACCTGCCGATTCCCGGAGTAGGTTTTCTTTTGACGATTGTCGGAATTTTTGTGATCGGCTTCCTGGCGTCCAATGTGCTCACTCAAGGCTTGATGTCGCTGATTTCGCAACTGTTTGAAAAGGTTCCTTTTATCAAGCTGATTTACACTTCGATCAAGGACTTGATCGGCGCTTTTGTAGGGGAGAAAAAGAGCTTTGATAAACCAGTTCTCGTGACTTTGTCCCAGGAAGGGTTTCCCAAGGCCATCGGATTCATTACGAAAGAAGACTTGGAAGCCTTTGGGCTTACCGATCACGTGGCGGTATATCTGCCACAATCGTATAATTTTGCAGGCAATCTGCTGATCTTTCCCGTGGAACAGGTTCAAATCCTGGACGTAGACAGCTCCGAGGTCATGGCGTTTCTCGTATCCGGAGGGGTATCTGGAAAATAAAAGAAAGAGGGTTGGGAGATGTTTCCCAGCCCTCTTATGATTCTGTCGAGCTTTTTTTATGTTTCGCGTTTGTGAACCAGCGACGCACATCACCATTGAGAATCAGGTTGGTGACAACACCTGCGACCAAGCCCCAGAACGCTGCTCCAATACCTGCGATGGACATGCCAGAAATCGTGACGAGAAAGGTAATCAGCGCACTTTCACGATGAGAAGGCTCGCTCATGGCTGAAGTCAGACTGGAGATCAGGGATGCAAATAGCGCGAGTCCGGCGATAACCGCTGTCAGCTCTTTCGGAAATGCAGAAAAGACCGAAGCAATCGTCGCTCCAAACATCCCGAATACGAGATAGAACAAGCCAGAGGATATGCCGGCAATATATCGCTTATCCGGATCGGGATGTGCTTCTTTACCTGTACAGATGGCAGCTGTTATGGCTGCCAGGTTGATCCCGTGCGAGCCGAAGGGAGCCATCAGAAAGGAAGCGAGTCCGGTCGTCGCAATGAGAGGACTGGCGGGTGTATCGTAGCCATCTGCTTTAAGCACGCTCATGCCAGGGGCATTTTGCGAAGCCATCGTGACGATAAACAAGGGGATGCCCAGTCCGATGATCGCATCCAGTGAAAAGGTGGGCATGGTAAAGATCGGCTCTGCCAGTTTTACCTGGATGTGATCCAGATGCATACGTCCAAAGCCAAACGCAATCGCTACACCGACGAGCAAGGAAAAAACGACAGCATAGCGAGGCGTCCAACGCTTGGCGAGCAGATAGGTGAGAAGCATCGCGATGGCGAGTGCAGGGAAATCTTGCATGGAGACGAATACCTGGACTCCAAAAGAGAGCAGGATCCCCGCCAGCATCGCTGTGGTAATAGACTGGGGTACATGCTTCATGATTTTAGTAAAGAGACCGGATATGCCGAGCAGGGTAATGGCGAGTCCTGCGAACAAAAACGCCCCGATTGCGTCGGAAAAGGAATAGGCGGACCAGCTCGCCACAAGAAGCACAACCCCTGGAGTAGACCAAGCTGTAATGATTGGAGCCTTGAACCAGATGCTCAGCACGATGGCAGTAAGGCCTGTCCCAAAGGAGATGGCCCATATCCAGGATGAAAGAAGAGCTTCGCTGAGTCCAGCTACTTTGGCAGCCTGAAAGACGATCAGTAACGGGCCTGCATAGGAGACCATGGTCGCGATGAGCCCGACAATAAAGGCGGATAGTGAAAAATCATTATGAAGTTGGCGCAGGCGTGAAGACAAGAGAGGTTCCCCTTTCGCAAATTTGATCGACAATTCTGGATGATTGCCTTTCATTATACCTGCATGTTGATGGGTTTGCTTGAAGAATTCTAGGCTTTTTCGTTCAATATATAACGGATCGTGCGCTTCGTGATATTGAGCTTCTGGCTTAGCAGCTGTCTGTCGCCTTTCGTCTCCGCCAGTCCTTTTTCGATGATGGTCCGTCCAACCTCTGTCTCCAGCTGTTTAATCCGCTTGATCAGGTATTCAAAATCGATTTCCTCAATCGACTTCACATGTCGGGTAATCGACTCCACAAATCGGGTACACTCCAGATCGATATGTTGCACGGTTTCAGACATCAAAGATGCAGAAGGGCTCTGACCAATAGCCTGCTCACGTATGCTGGCCGGCAGATGCTCTGAACGCAGTACCTGACATTCGTGCAAGGCCAGAGTCTGATTCAAGACATTGATGAGCTGCCTGACGTTGCCGGGCCAAGCGTATTGCTGCAAAAGCTCCATGGCCTCCGAATCAATCTCACAATCCTCGCGGCTTCGCTTCTCCAAAAAAGCATGAGCGATTGCCGGGATATCCTGGACTCGTTCACGCAGGGGAGGAATCGTCAGCTTGATGCCTTCCAGACGGTAGAGCAGATCTCGGCGAAAGCGGTTCATGTCTACTTCGTGCTCCAGATTGCGGTTTGTCGCAGAAATAAAACGGATGTTGCTTTGCGCGACCTGCTCGCCGCCCACTCGCATGTATTCTCCTGTTTCCAGCGTACGTAAGAGCTTGACCTGAATCGAGGTCGGGGCTTCCCCGATCTCATCCAAAAAGAGTGTCCCATTGTGTGCCAGCTCAAAAAAGCCCTTTCGCGACTTTATTGCCCCGGTAAACGCACCTTTTTCATAGCCGAACAGTTCACTTTCCAACAGGGATTCAGGTACCGCCCCACAGTTGAATGCAACGAAAGGCTGCTGCGATCGCGAACTGGCTCCGTGGAGAAAGCGGGCCATGAGTTCCTTGCCTGTTCCGGTTTCTCCTTCGATCAAGACATGGATGGCTTTGGGCGCCAATTTTTTTGCAATCGCAGCGACCTTGGCCATCGGACTGCTTGGAGCGTATACAATGCCAAATGAAGCGGCTTCGCGGACAAGCTCATGCTCCTGATGGACCGATGCTTCCAGCAGCGAATCGATTACACGCTCCAGACTATCGAGGTCATCAAACGGCTTTTCCAGGTAGTCCTTGGCTCCCCACTGAATCGCCGTTACGGCTGTTTTGATGGTGCTGTAGCCCGTCATGATCAGGACTTCGCAGGATGGGTATACGGCTTTGATCCGCCTCAATAAATCTAAACCCGTGGCATCGGGCAGCTTCAGGTCGAGCAGGGCAGCGTGGAATCCGGTGGACGGTTCATGCAGCAGCCGATCCACCTCTTTTCCCGTATGAGCGACGGTCACCTCGCAGTTTTTCTGCCGGAGAAAATAGGTGAAAAAGGACGTAACCTCGTGTTCGTCATCGACGATCAGGATTCGTTTCTTCGTCATCATGTACCTCCTCATCCGATAACTGTGGCAACAACAACGTGAACCTGCTGTAGTGGCTGCTTTCGCTCTCAGCCGTGAGTTTTCCTCCGTGGGCAAGCGCGATGCCCAGACTGACGGACAGGCCCAGACCGGTTCCTTTTGAGCGCTCCTTGGTAGAAAAGAAAGGCTGAAAGATTTGCGGAAGATGATCAGGCGAGATGCCGCTGCCATTATCGTGAACGAAAAGGCCGACGTACGAACGATCATCTTCCTGGTGATGAAAGGAGCGAATCGTGATTTGCGGGTCTTCCTTGCCTGCGAGCGCATCTCTTGCATTTAGCAGAAGATTGATGATAATTTGCTCGATCTGATGGCGGCTGCCGTAGAAAGAAAGAGGAGATGGGGATGCCTCGAAGTGTACGGCTAATCCCGAGACGGTAAGCTGGTAGCCAATCAGCCCCAGCGCATCTTCCACCACATCATCAATCGAGACGATTTCAAACTGATATTCTTCCTGACGCGAAAAGGTCAGGAGGTTCTGAATGATTTTTTTGCACCGAACGCCGCAGCGGTAGATGTCATTCATCAGGGGAGTGGCAGAGCTAGTCCCCATTTCCCGCAACAGAAGCTGAGAATTGCCGAGAATGGCCGTCAAGGGACTGTTCAATTCATGAGCAATGCCTGCTGCGATTTCACCGATAGCTGCCATCTTAGCGGATTGAACCAGCTGGGCCTCGATTTTGACTTTCTCATGGACATCCTGAAAGAGCAGGATATTTTCCACGCAAACGCTGATGTGGCTTGCTGTCAGGAGAAACAATTCGTATTCTTCTCCGGACAACTGCTCCTCCTTCTGATGGAGAATCGTCAGAAAGCCGAAATTTTGCTGGCGTGGGCTGTGCAAGGGAACAGAAGTAGCGGCGTGATCGATGAGAACCTCCTGCAGCGATGCATGCAGCCTAGTCTGGTTCAGCGACATATCCGCAGATGCGGCTTCGATCAAGGTTTGGCACTGCCATTCGGTTCCATTCCAGCGGGAAAGATAGGTAGAACGCGTGCCTCCTTTCACCAGGGAAAGGGCAAAATGCTCTAAGGGAAGAATCTGCTTCAGCTGGGAAGCGATGTAGATGCTTGTCTCAGGCCAGGAAGCATTGATCTGGATTTGCGTCAACTGATTGATCACAGCGAGCTGGCTATTCTTCTTTTTCATTTCTTCAACCAGATAGTTCAGCTCTGTGTAGTAGCTTTTGCGAGAGGATTGGATGCCGGTCAGCTTCTCTAGCATTTCTTGTTTGTCAAACATGAATGGCCTCCTAGAGTGCTTGTTGAAAGAGAGCGGCAACATCATTCGCACTCATGTCGCGGGGATTGGTCGTCATGCATACGTCGAGAATGGCGTGTTCACTCAAAAGCGGAATCTGCTCAGGCTGCAGGCCAATGGCAGAGAGGGACTCCGGGATATCCAGATCACGCGCCAAGTCCTTTACAGCTTTTAAGGTAAGGCGAGAAGCGTCATGGGAACTGAGGCCAGCCGTGCTTTCGCCCAGACACTCGGCGATTTGCCGGTACTTTTCAGGGGCAGCGATATAGTTGTACTCCAGCACGTACGGCAAAAGAATCGCATTCACTTCCCCGTGAGGCGCGTCGAGAAACCCGCCAAGCTGATGAGACATCGCATGGACGGCTCCGAGGATGGCGTTTGAAAAGGCAATCCCTGCTTGCAAGCTGGCCATGGCCATTGCTTGCTTGGCTTCTGCGTTGTAGCAGCTCGCCACAGATGGTCGCAAATGATTGGCGATCAAACGCATGGCCTGCAGCGAATGAACCTCGGTGAGAGGCGTGGCTGCGAGTGAAATGTAGGATTCGATTGCGTGGGTGAGGACGTCCATGCCTGTGTTCGCCGTCAATTGCTTGTCCTTGGTCATCAAAGTCTGCGGATCAATAATCGCGATATCGGGAATAAGTGACTTGGAGATGATTGCCATTTTGACTTTTCGTTCACT
Organism: Brevibacillus invocatus; assembly: GCF_003710915.1. Taxonomy (GTDB): domain Bacteria; phylum Bacillota; class Bacilli; order Brevibacillales; family Brevibacillaceae; genus Brevibacillus; species Brevibacillus invocatus. The sequence goes on along the minus strand of NZ_RHHR01000010.1, from coordinate 434,832 downwards.
ATCTACGATGATCGAAAATTGCGACACCTCTGAGCCGGAACCGGCTGTGGTAGGTACCATCACCATAGGCGGCAAAGGATGCTCAATTTTATCGACGCCCTCATATTGGACGATACTTCCATCATTGGTACCCAGCAAGGCAATCGCTTTTGCTGCGTCTACGGCACTGCCTCCTCCAACACCCAGGATCGCATTGCATTCACGGGCACGATATTCGGCTACTCCTGCGTGAACCTCATGGTCTTTAGGATTGGCAGTGATCTGGGTCCACAGGAAATAGTCCAGGTTTTGCTGGCCGAGATAGTGGATAATACGCTCGATCCAGCCTGCGTTCTCTACCCCTGGATCGCTGACAATGAACACACGCGTCGCACCCAGCCTGCGCAAACTTTCCCCCACCTGGCGAAGAGATTGATTTCCAAAGATGATTTCAGGTGTCATAAATTTAGAAATCTGCATACGTTGCTCCTCCTTCCTCCATTTCATAGTAATACCGCACGATAGCGTCGATTTCCTTTATCAGCCAAAAGGTCGGCAGTCGGGCCGTTTTTTTGACCATTCAGCCAAAAAATTGGCTGAAAAGAGTGATGAAATGCACACTAAATTCGAAATATAAAGCGTTTTCATTTTGGCACGCTGTTTGCAAAAGCATAGGAGTGTCGGATATTCCAAAAAGAAAAGAGGAGGAAGCAGCGATGAAAGCAGCGGTTGTCAACGGTTTCAATCAGAAGCTCGAGGTAAAGGAAGTAGAAGTGCCAGAGGTAGGGTATGGTCAGGTATTGGTTCGCATCAAAACCTGCGGAGTCTGCCATACAGATCTGCATGCAGCCCAGGGTGATTGGCCAGTCAAACCAAAACTGCCTTTGATCCCAGGACATGAAGGTGTCGGTGTAGTAGAAAAGCTCGGCGATGGGGTGACCTCACTGAAAATCGGAGATCGTGTAGGGATTCCCTGGCTCTTCTCTGCTTGCGGAGAATGTGACTATTGCCTCACTGGCTGGGAAACTTTGTGTCAGCAGCAGCTAAACGGCGGCTACTCGGCAGACGGCGCCTATGCGCAGTATTGTGTGGCACCTGCTGCGTACGTAGCACGGATTCCGGATGAACTGAACGACGTCGATGCTGCCCCTATTCTGTGCGCGGGTGTCACGACTTACAAAGCGTTGAAGGTGGCAAACATCAAGCCAGGTGAGTGGGTGGCCATCTACGGAATCGGCGGGCTGGGACACGTTGCCCTGCAATATGCCAAAGCGATGGGCTACAATGTGGTAGCGGTCGACATCCATCAGGAAAAACTGGAGCTGGCGAAAGAACTGGGAGCAGACGTAACGGTGAACGGCAGTGAAACAGACCCGATTCAAGCCATTCAGGAGCAAGTCGGTGGCGTTCATGCTGCGATCAGTGTCGCTGTCACGAAAAAGGCTTTTGAGCAGGCGTACAAGTCGGTGAGACGCGGAGGCTCGTTGGTCGTCGTGGGCTTGCCGAATGCCGACCTGCCAATCCCGATCTTTGATACCGTTCTTAACGGAGTAACGGTAAAAGGCTCCATCGTGGGCACTAGAAAAGACATGCAGGAGGCGTTGGATTTTGCAGCGCGTGGAAAAGTGAGAGCAATCATCGAGACTCAGCCATTGGAGAAGATCAACGAAATCTTTGAGCGTATGGAAAAAGGGCAAATCAACGGTCGCGTCGTTCTGACTCTGGATTAAAGAGATTATAAAAAAGCTGCCATCTTGCTGGTCTGTTACAGGACCAGGATGGCAGCTTTTTCGTCAGGTTTTCTAAGATTCAGCATTCAAATACTTCTCATAAGGCGTGTAATCGATTTGCTTGGATTCCAGATGGGCAATGAGCCACTTATGATCTCTTTTCGGTGTAGCGACGATGTACCCTTTGACAATCAAATCGGTTGTAATGGTGTGTGCTTTCTCTTCCAGAGCCAGTTGTCCGATCTTGGCCGCGATAGAGCGCCGCGCAACGTCACGAAAAAGCTGTGGCACGGGGGAGACCAGTTCGTTCAACAGCTCAAGCCCTTCCTCCGTCCAAAGCGAGCGCGTCTTATCAATATAATGATCCTGCCAATCGAGATCAGACTTGCCATCCTGTTTGGGCATCGATTTCAAAAATTTGCGGAACATGAAGTATCCGCCAATAAACATCAGACTGACCAGAACAATCGTCCAACCCACGATAAAGAAGGAGAACCCTGCGGTCATTTGCATGCTCGTACACCTCGTTTACCAGACACTTTATATAAAAAAATGCATGTACATCAAAGTGTAACGCATTTTGCTTCACACAACAAACTTTTTGTGTGCAAGCCCTTCCCGAGGGTTTTCCCTTCCCAAGCGCACATATAATTTAGTATGATAAGAATTAATCTTATTTAGGAGTTGACGCTCATGTTCAAGCTTGGACAACGTGTCGTCATCGTGGCCGACTCCTTTGAGCAAGGTTTGCCAATTAGCGAATACGGGTACCTGATCGCTCGTGACCGTAATCCCGACAGTGCATTTGCGTGGATAGTGCGAATCCCTAAAATAGATAAGCAATTCCCCGTTATTGAAGAGGATATCGCTCTGGAAGAGCAGCTTCTGGAAGAGGAGGCTGAGAGAGTATCCCGCGAGGCTTTGCTCGATTACGCGCTGGCAACACGCAACGAAGCATTATTTCGTCAACTGCTGGGCATGCAGGAGGCGGAAACGGCTAATGACGAACCCGTCAAGGAATCAATGGAAGAATTTATCCGCAAAGTAAACATGAAAGCCTGGATTTGAGACGGGAGACGCGGATCTGAACGGTTTTCCTTATGGGAAAATCGTTCTTCTTTGCTGGATTCGTCCATTCTCTTGATACAATTTGTGTAGGAAATGAAAGCGAGGCTGTTTCATGTCTGATTTTGTGACGTTTACCAATGAGTTGGGCCAATCCGTACAGATGTCGCGTGAAGCTTATCAAAAAAAAGTGATTCCCGGCAACCTGGATAAATACTGGGACAACAAGGAGAAGCTGCGAGAGTACGCCATGGAGCTGGCGAAGGATCAGTTCAACGAACAGGCTGCGATCGCTGCGGACAGGCTTTTGGAGCTGTACGGGCCCATCGAGTCAGCACTGATTTTTCGCGCTGTCGTCCACATGCAAGCCAGAGAATTTGAACGAGCCAAAACGATTTTGATCAATTGTCTGGATCGTTTTCCGGCTTCAGGAGCCGCATGTACCAACCTGGCCAAAATCTATGGAGCTGAGGGTGACGAAGCTAAAGCCTTTGAAATGCTGGAAACAGCTTTGTTCAAAGATCCGAACCAGGAAAATGCTTTGAATTTATACGCGCAAGCTTTCATTGCTGGCGGAAAAAAGGATGAGCTCAGACGCAGATTGGAAACGCTTGCTGCCAAAGAAGGGGCGTGGCGTCCAAAGCTGCACTTGGCGCGAGTCGCACTGAGTGAGGAAAACCTCCTGAAAGCGATGCACTGGTACAAGCAAGCCATTGAAGGGTCTTCAGATCGCTTCGAGGTAGTCATGACTGTAACAGGGGAGTTAGGACAAGCCGGATACGTCTACCAGCTGATTCAGATTTGTGAAGAGTATTGGCAGCCCGATTTCCCGTTTCCATATGCAGGATTTAATTACGCCAACGCGTTGCTCGCTACCGATCAAAAGGAAAAGGCGATTGCGATATTGCGTCATATGCAAGATCACTTGGCTGATAACTTTAAACCGATGGTCGATCAATTTCTCGCCCGTATCCCAGGCGCGGCAGAGGTAGAAGCAGCAGCGGAACAAAAAGTGGCTCAAGAACAGGCTGGCGATTCCGCACAGAAAAAGAGCTGGTGGAAGTTCTGGAAATAAAGCTATACCGGTATGAAATATGAATAGAAGCTATCCCTTGTCACGAGACGATGGGATAGCTTCTTTCTTCGTATGTGGCTATTGGTAATGAAAATCACTTGTATGATCCATAAAACGTTCATTGGATTAAATCGTTAAGAAGGAGTATGATTAAATTAATTATTAGATAATAGTTATTATTTTTAAATGAGAGGAAGCATTCCTATGAAGAATATTGATTATCATCACCTGAACCATGTGAAGGAGCAGCATAGATCAAAGAAAACACTTTGGATTACTTTGATGCTGACGCTATTTTTTACGATTGTGGAGGTTGTTGGAGGGCTGCTTTCCAATTCACTCGCCCTCTTATCGGATTCGGCGCACATGATCTCCGACGTCATCGCATTGGGGTTGAGCATGACTGCCATTTACTTGGCAACGCGCAAGCCTAATAAGAAGTACACCTTTGGCTTCTTGCGCTTCGAGATTATCGCTTCGTTTTTGAATGGATTAGCTCTTTCTATCATTGCAATCGGAATCTTTGTCGAAGGTATTAAACGAATGATCCATCCACAGGATGTAGATCTGCAGCTGATGCTGATCATTGCTTCCATCGGCTTGATTGTAAACATCGTCCTGACCATCGTCTTAAGCCGCAGTATAAAAGATGAAGAAAACCTCAACGTGAAAAGCGCGCTCTGGCACTTTATCGGAGATTTGCTCAGCTCGATCGGAGTCATTGCTTCCGCTGTATTGATTTACTTTACGGGTATTTACATCTTTGACCCGTTGATCAGTATGGTGATTGGAGGAATTATCTTCATCGGAGGGGCGAAGATCATTCGCGAGTCGTTCGCTGTATTGATGGAATCTGTACCTGAGAAATTCGACCTGGATAAAATCCGCGAAGATATCAGTAGGGTCGAAGGGGTAGAGGACGTCCATGAGCTTCATTTGTGGGCAGTGACTACGGATCATTACTCGTTGACCGCGCACGTCTTTGTGAGAGAAAATATTCAACCGTATTGCGTGATTATGGCCATCAACCATCTGCTCAAGACCAAGTACGGTATCAAGCATTCTACGATTCAAATCGAAGATCCGGCCATTCTGGACCACGGGGAATATGGTAAAAAGTTTTTACTTCAGCAAGCTTAATCTGAATCGTATCGGGTGAAAGGGAACGGTGCTGTCCGTATGTGAGTACGGGACAGCACCGTTTTTGTGAATCAATCTATTTAAACTGGCTGGTGAGCCGCCGTTCTAAATACGCTACGCCTTGGTACATCAAGGTTGCGACGAGAGCGATGATGGCGAGGCTCATCATGACCAGGGTAAAATTGAAAACCTGGAAGCCATAAATAATCAGGTAGCCCAATCCAATTTGCGATACAAGGAATTCTCCGACGATCACACCTACCCAGGAAAGACCGACATTTACCTTCAAGGTCGCCAAAATGGTAGGAATCGTAGCAGGCAGGATCACGGACGTGAAGATTTGCCGTTTGTTGCCGCCTAGCGTTTGGACGACCTTTACGAAGTTCGGGTTGACCTCCCGAAAGCTGGTGTAGATATTGATGGTTGTAATAATCACGGAGATGGCTAACCCCATCGCGATGACCGAGACCAGGCCAGGGCCGAACAGGACGATAAAGACGGGGCCAAGGGCAACCTTTGGCATACTGTTGGCGATGACCAGATAGGGCTCTAGTACGCGAGACAAGAAGGGGGACCACCAGATCACGGTTGCGATCAAGGTACCAATCAAAGTGCCGAGTACAAAGCCTACGACCGTTTCCCACACCGTCATGCCGACATGAGGGAGCAGACTGCCATCTGCCAGCTGCGCCCATAGGAGAGCGACGATTTTGGACGGATAGCTAAAGATTAGAGAGTTGATTAAATTCGTTCGCGACAGCACTTCCCAAAGCCCTATGAATACCAGAAAGAGAAGGATTTGCGTAATGAAAACCAAGGAGCGTGTTCTCCCTTCTTTTTTCAGGTAGCGTTGATGGACGGCTTCAATCTCCTTTGGCTGCATCGGACAACACCTCCATCTCTTTCCACACGTATTGGAACAGATCTGAAAAGCCCTCTTGGTTGCGTGCTTCAAAAGGCAGTGCATGGCGAATCGGAGCTGGAATCGTGAGTTCCGTTCGCACTTGGCCGGGATTTCTGGAAAAAATCAGCACCCGATCACCAAGCGCAATCGATTCAGACAGATCATGTGTTACCAAAATCGCGGTTTTTTTATGCCGCCGCAGTGTGGTAAACACCAGGTCTTCCAGCTTTAATTTGGTGTGGTAGTCGAGAGCGGAGAATGGCTCGTCGAGTAGCAGAATTTGCGGCTGACAGGCGAGGGTGCGAACGAGAGCGACGCGCTGTCTCATTCCTCCTGACAACTGCGTCGGAGATGACTTGCGGACATCAATCAATTCCATTTCATCGAGCAAGTGCAAAGCGTACTCCTCGGTTTCTTTGTTCCGTATTCCCTTGATCTCCAGGCCGAGGAATACGTTATCCTCGATACTGCGCCAGTTGAATAAGTAATCCTGCTGAAGCATATAGCCTACTTGTGAGGATGTCCCGGTGACCCTGTTGCCATCAATGAGAATCTTGCCGGATGTAGGCTGCTCCAATCCGGCAATCAAGGAGAGCAGCGTGGTTTTACCACAACCACTGGGACCGACCAGACAAATGAACTCGCCTTCCTCCACGCGTAGGTTAATGTCCTTGACCGCCATGAATGCCCTGTTCGAGGATAGATAGAGATGGGTCACGTGGCCGAGTTCAATTTTGGCCGGCGTAGAAGGAGTCTTGTTCATCATGGTCTACTTCCCTTCTATAGCAGCTTTGGCAAAAGTCGTATTCACCAGTTTGGCGTAATCGGCGGGGCCTTTTAGCTCTCCTGCGGAATCCATGATGTCCTGGAGCTGCTTCCATTCTGCTTCATCCAAAATCGGATCTGTGGCATAGGAGCCTTGCTCCAGATAGCGTTTAACGGCACTTTCCATGATTTCCGGTTTGATCTGCTCGAAGTACTTGGCGATGGTATCCGCGGTTTCCTTGGGTGAATGGCTGGCAACCCATTGTTGCCCTTTGTAAACGGCATTGGTAAACTTTTGGATAGCAGTCGGGTTTTTGTCGATTGTGCTTTGCTTGGTCATAAACACGGTATACGGCACTGTGCCGCTTTCCTTGCCAAACGAAGCGACGACATGACCGATGCCTTCCTGCTCAAAACGAGAGGCTTCCGGTTCGAACAACTGTACGTATTTTCCGGTACCAGATGCAAAGGAAGCGGCAATGTTTTTAAATTCGATGTTCTGGATCAACTCCAGATCGCTTTGCGGGTTGATTTGGTGCTTTTTCAGCACGTATTCGCCAACCATCTGAGGCATGCCGCCTTTGCGCTGGCCGAGGAAGACCGTGCCTTTCAGTTGATCAAACGAAAAAGAATCTGTTTTTTCACGTGCGACGAGGAACGTGCCGTCTGTCTGTGTCAATTGCGCGAAGTTGATGACTGGATCAGCCGCTCCTTGCTGTGCGACGTATATACTCGTTTCGGAACCGACGAGCGCCACATCGATGCCATCCGAGAGTAAGGCGGACATGACTTTGTCTCCGCCAGGAATGGTGGACAGCTCTACATCCAATCCCTCTTCTTGAAAGAAGCCCTTTTCCAAGGCTACATACAAGGGCGCGTAGAACAGGGAGCGAGTCACTTCACCGATACGAATTTTTTCTGGGGCACTTGAGCAACCACTCAAGATGGCCATTCCCACAAGGCCGATAGCCATACCCAGAGAGAGAAGACGTTTCATCATCCAAAGTCCCTCCTTGCTAGGTTTGTTGTCTGTGGTAAGGTATGCGATGATGGAAAAAAGGGTGAATGCCCAGATGAAGGGACAGGCGCCTGAACAAACGACAGTGTGGACGCATTGAAGCAAAAGGAGACAAGAAGTCGTGATACTTACTTTTTTGGGAACAGGTTCCGGAGCACCCACAACCAAGCGGAATGTGAGCGCGATTGGACTTCGCTTTATGCAAGCAGGAAAATGGTGGCTTTTTGACTGCGGAGAAGGGACCCAGCATCAATTGCTTCGGGCGCCGATGAAAATCAGTCAGTTGGAAAAAATCTTCATTACGCATCTGCACGGTGACCATCTTTATGGCCTGATTGGATTGCTGGCCAGCCGATCGCTGCGCAACGGGGAAGCATCGCAGCTCGATCTGTACGGACCCCCAGGCTTGGATCGTTATTATCGCGCGATCATGGAGGTCAGTCCTGTCCATCTGCACTATCCTTTGCAGATCCATATCGTGAGCGAGGGTGTTGTCTATGAGGATGACGAGGTTATCGTGACCTGCAGTCCGGCCAAGCATCGGGTGCAGTCCTTTGCTTATGCCGTGCAAGAAAAAGAGAAGCCGGGCGCATTCCAGGTCGAGCTTGCCAAACAGATGGGGGTGCCTTCTGGGCCTCTTTATGGTGCATTGAAACGAGGAGAGCAGGTCGTGCTGCCCGATGGTCGGATGCTTGACGGGAAGGATTTTGTAGGGGAAGCACAGCCAGGACGAAAAATCGTGATTAGCGGGGATACCGAGCCTTGTCAATCCGTTCTTGAACTTGCTCAGGATGCTGATTTGCTGGTTCATGAGGCGACGTATGCGCAGCGGGATAAGGATTTGGCTGTTCGCAGCGGTCATTCGACAGCCCAGGAAGCCGCCAAGCTGGCGAGCAAAGCAGGCGTGAAAATGCTCTGCTTGACCCACTTTAGTCCGCGTTATGAGGATGAAGAAGGGGACTTTACGATGGAAGATCTGTTGGCTGAGGCGAGAGAGCGTTTTCCTGCTACGACCCTGGCAGCGGATTTCTATAGTCTGCCAGTCAAGAGAGTGCGAAAAACGATGGGAGAAAGGAACGATCCCTGTTATAATGAATGATCATTAACAGGACGTAAGAAAGGAAAGAGGGGTATGAAACGGATTACCTTCACAACACCGGAAGAGCTGGTGGCACACTGCCTGCAAGAAGAAGTGAATCTGGTTATTGAATACAGGGACGCTGCCAATAAGCAGCGCCAAGTGATTTTGTCGGGTGATCGCCTCCGGGAGGCAGCGACCTACCTGGATTACGACAAGCCTGAGGCGTATTACCGCAAGGATGGAATTTTCTTTGAGGTCATCGCAGGCTGGAAGAGAATTTAGTAGAGATAGAGGGGTTTAAGAGGAGAGGAAAGGTGAAAGGCAGTGTCCGGTATACGGATCAGCAGGTCCATTGTGATACGCTATGGCATGTTTATGCTGGGGCTCTTTATCGGAGCCTTCGGGTGCGTTCTGACCATTCAGGCAAACATGGGAGTAGCGCCTTGGGATACTTTTCATATTGGTCTGCAGAAAACGTTTGGTCTAACGATTGGAATATGGTCGCAAATTGTTGGGGTTGTCGTTATCTTGTCCTCTTATTTGCTCGCCAAGATAAAGCCTACATTTGGCATGTTTCTGAATATGGTCTGTTTCGGCAGTTTTCTGGATTTGATTTTGTGGTGGGATATCGTGCCGCAAATCGAGGGTTTGTTCGAACGCACCGTGATGTTTTTAATGGGGATGATGATCATGGGCGTAGGCATCGGCATGTATCTCTCTCCACGTCTTGGAGCTGGCCCCCGAGACAGCTTCATGCTGGCGATGAATGAGCGCCTGGGATGGAGCATCCAAAAAGTAAGATTGATCATCGAGGTTACTGTTCTAATCGCGGGAGCCGCATTAGGTGGACCTGTTTCTGTCGGTACGGTCTTGATCGCGTTGTTGACTGGACCGATGATTCAAAGAACCATTCCGTTTTGGCAAATGGTGATGAAAAAACAATACGCGCTGCCAGAGCGGGTAGAGCGTCGAGCCAGCTAATTCCATGACTTTCTTTGGTCGATAGGAATTTAAATTTTTGCCTATCGACATAAGTGCAACTAAGGCCCCGCCAAAAGCTTGGTGGGGCCAAGTTTTCTTATCGGCACTGAGGGTATGCGTCCAAAAACGGGCACGCATGTAGGCGGGAGTCCAATCAGGATTGACGATCCGCACATACAGTATGACTAGTTGCCGATAAAGGAGGGAAAGCGAATGAGTAGTGTATTTAACGGATTTGGATTCGACGATTTTGCTTTGGTGTTGGTGTTGTTCGTATTGCTCGTGATCGTTGCATGTGCGTGTGATTAAGACATACCAGCGATCTGGTTGACAATACTGCAAAAATGGAGAGCCTCTCAGCTCTCCATTTTTGTATGGATTTCATAAAAAGTGGGATGCAACCCATTGTGGTTGCATCCCCTTGAAACATCTTATCCCAGTCGATCTTGCACTTGTTTTTTAACGGAAGACATTTGTTTGTCACTCAATTTTACACCTACAGCTTTGCTTACCTTTTTGATCAGTTCATCCAATTTCTTACCGTTCTTGAGGTCTTTTTTGGTATATCCCTTGCCAAGTGCCTTGATATCGTCCATTTTCCATTTTTTCTTGCTCTTTTTGTTGATTTTCTTCAATATGTCATTGGCTTTTTCTTTTCCCATGCTCATTCGCTCCTCTCATGCTGGTGGCTGGTCTCCATGCAGTTATATGGAAGAAGCTACTGTCTTGTCTGGACACATGCACCGGTTTTCTCGCCTATTTTGGCAGGCATGTGTAAATGCCCAACCCTCCAAGGTCAAAAGCACATAGGATGAGGCAGAAAGAAGCATGACAGGAGGCTAATGAGTTGAAGATTATCAGCTTTCATCAGGAAACGCCATTTGGCGAGATATTACGTGACTTGCAGGGAAAAATCAGGTCCCAAAAGGAAAAAAAGCCGTGGCGCAGCTTCGATGACATGTCCTGTATGTGCGTGAATCAACAGGTGTATCGGTTGATTCAAAAGCACTGTGAACGCTACAAGGCGACTGTGGAAGAAAATTTGACAATAAAGCTGCATGCGGAAGAAGAGATCCCATGGGGTGTGAAGTATGTTGGTGCACAACGGCGCTGGAAAAAGGGAAAGGGTGCGGGAGTCAAGATCGGTGTCATCGATACAGGGATCTCACGCGATCATTTTGAATTAAAGAACCGAGTCAAAGGTGGTGTCGACTTTGTTCGCGGCAGGCAAAATGGTCACGGCACACACGTGGCTGGAATTATCGTAGCCGAGATGAATCAAAGAGGAATCGTTGGCGTTTCTCCAGAGTCCCATATCTATGACATACGTGCCTTCGACGAGGAAGGAAAGTCATCCCTCGCTACGATTCTGAGGGCCATCAACTGGTCGATCGAGAATGGAATGGACATCGTCAACATGAGCTTTGGCATGCCGCAGTACAGTGAGGCACTCGCACGCGTCATTAAAAAGGCAAATGACCGTGGCGTTGTGATGGTGGCTTCAGCGGGGAACAATGGCGGAGAAGTCGAATATCCCGCCAGATACGATGGGGTAGTGGGAGTTAGTGCGATCGATCAGAACGGCAATCTGGCATCGTTCAGCTCAAGGGGCAAGGGAGCCGATCGGAGAGCCCCTGGGGTAGACATATTATCTACGTGGCCGGGTAATCAATTCCGAAAGCTGAATGGGACGTCAATGGCAGCCCCACACGTCACTGGCCTGATGGCACTGCAAATGGCTCGACGGATAAAAGTGAAGGCGACAACTGTATAAAATCGTGTGACGTGGTCGAGGGACCAAAGCGAAAAAGACATTCAAACGTTGTTTGAATGTCTTTTTCAATTCGCCAACTGCTGGTTCATAGGAAGATCATTGGTGCACTTTGGTGTCGTGATCTTGCTGTACTCGGAACCATATATTAAGATCATTTATGAGACTGGCCAATTCATGGATTTCGCTGTTTAATTCGCAAGAGCGTAGGAAATTTTCCTCTTCTGACATTTGCTTGGTTTTTTCAATGATGATCACTTCCAATTGGAGGATGCGATCTGGAATGGTTGCTCGAATTTCCTCCCACTCCAAGAGTATGTCAGCTCGCTCTTCGCTCGAATAGTCGTCCCAGTCCAAATGGAGCATGGGCAGCGAAATGCCAAGTCGTTCATCTTGTATAAATTGGTAACGCAATGGTTCGTTCACTCCTCTCCATTCCCATCATATCAAAAATGGAGACGGATTGGGGAGAGAAAAGCGCAGGAAAGGGTGGATGCCCATGAAAGAACGTCGCATCTTGATCGATGCAGATGCTTGCCCTCGCCAGGCACTGGCGATCGCACAAGCACTGAGTGCGGAATTGAACTGGAGATGTTTGACATACGCGAGCTTCAATCATCAATTGCATGGGGAAAACCATACGGTAGTAGACGCTGGTCAGCAGGCGGTCGACATGAAGGTAGCGAACGAGACCAGAGTAGGGGATATCGTCGTCACGCAGGATATCGGTCTTGCTGCACTCATTTTGGGTAAAAAGGCGTTTTCTCTGACACCGCACGGCATGATTTTTGATCCAGACCGAATCGAGTTCCATCTGGAGGAGCGCAATGAAAAAGCCCGATATCGCAGAGGGGGAGGAAGAACACGTGGGCCTGCTGCCCGTACGCGTGAGGATGATCAGCGTTTTGCAGCATCCCTGCGTTCATTGATGGAGAAAGAGGTTTGTTTATGAGCGAAACTAAAAATTTTGTGCAGCCGTTACAGCTCGGTATCTTTGCTGTTTTATCTATTTTGATGCTTGGTTTACATATCAGCAGTGCACTAACCGCAGCAGACCGCCTCGCATTTGAATGGATGGAAGTCATACGTGCGGATTGGATCACGACTTTTCTGAGTGCACTCACCTTTTTGGGAGGTGCGAGTGCACTGGCTCCTCTGGGAATCATCGTGGTGATCGTTTGTTTTTTCAAGGGGTATCGGTCAGAAGCGCTTACGATCTTTCTCACTCTGCTGGTAGGAAAAAAGCTGGTCGTCGCTCATTCAGCCAGTTGCGATCGCGCTGGTCTTCTTATTGGCTGCGAGCCGTGTGTATCTGGGGGTTCATTACCTGAGTGATATACTGACTGGCTTTTGTCTTTCCATGGTTCTCTATTTTGGAGCTCGTATTACTTACCAGCGATGGGAAAAGAGACGACCTGCGATCGTCTCTCCACTAGAAACAACTCGGTAGATCATGGCTATGTGTGATAGCCGAATTCTTTCATCAAGCCCAGCCATTTTTCTACGCTGGGCTTGTTCTTTTTATCGCGAGGCAATACGATGTAGGCAGAACGTTTTGGCGGTTTGTTGCCCGTGATGATCAGTTCCTTGAGTGTCCCGGCGGCAAGATCAGCCTTGACGGTAGAACGAGTCAAGAGGCTCACACCCAACCCTTCCTTGACCAGATCGATCGCCAGCTCCGCTTTGTCTACATTGAGGCGTGGGACGTAATTGCGCGGCAGGGTTTGTCGGATCCATTCATTAAATGGAGGTCCCCAGCTCATGTACAGGATGGGCAGGTGGCGAAGCTCGCTCGCATCGACGGTATTAGTCTCGGCAAAAGTACTCTTCGGGTCGCACACCAGGACCACTTCGTCTTCCCACGTGGGAATAACGTCGAAGTTCGGCAAGGACGGCGGGACATAGACGATGCCGATCTGGATGACATTATCGAGCAGGTATTGAATCACATCGGAAGATCGGCCCGTTTTTGTGCTGAGAGCGATCGACGGATAGCGGAAGTGATATTCCTTTAAAATCGGTTCGAGAATGGAGGTCCAGATTGAATTCAGGCTGCCTACGGACAAGTAGTCTTCATAAGGATGCAAGGATGCGACCTCATTTAAGGCTTCATGCGATAATTGCAGGATTCGTTCGGCATACGGCAATAGTGTTAAGCCCGCTTGTGTGATTTCGACACTTCGTTTATCACGAACAAAGAGGGGTTTTCCCACTTTTTCCTCTAATTGTTTGATACGCATCGTGACCGTTGATTGTACGAGATGCAGGATTTCTGCTGCTTTCGTGAAGTTTTTGGTTTGAGCCAATGTATAAAAAGCGCGTAGTTGTTCGAAGTCCATACTGGAAAATCCCTCTTATCTAAATATTTGATAACCATAACCAATTTTGTTCGTTTCTCAAAGTATACCTTGTTCTTTAAGCTGGGAGTATCCCTAAATCAATCGGGAGATATGAGAGAGAGGCGTACAGGACATGAAGAGCGAAACATGGAGGGAGACACCGCTAGCTGTAAAGCTGCTGTTATCCACCTCCTTCATGATGAATCTAGGCTTTTATGCGTTAATCCCGTATCTCACATTACATTTGACCGGGAGCATCGGTTGGACCTTGGCAATGGCTGCCTTGGTATTAAGTGTCAGGCAATTTTCACAGCAAGGATTCGCCTTTTTGGGCGGAGCGATGGCAGATTTATTTGGCTACAAGGGCACGATGGTCATCGGCATGCTTGTACGTGCCGTTGGTTTTGCCATGTTTGCGTATTGCACCGAGACGTGGCATTTCTTTGTCGCTGCTATTTTATCAGGTCTTGGGGGTTCTCTCTTTGACCCGGCAGTATCGGCCGCATTTGCTGTGCATACACCTGATTCCGTGCGCAAGGAAGTATTCGCTTTCCGCAATGTATTGGGTAATATCGGTGTCGTCGGCTCCCAACTGGTGGGTACTGCGCTGGCAGCGGTCGACTTTACGTACCTTTCTTTGTTTGCAGGGGGTATTTTCGCCCTTTGCGGACTCGTGTTGTTCTTTCTACTGCCACCGATTGCAGCGAAGAACACCCGATACAGCGTTTGGGAGAGCATGTCGCATGTCATCAAAGACAAACGCTTTGTACGCTTTACGATTATTTTGATGGGCTACTATTATCTGAACATGCAGATCTTCCTGACGATCCCTCGATTTGTCGAGGATGTGATGCATGATAAATTTTACGTAGGTGTCGTCCTGTCGACGGTTTCCATTTCCGTCATCGTGCTGCAAATGCAGGTCACGCGGTGGCTGGACGGCTATCAGCAAAGACTTACCTTGATTGGGATCGGTACACTGGTCATGGGCATCGGACTGTTCATGCTTACTTTTACCCAATCACTATGGCTCATGCTCATCAACGTGTTCCTTTACGCATTAGGAACGATGATTTCTGTTCCCAACCTGGTGGAGATGGTACCGAGATTTGCGCCAAAAGAGCTGGTAGGTGCCTACTATGGCTTTAATGGTTACTCGGTTGCCATTGGAGGTTCCGTCGGACAGATTGTCGGCGGCTGGGTGTACGACCTGGGCAGAGAGATGGCCATGCCGTGGATGCCATGGAGCATTTGTCTCTTGGTCGGTCTGATTGTTGCCTGGAAGCTGTATCAGATGGAGCAGGATACCAATGAGATGGAAAAGGATTGTACAAAGATGGCAAATTTATGAAAACTTGAGCGACCTGAAACATTTTTCTGTAGTCAAACGTATATAACGGTATAGACGTTTGGCGCAGGAAAGAGAGGGACCATTTCATGGAAGATATGAAAAAACTGAAGCTCATGCTGCTAGTTACGAGTTCCCTGGGATTTGCCGTATTTGCGATGGTTGTAGTCACAGAAATTGTAAGTATCTCCATATAGGACTCAACATGACGAAAAGAAAGAAAAGCTTGTGCGCTCCTCGAAGGGCGTCACAAGCTTTTCTTTTTTACCTTTACACTAATCGTTGGGATTGCGGATTCCCAATTTTTTCAATCGGTACTGCAAGCTTTGTCTGCTGATTTGCAGCTCCTTCGCCGCTCTGGAGATATTGCCATTGTGCTTGGTAACAGTCTGTTGGATGTAGGAGGTTTCAAAATCCTCCATGACCTCCTTGAGTGGCTGTCCCGAAGGCGGAGTTGAAATAGATGGGGTGTGACTGACAGTGTTGTTCACGTTTACGGCTGGTGATCGACCCAAAAAGTGCAAGGGTAAATGCTCGAGCGTAATCAGCGTTTCCTCACCCATCAAATTCATCGCACCCTCGATCAAGTGCTGCAGCTCACGGATGTTGCCCGGCCAGTCGTGCTGCATGAAAAAGGCCATCGCATCTTCACTGACACCCGTGACTTCCATTTGAAACAACGGATTGTACTTTTGAATAAAATGCTCCACAAGAACCGGAACATCCTCCAACCGTTCGCGAAGCGGTGGGATGAACAAGGTGACCACGCCCAGGCGGTAGTAAAGATCTTTTCGCAAATGCTGATTGGCGATGGCCTCGATCGGATCTTCGTTCAATGCTGCTATGATTCGGACATCGATCGCGCGGTCTTTGGTATCGCCGATGCGTCGAATGGTCTTCTCCTGCAAAGCACGTAACAATTTGGCCTGGAGAGGCATACTAAGCGCGTTGATCTCATCCAAGAAAAGTGTGCCAGCTTCTGCCTGTTCAAAAAGACCGGGACGCTCTATAGCTCCTGTAAACGCACCACGTGCAGTCCCGAATAGCAGTCCCTCGATCAGGGTGTCCGGCAGGGCAGCACAGTTTTGCGAGATAAAAGGTCGGGAAGCACGGTGACTGGCATTGTGGATGCTTTGCACAAACAATTCCTTGCCCGCTCCTGTCTCGCCGACCACCAGAACTGAGGATGAGGTACGGGCTGCACGGCTGGCATTTGCCACTACTTCTCGCAGTGACAAACTGTTGCCAACGATATCAGCAAATGTATAGCGTGCGCCGTTTTTTTCCTGGAGATTTTCACGAATCAACCGTTCCATTTTCGTGATGTCGTTGGCGATTTCGACAGCTCCGATCACCTGTCCATTCTCGACGATGGGGAGGGTATGGTTGATTGTCGTGATTTCTTTGCGCTTTCCATTGAAGTACGTTTGTTTGGTATTGCGGATACTCTTGCCCGTTTGCAAGCAAGTGAGCAATGTACTCGCTTGACCCTCAGGAAAGACGAATACCTCTGACAAAGGTTTATTCAACACATCCTGAGCCGTCATCGCTTCCAACTCCATCATTTTGCGGTTGTAAAGGATCGTTGTGCCGTTACGATCGATGATATGGACACCCTCGTTGATTTCATTCAGGATATGCTCGTACATCCGAAGCAACGTATCCGGTCCGTGGTGTTGCAGGGGAGATGACATGGGAATCACCAGCTTTCTACCTCAAAAGTTACGGGGGAGTGGCCTGACGAAGGCCCCGATAGATAGAGGTTTTCTTATAGCTTAATCATAGCATAGTTGCGAAATGTGCCAAGGATTTTTGCAGCAAAAAATGGCAGCATGGATAGAAGTAAAAAAATTTTGCGTTTTTGTAGGGGATTCCTATTGCAGCACTGGTTGTCGTGTTGGCATCATTCTTGCTCTACTCAGTAAGGAAAGTGTCCATTTTGAAGGAGGTCGTCAATATGACACATACAAAAGCAGTGATTGAGCAAACGGAAAAATTCGGAGCGCATAACTATCATCCACTCCCGATTGTGATTAATCGTGCCGAGGGAGTATGGGTATACGATCCGGAAGGCAACAAATATCTGGACATGCTAAGCGCATACTCTGCACTGAACCAGGGACATCGTCACCCGCGCATCATCGCTGCACTGAAGGATCAAGCGGACAAGGTGACACTCACTTCGCGTGCCTTCTACAACGATCAGCTGGGTATCTTTTACGAAAAACTGTCAGCCTTAACCGGCAAAGACATGATTTTGCCGATGAACACAGGGGCTGAAGCGGTAGAGACCGCGATAAAAGCAGTGCGGCGATGGGCCTATGACGTGAAGAAGGTAGAGGCGGATAAAGCTGAAATCATTGTCTGCGAAGGTAACTTTCACGGTCGTACGGTCACGGTCACTTCCTTCTCTTCAGCGGAAGAATATCGCCGCGGCTTTGGTCCCTTTACTCCAGGATTCAAGATCATTCCATACGGAGACATTGATGCACTGAAACAAGCCATTACTCCAAATACCGCTGCCTTTATGCTTGAACCCATCCAAGGAGAAGCAGGGATCATCATGCCTCCTGAGGGCTTCCTGAAAGCAGCGTATGATGTATGTAAAGAAAACAATGTCCTTCTGGTAAGCGACGAGATCCAAACCGGATTTGGACGAACAGGAAAGCTGTTTGCCAGCGACTGGGAAGGTGTCAAGCCTGATATGTACATCATGGGCAAGGCCCTGGGTGGCGGCGTGCTCCCGATTTCTGCTGTTGCGGCTGACAAGGAAGTTCTCAATGTTTTCGAACCAGGCTCGCACGGTTCCACATTTGGCGGTAATCCGTTGGCATGTGCGGTTGCTGTGGCGGCGATGGACGTATTGGAAGACGAGGGCTTGGTACAACGATCTCTGGAGCTTGGGGCTTATTTCAAGGAGAAATTAGAGGAAATCCAAAATCCATTGATTCAGGATATTCGTGGTCGGGGATTATTCATTGGCCTGGAATTGTCGACAGCTGCGCGACCATACTGCGAAAAGCTGAAAGAGCTGGGTCTGCTCTGCAAGGAAACCCATGAAACGACCATTCGTTTTGCTCCACCACTTGTCATCAGCAAAGAAGAGCTGGACTGGGCAATCGAGCGGATCAAACAAATTTTGCATGTTACCGAGATTGCACAACCGTAAATAGGAGTGAGACATGAAAAAAGGCCTTCTTTTGGGAAGGCCTTTTTTCATTTTTGTACGAAAAACCGTAGTGAGGAATATTTTTCTTTCGACAAAAATCGAGTAATTGTGGATATCTTCGATTTGGATATTCACATAGAGGCAAATGGGTTTTCGGAACTTGCGCACAGTTTGCCCACAAGATACCCACACGATGTCCACAAGGCTTGTGGATAGAGGAACGATTGTTCGATGTACAAGCTTTTGATAAAATGGGTTCATCAGAAAGCTGGAGGTGAGCAAGGGTGAAATACATGAGCGATCAAATGTTGATAGAGGTATATCATCGTGCTATCGACCTTCAACTAGATGCTGCTTTTATTGAACTACTGAGCCAGGAATTGAAACAACGTAACATACGAATTTCCAAAGCGAGTGCTTGATTGCATGCTTGATTGTTCATAGAAAGCGGAAAATGAGACGTAAAAAAGCCATCCGATTGAATCAAAAGGATGGCTTTTTTCCATACTGTATTGGCAATTAGCTCTCAGGATTTTGGACGAACTCGATGATCGTGATCCCTTCGATTGGAGCTTCCTTGGCAAGCAGCATTTCAGGCAGATAAAAATAGACGGGTCCGTTCTCACGGATTGGTTTCCCGTCACGTGAAAATTGCAGGATTGCGTTTCTCGCTTCTGCAATTGTCAACGTAATAGGCTCCTGGTTTTCTCGATGAAGACGGACATGCGTAGCTTCAGGCAACGGTTGAGCGTTCGTGATGAACGGATCAAGACGCATCCCGTAGTCACCTTCCAGCGCTTTTCGTGCTTCTACCAGACTGGTTGGCCTCTCTGACGGCAGCTGGGCGCCTTCTGCAAGCTCTTTATCCCACTGGGCTCCGGTGCCCTTCAGGTACTTGGCTTTTCCGGAATCAGCAGAATCGCCTTCACCTGTATAGGTGCTCAAGTCAATTTTCCGATCGTCAAAAATCCAGACGGTAGGATCCAGGGTAATGGGGAAGGAGACAGCTCCTTTGAACACAATCACTTCAGACATGAGGTATTCCTCCGAATGTAGAATCATTTTTTCCCTTTCATTGTACCCTAGGAAAAGAAGTGCAGGCAAATTGGGAATCTACTTGTGAAAATACCAATAGAAGGTATATTCTGTTAACAGAAAAATCAGAAATGGGGATGGCAATATGAAGTACGTTTTTGATGCGGTAGTAGATCGCAAGGGAACGGACAGTCTGAAGTGGGAATCTAATCAACCGGAATATAACCGGGAAGGGATGATTCCTCTGTGGGTAGCGGATATGGACTTCACCTGCCTACCTGCAATTACGGAGGCTCTTTCCAAACGTGCGGCACACCCCATTTACGGGTATGGCATCAAGCCAGATGCTTTTTTCGGTTCGTTAAAAGAATGGATTCATCGGCGCTTCGCTGTAGAAGTGGAGACGAGCTGGATGACCAGTATCGCGGGTGTCATTCCAGCCATGCATGTAGCCATCGATGCCTTTACCTCCCCAGGGGATAAAATAGTCGTACAGCCGCCGGTCTACCATCCCTTTTTCTCGGCAGTGGAACATCGCGGACGCCAGGTGGTGGAGAATCTGCTACTGGAGAAGGATGGTCGCTACGAAATCGATTGGGACGATCTGGAAGCCAAGCTGCGGGATCCCCAAGCCAAGCTGCTGCTGCTTTGCAGTCCGCACAATCCGGTGGGACGAGTGTGGACGCGTGACGAACTCATTCGTATGGGCGATCTGTGCGTGAAAAATGGTGTTCTGGTCATCTCCGACGAGATTCACGCCGATCTCGTGTATGAAAAAGGCAGCCACACCCCGTACTACGCTTTACCATCCGAGCTTGCCAACCAAAGTGTGACATTGCTGGCGGCAAGTAAGACTTTTAATATAGCAGGCTTGTTCACTTCCTTTGTGTTGACGCAAAACAGTGAATTGCTAAGAGCTTTTAAGACAACAGCAGCCCGTATGGGTCATGAGCTCGTCAATATTTTTGGAATCGAAGCGACCATCGCGGCGTACCAGCATGGGGAAGAATGGCTCGATCAGCTGCTTCCGTATTTGCATGAAAATGCGAAGTTCATCCATCAGTTTCTGCAAGAAAGGCTGCCGCAGGTTTCCATGCGTGTACCCGAAGCGACGTATTTGGGCTGGATAGACTTTCGCAAGCTGAACTTGCCACAGAAAGACTTGCTCCAATTGCTGCAGCAAAAAGCTCGCATCGGCATGCAGGACGGCGCGATTTTTGGACAAGCAGGCACTGGGTTCTGCCGAATCAACTACGCGTGTCCTCGTGCCTTGCTTCAAGAGGGGCTGGAACGATTGGAAAAGGCTGTACTTGAGCATGTAGAGCTCTCGAGGTAGAACGTCGTTTGACAGGAGGATTTTACATCTTTACAATCAATTTCACAAACTAGTCGTCGATTGAGAGGTTCTGTGATGAACAACCAGTATGATCAAAAACAGTTGGAAGCAGCATGGAGCACAGGCAAAGCGTTTGTGGATCGTGGGCGGGTGGCTGCCTACATACCGGAATTAGCCAAACAGGACCCGGGGCAATTAGGGGTTAGTGTATGCTTGCCGGACGGGACGTTTCTGAATACGGGTGATACGGATGTATGCTTTACCTTGCAAAGTATTTCCAAGCTTTTTTCACTTATTGTCGCACTGTGCCAGAACGGGCCGGATGAAGTGTTTTCGCGTGTAGGAAAAGAGCCGACTGGCGATCCGTTCAACTCCATTATCAAATTGGAGACGATCAAGCCACACAAGCCTCTCAATCCGATGATCAATGCAGGAGCCATTGCCGTAGCGGGAATGATTCAGGGGAAGGGCGTAGAGGAACGTCTAGACAGCATCCTGGATCTGCTGCGCAAAATGACAGGAAATCCTGACATCCGGGTGAACGAGGAAGTATACGGCTCTGAGAAAAAAACAGCGGATCGCAATCGGGCCCTGGCCTGGTTTTTAAAAGACAGTGGCGTCCTTACCGCTGATGTAGATGAGACCCTTGATCTATACTTTCGGCATTGTGCAATAGAGGTGACCGCCCAAGAGGTGGCTCGCATGGGAATGGTTTTGGCTGCTGATGGATTTGACCGCTGTACAGGCGAACAACTATTTCCTCAAGCAATTGCGAGAATTTGCAAGACCTTCATGGTTACTTGCGGCATGTACAACGCTTCGGGGGAGTTTGCGATCGATGTAGGTATTCCGGCCAAAAGTGGTGTAGCAGGCGGGATTTTGGCTACAGTTCCTCATCGTATGGGCATCGGAGTCTTCGGTCCAGCCCTCGACGACAAGGGAAATTCGGTTGCAGGGGTCAAGCTGCTGGAGCAGTTGTCGCGAGAGTGGAAACTTGGTATCTTTTAGCTAGTTGCAATTCATCCTTCTTCTCCCCTTTTCAAATCGCCCAGAATCGCGTACTATGGATGATAAGGATGGAGGCAAACGGAGGGATAGGTTTTGACAGAATTAAAGGTAATCGATCTGGAACAAAAAGCGCTAGCGTTGCTACAAGCAGACGCCGACAAGATTTTTAAACTGATCGACGTACAGATGGAAAACCTGACCATGCCGCAGTGCCCACTTTATGAGGAAGTACTGGATACGCAAATGTTCGGGCTCTCAAGAGAAGTAGAGTACGCGGTACGACTCGGTTTGATAGAGGAAGAGATTGGTCGCGAAATCATGGGCTCACTGGAGCGCAAGCTGGCCGACCTTCATGAAATGTTTAACAACAAGTAAAAACGAGGAAGCTCCATGCATCCTCGTTTTTCATTTGGACAAAAATAAGCATTGTAATCCCTTACAAAATCCACTACAGTAGATTTGTTCTATTGGTCAACCGCGAGATTAGAACTCGTTCCCTTGTGGAGCGAGTTTTTCATTTTTCAATACCAACCTAGAATCAACAGAGGAGTGCACAATTCAATGAATCAAAAGGAGCAGTGGACGAACAGATTAGGCTTTATCCTGGCAGCTGCCGGCTCGGCAATCGGTTTGGGGGCCATCTGGAAATTTCCGTACGTAGCAGGAACGAGCGGGGGAGGTGCGTTTTTCCTTTTGTTTCTGCTGTTTACCATCGTGATTGGGCTGCCGCTGCTGCTGGCGGAGTTTACCATTGGCCGAAGTACCCAAAAAGAGGCCATCTCAGCGTACAAAGCGATTGCTCCGGGGACGCTTTGGCCTTGGGTTGGACGTCTTGGAGTAGCCACGTCGTTTATTCTACTCTCCTTCTATAGTGTAGTGGGCGGATGGATCCTCATCTATCTGATTCGCGCTTTTACAGGCCAATTGATGGGTCAGCCGTATGAAGCTTTGTTTAGAGAAGTGATTGGCCATCCGGCAGGAGCTGTTTCGGCACAATTTGCTTTTATGCTGATCACTTCATGGGTGGTCGCCCGTGGCGTGCAAAACGGGATTGAGTCCGCGAACAAATACATGATGCCGACTTTGTTTATTCTTTTTCTGGTTCTCATGATTCGCTCCCTGACGCTGGAGGGTGCGATGGAAGGGGTCGCCTTTTTCCTGCTGCCGGACTTCTCCAAGCTGAATGCAGAAGCGATTCTCTACGCGATGGGCCAGTCGTTTTTCTCCTTGAGTGTGGGGGTATCCGTAATGGTGACGTACAGCTCCTACCTCGCGAAAAATGAAAATCTGGTGCGATCGGCAGGTTCTATTGTCGGATTGAATCTGTTGGTCTCCCTCTTTGCCGGTCTAGCGATATTTCCTGCCGTGTTCTCTTTGGGGGTGGAACCAACGGCGGGGCCAGGCTTGCTATTTATTGTCTTGCCCTCCGTCTTTGAACAAATTCCGCTCGGCAGCTTGTTTCTCCTGATCTTTTTAGCGCTGTTCCTGTTTGCGACCTTGACTTCTGCCTTTTCGCTACTGGAAATCATCGTTGCGTCCATAGCCAAAGGAGACGAGCAGAAGCGGAAGAAACTATCCTGGGTCATTGGATTCCTGATCTTTCTGGCGGGAATCCCGTCGGCTCTTTCCTATGGACTGCTCGCTGATATCCAGCTTTTTGGCAAGTCCATCTTCGACGCGGCGGATTACCTCGTAAGCAATATTCTACTGCCGCTGGGGGCTCTTTTAATCGCGATCTTCGTACCGTTCAAAATGAAGAGAGCCGTACTGATCGAGGAACTGCAGGCTACAACCTCCATCGGGAAAAAGATGTTCCTTCTTTGGCTCATGCTGCTCAAATATGTAGCCCCAATCGCTATTATCCTTGTGTTCCTGCATATGCTGGGTGTATTTTAACCGTGAAAAGGACTGCCAACGGAGCAGTCCTTTTTTCATGAGCGAGTCTATGGCTTGATCCGAAGCTAGACGAAGAAAAAGGCTGTACCCAGGATGATGTAGACAGTAAGCAAAAGCATACCTTCAAACCAGTTGGTAGCACCGTCACGAGTGATAGAGATCGTGATCAGACTGCCTGCAGCAATGGCAGCCAGTTCAAAAGGTGTAAAGACGAAATCCATCGGTCTCCCGATCAGGAGGCTGACCAAGACGAGTGTAGGTGCTACGAACAAGGCAATCTGCAGGCTGGAGCCGATGGCGATCTCTACAGAACCCCCGATCCGGCCTTTCAGAGCCAAGAGGACGGCAGCGCTGTGCTCTGCGGCATTTCCGATGATCGCAATCACGAAGGCACCAACGAACAGATCAGACCAGCCAAACGAGCTGGAGAGGTGTTCAACACCGTGTACGAGCCATTCGGACACAATCGCGACAAACACGGTGGACAAGGCCAGCATGAGGATCGAAACTCCTTTGGACCATACGGGCTCACTCTCTTGCGGATCAAGGTCCGCCAAAAAATCGCTGTGAGTCACCATCGAAAAGACCAACCAAAGCAAATAGGCAATGATCAGCACAACAGCAATCACGATACTCAGCGTCTCAATTTTGACGGGGGGAAGCTCACGCATAAAGATTGCCGGGATAAACAGGGCGGCAATGGCCAGTGTCATCAAGGAGGCGTTGTGACCAGCAAGCTTGGCATTAAACTTCTGCTCCTTGTACTTGATGCCCCCGAGCAGCACACTGAGGCCAAGCACCAGGAGCATATTCCCGATGATCGCTCCGGTGATCGATGCTTTCACCATGTCGAACAATCCTTCCCGCACGAGGAAAAAAGAAATGATCAACTCCGCAGCATTGCCAAAGGTCGCATTGAGAAAACCTCCAATCCGGTCCCCAGCGTAATGAGCGACGCTCTCTGTCGCTTTCCCCAGCCAGGCTGCAAGCACGACGATAGCTATAGAAGCCGTGACAAACTGAAAGATCTCATTTTCCGTCAAATAGTGGGCGAACGCAGCGAGCAGCAAGCTTGCGGCGATCAGCGAGAAAAATAGGCGTGGATTCATCCGTTCTCCTCCAGGCAGATCTTTGTTTTCCAATCGGGTTGGCAGTCGAATAGGTATAGCTTTCCTCTTTTGGAAGGAAACTAATCGGTGAATAAATCTGGAGGTGGAACCCTTGACAAGACCATTGCTCTGTCCAACTTGCAAATCCAATCGCATGAGGTTTACGGTGATCGAGCAAATGCCTCGCTACATGCGCCTCGATCCGCAATCAGGAGAGGTCGTGGCGGAGTTGTCCTCCGATCAGTTGGATGCTTTTCACCAACCGTACAAAGGGGAAAATTTCATGATTCAGTGTGGGGTGTGCGGTACCACAGAACCGGAAGAACGTTTTGCCAAGATGGCCCAGCATATGCAGGGTCAGCGTTCGTAAGTGAATGAAAAACAGGCACTACAGTCGAGATGATGACTGAGTGCCTGTTTGACTTTGGAGCATTCTGTGTACGTGCTTAGCGGCAGAATATATGCTTGCCGATTTTTTTAATTTGGGGCCGTGTCCAGATCCACCCTGATGTCGCAGTATCCGGGTTGAAGTAATATATGGCACCACCCGTCGGATCCCAGCCCTTTAATGCATCGTTGACTGCCTTTTTCGCCGTTTCATTCGGGGTCAGCCAAATTTGTCCGTCGGCTACGGCTGTAAAGGCACGCGGTTCAAAAATGACAGCAGCGGGTGTGTTTGGAAAGGAAGAGCTCTTGGTCCGGTTCAGAATAACCGCCGCTACGGCTACTTGTCCGATATAAGGTTCCCCACGAGCTTCCCCATAGACGGCGTTGGCCATCAATTTCAGGTCATTGCTCGATACGCCTGTTGCGTGATACGTTTTATTGGCTGAAGGAGCAGGAGTAGGTGCCGGCTGAGCTGTTTGAGGCACGCCAAGATCAGCAGCGGACGGCCTGTAGTTTTTGGTGGCATTGTACAGTTTCAGCTTTGTTTTCGGTCCGAGTACACCGTCCACAGGCAACCCAAACTCATATTGAAAGTTGCGCAATGCCCAGTAAGAGCGCCAGCCGAAAATACCATCCACTTTTCCCGTATAGAAGCCAATAAATTTGAGTCGTCCTTGCATTTCCCGTACATCTTTGCCTTGAGCCCCTACTTTGACGATCTGTTTGCTGAAAGCATCAGAACGTACAGGTGAAATCGTAGCTACTGTCGTCAATAGACCTGCGACAAGCAAGAAAGCAATCAGCCATTTTACAGGCCGCTTCATGGTAAATCCTCTCCTTATCATGACCACACCTGGGTACAGCTTGCTCGTTCGTACATCCAGGCAGGCATCATTTGTCCTTGGTTGATAGGTTCCCCAGTTTTCGTAAGTCTTGCATAGTAAAATACTGGAGATAATGAGGACAGGAGCCTAGAATTTTTCTTTCAAGCCCAAGCTGTGATTGATTATAATGGAAGAAAAATCAGATAAAAAGGAACTGACAAGTGGGCTCGACGCGGGTGAAAGGAGGACGTCCAGATGTCGGAGAGAATCGGTGAGATCAGGGTAGCTGATAATGTCGTGGCTGTTGTGGCTGGAGTGGCCGTTGAAGAAGTGTTGGATGTTACGATACGTTCCGGAGGCTTGTACCAGGATTTCGCAAAGAAGATCAATGGCGGCACCAAAGGCATCAATGTGTCCATCCTGGAGGGCAGGGTCACGATTGATATGCGAGTATCCGTTCGTTATGGAGCGCCGATTCATCACGTTTGTCAACTGGTACAGGAAAAAGTGAAGGAAACAGTAGAGGATATTACCGGGCTAGAGGTTGAGTCCATCAACGTCCGGGTGGAAACGATTGAAATCAAGTAAAAACGACCTGCTTGCGTGCAGGTCGTTTGTTTTGGTTTTTCTCATGCCGAGAATGGGTGCTGGTGTTGCTGCTTGGTCAGCTGTTCCTCGACCTTTTGCCGGCTAACCTCCCGCGAAACGGAAAGCAATATTCCTGTGGAGATCAGACAGACCAAGAGGGAGGAGCCGCCGTAGCTGATAAACGGCAAGGGAACACCAGTCAAAGGAATCAATCCTGTGACACCGCCGATATTGATCAGCGCTTGCAAACCAATCATAGTGACGACCCCGATGCCGACCAGACTGGCAAAGGTATCTTTGACCTTCAGGCAGATGTGAATCCCACGCAGCAGGTAAATCAGATACACCAGCAAAAACAGGGACGCGCCAATAAAACCTAACTCTTCCGAAATGATCGCAAAAATAAAATCTGTGTGTGCTTCCGGAAGGTACAAATATTTTTGAATGCTTCTGCCAAATCCGGTACCCGACATCCCGCCATGTGCAATAGCAATCCAGGATTGGATAATATTGTATCCGGTGTGGAGAGGATCGCTCCATGGGTCCATATAGGAATTAATCCGGTTGAGCGCGTACTCTTTTGTACTGATGTACGCGAACAAGGCGAGGGATACGGTAGGCAAACCAATTACGATTAGCTGGATGATCCTGGCTCCACCGCACACCATGACGATCAAAGCAGTCCCCAGAAGAATCGCTGCGGAACCCAGGTCTGGTTGAAGTGCAATCAACATAAAAAATAGACCCGTTATCAGCAATGGAGGCATCAATCCTGACTTCATTTTGCGAATTCCGTCGCCTTTTTTGCTGATAATGGCTGCCAGATACAAAATCAAGCCCAATTTGGCAAACTCCGCAGGCTGCAAATTACCAATTCCCAAGCGAAACCAGGAGCGCGCTCCGTTGACCTCCGTTCCAATACCAGGAATCAATACCAGAAACAAGCCAATGAAGCTGATGAAGGCAATCCCTAAAAAATTGCGCTTGTAAAAAGAGAAGGGAATGTTCATCGCGATTAACATACCTAAAATACCCAGCAATAAGAAAGTTACTTGCCGTTTTACAAAATACAGCTCATCACCGTTGCAATAACTACAGCCATGTGCTGTAAAACTGGTCAGGGCAAAAATTGAACTAGCGCTAAGTACCATAAGCAAGCCAAAACCGACGAGCAGGGCGGTTAAAAACAGGAGCAAGAAGTCGGGAACGCCCCGTGTCTTCATAGTGAAAACCCCCTTCTACGTGAAACAGAGAGGGGTTACCTCTCTGCACCTGTAGCGCTTGTGAAATTACTTAGTGCGAAGAAATTTTTTCGTTCAGCATTTGCAGTTTGCGTTTTGCGGTTTGAACAACGCTGTCTGGCATGTTGCAATCATAATCGATTCCATGCGGGAAGAGGTGTTTGCCGATTAGTGGCTCTTCCAATTTCAGCTCTGCATGCGAATCTTCCAACTTTCCTTTCGTCACGTTGGCTTCGATACGCAGATAGTAGGTATTGCCTTTATCATCGATTTTATAATCGTATGTAGCGTGTTTGTAATCCCAGGCACCGCGGTCAAATCCGAGATCACTCATGTAGTGCTCCAGATCGGCGAAAAAGACTTCTTTGCTGCCGATCCCTGTTTCCTTGATAACCATTCTTTTTCCTCCTACAAATGGTGAGTTTTTCACTTCTTAATATAGTATCTTTTTGGAAGAAGCGCAATGCATAAGTACGGGATGTCAAGAGATCTTCAAGCTTTCACCTTTGAATGAGACTCTAAGGAGCTGGACACACTACAATCGTCTCATAGCAAAAGGAGGAGAAGTGGATGGCAAAAGTGGAAGATCGTACGTTGCGTGAAATCATGACAAAAGATGTCGCGACGGTGACACTTAAGGATAATGTGTACGAGGTTGCTTGCAAAATGCGAGACTGGAATGTTGGCGTTATCCCGGTGGTAGATGAGAAAAATGACGTGATCGGCGTGATTACAGACCGTGATATTGTCATTCGTGGACTTGCAGAGAAGCATGAGGGCTCTACTGCAACCGAGAAAGTCATGACGCGTGACATCATTCTCGGACAGCCAGGCATGACTGTCGACGAGGCTGCCAAGATCATGGCGCAGCATCAAATTCGTCGCCTTCCTGTGGTGGAGCACGGAAAACTTGTCGGAATTGTGGCGATTGCTGACATGGCTGTCCGCCAGGCCCACCACGATGAAGCGAGCGATGCTATTCAAGAAATTTCCCAACCTACATCGCACTGAGACTGCCAAACGTGAGGCAGTAGTATGCGAAAGGCTGTCGGGTAATCCGGCAGTCTTTTTCGTATTGACCTAAAAAGATAGGGGAACCCACCTATACGTCAAGCTCTCAGCAAAGCCTATCATAGAGGTGACAAATAGAGAAGTACCAGCTGGTAACGTAGGGAGGGAACCAAATTGGAAAATGTGATGTATGCCCGTATTTTGACGTCCCTTACATTGGGATTTCATATTATTTTTGCGGTGCTTGGCGTAGGGATTCCTGTGCTGATCTCGATTGCTGAGTGGCTGGGTATTCGAAAAAAAGATCCTCGATATACACAAATGGCGAAACGCTGGAGCAAGGGCTTTACAGTGACAGTCGCGGTAGGTGTCGTAACCGGAACGTGTATCGGCTTACAGCTGAGCTTGTTGTGGCCAAGCTTTATGAAGACGGCAGGTGAGGCCATTGCCTTGCCGCTTTTCCTGGAGACGTTTGCCTTTTTCTTTGAAGCCATTTTTTTGGGTGTCTACCTGTACACCTGGAATCGGTTCAAGAACCCTTATCTGCACTGGGCATTCTCGATTCCAGTCATCATTGGATCTACCGCATCGGCTTTTTTTATCATGACAGTTAATGCGTTCATGAACGCACCGCAAGGCTTTTCGCTGGAAAACGGATCGATTGTCGCGATTGAGCCGCTTCAGGCGATGTTTAACGCAGCGACTCCTTCCAAAGCCGGGCATATGATTTTTTCCTCTTATGCGACCTCAGCTTTTGTCCTGGCAGCATTGGCAGCATACAAACTATTGCGAGGAAATGCGACGGCGTATTACAAGAAAGCGCTGCAACTGACCCTCTCACTGGCACTGATATTCTCGCTTGGCACCGCTCTTTGGGGGGATATCGCTGGTAAATACCTGGCCAAACACCAGCCAGAAAAACTAGCTGCCGCAGAGTGGCATTTTGAGACCAAAGGAGAGGCTGAGTTAATATTTGGTGGGGTTTTGGATGAAGAGACTCATGAGATCAAATATGCGCTTCGACTGCCGTATGCGTTGAGTGTTCTTGCTACCAACACACTGGACGGTGAAGTGAAGGGATTGAATGAGGTCCCTGAGGATTTGCGTCCGCCGCTGTTTATTCACTATCTGTTCGATGGAATGGTAGCGATCGGCGGCTATATGATCATCGTTCCCGTCTGGTATTTCGTTCGGAAAAAATGGCTCAAAAAAGAGGCGTCCCCTTGGGAACTGATGTTCATTATCGGTGGTGCTCCACTGGCCATGCTCGCAATTGAGCTTGGGTGGATTTTTACAGAAATCGGTCGACAGCCGTGGATTTTGGTGGGCTATATGAAGACGACCCATGCGGTGACGAGTGCCACCAACGTAGGCGAAATGCTCGCGTTATTTTCCCTGCTCTACCTGTTCCTTGCAGTAGTCTCAACATCTATTCTGCTGCGTATATACAAGCAGCCTGTTGTCATGGATAAGGTCTATCCGTCTGTAACAGGAGGTGAATCGCGATGAGTCTGGAAATACTGGGTATTACGGTTCTTTGGACCTTTCTGTACGGCTATCTCATCGTAGCTTCGATTGATTTTGGTGCTGGCTTTTTCTCCTTTTATTGCAAAGTAAAAAAGGAGGATCATCTGGTCAACTCCATCATCGAGCGGTATTTGTCGCCTGTATGGGAAGTGACAAACGTATTTCTGGTGTTCTTTTTTGTGGGCTTGATCGGGTTTTTCCCGTCGACCGCCTATTACTATGGCACGGCTCTGCTTGTTCCCGGCAGCATCGCACTGGTTCTGCTCTCCCTGCGCGGCTCCTTCTACGCCTTTGCCCATTATGGTGTGAGGAACAGCATGCTGTACACAGGCGTGTACGGTTTGACGGGACTGTTTATACCGGCATCGCTGGCGACCGTTCTCACGATCTCAGAAGGGGGATTTATCCGTGAAACGAACGGTCTCGTGGAATTCCTGTCTGATCAATTGCTGAAAAGTCCATATGCCTGGTCTGTCGTTATCCTTGCGATTGTCAGCATTCTGTTTATTAGTGCCAGCTTTTTGACGTATTACGCAGACAAGGCGAAGGACCGCAAATCGACCGTCATCTTTCACAAATATGCGATCATGTGGAGTCTGCCAACGATCTTTGCCAGCATGCTCGTTTTTTTCGCCATCTATCAACACAATCCGGAGCATTTTCAAAACATGCTGGACATCAGCTGGCTGTTCCTGCTGTCTTTAGCCAGCTTTCTGGTGGCCTTGGCTCTTCTGTTGAAGAAAAAACATTACGGTTGGGCATTTGTCATGGTTATGCTGCAATTTGCTTTCGCCTTTTACGGCTATGGCATATCGCATCTGCCGTATTTGCTCTATCCCTACATCACGATTTCAGACAGCATCAACAGCCCTGTGATGGGCAAGGCGCTGGTGACCGGATTCATAGTGGGTTTGTGTTTGCTTATCCCCTCGCTGTATCTCTTGATGAAAATGTTCCTGTTTGACGTAAAATATGTACAAGGAAAAGAAAAAGCCGTACAAAGGTAATCGTCTACCCGGGAGGAAGCTATGCAGGAAAATACCCCTCTGAACAATTGGTATGGAGAAGACATCGCGATGGAAAGCGGCTATTTGAAGCAAATTTTTTTCCACCTGCAGGACGGAATCATCGTGATGGATCAGGCAAGGAAAATTCTTCTCATGAATCCGTCTGCAGAGCGGATTACGGGCTGGAAAAAAGGAGATCAGGTCCCTTATTGCTCGTACTGTCAGACAAGAGAGCTGGAGCCGGGCGAGGAGCGCTGCTACCTACTCGCCAAGCGGGAGGTCCCCTATTTTCTATCGTCCATGCCAACCTATGAGGGGCGGTACGTAGATATGGAAATGAGTACGGCAGTCATCTATGAAAACCGCGAGCAGAAGCAGCAGGAAGTCTTGCTGGTTGTCAAAGACCTCACTTCCAAGCTGAAGGAAGAAGAAGCGAGAATCTCCAAGCTGGTTCTGCAAAAAACACTGGAGGCACAGGAGAACGAGCACAAACGACTGGCTCAGGAGCTGCATGATGGCGTCGGACAATCTCTCTATTCCGTATCTGTCGGCTTGCAAGCAATCCAAGCACGCGTCAAGCAAGAAGAGCAATTCAAGGAATACATGCAGGAGATTGTCGATGAACTGGAAAAAGCAATCCAGGACGTCAAGCTGTACTCACTACAGCTGCGGCCACACAGTCTCGATCATTTGGGATTGATTCCGACAGTCAGGCATCTGGTATCGAGCCTGAACAAGACGCATCTGCATGTAAATATTACTTTTTCGCATGCCCATGTAGACGATCGGGTACCGCCGATCCTCGAAATCAATCTGTACCGCGTCATTCAGGAGGCCCTTCACAACGCTTTGAAATATTCGAAAGCGAGCTTGATAGAGGTCATCTTATACAAGGAGCAGGACGAGTTGGTACTGATCGTCCAGGATAACGGGATTGGCTTTGTGATGGATCATGTAAAGGTTGGACTTGGACTCAAGCATATGGAAGAAAGAGTGTATCAAATGGGAGGAAAGCTTAATATCCAAACCGCACCTTTTGCAGGAACCACGATCAAAGTCGTCGTCAGGGTGCAAGGAGGGGAGAAAAGTGATACGAGTCCTGCTGGTAGATGATCATACGATGATACGCAAAGGATTGCGAGTCCTGCTGGAAGGCAATGCCGATATCAAAATCGTGGGCGAAAGTCATGATGGCAATGATGCTGTCATCAAGACCAAGCAGCTTGCCCCTGATGTCGTACTGATGGATTTGTCCATGCCGAATGGGCTGGATGGTTTTTCGGCAAGCAAAGAAATTCGGAAACAGAATCCTGCTGTCAAGATCGTGGTGCTTACGATGCATGACGAAGAGATTTTTGTTCAGCAGGCGATTGCGGTAGGTGCCCATGGGTACATTTTAAAAAACAGTCATGGCGAGCTCCTGTATCAGGCGATCCATGAGGTTTACCAGGGTAAGCACTTTTACAGAACCTCTGTCTCCCAGGAGATGATCCGACAATGGATGAAGTCAGACGCCAAGGTCATGCCTTCTATTTTGACGGATCGGGAAAAGGAGATTGTGCGACTGATTGTCTTGGGCTATACCAATAAAGACATCGCAGAAAAGCTGTCCATCAGCGTGAAGACTGTAGAAAACCACAAAACCAACATCATGCAAAAGCTTTCCATCGATTCGAAGCATGAGCTGATCCAGTATGCGATCAAGAACAAATATTTGGAGCTGGCGTTCTAGCTGGAATGCAACAGCTTTTCATAAAGTCCTTTTCGTGCCATCAGGCATCGTAAAGGACTTTTTTGTTTCCACCAGTCCGGACCAAAAGTAGGGGAGTTCCCCTATATGTAAAAAAATTCGGAGGAGTAGACTAAGAGATAGAGATGTACATCTTCTTGTCACCATTTATGCAGGGCATGAAAAAATGAATAGGGGGTTAGAGGAATGGCAAATCAGGTTCATTATACAGTAGCCATTGTAGGTGCAGGGACAGCGGGCATTTCTGTGGCGGCTAGACTGGCTCGCGCTTCCAAGCAACTCAAAGGAAACATCGTCATCATAGATCCTGCCTCCAAGCACTATTATCAGCCATTATGGACGCTGGTAGGCGGAGGAGCAGCCAAGAAAGAAGATTCAGAGCGTGAGATGTCTTCATTGATCCCGGAAGGCGTGGATTGGATGCAAGATGCCGTTACCTCCTTTCAGCCGGAACAAAATCAACTACAGACGCAAGCGGGAACCACGGTTACCTATGATTATCTGGTTGTGGCTGCAGGACTTCACATTCACTGGGATGGCATCAAGGGTCTGAAGGATGCGCTGGGCAAAGACGGAGTATGCAGCAACTACTCCTATGAATCGGTAGACAGTACCTGGGAAGCGATCCAAAGCTTCAAGGGAGGCACTGCCATTTTCACGCATCCCAACTCTCCTGTGAAGTGCGGTGGAGCACCTCAGAAGATCATGTATCTGGCTGACGATTACTTCCGCAAGTCAGGAGTACGCAAGCAATCAGAAGTCATCTTTGCTTCTGCAAAATCCGTGATATTCGATGTGAAGAAATACGCGGATACACTTGATCAAGTCGTCAAGCGTAAAGGCATCCAAACCAAATACAAAAGAAATTTGATCGAGGTTCGGGCTGATGTGAAGGAAGCGGTATTTGAAAATCTGGATACCAAGGAACAGGAAGTAATCAAGTACGATTTGCTTCACGTGACTCCGATCATGAAAGCACCGGATTTCCTGAAAGAAAGCTCGCTGACCGATCAGGGAGGCTGGGTGGACGTCGATCCGTACACCTTGCAGCATAAAACGTATCCGAACGTATTTGGCCTCGGTGATTGCGCCAATCTCCCTACATCGAAAACAGGGGCTGCGATTCGCAAGCAAGCACCCGTCGTGGAGAACAATCTGCTGGCTCTCATGCGCGACGAGCCATTGACCGCTCACTACAACGGATATACGTCTTGTCCGTTGGTTACAGGATACAACAAGCTGGTTCTGGCGGAGTTTGACTACAATCAGAATCCGCAGGAGACCTTTCCGTTTGACCAGTCCAAAGAACGCTTCAGCATGTATGTGATGAAGAAGGACATGCTTCCAGTGGTGTATTGGAATGGCATGTTGAAAGGGCTGATGTAGACCATCGAAATGAGGGAAAGGAGGAGAAAAAGTCGTGAATGAGATGAAGGAGCAACAAAAAAACGATACTGCTTTCGAAGGTTTGTCAGATCCAGAAGTGCAGGAAGCCATACAAACACTCATCCAAAAGCTCCCCAAGATCAAGGATGCAGTTCTGGCAGCGGAGCAAGGACTGGAGTTTGCAACCTCCGTCATGAAGGATCAGCAGTCCTTGCGCAGTCTATTCGAGCGGGCAGAAGAACAAATGGCGCCGTTTCGCATAGAAAAGGAATCAATCGTGGCTCTCATGGCTTTGATGGATAAAATGCCGAAGATTTTGAAGCTTGTAAGCGCTCTCGAACAAGTAGCCGATCTGGCGGAATCATTGATGAAGGACAAAGAGTCTCAGCAATATTTGTTCGCCAGCGTGCAGGGATACATCAAGCCTGTCACCCAGCAGATCGATCATGCGGTAGAGGTGTTTCAGGAGGCAAAGGAACGATCCGAACAGAAGCAGCAGTCTGTCTCGATTTTTGACCTCTACAAGCTGTTGAAAGATCCTACCGTTCAGAAAGGATTGCGCTTTGCACAATCCGTGGTAGAAGTCATTGGAGAAAAACAAAGACATTCAAAATAAAGGAGGAACCTCCCATGTTGTTACGTTATTTTTACGATGAAAAGCTCGCTCATGCATCCTATCTTGTAGGTTGTCAAAGAACAGGAGAAGCAATTGTCATTGACCCTAGCCGAAACCTGGAGCCTTATTTTCAAGTAGCCAAAGCAGAAGGCGTAAAAATTGTGGCTGCGACGGAAACCCATATTCACGCTGATTTTGTTTCCGGTGCGCGTGAGCTGGGAGCGACCCATCAAGCGAAGCTGTACCTGTCTGACGAAGGTGGAGATGACTGGCGCTATCAATACGTTGAGGGCTTGAGCCATCAGCTTTTGCACGATGGTGATACGTTTACGATAGGCAATCTGGTATTTGAAGTGATGCACACGCCAGGCCACACACCGGAAAGCATTTCTTTTCTGCTGACAGACCGTGGAGGCAGCGCTGACCGTCCTATGGGTATTTTCACGGGGGATTTTGTTTTCGTCGGAGATGTAGGCAGACCAGACCTATTGGAAAAAGCTGCGGGAATCAAAGGCACTTCTGAAACAGGTGCACGAGATATGTTCCAATCCCTCATGAAATTCAAACAGCTTCCGGATTACTTGCAGGTTTGGCCAGCACACGGTGCAGGAAGTGCGTGTGGGAAGGCATTGGGTGCGGTTCCTTCCTCGACAGTCGGTTACGAAAAGCTGTTCAACTGGGCTCTGCAGCACACAAATGAAGACGAGTTCGTTCAGGCTTTGCTGGACGGTCAACCAGAACCGCCTAAATATTTTGCAGTCATGAAGCATGTAAACAAAGTGGGACCAGAGTTGATCGGCAATCTTCCCGTGCCAAAAGAAGTATCCGCGACGGAAGATGTCAAGGCAGTGTTTAGCAACGAGCAGATTCTTGACCTGCGCCCTGCTCAGGATTTTGCCAAAGGCCATATCGAAGGAACACTCAATATTCCGTATAACAAGGCGTTCACGAATTGGGCGGGTTGGATTGTCGACTACAGCCGTCCTCTTTACCTGCTGACCAATCCAGAAAATCTGGAGGATAATCTGAAAACGTTGCGCTCCGTAGGGATCGACCATGTGGTTGGGCTGATTGATTGCGCAAAGATATTTGCCAGTGATGCATTTGCCCTCGAATCCTATGATGAAGTAACACCAGCCGAAATTGCCAAGAAAGTCGAAAGTGGGGAAGTGCATATCCTCGACGTTCGCAATCAGGCAGAGTGGAACGAAGGCCATATCCCAAATGCCCAGCACATCATGCTCGGGACATTGCCAGGCAGAATGAGTGAAATTTCTCAGGATAAACCGATCGTCGTGCAATGCCGTTCCGGTGCACGTTCGGCGATCGCCGCGAGCATCCTGCAAGCAAACGGATTCAAAGAGGTCATCAACCTGTCCGGCGGCATCGATAAATGGAAGAGGGATGGTCTGGTAACCGTCTAACGGGCACGTACAAGGAGGCAAACCATGACGCTTAGCCTGTTCCTGACCCTCTTTCTCATCGGATTTGTGGGTTCCTTTCTATCGGGTTTAGTAGGAATCGGGGGCTCGATCATCAAGTATCCCATGCTCCTGTACATTCCTCCCGCACTCGGATTTGTAGCTTATACGGCTCACGAAGTTTCAGGGATCAGCGCAGTCCAGGTCTTTTTCGCCACATTAGCGGGGGTCTGGGCCTTACGCAAAGACAAACTCATTCATCACCAGCTGGTCGTCTATATGGGCAGTGCCATTATCGTGGGCAGTCTGCTAGGTGCGTACGGTGGAAAATATCTGTCAGCCGATGTCATTAATACGGTCTACGCGATTTTGGCTACGATTGCAGTCGTGATGATGTTTTTGCCGAAAAAAGAAATCGAGTACCAGGATATCAAGCAAGTGGGATTTCACAAGCCAACTGCTGTCATCTCCGCGTTTATCGTCGGTTTGGCATCCGGCATTGTAGGAGCTGCCGGGGCATTTATTCTGGTGCCGATCATGCTGATCGTTCTTAAGATTCCTACCCGAGTCACGATTGCGTCTTCGCTTGCCATTACGTTTATTTCTTCAATAGGCTCGACGGTTGGGAAAGTGATGGCAGGAGATGTCTTGCTGTGGCCATCCGTTGTCATGGTGGTAGCCAGTGTCTTGGCGGCTCCGCTGGGAACCATGGTCAGCAAAAAACTGAACACGAAAATACTGCAAGGCATTTTGACGATATTGATTTTGGGATCTACCATAAAAATTTGGACCGATCTGATGTGGTAAACAGAAAAAGGCTTCACCAAAAAGTCACCTTGTGGTGGCTTTTTGTGCTTTTGGCAGGTTCAATTCGGTGCGCAAAGTGTAAAGGTGTGAACAAGGTAACTTGAAATGTGCGAAGAAAAGTCTTAAATTAAAGATATCTATTTTTGAAATAGAGAATATCACGCCCAAATGGGTATGAGAATAGAAGCTAGAAGGGGGAAGACCCAGTGGAAATAGGATTGAGCACTTTTGTAGAAACAACGCCAAATGTTGAAACCGGTGAGGTAGTCAGTCACGCGCAGCGTTTGCGCGAAGTCGTCGAGGAAATCATCCTGGCTGATCGCGTAGGGTTGGATGTCTTTGGAGTAGGGGAGCATCATCGCAAAGACTATGCGGCATCCTCACCAGCCGTTGTCTTGGCTGCGGCAGCACCGCAGACCAAAAGGATCCGTTTGACCAGTGCGGTAACGGTACTATCTTCAGCTGACCCTGTTCGCGTGTTTCAGGACTTTGCGACCTTGGATGCGGTATCGAATGGGCGTGCGGAGATTATGGCAGGCAGGGGTTCTTTCATTGAATCATTTCCGCTGTTTGGTTACGATTTGCAAGACTATGACGAACTGTTCGAAGAAAAGCTGGAGCTGCTGCTCAAAATACGCGAATCTGAGAAAGTGACCTGGCGCGGAGGACATCGTCCTGCGATACAAAATCTGGGTGTGTATCCGCGTCCTGTGCAAAATCCTTTGCCTGTATGGATCGGCAGCGGCGGTAGTACGGATTCGGTCATTCGTGCTGGTCTGTTAGGGTTGCCCCTGGTTCTTGCGATCATTGGCGGCCGTCCCGTACAATTTGCGCCGCTTGTGGAACTGTATAAGAGGGCGGCAGCCAAAGCTGGTCATGATCCGTCCAAGCTGCCCGTCGCTTCGCACTCTCACGGTTTCGTGGCTCATGACACGGAAACTGCGGCGAATCAATTCTTTCCATCTACACAGCAAGCCATGAACGTACTCGGACGAGAGCGTGGCTGGGGTGAGTACACACGAGCCAGCTTTGATGCAGCGCGAAGCTTTGAAGGAGCACTGTATGTAGGCGATCCCCAGACGGTTGCCGAGAAAATCATACATCTGCGCAAGCAGGTCGGCATTACACGCTTTATGCTGCACGTTCCGGTAGGCACCATGCCTCATGATCAGGTCATGAAGGCGATTGAACTGCTGGGTACAGAAGTGGCTCCACGGGTACGTGAAGAAATCGCGGATTGGGAAGCGAAGCAGTAAGCATTCTCTTGCATGCCAGAAATAAATTTTTGCATTCATACATTTAGGTATGTACATTCCCGTTACGGCAAGGTTTATGATAGGAACAGGATAAATTTTGCAAGGGAACACGGGAGGAAAAGATGCTGATCAAGGACATGGCGGCTCGCCTGCAAATCACTCCGCGAGCGATACGATATTACGAAGAAAAAGGGCTGATCAAACCAAACAAAGCCGAT
Organism: Brevibacillus invocatus; assembly: GCF_003710915.1. Taxonomy (GTDB): domain Bacteria; phylum Bacillota; class Bacilli; order Brevibacillales; family Brevibacillaceae; genus Brevibacillus; species Brevibacillus invocatus. The sequence goes on along the minus strand of NZ_RHHR01000010.1, from coordinate 396,044 downwards.
GAATCCGGATATCGCCATTTTACCGAAGAAGATGTCTGGAGATTGCAGACAATCATTACCTTGCGCGAAGTCGGCATGCAAATCGAAGAAATACATGATTTGATGAACAAGGTGGGGGATGAGCAAGGTAGTCTCCTTCACCATTTGGAGCTCCAGCGATCTTTTCTGTACAGTCGATGGGTCGAAATGAGCAAGCTGATCCAAACAACCGAGAAAATGATCGAACGGGTAAAAAATGATGGTGTGATGGATGCGGCTGCCTTGTACGAGCTGGCTGAAGGGAACAAACGACTGAGACAAACGAGGGACAACTGGGAAGATCGGTGGAATTTTAATGAGATGGCGGATCAGTACGACGAGATGGTCACCCGTGATCAGGAAGGCTTCAACCCGCATGAATCCTATGACGAGGTGCTGAATGCCGTCGTGGAGGGCGTGAATCCGCAGCCTGGAGAGTTGGGGTTGGAGGCAGGAATCGGAACCGGGAACCTGGCAAGTCGTTTTGTTTCAAAGGGTGTTGAGATGAGTGGATTTGATCAATCACTTCAGATGCTAAAGCGGTGCAGACAAAAACATCCGACTATCGCAACCAAGCTAGGCACTTTTTTCGCCTTCCCCTTTATGGAAAATGGTTTTGATTTTGTAGTGAGCAGCTACGCCTTGCATCATCTGACGGACGATCAAAAATGTTTGGCTCTCGCCGAATGTCGTCGCGTGTTGAAGCCAGGGGGACGTATTGTGATCGCTGACCTGATGTTCATGGACGAGTCGCATCGGGAAACGCACCTGCAGGCCTTGCGAGCCGCAAAGGACGAGGAGTCCATTCACTGCATTGAGGATGAATGGTATGCAGATCGTTCCCGATTGCTGACAGAACTTATGGCTATGGGTTTTGAGACGGAGGCAAAAGAGCTGACCCGATACGTCCATTTAATCGTGGCAAGACTCAAGTAAACATCCAACTTTTCTTTTTTGGGCTCTTCCATGCAATGACACGCGTCTAAGTTCTTGCATAGGCTGTAGCGAGAAGGGAAAGGAGGACTCCGTTATGGGTCTGTTCGACGGCTTTTTTGATCGAGATAACGAAGAGTTTCTGTGGATAATCGTAGTCGTGGTTGTGCTGCTCTTCTTCTTTAATTCCGACCGGGACTAACTGCATCGCGCATAGACAAAACGACCTCGATGTCAGGTCGTTTTTATCGTTTCTAAGTATTGACCTCGTCACTTTCTTCAACTACCCTTAAAAACAGTGCAACGCAGAGGAAGGGGTAGAATGTAGGAATGAAGCGATACCTGCTGTCATTTCTCCTGCTGGCTTTGATGACCCTGGGCGCATGCTCCAGCGACAATCAGCCAAAGCCAAACGGAGAGATTGAAGCGACGGTGAAACGAGTCATTGATGGTGATACGTTTGAACTAAGCGATGGAGAAAGAGTCCGAATGATTGGTGTAGATACGCCTGAGACGGTAAAGCCTAACTCTCCTGTAGAGCCATATGGCAAGGAGGCCAGCGACTTTACGAAAAAGCTGCTCACCGATCAAAAAGTGACGTTAATATTTGATGTGGAGCCCAGGGACAAGTACGAGCGTTTACTCGCCTATGTCTATTTGTCCGACGGTACCTTTGTGAATGAAAAATTGGTTCGAGATGGCTATGCCAGAATCATGACCATTCCCCCGAACGTCGCTTTTGCCGATCTTTTCTTGGAGGCGGAAAGGGAAGCAAGAGAGCATGATCGCGGACTATGGGGACTCGAAGACAGCAAGTCGAAAGCAAAGCCTGCCAAGGAAAAGGATGAAGCTTCGGCGGGTTCCAACCAGACTCCACAGGAACAAGCTCCGCCTGAGGGCAAGCTGATCAAAGGAAATATAAACTCCAAGGGAGAGAAAATCTATCACGTGCCAGGATCGGCCAATTACGATCGCACGCAGCCGGAAGAGTGGTTTGCCACCGAGGAAGAGGCACAGGCAGCCGGATATAGAGCTCCCAAAAGATAAATGCAGACCTTGACTTCGAATGGACGAAGCTCAAGGTTTTTTTTTAGATAATCGCCCATCACCAGTAGGCGCAAGCAAACATATGGTAGTGTGACTGGTCAAATACCTAGTAGTTTGGAGGAGGATTTCGCCTTGTACTCACAAACCCGTGTGTACTTTCCGTATGTAAGTCCGTTCGATCCTTGTCCGCCGATCCGTGTCAAGACATTTCAGGTAAATCCGCAATTGTTTATCGGGTTTCAGCCGGAAAATCTCCCGCAATTTTCGCCGATGGAAGCCTTGAGGCATGGAGTCCTATGGCCTGCTTTGTACAGTCCATATGCAGGCCGTGGCGATCAGGAAGGATTGGAGGGTTAAGATGACAAATACACCTCAGCCCATCGATAATCGCTTTTATGAAATGCTGGAGCGACTTCAAGCCGTGGATTTCGTGCTGGTCGAACTCAATCTGTATCTGGACACACATCCAAATGATATGCAAGCGATCAACCAATACAATGAACAGGCAGAACAGCGCTGGGCGATCGCGCATGAGTTCGAAGCTCTGTACGGCCCGCTTACCAACTTTGGTCATAGCTATTCCGGATATCCTTGGCAGTGGAACCAGGTTCCCTGGCCTTGGCAAGTTTAGAAAAGAGGGTGTAGTGAGGTATGTGGATATACGAAAAAAAACTGCAATACCCGGTTCGTGTCAGCAAGTGTGACCCTCAGATGGCGAAGTTTTTGATGGAGCAGTACGGTGGAGCGGACGGGGAATTGGCAGCAGCGCTTCGCTACCTGAATCAGCGTTATACCATACCGGATAAAGTGATCGGCTTGTTGACGGATATCGGAACCGAAGAGTTTGCCCACTTGGAAATGATCGCGACGATGGTTTACAAATTGACCAAGGATGCAACCGTGGAACAGCTAGAGGCAGCAGGACTCGGCGCCCATTATGCAGCCCACGATAAAGCTCTGTTTTATGAAAATGCAGCTGGAGTACCTTGGACGGCTGCGTATATTCAAGCAAAAGGCGATCCCATTGCCGATCTTTATGAGGATATTGCCGCGGAAGAAAAGGCGCGTGCCACCTACCAGTGGCTAATCGATATGACCGACGACGTCGATTTGCAGGATAGTCTCCGATTTTTGCGGGAACGTGAAATTGTTCATTCCCTACGGTTTCGAGAAGCTGTCGAGATTTTAAAAGAAGAGCAGGATCGGAAGAAGTTTTTTTAATCAGCCAGTAGGCGCTTGCTGAACCTGGACCTCTGCTACGAATGAAGGGCTGTCAACTGGGGAAAACTGTGGGATGACTGATTTTGGAAAGGGGTCTCCCATGAAAGCCAAACGTTTTGTATTCCGGTTGATGATCTTGGTCGCTTTTGCTGCTTGTGTTGAACTGCTTCTCTATCTGAACAAGGACACGTCAGAAACAAACTCTCCTGTTCAGGCAGTAGAGGAAGCAGCTGTTCAACAGCAAACTCCCTCCTTAGACGTGAAGTATACTCTGCAACAGGATGATCTGCACCTGCAGCTTGCTGTCACCCATTTCTCCTTTTCTTTGGAGCAGATGGGAAAGGAGAATAAGGATGGACAGGGACATGTCCACTTGTATCTCGATGGCAAGAAGGTGGCGAAAATATTCGAACCGACATTTGTGCTCAAGGACATTGCTGCTGGCAAGCATGAGGTGATGGTGGAATTGGCTCATAATAACCACGAATCGTATGGCGTTTCGCAACGGTTTCAGATTGAGGTCAAACCGTAAGCGAAAAAAGCTTTCCACTGATTCCTACGTACAAAAGCCGACATCCGAAGTGCCAGATGGCGCTGCGAATGTCGGCTTTTTCTTGCTGGTTGATTATCTCATTTGAACCTTAACCTGTGCTTGCTGATCCGGTATCGCCACGACGAGCGTAGGATACGAAATCACTTGTGTTTTCATGGTACCAGATGCAGGTGCTTGAACACGTACCTTCAAGGTGTAGCTGTGCGGACCTGTCTTTTTGACCGGGTCTGCGACGAGCGAGTACCCACCGGTCGGTCTTTGGCCGGCTCCGATCACGACATAGGCTTTGCCGTGGGCACGAACGACTGTATGTCCGCCGTTCTTGCGTACTTTTTTCAAAGCTTCTTTTACAGCTGGCGGATAGGACGCAGCAGCCGTTTCATCGAAAACCATTTCAGAAGCACTCTCTTTCATCACTGGTGCAGATGGGGTAGGATGAGAAAGAGACAGGGCCGAATCTCCGACAGGTAGGGTGAGTGCAGCGGCGAGCAACAAACCGGGCAACATGGACAACATGAACATCCCTCCATTTGTTGATATTGATATTTATACGTAAAGTCGAGGTGACAGGCGTGCGCCTACAGGATACGCTGGAAAACTTGTCCGAGTCGACGCGGCAGGCCATCTTGAAAGAGCAGTCGCGTCGCTTTGACTGGACAGACAATCAGGAGCTTTTAGCTAGACTGAGCGATCCCGTGTTTATCCATCATGTGTGGGAACGTTCAAGTGAGCTGGAACGACAAGTGATCCGATTGTTTGTTCAAACAGCGACTAGAGGATTTTTTAGCAGAAAAGACTGGGAAAAGAATACAGCAGGTGAACACCGCCCTCTGCAAGCAGCTTTGACCAAGCTGCGAAGGCTTGGGCTTGTGGTGACTGTGAGAAAAATGTGGAGCGAGATTGGCTATTTGATGCCACAAGAAATTCGGGACCAGTTCACAACCTACCTGCTTCCCGACTCCGATTCGGCTCATATTACACTTTCGAAAACGCTCCCTTATTATATAACGGCTGGCAGGGGGATACAGCTGGATCTTATTGGATTGTTGCTCGCCATCCGTGACCAGGAAATTCCATTGACCCAAAAAGGCAGCGTACACCGCCGCTATCAACAAAAATTGACCGCTTCACTTTCGCTTGGAAGTGAGCATGTGAACGGCTTGGATATACCGATTTTGCACGAAGAAGGACAAACCGGAAGAGCTTTGCTCGTCGTCCTTGACCTTGCCTGGAAGCTCGGACTTGTTCGGGAAAGCGATCGACGTCTGGTCCTGGATCAAAGCAGAGTCAAACAATGGCTGAACGCAGAGCCGACCTCGCGTTGGAAAGAGATGTACCAGATTGTCCACGATCTGTATGTGCCGACTGGAAAGTGGTGGGACACTCTGACTTACATCATGGGGAAAGTTCCCGTAGATCAGTGGTGTTCGTTGGACGAACAACTGCGCATGCTAGAAAAAGCAGGCTTTGTAATAACAGAGGATGCCGTGGATCGGATAACCAAAGAATGGCTACATTTGCTGTTGGGATTTGGCTGGATTCAGTTAGGGGTGGACGAAGAGAAGCATGTGTATTGGCGCTGGAATGCCATATCGCGTGCCGCAGAAGAGGAAGGCTGGTACGTAGATCCCGCAGGAGTCATAACCATACCGCCACTCGTTCCGATCAAAGCAATTTGGGAGGCGAGCCGTTATTGTAGCTTGCAATTCGACGGCACTTTGATCCGGGGAGACCTCCAGGAGAAAAAATTGCAAAGCTATCTGGCATCAGGCGGGAGTGAAGCACAGGTCTTGAGCTTTTTGCAGGATTATTGTGTACATCCGCTGCCAGATAGCATTGGTGAGCTGATTACGTTGTGGGCACAATCCGCTCGGCAAATTCAGCTCGAACCTTGTTATCGGGTGAGGACGGCACACGCCGGTTTTCTGACAGAATGGTTGGAGCTTGCCGATTTCAAGCCTTACCTGACCCAAATGATTTCTTCCACGGAGTTTCTCGTGTCCAGAGAAGAGTACGAAGAATTGGTGGCCCTGCTTCGCCAATATGGCTATGAGCCACATGTACTGGCTACCCATACCCATCCGGCAGAAAAACATGGTTCGCCACAGGTAGAAGAAGCACGACTCGGAATGGTTCGTGTGGAACGTCCCTGGGATGGGTACGCTGTGGAGAACACCTTTCCCGAGCAGGAAGGACAGGCACAGATATCGGCTTTGCCTAAGGTTTGGACAGGGCATCTGCAATCCTACCACCCTCAATCCTTGCGTGATTTGTTGAAGCGTGCAGCAGAATTGCAGCTGGAAGTAGAGTATCAACTGGCTGATCAGATGAAGAAGAGAGGAAAGCCAGCAGAGCTGCGCGTAGAAATGGGGTATTGGATGGTCACTTTTACGGGAGACAGCGGTAAAAATAAGCTCCGACTGGAAGAGATAGACCGAGTGCGCATTGTGGTGCCCGAATATCTGTACGAAGGTAGTTGATCGTGGTACAATCAAGGGGCATTACCTATATGATAGAAGGGAGGTCTCGCTACATGGAGTCATTGTATACAGCGGACATGACTGATCTGATCATGGAGTCCCATGAATTGTCCACGATGATCAACCAGTCTCGCGAGGTCTCGGATTATCTGCAGGCCAAGCGGCAGATGGAAGAAGACGCGGAGGTGCAAAGACTGCTTTCCGTGTTCGAAGCAAAGAAACTGCAATATGAGGATGTACAACGGTTCGGGAAATATCACCCCGATTTCAACCATATATCCAAAGAAGTACGTGAATTGAAACGGACAATCGAACTGATGGATTCGGTTCAAGCTTTCAAACGGGCTGAAGACAGACTGGATGAACTCCTGTATCAAGTCAGCCGGACCATTGCGGATGCGGTCTCAGGAACGATCAAGGTGCCGAGCAATAACCCGTTTCTGGAAGCCAAAAGCAGTGGGTGTGGCTCGGGTGGCAGCTGCGGCTGCAGTGTGAAAAAGCACTAGCTGGTCGTAGTCTGTGAGGATGGCGATAGCCGGAGTAGGAAGCAATCCTCGCACAGATTTCCGCAGCAAAACTGTTTTTCGTCTGGTACGCGAAAGCGAAAACGATAGACGTGCCAATGCTCGGCAGAACGGACATAGATGCACTCTGGCTTTAATTTTGTGCCAATGGACAGACGCTCTCCTGTTTCCAGCAGTTGCTGTGTCAGGCTCTGGGCAGGGAGCTTGCTGTTTACATAGAAAAATCGTTGGCCAGCATACGTTCGCCAATCACTGTTTTCGATGATCCCTTCTAGGTGAAGCCATTCCTCAAATTGCCGATAAAACGAAGCGAGCATAGGGCACGATTCCTTTCTTTTCACAGTGTTGAAACCAATTATACCATCGTTTGGGAAGGAGACTGACGACCAAACATGAGAGATCGACGACTGGGGGTTGCCGTGTGGGTTAAAAACACGCGCGCTGCCAAAAATTTACGCAAATTTGGCACCATTCACTACATCTCCAAACGCTTGCAGTACGTTTCGATGTACGTGGACGCGGATCAGATCGATGAGACCATACGGATCATGGAGAAGCTTCATTTTGTAACCAAAGTTGAGCGTTCCCACCGCCATGAAATCCCGGTGGAGTACAATAATGCAAAACCTGACAAGGCAAAGGAATACGATTACAAACAAGAGAAGAGTCAGGTAATGGCTTTGGCAGAGACGTTGATGGCAGAGGAAGATATTCAATCCAGAGTTGCTTCGACATAAGTTGTAGAATGGCTGCCATATTTCGGCAGCTTTTTTGCTTTTGATTGTCCCTGGTACATGATATGCTAAAGAGAGCTAGAAGCTAATAAGAGCGCCGATGTATGCGTTTTCAAATAAGGATATTCGACGATACCAGGAAAGGTGGGGGCTTACATATATGATTCAACTAGACATTAACTGCGATATGGCCGAATGCTTCGGCAGGGGGCGACAATCTGAGGACCTGGGGATCTTGAAATGGATCACTTCGGTCAATATTGCTTGCGGCATGCACGCTGGCGATCCACATATTATTCGACGGACGATCGATGCTGCATTGAAGCACAATGTGAAAATTGGTGCACATCCAGGCTATGCAGACCCTCATGGCTTTGGTCGACGCTCTATAAACCTGTCAGCGAATGAAGTGTACGAATTGGTTCTTTATCAGGTGGCAGCTCTTGCAGGCATGACACGTGCGCTTGGAGGCGAACTCCATCACGTCAAGCTGCACGGTGCCCTGTATAATGAAGCGGCTGAGCGCCCGGAACTGGCTGAAGCCGTTGTATCTGCCGTAGCCGATATCGATGAAGAGCTGATCCTGTACGCTTTGTCCGGCAGCAAGCTGGTGGAAGCGGGGCTGGAGCATGGCTTGCAGGTTGCGGAAGAGGTTTTTGCAGATCGTGCCTATCTTCCGAATGGAAGGCTGGCGCCACGTGAGCTGGAAGGCAGTGTCTTGATCAGCAAGGAAGAGCAGATGGAACAAACCAGACAGCTCGTCCTCCACCAGCGAGTGCTTACTGTGAACGGACAGCACATCGATCTCGCAGCCGATACGTTATGTGTGCATCATGAGAGCCATGATGTGATTTCGTATCTGATCGATTTGCATCGCTGGGCAAAGCAGCATCAAGTCCTGATTGAGCCGATCACTGCACGGTAGAATAAATATCCTACAATAAAAAAGCCGCGTAGCAAGCAATTCCTACAAGGATGGGATCAGCTTTGCTCCACGGCTTTTATTTTGTTGGATGAGCTTTCCATTATCTAGTGTCAAAATGACATCTGCCAGCTTATTGGCCTCATCTCGATCATGGGTGACCAGCAGAAAAGGAATCTTCCAGCGTTCATGCAAGCGAAGAAGCTCGTCCTGGCACTCTCTGCGCGTATCTGCATCCAGAGCGGATAGCGGTTCGTCCAGCAAAAGAATGTCTGGTTCTGTTGCCAGTGCTCTCACGAGGGCAACGCGTTGCTTTTGACCGCCAGAAAGCTGATGAGGATACTTTTGCACCAGATGATCAATTCCCACTGTAGCGAGCAGGGAGGCAAGGTGTAGACCGCTTCCCGGCTTCAATCCGTAGCGGATGTTCTGCTCCACGGTCATGTGCGGAAAGAGCGCGTAATCCTGGAACAGATAGCCAACATTTCGTTTTTGAACGGGAAGCGGTTTTTTGCCTTGCTCATAAAAGCAGGAATCTCCCAGTTGGATGCGTCCTGAATCTGGGGTGATAAGGCCGGCAATGCTGTTGAGTATCGTCGTTTTCCCGGAACCAGATGGACCAAACAGGACCACAATTTCATCGTTCAAGCAAAATTCAATATCGAGCAGAAAATCGGGAAGTTGTTTTTGAATCGCGACAGTCAGCACCTGTGTTCACCTGCTTTACTTTTGATTTGCAAAACGACGGACATTACGACGGCTCCACCAGTTCAGCCAGAGAGTAGTCCCCATTCCGAGGGCTACGATGATGACGACCCAGAACAAGGCTTTCTCCATTTGACCTGCTTCGACAGCAAAATAGATAGCGACAGGGATTGTATCCGTTCTACCTGGCAGATATCCAGCCAGCATCAAGGTCGCTCCAAATTCGCCCAAGCCACGCGCGAACGAGAGGACGAAGCCTACCAGCAATCCCGGCCAAGCGAGCGGGAAGACTACTGTCCAAAACAGGCGCCATTCTGAGGCACCCATCGTCCGTGCGGCATCCTCCAGCCGTCGATCCACACCGGTGAAGGCAGCGACTGCACTTTGATACATCAGAGGAAATGAGACGACGATCGAGGCGATCACTGCACCCGTCAGTGTGAAAACGACCGTAATCCCAAACCACTCGTCCAGAAGCTTGCCCAAAGGGCCATTTTTTCCAAACAATAGCAGCAGTCCAAAGCCGACCACTGTAGGCGGCAAGACGAGAGGAAGCAAAAATAAGGACTCCAGCACATGCTTGCCAAAGAAGCTTTTTTTCGTCATGAAGCGTGCAAAGAGCATCCCGAAAACAAAGACGATCAAGGTGGATACCAAAGCAACCTTCAGAGAGAGGAGCAATGGAGTCATATTGGTTTCGAGCATCGTGAAATCCACCTTTCTTCCAACGTGGGATTATTGAAAACCGTATTCACCCAGGACTTTTTTACCTTCTTCACTGGTCAGGTAGGCCAGGAAAGCTTTAGCCGCATCAGCATTCGTAGAAGCGCCAATCACTGCTCCAGGATAAACGATTGGCTTGTGCCATTCAGGCTTTGACGTAGCGAGCACTTTGACGTTCTTAGAGATGGCTGCGTCACTGGCGTAGACGACGCCCACTTCGGCATTTCCTGCTTCGACAAACGTCAATACCTGTCTCACATCACTGCCATACACAAGGCGGTCTGTGAGGGTATCCCACAGCTTCAGGTTCTCCAGTACTTCTTTGGTGTAACGGCCTGCTGGCACTGTTTCCGGAGCTCCGAGTGCAATGTGTTTCAGTGCAGGATCAGTCAGGTCTTCAAAGGAAGAAACCGCAATGGCACTGTCCTTTTCCGTGACGAGGACGAGAGAATTCCCGGAAAAATCGACCCGGGTATCTTTTAGAATCAGTTGTTTTTCATCCAGCTTATTCATGTCCTGTTGACTGGCAGAGAGGAAGAGGTCTGCAGGAGCTCCTTGCTCGATCTGCTGTGCCAATTTTCCGGAACTTCCGAAACTAAAAGTAAGCGTAACACCAGGATGGTCATTTTCATAGATCGTTTTTAAGGAAGTGAGGGCATCGGTCAGACTGGCTGCTGCCAATACCATGAGCTCAACCTGCTGAGCTGGCGGCTGTTGTTGATTGCCTTGCTTCGCTTCTCCCTCTGGTTTTGCCTGTTGAGCAGAGCAAGCGCTCAAGAGAAGGAAAAGGGACGCAAGTAAGGTAAGTCCTATTTTTTTCAATGCCAAAACCTCCGTATGTAATAATTAGTTATAATTAAATATAACTAGATATAATTAGATTATATTATTTTGTTCACAAGAAGCAATTGCGAATTTGTTTTTAATGAACGAAAATAGAGATAAGAGAGGCGGATGACGGTCATGACACAGGACAAATCCTATACGACAGAAGAAGTCGCCAAATTGTTGCGGATATCCAAACTGACCGTATACGATTTGATAAAAAAAGGCGAGCTGCCGGCTTATCGGGTGGGCAGACAAATGCGGGTAGACGCTTCGGATTTGGATGCGTATAAGGTAAAAGCAAAAGGGGAGTACACCAAACAGGCGGCACCCGTAATGCCAGCCGCGGTTCCCCCTATCGAACAAGTGCAACGGACCGGGCAATCAACCAAGACACGAAACATCATCATCAGCGGACAGGACGTTAGCTTGGATATACTGGCGAACTATCTGGAAAAAGAAGAGAGAACCTACCGTGGGCTCCGCTCCTATGTCGGTAGCATCAACAGCTTGATCGCGATGTACATGGGCGAGGCGGATATTGTCAGCACCCATTTGTATGATGGGGAAACGGAGGAGTACAATCTTCCGTATGTGCGACGTCTTCTGTCAGGACATCGATTCGTGGTGGTCAATCTGATCTCCCGTCAAGCAGGGTTTTACATTCAAAAAGGAAATCCCAAACAGATCAACACCTGGGAAGACCTAAAAAGACCTGGCGTATATATGGTGAACCGCGAAAAAGGCTCTGGAGCTCGGACGTTGATCGAAGAAAAATTCAGGCTGCACGGAATGACCGGGCATGATGTGGCAGGCTACGAGCGGGAAGAGACGAACCACCTCGCTGTGGCAGGTGCTGTAGCACGTAAGGAAGCTGACGTAGGCATCGGCATCGAGAAGGCCTCCATGCTGGTTGGGGTTGATTTTATTCCACTGGTACGCGAGCGTTATGACCTGGTTATTTTGAAAAAAGAAGAGAATGAGCATTTGATTCAAAAAATCCTGCAGATTGTAGGTTCAATAGCATTTCAAAAAGAATTGGAAGCGATTGGCGGTTATGATCTGACGCAGACTGGCCAGATCATGTATGAGACCTGGTAGAAAGAAAGCCGGTGTCAACCCCTATATGGGGGCCACCGGCTTTTGTGTTGCATCCTCAACCGAATTTCTACTCAGTTTGATTCAGATTTGCTACAATGATGAAAGTGTGCACTTCAACATATAGCCAAAATCTCCGATAGTACAATAAGAACGCTTGCAGCCGAGCGATTTTTGGGGGCTGTTATGAAACAAATACATAAAACGAGTTTGCTGGTATGTCTTACCATTTTCGTGATGTTCAGTGCAGTGGGTGTTGTTTTCTACTGGCCTACGATCGTCTCCATGCTTTCAAGTACGACAGAAACCGTAGCCGAACAGACAGGAGTAGATCCGTTCTCCTATGATCCGCCACTGCCTTCCTATGTGAAGGATCTTCATCCCAAATATACCATTAAAGCGGAATTGAACCCTAGCGAAGCCAAAATTACCGGCAGTATGACGGTCCAGTTAGACAATCCGAAGACGGACCAGATCCATTTCTACGTGTACGATTACTTGTGGAACAAGATGACGGTCAAATCGATCCGCTACCAGGAAAAATCACTGCCTTTTGAAAGAGGGACGTCCTTAATCAAGCTAGCTAACCCAATGGGGGACGTGGAGCGTGCCGAGTTCCAACTGGAATTTGAACATCCTGTACCGCGTCGAGGTACACGCTACGGGGTCAAGGACGATATTTGGACGCTTACGACCTGGTATCCGATGCTCGGTGCGCAAAATCAGCAGGGAGAATGGTACGATCCGCCGCTTCGTATTACCTTTGGCGACCCATTCGTCTACCATTACGCCGATTACGATGTCTCCTTCATCTCGCCAAAAGGGTACAAGTGGGTTAGCTCATTTGGGCAGGGGACTTCTGTAGAGCTTGATGCCAGCCGACAGGAAACGCATTATCAGGGGCAAAAATTGCTTAACTTTGCTCTAGTCGGCAGCCCTTTGTTCCATATCGAGACGATTACCTTCGAGCCAGGGCTCAAGGTGGATATTGCCTCTGTGGACAAAGGCAATGTCGAGCGCATCAAGAGTATTGCAGAATCAGTATTTCCTACATACACAGAGTGGTTTGGCCCGCTGCCATACCAACATGTAGCGATTGCGGAGACAAGTACAGGGACGACTTATGCAATGGAATATGCAAATATGGCCATTTTCAAGCGGGACATGCATCAACGCAACCTGATCGATCATTGGCTGCCGCATGAAGTGGCGCATATGTGGTGGTACAACAGCATCGCAACATTGGAATCGAAGCATGGCTGGATCGATGAAGGACTGGTCGAAATCAGCGTTTTCCATTACTTGCAGGGACGATACGGCGAGCAGTCCGCTAATACTTTATTAGGAGAATATGAGCGGGATTTACAGAAGCTACGCGCCAAATACCCGGATGGAAGCCTGAGCAAAACCTTGCATGAGTTTGCCAAGGAAGAGGAATTTCATTGGACCTGGTATTCCAAAGGAGCGCTGTTGTTTGACAACCTGCGCCGCCAGATTGGTGACGATGACTACAATAACTTCCTGAAGCGTGTACAACAGAATTATCATGGAAGCGTGATTGGAGCGGAGCATCTCGATCAGGCACTGGGACAAGCGTTGCAGGGAGAGGCCAGCTACTTTGTGCCCAATCGGACTTTGGACAATCGCGCAGCTTTTCAACCCGTGAAGATAGAGCCATACGTCACCACGATACTAAATGGCATGAGCTACTATCCTCCGATTCCGGCAAGGCTCAGCGGGGAGACCGTGTATATTCCGCTTCGCGATGTAGGCGAGCAGCTGGGCGTGAATATCGATTGGAGCGAAGAAGAAAAGATGATTCGCGTTCGAGCGAATAGCCGTGAAGTGCTGATCCAGGAAAAAGACCACGTGGCGACTGTCGATGGTGAAAAACTGGATCTGGACAAGCCCCTGATGGAGATGAAAAAACGTGCGATGGTACCACTCTCCTTTTTCGAGCAGGCTCTTGGGTTTGACGTACAATACAATCCCGAGCAAAAAACAGTCAAAATTTCCAAACCTTCACCGAACAGGCGGGCGGATGCCTCATTGAAGACAGACGGTTGAATTCGAGGGAGTCGGGACAGACTAGGAATGAGGTGTCCATGCTGCAGATCATCGGCACGGGCCCAACGGCAAAGGAGGGACGCACCATGTCCTTTCAAGAGTATCTAAAGTTTTTGACCAGAATGTTTGTACAATATGTGGAGACCCCAAAGGAAGAACGGCGGCAACGGAAAGTCCCGCGGGAATCCTGGTCATCGCGTTGGTTTGGAGCGATACCGATGTCTATCAAGCTTTTGTTGCGTAAATAACGACACATCACGAATTGACGGAGGGATATCATGGCGAGAGTAGCCGTAGAACAATCGCTTTCTCCAATCAGCAAGATGTTGCGTGACAATGGTTATGAAGTGGTACCTCTCGGGAATTGGCAGCAGGAAGTCGATGCGATTGTTATCACTGGTCAGGATGTCAACGTCATGGGGATGCAAGATATCAAGAGCTCTGGCGCCCCGGTGATTAGCGCAGATGGCTTGACGACCAACGAGGTTTTTCATGAGGTCAACATTCGTTTGTCAGAAACCGAGCACCACTAGTTGTGGGCAAAAAAACAAGCTCTCCACCGGTTACTCGGCGGGAGAGCTTGTTTCGTTTACGTGGAATTGTCCGACTTGATCCGCGTAGGTGAACGGAACAAACCGAAGTCCTTCATCCCAAACACCTACGTAAGGATTCTGATCATTCCACAAGTGAAGGGAGCCCACCACATACGGGGCAAGGACCTGCTCGTGGTACAGGGGCACAGTAAACGTAATGCGTGATTGTTCGGCTTGCTGCTGCCAGAGCTGTCCCCAGGTGATGCGTTTGTTTGAATAGAGCTGATGCATCCAGCCGATTTGATCAAAAGGATCTTCACTCGTTGGCTTCAAGATTCGGGTTTGCGTCAGCTGCTCCCCAGGATGGACGACTGCATCAGGGGATAGCTTGCTCATGACAGGCTCGTTGGCGTGAAAAGCTGTCGGATACATCTCGCCCGTTTTTGCATTGACCATTTGCGTTGTGGGTGCAGACTGCGCGATCAGCCAATGGGACGCAAAACCATCATAGACAGGCTCAGCGGCAACTTCTCTGGGAGCGAAGGCATCATCGAATAAAATATAGTCACCAACCCCATACTCCAGCAAAACAAATCTGGCTTGCGGCTTGGGCTCGGGTGTTTCCCCGATCACCATGTAACCAACCTGATGTCCGGACTGTTTGATGCTGACGAGCCACTGGTGTTGATTGGCGCCCAATGTCTGCACCTCGGTTCGTGCATTTTGCCACTCTTTAAATTGAGGGTCCCGACTGGCTATTGCATTCATCCACTCCTGGACCTGAGCTTGGAACTGCTTGTCCCAGTTCGCTTCGCCTTGCGCCATAGCAGGATGGACTGCAAGCAATAAAGCAAACCAGGCATACAAGATCGGCAGAAAACATCTGGTCACAATCCATGCACCACCTTTTGTAAAAGGCTATCTTATTCCTATTGTAACCAGATCAGTACAAAAGATTTGTTGCAACTTGTCTTTTATGTCACACATTTTCTCGTTGATCTTTTACAGGATTCGCCCCAATCCGGGGGTGGAGTGGAGATAGAACAAGCCGGCATTGATCAGATTCACATCAATCCGCGGTTCGTATTGCCAGGTCAGTTCGTCCATTCGACGCTGACGCTCCTCCTGTGGGGTGCTTTTTTTCCACTCTTGCTGATTGATCTCTTCGCGTGGAGTCATCGGAATCCCGTTGGCACGTAAAAAGTCGAGGATTCGTCCGCCAGAGGAACGGTATTCGTCAAAGGACGCCGTCCCGTCTTGTTCTTCGACAGGAGGGGCAGCTTCCACCTGTTCCATGGCTTCCACCGTTTCTTTGATTTCATTTTCCTCTTTCTCGATTTCTTCTTCCGCAGGCTGCTCCCTTAGAGCCAGTTCGTCATAGTAAGCCTGCAATATAGCTAATTCCTCATCCAGCCGCGATCTTGCTTCGCTAGCCCAGCTCTGATCCTCCAAATCCAGTACTCTCGAAACCTCCTGCTGGGTCATGTGGACAGCCTGCGATAGCGTAATGCGCCGATCCAAGGTATAAAAATAATCCGGAATAGCAGGCGATAAAGGCAGTCTAAACAAAAAAGAGGTGAAATCATGGACGATCCTGGGCTCATGAAGATTGATCCCGAGGTACATGAGAATGTCTCGTTTCTTATCACAGAGCAGAGAAATTTTCAGGTTCAAACCTAGCCAGGGCACCAGAGGAGTGGATCGGCGAGTACCGGAGGAAGGCCATACACTCTTGGTCTGCTCATACATGCATACGAATTGTCCGTGCTTTTTTGTCGAGGCAAAGATTTGCTGCATTCGTCCTGCGCCCAGATGAATGTACTCAGCACGCAATCCATCCGGCATACGATCTGGGTGAAACGCAAATGTAAGGACCAACGGCTGGTATGCCAGATTCATTTTTTCAACCCAGCTCCAGTAAAAAGGGCGGTTGCCGATATCCTTGTCAATCTCAACAGGCAGCTTCACCGTCAAATAGTCAGGATGGGATTCTACGATATGTGCGGAAAAGGAAGCGAGGTAACGCTCCACAAATTGTCTGACCTGTTCTTGTTGCATAGCGATAACCTCCCTTCAGTTTTTGGATCAGGATCATTGATCTGCTGCTTCTGCAAGAGAGGGACTCGGTTTGGTCTGACGGATCGCCCGGATGGCTTGCCCCATGTTGTCCAGCTTGAGCGCCATCTCCCCAGAGCTTCGGGAATCCATGATAATCTGCACGAGGCTTTCTTCGAGCGACTGGCTTAGACTCAGCCTTTCCACGATGTCATCGAGCTCACCGATCACCATCTCAAATAAATCAATTTTTTCATAGAGCAGGTTCAGGATGTGTTCTTCAATCGTGCCCACTGTTGACAGGTTGTAGATATGAACATCTCTTTTTTGGCCGAGCCTGTGAACACGGCCAATTCGCTGCTCGACACGCATCGGATTCCAGGGCATGTCGTAATTGATGACCTGATTGCAAAATTGCAGGTTGATCCCTTCACCGCCAGCTTCTGTTGCGATCAAAACCTGTGCACGATTTTGGAACAGATCCGTCATCCAGTCTTTTTTGCTTCTTTTGAAGCCTCCTCGAAAGGGAACAGAGGTGATGCCGTGATCATGCAAGTATTTTTGCAAGTAATTTTGTGTCGCACGGTACTCTGTGAAAATGATCACTTTGTCGTTGATCTGCTGGATCAGCTCGACTGTTTTGGCCGCCTTGGAGTGAGTGTCGATACGTTTGATCAGCTCGACCAGCTCCATGATTTCCTGTCGCAGCGGAGAGTCTTC
Organism: Brevibacillus invocatus; assembly: GCF_003710915.1. Taxonomy (GTDB): domain Bacteria; phylum Bacillota; class Bacilli; order Brevibacillales; family Brevibacillaceae; genus Brevibacillus; species Brevibacillus invocatus. Next base: position 378,886 of record NZ_RHHR01000010.1, on the reverse strand, counting down.
GGAGAGACGTTGATGCATATTGTACAGCGTCATGAAGGATGCTTCCTTGCTGGAGCAGACTTCTCGCTGCAGGGTAATTAGTGCGAGAGAGTTGAAGCCGCCCGCGCCGGATCGATACTGGTCGCGAACGAAGCGGGTAACCCCCGCGTACAAGTCCATTTCTTCAGCCGTAAGCGAAATAGGAATGGATTGAACACGACGGCTGGTAAAATGGATGCCTCCATCACTGCGTTTGTTGCGAATCATCACTTTTTCAATCTCTGTTCGCAAAGCGTCGTTGTTTTTCGCCTGGCGTTTTCCTTCTACATAATTGGAGGCAAAAGAAGACGTATGGCCCAAATGCCCGGGCTTGAGCAAATTGATTAGGTTGTACAGCTCGTCCATTTCATTCTGAATAGGTGTAGCGGTCAGGAGCAGGCAGTACTTTTTCCGGACTTCTTTGACAAACTGATAATTGCGGGTTCGTTTGTTTTTGAGCTTGTGAGCTTCGTCGATGATCAGCATGTCGTACTCGATATCCGTCACGTGCCGACGATGCGGGTCGCGTTTTGCCGTATCGATTGAGGCAACGACGACATCATGCTGGCGCCACATGTATTCTTTTTTTTGTGCAACGGCAGGAATGCCAAATTTCTGATTCAATTCCTTGGTCCATTGGATGACCAGCGAGGCAGGGACCAGGATCAATATTTTTTTCGCCAACCCGCGCACCATGTATTCTTTCATGATCAGGCCGGCCTCGATGGTTTTGCCCAACCCTACTTCGTCAGCGAGGATGGCACGTCCGCGCATGTCGTTAAGGACACGCTCTGCCGTCTCCATTTGATGAGGGTAAGGGGTGAGCTGTGGCAAGTACTTCAAGCATTGCAGCTGGTCAAAGTCTCGTACAGCCATGGCTTCTTCAGCTTCCAAAGCGAGCTTGAACAGCTCCCACTTGTCCCAAGGCCCGTCCTCATGCATCCGCTCTGTCAGGGGATTGATCCAGTGGGTATCGAATGAAACAGGAACATTCGGCATAATGGTTTCTCCTTTTTGCAGCTTTGCCATATCTTTCTTATCACCAACATAAAACACAAACGTTTGAAAGGTACTCTATGATTTCGTTAAGATTTTTAATAGTTGATGTGGAAATGTATGTTTTCAAGTGCGAACTCTCATGGTAGGATAAAGGAGAAGTTCATCTCTTAGTATGGAATCATATGAAGAACTTATGTATGGCCAAATATCCAACGCGAATGATAGTAGCAGGGAGAGACTGCTTGCACAGCAGCGCCGAAGGAGCAAGCCGGAAACGGTGAATCTCTCAGGCAAAAGTACCTCTACTGGACGCAACTCTGGAGAGAGCTCGAATGAGCCACCAAAGGGGAAACTTGCAGGCGGACAATATCCGTTCGCCATGCATGCAAGGTAACTCTCAGGTACCAAGGACAGGGGAGGAGAAATGGGCGCCAGCTTTTTGGTGTTCCCATTTCTCCTTCCCTGTCTTTCTTTAATTTATTATTTGAAGTAATGAAGGTATAACTCACGGAGGTGCCATTCATGTCTGATTTGAAACGAACGCCGCTATTCGCCAGCTATGCCAAGTACGGTGGCAAAACGATCGACTTCGGTGGTTGGGAGCTGCCAGTTCAGTTTTCAAGCATCACACTAGAGCACGAGGCAGTTCGCACAAAGGCAGGTTTGTTCGATGTTTCCCACATGGGAGAAGTCGAAGTTAAAGGAGACAAGGCACTCGACTATCTCCAGTACGTGACGACCAACGACGTATCCAAGCTGGCGGTTGGCCAAGCGCAATACAGCGTTCTCTGCTACCCCGATGGCGGTACTGTAGACGATCTGCTGGTGTACAAATATGCAGACGACCATTATTTGTTGGTGATTAACGCAGGGAATATTGACAAGGATGTCGCCTGGATGCAGGAGCACCTGATGGAAGGCGTAATCCTTCAAAACATTTCACAGGAGACCGCGCAGCTGGCGATACAGGGACCGCTCGCAGAATCCATTTTGCAAAAACTGACCGAGACAGATCTATCGCAAATCGGCTTCTTCCGTTTTGAACGGGATGTGCTCGTAGATGGCGTGCCTGCATTGGTTTCCCGCAGCGGTTATACCGGTGAGGACGGATTTGAGATCTACATGCCGGCAGACAAAGTCGCACAGCTGTGGGATCGCCTGTTGGAAGTTGGGAAAGAAGACGGATTGCTCCCGTGCGGATTGGGTGCGCGTGACACCTTGCGCTTTGAAGCCAAACTGCCCCTCTACGGTCAGGAGCTGAGCCAAGGGATTACGCCAATCGAAGCGGGAATCGGCTTTGCGGTCAAGGTAGACAAGGCAGTTCCTTTCATCGGTCAGGAAGTATTGACGGCGCAAAAAGAAAACGGTCCAGCACGCAAGCTTGTAGGCATCGAGATGATCGATCGAGGAATCCCGCGTAGTCATTACCCAGTGTTTGTAGGGGATGAACAGATCGGGGAAGTCACGACAGGGACGCAATCGCCGACACTGAAAAAGAATGTGGGTCTCGCGCTGGTGAAGAGTGAATATGCTGCGCTTGGCACATCATTGGATGTAGAGATTCGTGGCAAACGCCTCAAGGCGGAAGTTGTTCCAGCGCCATTTTACAAACGCCCCAAAAACGGATAGCACCCAAACTACCATCCTATTAAGGAGGACAATACACGTGAAATACCGCTACCTGCCCCAAACCGATCAGGACAAGCGCGAAATGCTGGAGACGCTAGGGATCTCCAGTATTGAAGAGCTTTTTGCCGACATCCCGGAAGAAGTCCGCTCCAAGGGTCCCATTCAGATTCCAGAGGCGCTCTCTGAACCGGAGCTGGTCAAATACTTTACCGGTCTCTCCAACAAAAACGTAAACTTTAGCACGCATGTCAACTTTCTTGGAGCTGGCGTGTATCAGCATTACATTCCAAGCACCGTTAACCATATGCTTTTGCGCGGCGAGTTCTTCACCGCTTATACGCCGTACCAGCCTGAGATCAGCCAAGGAGAGCTGCAGGCTATCTTTGAATACCAGACGATGGTTAGTGAACTGACTGGTATGGAAGTAGCCAACTCCTCCATGTACGACGGAGCGACATCTCTTGCAGAAGCAGCGATGATGGCATCCGGTCAGACAGGCAAGAAAAAAGTGATCGTATCCCGTGCCGTACATCCGGAATCTCGCGCCGTGTTGAAATCCTACGCGTATGGTCAAGGTGTAGAGCTGGTAGAGGTAGGCATCAACAGCGAGGGCGTGACGGATCCGGCCGCACTCGAAGCGATCATCGATGACTCAACTGCAGCTGTCATCCTGCAATACCCGAACTTCCTGGGCAACGTCGAAGATCTGGCGACATTTGAACCGATTGTACATGGCAATAGCGCCTTGATGGTCGTATCCTCCAATCCGCTAGCTCTAGGTGTTCTGGAAGCGCCAGGCAAACTGGGTGCAGACATTGTCGTCGGTGACATGCAGCCGTTCGGGATTCCTGCTTCATTTGGCGGACCGCATTGTGGTTATTTTGCTACTACAACCAAGCTGATGCGCAAAATGCCGGGCCGCATTGTGGGTCAAACCAAGGATGAAAACGGAAAACGCGGTTTTGTTCTGACCCTGCAAGCGCGTGAACAGCATATTCGTCGTGAAAAGGCGACTTCCAATATTTGTTCCAACCAGGCGCTGCTAGCTTTGGCAGCCTCCATTACACTGACTGCATTGGGGAAACAAGGGGTTCAGGAAATGGCAATGATCAACCTGCAAAAAGCGCATTATGCCAAGCAAGCCTTGCAGGCAAAAGGATTGGAGATCGTCTATAGCGCTCCTTCCTTCAACGAGTTTGTCGTGAAGCTGTCCAAACCGGTGGCTGACGTAAACAAGCAGCTGTTGAATGCAGGCATCATCGGTGGTTACGATCTGGGATTGGACTATCCAGAGCTGGCAGGGCATACGCTCTTGGCAGTGACCGAGCTGAGAACAAAAGAAGAAATCGACACATTGGTGCAGGAATTGGAGGCGATCACTCGTGCGTAACGACCAGGAGAAAGCACTGATTTTTGAAATGAGCAAGCCAGGACGGGTTGCCTACAATCTGCCGGAGCTGGATGTACCCGAAGTGGACGTTGCCAGTCTCTTGCCGAAGCATTTGATTCGTGAAACACCAGCTGAACTGCCAGAGGTATCCGAACTGCAACTGGTTCGTCACTATACGGAGCTGTCTCGCCGCAATCACGGGGTAGACAACGGATTCTATCCGCTCGGCTCCTGCACGATGAAGTACAATCCGAAGATCAACGAGGATATTGCGCGTTATCCTGGCTTTGCCCAGACGCATCCGTACCAGCCTGAAGAGACTGTACAAGGCGCATTGGAGCTGTTGTACAACCTGCAGGAGGAGCTGGCGGAAATCACGGGTATGGATTCCGTCACCTTGCAGCCTGCGGCAGGTGCAGCGGGCGAATGGACAGGTTTGATGATGATCCGTGCCTACCATGAGAGCCGCGGAGAAGGTCATCGCACCAAAGTAATCGTGCCGAATTCCGCTCACGGCACCAATCCGGCATCTGCTGCTGTAGCAGGTCTGGAAACGGTAACGATCCCATCCGATGAGCGCGGTCTGGTAGATATTCAGGCGTTGCGCGATGCGGTAGGATCTGACACGGCTGCATTGATGCTCACGAATCCAAATACACTGGGCCTGTTTGAAGAGGATATCGTGGAAATGGCGCAGATCGTCCATGAAGCAGGCGGCCTGCTCTATTACGACGGAGCCAATGCCAACGCGATTCTGGGCATCGCTCGACCAGGAGATATGGGATTTGACGTCGTTCACCTCAACTTGCATAAAACCTTCACGGGGCCACACGGTGGCGGTGGACCGGGAGCAGGTCCTGTCGGTGTGAAAAAGATTCTGGAGCCATTCCTGCCTAAGCCGATCGTTGCCAAGAACGCAGAGGGCATGTTCTACTGGGATAACGACCGTCCACAATCGATGGGACGGGTAAAAGGCTACAACGGGAACTTCGGCATTCTCGTCCGTGCATACAGCTATATTCGTACAATGGGTCCAGAAGGCTTGCTGCAGGTGTCTCAAAATGCAGTACTCAATGCCAACTACATGATGCGTCGCTTGGCAACCGCCTATCAATTGCCTTATGACCGTGTGTGCAAGCACGAATTCGTTCTCTCCGGTGTTCTGCAAAAGAAACTGGGTGTGCGCACACTCGATATCGCAAAGCGCTTGCTGGATTTCGGCTACCATCCGCCAACCATCTACTTCCCACTGATTGTAGATGAGTGCATGATGATCGAGCCGACCGAGACGGAGACCAAAGAGACGTTGGATGAATTCATCGATGTTATGCTGCAAATTGCACGTGAATGTGAAGAGAATCCGGAAATCGTCCAGGAAGCTCCACATACGACAGTGGTCAAGCGACTGGATGAAGCAACTGCGGCACGTAAGCCCGTTCTTCGCTACCAGGCACAATAATGCTTTGCTTCTGCCAGCAACCGCCCATTTTCGTTTCGGGCGGTTTTTTCCTTTTCGTGATACGATGGATGGTAGGATACTCGTCGGGAAGGAAGAGCGGGATGAAAAAACGCATCGTATTTACAGGGGGAGGGTCCGCAGGCCATGTGACGGTCAATCTCGCCTGTATCCCTCATTTTTTGGAGGAGGGCTGGGAAGTTGCCTATATCGGTTCAGCTGCAGGTATCGAGCGAGAGCTGACCAAAGATCTGCCAGGTGTTCGATACGTTGCGATTTCTACAGGTAAACTACGTCGGTATTTCGACTGGAAAAATGTGACCGATCCGCTCCGTGTCAGCAAAGGGGTCTGGGAGGCAGCCCGCTTTTTGCGAACGTGGAAACCAGATGTCATTTTCTCCAAGGGTGGTTTTGTTTCTGTACCCGTCGTAATGGGTGGATGGATCAATCGAATTCCCGTTGTGATCCATGAGTCCGATCTCACACCTGGACTGGCGAATCGTATCTCCATCCCGTTCGCAAGCAAGGTATGCGCGACGTTTCCCGAAACGCTTAGCCACATCCCCAAACACAAAGGGGTTTACGTCGGAGCGATTGTGCGGGAGGAGCTGAAGCGAGGAGATCGGCAGGAAGGCTTCATTACCTGTGGGTTTTCTCATCACAAACCTGTGCTGATGGTGATGGGGGGAAGCCTAGGAGCCAAGCGGATCAATGATGCGGTTCGTGCAAATTTGCCTACACTGCTGGAGAAATTCCAAATCATACATATTTGCGGAAAAGGGCAGATGCAGGAGAGCCTGCGCTATGACGGCTACCGTCAATTTGAGTATGTGCAAGAGGAGCTTCCCCATCTGCTTGCCATATCTGATTTGGTTGTGTCCAGAGCTGGCTCCAATGCCATTTTCGAATTTCTGGCGTTAGCCAAGCCTATGCTCTTGATTCCGTTATCGAAAGCGGCGAGTCGGGGAGATCAGATTTTGAATGCTCGTTCGTTTGAAAAACAGGGCTTTTGCCAGGTGCTGCAGGAGGAAGAGCTTAGCAACGAGCGGTTTTTGCAAGACCTTTTGCGGGTTTGGGAACGTCGAACAGGTTATGCTGCTGCCATGAGGCAGATTCGACAAGAGGATGCCTTGAAGCAGGTACTGGAGCTGATCGAGCAAACTGCAAGGTGAACGCCCTGAGGGTTGTGGATGCTTCGATCTTCTGCGTACAATGAAAGGGTTAAGAGGAGGCGTAATTGATGGAAAAATGGCGCTTTATTGTGACAGAACCGATGTCACCAGCGATGAATATGGCAGTGGATGAGGCTATTTTGCAGCTCCATGGAGAAGGGAAAGTACCACCTACCGTCCGCTTTTACACGTGGGACCCGGCTACTCTGTCCATCGGCTATTTTCAAAAAGCTGTTAAAGAGATCAATCTGGAAGAAGTACATAGACAAGGTCTGGGGTTCGTTCGTCGCCCTACTGGGGGCAGAGCGGTTCTCCACGACAAGGAACTAACGTATAGCGTGATTGTATCGGAGGAGCATCCCAAGATGCCATCCAGTGTGACAGAGGCCTACAAAATTATCAGTATGGGTCTGTTGCATGGATTTCAGAATCTGGGCTTGAGTGCTGAAATGGTGTCGCTAGCCAGTGAGGAGGAAAAAGAAAAATATACTTCTCCAGGGTCATCTGCCTGCTTCGATTCACCATCCTGGTACGAACTGGTGGTAGAAGGAAAAAAAGTGGCTGGGAGCGCCCAGACCAGACAAAAAGGGGTTATTCTGCAGCATGGGTCGATCCTGCTCGATATGGACGTTGAGCTCTTGTTCTCCCTGTTGAATTTTCCTTCCGAACGAGTCAAGCAGCGCATGATGGAGAGCTTTCGCCAAAAAGCAGTGACCATCAATGAAGTGAGTACACGCCCAATCGGGTTGCAGGAAGCCATCAAGGCATTTGGTCGCGGTTTTGCTTCGGGCTTGGACGTCGAGCTGGTGGCATCCGATCTGACAGCAGAAGAGCGGGAGCTGGCTCATGAGCTGGTCCAAACGAGATACGGAACAGAAGAGTGGAATATGCGTCGGTGAAAAACGAAGCTCTCCGTTGGTCGCAATAGACCGGGAGAGCTTCGTTCTTTTTATACGAGGACTGCTGCCTCAATATGCTGTTCGAACAAGGCTTGCAGCTTTTTCGTTACGGCTCCTACTTGGCCATCCGCAATCGCCTGGCCGTCTACGGAGATGAGCGGCATGACTTCAGCAGTCGTACTACTCAGGAAGAGCTCATCGGCTTGCATCAGGAAATTTGTATCGAATGGCTCTTCGTGTACAGCGATGCCATTGTTTTTCGCCAGTTCAATTACGATTTCACGGGTAATTCCACGCAAGATCATATTGTTGGCAGGGTGTGTATAGAGGGCGCCGTTTTTCACTGCGAACAGATTGGCAGCACTGCACTCGGTTACGATGCCATCTCGATGCAGAATCGCATCCTGTGCGCCTGCGTCCTTGGCGTATTGCTTGACGAGTACTGCACCTAAAAGGCTTAACGATTTGATGTCGCAACGCAGCCAACGGATATCGTCAACCAGCTTGGTGCTCAATCCTTTTTTATGATCAGCGAGTGGACGGTCCTTGAGTCTGACAAAGCCCATCAGGACAGGCTTGGAACTGCCGGGAATATCGTGAGCGCGCGGTGAGATTCCACGCGACACTTGCATGTACAGGATGGCATCGTCATTGGATGTAATCTTATTTTTTTCCAGCAGCTGCTGAGCGATGTCGAGAAGCTCTTTCTCGGTCCAGGTCATGTCCAGCTTGATTTCTTTTGCACAGCGATACAGGCGTGCGATATGGCCATCCCATTGGTACAGCTTTCCTTTGTAAACACGAATGACTTCATAGACGCCGTCTCCGAAGTTGTAACCTCGATCTTCGGGATCAACGGCTGCAGATCCTGATTCAACCCATTTTCCATCCACATATAGCATGGTTAATCCTCCTCTAATCGTGCGTTCCTGAACCACTGATTTCACCTTAGCATCTCGTCAGATCATGGTCAATTTCAAAATAGCAAAACAAGTATCAATCATTTTTCAGATAGCAAGGGGTCTCCATAAAGAATCTTCATACTCGAAAACGTAGGCCCAACATGAATTCGACACAGGAATTAGATCGATAGAGGAATAAACGGGAGAAAAGCTGTCGTTCACTGACGGTGAATGCTGGTATTTGACTAACTATTCTGACTAGACGCTGCCAGTTTTCCCAGCTCATAATAAGACGTACAAACGGGTGAAGGGGGAGATTGATTTGCAGATCATACGCCATTACGCCTTGAAAACAGCACTTGCAAGCGGGCTATTGCTAACGCCTTTGCTTGCCTTCTCACCAACAGTAGTGAACAGCCAGGTGTCAGCACAGGTCGATTCAGACCTTCTTTATGAGCATGTGGAATATCTGGCAAAAATCCCGCGCCCACCAGCAACAGAGACGGAATTTGCCGCAGGTGTATACATAGAAAATACTTTGCGTTCGTACGGCTATCAAACGAAGCTGCAGCCCTTTACTTACTACTCCTATCGAAAGCCTACGACCCTTTCCTTACAGGTAGAGGGGGTGCCTGGGGTAACCGGGAGTCTGCATGGGTTTACATACGCTCCAAACGGAATTGCCAGTGGAATGGTCGTAGCATGCGGAGAAGGGACGGCAGCCGATTTTCAACAGACAGATGTTCAAGGAAAGATCGCCCTGGTGAAACGGGGGAGTCTTCCATACAGTGAAAAAGTGAGACAGGCGGCAGCCGCAGGAGCAGCTGGACTCATCATTCAAAATGACCGGGATCAGATGTGGAAGGGCTCATTGGGTGCTCCGCTCGATATGGCGGTACCGGTAGTGGGGATTTCCAAAAGTCAGGGAGAACTGTTGCGTGCCAAAATGAATCAGGGGGGCGCTATGGCCACCATGAAGGTGGATGGAGCCTTGACCCTTCGGCATACGTCGTATTCGATTTTGGCCAATCGTCCAGCCACGTCAGACAATCGAGGTCAAGTGGTAATTCTGGCCGCGCGTCACGACTCCTTGGCAAATTCGCAGGGAGCGGACCAGGGGGCATCTGGAGTTGCAGTCATGCTGGAGGCAGCGAGAATCCTCGCGGAGCAACCATCTGACACAGACATTCAGCTGGTCAGCTTTGGTGCCTCGACGGCTGGCAATCAGGGAGCACGCAGCTTTGTCAAAAGCCTGGGAGAACGAGAAAAAAGCAAAATTGTAGCCGCTATTGTGCTGGATGCCTTGGGAAAAAAGGACGCGGGGCAGTTGGTGGCAACGTCGAATGGGGGAGCAGAGAGGCTTCCCGTCAAGCTGATTCAAGAGGCAGGGGTACAGGTGATCTCAGGTTCCGACACGGCGGTATTCGGGAGTACTCAAATCCTGTCTGGTTCCCATGTACCGACCGCTTACTTGACAAGACAGCCGGGAAAAGGTCAGCAGCCAGATACACCAGAGAGCGTCAGTCGCGAGCATTTGGCAGAAGCCACACAGGCTCTGCTGGATGCAGTCAGCCCCATCACCGATCCTCAGTCACCAGCCTATCCGAAGCCTGTGCATGACAACCTGCCTGAATGGAAAGATAGCTTGGATGAAGAGGTTCAATAATGCCAAAAAGCGTCCTGAGACATGGACGCTTTTTTCTGTGCACAATAGCAGTTCTGATATCAGGTTTGCTTTCGTTTGATCCAGTACATGCGAAGCAGCAAGAGTATTCCGCAGTACGTTGCACCTGTTGCCAAAAGGGAAGCACTCCTCGGGAAGATCAGGGATATCAATGCGACGATGAACATCGTTCCTACCATAACCAAGACGAGCGGCTTCAGTTGAAGATCGTGACGGACGGATACCGGTAAAGCAAGAGAGGAGATCAGAATAGCCAGCCAGATGCCGATATGGAACAAGGACAGCAGAACGTGTAGCCAATCGCCAAAAGGGATGAGCTGTGACAGGATGAACCTGATTGGCATCGGCGACGCGTGTACGTCATGCCAATAAGCCAGAAGAATGGCTTGACCGAGCATGGCAAGCACAAAGAACGAAAGACTGCCCAGTCCTACTCCCCATCGTATCGTGCCTTCATCGGGTATGCGGCTGATCAAGGGCAAACAAAAGACGAGGCACAATAAATAATGAAGAGCTAAATACAAAAATGCGTGGATCAGCCAGTACAGGTTTAATTGATAGCTGAGCGAGGGAATCGGTACATGCAGCTGTTCCATGAAAATCAACAGGAATAAGAGAAAGCCAGTTGACAGAATCACGGAAGCACCGGTAATCATTCTTTTTCGGCCGCCTATCAGAAAAAACACGGCGATCAATGACGGTATGACGATCATGATCCATGCTACCGTTCCTGTAGCGAAAGAGCCAGCGTATTGACTTGCTATGACTCCGGCATACGTGAGCAGAAAAAAATGGGTCAATGCCGATAAGGTAGGAGCGATCGACTCGCCAAAGCAATGCAGATACAAATCATGCAAGGAGCGGATTCCATGCCGATGACAGACGATCAGCACGTGATAGCCAAACCAACCCAGGCCGACACTGGCGCATACGATCCCGAGTGTTCCCCAAGAACCGAAGTAGGCGAAAAAACGTAACCATTCATATCCGCCCAGGTACGTCCCTCCGAGTGCAGCTCCTGCGAAAAGTGCAGCGATCTGCCAAGTGTATTTGTCCATAGGCATCATCCTTATTTCCAACTTGGTACAAGTGTATGAGCGAATAGGGCTTGTTCAGAACTGAGACATTAAACAAACATATATGTTTACAAAATATAGCAAGTTGCGTATACTGTACAAAGAAATACTCACGAGATTATGCGATGAGGTGAAGTCATGAAAATTATCGGAATTGCTGGCAGCATGAGAGCTGATTCCACAACTCAAAAAGCCGTATCGATTGTACTAAAGGCTGCCGAGCGAGCAGGAGCTGATACCCAACTCATCCATCTGGCAGAATGGCAGCTCCCGATTTATGATGGTCGCAGCGACACTTCTACCTACCCGGACGTGGTGCACCGCTTCATCCAGGCTGTCGAGGATGCGGATGGCTTGGTCATCGGTTCGCCGGAGTATCACGGCTCGCTGACAGGCGCACTTAAAAACAGTCTTGATTTTTTGGAAGGACGTCACTTAAAGGATAAACAGGTAGCGCTTTTAGGAGTGGCAGGGGGCAGTTTGGGGGCGACGAATACAGTCAATACGCTGAACCAAATCATGCGAAATTTGCATGCATGTCCGCTACCATCCAGTCCGACTATACCTTCCGCATACAACGCTTTTACTTCTGATGGCAGGCTAAAGGATGAAGCCTTGCAGGCCAGATTGGAAATACTTGGTACGAAACTGGTGGAATTCGTACAATTCATGAACTCAAGCAAAGAAAAACAGCTGTTATAGGTCAGGTAAATCTTGCAAATCATTCTCATTCCAAGGTATGATATTTTTACGTGCCTTTTTTGGCCGTCCGAAATACGGTTTGGAAATGAGGGGTTCGCATGCCGACGCCGAGCATGGAAGACTATTTAGAACGCATTTACAGCTTAATTGAAGAAAAGGGCTATGCTCGAGTCTCTGATATTGCTGAAGCGTTGGAAGTACATCCCTCTTCGGTCACGAAGATGGTTCAAAAGCTCGACAAAGACAAATATCTTATTTATGAAAAATATCGTGGCCTGGTGCTGACGCCAAAAGGGAAGAAGATCGGGAAGAGATTGGTGGATCGCCACAGCCTGCTCGAAGAGTTCATGCGGATCATCGGAGTAGATGAGAGCCACATTTATCAGGATGTCGAGGGAATTGAACATCATCTCAGCTGGGAATCGATAACCTGTATCGAGTATTTGGTGCAGTACTTTCAGGGTGATCCATCCCGCATGGATGAACTGCATCGTATCAGACTAGAGGATGAACAAAAAGAAGAATAGGAAATCAGTCAAAAACGCAAGCCGGATACGGTTTGCGTTTTTCGCTTTCGCATGAGATAAGCCATCTCCTTATATGGATATAGAGAGCAACGACAGGAGGTGGCTGGATGAGGGCGGATGCCGTGTTTGAGGGCGGCGGGGTAAAAGGGATAGCCTTTGTAGGAGCTTTGGAGGTCATGGAGCAGAATGGATACACCTGGGAAAAATTGGCAGGAACATCAGCAGGCTCCATCGTCGCGGCTTTACTGAGTGCGGGTTATACGGGTCGTGAATTGAAGCCCATATTTGAAGAGCTGGACTATCTCTATTTTCTTAAAAAAACAGGGCTGGGACATCTGCCGTATGTGGGACCCGTAATCGAATTGATCATGCATCAGGGCATGTATCGCGGGGACAGGATCGAGCTTTTTGTCGAGGAGCTGCTACGGCGCAAGGGAGTGCGAACCTTCGGTGATCTGCCGCCTGGCAAGTTGAGAATTATCGCATCGGATATCAGCAGAGGAAAGATGCTCGTCCTGCCTGATGACCTGGTGGAGTACGATTTGATGCCGGAGAATTTTTCGGTCGCTCGTGCCGTACGGATGTCATCCTCGATCCCATTCTTCTTTCAGCCGGTTCGGATCAAGAAGGACGGCAAGCCGAACTACATTGTGGATGGGGCTTTGCTCAGCAACTATCCGGTTTGGTTGTTTGATGTCCCAGGTGTGCCGGAATGGCCGACTATTGGCTTTCGATTAACTGACAAGCAGTCGAAATCTGAGGAAGCCAACGTGAGCGGACTGTTTACCTTTACACGAAGCCTATTGATGACGATGCTGGATGCCCACGATCGCCTTTTTGTGGATAAAGCGCATGCGGTTCGCACGATTTTCATCAATACGCTGGGTGTGCGTGCTACTCAATTTCAATTATCCCCAGAGATGAGAAAGGAATTGTTTTTGTCAGGGGAAGAGTCAGCGAGGAGGTTCCTGAACCATTGGAACTTTCAGAATTATGTAGAAGTGTTTCGAAGTCAAACACCGAAGCGCTTGGTTTAATAGAAAACAGGCTGCCATGTTGAATGGCAACCTGTTTTTTGCAATTTCCGTGTTCGTCATTCATTGGAAGAGATTGTTCTGAGAATCCTGGTCAGATTGCTTGTCGTTTGCTTTTCCTTTTCCTTTTCCCTTTTTTCCATCGATTACGCGGAATGGGTGGTTTTTCCTTGGCGGAGGTTGGGATGGCTTTTTCCCAGCCGAACGCACGGAGTTGGTCTTTGGCTTGGGTTGATAGGGTTTGCGCGGCACAGCGGGTCGGGAAAAAAATTTACCCGTCCGCAGGAAGTGACGGACACCCAGAAAAAGCAAGACCGATAAACCCAACACAATCAAGGTGTTGATTGGATCTGAAATGAACGTAACTAAGAAACCGTAAATCGCAAGCAGTATCACAATCAGAATCACAGGTGGAATTCGGCGTAACATAGGGCCTCACCTCAAAGGGAATAAAAAGATTGCCGCACGTTAAGACGTTATCCGGTAGTCACCAAACGTTCCTGTCCTTGTTTTTGGTCCAGCTCACGCATTTTTTGAAAAGAGGCGATGGCCACTTCTACTTGGCTGTCATCTGGTTCGCGCGTTGTGATCTTTTGCAGCCACAGACCGGGATATCCCAAATAGCGCAGAACAGGTGTATCGCGCAGCATGTTCGTCCATTGAAGAACTTCGTACGAGACACCGATTACAAGTGGCAACAGAACGATCCGCTGTACGACCCGTTCAGTGAGCGATTGGTAATCAAACAAGGAGTATATGACGACTCCAACAAACACAGTGAAGATCAAAAAGCTACTCCCACAACGGTAATGGAGTGTGGAAAATTTTTGTACATTCTTTACCGTTAATTCTACCCCAGACTCAAAGGCGTTAATCACTTTATGTTCTGCCCCGTGATACTGAAACAGCCTTTTGATAATGGGGGCTTTGGCGATTGCTGTGATGTAGCCGAGCAGCAGGAGAATCTTGAAGCCACCCTCTGCCAAGGTTTGCGGAACGCCGTCCGGAACCCATTTGCCCAAAAGAAAATCGGCTAGAAAAACGGGTACTAACGTAAAGACAAACTTTCCGAACAAGAAGGATAAGACGCCGACGAGTGCCACACCCAAAATCATGGTCAGTTTCGACGGGCCTTCGGAGACTTCTTCTCCCGAATCCAAACTGTATCGCTCAGATGCAAAGTTGAGATGCTTGGCTCCATTTGCACTTGCTTCGATCAATCCTACCAGTCCACGTAGAAATGGAATCTTTTTTAAGGGCTTTATCCATGTATATTCCGTTCGCGGAGCTTCAAAATACTCGATTTCTTGATTTTTTGTACGTACAGCTGTTACGGTTACGGTTTTGCCGCCGAACATGACACCTTCAATTACAGCCTGGCCACCGTAGTTTGGCACTTTTTGTTGCGTCAACTGCTATCACCTTCCTCACTTTTTATTCTAACGGAAATGGAGCGTTGAATCTACATGCAGTTGATTGGCGTGTAAAGAATTGGAATGGCGTAGGGAGAACCGCGCATACTAATTGCGAGGTGATGGGAAGTGGATTTGACAAAATCACGAAAAGGAACAGGCGAAGCCACGGCTGAACAAAACCGTTCACAGACACGCAATCGGATATCGATCAGCAAGTTTCTGGAGGTAGCCTTCTGGGGCACGATATTCTGGGGAATCATGCGCATGGGCTTACATTTCTTTCATTTTACCCCGTACGGATTGTCTACTTTTGCTCGTCCGTTTATGGGAATTACCGGAGAAAAAACATTTGCGGGAGCAGCGATGGGGGCGCTCGTTCTTTTCGTTTGTTCCCTGCTTGCTTCGTTTCTGTATATGCTGTTGTTTTCCAGGTCACGGATCTGGTGGAATGGACTGCTCTACGGTGTGCTGCTTTTGCTTGCGGTAGGTTTTTTCTTCCGCATCGGAAAATGGGAAATTTCTACATTGAGCACGGAAGCGGCGTGGTTTCTGTCCTATGGCCTTTTCATCGGAATGACCTTGAGCTTGGAGCAAGCTGATCATTAAAGGATGGACGAATATCCATCCTTTGCACAAATTAGTCGCAATCTTTGCAAAGGTAGACAGGAGATGTGAATCCTTTGTTGAAGTTTGTATTGCTTATGGTAGAATATTTTCATTAATAAAAACTTTTTTACCGGACGTAGGGGAGGCAGAACAGATGATTTCCGTGTTGTTGTTAAACGGACCCAACCTGAACATGTTGGGGAAGCGGGAGCCGGAGGTATACGGAAGCCAGACACTTGATGATATTGTCGGGCATCTGGAGAAGACAATGGTGGAGGAGTTTGGTGGTTCGCTGACTCATTTTCAATCCAACCATGAAGGCGACATCATTGACGCCATTCATCAGGCAATGGGCGTACACGATGGCATCATTATCAATCCAGGGGCGTTCACGCATTACAGCTACGCCATAC
Organism: Brevibacillus invocatus; assembly: GCF_003710915.1. Taxonomy (GTDB): domain Bacteria; phylum Bacillota; class Bacilli; order Brevibacillales; family Brevibacillaceae; genus Brevibacillus; species Brevibacillus invocatus. The sequence goes on along the minus strand of NZ_RHHR01000010.1, from coordinate 362,964 downwards.
GGGATGCTCTTTCCAGCGTCGTTCTGCCGACTATCGAAATACATATGTCCAACGTTCATGCAAGGGAAAAATTCCGCCACCATTCCGTGATAGCACCGATCGTGATCGGGCAGATCGTAGGCCTGGGTGCAGACGGATATGAGTGGGCACTACGGGCTTTGGTGCGAAAAATCCAGAGCTCTCGACTGGGTTAAGAAAAGAAAGGGGAGTATAGACAATGAGCAAACGCATAAACAAGCTTCGCGAGGAACTGGCTCAATTGGGAGCAGATGCATTTATTACGGAAAAGGCAGAAAACCGCTTTTATTTGAGCGGCTTTACAGGCTCGACTGCATGGGTGATTGTGACTGCCAAGGATTCCTTTCTCGTAACGGATTTCCGCTATGTAGAACAAGCACAGGAGCAAGCGCCTGATTTCAAGGTGATTAACAATGAACGCAAAGCTGTCGATTGCATGGCTCGTCTGTTAAAAGAAAACGGCGTGAATCGACTCGCTTTTGAAGCTGGTAGCGTGTCTTTCCAGACCTATTCAGACTGGAGCCAGGCATTTGACTCTGTGGAAATGGTTCCGACCAACGGCTTGGTAGAGAAAATCCGCATGTTCAAGGACGAGTCGGAAATGGTTATCATCCGTGAAGCAGTTCGTATTGCAGAAGCGGCTTTCGAACACATCCAAGGGTTCATCAGACCGGGAGTACGTGAAGTGGATGTCGCTTTGGAGCTGGAATATTTCATGCGCAAGCAAGGCGCCAGCGGATCTGCTTTCGACATGATCGTCGCTTCCGGTGCACGCGGTGCTTTGCCACATGGTCGAGCTTCAGAAAAAGTGATTCAGGCGGGCGAGATGGTGACGCTGGATTTTGGTGCAGCGTACAAAGGCTATAACTCCGATATTACACGTACTCTTTCTGTCGGTGAGCCAGACCCCAAGTTGAAAGAGATCTACGATATCGTGTTGCGTGCACAATTAGCTGGTTTGGAGGCGCTGAAGCCGGGTGTAAGCTGCAAGGATGCGGACGCGGCTACTCGGGACATCATTACGGCGGCAGGATACGGCGATGCTTACGGACACAGTGCCGGTCACGGCTTGGGGTTGGAAGTGCATGAGATACCGGGCTTGTCCACCGTCAGCACGTATGTACTGGAGCCAGGAATGCTGGTAACGATGGAGCCGGGCATTTACGTAAGTGGTCTGGGCGGAGTGCGCATCGAGGACGATGTGTGGATTACAGCAGATGGACATGAGAATCTAAACAAGTCCACGAAAGAGTTGCTCATTTTGCCGGTGTAATTTATACTATTTCTGTTACTGTATCGGAAGGATCGAGCCTCATGCTGGGAGACATTCCGGTGCAGCAAGAAGCACCTACCTCCGTATCGCAGTCGCCACTTTTAGGAGGAAAAAGATTCCTTGGGCAGACTTCGATAGAGGTTGTTTATTGATTGATTTGGGAGGACTACCATGATCTCTGTTAACGATTTTCGGACTGGCTTGACGATTGAAGTGGACGGCAACATCTTTCAGGTGCTTGAATTCCAACATGTTAAACCAGGAAAAGGTGCGGCTTTTGTTCGCTCCAAACTGCGCAACATGCGCAATGGCAACACAACGGAAATGACTTTCCGCGGCGGTGAAAAAGTAAACCCTGCCCGCATCGAGTCCAGCACCATGCAATACCTGTATGCGAGTGGCGACGATTACACTTTCATGAATACCGAGACATACGAGCAATTGACGTTCACGCGTAACCAGATTGAGCGTGAGCTTCGTTTCCTCAAGGAAAACATGAACGTGCAAATCATGCAGTACAACGGAGAAACGATTGGAATTCAACTTCCAAACACCGTTGAGCTGGTTGTTACTGAATGTGAACCGGGTGTAAAAGGCGATACTGCTTCCAACGTAACCAAAAAAGCGACGCTGGAAACCGGTTTTGTGGTTAACGTTCCTCTGTTCGTAGAAGAAGGCGAACGCCTGATCATCGATACACGTACAGAAGCATACGTATCCCGCGCTTAATAGAGCGGTGCCTAAGACAGAAAAGGGCTGTACCCCAGGGGTGCAGCTCTTTTTTGTCTTAGGCTCAGCGGCCACCCAGCCACTCCCACAGCTTGAGAATGAATGCTGTAATGCCTGCAGCCATTAGTGGACCGACGGGAATGCCGCGCAATAAGACAATCCCGATAATCGAACCAATGACAAGGCCGACGATCATGTGGGGTTCGGTCCTAAGCAGGTCGAGCCCTTTCCCGTTCATCCAGGTAGCCATTGCGCCACCTGCCAGTGCCATCAAACCGATAGCCGTCGTAAACAATGGCGTAATGTCACGCCAGGAGATTTTTTCACTCGCAAATGGCACCAAGACGGAAATGGTTAAAAAGAGCAGACCCAATTCCAGTCCACGGCGTTCTACCGTCGGAAAAAAGCGTTCCAGTGCCGTCAGCTTCAGTACCAACAGGATACTCGCAGCTGTCGCTATTATGGGTGAACGGCCGATCAAACCGATCACAATCAGGATGACAAGCATCACTTCTCCAGACATCATCGGAATCAAAACCCCTGTCCCTGTTCTCCTTTCACTTTATGAGACAAGGTAGGGGAGTATGCGTCTCTCCTTGACGTAGGGGACCAACTGATAGTGATCCAGCTGGGCGCAGTAAGCGATATCATCGGTGAACAGATGCTGTACTAGCCTTTTACCCGTTGTAGTGAGTGGCAGTACGTCCGCAATCGAATCAGCCAGATGCAAATAACTCGCCATGAGAGCTTTGCCCAGATCGCATACCTGGAGCATCGGGTATTTGGCTTGCGCAAGACTGATCATGTAGCCGGCGGCCAAACCATCCTCCAGGGCAAATTCAGAGCGTGTGCCTGCGCAGTATAAAGTGATGTCGAGCTTTTGGTGAAAAGCGTAAGACATGCATGCGGTGGCATTTAAAAAACAACCGATGAGTAGCGCAGGTGCCCTTTCTGCCTTTTGGATCGCGCGTGTTCCGTTGGTTGTCGTCAGGATGAGCTGTCCGCCTTTTTGTGGATGTCGAGCTAGCTGGGTAGGAGAATTGTTGTAATCGAACTCGGGAATTTTTTTGCAGTGGCGTTCGCCGGCGAGCGTGCAGGTAGGCGTACGCAATGATTGAGCCTGACCAATCGTTTCCACTGGCAGTACAGAAGCAAATCCATTTCCCAAAGCCGTCACTATGGTACTGGAGGCACGGAGCACATCGATGACAATGACGACATGGTTGCTGATTTGTTCAAAGCGTATTTCCTCGACAGTAGGGACGACTTCTATTCGCACGGAGCGACGCTCCTTTTTTCCAGACTGACTGCTGTGTCTCCCCGCAAGCCTCTTCGAAGTGTCTCGACGGACAGAACGTCATGATAGGCAATGTTTCCAAGATGTACGTTGCTACCCAGGGTCTGAATCAGACTCACCTGCTGCTCTTTTTGAGGAGCCTCCCAAATCAGCCGATCTCGATTTGCCTTCGCAGCTTCGACGATATCCAGGACGAAATGCTCGTCGAATTTACCTTCCTGATCAAACACACCCACCGTACCGCTTTCTCGCGCTTCCACGATGACATGGCTTGCGCCTGCGGCTAAATCGAGCGAAAGCGTCTCCAGCAGCTCTTCTCGCTCTGCACGATAAAGGGCTGTTTTTTTTCCGAATTCCGTATACACCGTTAGTCCGGCTTCGACTCCAGCCACGATTGCTTCTCTACGCAGCTGTGCTGACAGTGGAAAGGTGCCATCCGATATTTCTACAGCATTGAAACCAAGCTTTGCGATCGTTTTCATGTATGAGAGGGAGGTTGTTTTGCGCAGGGCGATCTCAAAAAAGGTTCCGCCAGGCATGATATGCAAGCCGTACGCTTTGGCGAGCTGGAGCTTATGCTGGAGGAGGTCGGGAGGATAGAGGGCAGTAGTGCCAAAGCCAAGCTTGCAAATGTCGATATAGGGAGCCGCTAGCTCAAGTGAGTCCCGGAACGCAGAAAGTCCGGTGCCTTTGTCGATGACCATGGTGAGTCCTGACTTGTGCGTTTTTGCACAACGGTGACCCGAGGGGTCGCTCCAATCAGCAGGAATCGCACGATTGGGATGGTTGAAGCACTCTAGCATAGGTGATTTCCTCATTTCTCTGCGCATTTAGTGCAGTCTATGCCCATCGGAAAGAAGGAGTGAACCTCCGCCAGCCTTTGGGCGGTTGCCCAAGAAGAGTGCTGAAATCGATGGGTACAGGCATAGAGTGGGAACGAGGGGGGACGAGTAGCGATGTGGGAAAAAGCGATCATGGGCATGGCGGCACTCCGCGTCTTTTCAGGCAGTCTTGAAATTCTCGCCGCTTTGCTCATTTTAAAAGTGAATCAAGTGGAGAAGGCACTTCTGATCAATTCGGGGTTGGCCATTGTTGGTCCGCTGGTTTTGCTTACTTCTACCGCGATCGGTCTGATCGGCATCTCTGATCGCATCAGCTTTGCCAAGATTGCCTGGATTATGCTTGGCATCTCCTGCATTCTGATCGGTGTGCGAAAGTAGCGTGACCAAGAGATTCCATTGGTAATCTTCTTCTTGTCTGGGAAAGATAGCTTTGGGTACCAGATGACAAGGAGGGGTTTACGTTGATGGAAGCCTTGGAGAACCGGATTGCTTACTTGCGTGGATTGGCTGACGGACTTGATGTAGGTACACAGAGTGCAGAGGGAAAAATGCTAGCGGAAATGATTGAAATCCTCGATGACATGCAGGCGGAAATTCACGTACTACATACGCGGTTGGAGGAAACCGAGGATTACGTCGAAGCGATCGATGAAGATCTGGGTGAAATGGAGCTATTTTTGTTCGATGACAACGAGCTTCTTTATGAGACAGTAGATGACGATGAAGATGAGTATTCCGATCTTGATGATGATGAAGCTGCGTACATGTATGAGTCGATAGACGAAGACGAGTTTGATACCTCCTATGAATTTACTTGTCCGAGCTGTCAAAAAGGAATCAAATTCCATGAAGGCATGGATGAGGAAGGCTATCTGCACTATGTGATCGAGCCCTTCCAGGAAAAGGCCGGATTCGAACCAATCAATCCGACTTGACCTTATCTCCTTCTCCTCCAAGCTAGACTTTGCTTAGCCTGCCCTGAAACGTGCCATACGCCGGGGCAGGTTTTTTCTGTGAAAAACGGTCATGACCGTTTTGTATATCGTTCCTGAGCCGCTCTCTTTTTGGCATAAACCTCGTCCAGCTCTGCATAGGATGGAGGTAAGTCAATATGGACAAAGGCATCAATGAAAGCGGCATACGTTTCAGACACGTGCAAAGGAGGGCTTCTTTCATGCAAGAGATTTTGGCGATATTGCCATCGTCCGTACGCAGTGTCTTGACCGCGCTTCCCTCCACGGTCCTAGAAGTACTGGAAGAGATACGTCTTCGGCAAAATCAGCCGTTGGAAATTCGATACGGTCAGCAAACCAGCTATGTAACTCCTTCTGGTCAGATTACCTCCCATGCAAGGCAGGGCTGGGTGTTTACAGCTGAGCAAGTGGTCAAGCTGTTGAACAAGGTAAGTCAGCATTCCTTATATGCACTGGAGGAAGAGCTGAAGCGGGGTTACATCACGGTGGTAGGAGGACATCGCATCGGAATCGCAGGCAAGGTCGTGCTGGAGCGTGGAGAAGTAAAAGGCATCCGGGAAGTGACCAGCTTCAATGTACGGATCGCACGGGAGAAAAAAGGGGTAGCACAAAAGGTAATGCGCTACCTTTTCGAAAAAGGAAATCTCCAAAACACGCTCGTCATTTCTCCGCCGATGTGCGGGAAAACCACACTGTTGCGTGATATCGCTCGCTCCATCAGCTATGGAAGCGAATGGTCCTCCAGTCGAAAGGTAGGCATCGTAGATGAGCGCTCTGAACTGGCAGGTTGTCTCTTGGGAGTACCCCAACGCGATGTCGGACCGCGTACCGATGTGCTGGATGCTTGTCCCAAAGCTATCGGAATGATGATGCTGATTCGCTCCATGTCCCCTGATGTCCTGATCGTGGACGAGGTGGGGAGGCCGGAGGATGGTGAAGCTGTCTGGGAGGCGATTCACGCTGGCGTATCGGTCATTTGTTCGGCTCACGGAGCAGAAGTTCACGAGGTGGCACAGCGCCCCATGCTGGGCAAGCTGATCAAGCACGCTACCTTTACTCGTTATATTGTGCTGAGTCGTTCGAATGGGGTTGGCACGATCCAGGCGATCTACGACCAGAACTTGAATCCGTTGAAAAAGGAGAAGGTCGTATGGTCAAGCTGATCGGTGCCGTGCTGATTCTCTTTTCAGCTTCCATGGTCGGGTGGCAAATAAGCCGATTTTACTCACAACGTCCAGCCCATATTCGAGCCTTGCTGGTTGCCTTGCAGATGCTGGAGACAGAAATCGTGTACGGCTTGACTCCCCTGCATCGCGCTTTTGTCAAAGTGGGGCAGCGGGTGAACCAGGAGGTCGGCAAAATCTTTCTTCTGGCAGCCGAAATGCTGGGAAGTGAGCAGGCTCAATCGGCAGAGGAAGCTCTGCAAAAGGCTGTAAGGCGCCAGTGGTCTCAGACTGCTATGCGAAAACAGGAGAAGGACGTGATGGCCAGTTTGGGACAGGTACTTGGTTCAACAGACCGAGAAGATCAGCAAAAGCATCTGCGCCTTGCTGTCACCCACCTTCGCGGGCTTGAGGAAGAAGCTCGGGCTGAGCAGGGGAAGTACGAAAAAATGTACAAGAGTCTCGGATTTTTGGGTGGGCTATTGGTCGTCATCCTGATGTTCTAAAGGCGAGGTGTTCACAAGTGGATTTTGATTTGACACCTGTTTTCCAAATCGGGGCGGTAGGCTTTATTACGGCCATCCTTCATACGGTCCTGAAGCAGGCAGGCAAGGAGGATATCGCACACTGGGCGACGCTTGTCGGGTTTATTATCGTTCTGTACATGGTGGCTCACTACGTAGGCGACCTGTTTAACGAGGTAAAACGCGTCTTCCTGTTCAAATAGGGAGGGTGTGCAGATGGAAATCGTCCAAATCGTCGGTCTAGGACTCGTCGCAACCATTCTCGCGTTGGTCATCAAAGAGCAAAAGCCCATGTTCGCCTTTCTGATCGCCATCGCGAGTGGCGTCATCATCTTTTACTTTCTCATCGGCAAGATTGCAGAGGTCATCCAAATATTGGAAAAACTAGCCGTTCAGGCAGATCTCAATCTCGTTTTTCTCGAAACCATTTTGAAAATCATCGGAATTGCGTACATTGCTGAATTCGGTGCACAAATGACGAGAGATGCCGGACAAGGTGCCATCGCTTCTAAAATCGAGATGGCCGGAAAAGTCTTGATTCTGGTCATGGCGGTGCCGATCATCCAGATCATTATTGAGACGGTTATCGATTTGTTGCCGGCATGAGGGGAGGGGATGAAAGTTGTCGCGACTGAAATGGTACATGGCGCTCTTCCTACTCCTCCTGCTTGTCCCGGTACAAGCTCCTGTGTCGGCGAACACGCCAGCAGCACCTTCCTCAGGCCCGATCAATGAACTTGTCGAACAGCAGGTAAGTCACATGCAACTGGACGGAGTGGAGCAATATTGGAGAAAGCTGCAAAGCGAATACCAGGGCTACCTTCCTGACCTCAAGTCGCAGGGGTTCGTGCAGCTTTTGATGCAGGAAGGGGATTTTAGTCTATCGGGATTCTTAAAAGGGCTGGCGAAGTTCGCCTTCCACGAAATCCTGATGAACGGCAAGCTGCTCAGCTCCATTATCATCATCACTGTGTTCGCCATGATCCTGGAAACCATGCAAAATGCTTTTGAACGAAATACAGTGTCCACGGTAGCTTACTCCATCGCTTATCTCGTCCTGATGGTGCTCGCCATCAATAGCTTTCACGTCGCTATTACGTACGCCAAAGATGCAATCAGCAGTATGACCGACTTCATGCTAGCCATGATCCCGCTGGTAATCGCGCTTTTGGCATCAGTGGGAAATCTGGCTACGGCGACGATGTTTCATCCGCTGATTATCTTCATGATCAATATCAGCGGCATGATGATCACGTACGTGGTTTTTCCTTTACTCTTTCTTTCGGCCATGCTCTCGATCGTCAGCATGTTCTCGGAAAGATACAAAGTGACTCAGCTGGCTACACTGCTCCGAAACATAGCGATGGGCGTACTGGGGTCGTTCTTGACCATTTTTCTGGCCGTCATATCGATCCAGGGAGCGACTTCTGCCGTCACGGACGGTGTCACCTTGCGCACAGCAAAATACATTACGGGTAACTTTGTCCCGGTGGTCGGGCGCGTGTTCTCGGATGCTGCTGACACCGTACTGAACGCATCGCTCCTCGTAAAAAATGCAGTCGGACTAGCTGGTGTCATTCTGCTGATCATCATGTGTGCTTTTCCCGCGATGAAAATTCTGATTCTAGCGTTGATCTACAATCTTTCGTCAGCGATCCTGCAGCCGCTCGGGAACAGTCCGATCATCAGTGCACTTGGGACGATCGGAAAAAGTCTCTTGTTCGTATTTGCTGCGCTGGCGACAGTAGGCTTGATGTTTTTTCTGGCAATCACGATCATTATCGCAGCAGGCAACATCTCCATGATGGTTCGGTAGGTGAAGAAGATGACCTGGTTAACTCTGTGGCTTAAAAAGATCATTCTGCTCGTATTGCTTGCAGCCTTTCTCGATCTGATTCTTCCCAATACGACCTTGCAGCGCTACGTCAAGATGGTGATGGGTTTGATCCTGCTGCTGACGATCATCTCGCCGCTGTTCTCTCTCTTCAACCTCTCACAGGAGGATTTGGCCTTGCGCCTGGATCGCTACCAGGAGGAGCTGAACAAGCCATCTGATGAAGAGTGGAAGCGAATCACTAGCAAATTGTTAAGTCACCAGAACGACCAGACCACATCGTACGTGCAAGCCCAGGTAACATCCGCAATCAAAACCAGAGTGAAACAAGTATATGGAAGGGATGTCCAGCATATAGAAATTCAGATGGACAAATCCAATCCAGACCAGCCTGCCATACAACGGATCGAACTCGTACTCGGCGAAGGTGCGCAAGAGCAAAAGACAGAAACAACGCGGATCCAGCCTGTTCAGCCGATCCAGCCCGTAGACATCCAGATAGGTCCACCAGCTGATGATGTAGACCACGAGCTTGCACCGCCCGACATGGAGGTTGCCGTGCAGCAGAAAAATCTCATGCACGCACGGATTGCCACCGATATCGCCCTTCAATGGGGACTTGCTGACGATCAGGTGATGGTCACGGACGAGTCCCACCAGAGTGAAAAACAATGACGGATGTATCCACAAAAGCGAGGTGAGAGGGATGCTGGCAAAATGGAAAAAACTTTGGGAAGGCGATGAGGGCGGGGCGAAAAAGCTAAAGCCGATGCATTACTTTATCGTCATCCTGGGAATTGGAATTGCAATCATGATCTTGACCGACTTTATGCGTGTGGAAAAGGATCAACCATTGGGCATTGGCTCGATCAACAACGATTCTACGGGGCCACCGACAAGTGAACAGGTCAGTCCGGCAATGGGGAGTTCTCCAGCACCGGATATTATCGCAGAATACGAGAACATCTACGAAACGCAGCTGCGCGATATTTTGTCAACGGTGGTAGGAGTAGGGGATGTTGAGGTCATGGTCAATCTAGAGTCGACTCCTGAGCTGATCGTTGAAAAAAACACCAACACGCGATCCTCGACCAATCAGGAGACGGACAAGGAAAAGGCGACCCGCAATCAAAACGACCAGAGCAGGGATGAAGAAGTGGTCATCGTGCAAGGCGGCAAACAGGATCAGCCTGTCGTAATCAAGACCATGAAGCCAAGGGTTCGAGGGGTTTTGGTTGTGGCGAAGGGTGCAGACAACATCCAGGTCAAAGCGTGGATGACAGAAGCCGTGCAAAAGGTTCTGGACGTCCCTGCTTACAAGATATCCATTTTACCTAAAAAAGGGTAGGAGGTAATGGGCAATGATTCTGAGAAGACAAACAGTATGGTTGTTGACGATGTTGGCGGTCATGGTGGTTCTTTCCGGCTACTATTTGGCCAAAGGACCACAAGAACAGGTGCCTACTTCTGGGCAGCAGCAAGCCGTTCAGAAGCAAGAGCAAATTTCCGGAGTCGTCGTGGAGTCGAAGCAGGTAGATCAAGCGCCTGATGCTACACCAGTCGGCTCCAAAAACGAACAGCCGGCAGCTCAAGCTGGCAAGACAAATACTCCTCAGACCAACGCACCTGCGGTCGTACCAGTCTCCGAGACGGCAAGTGAAATCTTCCAGGGCTACAAAATGAAGCGGGAAGCTCAAGTTCAACAGCAAAAAGACGAGCAGCTGGCGATCATGGGCAATACAGAATCTTCTCCGCAAGCTGTTGCAGAAGCGAAAGCGAAATACGAAGAACTGTCCAACCAGGACAACGCGATCATGAATGTGGAGGAACTGTTGAAGGCGAGCGGGTATCAGGATGCTGTCGTCTTCATGCAGGATGACAAAGTGACCGTCGTCGTGCAAAAAAACGAGCTGAGCTCCAATGAAGCTGTAGAAATTATCGCCCACATCAGACAGCATCTGAACGTTCCGGCGACCCACGTATCGGTCAAATTCCAGGCTTCATAAAGCTCGCTGCTTAGATTGAGCTGAAGCAAAGAAATCACTTATAAGAGCAGCCCAAATCGGGCATGATTGTAAGGATTTCCTCACTTTTCTGGCTGGAAAAGAGGGGAAATCCTTTCTTGACGTGCTTCTGGCGACAAGCTACCATGTGTTTATGGTCTGTCTGCCTAATCGTTACATATATAACTCCCTGAAACATTTACTGAAGTGAAGGAGTGCTTATTCGTGTTGAAAATCCATGAAATTCGAGAAATTATCAAGTTGATCGATCAATCCTCCATTGATGAATTCAAGCTGGAGGCTGAGGGTACAAAAATCAAGCTGAAAAAAACTTCTGGTACAGAAACCGTAGTTGTGGCACAGCCTGTAGCACAAGCGCCAGTCGTGCAGGCAGTAGCTGCTCCTATGCCAAGTGTTCCAGCAGTAGCAGCTGCCCCGCTAGTCGCAGAAGCGCCTAAAGCAGCAACTCCGGTAGCTTCAGCAGCAGATGATGCCAACTTGCACAAGATCGTGTCGCCAATGGTAGGAACGTTCTACAGCGCTCCAGAGCCGGGCAAGCCACCGTATGTCCAAGCTGGCGACAAGGTAAGCTCCAACAAGGTTGTATGCATCGTAGAAGCGATGAAGCTATTCAATGAAATCGAGGCAGAAGTAAATGGCGAGATCGTAAAAGTGCTGGTTCAAGATGGTCAACTGGTAGAATACGGTCAGCCGTTGTTTTTGGTGAAGCCAGAATAAGGTGGGGGAGAGCGGAATGTTTCAAAAAGTATTGATTGCCAACCGCGGAGAAATTGCTGTGCGGGTCATCCGCGCATGCCGCGAGCTGGGCATTCGTACGGTCGCTGTCTACTCCGAAGCGGATCGTGACGCGCTTCATGTCAAATTGGCCGACGAAGCCTACTGTATTGGTCCCAAAGCATCCAAGGAGAGTTATTTGAATGTAACGAGCATCATGAGTGTAGCGACCAAGGTGGGGGCAGATGCGATCCATCCGGGATACGGCTTTCTGGCAGAGAATGCAGACTTCGCTGAGATTTGTGCAGCGTGCAACATCACCTTTATCGGACCTGATCCGGAAGCGATTGTCAAAATGGGTGACAAGTCTACAGCCAAGGACACGATGAAATCAGCTGGTGTTCCGACGGTTCCGGGGACAGAGGGTTTGATCGAAGACGTGCAGGATGCGGTTCAGACTGCCAACGAAATCGGCTATCCCGTCATGGTTAAGGCAACAGCAGGCGGCGGTGGACGTGGCATGCGTGTTGCTATCGATGATGAAGACCTGGAAAAAGCGATTCGCCAAGCTCAGAACGAAGCGAAGACTGCCTTTGGCAATCCGGGTGTCTACCTGGAGAAGTTTGTGGAAGGGCCGCGTCACGTGGAGATTCAAATCATGGCTGACAAGCATGGCAATGCCGTGTATCTGGGAGAGCGTGATTGCTCGATCCAGCGCCGTCACCAAAAATTGATTGAAGAAGCGCCTTCTCCAGCTCTTAGCGAAGAGCTTCGCAAAGAGATGGGCGAAGCAGCAGTCGCGGCAGCAAAGGCCGTTTCCTATCACGGAGCGGGAACAGTAGAGTTTTTGCTGGATAAACACGGCAAATTCTACTTTATGGAAATGAATACGAGGATTCAGGTTGAGCATCCGGTCACAGAGCTGGTTACCGGCTTTGATTTGATCAAGGAACAACTGACAGTAGCTGCGGGAGCTCCGCTGTCCTTTACCCAAGAGGATATCAAAATGAACGGCTGGTCCATCGAATGCAGGATCAATGCAGAGAATCCAGCCAAGAACTTCATGCCGTCACCTGGACGCATTACCGAGTATCTGCCTCCAGGAGGCTTTGGAGTTCGAGTCGATAGTGCGGCATATGCAGGCTATTCGATTCCTCCCTATTACGATTCCATGATTGCCAAATTGATCGTATGGGGCAAAGATCGCGAAGAAGCGATCGAACGGATGAAGCGGGCACTGGACGAGTTTGTCGTGGATGGCATTTCTACCACAATTCCGTTCCACTTGAAAGTTCTCGACCACGAGGTATTCGTCAGTGGTCACTTTGATACGAAATTCCTAGAGACCTATGATCTCCAGCTCGAAGACGAATAAGAGCTAATTTGTAAAAAGACTGTCTACTTGGTATAATGGAATACAAATCCAAAGGGAGGTGCGAAGTGTGGAAGAGTTTACTCCAGATTTAGAGAGAACAGAACTTGGTAAGGTCCAGATCGCTCCCGAAGTCTTGGAAGTGATTGCCGGTATGTCGGCGTCTGAAGTGGAAGGCGTGGCATCGATGAGCGGCGGTTTCGTTGGTGACATAGCGGAACGTTTAGGCCGTAAAAATATAGCTCGCGGGGTACGTGTCGAAGTTGGTTCCCGTGAAGCGGCTGTAGATGTATCGATTATTGTAAAATATGGACACCGCATCCCGGATGTCGCTCGAAATATTCAAGATAGTGTACGCAATGCCATTGAGACCATGACAGGGCTTTCGGTAGTTGAAGTAAATGTACATATCGTTGACGTAGAGCTGAAAGCCGAAGAAAAAGCGCCTGCAGCAGCAGCTACTGTGGTGGAAGAATATCAGCGTGTGCGCTAAGCAGCAGCGGACAGATGCCCCCTACTAACAGGGGGCATTTTTCCTCATACATACCTTGGTAACACCACGAATCGCGCCTTGTCCCGGATAGTTAACCATGACAGGGCTGAAGGAGTGATGCAAGTGAATTTGTTTGATCGGTTTATCTTAGCGATTTACAGCTTGGCTTTGATCGTTTTATCCTGCGTGATGATTGCCGTGACCAGCGGATGGTTCTCCCCGGATCTCTTCCGGCCTTATATGGATCAAATTCTAGCGGGCACTAATATCGCCTACTTGATCGTCGCGATCATTTTCCTCATTGTCAGTCTCCGTTTCTTTTTCAGCTCCTTCCGTTTCAAGAAAACCAAAGAAGATCGCGGCATTCGCCAGAAGAGCGATTTGGGTGAAATTAACATTACAGTCCAGACGATCCAGACGATTGTGGAACGCGCAGCCAGACGAGTAAAGGGAGTGCGTGATTTGCGCACCTCGGTCAAGGTACTGGAAAGCGGCACAATGATTACGCTGAGAGTCTCTGTAGATGGGGAAACCCCTTTTCCTGAACTGACTAATAAGCTTCAGACAGACGTCAAGGAACACGTCGAGACCATTACAGGAATCTTGATTTCTGAGGTTGCGGTTGTCGTGACGGAAGTGGCTCAGCAGGAAAACTACGCGGCTCGTAAGCGTGTGGAATAGAAGGTGAACACCATGATCTGGGAGTTGTTATGGGAGCATAAGGGGAAGCTATTGGGGATCTTGGCCGGAATTTTTTTCGGTATCATCTACCTAATCGTCGGGTTTTGGGATACACTGGTCTTTGTCGTGTTTATCGGAACCGGATATTATATTGGCCGCAAGCTGGATCACAAGGAAGATCTGCGAGAAATTCTCGATCGGATCCTACCAGGAAAGTTTCGGTAGCATTGGCGTGGGAGTAAGTCCGCTCCCGTACTCACTTTAATTAGTAGGTGAATGGAATGAAACGAAGAACAGCACGAGAAAAAGCAGTCCAGTGCCTGTTTCAGATCGACATGGCAGAAGTTCCGCTGAACGAGGCAGTTGCCCTTGTCATGGAAGACTCCGAAGAGGATACGACATTTTTGCGTTATTTGCTGGACGGCGTTCTGCAGAACAAGAACGAAATCGATAATGAGATCAAGAAATACCTGCGTGGGTGGCAGTTGGAGCGGATTGCCAATGTAGACCGCGCCATTCTCCGTCTTGCTTTCTATGAGATCATGTTTGAAGCAGGGACACCTGACAAGGTAGTCATGAACGAAGCGATTGAGATCGCGAAGCTCTTTAGTGATGAGCAATCCCATCGTTACATCAATGGCGTGTTGTCCAGCTTCCTGCAAGCTCGTGAAACGGCACAGGCATAAAAGGCAGGGGACAAGCATGACTAAGGTATTGTTGGGCATTGATACGAGCAATTACCGGACATCACTATGCTTGGCTCGGGAAGACGGCCAGATTGTGGCGGAAGCGAAGCGCCTCCTGAAGGTAAAGGAGGGGAAGCGCGGCCTGCAGCAATCTGAGGCCGTCTTTCAGCATGTGATGAACTTGCCGGAGCTAAGCGAACAAATGAAATGGGATGCCTATGAGATCGTTGCTGTCTGCGTCAGTGAGAAACCGCGTCCGGTCGATCAATCCTATATGCCGGTATTCAAGGTAGGGGAAGGCTTGGCCAAATCTCTGTCCATCTATTTGCAGGTACCTCTTTATCTGACGACTCATCAGGAAGGACATATCGCAGCGGGGGAGTACACAGCAGAAGAACGTCCTGCGAATAATCGTTTTCTTGCCGTGCACCTGTCAGGAGGAACGAGTGAGATCCTTCTGTGTGATCGTCACGAATCCGGATATGCGATCGAAAAAGTCGGCGGAACGATCGATCTGCACGCCGGCCAACTGGTGGATCGGATTGGTGTGGCGATGGGAATGTCTTTTCCAGCAGGACCTCAACTGGAGCAGCTCGCGAAAAACGCGGCTGGAGACTTCCGTATTTCTTCAGCAGTAGACGGGCTGAACTTCAGTTTCTCAGGTCCGGAAGCATCGCTATTGCGAGCGATTGAAGCGGGGCAAGTGAATCAGGAAGATATCGCGCGAGCAACCGAACAGTGCATTGCCAACACACTGGAAAAGGCATTGCGCCATGCTCTCGAAAAAGGGATGCCGCGTGACATTCTGATCGTCGGGGGAGTAGCGGCCAATCAGTACATGCGTGAACGGCTGATCAATCGCCTGGAGCATCCAGCCGTGAAAGCCAAGCTATACTTTTGTGATCCTGTTTACTCCGGAGACAATGCATACGGTGTTGCGATGTTAGGCTGGATGAAGCAAAAGGCGAACATTATATAATGATGAACATTTTATGATTCGCCTTTACATGAGCTTTTCAAATCGGTACACTATGAGTATCGACGTTATGAAGGAGGCTATTTCTCCATGCCAGCAACTATTCTTCAAGGAAAAGAAGTAGCGAAAAGTATTCGTGCCGAATTGGCAGAGGAAGTTCTAGAACTGAAAAAACAAGGGATAGTGCCAGGTTTGACGGTTATACTGGTGGGCGATGATCCCGCTTCTCATTCGTATGTGCGAGGAAAATCCAAAGGCTGTGAGGAAGTAGGGATTCGTTCCGAGCTGATATTGAAAGAGGCTTCCACCACAGAAGCTGAATTGTTGGCTATCATCCAGCAATTGAATCAAAATCCGAACGTTAATGGGATATTGGTTCAATTGCCACTTCCTTCTCACATCTCCGAGGAGGCCGTGTTGGATGCCATTGATCCGAAAAAAGATGTGGATGGCTTTCATCCGATCAATGTTGGGAACATGGTCATCGGCAATGAAACGCTTTTGCCATGCACACCGCACGGAGTCATTGAACTGATCAAACGGACCGGAACTCAAATCGCGGGCAAGCATGCTGTTGTGATCGGGCGTAGCAATATCGTAGGCAAACCCGTATCGCTTCTGCTTCAAAGAGAAAATGCGACCGTTACGATGTGTCATTCACGCACCCAGGATCTTCCGTCGTTCACTAAAATGGCGGATATTCTGGTCGTAGCAGCAGGCAAGGCGCACATGATCGGAAAAGAGCACGTCAAGCCAGGAGCTGTTGTGATCGATGTAGGTGTCAACCGCAATGAGGAAGGCAAGCTTGTGGGAGATGTCAAATTTGACGAAGTAAAGGATTCCGCTAGCTACCTGACGCCGGTACCAGGCGGAGTCGGACCGATGACGATCACTATGCTTTTGAAAAATACCGTACAAGCTGCGAGACAACAAGCAAGCAAATCATTCGACATGAATGGATAACGCAAGCATCTGGGAAATGGGAGAAACAAGCCTGTTTCCCATTTCTGTCTACGGGGAGGGAAACATGGCCATTCAAGATGTCTTATCCGTCAGTCAACTGAACCGCAGCATCAAGATGCTGCTGGAAAGGGATTCACAATTGCAGGATGTTTGGGTCAGGGGAGAAATCTCCAACTTCACTCACCATTCCAGCGGGCATATGTACTTCACGCTGAAGGATGATCAATCTCGTCTCAAGGTTGTCATGTTTGCCAGCTACAACCGTTTTCTTCGCTTCCTGCCCAAAAATGGAACCAAAGCCATTGTGCGGGGTTCCATTTCTGCGTTTGAACGGGATGGAGCCTATCAGCTGTATGCAAGGGAAATGCAGCCAGATGGAATCGGATCGCTGTATCTCGCATTCGAACAGTTAAAAGAGAAGCTGGCGGCAGAAGGCTTGTTTGCCACAGAACGAAAGCGCACCTTGCCGAGATTCCCCAAAAGAGTCGGAGTGGTTACATCACCGACCGGTGCCGCTATCCGAGATATTTGTACAACAATCAGAAGGCGTTATCCCCAGGCTGATATCGTACTGGCACCCGCCATCGTCCAAGGTGTCGAGGCTCCACTGTCCATCGTGAAAGCGATTCGCAACATCAACCGGGAGACTGGGATCGACGTGCTGATCGTAGGACGGGGTGGCGGTTCTATCGAGGAATTGTGGGCGTTCAATGATGAGCAGGTTGCACGTGCGATTGCCAGTTCACTCATACCGGTCATCTCAGCGGTAGGTCACGAGACAGATGTGACCATTGCTGATTTCGTGGCTGATGTGCGGGCAGCTACTCCTACGGCAGCAGCCGAGTTGGCGGTACCCCACTATTTGGAATGGCTGGAGCGAGTCTCGCAGCTCGATACACGGATGCAAAGAGCAATGCGTCAGCGCACGATTCAGGAACGAAAGCGTTTGGACGGGCTCTCCCAATCCTATGCCATGCGCCAACCACAGCGGAGGCTGGAGGAGGCTGCACAGCGACTGGACAGTGTTCAGCTGCGTATGAAGCAGTCGATGAAGCAGCTCATGCGTTTAAGGCGTGAGCAGTACAGCAGGCTGTCTGAGCAAATGAAGCGATATCGAATTAGTGAGCAGTTGAATGAGCGTCATGCAAAGGTGATGACCCTGCGCTCACGGCTGGATGCACGTATGCGGCAACAATGGCAGCAAAAACAGCTGCAATTCGGATCGCGGCTGGCACAGCTGGATGCACTAAGTCCACTGAAAGTCATGCAGCGCGGATTCTCACTCGTCTATTCAGGGGATCAGCTCGTCAAATCCGTGAATCAGTTTGCGAGTGGAGACGAGCTCGTGGTACGATTAAGCGATGGAAGCGCGACTGCGCGTGTGGAACGAATTGAGCGGGAGGAGAAGCAAAATGGCTCGCAAGAAGACGGACCAGGAAACACTAGAAAATGACATGCAGTTTGAGGAAGCCATGAAACGGCTGGAAGAGGTCGTGCAACGTTTGGAAGAAGGAGATATTCCACTGGAAGAATCGATCCACCTTTATCAAGAAGGGGTTACGCTCTCCCGGATATGCGGACAAAAACTCGAGGCTATAGAAGCGAAAATTACCCAACTGGTTGAAGAGGATGGGCAATTGAAACAAAAGGCATTTCGGGTGGAAGGAGAGGCATAATGACAGGTACCATGCATACATACCTCGAAGAGAAGACAGCGTACATCGAGAATCATCTGGTGCCTGCATTGGAAAAGGAAGGTGTTCCCTCCAATCTGTATGAATCCATGAAGTATTCGCTGATGGCTGGCGGCAAACGCTTGCGGCCGATGCTTGTACTAGCTGTACTGGAGGCATTGGAAAAGCCCCTTGAACGGGGTGTTCCTTTTGCTTGCGCGTTGGAAATGATCCATACCTATTCACTCGTTCACGACGATTTGCCGGCGATGGATGATGATGATCTGCGTCGTGGAAAACCGACCAATCACAAGGTTTTTGGAGAAGCAACTGCGATCTTGGCAGGTGACGCCCTGTTGACTCGTGCGTTTTCCCTGATTGCGGAATCCTATCAGACGCATCCGGATGTAAAGCCGATTACCACTGTTAACCTGATTGCCGAGCTGGGCAAACGGGCAGGAGCAACAGGCATGGTGGGTGGTCAGATGGCCGATATTGAAGGAGAAGGACAACAGCTTTCCTTACAGGAGCTGGAGTTTATCCATCGACACAAAACAGGAGATCTCTTGATCGCTGCATTGCGCGGAGGCGGTTATTTGGCAGAGGCGAATGAAGAGCAGATGGAGGCTCTTACTCAATATGGGATTTGCATCGGTCTGGCTTTTCAGATTCAAGACGACATTCTGAACGTCGAAGGTAATGCTGAACAGCTGGGCAAGGCTGTAGGTAGTGATGAAGAACGGCAGAAGGCTACGTATCCTTCCTTGCTTGGACTCGCAGAATCCAAAGATCGCTTGCAAGCATTGATCGAGGAAGCCAAATCCGTTCTGACGAAAGTGGGTCTGGAGAATTCTGCGCTGATCCCACTGGCGGATTACGTGCGTACTCGAAATAAGTAAGGTGAAAAAAGCTGGCTTCCCAAAAAGAAGCCAGCTTTTTGTATTCAGGGGATCGCTTACAGCGCTTTGTCATCGATCTGATCTAACCAACGCTCCACATCTTTCATGACAGATTGGATACCGCCAGCTTCGAACGGGGAGTCCAATTTCGCAACAGCAATCAGCTCAGTAAATGATTTGCTGCCTCCCTCACGACACAATGCCAAGTAATCGGTCCAAGCCTGTGTCCTATTTTCCTCCGCCCTCTTCCAGATAAGGCATTTCGTCGTAATTACGGAAGGGCACGGCCATGTCAAAAATTCCATGCTCATCGAGTGAATTTCACACGCTTCTGATGTGGGAAAGTGGTATTCCGGCACTTGATAGCCACGGCTCTCATACACTTGAAAGGCGTGCCCAGCCTCATGAGTCAATACGTCAATATCTCCGGAGGTCCCATTGAAGTTGGCAAATATGTAAGGAAGCTGAAAGTGGCTCAGATAGGTGCAGTATCCGCCCGTGTCCTTTCCTTTCTTGCTCAGCAGATCTAAGGATTCGCGGTCCAGCATATAGTCGAAGAATTCCTTGGTCTCGGAGGATAGCTCGCTGTACATGTGCCTGCCTTGCTCGACAATCCACTCAGACGTTCCTTTGGGCGTCGGGTTCCCTGTAACGAATTGAAAGGGCAGATCGTAGTATTTCATGGAATCCAATCCGATTCGTTCACGCTGGCGTTCCACTAGCTTGGAAGCAAGTGGGACGATATGCTCCAGCACCTGTGAGCGAAACTGCGCCACCATTTCCGCATTGTAGTCAGAGCGATTCATTCGAGCGCATCGCTGTGCTCTTGGAAAAACGCGTACTTGGCTTCATTTGCCCTTTTGCGAACTTCTCTGTCTGTAGAAAGCAGGAACGGATCGAGCTGAGGAAGGGTCCGCTCCTCGCCATCAAAAGGAATTTTGGCAGAAGCTTTGATCGCCATGTAGGCTGTCCGCAATCGGTTTTCCTCCTGCAGATCCTCCACCACATCAGGTGAGAAGGTGCGCAAGGTCATTTCCGCAATGCGGAGAAGCTGTCGACCCCATTTCTCTTCCAACTGGGCTCGTCTTGTTCTTCAAAACTTGCGGATGATCTAAAATCGTTCAAAAGATCAGCGAACTCCTTTTCAACCTGTTGCATATCAAATCGTGTGTATTCCAATTGACTGAACTTCATGAGAGTGTTCACTCCCTCGTTCAAAATATTTTGATCATTACTAATTTTACCAGATTCTGAGCCTGTGAACAGGGCACGAGGAAGAGTGGTGTTTTTTATAAGAAACCGTTATAATAAATCAAGTTGATACAAGCATAAATCAAAAGGGGCCTTGCCAAAACAGGTGGAGCCTTTTTCTGTGAGAAACGTTTTGAGACGTGATTCGTATACAGGATGGACACTTGTTTTTTTCAAGACTGACATAACCTTTCGCTTGAGATGGATTGGAATGCAGCATGCCCAATCACCGGAGAAGCAACCAGTTGAAAGTGAGGAATACCAATGCTGCTTACTAACATAAATGATCCCCAGGATTTAAAAAAGCTTACGATACCTCAGTTGTATACGCTGGCAGAGGAGATCAGACAGTTTCTGGTTGAAAACCTGTCCAAGACAGGTGGCCATCTTGCTCCCAACCTTGGAGTGGTGGAGCTGACCCTGACTCTTCATTACGCATTCAACAGTCCTAAGGATAAGCTGATTTGGGACGTGGGGCATCAGGCGTATGTACATAAAATGTTGACTGGTCGTCGGGATATGTTTCCGACATTGCGACAGTATAAAGGCTTGTGCGGTTTTCCCAAGATGAACGAGAGCCCGCACGACGTTTGGGAAACAGGTCACAGCAGTACATCTCTCTCTGCTGCAATGGGGATGGCTACTGCGCGCGACTTGAAAAAGGAAAAAAATTACGTCGTAGCTGTGATCGGTGACGGTGCCCTGACAGGCGGAATGGCCTTGGAGGCGTTGAACCATATTGGCCACGAACAAAAAAATGTAATCGTTGTATTGAATGACAATGAAATGTCGATTGCGCCCAATGTAGGGGCTTTGCATAATTATTTGGGTAAATTGCGTTCTGCAGAGAACTATCAGTGGGCAAAAGACGGACTGGAGCATTGGCTGAAAGCGGTTCCTGCAGTAGGAGGCAAGCTGGCCAATCTCGCGGAGCGTTTCAAGGACAGCATGAAGTATCTGCTCGTCTCGGGTGTCTTGTTCGAGGAGTTTGGTTTTACTTATATCGGTCCAATCGACGGCCACAACATGGAGCTGCTTTTGGAGACCATGAAGATAGCGAAGCAGACGAAGGGTCCTGTCCTGATCCATGCGATCACCAAAAAAGGAAAAGGCTACGCTCCTGCTGAGGCGGATTCGGTCAAGTGGCACGGAATTGGTACGTACAAAATCGAATCAGGCGACACACCGAAATCCGCACCTACGTATACATCTGTTTTTTCGGAAACCATGATTCAATTGGCAGACGAGGACAGTAGACTCGTGGCGGTTACACCTGCCATGCCTGCTGGCTCCGGCCTGATTCCGTTTGGGGAAAAGTTCCCGGATCGGCTTTTTGACGTAGGGATTGCCGAGCAACATGCCTGTACGTTCGCTGCTGCACTGGCCACCCAAGGATTAAAACCGGTTTTTGCCATCTATTCCACCTTCTTGCAACGGGCGTACGACCAGTTGATTCACGATGTTGCCAGACAGAAGCTGAATGTCGTGTTCGCCGTGGATCGCGCCGGACTAGTAGGGGCCGATGGAGAAACTCACCAGGGAATGTACGATACGGCTTTTATGCGTACTGTGCCGAACATGGTTATTATGGCTCCTAAGGACGAAAATGAACTGCGACACATGATGAAAACTGCCGCTGTCTATGATGGCGGGCCGATCTCCTACCGCTATCCACGTCTGCCTGTACGTGGAGTGAAGATGGATGCTGACATGGATGTCCTGCCCATCGGAAAAGCAGAGATTGTTCAGGAAGGGAATCACGTCGCGATCGTATCCTTTGGACATATTTTTGAAATTGCAGAAAAAGCCGTCAATCAGCTGCAAGAAGAAGGTCTGCAGCCGATGCTGATCAATGCGCGTTTCTGTAAGCCTTTAGATGAAGAACTGTTGATCCGTTTGGCCAAACAGGGTTATAAAATCATCACAGTCGAAGAGGGCGCAGCGATGGGCGGCTTTGGAAGCGCGGTTCTCGAGTTTTACGCGAACACAGGCTACCACGACGTGCCTGTCGAGATCGTAGCGGTTGCGGATTACTTTGTAGAGCATGGAAGCGTGAAGGAACAGCGGGAAGAGGTTGGACTTACAGCGCAGAACCTTGTTGACCGCGTGCGCGCCTGGATGCCAGTGACGAAGGGCGTAGTGGAAGCATGAGTGTACGAAAAGAACGATTAGATGTCCTGCTCGTGGAAAGAGGGCATTACGAAACGCGAGAAAAAGCCAAATCTGCAGTGATGGCAGGTTTGGTGCTGGTAGCAGGCGAGCGCTGCGACAAGCCGGGAACCAAGCTGGCAGAAGATGTAGCCATTAGTGTAAAAGGGGAAGTCCATCCTTACGTCAGTAGGGGGGGACTCAAACTGGAGAAAGCATTGCGCGTGTTTGGCATCGATATGACTGACCGCGTCATGATGGATATTGGAGCATCTACTGGTGGCTTTACCGATTGCGCCCTGCAGAATGGGGCGCGTCGTGTGTACGCCATCGATGTCGGCTATGGACAGCTGGCATGGAGCTTGAGGCAGGATGAACGGGTAGTCGTCATGGAGAGGACCAATTTTCGCCATTTGGACCCGGACGCTTTTCCGTATGACAAGCCAGATTCGGCTTCGATCGACGTCTCGTTTATCTCGCTGAAGATCATCCTGCCTGTCCTATACCGCTTTTTGGAGCAGGACGGCGATGTGGTGGCATTGGTCAAGCCACAGTTTGAGGCTGGAAAAGAAAAAGTGGGTAAAAACGGAATTGTGCGTGATCCGGATGTCCATGAGTCTGTTCTGACGGATATCGGTCAATTTGCCAGCTCATTAGGCTTTTCCTTGCGCGGACTGGATTACTCACCCATTACCGGCGGTGAAGGAAACATCGAGTTTGTCCTGCATATGCAAAAAAATGAGGGCGGCTACGATGCTGAGGCCTGGCTCAAATGTGTGGCTGATGTGGTCGCAACCGCTCATGCAGCTTTAAAATAATCACCATGAAACCAAAGCCTCGAGTTTTTTGTCTCAATCGAGGCTTTTTATTTATGCATGAAAAGTTGTATACTTGTATAAGGATTTCCAACCAGTTTGGGGTGGGCCATGTGAAGAAAATCGGAATTATCGTAAATAAAGGAAAGCCCGAGGCCCGGATCGTCGCCAGAGAACTTCTTTATTTGCTCGAAGTGAGAGGGGCGCATGTATTGCTCGATGAAAACGTCGCCTCCGATGTGGGACGGACGGAGCTTGGGGCACGTGTAGAAGAAATGGGCCAGCAGGCTGATCTGATCTGTGTGCTCGGCGGAGATGGTACCCTTTTGGGCATTGCCCGCAAGCTCGCAGGAAGATCCGTGCCGATACTGGGGATCAATCTCGGCACGCTAGGCTTCTTGTCAGAGGCCGAGCCGGATAACCTGCCGCATGCGGTAGATAATCTTTTGTCAGGTCAATATGATCTGGAAGAGCGTACGATGCTGGAAGCCACGCTGATTCGTAAAGGCGTGACACTTGGTGTTTACACGGCGATGAACGATATTGGCATTGCAAAAGGATCGTTTTGCCGTATTATTCAATGTGCCGTCTATTCGGATGACGCGTACGTGGCCACCTTTAGCGGCGATGGGGTCATTGTTTCGACACCGACTGGTTCGACAGCCTATTCACTGTCTGCTGGAGGGCCGATCGTTGCGCCCAATGTGGACATGTTGTTGCTTACGCCAGTAGCACCGCATTCCTTGACAGCTCGTCCGATGGTGCTCGGTGGCAACCAAACAATTCGAGTGGAGGTAGACGCCATTCACAAGGAGATGGGCCTCTCCATTGATGGTCAGCTCGGCTACAGGCTCGAAGGGGGAGACCAGATCTTTATCAGAAAGTCTCCGTATGTAACACCGCTGATCAAGTTGAAAAAGGGTGGCTTTTTTGAAGCAATTCGCACGAAATTTCAAGGAGAATGGGAGTAATCCAGTATGAATAAAGGGCAACGACATATCCGAATTCGAGACATTATCAGCAATCAGGAAGTGGAAACACAGGATGAACTGGTAGACCGTTTGCGTGAGGCAGGCTATTCTGTTACGCAGGCAACGGTGTCTCGGGACATCAAGGAACTTCATTTGGTGAAGGTACCGCTGCCCGACGGACGGTATAAATATTCAATGCCTACCGAGCAAAAATTTAATCCCCTGCAAAAACTCAAGCGAATGCTGGTCGATTCGTTTGTCAGTATCGATCATGCCGATCATTTTATTGTATTGAAGACTTTGTCTGGTCACGCCAACGCTGTTGCAGAGCTGATCGATAATCTCCCATGGGAAGAAATTATGGGAACCATCAGTGGCGACAACACCATCATGATTATTTGTCGTTCCAAAGAGAAAACAGAAGAAGTGACACAGCGTTTACTGAAAATGCTGTAAAGGTGGTACCTGAAGATGCTAGTCGAACTATCGATCAGAAATTTTGCGATCATTAAATCCGTTACCGTTTCCTTTCAAAAGGGCTTAA
Source organism: Brevibacillus invocatus (assembly GCF_003710915.1). Taxonomy (GTDB): domain Bacteria; phylum Bacillota; class Bacilli; order Brevibacillales; family Brevibacillaceae; genus Brevibacillus; species Brevibacillus invocatus. The sequence goes on along the minus strand of NZ_RHHR01000010.1, from coordinate 338,100 downwards.
ACATCCTGACGGGTGAAACGGGAGCGGGAAAATCCATCATCATCGACTCACTGGGACTTTTGCTCGGCGGAAGGGCGTCTGCTGACTTCGTTCGCTACGGAGAATCGCGGGCTGAGGTAGAGGGGCTATTTGAACTGCCGAGCGGTCATCCTGCCTTTGCTGTTTGCGAGAGCATGGGTGTGCAGATCGAACAGGACGGCATGCTGGTCGTGCGCAGAGATATTTCCAGTCAAGGAAAAAGCATCATACGCTTGAACGGGCAGTTGATTACACTGGCTATGCTGCGAGAGCTCGGGCCTTGGCTGGTAACGGTGCACGGGCAGCATGACACACACATGCTGATGCAGGCGGACAAGCATATCAACTGGCTGGACGCCTATGGAGAACACGCGCTCGGCTCTGCGAAAACAGAATACAGCAAGCTGTACGCGGCATATCGCCGAACCAGGCAGGATCTGGAGCGGATGGCGCGCAATGACCGAGAGCTTGCCCAACGAATGGATCTTCTGCAGTATCAGCTGGATGAAATCGAGGCGGCGGCTCTAACGCCCGGCGAGGATGATAAACTGCTGCAGCAGCGCAAAAAGTGGATGAACATCGAAAAGGTGTATTCCTCTATTCAGGATGCATATCGTTCCCTGTATGGCGATCAAAAAGGGATGGACTGGCTCGGTCACGCCATGAGTGAACTCGAACGTGTAGCTGCTTTTGACGAGCAATTGGCCCCTATCGTAGAGAGCGTTCAGAGCGCTTATTACCAGGTAGAGGACGCCGTTCACCAATTGCGCAATCTTTCGTATCAGATGGATTTTGAACCGGAGCAGCTGGCAGAGGTAGAACGTCGTTTGGATCTGATTCAATCCTTGAAGCGAAAATACGGAAAAAGCGTGGATGATATTTTGGAGTATGCAGCAACCATTCAGGACGAGCTGGATGATATGCACCACTACGAAGATCGTCTGCAACAAGCCCAAGAGCGTCTTTCCGAGCTAGCGGCTGACATGGCTGTCGAAGCCCTGGAATTGTCCGGAATTCGGCAGGATTGTGCGACCAAGCTGGCCCAGGAGATCGAACAGCAATTGCGGGAGCTACATATGGAGCGAGCCCGTTTTGCGATTACCGTCCGCCAAATGATGGACGAGGACGGTGTGGAGATCGATGGCTTCCACCGTTATGTGGATGCAAATGGGATGGATCAAGTGGAGTTTCTCATCTCGCCTAACCCTGGTGAACCACTTCGACCACTGGCGAAGATCGCTTCTGGGGGTGAACTGTCCCGTGTTATGCTTGCCATTAAGACGATTTTAGCGGGTACAGACCAAGTGGAAACCTTGATTTTTGATGAAGTCGATACGGGAGTAAGTGGCAGGGCAGCCCAAGCGATTGCAGAAAAGCTAGCCCGTGTGGCAAGCAAGCGGCAGGTTCTGTGTATCACACACTTGCCTCAAGTGGCTTCTTTGGCCGACGCTCATTTTCTGATTAAAAAAGAAATGAGTGAAGATGAGACCATGACCCGAGTCGAGCGTTTGAACGATGATGACCGGGTGATCGAGCTGGCAAGAATGCTCGGTGGCGCTGAAGTAACGACGAAAACAAAAGAACACGCGCGTGAAATGATTTTGCTCGGTCGCGGAAGAAAGGCTGTCAACTAAGTTGGCAGTCTTTTTTCTTTGCGTTCTCGGCAAGGCCTTTTTGCCCTGCACCAACAAATTCGGTTTTTTACCTTTACTATACAAAGCAAGTTAAGCAAGTGGGTTATTTTCCTGACATAATCCGCGTGGCATGAGGCAACATTATAAGTACACAAGGTGGAGGTGTTTGATGTAGGTGTAGGTAGGGAACGGTAGGAGTGATTGCTGGTGATCCGACAGAACAATAGAAAATGGATTGGAAGTCTCCTTCTTCTCCTCACGGCGCTTGTCGTCTGTTCCACCCCATTCCGCGATCTGTCCTCCTTTCCCCGCGAGCTGCGACTGATGGAAGGGTCCCTCGAACAATTGCGTGTATCCATGCCTGTCATGGGAACATTGGTCAACAGCAACCCGGACATTTTGCATGTGAATGGGACAGAGGCGCGTGAAGTGTCCGTGGATCTGAGCAAGCCCATGTCTGTTGAACCCAGACGTGCCGGTGAAGCCAACTTGCAGGTAAAATGGCGAAACATTCCGCTGAAGGCTGTAAAAGTGAATGTGCTGCCTGATTTGCGTCTCTACCCGGGCGGCCAGTCTATCGGGGTAAAGCTGCAAACTGCGGGTGTTCTGGTTGTCGGGCATCATCTGGTGAACAACGGAAAAGAGAAGGTTTCCCCTGGTGAGCAGGCAGGTATTCACGTCGGTGACATGATCGTAAAAATCAATGACATGTACATCAACGACATGAACGATGTGAAAAAGCTCATCAATGAAGCGGGTAAAAAGAACAGCCCTGTTCAGCTGCTGGTGGTGCGTGGCAAAGAAAAGCTGTCACTGACCTTGCATCCTGCCAAAGATCAGAAAGACGAGGAATACCGGATGGGTCTGTACATTCGGGACTCGGCAGCAGGTGTAGGTACGCTCACGTTCTTCGATCCCAATTCCAGGGCCTACGGCGCTTTGGGGCACGTCATTTCGGATGTGGATACGGGACAGGCCATCGTCGTAGGGGATGGACAGATTGTACAGGCCAGTGTAACATCGATTGAAAAAGGACAAAGCGGAAACCCAGGAGAGAAATTTGCCCGTTTTTACAATGAAAGCGAAGTCTTGGGCAACATCACCAAAAACACGCAGTTTGGTATTTTTGGCAAGATGAAGGATGAGCCAAAGCGCAGCTACTACAATGAACCGTTGCCTGTAGCTTTGGCAGAACAGGTAGAAGAAGGGCCAGCTAAAATTTTGACGGTCGTGAATGGGCAAAAAGTGGAAGAATTTGATATAGAGATAGCCAATGTCGTCAAACAGCATTTTCCCGCTACCAAAGGAATGATCATCAAGGTTACAGACAAGCGGCTATTAGAAAAGACGGGTGGCATCGTACAGGGCATGAGCGGAAGCCCGATCATCCAAAAAGGAAAGATTGTGGGGGCTGTCACACACGTATTTGTGAATGATCCGACCTCTGGATACGGCTGTTACATTGAATGGATGCTGCAGGACGCTGGAATCAATGTCCGGCAAACTCCTCAGTCACAAGGAAACAACCCTACAACCGATTCAGCAGCCTAACACACGACGAGAGCCGTCACGCACTGAGCGAGGCGGCTTTTCCCATAAACTGTTTTGAAACGAATGAAGGGAAGAAAACGTCTAAATTTGATGAGCAAATATGCTTGTACATGACGGGTTAAAGAGTTCTTTGTCGAAATTACGGGTAATTCATTCAAACTTTCGTCATTGGCAGGAACGGATATGGGTTTGTCGAATATTTTTCATAGAGAAAAGATGGTTGGGACTCATCCGGATATTATTGCCTCTTAGAATGTCACCTTCTTTCCCAAAAGACCGTCCATTGTTAGGAGGAACGACCTTGAGCAAGATTGAAGTGTTATTAGCAGATGATAATCGTGAATTTGTAAGCTTATTGGAAGAGTACATCAGCAGCCAGCATGACATGGATGTCATAGGCGTGGCGTACAACGGCAATGAGGTAGTCAGAATTCTTCAAGACCGCGTACCTGATGTGTTGATTTTGGATATTATCATGCCACACCTGGATGGATTGGCTGTGCTTGAACAGATTCAAGCCATGCGACTTAGTCCACAGCCAAAGATTATTATGCTTACAGCATTTGGCCAGGAAGAAATTACGAAAAAGGCAGTGGAACTGGGTGCGGCTTATTATATTCTCAAGCCATTTGATATGGAGGTATTGGCGCAGCGCATTCGCCAGATCACCAATACAAAGCCAGCATCTTCCTTTGTCTCGGCAAGCAAGCCACAATCCCCTCTTGCAGTCAGAGGAAGAAATCTGGATGCAAGCATTACGAGCATTATCCATGAGATTGGTGTCCCAGCTCACATCAAAGGTTATTTATATTTGCGTGAAGCGATTACCATGGTCTATAACGATGTGGAACTGCTGGGTTCCATCACCAAAGTTCTGTATCCTGACATCGCCAAAAAGTTTAATACTACAGCCAGCCGTGTAGAACGTGCCATTCGCCATGCGATCGAGGTGGCCTGGTCGCGAGGTAATCTGGACTCCATCTCTAGCCTGTTCGGATACACCATCTCCAATACCAAGGCAAAACCTACCAATAGCGAGTTCATCGCGATGGTGGCGGACAAGCTGCGGATTGAGGCGAAGATTAGCTGAGAGTAGGTTAGGCAAGGGTTTTAGGGTGTGGATTACATGCTGTATTGCACTTCAAAGAAGCCTTCACCGATAACGTTGGCGAAACACTAGAATATTCTGATCCAATACACAAGGACATTAGCTCATCAAAAAAAGCTAGTGTCTTTTTGTATTGGTTGTATGCCTGCCAGAAACGCTGGTACGAATTCGGGAATACTTGGTATTATTGGAAGTGTTGAATGAATAATAACACGGTGATAATAAACTTCATCACTCCAAATGAATTACCTCATGCGAAAACTGGTAGTAGCTGCCCACGAACCCGTTTCTCCCGCCCAAGTCGAAGGAGGTTTCATTCTAAGAGATCCTCTCATCATATAGTGCCTCATGTTGATCGTGGGTTCGTCAAACGATGATAATTGACCAACGTATGTTGCGAAAGGGGTTTCAAATTGAATTTGTTTCGCAGCTTCATCCCAGACGCCTTCAATAGGAAGAGGAGTGCCGCGAAAATTAACGGTGCCATTTACCCGGTTATTCATAACCGAGTTGATGACAAGCTTTGCAGAACGCATTGGCCTTCTTCCAACACCTGCGTGTAGATCCCAGGTCGAAGGAAAAGGCAGAGTAACCTGCTGAATCTTTCCAATCGCCAAAGCATGACCCTCCTTCATTAATGAACCATAGCATCATTTACTATATGCACAAGAGCACAGTTATTCATTAGGCAAACGTTTAATTCTGCATAGGAATGCGATGAATTGGGTTGCCTTCTTAAGATACTGGAAAAGGGGTTATAATAATTGGGAGAGAAAACAAAGCATTCTGCCAAAAAAAATTCTCTCATCTGTCCCATTGAGAGCTCCTTTCTGAAATATCAGGGCCAAACGAATCGATACTCTGATACGTCAATGTAAAATACACATTGTTCAGCAAATGGTAAAAGCTACTTTTCAAGATAAAGACCGCTAGAAAAATGAGCGAAGGGAGAAAACATGAGTGATCCAAAATTTGCTCCAATCTCGCGCGAAACGTTTCTCAGAAAAGGGATAAAATGGTTAGGTGGTTTCGTAGGGTTGAGTGTGGCGACAAGCGCCTACGCCTACGGATGGGAACGGACATGGCTGGATGTGGTGCGAATCCCGCTCGCGATACCTGGCTTGTCTGAAAGCTTTAGAGGAACAAAAGTGGTTCATTTCAGTGACGTTCATCTCGGGCATCACATGGAAGCAAATGATCTGAAGCGGATTGTCTCTGTGATCCAGAATGAACAACCGGATCTGATCTGTTTTACCGGTGACATGGTGGATGAGTCGATTGCACCTTTGGTGGATGCTGTTCCGATACTGAGTCAGCTGCATGCGCCATTAGGAAAATTCGCTGTATTGGGAAATCACGATTATGCTTTAGGGCAACAAAATGCCGTGACGGAAGCTTTGACCGCATCGCGTTTTGAAGTTTTGGATAATCGGCATATTTCCATTAACAAAAATGACGACTCCTTATACATAGCAGGTGTCGAGGATGTCTTGCACGGGTCACCTGATTTGGCACGCGCAACCGCCAACATTCCGGAAGGGCAGACGGTCATTTTGTTGGCCCATGAACCTGATTTTGCTGATAAAGCTGCACAATATCCGATACATGTACAATTGTCCGGTCACAGTCATGGAGGTCAGGTGCGATTACCATGGATTGGCCATATTTTGACCCCGCCGCTTGCAAGAAAATATGTGCAGGGGCTATATCGGGTGGGCGATAACAACCACTTACAGGTCTATATCAACAGAGGTCTGGGAACGACTATTTTGCCTGTGCGCTTTTTTTGCCGTCCGGAGATTACGGTGTTTACTTTGCAAGGAAAGGCTTAGGAGAGTGAGGAATTATCCTATGCTCTACGTCACGCCCCTCACGAATATGAGTTGGAGTTGGATGAGAATGGAAGAAGGTGACGATATGAACTGGCAACTCCCAGTATCCGTAAAAGGAATTCTTCTCCATCAGAATGAAGTCATCTTATTAAAAAATGACAGACTGGAATGGGAATTGCCTGGTGGGAGACTCGAACCAGGTGAAATACCTGAAGACTGTTTACGAAGAGAAATCCGTGAAGAATTGGGGATAGCTTGCTCCGTCATCCATTGCGTTGACGTTTGGGTATATGAAGTCATTGCTGGTAGGCATGTACTGATAGTTACCTATCTTTGCGAATCGAATGAAATCGATCGTGTGAAAGTGAGCGAAGAACATTCCGAATGGAAGGGGTTCGACGTTGACTGCATCGATGATGTTCCGATGCCTGAAGGCTATAAAAATTCCATAAAAAAAGTGGTTAGGCAAGAAAGGTGAGGAATCTAATGGATAAATGGGAGTATCGCACGGTCAAATTCCAAACAGGCGGTTTCTTCGGTGGCAAGCTGGATGAAAATGAATTTGAACGGCAGTGGAGCTGTACATGAATGAATAAAAAGCAAAGCGATGGAAAAGGGGGAACTGAATGAGTCAACCATTTGCTGATATACCGGGTTCCAACGATTGGGACGTCGTAAAGGAAATAAAAAAAGGATGGTCTACAGACAAAAAATACTTTGTCCAAACGCGAAATAGAGATCAATGGCTGTTGAGAGTATCGGACATCTCGTTATTTGAGAGCAAGAAATCGGAATTTGAGACTGTTAAACAAATAAACAGGAAAAACATCTTGATGTCCAGACCGATTGCTTTTGGAATATGCAATAACGGACAGTCGGTATATGCCTTGTATACATGGATCGATGGCGAGGATGCAGGGGATGTGCTCCCTGCCTTAACCAAGAAGCAACAATATCTTTTAGGTATTCAGTCAGGAGATTATTTGCGAAGCTTGCATCAAGTGCCATCTGAAAGAAACGAACGGACATGGGCAGAACGATATCATGACAAAATCAACAGATATTTGAATAACTATCGATCTTGTGGGATTCATCTTGAGGGAGCCGAGCGGATGATCGATTTCATGGAACAGAATCGATATTTACTGAAAGACCGTCCGCAAACGTTTCAGCATGGTGACTATCATATCGGGAATATGCTCATTCTCAAGTCTGGTGAACTGGGCATTATTGATTTTAACCGCTTGGACTATGGAGATCCGTGGGAAGAGTTCAATCGCATTACATGGTGTGCCAATGTGAGTGCGCCTTTCGCATCAGGACGCATACACGGATACTTTAATCATAATGTGCCAGAGCTGTTCTTTCGACTGATGGCTTTATACATTGCCTGCAACCAGTTGTCATCGATACACTGGGCGATTCCTTTTGGTGATGAGGAAGTACAGCAGATGCTGAAGCGTGCCGAGAAAGTATTGGACTGGTATGATGGATTCAAACGCGATGTCCCGAGCTGGTATTTGCAGCCAGATTTTGAGTGCGATGAATAGGGAGGGAAGCACATGGAAAAACAGGTTGAACAATGTCCGAAGTGCGGGTGCAGTGAAATTGGCAGAGGGAAGCAAGCGGGTCACGCCGTAGTGTTGCCCTACAATAAGTTTTTTTCAGTTGGATCGACATTAATCCATTCCATCTGTACCGATTGTGGGTATGTTATAGACAGCTATGTTGAAAAGCCTGTAAGATTTAAGGAAAAATAAGCTTGTTGCAAGATCTGATTCCGAGTGCTGGCATGCCTGGTCGAAGTTCGCTTTTAACTGCGGATTTGCTTGAAAGTGCCAAAATCAGTTGAACGGCTCGAAAATCCATGTAAAATATATGAAAACACATTTCTGCAAGAGGACGTGGTGCACCATGCGTAATTTGGATGAAATTCTCGCATTCAACCGCGAGTTTGTCGCGAATCGCGATTATGAAAAGTACCAGACAACCAAATTTCCTGACAAAAGGCTCGTAGTCCTGTCCTGCATGGATACACGGTTGGAAGAGCTGCTTCCCAAAGCGATGAACATGCGCAATGGTGATATCAAGCATGTAAAAAGCGCCGGAGCGGTCGTGTCTCATCCCTTCGGTAGTATCATGCGGAGTATCATGGTTGCGATCTATGAATTGAATGCTGCGGAAGTCATGGTGATTGGACACTATGATTGCGGGATGAGTGTCATCGATAGCAAAAGTGTCATGAAAAAGATGGCGGAAACAGGTGTCGGAACGGATACCATTTCCGTACTGGAGAATGCAGGCATTGATTTGAACAAATGGCTGCAAGGCTTTGAGTGTGTAGATGACAGCGTAAAAGAAAGCGTCCAAACCATCAAGAATCACCCTCTGCTACCACGCGACATTCCTGTACACGGATTGTTGATTGATCCGGCTACAGGAAGGTTGGACGTGGTCATTAACGGGTACGATCAGCAAAAACAAGAGGATGCGAACTAATTTAATACACTTCTTTCATCCAACGGACGAACTGGACAACAGGATCGTCCTCTTTTTTTGGCTGCAAATAGGCCAACAGGGTAGGGCGAGTCAACGTGCCGTCAGCAATATCGAGTGCGACTAATCGTCCCTGCTCCACTTCCTCCTCGACGATGCGCGAGGGAAGCATGGCAATGCCTAACGACTGTTCGACCATTTTTTTGACAGCACTAAAGCTGTCCAATTCCATAATGATATTGGGAAAAACACCTTGTTGAGCCAAAAAGCGGTCAACCCGCTGACGAAAGGGAGCAGTATGGTTGCCAAAGACGATCATGGCTTCTGTTCCCCATTCAGGAAAGCCCGGGAAATGACTGGCCCAGGGATGATCCGGAGATGTGACGAGCAGGATTTGATCGCTGGGTAAAAACTCCTGGTGAATATGAGGATGATAGATTTCACTGCCTAAAAAGGCAATGTCCGCAGCACCGCTTAACAAAGCAGCGAGGGACTCTTCGTAAAGGGTAGAACGGACGTAACAGGTAAATGCAGGATGAGCTTGGCGATACTTCCCGAGCAATCGAGGAAGCTCCGTGGCAATAAACGACTTGCCAGCGACGATCGTAAGGGACTGACGCTGTTCATGATGCTGGGAAAAAAGACGCATCTGCTCCACGATATTGGCCGCGAGGGGGAGTAGCCTTCTGCCTTCGCTCGACAGCTCCACACCAGTCGAAGTCCGCACGAAAAGTGTGGTGCCAATTTGCTTTTCCAGTTGCTTGAGCCGATGCGTCAAGGTGGATTGGGCGAGAAACAAGACTTGAGCAGCGCGATTGATCGATCCATGTCGGGCAATGGTAAGGAAAACTTCGAGGCTTTGTTGGTCCATTTCAATCACAGTCTCCTTGTTATCGAAATGATTGATATCTGGTTATCGGTATTCTATAACAAATTGGTTTGTTTTGGGAATAAAATAGAGGACAGGAGGTGCTCAACATGGAATATGCAGATGAGCGCAAACAAGCGGTACGTGAACAGTTTGGAAAAAATGCCGAACACTATGTGCAAAGTCAAACCCATGCCAAGGGGGATGACCTGAAGCTGCTGGTCGAGTGGTTGAAGCCACAGCGTGACTGGGTCGTCCTTGATATTGCGACGGGTGGTGGGCATGTGGCTCGTACCCTTTCAGCAGAAGTAGATTTTGTCGTCGCAACAGATTTGACGAGACCCATGCTGGAAGCCGCTGCTCGTGCCAATCAACGAGAAAATGCAACGAACATCATGTATGTAGAGGCAGATGCGGAGAAGCTTCCGTTTTTGGATGGAGCCTTTGACATTGTCACATGCCGGATCGCTGCACACCACTTTCCCAATCCGGATGCTTTTATCCGAGAGGTAAGCCGTGTGTTGCGAGTCGGTGGTTCATTCTTGTTCATTGACAATGTAGTGCCCGAGACCAACGAAGTGGCTGATTTCGTCAATACAATCGAAAAAATGCGTGATCTAAGCCATGAGCGATGTCTGTCTCCTCGGGAATGGAAGAAACTGTTTGAGCAAAATCAATTAAAAGCGACAAGAGAAAAGGAGAACAAAAAGAAGTTTGCGTTCCAACAATGGGTGCAGCGCACGTCTGAATCAAAAGAACAGGAAGAGGAAGTCGAGCAATTTATACTCCAAGCCCCCGATTCATTACGCGCATATTTGGAAGTACAAGTGAAGGACCAGCGAGTGATCACGCATCAGATTGATGAGTGGATGGTCCTCTGTCAAAAAGAAGGGAACGATAGAAATGACAAATAGGACACATGAATGGATGGGTTTAGATCACGTACAATTGGCCGCGCCAGTCGGCTGTGAGGAAGAAGCACGCCGCTTTTTCGGTAGTCTGTTAGGGATGGCGGAAGTGGAAAAGCCTGAGAAGCTGCGCGTACGTGGCGGTGTGTGGTTTCAATGTGGAGCGCAAATGATCCACATCGGAGTCGAATCATCCTTTACTCCCGCGAAAAAAGCACATCCTGCTTTTCTGGTACGCAACATCGAGCAACTCATGCAGCATCTGAAGGACAATGACGTTTCCTTTCGTGTAGATGATGATATACCCGGAATCATTCGCTTCTTCGCTGAGGATCCGTTTGGCAATCGATTGGAATTCATGGAGTTACAATAATCATCATGAATATTGATTTCCATGATCAAAAAAACAAAGCCACCTACAGCGGTCGTGCTGTGGATCAGTCATGGAGCCAAGCGATGCTAAAGCTCGTTGACCCTACAGGAAAGCATGTCATCGATGTCGGGAGCGGGGGCGGCATTTACAGTCGCGCATGGCTGGAACTCGGTGCTGCATCTGTCGTCGGGGTGGATTTTTCTCAGGTTATGCTCTCGGCAGCAAGGGAAAATACACAAGATCTGGCTGCGATTACCTTCTTGCATGGCAATGCCCTGAATACGGGTTTGCCTGACTGTAGTGCCGATATCGTATTTGCAAGGGCACTGATTCACCATCTGGACGATTTGGATGCGTTTTTTGCCGAAATGTTCCGGCTGCTTAGGCCAGGTGGTATGTGCATCATACAGGATCGTACCTTGGAGGATATTCAGTTTGCTGGGACTGCAGAGCACATTCGCGGCTACTTTTTTTCCTGTTATCCTCATCTACTGGACACGGAGAAAAACAGACGTCCTGAACGAGAACAAGTCATGCTTGCCCAACAAAGAAACGGATTGTCATGCTTGGAGTTCCACACCTTGTGGGAGGTTCGGCGTACGTATCGAGTATGGGATGAGCTGAAAGCCGACCTTTTAGACCGTACCGGTCGTTCGATCCTCCATGCACTTTCCGATGTAGAATTGGAGGCACTCGTGGACTATATGGGACAAAAGCTGTCAGAGCAGCAGCCAATTGTCGAGAAGGATAGATGGAGCCTTTGGATAGGAACGAAAGAGTGAGGCATACTACCAGAAAAAATAAGCGAAATTGTGAAATCCTTTGTCACAAATAGGTTTCGACTTGTAACGCAATGGGCTAAGCTATATAATGAAAATTGCCATTGTATTCCGGTTAGCTTCATCTCTTTAAAGGAGTTGTTACAACTATGAAGTTTATTTTCTTCGATTTCTTGATGCTGGTATTCACATTCTTTATCGCTTGGGGATTTTTGCGCTCAGTAAAAGCGAAGAACAAATTCGCTAGCGCATTTGGATTTGTCTCTCTTGTCGTATTTTTGTTCTGTGATGGACTGATCCTTTACTACGCTACACAAGGATAGGGATGTAAAAGAATTGGAAAAAAGGGGCTGTGCAATCTGCACAGCTCCTTTTTCGTGTATGTACGCATGACGACCGGAAATTATTAGCATACTAGTACGGAGGTGGAAACAGGTGCCAAAGTATAAACAGCGTGGTGCTCAGACGTATTCGGCAGTTATTGCGGCCGATCGTAAAACCAAGCACCTTTGCAAACGTATCCTCTCCAATCAGATTGCGTTAATCGATCATGCAGATGTGGACGAAATGGCAGCGATTGCATTGCTTGAAGCTGGTGTGAAGGCTGTAATCAATCTCTCCCCCTTCATGACAGGTCACTATCCGGCAGAAGGAGCACGTTGCCTACTGAAAGCAGGTATGCCTTTATTTGAGTGGCAGTCCTTGGAGCGTAAAATCGATTGGATAGAGCAACTGGACGGTTCCTACGTCAGTATTCGAGACCAAGTCCTATTTAGGCATACTCAGGAAAAATGGGAGTGCATGGCTAGTCTGCGTCCTGTCACGATGGAGACGATTCAGCAGAGATGGCTGGAAGCACATGCTCGATTGGATCATACGCTTTCATTGTTTATTGATAATACCCTGCAATACGCAGGGCGCGAGAAGGATCTGTTTTTGAAGCCGCTGTATCCTCTGAAGCTAGCCACACAAATGAATGGAAGACATGTTGTCGTCGTTGTGCGAGGCAAGCACTATAAGGAGGATCTGAATACACTTACCCCGTATATTCGCGAGTGTCGTCCCGTTTTGATTGGGGTCGATGGCGGGGCTGATGCTTTGCTGGAAGCAGGCTATCAACCAGATCTGATCGTGGGGGATATGGACAGTGTAACCGATAAAGCCTTGCGTTGCGGATCGGAAGTAGTCGTTCACGCCTTTCCGAATGGATTTTCGCCAGGCGAGGAACGGTTAAAAAAACTAGGCATTCGCTATTCGCTGTTACCCGCACCTGGTACGAGCGAAGATGTGACGATGCTGCTTGCCTATGAAAATGAAGCGCAATTGATTGTTACAATTGGAACCCACACGAACATGATTGATTTTCTGGAAAAAGGTAGAAAAGGCATGGCAAGTACGCTGTTGGTCCGCACCAAGATTGGACCGAAATTGATAGATGCCAAAGGAGTAAGTCAGCTGTATCAGCCGCGCTGGTCCTGGAAGCTGTGGGGCTGGTGTCTGGCTGCCATGATTGCCCCGATCGGAGCAGCGTTAGCGATTAATCCCATCGCGCGTCATGCAGCCCAAATGCTGTGGATGCAGTGGCGAATCTGGGCGTTTTAGGAGGTACGCATGATTCATTTTCGCTATCATCTTCTAACGTTGGTATCGGTTTTTCTAGCTTTGGGCGTAGGAATTCTGTTAGGTGGAACGGCAGGTCATTCCTGGTTTGCTCTCGGGGAACAGGAAGTGCTGACGAGAATGGAAGCGAAGTATGATCAGGCCTTGAAAAGCAACAACGATTTAAAGCAACAGATGAATCGTATGTTAAAGGAAATCGAACAAAGCAATCAAGATGTGATTCATCTGATGGCAATGCGCTACGCCAATGAGCTGCAGGGGAGCAAGATTTACTACTGGCATGCCCCTGAGCTGAATATGGCGCGAATCTCGCAGGTGATGAACTCTGTTGGCATCGAGCTTGTCCCGTATAAGGAAAAAGGGGCGTTGATAGATGGTCCTCTGCTTTTGTTTGCACCGACGAAACCGGAGTGGTTGAGCCAATTGCCTGAGAAGAGCCGATGGCTGCATGTGGAGCAGGTGCCTCTGACCCCAGCCAGCCAATGGGAGTTGTTGGAAAATGTGCAAAAACTGTTAACCGAAATGAGGATCGAGCATGAAAAAAGTTAGTGTCGTGATCCCGGCCTACAACGAAGCAGAGACGATCGGTTCTACACTTCGGGCGATCCGTGAGCGCTTTTTTTGTGATGAAGTCATAGTTGTAGATGATGGCAGTACCGACGCTACGAGCGATTTGGCAAAAAAATGGGCCGATCTCGTCATTCCTACGCCAACGAACCGAGGAAAAGGGGCAGCGCTGCAAACGGGCTGGCAGCAAGCAAGCGGGGACGTCATACTGCTTCTGGATGCGGACCTGCGAGAGAGTGCAGGAGAAGCTATCCACCTGCTAGGGCCAGTAATGGAGGACAGATGCGATCTGGCAGTAGCCGTTTTGCCCAAGCCCAAAGCAAAGGCGGGGATGGGACTGGCAAAGGGGCTGGCGTATCACGGGATCCGGTATCTGACTGGCTTTGAGACGCATGCTCCACTATCTGGCCAAAGAGCGCTGCGTCGTGAGCTGCTCCATCGTTTAAGGCGATTGGATGGGGGATTTGGTGTGGAAGTCGGGATGACCGTCGACGCTTTGCGTGCAGGATATCGTGTAATGGAAGTTCCTGTGGCATTTCACCATCGTGAGACGGGCAACGACTGGTCTGGGTACCGACATCGAGGAAAGGAATTTGTAGCTATCGGTCGTACCCTATGTCGCAAATGGTGGGAGGGACAAGCTTGGACGCGGAATGGATAACGGCCTTGGTGATCGGAATGGGACTTCCCATTCTCATACAGAGGCCGCTTTTGCCGGTCATGGAACAAAAGCTGTGGCACAAGGGCATGAGAAGAACCAATTTCAGGGGGACAGAGATTGTGACCGCTGGCGGGCTGGTAATTGTGTTCTCGACCATCATGACGGGAGTGATGCTTCTCTTGTTCTTGTTGTCCAAGCAAACAGCGGGTCGGGTTGTACAGGAAGGCGTATGGTTTCATTTGGGGATCGTGTCTATGGCATTCTGGGGCTGGCTGGATGATGCATCGTTGGAAAAAGAGATCAAAGGGTTTCGCGGACATTTTGGAGCATTATGGCGGGAGCGCAAGATGACGAGCGGGTTGTGGAAGGTATGGGGCGGCGGCAGTACGGCGATGTTGATCGCCTATGGACTCACCGATTCATTCTGGTCATGGTTGCTGGGAGCGTGTGTGATTGCCGTCTCGTCCAATCTGCTCAATCTGTTTGATCTCAGACCCGCTCGGGCAATCAAAGTGTTTTGGCTGATCCTGCTGCTGGGAATGATCATGTCCATGCTGTCCGTGTACCCAGTCAGCTACACAAGTGGATGGCTGTGGCTGCTCCCGATCTTTATCTCGACAATTCTGATGTTTCGTCATGATGCAGGCGGCAAAATTATGCTGGGAGATACAGGAGCCAATGTTCTGGGCTTTGCAGCGGGTTTTGCGCTCGTACAGGGGGTCCCATGGCAGGGGCAAGCTGTTCTTTTTATCCTGTTTCTATTTTTGCAAGTTGCATCGGAATTCGTTTCGTTTTCGCAGATCATCGCGGAGGTTAAATGGCTGAAGCGAATCGACAGCTGGGGAAGGTCAGCGGAAGCTGAAAAATAACGAAGAACCAGGCAGTGGATCAGCCTGGTTCTCGTTTTGCTGCCCTTAATCCTCATCATCCGGTTCTGGAATCATGAAGCGGGGCTGTACACGATTTTTTTTGCGTTCGTGGTGCAGGATAAAGCCACCGACGAAGGTGATCGGGATAGCAAAACAAAGTACCCCGAGAATCAGCTTTCCCCATAAAAAGCTGGTATCTGGACCGATGGAATAGAAAAATGCGTCTCGGATCAGCTTGATTCCGTACATGGCGATGGCTGCCGGAATGACCATGATCAAGAGCGCGACCAATTTTTGACCGACCAAGGGTGGTTCACACCTTTCTTTCTTATGCCGGACCCTCACCCGGCATGAGCAAACTAGCTCCGTGATTCTTTACCCATCATATCGGATGCCCTCATGCTTGTCTAGAATCTCAAAGCATTGAGCGAGCGCACGTTAGGGAAGATCGCCTGTCCATCGCGGCAGCATTGGAGTACAATGGAATTCGAGTAAGGGTAAAGTGAGGGAGCGTACCATGCACAAGCTGCTGATCGTAGGGGCCGGACGAGGCGGAACAGCCTTGCTGCGGATGCTCAACCAGATGGAGCGGATGAAGATTGTGGCCGTCGTGGACCGCAGTGAGGATGCGCCAGGATTGGAACTAGCGCGATCCTTTGGGATTCAAGTGGATACCGACTACCATCCGTACCTGGAACCTGATCTGGATGTCATCCTGGAAGCGACGGGTGATTTACAGGAATACGAAAGTCTCAGACGTGTAAAGCCGGAAAAGACAGTGTTGATTCCCGGTACTTTTACACGTATTGTCATGCGCTTGATTCGCGAACGTGACAAGCTGATTGCGGTCATGATGCAAAATCAACGTGAACGGGAGACGATGCTGAACTCTACACACGATGCGATTATCGGCGTGAACCGACATGGCATGATTACGTTGTTTAACAAAGCGGCAGAACGGCTGATGGGTATTGATGCAGCTACGGTTTTGGAAACCAACGTAGCGCAGCGTATACCCAACACACGGTTACATATTGTATTAGAGACAGGCCTGGCAGAATTGAATCAGGAGCAGATTCTGCCGAACAAGACGAGGATCATCACCAATCGTGTTCCTGTGCGCAATGAGCGTGGGGACGTGGTTGGGGCCGTAGCGATTTTTCGCGACAGTACAGAAGTGATGGCGCTAGCCGAGGAAATCACTGATCTCAAAGAGCTTCAAAGTATGCTGGAGGCGATCATCCAATGCTCGGATGAGGCGATATCAGTCGTAGACCAGGACGGGAACGGGCTGATGATCAATCCAGCTTATACGAGACTGACGGGACTGACACCCGAAGAAGTGATCGGAAAGCCAGCTACGGTCGACATTTCCGAGGGAGAAAGCATGCACATGCAGGTGCTCAAAACCCAAAAAGCGGTTCGCGGTGTCCCGATGAAAGTCGGTTCTAAGCGAAAAGACGTTATTGTAAACGTCGCCCCAGTACTCGTGGACGGAACACTCAAGGGCAGTGTCGGTGTCGTTCACGACGTATCCGAATTTAAACGTTTGACGGAAGAGCTGGAGAAGGCGCATCGCATCATTCGCACGTTGGAGGCAAAGTATTCATTTGCCGATATTATCGGACTGAGTGAATCCATGCATGCTGCCATCGAACAAGCGAAAAGGGCTGCGCTGACACCCGCGACGGTTTTGCTCAGAGGTGAGTCAGGGACTGGGAAAGAGCTGTTTGCCCACGCGATTCACAACGAGAGCGTGCGGAAGTACAAGCCATTTATCCGGGTCAACTGCGCTGCTATCTCGGAAAGCTTGCTGGAAAGCGAGCTGTTCGGATACGAAGAGGGGGCATTTACCGGTGCGCGCCGCGGGGGGAAAAGAGGGCTTTTTGAAGAAGCCAATGGAGGAACGATCTTTTTAGATGAGATCGGTGAGCTGTCGATGAGTATGCAGGTCAAACTGCTACGAGTTCTGCAAGAGCGTGAAATCGTTCGGGTCGGCGGGACTAAGCCCATCGAAATTGATGTTCGTGTGATTACCGCGACACATGTGAATTTGGAATCCGCTATTCAATCAGGTCGTTTTCGCGAAGACCTCTACTATCGGCTTCACGTCATTCCCATTTACATTCCACCACTGCGCCAACGCGTGGATGACATCTATCCGTTGGCCATGCATTTATTGCGTAAAGACAATCTGGAATACGGGCGAAACGTGGAGGAAATCGATCCGGAGACGATGCAGATCCTGCATTCCTATCAATGGCCAGGCAACGTACGCGAGCTGGAAAATGTCCTGGGCAGAGCGATGATTCATATGCGGCTACATGAGAGAGTCATTTTGCCAGAGCATTTGCCGCCGCTGGAACGAAAGGTGGCGAATGCTACGGCTGTTCAACATCAGGAGGACGTGAGCAGTACAGGGATCACGCTGAAGGAAGCCGTCGAAGAGGCGGAGAGGAACCACATCCGCAAAGAGCTTCTTGCGGCAAACGGAAATCGCACACTTGCAGCAAAACGCTTGGGAATTGCCATTCGGAGCTTGTATTACAAAATGGAGAAACTGGGTATAACGGAAGACGAGAGATAATCACCAACAAAAGTGCGCAATAAATTGCATGCATGTTTTTGCTTAAGCATGCAATAAATTGCACATCCATCTTATCCTGTCGGTATCAATCCCCCTTGAAATAAAGCGCTTTCACGGATGTTGTATTCTTGGCACGACATTTGCAATAGCTAACAGAGGGTAAGATTTCTCATTTGCTAACCACAATGCTTTCATCTACGAATGTAGCGGAGAACGAATGATACTAGGGAGGTTTCTTCATTGAACATCTTTGATTACATGCAAAAATACGACTACGAACAGCTGGTGTTTTGCCAAGACGAGAACTCTGGTCTGAAAGCCATCATTTGTATTCATGATACGACTCTGGGGCCAGCATTGGGTGGTACGCGCATGTGGCCGTATAAAACAGAAGAGGAAGCGATTGTTGACGTGCTGCGATTGGCACGTGGCATGACGTATAAGAACGCAGCGGCAGGATTGAATATCGGTGGAGGGAAAGCAGTCATTATCGGGGACCCTCGCCAACACAAGAGCGAAGAAATGTTCCGGGCGTTTGGTCGATATATTCAAGGCTTGAATGGGCGCTACATCACAGCAGAAGACGTAGGCACTACTGTAGCGGATATGGATCTGATCCATTTGGAGACCGATTACGTCACGGGTGTTTCGCCTGCCTTTGGTTCCAGTGGCAACCCATCCCCTGTTACGGCATACGGCGTGTACAGAGGGATGAAAGCAGCTGCCAAGCTGGCTTACGGTAGCGATGACCTTTCCGGCCGTGTAGTGGCTGTTCAAGGCGTAGGCAACGTAGCCTACAATCTCTGCCGTCACCTGCATGAAGAGGGAGCCCACTTGATCGTGACAGACATCAACGAAGAAAATGTGAATCGCGCCGTGAAAGATTTCGGTGCCAAAGCAGTCGGTGTGAATGAGATTTTCAGTGTGGACTGCGATATTTTCTCTCCTTGTGCTTTGGGAGCCATCATCAATGACGATACGATTCCATTGCTCAAAGCGAAGGTGATTGCGGGAGCTGCCAACAATCAGCTGAAGGAAGAGCGTCATGGAGATGTCATCCACGAAATGGGGCTGATCTATGCTCCGGATTATGTGATCAATGCAGGTGGAGTCATCAATGTCGCGGATGAGCTGCAAGGCTACAACCGTGAACGTGCTTTGAAAAAAGTAGAGACGATCTACGACAATATCCTGCGTGTCTTTGAAATTGCACAGCGCGATGGCATGCCTTCCTACAAGGCGGCTGACCGCATGGCAGAAGAAAGAATTGCACGTGTTGCTAAATCGCGTAATACTTTCCTGCAAAATGGCAAGACTGTTTATCATCGTTAATTTTTCGAAGCTTTCATTCCCTGACTGCGAGACCGACCTTTGATTCCGTAGTCAGGGTTTACATACGCTACGTTCTTTGAATATTCATACTAGCTATCCAAAAAATAGGGACTTCTCAAGCAGCGCCGATGATACCGCTCTGTGGCTCGCATGATGAAAGGGGTTATCGAAATGTCTCAGGAGTTTGATCTAGTTGTCCTCGGTGGAGGGACTGGCGGATATGTAGCAGCGATTCGCGCCTCCCAATTAGGAATGAAGGTCGCGATTGTCGAGAAGGAAAAGCTGGGTGGAACCTGCCTGCATCGAGGCTGCATCCCCTCCAAGGCTCTACTGCGCAGTGCAGAAGTGTTTGCTACCTTGAAGGAAAGTGATAAATACGGGGTACTCGCAGGTCAAGTGAGCTATGACTTCGGGAAGGTGCAAGAGCGCAAACACTCGATTATTGACCAATTGCATAAGGGTGTTCAATACCTGATGAAAAAAGGGAGCATCACGATCTTTGAAGGCTTCGGTCGCGTCATGGGACCGTCGATCTTTTCTCCTCAGGCTGGCGCCGTGCGAATTGAAAAGGAAAATGGCGATCAAGAGATGATCGTTCCACGCTTTCTCATGATTGCGACTGGTTCCCGCCCGCGTACCTTGCCAGGCTTGGTCATCGACGGTTCACAGGTTGTGACGAGCGATGAAGCACTGGAGTGGGGAGAGCTGCCGAAGTCCGTCGTGATTGTGGGCGGCGGCGTGATCGGGATTGAATGGGCTTCCATGCTCGGCGATTTTGGCGTTGAGGTAACCGTCGTTGAGTACGCTGACCGGATTCTGCCTACTGAAGACGAGGAAGTCAGCAGAGAAATGGCTCGCTTGTTGAAAAAACGGAAGATCCAGGTCGTTACGGGTGCCAAGGTGTTGGCTGAATCGGTGGAAAAAAGGGAAGGAATGGTCAAGATTCAAGCAGAGACGGCAAATGGTGTGCAAACCTTTGAAGCTGTCAAAATTCTTGTTTCTGTCGGTCGTCAGGCCAATGTAGAGAACCTTGGATTGGAAGCGACAGAAATCAAGGTAGAAAAAGGCGCTATCGTCGTAAACGAACATTTTCAGACTGCAGAATCCCATATTTATGCGATCGGTGACGTAATCGGTGGATTGCAGCTGGCCCATGTCGCATCCCATGAAGGCATTTTGGCAGTCGAGCATATGGCTGGACTGATGCCGCACCCGATGGACTACTCGCAAGTGCCAAAATGTACGTATAGCCGTCCTCAGGTGGCAAATGTCGGTTGGACGGAAAAAGAAGCCAAGGCCAAGGGCTATGAAGTGAAGGTAGGTAAATTCAGCTTCAAGTCACTGGGAAAAGCGTTGATTGAGGGTGAGAATGACGGCTTCGTCAAATTAGTGGTAGACGCGAATACCAACGATCTACTCGGTGTTCACATGATTGGTCCACATGTGACGGATATGATCTCGGAAGCAGGTCTTGCACGCGTACTTGATGCAACACCGTGGGAGATCGGACAGACGATCCATCCTCACCCGACCCTTTCTGAAGCGATCATGGAAGCGGCCCTCGCCGTTGACGGAAAAGCGATTCACAATTAGCAAAGGAGGAATCCGACGATGACAAGCAAACGCCATGAAGAAGTAGGCTTGACTGACGCACAGGTGCTCGATATGTATTATTACATGCTGCTGGCGCGCAAAATTGATGAGCGCCAATGGCTGTTGAACAGGGCTGGCAAGGTGCCATTCGTCATTTCATGCCAAGGGCAGGAGGCTGCACAGGTGGGAGCTGCTTTCGCTCTTCAGCCAAACAAAGACTTCCTGTGTCCTTACTACCGTGATCTTGGTCTCGTTCTTGTTTTCGGGCAGACCGCACGTGATTGCATGCTGTCCGCCTTTGCCAAAGCAGAAGACCCAAACAGCGGTGGGCGACAGATGCCGGGCCATTTTGGAGGCAAGAAATTCAACATCATGTCGGGGTCCAGTCCTGTGACCACGCAGGTGCCGCATGCAGTAGGTATTGCTTTGGCAGGAAGAATGAGGCAGGAAGACTTCGTCGTGTACACGTCTTTTGGCGAAGGCTCCAGCAACCAGGGCGACTTCCATGAAGGGGCCAACTTTGCGGGCGTTCACAAGCTGCCTGTCATCTTTTTTTGTGAAAATAACAAGTACGCCATCTCTGTTCCTCTGAAAAAACAGCTGGCTTGCGAGAGTGTCGCGGACCGTGCGATTGGGTACGGATTTCCAGGCTACAGCGTGGATGGAAACGATCCAATCGAGGTGTATCGCGTGATGAAGGAAGCGGTCACACGTGCCCGCAATGGGGAAGGGCCTACGTTGATCGAAGCGGTCATGTACCGTCTCGTTCCTCATTCCAGTGACGATGACGACCGCGTATATCGGACTCGTGAGGAAGTGGAAGAAGCGAAAAAGAAAGATCCGTTGATCGTGTTTGCGGCGTATTTGAAAGACATCGGATTGCTGGATGAAGCGACGGAAAAAGATATGCTGGCACGCGTTCAGCTGGAAGTGGATGAAGCGACGGAATATGCAGAACAAGCACCATATCCAACGCCTGAATCGACACTTACTCACGTATACGGGGAATAGGAGGGATTCGGATGGCAGTCATCTCATATATTGATGCGATTACAATGGCGATGCGAGAAGAGATGCGTCGCGATTCCAATGTATTTGTACTCGGTGAAGACGTCGGAGTGCGCGGCGGCGTATTCCGAGCCACTGTGGGGTTGATCGAGGAATTTGGTGAAGAGCGTGTCATTGATACACCGCTTGCTGAATCCGCGATTGTCGGTGTAGGAATCGGTGCTGCTGCTTACGGCATGCGTCCGATTGCCGAGATTCAATTCGCCGATTTCATCATGCCAGCCGTCAATCAGATCGTCAGTGAAGCAGCCAAGATGCGATACCGCTCCAACAATGACTGGACGTGTCCGATAACGATCCGAGCTCCGTTTGGCGGTGGAGTGCACGGGGCGCTCTACCACTCCCAGTCTGTTGAAGCTATGTTTACCAATATTCCAGGGTTAAAAGTCGTTGCTCCATCTACACCTTATGATGCAAAAGGCTTGCTGAAGGCTGCGATTCGGGATGAGGATCCTGTCCTCTTTTTTGAACATAAACGCTGCTATCGTTTGATCAAAGGCGAAGTTCCTGATCATGATTACGTCGTTCCGATCGGAAAAGCAGACGTCAAGCGGGAAGGCAGCGACATTACGGTCATTTCTTACGGTCTTGCCCTGCATTTCTGCCTGCAGGCAGCAGAGAAGCTGGCTCAGGAAGGGATCAGCGCCCATGTGCTGGATCTGCGTACACTCTATCCGCTGGATAAAGAAGCGATTGCACAGGCAGCGTCCAAAACAGGGAAGGTGCTGATCGTTCACGAGGACAACAAGGAAGGTGGCGTAGGCGGTGAAGTTGCCGCGATCATTGCGGAACAGTGCCTCTTTGATCTGGACGCACCAATCAAGCGTCTGTGCGGACCTGATGTGCCAGCGATGCCATACAGCCCGCCAATGGAAAAATTCTTTATGCTCAACCCGGATAAAGTATATGAAGCAATGAAGGAATTGGCCCATTATTAAAGGCGAGGAGGAGCAAACAGCATGGCGACTAAAGTTCTCATGCCCCAGCTCGGTGAGAGTGTGACCGAGGGTACCATCAGCAAATGGCTGGTGAGTGTGGGCGACACCGTAAACAAATACGATCCGCTGGCAGAAGTCAGCACAGACAAGGTAAATGCCGAGGTGCCCTCTACAGTCGCGGGCCGCGTGACTGAAATTGTAGTGGCAGAAGGCGAGACTGTAGCCATCGGAACCTTGATTCTATATATAGAAGAAAGTGGTTCAGCCGATAGCAACAGTTCGACTGCCAATACCCAACAAAAGGAGACTGCGCCTCAACCTCAGACGGAAAGTAAACCAGCTGCGGTAGAACAGGTAAGTTCGTCACCGATTGCTAAAAAGGGTGAAGATGGATCGAAGCCGCGTTATTCTCCCGCGGTCATGCTTCTTTCCCAACAGCATAGCATCGACTTGACGCGTGTGAGTGGAACTGGAATGGGAGGGCGCGTAACCCGCAAGGACGTGCAAGCCATTATTGATGCAGGTGGGCAGCAACCGGCAGCTACACCACTATCGGACAGTGCTGTGCTTGAGCCGGTTTCAGCTCCAACTCCGGTCTCAAGGCCCGCAAGCTTCGACATGGCTTCGGCTCCCGGGGACGACATCATCCCTGTGACATCGGTGCGCAAAACGATTGCCAGCCGTATGGTGCAAAGCAAGCACGACGCGCCACATGCCTGGACGATGGTGGAGGTGGATGTAACGAATCTCGTCAACTTCCGAAACCAGGCAAAAGACGATTTCAAACGCAAAGAAGGCCTCAACCTGACTTTCTTGCCGTTCTTCATCAAGGCAGTCGTGGAGTCCCTCAAAGAATTTCCAATGATCAATTCCACCTGGGCAGGCGACAAGATTATCGTCAAGAAAGACATCAACATTTCCATCGCGGTCGCGACCGAGGACGCGCTCTATGTACCGGTCATCAAAAATGCAGATCAGAAGTCCATTCTTGGCATTGCCAAGTCCGTTGACGATCTGGCAGCTCGCAGCCGTGCTGGGAAATTGACCATGGATGACATGTCAGGCGGGACCTTTACCGTCAATAATACCGGATCATTCGGTTCAGTCTTGTCCATGCCGATCATCAATTCACCACAAGCAGCGATCCTCAGTGTAGAAGCGATCGTCAAACGGCCAGTCATCATTGACGATATGATCGCCGTTCGCTCGATGGTCAACCTGTGCCTGTCACTGGATCACCGCGTGCTGGACGGCCTGATCTGCGGTCGCTTCCTGCAAAGCGTCAAGCAACGTCTGGAGAGCATCGGCCCGGATACCAAATTATATTAATATCCAAGCAAAAAACCAGGTTGGAAAGCAGCCTGGTTTTTTTGCGTTGGCCCACTATTTTCTGATGAACAGATTTCCTCTATTCAATGAATATGGTAAACTTGTAAAGATCATCGAATGAATGGAAGATTATTGGCAATTTTGGGAGGAAAATCATGAAAAAGAACAAGAAGCCGATTTCGATTGTTATGGCAACAGCACTTATAACTACTTCTTTGGCTGTCGCGCCTCAAGCTCTTGCTGTGGACGATGTAAGTGTAGAGGCGTTAGATTCAAACGGTGTGGATGAAGACTCCGACTACGAAATCACCTTTACATTGGAAGAGGATTTGGATTCCGGTGAAGAGATCATCATTACGTTTGACGATGATTTTCAGATTAGTAAAAGCATTTCGAAGAGCAATGTAAAAGTCGAGGGGAAAGCGCCGAAAAGTGTCAGCTTTGACTCGAAGAACAATGAAATTACCATTACGGTAAATACGAGCTATGACGAGGGTGATGACATCGAGGTCGTCATAAGCGATGTGATTACCAACCCGGATACCAAAGGTGAATATCGTGTTGATGTAGAGACGGAAAATGAAACCTCTGACTACGCGAAGGTTTCCATTGGATCCAAAAGCAGCAGTAGTAGCAAAGATTTCAGTGTGGAACTCGACTCTACAAAAGCAGGAGAAAAAACAGCGATTGAGCTTGGCGATTTTGATCTGAAGGGTAGCGACAAGCTGAAGACGGGAAATGTCATCACAGTTATTTTCCCTGATGCAGACATGCTGCCGCGGAGCTTGGATGAGGCAGACGTCAAAGTGAACGGTTACGTAGTGAAGGACGTATCGATCGACGATGATGAAGTCGAAATCGAAGTTCCGAGTGGTGCAAATAACAAGGATTATATTAACCTGGAATTCCTGAAAGCAGGAGGCATCAAAAATCCTTCCAACGGCGATTACACCTTTAAGATCAAATACGAAGGCGTTACATACCAGTCTGAAAAATTTTCGATCAAAGGAACAGGCTCCAGTAGTTCATCTACTGCCAGCTCCTTCACCGTGAGTCTTTCTGATCCGACAGCGGGAGCTCGCACCAGTTATTCCTTTGAAGCCGATTTCGGTAACAAGCAGTTGAACCCGGACGAGCAGTTCACCATTGAGTTTCCGAGTGCAGATATGATTCCGGGCATTATTTCTGCTGAAGACTTCACCATTAATGGAAAAACAGCCAAGCGGGTTGGAGCGACAGGTAGCAAAGTGTATGTAACAACGCCGAGCAACTTCAGCAAATCCAGCACAGTTAAGGTAAACATTGGCTTCGGAGCATGGATTTCCAATCCGAAGGCAGCGGGTACGTATAACCTGAAAATGACCGTGGATGGACGTACAGTAACTTCCAAGGATTTTACCGTGACAGGATCAACTGTCAATCCTGCTCCAGTAACGCCGACTTCACCTGCAGCACCAACCACACCACAAACCGGCACACCAGCAGCTGTCAATAACAACAGCACGGCAACCATTGCACTCGGAACAACCGCTATGGGTGCAGCAACCGGTCTGACCGTATCAATCAAAAACATGGGTGCAGCCCTGACTAAACAACGTGATTTTATTGAACTAGTTTTCCCGGCTGGCTATACCGTCCCAGCTTATATCGCTCCAGCCAACATCACTGTTAACGGCGCAGCAGCTAATTTTGTTGCTGTGCGTGGCCAGAACGTATTGGTATACCCTGCACAAGACCTTCCAGCATCAGGAGCAGCGACAGTCGTTATCAGTGCTGGCGCCAACATCATCAACCCAAAGGTGAAAAATACGTATAGCATCAGTGTTTTCACTTCCGAAGAAAAAGGATTGCTTTTCGCCCGTGCAGTCGGAGTCGGAATGCCAGCTCCAGCACTGCCAGCACAACCAGCGCCTGCCCCAGCACCAGCAACGCCTGCTGCCCCAGCAGCGCAGCCATCAGCCGCTGTACCAGCCAATGCTGCGTTGTTCAAGCTGAATACGAACAGCTACACCTTGCACGGCAAAACCCATCAGCTGCAAGTAGCTCCCTATTTGGCCAATGGCAATACCACGATGGTACCAGCTCAATTCTTCAAGGAAGGTCTGGCGCTGACGACGCAGTGGAACAACCAAACCGTTGCGATCATCAGTGGAACCAAAGTACTTCGCTTCACGGTTGGTTCCAATAAAGCCAAAATCGGCAACGAGGAGCACACCTTGACGGCACCGGTTGCGTTGAAAGATGGCATGCCGATGATTCCGGTTCGTTTTGTAACGGATAATCTGGGTTATAAAGTAGGCTGGGATGCACAAACCTCCAGTGTGTATGTATACCGCTAGAACCAGCGTATAATAAAATGAGAGAACCCCCTTTCTTAGAAGAAGGGGGTTCGTTTTTTTAGATCCTTTTAACTACCATGGAAAGTAGAAAAACATGGGCACCACCAGAGAGATGACCAAGATGACGATCATGGCTTTGGCAACGACAGATTGTTTCAAAACGCGTGACCTCCTTATAGGCATAAATGGACAATGGCGTGGGAAAATAGCAAGCTTCCAAGTGGAATGTGTCGGTATATACGCACACGGCTGTGCTAGAATTGATATGGGGAGACTACAAACAGATTGTACCCAACTGTTTTCATAGTGGCAACCTGTCCAGCGAGTTTTTACAAAATTGTTGATGTTGCTGCGCGGAAATTTGCATAACCTATATGAAAGTGAAAAGGATGAGCATTGATGAAAGCACCGAATAAGATCGCCCATATCGGGATTGCAGTGAAAAGTATTGAAGAAACCCTGCCTTTTTACACGGAACAACTGGGATTGACTCTTCTGGGAATGGAGGAAGTACCGAGCGAGCAAGTGAAAGTAGCTTTTCTGGAGATCGGGGAGAGCCGGATCGAGCTGCTGGAGCCGCTTTCTGTAGAAAGTCCAATCGCCAAATTCATGGAGAAGCGCGGAGAAGGTATTCATCACATCGCACTCGATGTAGACAATGTAGAGGAGCGACTGGAGCGATTGAAGGAGAACGGTATTCCGCTCATTCACGAAAAACCAAAAGAGGGTGCGCACAACGCGCAAATTGCGTTCTTGCATCCGAAGGCAGCGAAAGGAGTATTGGTGGAGCTCTGTCAATACCCACATTAAGAGCATAGGGGGAATTCCAGGCATGAGTGAAGGGATGTACAACAAAATCAATGAGATGTACGAGCGGAAAAGAGTGGTAGAGCTTGGCGGTGGCGACGATCGGATTACCGCCCAGCACAACCGTGGCAAACTAACCGCGAGAGAACGTCTGGATCTTTTGTTGGATGAGGAATCATTCGTGGAGCTGCAACCCTTCGTCAAGCATCGGGCTACCCACTTTAACATGGACAGGCTGGAAGCGCCGGGAGAGGGAGTCGTTACCGGCTATGGGAAAATCAACGGTCGACTCGTGTATGTTTTTGCTCAGGATTTCACGGTGTTCGGTGGCGCACTGGGCGAGATGCACGCCAAGAAAATTGCCAACATCATGGATTTAGCGGCGAAAAACGGTGCGCCTGTGATTGGTCTCAATGATTCTGGTGGAGCGCGAATTCAAGAAGGTGTCGTCTCCTTGGATGGATACGGACACATCTTTTATCGAAATGCGATCTATTCCGGGGTCATACCGCAGATATCGGTCATTCTGGGACCCTGCGCGGGAGGAGCCGTATACTCCCCTGCGATAACCGATTTTGTCTTCATGGTAGAAAAGACTTCACAAATGTTTATTACGGGGCCAAAAGTGATTGAAACCGTGACGGGAGAAAAAATTTCAAGCGAGGATCTGGGCGGAGCATCGATTCATTCCTCGATCAGCGGGAATGCCCACTTCACTGGCGAAACAGAGGTAGAGGTATTGGAGCAAGTGCGTAACCTCCTGCAATATTTACCCCAGAACAACCAGGAAAAGCCGCCGCATCTGTCCTACACGGGCGATGACGGAGAGTGGCTTGAGGAACTCATCGAACTGGTTCCTGTGGCGGGCACGAAAGTATACGATGTCAAAAAGGTGCTGGAAACCATCGTGGACGAAGGCAGCTTCTTGGAGGTTCAACCCCAGTTCGCGCGAAATATTGTAGTGGGATTTGGTCGGATTGAAGGGGAGAGCGTCGGGCTGATTGCCAACCAGCCGAAAGTGATGGCGGGAGGCCTGGATATCGATTCCTCTGACAAGCTAGCCCGATTTATTCGCACGTGTGACGCCTTCCAGATTCCATTGATCACCTTTGTGGATGTGACAGGCTTTTTCCCCGGAATCAATCAGGAGCACGGAGGAATCATTCGGCATGGCGCAAAAATCTTGTACGCGTACTCTGAAGCGACTGTGCCCAAAATCAGCGTGATTACGCGCAAAGCCTATGGTGGAGCCTATGTTGCGCTCAACTCGAAAGCAATCGGAGCAGATGTGGTGTATGCTTGGCCGAATGCCGAAATCGCGGTCATGGGACCTGAGGGCGCTGCGAATATTATTTTCTCCCGGGAGATCGAGCAAAGTCCGAATCCTGTAGAAATGAGACAAGCCAAAATTGACGAGTATCGCGAGAAGTTCGCCAATCCATACGTGGCTGCAGAACATGGCATGGTCGATGATGTGATCGATCCGAGAGAAACGCGAAAATACCTGAAGCGTTCGCTGGAAATGCTGCGTACCAAGCAGGAAGAACGTCCTGCAAAAAAACACGGAAATATCCCGCTGTAAGCGAGAGAGCATGGTCGAAAAAATTTTTTTGCTGTATACTGGAACTTGCATGTACATACTAAAAAACGGATTTGAGAACTGGAGGAAGGGCCTGTGATTAATCAGGAGCGTGTGTTGAACGAGTTTTTGGAACTCGTACAAATTGACAGCGAAACAAAAAACGAAGCACAGATTAATAAAGTGCTCAAGGAAAAGCTGATCGAGATGGGCTTTACCGTTGAAGAGGATGATGCAGCTGCAAAAACCGGACACGGTGGGAACAACCTCATCGCTACACTGGAAGGTACAGCCAATGGTCCTGCCATCCTGTTCAGCAGCCAT
The DNA here is from genome assembly GCF_003710915.1 of Brevibacillus invocatus. Lineage (GTDB taxonomy): Bacteria > Bacillota > Bacilli > Brevibacillales > Brevibacillaceae > Brevibacillus > Brevibacillus invocatus. The sequence goes on along the minus strand of NZ_RHHR01000010.1, from coordinate 308,920 downwards.
ATGGATACGGTCGTTCCGGGTAATGGAATCAAACCGCAAATCCGCGATGGCTACATCTATTCGGATGGAACCACGATCCTCGGTGCAGACGACAAAGCGGGTATTGCAGCGATTTTCGAGGGCATTCGCACCTTGAAAGAACAGAATTTGCCGCATCCAACGATCCAGGTCGTCCTTACGGTAGGGGAAGAATCCGGATTGGTCGGTTCCCGTGCGATGGATTCCAGTCTGCTGAAAGCCGAAATGGGCTTCATTCTGGACTCGGAAGGACCTGTAGGCAAAATTACGGTTGCAGGTGCCGGACAATACCGCATCGTCACCAAAATTCATGGAAAAGCAGCCCACGCTGGTGTGAATCCGGAAGATGGAGTCAGCGCTATTACGGTCGCTAGCAAGGCTATTTCCCGGATGCCATTGGGTCGCATCGATGAAGACACGACGGCAAACATTGGCCGTTTTGAGGGTGGAAAAGCGTATAATATCGTGACGGATTACGTTGAAGTCTGGTCCGAAGCACGAAGCCTCGTCATGGACAAATTGGAAGCGCAAGTGAAAAAAATGACGACTGCATTTGAGGAAGCAGCAGCCGAAATGGGTGCGACTTGCGAGAATGATGTCATCTTCATGTATCACGGATACAAGTACAGTGAAGAAACGCCTGTCGTTCAAAAAGCGATTGCCGCAGTTGAGAGCATCGGACGTAATCCTGAACTGGTTGCGAGCGGTGGCGGAAGTGACGGCAACGTGTTTAACGGCTACAATGTACCGAGTGTAAACTTCGCGATTGGCTATGAAGAGATTCATACCAAAAACGAGCGTATGCCGATCTCGGAATTAAACAAGGCAGCTGAACTGGTTCTGGCTGTGATCCAAGCCGTACAAAAATAAACATAAGGTCGGGATTCTCATAAGGGAATCCCGACTTTTTTTTCAACGCATGTTTGGGTCAAGCATGCCGGTACATACACTAGGGAGAAGAGTAGCGTTATGCAGTCTGTATGGCAAAAATCAACCTTTCTAGATGAAGGGGGAACGGGAATGCTTAGTCTTGCTAGGGGAACAGTTATGCGGGTAGTCGAAAAGCGATCAGGCATGCAGATCGTAGAATTGAAAATGGCAGAGGATGGCGAGGTGGCACAGGCGCTCTCCTTCAGCAATGAAGCCTACGAGGCAGGAGAAATCCTGATTGTGAATACTACAGCAGTTCGCCTGCGATTGGGTACAGGCGGTTATCATTTGGTCGTGTCCAAAGCGGAGGAGTGTTCAGAACGAGATGTGGCTCCGGGAATGTGGGGGCATGTGATGAAGATGCGATATGCCCCGTGGCAGCTGGCGGTGGACACGGTCGAAGAGCAGGAGAGTCCGTATCATTCTCTATTTGTACGCGACGATTTGACTTTGGAGGGAACGCCTGTCATTATTGGCGAGCTGCACAGTCTCTTGCCGGTCGTTGCAGCTGCGTTGCGGCAAAATCAACCGGAGGCAAAAGTCGTTTATGTGATGCCGGATGGCGCTTCTTTGCCCGTAGCGATGAGCAGGCATGTCCATCAATGTAAATCGCAGGGACTGCTGAATGCAGTTGTCACGACTGGGCATGCTTGGGGAGGTGACCGTGAAGCGGTAACAATTCACAGTGGTCTATTGGCAGCAAAGCATGTAGAGAAGGCTGATGTGATTCTTTGCATGCTGGGGCCAGGCGTAGCGGGCACGGGCACACCTTACGCATTTTCTGGCGTACAGCTGGCAGAGGTTGTTCATGCCGTATCTATTTTGAATGGTGTTCCTTTTTTTCTGCCGCGTATCAGCTTTGCGGACCCACGCTTGCGTCATCGTGGTGTCAGTCATCATACGATGGCCATTTTGGGTCGCTATGTATTGCGGCCAGTTGTGCTCATTATGCCAAAGCTCGGTGACGATCGAGATAGCATGATGGCTGAACAGATTCAATCACTATACGAGAAAAGTCATGTAGTGGTATGGGGCCACTCGGCTTCTGAAGACCGCTTGTCCAATCTGGAGCAGCAGTATGGGATGGCCTTTTCATCGATGGGGCGAAGCTGGCAGGAAGATCCTGTACCCTTTTTTACAGCTCTGTTGGCGGCAGATCTGACCAAGAAAAGTTTTTCTTTTTCCTGGAAGTCTGTCAGCGCCGATTCAGATTGCTACGCTTCGCCAAATAATCTTGAAGCGTTAGGTCTTTTTTTGACCAGGAACGAAGCGCAGCTCTGATTTCCCAAGCTTTCCCTACCATACGCAAATGCTTTTCCCCGACATAGGTTTTCATCGTCGATTTCCTCCGATACAATAGGTTGGACAAGCTTCATGTTTCCAGCCTATGGAGGAGGCATGAGGAATAGAACCAGATTTCTGACAGAGGAGGCCCATCATGAATCCGAATAAGCCAGAGCATTTATATGAGAAAACGATTTCGAGTCAATCGATCTATGAGGGGCGCATCATTAAAGTAAAAGTGGACGAAGTGCTGTTGCCGAATGGAAATACGGCCAAGCGCGAGATAGTCCATCATCAGGGGGCCGTGGCCATCATTCCGCTTACGGATGACGGAAGGCTGGTCGCGGTGCGTCAGTTCCGCAAGCCGCTGGAAAAGGTCATTGTGGAGATACCAGCCGGCAAGCTGGAGCCGGGCGAGGATCCTTTGTCCTGCGCAAAACGTGAATTGGAGGAAGAGACAGGTTATACAGCGGCTCATTATGAAAAGCTGAGTGCGTTCTACACGTCACCAGGCTTTGCAGATGAATTGCTTCATGTCTACGTGGCCAAAGGATTGGTCAAAGGAGAAAGCCGTCCGGATGAGGATGAATTCGTGGATCTGCTGGAATTGACTCTGGAAGAAGCGCATGAGCTGCACCAGGCTGGCGAAATCTGTGATGCCAAGACAGTGGTTGCCCTGTTTCATTGGGAGAACCAAATGCTCCGTGCCCGTGGATAACAAGCAGCTCCGTTCATTCTTTTGTGACATGCACATCCATATTGGCGGGACGCGAACCGGACGACCGGTTAAAATAACGGCTTCACGTGCCATGACATTAACGAAAATTCTTGAGGAAGCCTCATGGCGCAAAGGGATGGATATGATCGGTGTGATTGATGCTCATTCCCCGGAAGTTCAGGAGGAACTCCTGGATCTTCTGGAGCGTGGTGATGCCATCGAACAAAGCGACGGTGGAATCCTTTTTCAGCAGACGGTACTCATTCTGGGCTGCGAGGTCGAGATCAAAGAAGAAGGACGGGGAGAAGCTCATTTTCTCGTCTATCTGCCGACGATCAAAGCCATGCAGGCTTTTACTCATTGGCTTGGGGCTCGCTGCAAAAATGTGCATCTCAGCTCACAGCGCATACATGCCACCATTCTGGGATTGCAGCAATGCGCACAGCATTTAGGTGGCACTGTGATCCCTGCTCATATTTTTACACCGCATAAGGGTCTTTACGGAAGCTGCACCGATTCCATGCAGGAAGTGCTTGATCCTACCTTGATCTACGCCGTGGAGCTGGGACTAAGCGCCAACACGCAAATGGCCGACCAAATCTCGGAGCTTCATTCCAAAACCTTTCTTACGAATTCAGATGCCCACTCCCTGGGTAAAATCGGTCGGGAGTATCAGGAGATTCGAATGGCAGAAGCCTCATTTGCAGAGTGGATCAAAGCGCTGCAACAAAAGGATGGGCGAGGAGTTGTCGTCAACTACGGGTTGACTCCTCAGTTGGGCAAATACCATCAGACCACTTGCCAGGGTTGCCAAACACCTTTGCCAGAGGACGATTCCCCGCGTTGTCCCGTATGTGGCTTCAAGCGAGTCGTACGTGGTGTAGCAGCTCGGATTGGTCAGCTTGCAGATCTTCCGAAGGATGTTCATCCCGCACACCGTCCACCCTATGTAGAACAGGTTCCGCTGGAATTTATCCCGGGTGTTGGGCCAAAGCTACTGCAAAAGCTGTATGATGCATTCGGAACGCAGATGGATATTCTTCATCGGGTTGCGGAAGAGGATTTGATACGCGTGGCAGGAGAAAAAATAGCGAATCGTATCGTCCGTGCCCGGTCGGGGGCATTGAACGTACAGGCTGGAGGAGCGGGAACCTACGGAAGAATCGTGGATGGATAATGGCATAGGGGAGGACTCGTCCGCATAAGCTGTACAGTAATCAGCGAAGCGGGAGGGGACCAAAGTGCGTTCAAGAATCGGACAAACCATCCAAGCCTATGCCAAGGAGCATCAATCGCTCTATTGGTTCACGATTGTTCTGTTTACAATGGGGATTATTTTCGGAGCGGTGCTTGTGAATTCTTTGCCCCTTTCGCAAAAACAAGAATTACACGGCTTCCTTCAGTACTTTTTCAATACGCTCGGGCAAGAGGGAATTCCCGACACGCGGCCTCATTTTCAGGAGTCGTTTGGCCATTACGCAAAAACGGTAGGGATTATGTGGGTACTTGGGCTTTCCATTATAGGGTTGCCGATGATACTGTTGATCCTGTTCTTAAAAGGGGTAGTTGTGGGCTTTACAGTTGGTTTTCTCGTCAACCAAATGCAGTGGCAAGGAGTGACCTTTGCCATGATGGGCGTGCTGCCGCAAAATTTACTGGTTGTTCCTGCCTTATTTATCATAGGCGTGAGTGGAATTTCCTTTTCCCTGAGACTGATAAAAACCAGACTGTTAAGCAAACGCGATGGAATTATGCCGCATTTTGTAGGCTATACGGTTCTGGTGATCTCAATGCTGGCCGTCTTGACCATTGCTTCATTATTTGAGACCTTTGTCTCCCCCAGACTCATGCAGCTCGTACTCAATTAAGAATTATTATCAAGTAAGAACTTATGTATTTGACTTATTCTAGGCCCCTCTACTATAATAGGAGCAGGTTTCAAGCGAGCGGGGAGGGGCATTAATGTTGGAAGAAAAGTTAGAAAAAATAAAGCAACAGCTGCATGCACAAAACTACAAATTGACGCCACAACGTGAAGCCACTGTTCGCGTTTTACTGGAAAATGAAGAAGATCATCTCAGCGCTGAAGATGTGTACCTTTTGGTAAAAGATAAAGCTCCTGAGATCGGGCTTGCTACAGTCTATCGCACACTAGAGCTGCTAAGCGAGCTGAAGATTCTCCACAAGATGAACTTCGGCGACGGTGTAGCCAGATACGACCTACGCGATGACAATGCTGCGTATCACCATCATCACTTGATCTGTCTGCACTGCGGAACGGTTGATGAAATCTTCGAAGACTTGTTGGTCTCTGCAGAGGAAAAGGTCAAGAATGTTTACAACTTTTACATTACCGACCATCGTTTGACCTTCTACGGTGTGTGCCACCGTTGCATTGATAAAGTGAACGTAGATGATTTCAAATGAGTAAACTTCTCTTTGAACGGAGAAGTTTTTTCTTTTTTGTAATGGCCATCGATTTCCTGAGGAATCCTAAGAAATGTGCGACAAGCCATACCTTTCGATCCTGTATAACAGCAAGAACAAATGAATACATATAGGCCTAGACCGCAAGTGTCATGGGCACTGGGACAAGTGCATATAGTGAGAGGGAATTGGGGAAGGAGGAACCTGCGATGCGCGTCCCGTACCGTCGATTCATGGAAATGCTTCGATTCCTGCTCTTGCTCGTCACTTGCACGCTTTTGTCTTATGGTATTATTCATGTGTTATCCCAAAGCCTTCTGCCATCCAATCCGTATCAAGTGCCGGATGGAGAAGCGGTAAAGGTTGTGAAATTGATCAATGCCCCTGAGCCTCAAGATTGGGAAGGGTATCTGGCACGACTTCAGCTGTTTTATGTTACAGGTGAATAACCTGACATTTTTCAGTTGAAAAGGGAGGATTTTTTTCATCGATGTGGAAAGCAATACAAGATACTTAACATCTGAAGGGGACGGCTTCATGGACAGTCTGATTGATCAATTTATCCATTTCCTTGCTGTAGAGAAAGGGCTTTCTCCCAACACATTGGAGTCGTATCAGCGGGATATGGTGGCCTATACCTCCTATCTACAGGATCAAGGCGTTACTCGGATTGAGGATTCTACGCGATCGCATATCATCGGGTACTTGCTGGCGCTGAGGGAAAAAGGCCGTGCCACCGCCACCCTGTCACGGAATATGGCTTCTATCCGTGCGTTCTATCAGTTTCTCGTCAGGGACAAGTACTTGGACAAGGACCCTTCTATCCATCTAGAAACGCCGAAGATCGAGAAGCGTCTGCCGAAAGTCCTTTCCATTGAAGAAGTGGAGCGGTTGTTGGATAGTCCTCCGGTCAATCATCCCGCAGGACTGCGCGACAAGGCTATGCTTGAATTGCTGTATGCTACAGGTATCCGGGTCTCTGAGTTAGTGAATTTGGACGCATCTGACGTGAACCTGGATATGGGTTTTGTCAAATGCATGGGAAAAGGGTCCAAGGAAAGAATCATCCCACTTGGTTCCGTAGCCATCCAGATGGTTCGTCACTACTTGCACGCTGGCCGTCCGAAGCTGTTGAAAGGCAGCGATGAATCAGCTCTGTTCCTCAATCATCTGGGCAAGCAGATTACTCGTCAGGGCTTTTGGAAAATCATCAAGCGATACGCCCTGAAGGCGAACATTCGTGCAGAGATTACCCCACATACGTTGCGGCACTCCTTTGCAACTCATCTGCTTGAAAATGGTGCAGACCTGCGCTCTGTTCAGGAGATGCTGGGTCATGCCGATATTTCAACCACTCAGATTTATACACATGTGACGAGAACTCGAATCAAAGACATTTACGCCAAGACACATCCCCGTGCCTAGGTGTCATCCAACTCCGTCGTTTTATAGGCGGAGCCAACTTTTCTTTCATCAGGTCAGACGTCTGACGACCTTGGTGGAAAATGATCCCTACAGAATTGGAGGCGTTACAATTGCGGTTTTCTCGAGTTTTTTTAATCGTTTTGGACAGTGTTGGGATCGGCGAGCTGCCGGATGCTCCTCGCTTTCAAGATGAAGGTGCACATACATTGGGCCACATTGCTGAGCGAGTAGAGGGATTTGCCATGCCCAACATGGAAAAGATGGGTTTGGGCAATATCGCTCCTCTGCGAAATGTACCAGTGGCTGCAGCACCACAGGCCCACTTTGGTAAAATGCAGGAAATCTCCATGGGAAAAGATACGACGACCGGTCATTGGGAGATCATGGGACTCCATGTTTCAGTTCCATTCAATACTTATCCAGATGGATTTCCAACTGCTTTGATTGAGGAATTTGAAAACAGAATCGGTCGCAAGGTATTGGGAAACAAGGTGGCTTCCGGCACGGATATTCTCGATGAGCTCGGAGAAGAACACATGAAAACGGGGAGTGTCATCGTCTACACTTCGGCCGACAGTGTGTTTCAGGTAGCTGCCCACGAAGAAGTCATTCCACTAGAAGAGCTGTACCACATTTGTCAGGTTGCTCGAGAGCTTACCTTGCGTGATGAGTATGCGGTAACACGTGTCATTGCGAGGCCGTTCTTGGGGACCCCCGGAAACTTTACTCGGACGTCCAATCGCCATGACTACTCTGTGAAACCTTTTTCTCCGACTGTGATGAACCATCTGCAAGATGGAGGCTTCGAATCCATTGCGATTGGCAAAATCAGTGATATTTACGCAGAGGAAGGGATAACCCAAGCCATTCGCACGAAGGATAACATGGATGGCGTCGACCAGCTCATCCAGACGATGAAGCAGGACTTCACGGGTCTCAGTTTTGTAAATCTGGTCGATTTCGATGCGAAATTCGGACATCGTCGCGATCCGCAAGGGTATGGACAGGCATTGATGGAATTTGACGCCCGTCTTCCGGAGATCGTCGCGAACCTGCGCAAGGATGACCTGCTGATCATTACCGCAGATCACGGGAATGACCCGGTTCATCATGGAACGGATCATACGCGTGAATACGTTCCGCTCATTGTATACCACCAGGGCATCCAGCAAGGCAGTCACCTCGGTATCCGGGAGACCTTTGCGGATGTAGGGGCAACGATTGCGGAGAACTTTGGGGTAAAGGCACCTGCTATTGGAAAGAGTTTCCTAAGTGATGTATAAAAATTAAATCTCTATAAACATTTATATAGAAGAAACAGAAAAATGGAGGAGTGTTTCACATGACAAAATATCAGGATGCAGTAGCATACATCGAGCCTAAGCTCGCAGAAAAACCCACAATCGGCTTGGTTTTAGGTTCTGGTTTAGGTGTTCTGGCTGACGAAATCGAAAATCCGGTCGTCATTCCTTACGATGAGATCCCCGGCTTTACGAAATCGACGGTAGTCGGACATAAGGGACAACTGGTGATTGGTAAGCTGCGGGGTAAGCAGGTAGTCGCGATGCAAGGACGTTTCCATTATTACGAAGGCCACGATCTGGACGCGGTTGTTTTTCCTATTCGCGTCATGAAGCTGCTGGGAGTGGAAACGATGATCATCACCAATGCTGCTGGCGGCATTAACGAAAGCTATGGGGAAGGAAATCTGATGCTGATTCGCGATCACATCAATTTGACCGCACGCAATCCGTTGATTGGCCCGAATGACGATGAAATGGGTACTCGTTTCCCAGACATGTCTGAAGCGTACTCCAAGGATTTGCGGAATCTCGCGAAAAACGTAGCCGAAGAGCAGGGCATTAATCTGCAGGAAGGTGTGTACGTAGGTCTCTTGGGACCGAGCTACGAAACGCCAGCAGAGATTCGCATGCTGCGCATTCTCGGAGCAGATGCGGTAGGGATGTCGACAGTACCGGAAGTCATTGTGGCTCGCCACATGAATGTAAAGGTGCTGGGCATCTCCTGCATCAGCAACATGGCGGCAGGGATCCTGGAGCAGCCGTTGTCTCATGAAGAAGTGATGGCTACTACGGAGAGAGTGAAATCTCAATTCCTGACTCTGGTCAAGGAAATCGTATTCAAACTGTAAGAACGACGAAGGGTATTTCCGATTGACACTGTGTTTTCGTACAGTGAAGTGCTAAATACTAAACGCGAGTAATGGGAATGGGGTGTTTTACAATGCGCATGGTTGACATGATCGCCAAGAAAAGGGATGGAGGCGAACTCACAACCGAAGAAATCCGATTCCTTGTAGAAGGCTATACATCAGGAAGCATTCCAGACTATCAAATGTCCGCTTGGGCAATGGCTGTCCTGTTCCGTGGCATGACCGCACGTGAAACAGGCGACCTGACTTTGGCGATGGCGGGCTCTGGTGAGCAGCTGGACCTGTCTTCCCTGTCGGGTGTCAAGGTAGATAAGCACAGTACTGGTGGGGTAGGCGACAAAACTACGCTTGTCGTCGCACCTCTGGTGGCTGCTGCAGGTATTCCCGTTGCCAAAATGTCCGGTAGAGGGCTCGGCTATTCAGGCGGTACCATTGACAAGCTCGAATCCTTTAGTGGCTTCCAGGTCGAGCGTACCCGTGAACAGTTTTTGCAGCAGGTGCATGATATTGGCGTATCCGTCATCGGACAGTCGGGTAATCTGACTCCTGCGGACAAGAAGCTGTATGCATTGCGGGACGTTACGGCAACCGTAGAAGCCGTTCCATTGATCGCAAGCTCTATCATGTCCAAAAAAATTGCAGCAGGTGCGGATGCCATCCTCCTTGACGTGAAGGTGGGCAAAGGTGCTTTCATGAAAAATCTGGAGCAGGCCGAAACCCTTGCACGCGCAATGGTCGACATCGGAAGTCAGGTAGGGCGCAAAACAGTGGCTGTGATCAGTGACATGAATCAGCCGCTTGGATTTGCTGTGGGCAATGCCCTGGAAGTGAAGGAAGCCATCGAGACTTTAGCCGGCAAAGGACCGCGTGATCTGACTGAGCTTGTCCTGGCGATTGGAGCGCGCATGCTTCTACTTGGCGGACTGGTAGCTACGGTCGAAGAAGGACGGGGCAAGCTGGAAGAGATCATGGCATCAGGTAAAGCAGTAGACAAACTGGCTGAGATGGTAGAAGCGCAAGGCGGAGACAAGGAAGAGGTGTACAACCTGGAAAAGCTTCCGAAAGCGACGCTTTTGCATGCCATTACAGCGAAACAGGATGGATTTATCACCGATATTGATGCTGAAGCAGTAGGCCACGCCTCTGTTGTTTTGGGTGCGGGCAGATTGACCAAGGAAATGGCGATCGATCTGGCAGTTGGTCTTGTGCTGCATAAAAAGCGAGGAGACCAGGTTCAAGCTGGAGAAACGCTGGTGACTGTACATGCGAATCAGGAACAGCTCTTGCAGAGTGCTTTGCAGGAACTGGAGGGTGCCTTCCAGATCTCAGACATTCCTCCTGGCAAACAAACACTGATTTACAAAATAGTTGAACAAATGAGGTAAAACTTTCCAGGCAAGGGATATACAAAAAGTAAAAGTGTATCCCTTCAATGCTGGAAAGTATTTTTTCAAGAAAAAATTATTGATTAAAACTAGCAATTACTATTCATTAGACATATAATTTTTGTATGATGCTATGAAAAATTTTTTTATTGTTCATAAGCTCTTTATAATATTTTATTATTCTACTTGTCAAATTTCGTTGACACCGCTATCATTTCAGATTACTTTTATTGTAACAAACAAAGTATTAATGTTTTTTTCGAAATTCGTAAAAAATGTATGGAGGTTCTCAGAAAATCGTATCTATGAAAAAGCTGGACCATGTTGACAAGCAGATCCTGCAAATCCTCCAAGAAGACGGACGAATCCCGTATACCGAGATCGCCCAGCAGCTTAGAGTAAGCGAAGGTACGATACGCGCTAGAATCACTCAACTGTTGCAAGACGGAGTTTTCCAATTTGTTATTCATCCAGACCCCGAAAAGTTAGGCTTACACGTGCAGGCAATCATCGGGTTGACCACAAAGCTCGGATCGCAGAAATACGTAGCAGAAGAATTAAGTAAGTTTTCTGCCGTTCGTTTTGTGGGCTCGTTTAGCGGTAAGCACGACTTGATCTTACAAGCGTGTTTCCATAGCAATGATGAGCTGATCACGTTCGTCAATGAACGACTCTCTCAAATTGAAGGAATTGTTGCTGCCGATGTCTCTCTCGAACTCAAGCAGTACAAGGATTCCTTCTCTTTCGTTCAGGATGACGACGTGACATTGCAGTGAAAGGGGTTGATGCCTCCCGACTGAAGTCAAGTTTATTTCGCGTATTGTTCTTTTTTTCGTTCGCTGTTTTCAGAAAAGAGACAAATAAAGAAAAACGTACTGGGGGTAATTGTGTTGAAAAAGAGCGTTTTTGCACTCGTGAGTTCTATTGCAGTTTTGGGTACGGCATTGGCTGGTTGCTCAGGTGGCCAACAAACATCTGCACCGCCTGCACAACAACCGGCTGGAGGCACAACTACAGAAACACCTGCGGCTCCTGCTGCTGAAGCGAAGCCACAGGTATTGCGTTTCAATCTCCACTCCGAACCGCCAACAGCGGACCCGGGACTCGCTGAGGATACCACTTCCGGAGCCATCATCCTGGCTACCTTTGATGGTTTGACTCGGATCGTAAAAGATAAGCCAGAAGTTGCTGCTGCTGAAAGCTACACAGTGTCAGAAGATTTGCTGACTTATACTTTCAAGATTCGCGATCACAAATGGAGCAATGGTGAACCGGTAACAGCAAAAGACTTTGAATTTGCTTGGAAGCGCGCACTTGATCCAAAAACAGCTTCCAACTACGCATACCAACTCTATTACATCAAAAATGGTGAAAAAGCGAACAAAGGCGAAGTAAGTCTTGATGAAGTGGGTGTGAAGGCACTCGACGACAAAACGCTGGAAGTGAAACTGGAGAACCCAACTCCGTTCTTCCTGGAGCTGCTCGCATTCCGTACCTACTTCCCAATCAACCAAAAAGTGCATGAGGGCAACGAAAAGTGGGCAGCTGAAGCAGCTACTCACGTAGGTAACGGTCCATTCAAAATGGAAACGTGGGAGCACAAGAGCAAAATTGTTCTCGTGAAAAACGAGAACTATTGGGATAAAGACAGCGTCAAGCTGGATAAAATCGAATTCTCTATGGTAGAAGACGAGAATACAGCATTGTCCATGTTTGAAAACGGTGAATTGGATTGGGCTGGTGCTCCAACAAGCGCCCTGCCAACAGATGCCATCCCAGCTCTGAAAGATGCTGGTAAAATGACAACTCAACCAATCGCAGGTACTTACTGGTACAAGTTCAACACCGAAAAAGCACCATTCAACAACGTGAAGATCCGTAAAGCGTTCACGTTCTCGATTGATCGCGTATCGCTGATCGACAACATCCTGCAAGCAGGTCAGCTCCCTGCAACAGGCGCTGTTCCACCGTCCATGGCTCTGAAAGCAGACGGATATTTCAAAGACAACGATATCGAAACAGCGAAAACATTGCTGCAAGAGGGTATGCAGGAGCTGGGTATTACATCGCTGCCGCCAATTACCTTGTCCTACAACACTTCGGAAGGCCACAAAAAGATCGCCGAAGCGATTCAGGACCAATGGAAGAAAAATCTCGGCGTAGAGGTAAAACTGGAAAACAAAGAATGGAAAGTTTACCTCGAAGACATGCACGAAGGAAACTTCCAAATTGGCCGTATGGGCTGGCTGGGTGACTTCAACGACCCAATCAACTTCCTGGAGCTGTACAAGGATAAAATGGGCGGAAACAACGATACTCGTTGGGAGCATCCGAAATTCAAAGAACTCTTGAACCAATCCGCTACGGAAATGGATGTTGCAAAACGCAAGCAAATTCTGGCAGATGCAGAACAAGTTCTGATGGATGAGATGCCGATTGCCCCAATCTACTTCTATAGGCAATCCTGGGTCCAAAACGAAAACGTCAAAGGCGTACAGATCACTGGTCTGGGCGACATAGACTGGAAATGGGCATACGTTGAGTAATTGAAAAGAAGGAAATGAGTTCGTCTGGGATAAGGTATATGGCCGTCCATATACCTTATCTTATGCAGACTCTTCCGATAGATTATGGCGAAAAGCCAATACAGAGAGAAAAAGTTGTCGCAAGAGATCGAAACTAGGGTTATTTACACAGCCGATTTTTGCACTGTGTCTAAATACGTCCGCAGTGTAAAGATGGGACGTGAAAGCATGCAAAACGGTCTTGACCGTTTTCCCCTCTCGTCGGGGGACAAAAGTGTTTGACCGCAAGCGGTCAGGTGTACTTTATGAAAAACTGTTAGGGGGGTAAGTTAGTTGATCCGTTATCTCGGCAAGCGCATCGTATTCATGCTAATCTCGCTTTTCTTGATCGTAACGGCCACCTTCTTCATCATGCAAGCTGTACCAGGTGGCCCATTTACACAAGAGAGGGCAGTACCAGCAGAAATTGAAAAAGCCTTGAAAGCAAAATACAAGCTCGATTTGCCTTTGCATGAGCAGTATTTGAACTATCTTAAAGGGGTTATCACCTGGGACCTGGGTCCATCCTTTACAGAAAAATCATCAACGGTTAACCAGATGATTAATCGTGGTTTCCCAATATCCGCCCACTTGGGGTTGCAGGCTCTGATCATCGCTATTTTTGGCGGTATAATACTTGGGGTCATAGCGGCATTAAAGCATAATAAATGGCAGGATTACACGGCGATGGTCATTGCCGTTCTCGGGTTATCCGTTCCGGGCTTTATTTTGGCATCATTTTTGCAATATTTCTTCGCGATTCAATGGGGACTGTTCCCGATTGCGAAATGGGAAGATTTCTCCTATACAGTACTTCCATCTCTGGCGCTGGCTGCATCGCCACTCGCGTTTATCGCGCGTCTGACTCGTTCCAACATGATTGAGGTTCTGGGTCAAGACTACATTAAAACAGCGAAAGCAAAAGGTTTGAACACCATTACAATTACAGTAAAACACGCGATCCGGAATGCGCTTTTACCGGTCATTACTTACCTGGGTCCACTGATTGCCAACATTTTGACAGGAGCTTTCGTAATTGAGCGTATCTTCGGTGTTCCAGGACTGGGACGCGAATTCGTACTCTCCATTACGAACCGTGACTACACCGTGATTATGGGAACTACCGTATTCTACTCGATCATCCTTGTTGTGATGATTCTGATCGTAGATATCGCGTACACGCTCATTGATCCACGCATCAAGCTGGCAGACGCAGGAAAGGAGTAATGAACTATGCAATTGAATAAAGAGCATTTTGAGCCGATTTCAGTTGACCTTCGACAATCAGAATCCATCAAGCGTCCAAGCCTTTCTTTCTGGGCTGATGTGTGGCGTCGCCTGAAAATGAATAAGGTAGCGATGGTATCTTTAGTTTTCATCGTTGTACTGATACTCTGCGCGATTTTTGTACCGATGATGACAAATAATGACTACTTTTCGACCAACCTGGCAGGTAAGAATCAAAAGCCTTCTGGTGAGCATTGGTTCGGTACAGACGATCTCGGCCGTGACATGTTCGTCCGTATCTGGTATGGTGCCAGAATTTCCCTTGAGGTTGGGATTATCGCAGCCCTGATCGACTTGATTATCGGTGTCATCTGGGGCGGAATCGCCGGCTTCTACGGCGGTAAAGTAGATGAAGTGATGATGCGTATCGCCGATATTTTGTTTGCAATTCCATATCTTCTCGTTGTTATTTTGCTCATGGTTGTGTTAGAACCAGGAGTTACGACCATTATTATTGCCCTGACGATAACGGGCTGGATTGGGATGGCTAGGATCGTGCGCGGTCAAATGCTTCAATTGAAATCACAGGAATTCGTGCTCGCTGCGCGCTCCCTGGGTGCTGACAGCAACCGCTTGATCTTCAAACACTTGATTCCAAACGCATTGGGTCCTATCATCGTAACCTTGAGCTTGACGATTCCGAACGCGATTTTTGCGGAATCCTTCCTGTCCTTTATCGGATTGGGTGTAGCAGCACCAGTCGCATCATGGGGTACCATGTCTTCTGAGGGCTTGCCTGCCATGAAGTACTTCCCTTGGCGACTCATGTTCCCAGCAGTATTTATCTCGGTTACCATTTTGGCATTTAACTTGCTTGGTGACGGTCTGCGAGATGCTGTAGACCCTCGCTTGCGGAAATAGGAGGGACGATCATTATGGAACGCATACTTGATGTTAAAGACCTACATGTCTCCTTCCATACCTATGCAGGAGAAGTAAAGGCCGTTCGTGGCGTCAACTTCCACGTAAACCGTGGGGAAGCCGTGGCGATCGTAGGAGAGTCCGGATGCGGTAAATCCGTTACGGCCCAATCTCTGATGAAATTGATTCCGATGCCGCCGGGTGAAATTAAAAAAGGAGAAATCCTTTTTAATGGCGAAAATCTTGTAAATAAATCTAATAAACAAATGGAAGCCATCCGTGGGAAAGAAATCGGGATGATTTTCCAAGATCCAATGACATCCCTCAATCCGACCATGACGATTGGGAACCAGATCACAGAGGGGTTGATCAAACACCAAAACATGTCCCGCACTGATGCGCGTAAACGTGCTATTGAGCTGTTGACGATCGTTGGCATTCCTCAACCTGAAAAACGTGTCGAGCAATATCCGCACGAATTCTCTGGTGGGATGCGCCAGCGCGCCATGATCGCTATCGCATTGGCATGCTCGCCAAAGCTGTTGATCGCGGATGAGCCTACGACAGCCCTGGACGTTACCATTCAGGCGCAAATTTTGGATCTGATGAAAGACCTGCAGAAGAAATTGGGTACGTCCATTATCTTGATCACGCATGACCTGGGTGTCGTTGCCGAAATGTGCGACCGTGTCATCGTCATGTATGCAGGTAAAGTAATTGAAACAGGGACTGTAGATGACATTTTCTACAACCCGCAGCACCCGTATACAAAAGGGTTGCTTCGTTCGGTGCCACGTTTGGACTTGAATCGGGATGAACCGTTGACACCTATCTTCGGCACACCGCCAGATCTCTTGCGTCCACCGACAGGATGCGGATTTACCGCACGTTGCGAATCAGCTATGCGCGTGTGTCAGGAAATGGATCCTGAACTCGTTGAAGTTAGTGGCTCACAGCGTGCAGCTTGTTGGCTACAGCATCCGCTTGCTCAGAACCGCTCAGGATCGTAAGAGGGAGGGTAAACAGTGGAAAATCGCGATACATTGATCGAAGTTCGTAATCTGAAGAAATTTTTCTCTATTGGTGACAATACACTCAAAGCTGTGAACGACATCTCTTTTGAGATCAAGCGCGGCGAAACTCTTGGTGTGGTAGGGGAGTCCGGTTGTGGAAAATCCACAGCTGGTCGTACACTTCTTCGTTTGTATGATGCGACTGCTGGAGATGTTTTGTTCGAAGGCAAAAGCATTATGAACTTGAACAATCATGAAATGAAGGCGATGCGCCGCAATATGCAAATGATTTTCCAAGACCCATATGCTTCGTTGAATCCGCGTATGACCGTAGGGGATATCATTGGCGAGGCGCTCGATATTCACGGTTTGGCTACCGGACAAAAGCGAAAGGAGCGCATTCAAGAGCTTCTTTCCCTGGTAAGCTTGAATCCAGAGCACATGAACAGGTTCCCGCATGAATTCTCCGGTGGTCAGCGTCAGCGGATCGGGATTGCCCGTGCGCTTGCCGTAGAACCGAAATTTATCGTGTGTGACGAGCCGATTTCCGCACTGGACGTATCGGTTCAGGCACAGGTTGTAAACCTGCTCGAACAGCTTCAAGAAAAAATGGGCTTGACGTACATGTTCATTGCCCATGACTTATCCATGGTGAAATACATTTCCGACCGTGTTGCGGTTATGTATTTGGGTAAAATGGTTGAGCTGGCAGACAGTGAGGCGCTGTATGAAAAGCCACTTCATCCTTACACCCAAGCACTTTTGTCTGCTATTCCAATTCCTGATCCGGAAATTGAGCGCAACCGTGAACGCATCGTTCTCGAAGGCGATGTACCAAGCCCAATGAACCCGCCAAGCGGCTGCCATTTCCGTACTCGTTGTCCAAAAGCTATGCCAGAGTGTGCTGCCAAAGAGCCAGTCTGGAAGGAGATCGAAAAGGGACATTTCGCTGCTTGTCATCTGTACAACTAGAATGCATTTCATCAAGCGGGTTTCCAGTAAGTGTTAGGCTGGGAACCCGTTTTTAAATTTTTCAATTTACCACGAGTGATTTTGGGATGTTCAAAAAAATGCTACTTTTCAAATAATATTAGGTTTATTCTTGCTAAAAGTCGGTAATAAGTAGAGTAACACAGTGAGGGGGCAGAATCTTATGAGCAAATTTCGTTTTCCGAAAAAGAAAAATAAACCTGCGACTTCTGCACCAGCAATGTCCTTGGGATCATCCAAGCTGACTCAAATTTCCAATCGTTTCAAAGGTTCCCTGGCTTCAAAAATGATTATCTTTGGTCTTATCCTGGTACTAGTGATTATCGGTGCATTGAATTACATAGCTATCTCGTTTTCTAAATCAACCTTGATCGGGATTACCTCCAACCAGTCCAGAATGCTCGCTGAACAGCATGCTGAGAGCATGAATGACTGGGTAAACGCGATCCTTGAGTCTACAAAGACCATGGCCGCCATGCGCATTATGCAAACGGACATGGAGCCACTGATCTTGGAGCAGTTCCGGTTGCTCGTACAATCCCATAAAGAAATTTCCAAGATTTATCTGGTGGATGCCAATTCCGGGAAAATGCTGTATACGCTGACTGTGAAAAGCGATACGGATTTTACAAAGATTAAATATTTTCAGGATGCTAAAAGCTCCGCTGGTCCAGTAATATCCGATGAAGAAATTGTTCAAGGAAATGAAAAAAGCTATCTACATATTGCAGTTCCAGTAGGAGAAGGAAATAAAGACACCAAGAGAATCTTTATTGTCGGGTTCAATATGAATGACCTGCTGCAAAAAACGCAGGATATCTCGTTCATGCAAAATGGACATGCGTTCGTCGTCCGTCAAGATGGCTTGGTCGTAGCGCATCAAAAGACGGAGCTGAACAATCAGCTCTCCTTGCAGGGCAACCCCGATTATGAGGACCTGTTGGCGATCGCAAATCAACAGGTGAGCCAAAGTCTCGTCTATGAAGAAAATGGCAACGAGCTGTTCGCGTCTACGGCACCAATTCCATTATTGAAATGGAATGTCGTGCTTACAACAGGGATAGAAGAAGTTTATGGGGAAGTCGATGCGATGGCGTGGTACTTCATCCTGTTTGCTATCCCCGTCATAGCCATTTCGATGTGGTCGATCTGGTGGTTTGCAAAGCGGATTCGGACTTCCTTGTTTGCGATTGCGCAAGATATGGATCGAATCGGTTCCGGAAATTTTGACGTAAACATTGCAGTCAAAGGGAATGACGAGATTGCGATGGTAGGAACCAAAATGAATGAGATGGCCGCAGAATTGCGGAAATTGATCGCCTTGGTTCAAGGCCAAGCTACTCAGCTGAATGTAGCCACAGAAGAAATGTCGCAATTTGCCGAGGAAAACAAGGGTGCTATCGATGTCATCACCAGCAATATCTCGACTATCGCCCAACGCGTCTCCTTGCAGACGGACGAGGTACAAGCCACTGCGCAAACCGTCTCAGAGATTTCCCAAGGCGTGCAGCAGGTGGCGGTTTCAGCTGAATCTACCTCTGTAGCTACGACACGCACCTTTGAAAGAGCTCAGGATGGCATGCAGTTGGTTGGCAATGTCATTGACACGGTGCGTCGCGCTTCGAACGAAGTAGAACGTACGGCAAAACAAATGCATAATCTGCGTGAGCGCGCACGGCAAATTACTAGTATTGTAGAAATGATCAGCAGCATCGCTTCCCAGACTAATTTGCTCGCGCTTAATGCCGCGATTGAAGCGGCCAGAGCAGGGGATGCAGGAAGAGGCTTTTCGGTGGTTGCGACTGAGGTCAGAAAGCTGGCGGAGGAAAGTAATTTGTTCTCTGATCGAATCGCAGCGATCGCTCACTCCATCAATGACGAAGCGATGGAGATGAGCCGGCATATGGATGAGATCGTCAGCATGGTAGGAGGCGGGTTGCATTCCGTAGAAGCGGTAGGCGTTTCATTCCAAAACATTGTGTCCGACATTCAATCTGCTGCCGAGCAGAGTGAATCGATGACTGCCACTTCGGAAGAGATGGCAGCGGGTAACCAGGTTGTGACTGATTCCATCCATCGATTGGCCTCGATGTCTGACGAGATCAAGGATTCGATTAACGGCGTTGTGAAAACAGTAGATGAACAGCTGCATTCTATCGCCCGAATCAATGAAAATGTTGAACAGCTGAAAAAAATGGCGGATGACCTGACCCAGAATGTTAGCCGGTTTGTCATCTGATCAAAAAATCCCTTCTGCTCCAAGCGGAAGGGGTATTTTTATGTGAATATTTTCCTTTCTGGTTGGTGAGAATAAAACCATGAATGGAGGGAAGAGACTGTTATGAATCGGAAAAGCTATCTCGCTCTATGCTTCATCATGTGCATCACTATCTTTTCTCCTAAGGCTCTTGCAGCCAGTGAGAAGCCTGCTCCACCATCAGGAGCCATGAATTTTGCGCCCAAAGCGTTGTCGGCAGTGATGATCGAGGCTGACACGGGTACGATTCTGTACGAAAAAAATCCGCACGAAAAGCTGCCGCCAGCAAGCATCACCAAAGTGATGACGCTCCTTTTGATCATGGAAGCGATTGATCGTGGTGAACTTAAGATGACAGACAAGGTGCGTACGAGTGAAAGAGCTGCATCGATGGGTGGATCACAGATCTTTTTGCAGCCGGGTGAAGTGATGACTGTCGAGGATATGATCAAAGGAATTGCAATCGCATCAGGCAATGACGCTTCAGTCGCGATGGCGGAGCATTTAGGAGGGACGGAAGAGGCTTTCGTCAACCGCATGAATGAGCGTGCCCGTGAATTGGGAATGAAGAACACTCATTTTGTGAACTCCAATGGGCTTCCTGCTGCGAATCACGTATCTTCAGCCTTTGATATAGCCATTATGTCCAGAGAGTTGCTGAAGCACGAAGATATTACTCGCTTTACAGGAACCTACCAGGATTACCTGCGCAAAGATACCTCCAACCCCTTTTGGTTGGTCAATACCAATCGTCTCGTTCGTTTTTATGAGGGCGTAGACGGCTTGAAAACGGGCTATACAGGGGAAGCCAAATACTGCTTGACGGCAACTGCCAAACGGGACAACATGCGTGTCATTTCGGTCGTGATGGGCGAACCGGATGTGAAGACACGAAACAATGAGGTCTCGACCATGTTCAACTACGCTTTTACCCACTACCAGGTCATGCCGATGTACAAAAAAGGTGAAACGGTCCAGCAATTAACGGTGGACAAGGGGCAGCAGCCGAATATCAATGTCGTCACTCCACAATCCGTAAGTCTTTTGATGAAAAAAGGAGAGAACGCTGATGATTATCAGCGCGAGGTGGTCGTGAACAAGACCGTCAATGCTCCAGTGAACAAGGATCAGGTTGTGGGGCATATTTTTATCCGAACCAAAGACGGCAAGGAAGTAAATCGAATCGATTTGTATCCGGAGCAAACCGTCGATGAGGCAGGTATGTGGGAGATTCTCAAGCGAACAACGAAGAAGGTTTTGATTAGCTACTAATCAGACAACAGGAGCGCGAAAAGAGTCGAGTTGCCTCGAAAGAACGGTTATGGCTGCTCGATTTTTTTGTTCTTTTGTCGGCTGGCAGGAATTGGATAAGAGAGAGAAGAAAGAGATTGTCACTACGGGATGAAGGAGTGTGTCAGCTATGAGTTTACGAATCGCGATGGAAACCAGACAGGATGTCCTGGTGATCCGTTTGCAGGGGGAATTGGACCATCACACTGCGGAGGAATTGCGCAGCAAGGTGGATGAAGTATTGCGCACCTCTCCTATTCGCCATATTGTTCTCAGTCTAGCGGATTTGGCGTTTATGGACAGTTCCGGTATCGGAGTGATTCTTGGCAGATACAAGCAGATTTCTGCCAGGTCGGGCGATATGTATGTTTGCTCCATCAATCCGACGATCTACCGGATTTTTGAAATGTCGGGATTGTTCAAGGTGATCAAGTTTCGTGAAAACGAGGCAGAAGCACTGCTAATCCTGGGGGTGGCGTAATGAAGGTACAACGTAATTTCATGACCGTGTCGTTCGCTGCGGTAAGCCAGAACGAGGCTTTTGCTCGTGTTGCCGTAGCATCGTTCATTTCTCAATTGGATATCACGATGGATGAATTGGAAGAGATCAAGACGGTAATATCAGAAGCTGTGACAAATGCTATCATCCACGGATATGACGAAAATCCAGAGGGTGTGGTACATATTTCCGTGCAGATCAATGATGGAGTGATTGACGTCGTTGTGGAAGACAAAGGCAAAGGAATCGAGGATGTGGAGCAGGCGATGCAGCCCCTCTACACAACCAAGCCGGAGCTGGAACGTTCCGGAATGGGTTTTACCATTATGGAGAATTTCATGGACTCTTTGGAAGTGGCGACCTCTGTCGGTAAAGGGACAACTGTTCGTCTGACCAAACGCCTGTCGTTTGCCAAAGCCTTGCAAAATTAGGGGTAGTGCCAATGGGTGCCGATATCAAAAATGCGAGTCAACCATTTCTGACCAATGACCAAGTGAAAGACTTGATCGCCAAGAGTCAGGCAGGAGATAGTGATGCCCGAGAGCTATTGGTGAATAGCAATATCAGGCTGGTTTGGTCCGTCGTCCAGCGCTTTATCAACCGTGGCTACGAAGCGGATGATTTGTTTCAGATTGGCTGCATTGGCTTGTTAAAGGCCGTCGACAAGTTTGACCTAACGTATGATGTGCGGTTCTCTACGTATGCTGTGCCTATGATCATCGGAGAAATCCAACGCTTCTTGCGTGACGATGGAACGGTCAAGGTGAGTCGTTCACTCAAGGAAACCGCTAATAAAGTAAGGCGAGTCAAGGATGAATTGTACAAGCAATTCGGTCGAGCTCCGACGATTGCAGAAGTAGCCGATGCAGTGGGTATTACACCGGAGGAAGTCGTCTTCGCACAGGAAGCGAGCCGTTCCCCGTCCTCCATCCATGAGACTGTTTTTGAAAATGATGGAGATCCGATCACGCTGATCGATCAGATTGCGGATGAGGGAGTAAACAAATGGTTTGAGAAAATTGCCCTGAAGGATGCCATCAGCCGCTTGAGTGAAAGAGAGCAGTTGATCGTATACCTGCGCTACTACAAGGACCAGACACAGTCAGAAGTAGCGGAGCGTTTGGGGATTTCACAAGTACAGGTATCGCGCCTAGAGAAGCGAATCCTGCAAACCATCAAGGACCAGATCGAACACTAGCATCAATATAAGAGAAACACCAAGGCATAATGACGCTTTGGTGTTTTTCTTGTTATTCCGAGGGGAGAGCTGGCAAAGAGAAGGGTATGGGTTTTCAGGCAGGGCACATACTAGCGAGTGATAAGGAGTTGGAAATCAAGGAGGGGATCAGATGAAAGATCCGTTGTATCTGCGCCTGCGCAATCGGTTGGCGGTCAAGCCACAATCCGTGATTACGTTGGGTGACATCTGTCAATTTTTCTGGGACGGAAGCAAGGAGGAGGCGATCAGACGAATTCCTGTCTATCAGGTTTCGCCAAAGGACGGGAACCTGGTGATCATTGACATTATGCAAGTCATTGAAAGACTGAGATCTGCCTATCCAGAGGCGGAACTGGAAGTGCAAGGTGCCTCGCAAATCATCGTTGAAGTGATGAATCCGAGAAAAAGGGCGAATCCGTTGTTGGTTGCCTTGGTTTGGATTCTTTTGTTCGTAGGTTCAGGACTGGCCATCATGAACTTCCACACCGATGTGAGTATGAAAGAAGTACATCAACGTATTTTTTACCTGATCACCGGAGATAAAAACCTGCATCCACTCTGGCTGCAAATTCCGTACTCCATCGGAATCGGGCTAGGGATGGTGCTGTTTTTCAATCATATCTTTCAAAAGAAAATTAACGAGGAGCCGAGCCCACTAGAAGTAGAGTTGTTCATGTACCAGCAAAATGTCGATCAATATTACATCCAGCATGAAAATAAGGAAAATCAGCGTACGAAAACGTGAGCATCATTCAAGTCATGCTCGTCGTCCTGGTCGGATTGGGCTGGGGAGTCGCCGTGGGAAGTGGGTTTGTAGCTTTCATAACCGTGCTGGATATCGTTCCGCGACTGACCCAATTGACCAATGCCCATCAACATATTCGCAAGCTGGAGTGGGCTTTGGTAAGTGGAGCGCTGTTTTTTACATTGATTGATTTTTATCAAATTAAGACGAGTCTGCCTGTACTGGTTACGTCCGTCTATGGACTCTTGGCAGGTGTTTTTGTAGGAACTTTGGCGGCAGGACTCACCGAAGCCTTAAATGTCTTTCCCATCATCGCCAAGCGTTTGCATATGGATGGAAGTCTACTTTATCTGCTGATGGCGATGGTTTTTGGCAAAATTACGGGCTCGTTGCTTCAGTGGCTGCTGCATCTGTGAACTGGTAAATACCGCTATTCATAGGATCCATTGAAACAGGAAATATATAGATAGAGTGAAATTTTTACACAGGTATGGACAAGTAAAGGAGTGGAAAGGCATGGCGACCAAGACGAAAGCAAAACCAATCGGATCCATGCAGATGACCAAACAGATGTATCAGCAACAAGCATCCAAGTACAAGCCTAAGCGAAACGTTTTGCTCAATTGTATGCGTGCGTTTTGGGTTGGTGGTACAATCTGCCTTTTTGGTCAAGCCTTGCAAAATATGTACATTCACTTTTTTGGCTTTACGGAAAAAACAGCAAGCAACCCAACGGTCGCTACCTTGATTTTCATTTCCGTCCTTCTTACTGGTATGGGTGTTTACGACAATATTGGTCAGTATGCAGGCGCAGGCTCGGCTGTTCCTGTCACGGGCTTTGCGAATTCCATCGCATCTGCTGCGATTGAACACCGTAGTGAAGGCTTTGTCCTAGGTGTGGGCGGAAACATGTTTAAATTAGCAGGCTCGGTTATCGTCTTCGGTGTCGTTGCAGCCTTTGTCGCAGGTATCCTCAAGAGCCTGTTCAAAATGATTTTCTGAGGAGGGCTAACGATGGATAGCAACAAGCAGACAGCACGCATCAGCCGTCAAACCTGGCATTTTGCCGAGAACGTTCGCTTGCAGGCATCTGCTGTGGCAGTTGGTCCCAAAGAAGGGGAAGGTCCATTGGCTGCCTTGTTTGATAAAATCCATGATGACATGTATGCCGGCCAGCAATCCTGGGAGGATGCGGAACGACAATTGATGGAGGACGCTGTAACAAACGTTTTGAAAAAGGCAGCTATCACCGAGCAAGAAGTCGATTTCATTCTGGCCGGAGATCTGCTCAATCAAAACATCACGACGAACTTCACAGCTGAAAAGCTGGCGATTCCACTTCTCGGTATGTACGGCGCGTGTTCGACCTCCATGCTGACGCTTGCGACCGCCGCTTCCTTGGTAAACGCGGGCTATGCAAACCGGGCGATTGCTGCTTGCAGTAGTCACAATGCAACAGCGGAAAGACAGTATCGCTATCCGACGGAATATGGTGGTCAGAAACCGCCAAGTGCCCAGTGGACGGTTACGGGTGCCGGAGCTGGTCTCGTTGGGATTGGTGGGAAGGGACCGCGCATCACCCATGCAACGATGGGCAAAGTTGTCGATATGGGGATTAAGGATCCGTTTGATATGGGGTCTGCGATGGCTCCCGCTGCGGTCTCTACCTTAGAGGCGCATTTCAAGGATCTTGGGCGTTCACCGAAGGACTATGACCTGATCGTCACAGGAGATCTTGCAGCCGTGGGTTATCCCATCGTAAAGGAACTGATGTTGGCCCAGGGCTATGATATGGATCAGGTTTATAACGACTGTGGCTTGATGATCTATTCACCGGATCAGGATGTCTTTGCGGGAGGAAGTGGTTGTGCGAGCAGTGCAGTCGTGACTTACAGCTACATTATGGATCAACTGAACCGCGGTTTAGTGAAAAAAGTCTTGGTTTGCGCGACGGGAGCTCTGCTAAGCCCTGTCAGCTATCAACAAGGGAATTCCATTCCCTGCATT
The DNA here is from genome assembly GCF_003710915.1 of Brevibacillus invocatus. Classification (GTDB taxonomy): domain Bacteria; phylum Bacillota; class Bacilli; order Brevibacillales; family Brevibacillaceae; genus Brevibacillus; species Brevibacillus invocatus. Next base: position 283,828 of record NZ_RHHR01000010.1, on the reverse strand, counting down.
GCACACGCCGTCGCATTTGAAGGAGGAGCTTAATGGAGTACGTCATTGCATTTGTTGTAGGTGGCTTGGTTTGTGTCGTGGGACAGCTTTTACTGGATGTCGGAAAACTCACTCCTGCCCATGTGATGAGTACATTGGTCGTAGCGGGAGTCTTTCTCGACTTTATTGGGGTTTATGACAAATTTATCGACTTTGCAGGAGCAGGCGCGACCGTGCCGATTACCAGCTTTGGCCATTCCCTCTACCATGGCGCGATTGGAGAAGCGGAGAAAAACGGGTTGATCGGGGTCGCTACGGGGATCTTCGAGGTGACGAGCGCAGGAATTTCGGCAGCTATTGCGTTTGGGTTTCTAGCATCACTTGTATTTAAGCCAAAAGGCTAACGCAATCCTGCAAGGGTGGTGGAACCCTGATGAATGGTCAACCAAGAAAAGTCATTGTGGTCACAGATGGCGACCACATTGCACAGAAGGCAGTCGAAGCTGTAGCCAAAGATCTCGGTGGACGATGCATCTCGCTGTCTGCAGGTAATCCCACGCCGCTCGATGGGAGCCAGATGGTGGAATTGATCCAGATGACTCCTTACGATCCCGTCATCGTCATGTTTGATGACAACGGAGATTTTGGGCGTGGACGGGGGGAACGAGCACTTGAGTACGTGGTCAAGCATCCGGCTATCGAAGTGATCGGGGCGATAGCGGTTGCATCCAACACGAGATGGGTACAGGGAGCCACAGTCCAATATTCCATCGACAAGGATGGTCAGATTGTCGAGGAAGCGGTGGACAAGGACGGATATGCCGAGAAAAAGCTCCAAAACAAGATCTACGGGGATACAGTGGATGTGTTGAATTCACTGCATATCCCCAATCTGATTGGAATTGGGGATATCGGAAAAATGGAGGGGCATGACAGTCTCCAGGATGGATGTCCAATTACCAAGAAAGCAGTGCAATGGATATTGGAAAGGAGCGGATCACATGGCGGAAATAACGGAAAAGCGGCGTCCCATCGAGGAACGATTGGAAGAGAACAAGACCTATCTCAATGAAAAGCTCGGTGTAGGAGTCAGCTTTGATATAGGAGTCCATGATTTTTATGTTGGTGGCACACGCCTGTTGCTCTACTACATAAATGGATTTGCCGACAGTGATATCATTACCCAGATCATGCGTGACTTGAACGATCTACGTGATCGCGACATGAAAAACGAATTGTTTGACCATCTGTATTATAAATACATTCCTTTTTTCCAACTGAATAAGGTAAAAACGACAGATGAATTCATCGATAAGCTCTTGGTTGGTCAAGTCGGGTTGATTATTGACGGTTCCTCAGAAGCAATAATCATGGATGCCAAAACCTATCCGGGGCGTAACCCGGAGGAGCCTGATACGGAAAGAATCGTACGCGGCGCTCATGATGGTTTCACGGAAAACCTGGTAACCAATGCGGTGCTGACACGCAGACGGATTCGCGATGAAAGAATACGCTTTGAGATCATGCAGGTAGGGGAAAGAACCAAGACCGATGTGTCCGTCTGCTACATCAAGGATATTGCCAATCCGGATCTGGTAGAAACGCTGCGAAATCGCTTGCAGAGCATTCAAATCGACGGTATCCCGATGGCGGAAAAAACGATTGAGGAATTCATCATCGGAAAAACCTTTAATCCTTTTCCGATGGTGCGCTATACAGAACGCCCGGATGTTGCGGCGGTTCATCTTCTGGAAGGCCATGTTCTGATCTATGTGGATACCTCGCCGAGTGTCATGATCACACCCGCTACTTATTTTCACCACGTACAGCATGCCGAGGAGTACCGGCAGACGCCAGTCGTGGGTGCTTATCTGCGGTGGGTGCGCTTTTTGGGCATATTCGCATCCGTGTTCATTCTGCCACTCTGGCTGCTTCTGGTGATGAATCCTTCGATGATTCCGGAGTCCCTGGACTTTATCGGCATCAAGAAAACGGGCAGCATACCGCTTTTGGCACAATTCATCCTAGCAGAACTGGGGCTCGACCTGATGAGGATGGCTGCGATTCATACACCAGCACCGTTATCCGTCGCGATGGGCTTGCTGGCTGCCATATTGGTTGGAGAAGTCGCCATCAATGTTGGTTTATTTGCCCCTGAGGTGATCTTGTACTTGGCAGTGGCTGCGGTTGGTATGTTTGCAACTCCCAGCTATGAGCTCGGGTTGGCGAATCGTTTAGTCCGTATTTTTCTGATTCTCATGGCAGGAATTTTTTCCACAACCGGCTTGATGATTGGGCTTTTGCTCGTCTTGATTGCGCTTGTGGCTACACGCTCCCTTGAAACGCCTTATCTCTGGCCTTTTATCCCGTTTGATTACAAAGCCTTCAAGGACATCATGGTCAGAATGGCAGTCCCGATGAAAAACAAACGCCCTAGCATTGTTCGCTCCCAAAATTCCTCTCGTCAATAATATTCTGACAACAGGCTGCAACCACCCATTGTCAAATGCACAGCCATGTAGTAAATTTTATGGTAAGCCTTACGGGCATGGCACGGTACGACAACGAACGGTAGGAGCAAATGCAGCCACTTGCCTGCTGTTTGATTATCCGAGAGTTCAATGAAGGCTCCGCCGACCTGGCGGAGCCAAGTTTTCTAGTCGGTTGTCGTTCTAATATAGAAGAGATGCAGATAGACGGAGATTTGGTACGGTTTGACCAAAGGACTGGGGGAAGCAGGAAGATGTACTTACACGGGACAAGTCGAGTGAATGAGCTAGGGAATTTGGAAATTGGGGGATGCGATGCGACACAGCTGGCAGCTACATACGGTACGCCACTTTACGTGTATGATGAAGCTTTGATTCGTAGCAAGTGCCGTGCCTATGTCGATGCATTCCGCCAATCAGGATTTGCCTTTCAGGTGGCCTATGCCAGCAAGGCGTTTTGTACGATGGCGATGTGCAAGCTGGTCGAAGAAGAGGGCCTGTCTTTAGATGTCGTATCAGGTGGAGAGCTGTATACCGCATTACAAGCAGGTTTTCCGGTGGAACGAATCCATTTTCACGGGAACAACAAGTCCCTTGAGGAAATCAATATGGCCTTGGATGCCAAGATCGGCTGCTTCGTGGTAGACAACTTCTATGAGCTGTACACGCTAGACGAGCTGGCTCGCGAGCGCGATGAAAAAATCAGTGTCTTGCTGCGTGTAACTCCGGGGGTTGAAGCGCATACGCATGAGTATATTTCGACTGGACAAGTCGATTCCAAATTCGGCTTCGACGTGCAAAACGGTCAAGCGATTGAGGCGATTCGATTCTCGCACGAAAGCAGCCATCTGCATCTGCTGGGTGTACACAGTCATATCGGTTCGCAGATTTTCGAAGCAGAAGGCTTTATCGTCGCTATCAAGCGCTTGATCGAGCTTTTGGGAGAGGCAAAAGAAAAGCACGGTTTTATCTCCGAGGTGTTGAATGTGGGTGGAGGCTTCGGCATTCGTTATGTCGAGTCGGACACCCCACTGGCTGCAGCGACCTATATCAAAGCGATCACAGATACGGTTCGTGAAGAGCTGACCGCAAGACAATTGCCATTGCCTGAGCTGTGGATCGAGCCAGGCCGCAGTATTGTCGGAGATGCGGGAACAACCTTGTACAAGATTGGATCACAAAAGGATATTCCAAACGTGCGCAAATACGTCGCAGTAGATGGCGGCATGACGGACAACCTGCGTCCTGCCCTCTATCAAGCTGAATATGAAGCGGCTATTGCAAACAAAATGAATGAACCGGCAAACGAGACGGTTTCGATCGCTGGAAAATGCTGCGAGTCTGGCGACATGCTGATCTGGGATGTTCAGCTTGCAAAGGCAGAAGCAGGCGATATTCTGGCTGTGACGAGTACAGGCGCTTACGGCTACTCGATGTCCAACAACTACAACCGTATTGCTCGCCCAGCTGTTGTATTTGTCAAAGACGGTGAAGCAGAGCTGGTTGTCCAAAGAGAATCCTTTAAAGACGTGGTCAGCCACGACCTGCTGCCACAACGTGCGCAGCTGCAACGCTAATAAAGAGGTGCCTATGAAGCCGAGAAGAATCGGCTCCGGGCACCTTTTTGATTTGCTTCGCAGTTATCCAGCCCAACAATTGGACGAACGACTTGCCTGCATGGTAGAATAGGATGGTTAACTTTATCAGGTCTGGAGGCTTACATATGAAAAAAGCGCAAATCACTATGGAGAATGGCAACCTAATCGAAATTGAGTTGTTCGATCAGGAAGCTCCTTGTACGGTAGGAAACTTTGAAAAATTGGCGAGCGAAGGCTTCTACAACGGCTTGTCTTTCCACCGCGTGATTCCTGGCTTCGTAGCACAAGGCGGATGCCCGCATGGAACTGGTACAGGTGGCCCTGGCTACACGATCAAATGTGAGACAAAAGGCAACCCACACAAGCATCTCCGCGGTGCTCTTTCGATGGCACACGCAGGAAAAGATACAGGTGGAAGCCAGTTTTTCATCTGCTACGATTCCTTCCCGCACCTCGACGGTGTACATACAGTGTTCGGCCGTGTGACTTCTGGCATGGAGCACGTGGATGCGATCAAACAAGGCGACAAAATGAGCAAGGTCGTTGTATCTTAATCGTTGACTTGGGAGAAACACTGGTGACGTGCAAAGTCGCCAGTGTTTTTTGTCCCATCCAGCATGAGAGTAGAGGCCAACCTTCCTTGGCTTGATGCTTGTAAGCTCATCTGCATGCTGATATGCTAGAAAGTAGACGATTTTTAGAGGAGGAGCCAATGGATCTTTTTCACTTCGATTGGGAGACAGTGCCGTTTCGCTTGATTGCGTTCGTCATTGCCTTCACTTTGCATGAATATGCCCATGCTTTTGTTGCCTGGAAGCTGGGTGACAGCACGGCTAAAGACGAGGGGAGATTGACAGTCAATCCGATCCCTCATATTGATCCGTTCGGGTTGATCCTGATCTTGTTCGGACCGTTCGGTTGGGCCAAGCCGGTGCCGGTCAATCCGCTTCATTTTCGTGGAAACAAGCGCTTGGGCATGGTCTATGTCGCAGGTGCAGGACCATTGGTCAACTTGGTACTCGGAGTCTTTTTTGCCGTTATCTATTTGTACGTGCTGCAGGCGGGTATGCTCTCAGACACCAGTGACAAATGGGTATATGCGATCAAGCTGACTTTGGAATACAGTGTGATTATCAACTCGGCACTCTTCGTGTTCAACCTGTTGCCAGTACCACCGCTGGATGGCTACAAGATTCTTCGCTTTCTCTCACCCCGAGGCTGGGACAGGTTTTATTACAACTTTGAAATCTACGGACCATGGATTTTGTTGCTCTTGATCTTTATCCCTGGTGTTCGTTCCGTTATCTTCGGAATTCCGATGTCACTCGTGATCAACTGGGTGCAAGAGATCGCGATTTCCATTCTCAGACCTTTCTTATAGCAGAAACGAGGGAGTAATCTTGGCATACAGTATCAAACTGGACTCCTTTGAGGGGCCGCTCGACCTGCTGCTCCATCTGATCGACAAGGCAGAAGTAGACATCTATGACATCCCCATCGCTGAAATCACGGAGCAATATCTGGCTACGATTGACACCATGCACCAGATGCAACTGGATGTAGCCAGCGAATTTGTAGTCATGGCGGCAACGCTATTGGCTATCAAAAGCAAGATGCTCCTGCCCAAAAAAGAGGAGCAGGTCTTTCAGCCTTACCTCGATATGGACGTGGAAGAGATCGATCCACGAGAAGAATTGGTCCAGCGTCTTCTGGAGTACAAGCGCTACAAAATGCTTGCTGAACAGCTAAGAGAGATGGAGAGTGGGCGTAGTCAGGTGTTTACACGTCCCGCAGAGAATCTGACGCCTTATATCCGCGAAGAGGAAAACACGATTAAGGATGTAACGCTCTACGATCTGATTCAAGCCTTGGAAAAGCTGGTAAAAAAGGTGAAGGATAAAGAACAGCCGCTCACAAAGGTATCCAGGGACGAGGTTTCGATCAAGGATCGAATGAAGGAAATTCGTCAGCTTGTACAGGTTGGTGGCGGTATGGTTCGCTTTTCTCAGCTGTTCTCCAAGGGAGTGACACGCTCAGAGATCGTTACGACCTTTCTCGCTTTGCTGGAGCTGATGAAGTCCAAGCAGATCCAATGCATCCAAAATCAACTGTTTCAAGATATCATGATTTGTGAAAACGATACGAAAGGGGTCCCCACTGATGGACTATGACAAGCTGAAAGGCGTCATTGAGGGCTTGTTGTTCATCTCGGGCGACGAAGGCATCGATGCCAGGGAGATAAGTGATATCACCCAAGTATCTGAAGATGAAATCGTCGACCTGATCGAGGACATGAAAGCAGATTTTCGCCGAGCTGGCAGAGGGATTCAAATCGTGGAAGTGGCTAGAGCCTATCAGTTGACGACCCTCCCTGAACACGCCGAATACTTTGAGCGGCTTGCCAGTTCTCCCAGTCAATCCACCTTGTCCCAAGCAGCACTGGAAACACTCGCAATCATTGCCTACAAGCAGCCACTCACTCGCTCGGAGATTGAGGAAATTCGCGGTGTGAAATGCGAAAAGGCGCTGAACACCCTGTTGTCCAAGCAACTAATCAAGGAAGCGGGCAGAGCAGAGGGGATTGGACGCCCTATCCTCTATGCGACGACGAAGGACTTTCTCGAACATTTCGGCTTGCGGGAACTCACGGATTTGCCGCCACCGCCTGTCAATCTGGATATTGAAGAAGCGCGCCTGGAAGCATCCGCCTTGTTCGGAAAAGCAGAAGAAACCAAGAACGACTAGACGCTTGTGCACAGTTTTTCGTACTATCACACGACTCGTCCCCATATACATGGTACAAACCTTTGTTACCTGTACTTTTGGAATGGGAGGGTGTGGATGAGAGTGCGGAAAAGTTGGTGCGGCGTACTCGTCGTTTTTCTTTTTATACAGCTTGTTTGGATGCCGGTGCAGGACGCTGCAGCAAGTGCAGGGCCACCGGGCTTGTCAGCTGAAGGAGCTGCATTGATTGACGTCGCCAGTGGACGAATCCTCTACTCCAAGAACGGCTCCAAAAAAATGCGGATTGCCAGCTTGACCAAAACCATGACGGCGATTGTAGCGATTGAAAATGGACAACTCAAGGATCAAGTAACGGTTCCTCCTGAAGCCGTAGGTGTGGAAGGATCCTCAATCTATCTGAAAAAGAATGAGAAGCTTTCCTTGGAGGAATTATTGTACGGCTTGATGCTTCGCTCTGGTAATGACGCTGCAGTGACGGTCGCCACTCATGTTGGAGGCTCGGTACCGGGCTTTGTCTATATGATGAACGAAAAAGCGGCCTTGATTGGAATGACACACACCAATTTTAACAACCCCCACGGATTGGATGACAGCAACATGCATTACTCTACAGCGGAAGACATGGCTAAGCTGTCTGCCTACGCATTGCGCAATCCGACATTTCGTCAGATCGTTTCCACCAAGGTAAAAGACATCTCCTGGGAGGGCGAGGAGTACGATAGACGCCTTCTCAACAAAAACAAAATGCTTCATCTGTACAATGGCGCAGATGGCGTAAAAACCGGGTACACAAAGCTGGCAAAGCGATGTCTGGCTGCTTCTGCTACTCGTGATGGCAGACAGTTGGCAACGATTACCCTGAATGCATCTGATGACTGGAATGACTCGGCAAAAATGCTGGATTGGGGCTTTCAACATTTCTCCACGAAACAGCTCGTCAGCCTGGGACAAAGCATACAGCCTGAATCCTTCGTGAAGGTCGAAGAAGGTACCCATCTCGTCACCACCAATGCATTCACCTATCCCTTGCAGGCAGACGAGGAAGATGATGTGCAAAAACGAGTGGTGATGAGTGAGTCGGTCATCACGGATAAAATGAATGGTCAGCTGATCGGCTTTTTACAATTTCATTTGAAGGATCAAATGATTGGGCAAGTCCCGTTGAAAGTGCAAGTAGACACACCGACTTGGGTACATCAGCAAATGGCTGTAGCTCCGACCTTTTGGCAGCAGTTCTGGAATCTGGTAGCGGGGGGGCTGTTCCGTGCTTAACATTATCTGGCTTGCGCTCATTGTCAGCAGTATAGTCGTCGCAGCCATTACAGGACGGATGGAGGTCGTAAACCAGGCAGCGTTTGCTGGAGCAAAGACCGGAGTCACCGTATGCTTTGGACTTCTTAGTGTGCTGGCCTTTTGGATGGGGATCATGCGGATCGCGGAGAAAGCGGGGTTGATGGAGCTAGTTGCCCGCGCGCTGTCACCCGTGATCTCGCTTCTTTTTCCCGATATTCCGAAAGGGCACCCGGCTATGGCATACATTCTGTCCAACATGAGTGCGAATCTGCTGGGGCTAGGGAATGCAGCGACACCGATGGGACTGAAGGCGATGGAAGAGCTGCAAAAGCTCAATCCCAACAAACAGCAAGCCTCGCCCGCGATGTGCACGCTGCTCGCGATCAACACCGCAAGCATTACCCTGATTCCTACTACTATGATTGCAATCCGCATGCAGTACGGATCAGTCAATCCCGTTGACATCGTGGGAACGACACTGCTCTCATCCTTCGCTGCGACGATTGTGGCTATTCTGATCGACCGCTGGTATCGATATCGTGCGATCAGAAGCATCAGATAAGGGGGGAACCAGATGTATCAATGGGTATCCCTGCTCTCACTATGGGCCATTCCGGTGATGATTGCGTTTGTCCTGCTCTACGGGTGGAGAAAAAAGGTGCCTGTCTATGAAACCTTTGTAGAGGGGGCGAAAGGCGGCCTCGGTACGACGATACGCATCTTGCCTCATCTAATCGCGATGATGGTGGCAGTGTCGATGTTTCGCGAGTCGGGAGCACTGGATTTACTGCTGGGCTTGATCAAGCCAGCGTTGGACTTTTTGCATTTTCCAGAGGAGCTGGTGCCATTAGCACTCCTGCGACCATTGACTGGGACTGGCTCGTTAGCCATTGCAACAGACTTGATCGCCCAATACGGTCCTGATTCCTTTATAGGTAGGTTGGCAGCTACCATGCAAGGCAGTACGGATACGACCTTGTACGTTCTGACTGTCTACTTCGGAGCTGTCGGAATTCGCAATTCCACGTATGCGCTAAAGGTAGGGCTGTGGTCGGATCTGGCCGGGGTCATTTTCTCACTGCTCGTCGTCTATCTGGTCTTCTCGTGAAGGGGAATGGAATACTCAGGGAAAAACTTCCGTGGAAGGGGAAGTTTTTCCCTTTTTGTTGTCCACACTGGTAAGAATGGGTATGATGTTGTAGAGGTGAACCAAGAATGGAACGTTTACAAAAAGTATTGGCACATGCCGGAGTCGCCTCTCGACGCCATTGTGAAGAATTAATCGTGCAAGGCAAAGTGCAGGTGAATGGCCAGGTGGTTCGTGAGCTGGGAACTCGGGTTGATCCCGGTCAAGACCGCATTGTTGTGAATGGCCGACCTATTCGCTTGGAGCAGCATGTTTATCTGATGCTCAATAAGCCCACCGGGGTCATTACCAGTGTCTCGGATCCTCGTGGAAGACGTGTCGTGACAGACCTGCTGAAGGGACTGAAAGAGCGCGTGTACCCGGTTGGCAGGCTTGATTTCAATACTTCAGGCTTGCTGCTGCTCACAAATGATGGTGAGCTCGCGAACAAGCTAGCACATCCCAGCTATGAGATTGACAAGGTCTATCGGGCTTGGGTAAGAGGCGTTCCTTCCCCGGACAAGCTGGCCAAGCTGGCAAAAGGGATCTTGCTGGAAGATGGCATGACCGCCCCTGGAGAAGCGAGAATGGTGAAAAAATCGACAGGAAATGAAAAGGCGCTGCTCGAGATCATCATTCACGAAGGGCGAAACAGACAGGTAAGACGCATGTGCGCCGCGATCGGACATCCCGTTCTCGAATTAGAGCGGATACGATTGGGCTTTCTTACGTTGGAGGGCTTGTCCCAGGGCCAATTCCGTCCCTTGACGAGTGACGAGGTAGAGAGGCTGAAGAAGGGCTTGGTGCAAAATCGGAGGCCAAGGTCGCGTTAAGGTGGATTCGTTCAAAATCTGTTCATAAGTTATGCGCAGTACAAATACAAGCAACGCTATAATAGATAGGAAAGCGTTTTAATATTAAGATGTCGGAGATGGGAGTACGGGTAATGAACAAAAAAAATCGCATTTACGTCCGAGTTGCCATTTTGGGACTTTTACTGGTGGCGCTTGTTTTTGCGCTTTACTCCAGTTTTGTCAAGGACCCGAATGCCGTGAAAGTAGGAAGTACTGCTCCCAACTTTAGTCTGGAGCAGTTGCACGGATCGGACCTCGCTCTCGATGACTTGAAGGGCAAAGGCGTCGTGTTGAACTTCTGGGGCACCTGGTGTGAGCCCTGTAAAGCAGAAATGCCTGCTTTGCAAAAGAAATACGAAACGTACAAAGACAAAGGATTGGTTGTGGTTGGCGTAAATATCGGTGAATCACCCATTACAATCGAACCGTTCATCAATCAATTTGGGATCGACTTTCCCATCCTTTTGGACCGCAAATCGCAAATCACCAAGCTTTATCGCATCGGACCCATTCCAACGACCTTTTTCATCTCTCCAGAGGGAAAAGTAGAGGAAATTTTCATCGGTCAATTGAATGAAGCCATGATTGCGTCCAAAGTAGAGAAAATCTTACCGTAAGTGAGGATCGATATGGATCAGCGAAAATGTGAATGTGGACATACCAATCCAGTAGGAACGCTGCTCTGCGAATCTTGCGGTAAACCGTTGGACATTGAATTGGTAGAGCAAAAAGAGTTCCCGGATATGCGCTACGAAGGAATGGCACGTCGTTCCCAGACGTATACGACCCGGATCGTAGACCGAGTATGGAACACTTTTTCTTCCGTAAAGATTGCGATTTGGATCATTGTCGTCATTCTGGTCGCATCAGGACTCGGAACGATTTTTCCGCAGCAACAATTCATACCTGTACCTGTGCCAACAGAGTTGGACGTAGAGCGGTTCTACACGGACACATACGGGGTTTTGGGAACCATCTACTACCAGCTGGGCATGCACAACATGTATTCCTCCTGGTGGTTCGTCACCCTGCTGGTGATGCTGGGAACATCTTTGATTATCTGTAGCTTGGACAGGGTCATTCCTTTGTACAAGGCACTGAATAAGCCGAGGCTGAACCAGCACAAATCCTTCCTGAAAGGTCAAAAGCTCTACGCTGAGGCACCAAAGCCTGCGGACCGGAGTGAACAGGAGCTGCTGGAACAAACGGCTCAAGCCTTGAAGAAAAAAGGCTACTATCTTTTCCAGACAGATCGCGCCTTGCTTGCCGAAAAAGGTCGATTCAGTCGCTGGGGACCATATATTAACCACATCGGGTTGATTCTCTTCCTGATCGGGGTGTTGATGCGCAGCCTGCCCGGCTTCCATTTGGACGAGTATGTATGGGTGCGCGAAGGAGAGACGGTACCGATTCCGGAAACCCCGTACTACGTGAAGAACGTTGCCTATAAGACGGAGTATTACACGGAAGAGGAAATGCCGCAGAAGCTGGATTTGAATGGCGGGGCGATTGCGAAAAGCTACCAGACAGATGCTATTCTGTACCTGAATCGCAACGCAGATATTCCGGGCGCAAAGCCTGACCTGGTCGAAGTAAAAAGCGGTCCGATCATCGTCAATCATCCGATGAAGCACGAGAGTATCTATCTCTACCAGTCTGGTTTTCAAGAAATGCAGCTGGGAGCACTCAACTTTACGTTGCTTGATGTGAAAAACGGCAACAAAGAGATCGGGCCAATCAAGCTGGATCTCTACAACCCGGAAAGAGACATACAAGTAGCGGAAGGCTATAAGGTTCGTGTTCTCGATTATTTCCCGGACTTTGCGATGGGAAAAGACGGGAAGCCGATTACGCAGACCAATTTGCCAAAGAACCCGATGTTTGCGATGGAAATTGTCTCTGAGCGGGATGCGATCAATGAGAAGGTCGTTTACCTCGAGGGATCGATCCTCACACAAAAGAACGATGCGCAATTTGGTCTGAAGATTAGCATGCCTGATCTGATTGATATTACGGGCTTGAATGTGCGCACAGACAAAGCTTTACCTTTGGTCTGGGTTGGGTCGTTTATCTTCATGATCGGAGTTGTGATGGGCTTCTTCTGGCAGCACCGCCGGATCTGGATTCAGTTCCAGGATGGCAATATACTCATCGCTGGACATACCAATAAAAACTGGTTTGGACTGCGAAAAGAAGTAGAAGGAATGGTACAACAGACGAACCTGTCGGTGACTCTGGAAGATAAATCGAAGGTATAACGCTTCAAGGAGGGAGACCCAACGTGCCGCTTTACCAGGTTAGTGATTGGTTGTTAGACATTGCGTTTATTCTGTACGTGCTCTCGTCCGTAGTATTTATCGTCGCGATGACGGGAAAGAACTGGGCGGGGCGCGACCCCAAGCAACACGAAATAAAGTTTGGTCGAATTGCCTATTGGATGGCCGTTATTGGCTTTATCGCACAAACCGGTTATGTGATTACACGCTGGATCGCGGGGGGCCATAGTCCGACCAGCAACATGTTTGAGTTCATGGCATTCCTGGACTACTGTATTATCTTAGCGTATCTGATTATTTACCGGATTTATAAGCTTACCGTGATCGGGGCGTTCGTGCTGCCGCTCGGTGTCATCATGCTAGCCTACTCCTATGTTTTTCCCAAAGAGATTACACCGCTAATTCCATCGCTCCAGAGCTATTGGTTGCATATCCATGTGACCACAGCGGCTTTGGGAGAAGGGATCTTGGCAGTAGGTTTTGCAGCTGGACTGATGTATCTGATATTGACGATTCCCCAAAAAGTAGCTACTAAAAGCACCAGATGGCTGGAAATCGTACTCGCTGTCGTCCTGATGCTCGTTGGATTTATCGCGATGGAATCGACGTTTGCAAGAATGGATCAAAAAACGGTTTTCGAAATGACTCAGCCAAGCACCACACCAACCGGACAGGCGAGTCCGCAAAAGGTCGAGTACACGTTGCCAGCGATTGTGGCACCGGCCAACTCTACCATCATGAAAGAGGGTCCGATGTCTCCTTGGTTTACAGCACCTGAGTGGATGGAAGGAAAAGATGCCGCCAGGAAGCTGAATACGATGATTTGGTCTGTCATTTCTGGTGTCGTCTTGTATGGAGGACTTCGTCTCATTTTCCGCAAGAGACTGGCGGCTGCGATCCAGCCATCACTCGAAGGAATTGATCCGGATCTGGTAGATGAGATCAGCTACCGTGCCATCAGTATCGGGTATCCAGTCTTTACGCTGGGGGCGCTAATCTTCGCCATGATTTGGGCGCACGAGGCATGGGGCCGCTTCTGGGGCTGGGATCCGAAAGAAGTTTGGGCATTGATCGTCTGGCTCTTCTACAGTGCTTACCTGCACCTGCGTTTGTCACGGGGCTGGATCGGTGCAAAATCAGCATGGATGTCCGTGATCGGATTTGTTATCATTTTAATCACATTGGTTGTGGTTAACTTGGTCATCGCTGGTTTGCACTCTTATGCGGGAGTGTAATAGAAATGAAAAAAAGCTGGTCTTGCGCCAGCTTTTTGGGCTATTTATCGCCTTTCATAGAATGAAGAAAGACAAGAGGTGTTGATAATGGAAATGAAGGCACGTATTCTTGTTGTGGATGACGAGGAACGGATTCGTCGGTTGTTAAAGATGTATCTGGAAAGAGAAGATTTTCTGATCGATGAAGCCGACAATGGCGAACAAGCCGTTGAAATGGCAATCGGCAGCGACTATGACATCATTTTGCTTGACCTCATGCTTCCTGGCATGGATGGTATTGAAGTTTGCCAGCGCATTCGCGAATTTAAAGCTACACCAATCGTCATGCTGACAGCCAAGGGCGAGGAGACAAATCGCGTCCACGGTTTTGAAGCGGGAGTGGACGATTATGTCGTAAAACCATTCAGTCCACGAGAAGTTGTCTATCGCGTCAAAGCTATCTTACGAAGATCTTCTGCGACTGCATATCTGAAGACGGAAACCGTCAACAGCCATTCTATTCTCGTCTTTCCTGAACTGACGATTGACCACGATGCGCATAAGGTGATTGCCAGTGGTCAAGAGGTAAGTCTGACACCAAAGGAATACGAGCTTCTGCACTACCTCGCCCAATCGCCTGACAAGGTGTTTACGCGTGAGGAACTGTTGAAGGATGTATGGCACTATGAATTTTTCGGTGATCTGCGTACGGTGGATACACATATCAAACGCTTGCGTGAAAAATTAAATCGAGTCTCGCCGCAGGCAGCTGCCATGATTGCCACTGTTTGGGGTGTCGGTTATAAATTAGAGGTGCCGAAGTAAAGTGGACGTTATTTTTCGTAGTGTAGTCGGCAAATTGTGGATGACGATCATCGCCCTTTTTGCTTTGGTCTTAACGGTATTTAGTCTCTTGCTGGTCCAATCCTTTGATAATTTCTACCACAATCGGCAAACGGCAAACCTGCAAGAGCTGGCAGAAGGTTTGACTGAAGGATTGGCCCAAAGTGAGGACAAGCAGAGTGCATTGGAGCTTGCAGCCCGATTTGGATTAGTTCATCACACGGGGTTGGTTGTTGTGGATGAGAATCGGGCAGTAGTGGGTAAAAGTGAAGGCCGTTCCTTGCCGGAAATTCCGATCGATCAATTGCTGGCAGAAAAGAGTTTGAAGCTGACGGAAGCTCTGGAAGGAAAGCATCCGAAAGCGCAGCGCCTTCTTTTAAGCTTCGATGGTACGGAACAGGTGAATTCACCCTCGCGCAATGGATCTGTACCGATCCTGGCAATTGCAGTACCGCTGGAAATCTCGATTGGGCATAAAGGCGCCGTCGTGATGTATCAGACGATAGAAGATTTCGACGACACATTGACTGAGGTGAGACTCCTTATCTTGGTCGTGGGTGTAATCGCGTTTGCGGCGACTACATTTTTTGCGTTCTTCTTATCATCGCGTATTACATCCCCACTTCGGCAAATGCAGGAGACAGCACATCGGATTGCGGAAGGGGATTTCCATGCCGAGATTCCGATTCGTACCACAGACGAGATTGGAGAATTGGCTGCTTCCTTGAACTCGATGGCCTCCAGACTCAATCAACTCGTCGACGCCTTGTCCAAGGAAAAAGAACAGCTGTCTAGTGTTCTGCGAAGCATGGTGGACGGGGTAGTCATGATTGATGCAGATGGAAAAATCGTAGTCACCAACCCACCTGCTGAACATTTCCTGCGCGATTGGAAATATGAGCATCCTGAAGAACCATTCCCGCTCAATGGCTACTTCCAGCAAGTGGTGCGTGGCGGATATGAGATGGCAGAAGATATCCCGGTGCAAGGGCGCATCTGGTCGCTCGTCATGGTTCCTTTGATGGATCGAGAACAGATTCGTGGAGCGGTTGTGGTCATTCGTGACATTACACACGAGAGAAAGCTGGACAAGATGCGCAACGATTTCGTAGCCAACGTCTCACACGAGCTTCGTACCCCGTTGTCCATGCTGCAGGGCTATAGCGAAGCGATCGTAGACGATATGGCATCTACGCCGGAAGAGCACAAAGAGCTCGCTCAGATCATCTATGACGAATCGGTTCGGATGACGAAGCTCGTCAACGAATTGCTCAGTCTGGCCCGTATGGAAGCAGGTCACGTAGAGCTGTTCAAGGAAAATGTGCAGCTCAAGCCATATCTGGAGCGGATTCACCGCAAGTTTCTCAGCTTGGCTAGGGAGCAGGATATTCAACTCGACATGGATCTGTCTACCACAATCGAGCTGGCAGAGATAGATCCGGATCGGATGGAACAAGTGTTGACCAACCTGATCGACAATGCTTTGCGCCACACGCCGAGTCATGGCAGTGTATCCATACGTGCGTATGGGGAGCATGCATTGTGCTTGGAAGTGAGCGACACAGGAAGCGGTATCCCGCAAGAGGACCTGCCATTCGTGTTTGAGCGCTTTTATAAAGCGGACAAAGCGCGTACACGTGGTCGTGCAGGGGGAACTGGCCTTGGACTCGCCATTGCAAAGAACATCATCGATGCGCATGGCGGCACGATCACTGTGCAAAGCAGACTTGGAGAGGGAACGACGTTTACCATAACAATTCCGGTTGATACGAAAAACACCTAGGAGTGTAGAGAGAAAATGATCAAGACAATTCTTTTTGATGTGGATGGGGTAATGCTGAGCGAAGAGCGATATTTTGATGCTTCTGCATTGACGGTCTGGGAGTTGGTGCACAGTCCGCAATATCTGGGTCTGAAGGGGGATGCGTTCACGCCATCCCCGGGGGAGACACAGATCAGGGCGGTTCGCGAGAGTGTTTTTGATCGCGATGAGGTGTTGAACCTGATCAAATCCCGTGGAATCAACTCCAACTGGGATATGGTTTTTCTCACCTTTTCCTACCAGATTATTCGCTTGGTTGAAGCATTGAAAGCAAAGCTGGGTGCTGAAGCGACTGATCTGTTGACCAACCAGATCAACCGCGTACAAGTAGATCAGTTGCGTGAGTGGGCTTGCGCAGAAGCTCCAGATTTTCAGGTAGACTATGCTGCGTTCACAGCTGATTTCGCCAAAGGAACGGCGCAAAAAGCAGACATGCTCTTGTACTTGAACCAGATTGCATGGGAGCGCTGCGGTGTGAAAACCGAGATGTTTTCCCGAAGCAGCGAGCTGTGGGAGCTCTGCCAGGAAACATTCCAGGAGTGGTATTTGGGAGATGAACGCGTCCCGTCATCCATCGGCCGTAAGACCGCACAGACGGGGAAAAAAGGGTTCTTAACTGATGAAATTCCGATCGTCCCACCTGCAGAGATGATCGATCTCTTTAGGACCTTGAAGGAGAAGGGATACACCCTCGGTATTGGGACAGGACGGCCTTCCCTCGAAACTCATGTGCCGCTCAGCGAACTCAATATTCTGGAATGGTTCGATCCTGACCGTATCGTGACAGCATCTCATGTGCTGGAGGTAGAAGAGGAGTTCCCCGAACTTGCGCCCATGTCGAAGCCACACCCCATCTCTTATGTAAAAGGATTGCTTGGCCTATCTACCCCGAATCGGAAAGCGGTCAACTTCTCCTTGCCTATTGCCAATGGCGACGAAGTCCTGATCGTCGGTGACTCGTTAGCAGATTTTCTGGCGGCAAAGTCGATTGGCTGCAAATTTGCTGCTACCTTGACGGGTTTGTCTGGCCAGGAGGCGCGCGCGAAATTTGAAGAAGTGAAGGCTGACTATATTTTTGATGATGTTCGCGGGATCTTAACGATTCTGTAATAAAAAACTCCGTCGTTCCGTGAAGGAAGGCGGAGTTTTTGGCATTCTTAACCTTTTACATCTCGAAGTGGTTTTCCATATCTCAAGGAGTGCTTCAGCGACGCATACCATATTTGGATCAGGTCGATCAGGGTGAAAATGCAGCGCGATTCTAGCATGCGACTTTACTTTGATTATTGCCACGTCATAGGTTTGGCGCGAAATATTCGACATTCCCAGGACATGACGAATAGTTTGCTGCGCCTCCTCTTTGTATTTTTTTGCGTAGTTTGTAATATGCTCCAATGCTAATAATTGAGACCTTGTTAATCTTGATGACATATGAAAGTCCTCCTTTTGTTTCAAAAGGGCATTTTCATTCAGTGTGAGTAAATATGGCATCAAGCGATGAAGGAATCTTGAACAAGACGAAGTCACGAGACCACATTTGCGAGGTGATCACGATTTTTTCTGAACCTTTCTGAAAGAAATAGCCTGCACCCTCCTGCTCGTGGAACGACCAGCCTGCATCCTTTAAAATGGATTTCAGCTGTTCCGCAGCGTTGCTTCCGGTCTTTGCGCCACCCCAGATATACTGCGAATTTTCATCTGGTCCTAGCATGATGAACTGGTCATCTGCTTGTTTCAACTGAGAAACCACGACTTTCTTTTCTACTGTTTGAAAGGGGAGGGGAGGGTACAAAAAGGCAGGACGGTCGTTGTACCACCATGCGCCAAGCAGGAATGCAAAACAGCAGAGGGTGATGAGTGCAAAGACAAGCTTTCGAATCATGTGGTATTTTCCTCCTGCTTTATGTAAGGCTACTTTTTCTCCAGTAACGTGAGATACACGTCTGGTGCGATCTCGATGTCCTTTACTTCCTTAAATTCGAACTGCTTGTAGAGGCGTAAAGCTGGCTCATTCTTAGCGCCTGTACTAACCTGACTGTGCCTGTTTTGACCGACATGGTTCAGAAAATACTCAAGTAAGGCTTTGGCAATGCCTTTTCGAAAATGAATGGGGTGTACGACCAAGCGGCAAATCGAGTAAGTATGCTCCTCCAGCTCATTGGAGAGAAAGCCGGCTAATACTTCGTCGTGATAGTACCCCAAAAAAACCTTATTGGTCTACTGTATGCTGTCTACCGTATCTTTCAAAGGCGGGATTCCATCAAAGTCAATCAAGGCTGCTTCGATTTGGTAAGCAGGGATTTGGATGCGGAGAATATCTTGAGCTGTTTCCGGGTTATGTGCGTCGATGATGCGTATCACATGAGTCACTTCCTTTTTTTCTCTTATTATATAAACACGCCATAGAGGAAGAATCAACCAATAAAAAAAGAGGACCCGGTAGAAGACCGGATCCTTGGAGTCATGCATGGCATTTATTTTTACAGTTCAATTTGCGTTACACTTTTTACTTCAGGCAATTCACCCATTGTATCCAAGAGCTCGGCGGTCAGAGGCTTATCTACAGACAGCATCATGATTGCGTCGCCCCCAATATCGCGTCGTCCTACCTGCATGGTCGCGATGTTGACATCGTTCGTTCCCAGGATAGAGCCTACACGGCCGATAACACCTGGACGATCGTTGTGGTGAACATAGAGGAGGTAGCCCTCTGGAGCCACGTCGATCGCGTAATCGTCAATCTTCACGATGCGAGCTCCATACCCATTCAGACGAGTCCCTGCGACTGTACGAGTCTCCTGAGAGGTTTTCAGAGACACAGTCAAGAGGTTGGTGAACCCGCGGTTTTGTGTAGCCTTGCGCTCGGTTACGGTGATGTCACGAGCTTTTGCCAGGATTGGTGCATTGACGTAGTTTACTTCTTCACCCAGACGGAAGGAGAGTACGCCTTTTAATACCGTACGAGTCAAAGGCGATGTATCGACATCAGTGAGCTCGCCGCTGTATTTGATCTCGATCTCGGAAATGGACCCAACCGTTACTTGAGCCAGGAAATGCCCAAGTTTTTCTCCTAGTGTGAAGTAAGGCTGTACTTTTTCCATCACGTCAGCCGGAATGGAAGGCAGGTTCACAGCATTTTTGAATGGTTGTCCACGCAGCACCTTCAGGATTTCTTCCGATACGTCAACAGCTACGTTTTCTTGCGCTTCTACAGTAGATGCACCCAGGTGAGGAGTGCTGATGACTTGTGGAAGGCCGATCAGCGGGTTGTCCACTGGTGGTTCTTCTTCATACACGTCAAGGGCCACACCTGCAACCTTGCCCGTCATGATCGCTTCATACAGGGCTTTCTCATCGATGATTCCGCCGCGCGCGCAGTTGATCAGGCGAACGCCATCTTTCATTTTGGCAAATTCACGAGAGCTGATGATATGGCGAGTTTCTTTGGTCAGCGGTGTATGAACGGTGATGAAGTCAGCTTGACGGCAAATATCATCTACGGATGCATTGGTAACACCCAGCTTTTGTGCGCGTTCTTCGGTCAGGAAAGGATCGTAGCCGAGTACGGTCATGCCGAAAGCTTTCGCACGTTTGGCTACTTCAGTACCGATACGGCCCATTCCGATAACACCCAATACTTTTTTGTTCAACTCAACACCCTGGAAGCTTTTGCGATCCCAATTGCCGTCTGTCAGTTTTTTGTGTGCTTGAGGAATGTTACGTGCCACAGCCATCAGCATCGCGAAGGAATGCTCAGCAGTGGAGATGGTGTTACCGTCCGGAGCATTGATGACAGGAACCCCAGCCTGGGTAGCAGCGTTAATGTCGATGTTGTCTACGCCAACTCCGGCGCGTCCAACGGCCTTCAGGTTTTTTCCAGCTGCGAATACGTCCGCTGTTACCTGAGTCTGGCTGCGAACCAGCAAGGCATCATAATCCCCGATAATGTCGAGAAGATCAGAAGGGGAGAGATTCGCTTTGCGTACGACTTCAACGTCAGAAGCATCTAGCAGCTGTTGGATACCAAATTCGCTAAGTGGATCAGTAATAAGAACTTTATACATGTGCGATGTGCACCTCCTGGTAATCTTGAACGCCTTTCCCTGATAGAGAGGAAAGACAGTGTACTTGATAAAGTTTAAAAGAATTTCGGGTGATTCTGGGATACCCATAAGACCGTTGCCGTTTGGAATGCATCAAATCGATGAGGCTTACAAAAGGCATTTGTGCGACCGTAAATGAGGACGACAGCTATTAGCGGCTGGGTAGTTCATGCCCAGTTTTGGTGTTTGATAATCGGATGGTCTGATAACTGACTGTCTCTCCTTTCAGGTCATGGTCAAAGAGAATAAATATAAAAAAACCTCCCGTTCTCACACTGCTCCTATTACAGAACAGTGAGGGACGAGAGGCTTGCTTCGCGGTGCCACCCTCATTCGCCCTTCTTTTCTCAAAGAAGAGCCTTGCCAGGTACGTGACCTGTAGAGATAACGGATCTACCGTTCGCGCCTACTGGATTGAAAAATCGGTTCAGCGCAACAACTCTAAAGTGCTTATCTGTGTGTGGAACCGCCGATTCGCAGCTACCATCGGCTCTCTGAGGGTTTCCAAGACACAGCGTATCTTCGTCATCGTTGTTTGTTTATGGATGTTTCGTTTGATGTGACCTTACGATAACACGAGCCATCCAAGGACGTCAAGCATAAAAAAGCGAAAAAATGAACATTGTCAAAAAAAAGTAATCTATCGTTCGTGAATAGAGGGGTATTTTATAATAGAAAGAATCCGAAAAAGCACTAAAACACGAACATTAAGAGATTGATCAACTAAAAAACGAAAAAAACGAAATAGAATGTTCGGTTTTTGCTTATTATACCTCTTTGAATTCGAATTGCAAGCAGGGGAGGGCAAAGGAAAACCTCTCAGGCGCAAAGGCTTGAGAGGCGTTGGGTAAGTTGACAACTATTCAACTTTGATGGAGTCAGTTGGGCATCCTTCAGCCGCGTCACGTACATCGTCTTGAAGAATATCCGGGATTTCAACGGAGTTCGCATTGTCATCCAGTTTGTTGAATGCCAGGCCCTCATCGTCGTAATCGAATACGTCAGGAGCCGTCGCGCCACAAGCGCCGCATGCAATACAAGTATCTTTATCAACCCATGTTGTCATCGTGGTTTCACCTCCCATACCAGTGGTACGTCCACTATCATTCACATTGTATGCTCTTGTTGGAAAGATTTCAAGATTGAATCAATCTAAAAATGTACTCTACTTAAAAAGAGGTACTTCAGGAGTTTTCAATTCCGTGTACATACGGGCTTGCAATTGTTTAAAATCCCCTGGATGGGTCGCATCGGTTGCGTACAACAACCGGACGGCACCGTTTACATCTTGAATTCCCAAGGAGGTGGTATCACCAGAAGAAAGCAAGCTATCGAGGCGAGCAGTCAAATCTTCAGGGTTGAACGCCTTCCATTGGTGTTCCTTGGACATCGTTACGGCTGTCACATAAGTCCTATAGTGAAAAGGATATGACTTCCACTGTTCTACCGTGATTTTTTCTGGTAAGGCCTGTGGCAGCGGCTGATGCAGGACGTAAGCAGACTCCCATGTAGCAAACGATTGGTAAACCAATTCCTGAGCCTTCAACCAGCTGTTGTGGAAAGGTGTCATACGAGCGGAAATATCTCCAGGCGTTAAGGCATTACTATTCTGATCAGATCTGACTTGCTCCATACTATCCAAATAAGCCCGCACACTGTCCTTGAACTGGCTTTGTGCTTCAAGCAGCAGAGGAGATCCAGGAATAGGCAAGCCTTTTTCTACGGCTTTTAATGTACCCTCTGCCGTCTTGCTCAACTGCTTGAGAGCTTGTTCTTGCGCTTTCTTCTCCAGCTGATCCCATTGCTCCATCGAGTCGAAATGCGCTTTTTTCAAATCCAGTACGGGAGCGTAAACGGCGTAGTAAAAACGGATGAAGTCCTGCTCGCTGTAAAGTTTTTGCTCCCGCAACAGACGTTCCTTTTCTGCCTCTTGTGCTTTAGCCTCCAGCTCGGCTACTTGTGCAGCTTCCATTTTTGACTTCATATAGTGGGCACCGAAAAAAAATCCACCAATGGTACATGCAAGTGTTATGATGATCATATACGCCATCATAAATTCTGTTTTTTTTAATCGTTTTGTCATAGAAATCCCCCAGCCACATTACAGCGAATAATTGTCGATCTTTGTCCATGCATGCTATCAAGAGTATAGCTAAGTAGGCGCTGATCGCATAGAGAAAAAATAAAGGAGTAACAATGAATAGTCGGAACAATGGAGCACAGGAACAAGATTTTCTTCTTGCTGTTGCGTTGAACGCCATGATTCCTCTCGCCAACGAGCGTACGCTGCAGGCAGCCTATTACATCCTGCGCGGTCGAAAAGCAAATCAAACCCTGCAGGATGTCCATTTGTACAGCCTTTATCCGTATTATCGGTTGTTTCCGCAACTTTCAAAAGAGAATTGGGATAAAATTGTTTCGAATTTGTTGCAACGCAAGCTGATCGTGGAAATAGAGGGGGCAGGAGGGGGCAGGAAGCCTACCTTTGCGGTTACTGCTACTGGACTGCACTTTGCCCGTGAGCAGTTTGGCATGTATCAGATGCACCTCTGGTTAGCGCCGTTCAATCAGTCGTCTCTCACGTACAATACTGAGCTATTCTGGCAACGCCTTCATCTATTGGTACAGACGATTTCGCAAATGGCTGCTGCGAGTATGAATTTCATACCAGTTGTGTCGGACAGACGGATTCAGCAATGGGTCAAAATGCAGGTAGGGGATTCGCGTGTCAGATCAGGCTGGAAGAATCATTTAGCTGACGAGCTGTACGCTTTGTGGGCCCCTTTCCCTGCCCAGGTGCAAAGACTGATGGTCGCCCAGTTGTCCGGTGCTGCACAAACTGGTAAAACACTCGGACAGCTTGCCATGCAGCAAGGAGAGTCAAAGTTTTATCTACACGTGCTTTTCCGCTTTGGTTTGGTTTCCTCGATTCAGCGATTGCATCAAGAAAAGGAACAGTTTCCCTATCTACATGCATTGGTTCAGATCCATGACCCGGAAAATGGAGATCCAAGGTTGAGTGAAAGTGCCTCCAGGACCTATGCGCTGATTAAACGAGGGTATCAAAAAGACAAGATCGCCAAGTTGAGGGGAATCAAAGTGAGCACCGTTGAAGACCATCTCGTGGAAATGGCCCTTCGCTGCCGTGAATGGGATTGCTCCGATTACCTGCATGCTAATCAGGCAGCCGAGATCGTCAGTGCGAGCGAAAAGCTGGGGACAAGCAGACTGCGCATGATAAAGGATCATCTGGGAAAAGACGTTTCTTACTTACAAATCCGTCTGGCTTTGGCCCAAAGACAGGGGGAAAGTGCGCCGTGAAAGAAGGATTAGAAGAACAACTGCACAAGCATTTTGGCTACCCGTCATTTCGTCCAGGGCAGCTGGAAGTGATCCAATACGTGATGAGGGGCGAGAGTGTGCTAGGCATGCTTGCTACAGGGGGCGGGAAATCGATCACCTACCAATTGCCAGCCATGTTGTTGCCGGGCATTACAGTGGTGATTTCCCCGTTGATCTCTTTGATGATGGATCAGGTGCAGCAACTACGCGCCATACGACGGATACCGGCTACTTACTTGAACAGTACGCTGGACCAGCGTGATGCACGCGAAATTCTAAGAGAAATAGAACGTGGAACATACAAGCTGCTCTATATATCACCTGAGAAGCTGCAACAGCCTTATATCCAGACGGTCCTAAGACGTGTGGGTGTCGCGCTGATTGCCGTGGATGAAGCCCATTGCATCTCACAGTGGGGACATGACTTCCGAACCGATTACTTGAGGCTGCCTGAGGTGATTGAGAAGCTTGGGAAGCCACCTGTACTTGCGGTGACTGCCACCGCCACCTCGGCCGTACAGAAAGAAATATGCGAACTCCTTGGCATTAAGCCTGAACACATCGTTCAACAGCCTTTAAATCGGGACAATATTGCTATTGAACGCATAGCCGTCCCAGGAGAATCAGAACGGCGCCTACAGGTCCTGCAGCTGATGGATCGACTAACAGGCCCTGGAATCGTTTATTGCAGTACTAGACAAGCTGTAGACGTCCTGGTAGCCTCCTATCAGCTGGAGGGAAAACGTAGCGTTCACGGATACCACGGTGGAATGAACAGTATGGAACGTATGATGATTCAGGCGCAGTTTTTAGCAGGTGAACTGGAGATCATCGTCGCGACCAATGCATTCGGGATGGGGATCGACAAATCGGATATCCGCTTTGTGATTCACTACCAGATGCCCGCGAGTTTGGAAGCGTATGCCCAGGAAATTGGCCGGGTAGGCCGTGACGGAAAACCGGGATATGCGGCCCTTTTTTACGTTTGGGACGATGTCCAGATTCATCAGCACATGATGGAGAGGGAGTATCCGAACCGACAGCAGCTACAGCAGTTTACTGAACTGCTTTTGAAGGGGGAACCCTTTACGACTGAGATGCTTGCTTCCATTGACATGACCCAAGATATGGCGGAGCTTCTGCTTTTTTACGCGGAAAGAGTGGGCATCCCGTCAAGAAGTGAAGCAGTAGCTTCGATGGAACCTGATGCGCTCCGAGATTGTGGGGATGCCATAATGCGGGAGCTGGAGGTACGAAAACGCTTGAAACAGCAAAAGCTGGCAGAGATGCTTGACTACGTCCAGGAGCGGGAAGTGTGTTTGCGCAAACGCATCAATCACTATTTTGGGGACTCGGCGGCTGGCTTTACCCTGCAATGCTGCAGCAGTTGCGGATTGAATCGAAGGGTTTATGAGGCAGAAGAGGTCGCCTGGACGAAAGAATCCCAGGAAAAGAACTGGGATTTGTTGCAGGCGTTGTCCGTGCTTTTGCCGAAGTGAGTAAGGAGGTTTCACTTTGAAGGATCTCAGGCAAGAGATGGATTTAGCCACATTGCTGCTGAATCTCTGGCTGACACAAGGAGTCATCTTGGGGATTGCAGCGACATGCAGCCTTTTTTTACATGGCTGGGAATCCACCCTTGCAATGTTTTCATTGCCGAGTAAGTCAGGATTGGGATGGGCAGCGATTGTGGCAGCCCTTGTGATCGCCTTAAGTATCTATATGGAACACTGTTTACCTAAGCGCTGGCAAGATGATGGAAACATCAATGAACAGCTGTTTGGTCAACTCTCATTCGTGATGACTGTACTTGTCTGTTTCGTGGTAGGCTTCAGCGAGGAATGGCTGTTTCGAGGTGTCATTCAGCCGTTTGCAGGAAATCTTTGGACGAGTGTCATATTTACAATGGTACACATCCGATATTTGCGTAAGCCACTATTGATAGCCAGTGTGTTTGCAACTAGCTGGCTTTTGGGTGAGCTATTCGATGCGGAAGGCACTCTTTGGCTACCGATTGCGGCACACATCATCATCGATATGACACTTGCCTTCTATCTACAATACATGTTGAGATGCGGAAAGGGGGAGGAAGAGTGAGAGAAGGACAGGATGGATTGCCACCGCGCCGCTCCCGAGCCATTCAGCGAAAAAAGCAGAAGGTTTCGTTGAAGCGGATCATTCAAGGCGGATTAATATTGTTTGGAACTCTTTTTTTCGGATTGATCGGATTGGAATTGTATCAAGCGAAGAATGCGAATCCAATACAATCGGTAGCCTCGAGCATACCGGACAGCTCAAGCGCGGAAACAACCCCAGGAAATCAAGGCCAGACACCCACGACATCTCCGCAACCATCTAATGAAGCACCTCCACCAACGAATGCGGAAAGTACGGAACCAAAGGCAGAAGCAAAACCTGCTGTACCCGTTGTAGCTCCTGCCCCGCAGCCATCTACGCCCGTACTAGCGGTACCAACACCACAGACAGCTACACAGGAGCCAGCAGCTCCGGCTCCGGTTGCATCAGAGACACAAACATCCAGTGAACAACCCAAAACAGTCAGACATGTGGTCGAAAAGGGGGACACGCTGTTCAAGCTGTCTCGGAAATACTACGGCAACAATTCTGGTGTATCCCGTATCGCCCGATATAATGGATTAGCCGCCGATGCCCAGCTTACAACGGGGAACGTCGTCATCATTCCACTGTCGAAGTAATGGATGTCGCCTGTCTCGGAGAAGCTATGGAGAAACCATGGCGACAGGGTGGCGATAACCAATGAAATACGACACCATCATCATCGGTGGGGGAATAGCAGGATTACAAACAGCAATTCAACTGTCCAGATGCTTGCGAAAGGTAATTGTGGTCGATTTGCCGGGGGGAAGATCCTCCGTAGCCAAAGGGTATCGCAATATCTTGGGCCATCCGGATCGAATCAGCGGAGAGACCTTGCGCCAGGTCGGAATGAAGCAAGCCAAGCAGTACGGAGCGGTTTTCAAAGAAGAAGAGGTAATAAAGGTTGTGCCGTGTGAAGCCAAAGGCTTTCAGGTGTGGATGAAGGAAGAAGAGGCCCCGTTGCATGCGCATACCTTGGTTATGGCAACGGGCATTCGGGATCCCTTTCCTGATTTTCCAGGGGTTCGGGAATGCTTGGGTACCTCCGTTTTTCTATGCCCAGATTGTGACGGGTACGAATCGGTAAATACATATACAGCAATTATCGGGGAAGGTCAGCATGCGTTGAAGATGACGCGAGATCTCTCTTATTTTACTCCGCGTATGCTCGTCATCAACCATACAGGCTCGAACCTGACACCTGCTCAGGTGGCTGAGCTCCCAATATTGCCTATCTGGATGACAGCGTCGAGCAGATGATTCATCAGAATGGCGAGCTGCAAGAGATCCTTCTCGCTTCTCATCGACGTATGCAAGTGAACAGAGCGTTTTTGGCTTTTCCGGGTGCGCAAGTCCAATCACAGCTGCTGCAAGGAACGCGCGTCCGTTTCACTGAAAAAGGTCATGTGCTGGTCAATCCCCGCACCAAAGAAACGGATCATCCACATATCTGGGCGGTGGGAGATCTGGTCAATCATTCGCAGCAAGTGAGCATTGCGATGGGAGATGGCGCACAGGCAGCGATCTGGATTCACAAGCGATTGAAAGAGATGAACTAAGAACTTTTCCTGGGAAAGCGCATAATTTGACAGTGAATAACATTCCTCTCCTTTTCTGTTCGGGAAATCGACAGGCTATGCGAATATGCACGAAGTGGCACGGAAGGTGTCGCTTGGCTATTTTCCGACTACCAAATGTGATATGATAGGACTACCTCTCCATTTTCTAAGCGGTAAAAAATGGGTACATGCCAGCAGGTACTCGTCGGAAAATGCGGAGAACTCTTACAGGCTTACCATCATATTTTGTAGTACGACTGGATGGCGAGGAGGGACAGTCATGCGTGTTGAACGCCTTGGTCAAGATAAGATACGGATCTTTTTAACATTTGACGATCTGTCAGAGCGCGGAATAGAGAAAGAAGACATGTGGCGTGACATTCCTAAAGTACATGAACTGTTCAACGACATGATGGAGCAGGCTTACCATGAATTAGGTTTTGAAGTGTCCGGACCTGTCGCCGTTGAAGTGTTCGCCTTGCCAGCTCAGGGAATGGTCGTAATCGTAACTAGAGGTAAAACAGGCTCAAAAGATGGAAAAGAAGAGGAAGAATTCGAGGATGAAGAAGTATACGAACTTGAGGTTACGCTGGAGGAGAGCGATCTCATCATCTACGCCTTCCGCGACTTTGAGCATCTTGTTGAAGCCTCTCATCGAATAAACGCTCTACTGACCAATGGGGGCACGGCCTACTTCTACAAGGAGAAATATCACCTTGTTTTGGAGGAAATCGATTTGGATCAGGAGCGGTATCATAAGTTGATTGCGATCCTTTCTGAGTACGGAGAAGCGACGCCAACCACGATTTATGTACTTGAGGAATACGGAAAGGTAGTCGTGGCTGACGACGCCGTCAAGGAGATATGCAGGCACTTTACCTAAAGAAGTCCATATCAGGAATGATAAAACAAGCACCTAGTAGACAAACTAGGTGCTTTTACTGTCCATGTTTAAGCTTGCGGGATGCCAGAAAAGAAATCGTGTTCTTTGCCTTCAAGCACATAACCAGTCAAGTTGTTCCATGCAAGAATATAATGATTTTGTACGGGAACTCTGGAAGTGTCGCCAAAAATAGCGCCGGGAAACACTCGATCTACAGACAGGTGCTGGGTACGATGTGCAGCCAAGGCATTAGCCACATTTGAAGCATATGACGGTCCTTCAATCACGGTTGTAATCGACTCGATTGGGTCGGAGTAAACAGGCTTTACAGCGCCAAGAGTGGTATGGGTGGCGCGAGTCGCGTAGTAGAGCTTCCGTACACTGCTGTCCTCGGGAAGCATATGAATTGCTTGCGTAGTGGCTTTGGAAATAGCAATATGATCAGGGTGACCGGAAATTCCATGTGGAGCAAATGTGATGATGATTTCAGGCTGATAGTGGGCGATGGCCTCAAGGATCTTGTCTACTAACTCTTGCAACGGGACTTCATTCAAATGCTTGTCTTCGTAATCCCAGAACTCTACCTGATGTAATCCGAGGATTTCGGCAGCCCTTCTCAGCTCCTTTTCGCGGAAAGAAGCAAGTTCATCGATGGCACAGAGTGGAGGGTCGCCGGCTTTTCCTGCCTGGCCCCTTGTCGCACAGATTAAAGTAAGCTGGTGCGTCGTTTCTGCGGAGTATTTAGATATCGCAATTCCGGAGGTAAAGCTTTCATCGTCCGGATGAGCAAAAATAAAAAGTGCGCTGTGGTTTTTTTTCATAAAAAACCTCCTAGGATTAACTTCCATTCTACCGTACCATTATGACATAGATCCGAAGAATTGGTAATGAAACAAACAGCATAGGGAACGCTATTTGTATTATCCCCTAGAAGGATTCATGTACCACGGTGGAAGGTAACTGGAATAAAGGTCACAGGTTGTTTGACAAAAAATGGGTGATGGTGGTAGAAAAGGAAGTCTGTGTGTTAAAAAGTTCCCAAATGGAATTTTTGCATCTTCTCATACCTGATACAAGCGTGTATACTTAACGATGGATTTACCGACAACATTTTTGAGGTGGTAAGTAATGGGTAATCAAGAAGTGGTAACCGAAAGCACCCAAGGGAAAAAACCTGAAAGTACAAGTTTGCTCCAATCAACCCAAACGGTGATCAAAGAAGCACTGGAGAAACTAGGTTACCAAGATTCGATGTTCGAACTCTTGAAGGAGCCGCTACGCGTTTTGACTGTACGCATTCCGGTTCGCATGGATAATGGCGAGGTCAAGGTGTTTACAGGGTATCGTGCGCAGCATAACGATGCAGTTGGACCGACCAAGGGGGGCATTCGTTTCCACCCGGCAGTGACAGAGGATGAAGTGAAAGCGCTTTCTGTTTGGATGACGTTGAAGGCTGGTATTGTGGATTTGCCTTACGGTGGTGGTAAAGGCGGTATTATCTGCGATCCGCGTGAAATGTCTTTCCCTGAATTGGAGCGTCTCAGCCGTGGCTATGTGCGTGCGGTGAGCCAGCTCGTGGGACCTACAAAGGATATTCCGGCACCAGACGTATTTACGAACTCTCAAATTATGGCTTGGATGATGGATGAATACAGCATTATCCGCGAGTTCGATTCTCCTGGCTTCATTACAGGAAAACCGATTGCATTGGGTGGATCGCATGGTCGTGAAACAGCTACTGCAAAAGGTGTAACGATTTGCATTCGTGAAGCTGCAAAGCGTCGTGGGATTGACGTTAAAGGCGCTCGCGTTGTGGTACAAGGCTTTGGTAACGCGGGAAGCTACCTTGCGAAGTTCATGCATGACATGGGTGCCAAAGTAGTGGGCATTTCTGATGCATATGGAGCTTTGCACGATCCAGATGGTCTGGATATTGACTATTTGCTGGATCGCCGCGACTCTTTTGGTACAGTGACCAAATTGTTTAAGAACACCATTACCAACAAGGAACTGTTGGAGCTGGATTGCGATATACTTGTACCTGCTGCGATCGAAAATCAGATCACAGGAGAAAACGCAAACAATATCAAAGCGAAGATCGTGGTTGAAGCCGCTAATGGCCCGACGACGTTGGAAGCGACTAAAATTTTGACCGAGCGCGGTATCTTGCTGGTACCTGATGTGCTGGCAAGCGCTGGTGGCGTGACGGTTTCCTACTTTGAGTGGGTTCAAAACAACCAAGGCTACTACTGGACATTGGAAGAAGTGGAAGAGAAGCTGGAACAAGTCATGGTTCGCGCTTTTGAAAACATCTACTCCTTGTCACAATCCAGACGTGTCAACATGCGACTGGCTGCTTACATGGTCGGCGTACGCAAAACGGCAGAAGCATCCCGCTTCCGTGGGTGGGTCTAAGCTGAACAAAAAAACCTCCTTAATGGAGGTTTTTTGTTTTTAAGGAATGTCTCTACTTATCAAACCATTTTTGCAGGGTTTTCGCATCGCGTGATTGCTGTAACGCTACGATCAGCTTGAGTCGTGCCTTTTGCCCATTCAGGCCATTGGAGAATACAATTCCCATTTCCTTCAGCTGACGACCGCCGCCTTCGTAATCATAGACATCCTGTACCTGACCGTTGTAGCAGCGGGAGACGAGCACGATGGGGATACCCTTGTTCAATACCTGTTTGAGCGTCGGAATGATGGCAGGAGGGAGATTTCCCAAGCCAAAAGCTTCTACAACCAATCCATCGATCGGCTGTTCGATTAAAAAGCGAATCCAACTGGGATCCATACCCGCAACCGCCTTAATCAATGGAACATTAGCATCGGCATGCGAGATGGAATAGTGTTCCCGAACTAGTGGTGCGTGGTGATACTGAACATGTTTTTTCGAAACCGTTCCGATTGGGCCGTATTGTGGTGATTGAAACGTAGCGACATTGCTCGTATGTGTTTTGGTAACGTGACATGCTGCGTGAATCTCGTCATTGAAGACGACCAGAACGCCTTTATCTACACTTCCAGGATCGGCAGCTGTTCGGACAGAGGAGATCAAGTTGACTGGACCGTCAGCCCCTAGCTCATTGCTGCTTCGCATAGCTCCGGTCACTACGATAGGCACGGTGTGAGATAACGTCAGATCGAGGAAGTAAGCTGTCTCTTCCAGCGTGTCCGTTCCGTGCGTAATGACAACTCCGTCGCAGGAGTCATGAGCCAGCTCCGCTTCGATTTGCTGCCGCAAGAAATTCATCAACTCAGGAGTCATGTGCGGACTTGGTAAATGCAGGACGTTTTTCATGGTCACATCTGCATAGCGAGTCAGAAAGGGAAGGATCTTTCCCACAGCTTGATCATCAAGTGGCTTGACACCTTCCGAGTCATCCACCGACATCGCGATGGTACCGCCAGTATTTAACACCAGAATTTTTTTAGACATGATCTCTCTCCTGTAGCGGGTTTTCATTAACCATTATTCATGGTACGATGAATAACAGCCTTGTGTAAAGGAGTAATACACGGATGATCGCTTTGATCGGAGCTGCCATAGCCCCCGGTATTGCCATCTTGAGCTATTTTTATCTGCGTGACAGCTTTGAACCGGAACCGATTTCGATGGTGATTCGCTCCTTCATCTTCGGGGTGTTGTTAGTGATACCCATCATGGTGCTCCAATTCATCATGCAAACTGAATGGAACTGGCGGGATGGTATTGTTGCAGAGGTTATACAGTCGGCGGTAGTAGAAGAGTTTTTCAAATGGATGGTTATTTTTTTTACGGCTTACAAACATGTGGAATTCGACGAGCCCTATGACGGGATCGTATACGCGATGGCGGTTTCTCTCGGTTTTGCAACCTTAGAAAACCTGTTCTATCTGATCATTAATGGAACGAATGTTGCATTTTGGCGTGCTCTTTTGCCTGTTTCCAGCCATGCGCTGTTTGCTGTCTGGATGGGATACTATTTGGGTAAAGCAAAGTTTAGTAATCATCGGCAAAAAAAGCGCATTTTTCTATGGGCATCGATCCTTCTGCCAATCACCTTGCACGCTTTGTACAATGCCATTTTTCTGGCCATTCAGAATTGGCTTTTGGTCATTATCCCATTCATGGTCATTTTGTGGTGGCAAGGGATGAAAAAGGTACAGCGAGCACATGATTATAGTTCTAAAAATCTTTCTTCCCGTCCACAATAGGGTGGAGGAGGAGACGATACGTGCTGAAAAATCAACGAGCAAAAGTGATTATTCGCTGCAATGTATGTGGAGAAACATTCACACTGCGAGGTCGTCGCGAACCTGGCGGGGAGGTCGAAACAGGCTTCAAGCAATGCTTGTGTGACAACGAACAGTTTTTTCTCATTCAGGAATTCTAAATGCGTTTATGACGCAGCAATGAAAAGGACCTGTACACGGACAAACGTGTATGGGTCCTTTTTCTTCGTTCAAGAAGGACATACATGCATAAACCCTCCATCCTCCACCAACACTATGCAAAGATTTCATTACGTGCCAAGGAGGGTACAACCATGCGAAATATTTGGTTCGCTGGTATTGCGTTGGTCTTAGCTATTGCAGGATTTTCAGGATACACCCTTCTGTCGTCTATAGAGAGCGCTGCTGCTACTCAGGAAGTGGAGCAAGCTGTGTCAGGAAACGCTAAGAACAACAGCAAAAAAACATTTCATGCTTCCAGTGTATCTGCAAATGACATCAAGCTGATGGCCAACGCTGTTTATGGAGAAGCCAGAGGCGAGCCTTATGAGGGACAGGTTGCAGTAGCTGCTGTCATCCTAAACCGAGTGAAGAGCTCCTCATTTCCTGATACTCCTTCGGCCGTCATATTTGAGCCACGTGCTTTTACCGCAGTAGCAGATGGACAAATCTGGTTGGAGCCAAACGAAAATGCTCGGAAGGCCGTGAAAAACGCATTGAGCGGGTGGGATCCTACTGGCGGGTGCACCTATTACTTCAATCCAGCAACGGCTACATCCCAATGGATATGGAGTCGACCACAGGTAAAAAAAATTGGAAAGCACATCTTCTGCCGTTAAATACCAGCAAGTGAAAAGGAGGAGTTGCAAGACATGGTGTACGGAGCTCTATCACGCGTTCTTTTTCCCGTCGCAGTAGTCGCACTCGTTGGTGCGGGTGTGTGGGGTTATCAGGAGCACAATGAAAAAAACTCGGTCTTAATCAAGGCAGAGAACTCCTATCAGCGAGCTTTTCACGATCTCACCTATCATGTGGACAAGCTCCATGACGAGCTGGGCAAGTCCTTGGTCGTGAATTCACGCAAGCAGATGACACCAACACTCACGAATGTGTGGCGCTTGGCGTACGCTGCTCAGTCGGATGTAGGACAATTGCCGCTTACGTTGATGCCGTTCAACAACACAGAGGAAATGCTAGCCCGTGTAGCGGACTTTTCCTATCGAGTGGCGGTTCGCGATCTGGACAAGCAGCCACTGACCGAAAAGGAATACCAGACCCTAAAAAGCCTGCACAAGCATGCAGCTGACATCCAAGATCAACTGCGGAATGTACAGAGCAATGTCATTGACAAGCAATTGCGCTGGATGGATGTAGAGACAGCACTCGCCTCAGATGACAAGAAATCAGATAATACGATCGTAGACGGGTTTAAGACGATCGAGAAAAAAGTACAGGAATACCCAGACTTAGACTGGGGCGTAGGCATTCAGAGCTTGGATAAAAAGAAGCAGCAGCGGATCAAAGGAATCGATGGAAAAAAGGTTAGCAAGGAAGATGCAAAACGAATCGCGCTTGATTTTGTAGGTATGAAGGAAGGCAATGTGAAGGTCGATGTAGACGAGAACGGGAAGGGGGAAACCTATTCGGCTTACAGTGTTAGAATTACTTCCCCAAAAGATGCTACAGCGATCAACATGGACGTTACCAAGCGAGGCGGCAAGGTCGTTTGGCTGATGGATGAAAGAAAGGTTGGCAAAGAGAAAATTTCAATTGAAAAAGCGCAAGAAAGCGGTCATAAATTCTTGCGTGCTCACGGTTATGACAATATGAAGGTAGCGGAAATCGATAGCTACGACGGTATGGCCGTATTCACCTTTGTTCCAGAGGTCGACGGAGTACGTTTCTATCCGGATGCTGTGGTATGTGAAGTGGCTCTGGATTCGGGACGCGTAACCGCCTTCAACTCGACAGAGTACCTGTTCAACAACAAGAAGCGGATGGTGCCAAAGCCGAAAGTAAGTAAAGAGGAAGCTAGAGGAAAAGTGAATCCAAGTGTAAAAGTGACAGACCAAAGACTCGCCATGATCGAAGGGAAAAATGATGGCAAAGAGGTTTTAGCCTGGGAGCTGACCGGTAGCTTTGAAGGGAATACCTATATGATCTACATCAATGCACAGACAGGAGAAGAAGAAGAAATCGTTCGGATGGAGACAGGTGGCAATCAACAACCGGGAGTGCAATAGCCTGAGCTTGATTTTCAGAGGGAAAGCCTGATTACAGGGGCTTTCCCTATTTGCTGATTTCAAACAATAGGGTATATAATGGAAGAATGAGAGGGAAAAGGAGGAACGTTGAAAGATGCTACCGCGAATTGGCCAAACATTAAGACTGAACGTGAATAGTTCCTCTGAAGAAGCACGTGCTCACTCGTTTAAGAGCCGTGTGACAGATAGTAAGGACGGCATAGCCGTAATTGAATTGCCAACGAGTGAAAATACAGGCAGAACCGGCTTGCTAGATGTCGGTACACCCTGTTCCGTCTGGTATGTAGGGGAAGATGGATCACGCTATGAATTTCAATCTTCTATTGTAGGCAGACAGAGTGAACCATTGCCTGTCTTGTTTTTACAGCTGCCTGCCAAAGAGGAAATCGTGCGTACACAGCGCCGCAATTACTTGCGCATTGATTCCTCCTTGGATATTGCCGTAAAACTAATCGATCCGATTCGGAACTACCATTTTCTTACACGAACAGTAGATCTGAGTGGTGGCGGCTTATCCTTTACCTGCAAGGATACGTATCACCTGCAGGAAAATGATACTGTGCAAGTGTGGATTGCGTTTCCGAGCAAAACCGGACAAATGCAGCATGCAAGCGCAGAGCTTCAGATCGTTAGAGTAAAACCAGCGGAAGAAAAAGGACTAAATCAGTGGGTTTCAGGGAAATTTATACAAATCAGCGAAGCAGATCGCGTTAAAGTAGTGAGAGCCTGCTATGAACGGCAATTGGATCTGCGTAGAAAAGGCGTTATCGAGTAGCGCCAGACAGGATGGGACCTCATGCGAAGCCATTACAACGAGAGATACCGCCGTTTTTCCATGCGTATAGAAAAAGCAATCATGATCGGAATCGCGGTGTGCATGATCGTGCTTGCGGCAGGTGAATTGTTGATTCAATACGACCCAGTGCGCTCTGTTTTGATCGAGACGGAGAGGCTGGAAGGGGTTTCGGGAGCTCCCTAAGGTTTGCGCATGTTTCCATCCTATGGTACTATGAAAAAGATATATCCGTGAGAGAAGGCTTCGAACGAAGCTTTTTTCCTGTATCAGAATGACGAGGCAACGGGGAACACTTCCTGATGCAGAGAAAAAGGTCTTCGGTTCATCCGAGGTCGTCGCTGCTCTCATTCTGAATGACCCTCGATGGAGGTTTTCTTATTTCTGTTCCCTTTTTGGACTACAGTACATAGCAGGTGAGAGATCATGAATATTGCGATTGATGGCCCAGCGGGAGCGGGAAAGAGCACGGTAGCTAAAAAGGTTGCCGGAGCGCTGGAGTACGTTTACATTGACACGGGCTCGATGTACCGGGCCTTGGCCTGGGCAGTACATCACCATGCTCTACCTATTGAGAATGAAGCAGCCGTATCCCAATTGTTGCAGGATAATGTGATACACCTGCGCCGCGTTCAAGGTGAGCAGCACGTGTATTGGAACGACACCGATGTGACAGCATGGATTCGCACGTCAGAAGTCAGTCAATTTGCGTCCATTGTGGCCAGTTATGGAGCTGTACGGGAGCAGATGCTGGTTCTGCAGCGGAATCTGGCAACACAAGGCAATGTCGTTATGGATGGTCGCGACATTGGCACCCATGTACTTCCTGATGCTGATGTGAAAATCTTCTTGACGGCATCCATCCGTGAACGCGCGGAAAGAAGATGGAAGGAATTGCGTGAAAAAGGTCTTGATCCTGATCTGTCTGAGATGGAAAAGGACATTGCCGAACGTGATCAACGGGATATGAATCGAGAAGTTGCTCCCTTACGTCAGGCAGAAGATGCCGTGCTGGTTGACACCACAGGGATGACGATCGATCAGGTTGTTGATCGAATTCTGGAAATTTGCGAGCGAACGGGAGAATCGAGACAGTGAGTTATTATCGTATATTCCGAGGCTTTTTCCGCACGATTTTTTCGCTTGTCTTTCGTTGGCAAGTGATCGGGCGAGATCATATACCTAAGGAAGGCCCAGTGATCCTGTGTGCCAATCACATTTCACTGTGGGACCCTCCGTTATTGGGCTCAGGGATTGAGCGTCAGGTTTTTTTCATGGCGAAGGAAGAATTATTTCGTATTCCCGTCATATCCTTTTTGATCACCAAGTTTGGTGCTTTTCCTGTCAAACGAGGAGCCGGCGACCGTGCCGCGATCCGTTCTACGCTAAAACTGCTGGAAGATGGGAAAATCTTTGGAATTTTTCCAGAAGGCACGAGAAGCAAGACAGGAGAAATTGGGGAGGGAATGACAGGCGTCGCCATGTTTGCGCTCAAATCACAAGCCGAAGTGATTCCGGTTGCGATTATTGGACCTTATCGTCCTTTTCGCCCGGTCACAATCGTTTACGGCAAGCCGATTGATCTCACGGCATTACGTCAGGCCAAATCCAGCTCCGACACTTTAAAGGAAGCAACGGATCTGATCATGGCCGAGATCAAAAAGCTTTATGATGAGCATCGCTCCAAGCAATCGGTATAGAAACCGTAAAGCGAAGAATACTAACTTTAACTGGAACTAAATGGCTTCGTCAGTTAACTGAATGTCTTTTTGGCATCAGTTAAAAATATACATGCTCCCGCTTCTAGCAAACTGGTTGGAGGAATCCACCACTTTACAGATAGGTTGGGACTGGATGGCATGAAGGAGGTCTTTTGAAGATGGAAGAAACAAACGTAAGCTTAACGGATGCAACTGTCATTTCCGTAGGGGATGTGGTAAAAGCGACCGTTACCAAAGTTGAAGACAAACAAGCACTCGTAGATGTAGGTTACAAATATGACGGATTGATCCCGATCAGCGAACTGTCCCCGCTTCACGTGGAAAAAGTTTCTGATGAAGTAGCTGTAGGCGACAGCTTTGATGTTCGCGTGATCAAGCTCAACGATGAAAAGGAAGAACTGGTCGTATCCAAAAAAGCGGTCGCGATGGAATCCGCATGGTCTGACCTGGAGCAAAAAATGGAGAGCGGCGAAATCATCACGGCAACCGTGAAAGAGATCGTTAAAGGCGGTCTTGTCGTTGACGTGGGCGTTCGTGGATTTATCCCTGCTTCCATGGTGGAGCGCCACTTCGTAGAAGACTTTGCTGACTACAAAGGCAAAGAGCTGACGCTGAAAGTGGTAGAGATGGATAAGGAAAAGAACAAAGTCATCCTCTCTCATAAAGCCGTTTTGGAAGATGAAGTGAAAGTGAAAAAACAATCGATCCTCGATACCATCAAACCTGGTCAGGTACTGGAAGGTACCGTTCAACGTATGACAGATTTTGGTGTATTCGTGGACATCGGTGGCGTGGATGGATTGGTTCACGTGTCCGAATTGGCTTGGAACCGTGTAGAGAAGCCTTCTGATGTTGTAAAGGAAGGCGACAAGGTACAAGTGAAGGTATTGAAAGTCGATAAAGAAAACGAGCGCATCGGCTTGAGCATCAAGGAAACGCAAGCCGGTCCTTGGGCGAATGTGGCAGAAGACTTCAAAGCTGGCTCCATCGTGAATGGTACCGTAAAACGTCTGGTTACCTTCGGTGCATTCGTAGAAGTGGCTCCAGGAATTGAAGGTCTGGTACACATCTCCCAAATCGCTAACCGCCGTGTCAATACACCAGGTGAAGTACTCAAGGAAGGCCAGGAAGTTCAAGTGAAGGTACTGGATGTTGTTCCACAAGAACAACGCATTAGCTTGAGCATTCGCGCTGTTGAGGAAGATCGTGTGGAGCAGGCAGAGCGTGCCAGCAAAAAGGAACAACAACAGTTCCAACAAGAAAACAATCAGCCAATGGGCGTTACTTTGGGCGAACTGTTCGGTGATCTGAAAGACAAGTTCAAGTAAGGTACAGGTGATGAGGGGATACGCTAAAGGCGTGTCCCTTTTTTCATTCAGAAGGTCTACCTTGTCAGAGTGAATCAGGTGCTAGATCAGTTTGCTCTGGCTAAGAGGTTACACAGAGAGGAATGTGAGCGGATGGATCGATCCCAGCGAAAAATGGATCACATTCAACATGCTTTGTCCACGAACGATTTGCAGAGAAACGGATTTGACGATGTACGATTTATCCCTAATAGTTTACCTAATATACATTATGGTAACACTTTGCTTGTTACAGATCTTGGTCCATTCCGATTAACTTCACCGATCTTCATAAATGCCATGACAGGTGGAGCTGCAGCTACCACTGAGATTAATCAAAAGCTCGCGATTATTGCCAAAGAACGAGGGCTGGCAATGGCAGTCGGATCACAAATGGCAGCCCTACGTGATCCAACCGCCCGAGAGAGCTACACGATTGTTCGCAAGGAGAACCCGCATGGAATTCTCTTTGCCAATATTGGAGCGGAAGCAACCGTCGAACAAGCGCAAGCAGCAGTAGAAATGATCGAAGCAAATGCGCTGCAAATTCATCTGAACGTGATGCAAGAGCTGTTGATGCCGGAAGGGGATCGGGATTTTTCCGGTTATCTGGAAAAAATTCAAAGGATCAAGAATAAGTTATCAGTCCCTGTGCTAGTGAAGGAAGTGGGCTTCGGGATGTCCGCTGATACCATACAAAAATTGGTAGTAGACATTGGCATTCAGATGATTGATGTCGGGGGGCGAGGAGGCACTAATTTTGCGAAGGTGGAAAATCTGCGTCGCAGTCAGCCTCTGCCGATGTTTGATGATTGGGGGCTTTCTACGGTGGAAAGCTTGCTGGAGGCCAGTATTCTAGCAAATCGCCATTTGTCGGTGATGGCAACAGGTGGTGTTCGTCATGGATTGGATGTGGCAAAGGCCCTCTCCTTAGGGGCAGAGGCGGTAGGGATAGCAGGGGCTTTGCTGCGTCTAGTCAAAACAAGAACAATCGACGAATGCCTTCAGGCTGTGGATGCGTGGCACCATGAAATTCGCATCGCAATGACCTCGCTTGGAATAGCGAATACCGATCGATTTCGCGGTCTTCCGTTGGTGATTATGGGACAAACTGCGGATTATGCCCGATTGCGCGGTATCGATCTGGTTGGATTGGCTCAGAGATAGTAGCCATCCCTTCCATCCTATTTGCTCATGAAAGGATGACAGTTGAGGCATACTTTGGGGAGACAACCACATCTTGAGGAGCTGAACATGAACGAAGGGACACTTGCCATTCTCATCCAATGGAGCCTGTTGTGCCTCGTCTGGATGGGAAGTCTGGATCTTCTCTTGCGTGAACTCAAAGTAACCAGAAAGCACTTGTTGGCTGCTCTTACTGTTTTTCTTATCTGTTCATTTGCTTTTTGGCCGCTGTCCTTTGCACCTGTGCAGGTAAGCCTGGCAGGGACGTTATTGCCATTGATCTTGTGTGGATGGTTGTATCGAAAAATGCCGAAGGATCGTCGCCGCATTCACTTGCTTGCCTCCGTGATGATTGCCTGGCTGCTCTTTTGGCTGCGTTGGATGTTCTTTACAGATCCCGTCCTCTTGTTTTGGGAGGAGCAATTGATTTTACCAGTCATTGGTCTGGTGGCTGTAGCGATTGTCAACAGAAAGGGAGTGGCCCAACTTTTTTCACTCCTTTTTTCCTTCATTCTGGCTGACGTCATTCACGCGCTCTATTTCTGGAGGCTGTCCGGAACTTGCTTGCTGGGCGATGAGTATGCCCAGGATCTCATGTGGAGCAGTCTTTCCCTTTGGTGTATTCTTCGTGTCATCTGGTTGTGGGTATGTCGCTTGATAGGTTGGAATCAAATAGAGCCTTCCAATTCCGATGCACGTAGGTGATGACGAGACTGATGAAAGAACTGCTTGCAAATGAATTTGTATTGCCGCTGACTATGGGGTTTGTTTTTGGGATTCTGTGCAGGATCCATCTTTTACGTACAGATTATCGCCAGTACCCGACATATCCGCACGGGAAAATCATTCAGGTTTCGCTTGGCGTGATCGCCGCAGCACTTGGTTCCGTAGCCATACCTGCTTTATTGAAGGAAAACTACACAGCGGTCACTTTTTTGACTGTCGCAGCTCAGCAATTTCGCGATGTACGCAACATGGAACGAACCACCTTGAGCGAGATTGACAAACAAGAGCTGGTACCCAGAGGTGGTCCTTACATCGAGGGCATTGCGATGGTGTTTGAAGGCAGGAATTACCTGGTCATTTTCTGTTCTCTGGTTACGACTTCTGCGGCCATTTTTTTCCACTGGTGGGGAGGGCTTATTGCGGGAATCATCACCTTGCTCCTTGCGCGAAAATGGATGTCCGGAAAGACACTTTCCTTGATTGTCGACATTAAGGAAGCGAGTGTTCGTGTAGAGGGAAAAGATTTGTACGTGGACGATATCTACATCATGAACGTCGGGCTAGAAGATTCCCAAACGCTGATACGTGAGCAAGGGATGGGCTACATTCTCACACCTAAGGATGCCAATGCCACGGTGACGATTGCGCATCCCGGACAAAGGCAGGCGATTTTGCACGATGTCGCTACACAGCTTGGGGTCTATACGGACACAGGTGAACCGTCCTTGACCCCTTTGGTAAAGCGAGATCTGTCTACCGGGCGATTGGGGGTTTTTCTGCTTCCACAGGTCAAGGATGTCGAGCAGGCAATAGCAGTGATCGGAGCAGTCCCCATTCTGGAAAGCGTTTTTCGCATGCCGCAAAAATCAAAAGCTCCCAAGCAGGAGGTGTAGGGCATGCCTAGTGAAATTCTAGCTGTCATCACAATGGACAGAGAGCGAATAGCGGGTGGTGCCCCTATCTTTTTTTGTGCGGATCACCAAGAAATGCAGCAAATTGCGTTTACCCTGGAAAAGATATTAGATGGTATGGTGCATGAAGTGACGGCTGATTCCCTAATCATTGTTCGGCATAAGTAGTGTATGGTATGATTAGCTAGTCAAAAACAGAAATGAGAGAGAGTGTTGTAAACTATGGGATTGCCAGTGGTAGCCATTGTGGGGAGACCCAACGTGGGCAAGTCCACGATATTTAACAGATTGATTGGCGAGCGAATCGCGATCGTGGAAGATCAGCCGGGAGTAACCCGTGATCGTCTATATGGAAAAGGCGAATGGCTGACGCATAATTTCCACGTCATTGACACCGGCGGTATTGAATTTGGTGAGACCGACGAAATCCTCACGCAAATGCGTTACCAGGCTGAACTGGCTATCGACGAAGCGACTGTCATCGTAATGATTACGGATGGACGAACAGGCGTGACCGATGCGGATTTGGAGCTGGCACGCATGCTGAATCGGACTGGGAAACCAATCGTCCTTGCCGTTAACAAAGTAGATAATCCAGAAATGCGGGCAGATATTTACGATTTCTACACGCTAGGTTTGGGCGAGCCGTTTCCGATATCTGGTAGTCACGGTCTGGGACTCGGTGATATGCTGGAGGAGGTTGTCAAGAGCTTTCCGGCGCCAGACGAAGAGGACACAAGAGATGATATCATTCGCGTATCGATTATCGGTCGTCCCAATGTCGGCAAATCATCCTTGACCAACGCCATTCTGGGTGAAGAGCGTGTCATTGTCAGTGATGTAGCCGGAACAACTCGAGACGCGATTGATACACCTTTTGAACGCGACGGGCAAAATTACATACTGGTGGATACTGCAGGTATGCGCAAGCGTGGAAAGGTGTATGAGAACACCGAGAAGTACAGCGTGATGCGCGCCATGCGGGCCATCGAGGATTCAGATGTTGTGCTCGTTTTGATCAACGGAGAAGAAGGAATTATTGAGCAGGACAAGAAGATTGCCGGTTACGCCCATGAAGCAGGACGAGGTGTCATTATTATCGTCAACAAATGGGATGCGGTAGAAAAAGACGATAAAACGATGCAACGTTTTACGGAACTGATCCGGGAAGAATTCAAGTACCTGGATTACGCACCGATCATGTACGTGTCGGCCAAATCCAAGCAGCGTGTACATACCATCCTGCCAAAAGTAAACGAGGTAGCGGAAGCGCACTCCATGCGAGTTCCAACCTCTGTTCTGAACGATCTGGTCACGGATGCCACGATTCGGACTCCACCACCATCTGATCGAGGAAAGCGTTTGAAAATCAACTATGCGACACAAGCAACAGTCAAGCCACCGACATTCATCTTGTTTGTGAATGATCCGGAGCTTATGCATTTCTCCTATGAGCGTTACATAGAGAATAAAATACGTGAGGCGTTTGTTTTCGAGGGGACGCCTGTGCGTATCTGGACGCGGAAAAAAACATAGGGAGAGGGAAAGGGTCATGGTCCTATTAGCCTGGGTGATCAGCTACTTCATTGGATCAATCAGTTTTAGCTATCTCATTACAAAAAAAATAGCGGGAATTGACATTCGTTCGCAGGGGAGTGGCAACATGGGGGCCACGAACACGCTACGCGTACTGGGCAAAGGACCTGGGATCGCCGTCCTGGTGCTGGACGCGACGAAAGGCCTGCTAGCGATGGGAACCACCCACCTGCTTACAGGGGGAGATCCGCTTGCATATGCAGTGTCAGGCTTGTTTGCAATTGCTGGTCACAATTGGCCCATCTTTTTTGGATTTCGCGGGGGAAAAGGTATTGCAACCACCTTGGGTGTGGCGCTTGGCTTTTCACCCCTCGCTTTTTTGATTGGTGGTATTGCCGCTGTGATCACAATCATGATCACCCGCTATGTATCGCTAGGTTCACTTATTCTGGTAACCATTCTTCCCATCGTGATATTTGTGCTGGACAAGCCGATTGCTTTTTTGTGGACCAGCCTGGTTCTCACGGTCTTTGCTTACATTCGCCATCATAACAATATCCGCAATCTTCTTGCAGGGACTGAGCGAAAACTGGGGGATAAAACCAATCGAAAACTAGGATAAACCGGCTAGCACAAGCAAGGTACAAATAAAATGAAATGTTGGAGGGAGCGCTCTTGATTCAAAAGGTAGCCGTTATCGGCGCTGGGAGTTGGGGTACAGCACTTGCTTCTGTTTTGGCGATGAACGGTCATCAGGTGATTTTATGGGTGCGTAACCCCCAAACAGCTGAGGAAATCAACAATACGCATCGGAATGAAAAATACCTTCCTGAAATCACGCTTCCCGAAAATATTGTCGCTACATCGGATATACAGGAAGCTGTTGCGGGGATGCGCATCGTGCTTCTAGCTGTTCCTTCACATTCGATGAGAGACATGTGCAAAAAGCTGGCAGCGCATCTTGAGCCTGATGTCCTGCTGCTGCATGCGACAAAAGGGTTCGAATTGGAGAGCTTAAAACGGATGTCAGAGGTGATTTCCGAGGAGGTTTCGCCGGGGATTGCCGCTCGATTGGCTGTTCTTACAGGTCCGAGTCATGCCGAGGAAGTCGTTCTTCAACAGCCAACGACTGTAGTCGTCGCATCTGCCTCTGAAGAAAGCATGCTGAGGGCACAAGATTTGCTGATGAATCCCAATTTTCGCGTCTATACCAACCCCGATCTGGTCGGTGCCGAAATCGCTGGTGCACTCAAGAACATTATTGCACTCGGCGCAGGAATGTCAGATGGTTTAGGTTATGGCGATAATGCGAAGGCAGCACTTATGACGCGAGGGCTTGCTGAAATCAGCCGCTTGGGAAGCAAGCTGGGCGCGATGCCCCTGACTTTCTTGGGACTGGCAGGCGTTGGGGACATGATCGCCACCTGCACCAGCAAGCACAGTCGAAATTGGCGCGCTGGCTACATGCTCGGACAGGGGAACAAGCTGGAGGACGTGCTGGAGCAGATGGGAATGGTTGTCGAAGGAGTTCGGACCACGCACGCTACCCACGCTCTGGCTCAAAGAGAGCAGGTAGAGATGCCGATTACATCAG
Organism: Brevibacillus invocatus; assembly: GCF_003710915.1. GTDB lineage: Bacteria > Bacillota > Bacilli > Brevibacillales > Brevibacillaceae > Brevibacillus > Brevibacillus invocatus. Next base: position 239,293 of record NZ_RHHR01000010.1, on the reverse strand, counting down.
TCCTATACGGGATTCTGTTTGAAGGCAAAACAGCCAAACAAGGCGTCGAAGAGCTGATGGGTCGCGGAAAAACGTATGAGATGGGGCTGTTAAACCCGGATGCAGATCGTCCAGAGTGAGATCGCCTCACACATTTAGGCTCCTGCACATAAGATAGCGTGAAAGCCTAGATGGCAGGAGGAGGTTTCGCATGAACAGCAATTTCTCACGTCGTTTCATGGATAGTCTGAAGAGCAAAGCCGTAGAGCATGTGGATGAAAGCAAGCTTCGATCACTGGCTAGCACGGTTAAGAAAAGTGATTTTGAAGACGAAACCAAGCTGCGTCAAATGATCCAGTCGCTGGCCGCGATGAGTGGCAAGACGCTTACGCCAGAAAAAGAAGACAAGATCATTCAGATGTTCCGGGATAAAGAAATCAACCTGTCAGATCTCTCATCCTTAGGCAAGCTGCTCAAGTAAGAGAAATGGGCGATTATGACCGTTACATGCTGAGAAAACCGTCATACAGTAAGACTAGGAACAATCATGGCTCTACAGGGACATGGCTGACCTACAGAAACAAGAAAAAAAGAGGGAGATCATCCCTCTTTTTTTCTTTGTTTTCCGCTGTTTGTGACCGTCTGGGTCAGAAGATTTTGAACTAGAGGAGACTGTAACAACCCAAGCAACTGACCGATGTCGATATTGGCCAGTGGATTGCTGCTTGCACCGCCACTGCCAGCTTCCTGCTCGGAGGATTCACTGACTTTTTGGGCAGTCTCTGGTGCCGCCTTGCGCTTGTTGCTTGGTTTTTCGGCTGTCTCTGGCTTGTCGGCATTACGCTTGCCCAGGTTCTCAAAGATCTCCATCGCACCGTACAGGGTGTCCATCGTCTCTTCCACTTGTCGAATCGTTGTGCTTATGCCTTTAATATTATTGCGCATCTTGGACACGGAAGTGCGCAGGTCAGCTGTGGCGGGCACGACTTTTTTGGGTGTGACGGCAAGGGACACCTCGGTTGCCTGGTCGTTTAGTTTCTTGCTAGGAATGGGTGCATATGGATTTCGCCATTTACGATTGCTGCTCATCTGCCATCCCTCCAATGGGCGAATTCATCACGATAGTCTATGCGAACGTCTAGAAGGTGGTTCGCATCCGTCAGGTGCAGGATGGTGAAGTATGGTATAATAAAACCAAAAAAGCAAAGGATGCTGTAGTCTAGATGTATATTGATCCTATTACGAAGATGAACATCTCATTTGTCGCTATCGCATTGATGTTCGTCTGCAATTTCATGATGCTTTTTTCCAGGAAGACCCAAAATGCCTGGCTTCGTTTCGTACTCAGAACGGTGGGCTTTTTGATGTTGCTTGTCATTTTTGTGTTAATCTTAGTGGTTATGTTTGTATAAGGAGAGGGAGTTATGGCGCAGCTAACCTTGCAAAGCCGATCGGGTAGCCATACGTTGCCTGTAGAGACCAACAAGTCGATCGTTGAATTGGCCAAAAAGCATAAAGTCGTCTGGGGATATGCTTGCCAACGAGGCGTATGTGCACAATGTCGCACTTTGGTAATCGAAGGAGCAGAAGCACTGAATGAAGTGACGAAGGAAGAAAAGCTGCGTCTGCGCAAAGCAGAACGAGCTGAAGGATACAGGCTGGGGTGCCAGGTTCAGATCGTCAAGGATGGCGATGTGACGCTCGCTCATCGGCCATATTGATTGGGACATTGGTTCATGAGTAAAGTAACGTTTTTACCATCAGGCAAAACCGTAAAGGCGAGACAGGGACAGACTCTTGTCAGCGTAGCTGGATCTGCTCGCGTGGTGATACCTCAACGATGCGGTGGACACGCTTCCTGTCTGATGTGCAAGGTCGTGCTGGAGCAGGGAGAATTATCCCCTCCAACCGCTCTGGAGGTACGTAAGCTGGCAGAGAACGATCTGGAACAGGGTATACGTCTAGGGTGTCAAGCCAAGGTCACACAAAAAGACTGTACGGTACGTATACCGGAGAGCCGTTTGAAGTCCGTCGTGCAAGCTGCTTTGCTGCGGCAGCAAGAAGAAAATGAAGATTGAAGCAAGAGGTGTATAGGGAAGATGGAGTATTCGTTGCGTAAATGGCATCCGTTGCTTGTTTGCTTGACGCTTTTGTCTGTGATGCTTTCAGGATGTTTGTATCCGGATGAAAGGCGAGCAGAGAACCAGATGCCGAGCGCATTTTTTCTAGAAGCAACGCAAAAAGCGATTGATCAATTCAGGCAGGATACATCGGTTCTGCCTATTGTCACAAAAGATTTAGACACGCCGATCTTCGAAAAGTACGAGATCGATTTTCACAAACTGATTCCGAAGTACATGCCGGATGTCCCTGGAAACTCCTTTGAAAAAGGCGGCGTATTCAAGTATGTGCTGATTGACGTAGAGACCAACCCGACTGTGAGATTAATCCACTTGAGCTCTATCAGTACGGTAGCCGATGTCCAACGAGCGGTTCATTCGTATCAATACAACAACGACAATGAGCTGCCGATCAAAGCAGACATCGGGGATGGATATTTCTCTATTGATTTTGGAAAAATTGGCATGAAAGAAACACAAGTACCAGGTACAGCAGGTACATACCTTTTACCACTCGTGATGAATGGAAAAGGAGATGTAGGAATTGATTACGCCATCGACATTGCTACCGTTCTGAGAGAGAGCAAGGCGACCGTGCAAGAAAGAACGGATCCGCGATATGTCATGGCGAGGGAATCCAACTTCGTTCCGGCTAAATCGTTCCCATATACGATGGTAGGCGATCAGCCAAAACTCCTGAAATTACATTGATCCGATCAAAACGACTCTAAAAAAGAGTCGTTTTTTTGTTCTAGTTCTCCCATACTCACATATATTTGTACTGTCCACGAAACTAGTACGAGGTTCCCGGGAAAATACTGGCGGTCAGGGATAATTCGGAAAAACGGTCATAGTGTAAAAATAGACAAATAGAAGGAGGTCATCGATGGTGGAACGAGTTGACATCTTTAAAGACATAGCCGAACGGACAGGCGGAGATATCTACCTAGGCGTTGTAGGGCCTGTGCGTACAGGGAAATCCACATTTATCAAGCGATTTATGGAGCAGGTCGTCATCCCCAATATTCAATCAGAGGCCGAACGGATTCGCGCTACGGACGAATTGCCGCAAAGTGCGTCCGGCCGAACAATCATGACGACAGAGCCGAAATTTGTTCCAAACCAGGCTGTCAATGTACACGTAACCGAAGGGCTCAGCATCAACGTCCGCCTCGTTGACTGCGTGGGATATACGGTTCAGGGTGCAAAAGGATTTGAGGATGACAACGGGCCGAGAATGGTGAACACACCTTGGTACGAAGAGCCTGTTCCATTCGAAGAAGCAGCAGAAGTAGGTACCCGCAAAGTCATCCAGGAACACTCCACGATTGGAATTGTGGTTACAACGGATGGCAGCATCGCGGAAATTCCCCGTGTAGGTTACATTGATGCGGAAGAGCGGGTTGTCAACGAGCTCAAGGAAGTTGGGAAGCCTTTTGTGATTGTCGTCAACTCGACGCGTCCACGATCTGATGAAGCCCAAAATCTGCGTGCTCAGCTGCAGGAAAAATACGATGTTCCGGTCGTCGCACTGTCAGTTGATCACATGACCGAACAAGAAATCCTGCTTCTCATGAGGGAAGTTCTGTTTGAATTCCCTGTACATGAAGTAAACGTCAATCTGCCCAGCTGGGTCATGGTGCTTGAGAATGGGCACTGGCTCCGTCAAAACTACGAAGAAGCCGTACGAGAGACTGTGCAGGATATACGCCGGTTACGCGATGTGGACCGTGTCGTCGGTTTCTTCAACGAGTATGACTTCGTGGAGCGAGCGTCCCTTGCAGGCATGCATATGGGCCAAGGGATAGCTGAAATCGATCTTTACGCACCGGATGAGCTCTATGATCGCATCTTGGTGGAGATCGTGGGTGTCGAGATCAGCGGCAAGGATCATTTGCTGAAAATCATGCAGGAATTCTCCCATGCCAAGCGGGAATACGATCAGGTAGCGGAAGCGCTGCATATGGTCCGGAGCACAGGCTATGGCATTGCGGCTCCGTCGTTGCATGAGATGACCTTGGACGAACCTGAACTCATCCGTCAAGGCCCTCGCTTTGGTGTCAGGCTGAAGGCAACCGCTCCATCCATTCATATGATCAGAGTAGATGTGGAATCGGAGTTTGCGCCAATCATCGGTACAGAAAAGCAAAGCGAAGAACTGGTTCGGTACCTGATGCAAGATTTCGACAAAGATCCGTTGTCGATTTGGAATTCCGATATTTTCGGCAGATCCCTGCACTCGATCGTCCGAGAAGGAATTCAAGGAAAAATCACCATGATGCCGGACAATGCGAGATACAAACTGCAGGAAACCTTGGGGCGTATCATCAATGAAGGCTCTGGCGGACTGATCGCGATCATACTGTAAAACGTAGGAAAATGGAACTAGATAACGCAGGAAAGAATGGGGCTCCCGTACTGATGGGGAGCCTTTTTTTCTTGTATTTCGTTCAATTTCGACAGGAGGTACTTGAATTTCAGAAATCTGTGTATTACTATAAGCTTGTCAGATCGGTAAAAACAACCAATCGTGTATAAAACAACGCATTTCGGTTAAGAAAAATAATAGCTAGGACTTGTGGAGTTCTTTGAGGGGAGGTGAACAAGAATGAACAAAACAGAACTGATTGCAAAAGTGGCTGAAACCACTGAACTCACCAAAAAAGATGCGACAAAAGCAGTTGATGCTGTACTGGATGCAATTGCTGACGCACTGAAAACGGGTGACAAAGTCCAACTTATCGGCTTCGGTAACTTCGAAGTTCGTGAGCGTGCGGCTCGTAAAGGTCGTAACCCACAAACAGGAGAAGAGATCGAAATCGCTTCCAGCAAAGTACCTGCGTTCAAACCAGGTAAACAACTCAAAGACTCCATCAAGTAATCGTTATGTATAATAACGAACCACTTACATAAAAAAACCCACATTCTCGTAATGTGGGTTTTTTTCTTATCCATGCAGTTATTTTCAGAATGTCACGGAAAGTGCGACTTCCTGTACAAGTTGCACACGAGCATTTTGTTTTTTGCAGCGTATTATGGTAAGATTGGCTTGTTTGCTTTTGACAGATTCAACCACTCACACGAATGAAAATAGGGCTCGTGCCGGAACATAGATCGAGTAACTAGGGCCAGTAGGTAGGAGGTTTAATATGAACGTCGATTTGGAAAAAATTCAACAGGCTGTCCGTATGATTTTGGAGGCTGTAGGTGATAACCCGGATCGGGAAGGATTGCTGGATACGCCAAAACGGGTTGCGAAAATGTATGCAGAAGTATTTGAAGGAATGCACATTAACGAAGAGGTATACTTTGAGACTGTTTTTAGCGAGGACCATGAAGAGATGGTTCTCGTCAAGGATATTCCTTTTTATTCGATGTGTGAACATCACCTGGTGCCCTTCTTTGGAAAGGCACATGTGGCCTACATCCCGCGCGGTGGACGTGTCGTTGGCTTGAGTAAACTGGCACGCGCCGTGGATACGGTGGCCAAACGTCCCCAGCTTCAGGAGCGCATCACCGCTACTGTAGCAGACGCCATGATGCGCAAGCTTGACCCTCACGGCGTAGTTGTCGTCGTAGAGGCAGAGCATATGTGCATGACGATGCGAGGGATCAAGAAGCCCGGCTCCAAGACCATCACGTCTGCTGTACGGGGAATCTTTGAAAAAGACGCTGCTGCGAGGGCAGAAGTGTTCAGCCTTATTCGCGTGTAATTGCGTACAACACCAGACTGACATGCAAAAAAACACTTCTCAGGGACATTCGAGCCGTAATGAGAAGTGTTTTTTTACAGATAAATGATGGTGAAATAAGGAATCCAAAGGCGAAACAACTCGTAGAAGATGCAGTGGAATTTTTCTCGATGGAGGACATTCCGGTGACTGTACAGATCACGAGCGAAGGTGGTGACACCTGGCAGATCCATATTGATCTGAAGTCGGATGAATATTCGCGCAAGACGACCCCTCAGGCTGTCTACATGAATCTCTCAAAAGGAGGAAAGCTGGAGCAGCTTGACCTCGCTTGGAAGGATGAGGGGAAGGACAGCACATTAGATAAAAATCAGGCACTCCGAGCAGCGGCTGATTTTGCCGAAGAAGTACTCGGAGGTACGATGGCTGCAGGAAAGGACACAAATTCTCATGCCAGTCGTGTGGTTAAAGTTCCCCTCTATCCCATCGTGAATGGAATCACAGTGGAAGATGAAGTAGCCTATGTCATGATCGAATCTTCAGGACAAATTCGCTCATTCCGCTGGGTGGATCACGCTATCAATATTGACCGTCTGCCGTCCGCTTCAGGGATCATTGCTCTTGAGCAAGCCAAGCGAGCGTTTGCTGATCAGCTCGCATTGGAGCTGGTGCTAGATGACGAAAACGGCGTACTTCAGTATGCTGCATCTCCCTATCGTGGAATTGATGCGAAAACAGGAGAAGCCATAGCGTTGACGTATCACTATAGCGACGAATTGCTGACACTAAAAGAGGACAAAGAACCTAGCTCCTTGACTGTCGAGAAAGTGAAGAAGCTGTCCAGCACTTATGCTGGTCTTCAAGAGGCTGGTTTGAAAGTATCCACTTCACGGACTGTCCATCCGGATGAGGCAGCGACAACATCTTATACGGCTACGGATGGAGCCAGCACAATCACTCTCTTTTTGGATGAAAAAACGGGCGAACTGCTATCCATTCAGACGGATGAGCGAGAAGAGCCTACCCTTCCGCGATTTACTACTACACGTACCGAGGCCAAAAAGCGAGCACTCCAGTTCCTGGAGGATTTTGTTCACATGAAGAAAGGGGAGTATTTGCTTCGCGAGCGCTATCTCAATGAGGACAACCGAAGATCAGATGACACTGTAGGGTATCAACTGGATGTGTTTCCAATCCACAACGGGGTGCGCGCAGCAAAGCCAATCTTGAGCATGGAGTTCGAACGAGAAGACAATGTGCTCTCAAAGTTTACTACGCGTTCGTTTGAATGGCATCTCGCAGCTACAGCTGCTGTGGTCGCCAAGGAAGCGGCAAAAGAAAAGTGGCTGGAAGCGATGCCGATCGAATTGCACTATATTTTCCCGGAAGTCGATTCACCAAAAGCTGAGCAGGCAAAACTCGTCTTCGTCCCTGCTTTTCATGCGGAAAGCCGCTCTATGAATGCTGCATCGGGGGAATGGCTGGAAACCTCAGATTGGTAAACAATATCACGATCGTCCTGGTAGCTCATGGGTGATCGTGATTTCAATATGGTGAAAAAATACGCCATAATTTCACTCTTTGTCTTGCAGGGTGTGCTGCTCTACGGTATAATAATCCATGTAAGCTAAGTGATAGTAAGCAACTTCGGGATGTGGCGCAGCCCGGTAGCGCGCACCCTTGGGGTGGGTGAGGTCCAGGGTTCGAATCCCTGCATTCCGACCATAAGCATGAAGATCGAGAAGCCTGCTGTATTGCAGGCTTCTTTTCTTGCCACGACGGATCACAGTCATAAAAAAATACACTATTGGCTTCCTGAAATTTCTTTTTTATAATAGAAGGATGATACAAGTAGGAAGGGATTGTTTGTAGTGATGAAGATGCCGGTATCGTTGCAGCCATATTTGTACCAGCTACAAAATTTTGATTCTACCGCGTCCCAAGCCGACGCATCTACTTCCGATGATGTTTTGTTTGCCGATATCTTGCAAGCAGAAGTGGCAGCTGGACAGCGAGTGATTTCCGCCCAAGAAATCGAATTCAGGCTTGATGGTACGAATCAATGGTCCTTTTTGCAGGGTGATTCCGAATATGATACCTATACTTCGTACCCGACATCTGCGGGGAAGGATCATGATATTCCCGTACAGACAATCCTTGAGAAAATCAGCCGTATGGCAAGCTCTCATGGCGTGGATGAAGATTTGATTCGTGAAGTGGTTAGAGCGGAGTCGAATTTTAATCCCAATGCTGTTTCTGGTGCGGGAGCCAAAGGTTTGATGCAGCTCATGGACAGAACAGCACAAGCTATGCACGTCCGCAATGTATACGATCCTGATGAAAACCTTGCGGGCGGAACCAAGTATCTGAAATCACTCCTGGATCGTTTTGATGGAAATGTTGGTGTCGCATTGGCAGCCTATAATGCTGGACCGACACGCGTGAGCAATTTGGGTATTACCAACGACGAAGAGTTGAGAGAGCATTATTCCCAGCTTCCACAGGAGACACAACGTTACGTAGACAAAATCTTGAACCGTCTATAGGTTTTCAGGACATCATAGAGACACATGGTATAAACAAGGAGGACAGGATATGTCGCAAACACCCAATCCTCATCAAGATTACGTCATCGTAAAGGCGAAAGAGAATGGCGTACATGTGATTGGCCTGACACGGGGTTCTGATACACGGTTCCATCACACTGAAAAGCTGGACAAAGGTGAAGTGATGATCTTTCAATTTACCGAGCATACCTCCGCGATCAAAGTGCGCGGTAAAGCGGTCATCTACTCAGAGCATGGTACGATTGACACAGCAGAATAACGGAAGAGTTGGGAAAGCAGGCATAGCCTGCTTTTTTTGTTTGTACAATGATGAAGAGGAGGGATGTCTATGCCACGCAGACTCTTGTTGGCTATCGCGGTATCTTCATTATTGGCCTTGTTGCTTTCGCTCGTCCCGGTTGATCGATGGAAACAGACCGACCTGGCTACATTCCAGCCTTCCCAACCGTTTCAAATGACAGAGCGAAATATGCTTGATTTATTTACAACGGTATCGACACATTATAATATTAAGCGTATCAAATGGGATCATGCCTCGATTTATGTAGATTTGGCCGTAAAGCCGGGACAAAATGTCCAGCTTCCTTTTGTTTATCAGGACTTTTACAATCTGGCACATGACTTGTTTTCCCTTACTTACAATGTAAATCAAGTCTACTTCCGCTTGTTAGAGGAAAGCGATTTATTGAACGGCAACCGGCTGCTGGTAGCAATCCAGACAGATCGACAGTCGCATGCAAAGCAAACGGAGGTATTGACTGAGGTGGATGAGATAGAAGGGTTTGTGAAAAATTCGTTTCCGATACGGATTGATCCTTATTTTTACGAGAGAATTAGTCCCTAAGGAACGAAGTGTGTTATGATGGTAAAGACGGCCTTTTTGACCGGGCAGCACGAAAAAACAGAAGTGTACGAAACAGGCGAAAGACATCAGGTTGTGTACAGCTAGTGGAGGAGGACGCATGAGCAAAGAACATACTCCAACTGTAGATGTAGTTCGTTCCATCATCGAACAGATCTACAAGCGAACCACCCAATCCTATGTAGAAAAATACGTTGACGTTCCCTCCATTTCGGAGAGTCGACTTGCCCTCTTGTATCTTTTCCTATTGGAGCAAGGGATGACCAAGGAACGCGCTTCGGTACTCTGCACAGCGACTGGGCTCGTCCAACTGGGATTGGACATGCATGAACAAGTAAAAAACACCTACGAACAAACAGAAGTGGCAGAACGGAATCGACAATTGACTGTACTCGCAGGGGATTATTACAGTGCTCGCTACTATCAATTGTTGGCGGAGTCAGGTGAGATCAAAGCCGTTGAGGTTTTGTCAGGAGCGGTTCAGCGAGTGAATGAAGCCAAGATGAAGCTTTATGTTGCTGGTCGAGATGGCAAGCTTTCATCAGATGAAGAGTATTGGGAACTGCGCAATACCATTGATACTGGCCTTTATGTGGCGATGGTGGAAGAATACGCAGAGCGAGAAGAGATTCGTCGCTTTTGGATACATCTGTTGAAGGATACCGCTACGGTGGAGAGTGTCATTGGCGAGTGGGAGCACTTGAAATGGCAGGAACAAATTCCATTGGGGTTTTCGAAGTTTCTTCTGCAAAAGCCGGGGGCAACTTTTGCCCAGGTGCTAAGCGGAGTTGAAACCAAAGCCTTGGAAATGATCGGATTGTGTGAACAGATGGCTCGTAATCTGCATCCTGCTGAAGCGCAAAACATGCTTGCGGCCATTACCGCTCGTTATAGCCATCGGGTCAGCCGACTGAAACGAGTTATTGAGGAGATGTAGACCTAGTGAACCAGACCCAGATGAACGAGAAGGCGCAGTACGTTCACTCCGTGTTTGAAAGCATTGCGGAAGAATACGACAAGATGAACAACATCATTAGTTTCGGCAGCCATGTAGCTTGGCGAAACTATACGATGAAGCAAATGAATATTCAGCCTGGTCAATCAGCTTTGGATGTCGCTTGTGGAACTGCTGATTGGACGATTGCTTTGGCTCAAGCAGTGGGACCTACGGGAAGAGTAGAGGGCTTGGACTTCAGCCAGAACATGCTGGATGTGGGGGCTTATAAGGTCTCCAAATCGAATGTGGACAGCATGGTTAAGCTTGTAAACGGGGATGCCATGAATTTGCCCTACGAGGACAACACGTTTGACTATGCCACGATCGGCTTTGCATTGCGAAATGTACCTGATATCCAGACGGTATTGAATGAGATGACGCGTGTGGTCAAGCCAGGCGGGAAAATTGTATCACTGGAAGTGTCCAAGCCCCCCTTTATTCCGTATCGCAAGCTTTTTTATCTTTACTTTTACAACATTTTGCCGGTGATTGCGAAAATGGCGATCAATAAGTACGAGCAGTATGCATGGCTGCCTCAGTCATTGACCAACTTTCCTGACAGCAAAGAGCTGGCCGGAATGTTTCAGAAAGCTGGATTGGATCCAGTACAAGTCAAATTATTTATGGGCGGAGTAGCTGCTTTGCATATGGGAACAAAGCCAAGCTAGTCTTCGTCATAAGGTATTTCTTTTTGGGGATAGGAAGTGTACGTCATGGGTTTTCGTAAATTGAAAATAATTATGGAAATGATAAAATTTGAGCACTCTATTTTTGCGCTGCCCTTTGCGTTTATGGGAGCTGTTTTGGGTAGTATTGTAGTAGAGGGCACTTGGCCTACCTGGATGGAGATTTTTTGGGTCACCGTAGCGATGGTAGGGGCAAGGAGCGCTGCCATGTCGCTCAATCGTCTGATTGACCGCTTCGTGGACGCCAAGAATCCCCGCACAGCCACGCGTGCGATACCGGCTGGATTGATTTCCGTACTCGAGGTACTGTTATTCATTGTTGTTTCTTTCATCGTACTTTTTATTGCAGCCTTCCAATTGAATGATCTGGCAGTTAAACTTTTGCCATTGGCTGTTTTTGTACTCGTTTTGTATTCGTATACCAAGCGCTTTACCTGGCTCTGTCACTTTGTCTTGGGTGTGGCGATCGGCTTTGGTCCGCTGGGTGGCTGGGTCGCAACTACTGGACAAGTAGATGTAACCGGACTATTGCTGTTTGCTTCCGTTTTGTTCTGGACAGCGGGCTTTGACATTATCTATGCTTGTCAGGATGCAGATTTCGACCGCAAAGAAGGCTTGTTCTCCATGCCGAGCCGCTTTGGAATTGCCAATGCTTTGCTGGTAGCGAGAATTTGCCACGTCATTACGTTTGTTGGCTTGCTATCGCTCTACGCTTTAGCCGATTTGTCAATCTGGTTCTTGATCGGGGTACTGATTTCCGGCGCCATCCTCATTTATGAGCATAGTTTGGTGAAACCGACTGACCTCTCCAAGCTGGATGTGGCATTCTTCAATATGAACGGAGTGCTGAGTGTAGTAATGTTTACTTTTACTATGATTGATTTGGTGATCGCATGACGCAGCAAAAATGGGCTGTCGGGATAACAGGGGCGAGTGGCGCTATTTATGGCATTCGCCTGGTACAGGAATTGCTTCGAGCCGGCCATGTGGTTCATCTGATGATTACCGAGGCTGGCTGGCAAGTGTTTCGTGATGAATTGGACTTCGAGACGAGTGACCGGGAAGCCCTGCTGCGGGAACAACTGCAGCAGGATTTTCCGGGTGAGCTTCATTATTGGGGGATGCGGGATTTCAATTGTCCAGCTGCCAGCGGATCGTATCGCTGTGATGGAATGATTGTGGTGCCTTGCTCGATGGGTACGCTCTCCGGTATCGCGCACGGCGCTTCCGGCAACCTGCTGGAACGTGTGGCAGACGTGATGTTGAAGGAGGGGCGGCGACTCGTCCTGGTACCGCGTGAGACTCCGTTGAACGCCATACAGCTGGAAAACATGCTGAAATTGAGTCGTCTCGGAGTAAAGATTCTGCCCGCCATGCCAGGCTTTTACCAGAAGCCGCAGACGATGGATGACCTCATCCATTTTGTAGTAGGCAAGGCACTGGACGCTCTTGATGTTCCACATGCTCTGTTCAGACGGTGGGGGGAGCCGGAATCCCTGTAATCCTTCAGGTATTACGAGCATGAGATTTCCTTCGTTACACGAGAGCTTGATCAGAAAATTGCTGCAAGAAGCTGCTGCGACACCAATCAATACTACGTTGATGAAATAGGTGGGACGGATGAACCTTGTCGATATTTACTTCAAGATGAAAAAGGACGTCCAGTACATAGAAGATGAGCTGGAAAAGTCCATTGATACCGAAGTGCGTGAGTTGTACCAGTCGTCTACGCATTTGCTGAAGGCGGGAGGAAAAAGGATTCGTCCTGTTTTTGTCCTGCTTGGAGGGAAATGGGGAGACTACGACGTAAAACGTCTCAAGCACGTAGCGGTACCTTTAGAGTTGATCCACATGGCGACATTGGTTCACGATGATGTGATTGACGATGCCGACAAACGGCGTGGCAGAGAAACAGTACGTACCAAATGGGACAACAAGATTGCCATGTACGCAGGGGACTATATTTTTGCGCGCGCATTAGCAATCGTCGCTCAGCTGCCGATTCCTCAGCTTCACCGGATACTCGCCCATGCCATGGTGGAAGTGTGCAAGGGCGAAATTGAGCAAGTGAAGGATCTGAATAATTGGGAACAAAATTTCCGTACCTACCTGCGCCGAATCAAACGCAAAACGGCCTTGCTGATCGCTATCAGCTGTCAAATGGGAGCCGTCGCGAGCGGAGCTCCTCAAAATATTGTGCGCAAAATGTACTGGTACGGCTACAATGTCGGGATGGCTTTTCAGATAACCGATGACATTCTGGATTTTACGGGTACAGAAAAACAGCTGGGCAAGCCGGCTGGGAGTGATCTGGTGAACGGTAACATTACCTTGCCTGCGTTGTACACGGCGCACCACGGACGCTTTCGTGATCGTTTTCAAAGCTGGATCGCCGATAATACCTTCTGGGATCACGTAGATGAAGCTATTCAGTTGGTTCGTAAGGATGATGGAATCGCATATTCGCAAGCGCTCGCGGAGCGTTATATCGCACGTGCACGCTCTGTTTTGGCTGATCTGCCAGACAATCAAGCCAAAACCTCCTTGCTAGGGATTGCGGACTTTATCATCGAACGTAAATTTTAAACGAATTTCTTGGATAAGCTGTTGCTTGGGAACCTGTGTTTTGATAAAATTTTCGTTGGTGTGAAAGACTGCACCAATACATAGCTCTGATGGAGGCATACATACAATGGAAAAAACATTCCTTATGGTAAAACCTGATGGCGTACAACGTAACCTGGTCGGGGAAATCGTTTCCCGCTTTGAGAACAAAGGATACCAACTGGTAGGTGCAAAGCTGATGACAGTAAGCCGCGAACTGGCTGAACAGCATTACGCTGAGCACAAAGAGCGCCCGTTCTTTGGCGAACTGGTAGACTTCATCACTTCCGGTCCTGTATTCGCTATGGTATGGCAAGGAAACAACGTAATTGCCAACGCTCGTTCCATGATGGGCAAAACTAACCCAGCAGATGCTGCTTCCGGTACCATCCGTGGAGACTTTGCAACCTCCGTTGGCATGAACATCATCCACGGCTCCGATTCTCCAGAGAGCGCTGAGCGTGAAATCGCGCTTTGGTTCTCCAACGACGAAGTTCTTGCTTACGATAAAACGATCCAAGCTTGGATCTAAGCTTGCTTTGGTGAAAAGACCTGATTTTCAGGTCTTTTTCTTTTTTTCGCCATAATTCGCTACAGGAATGATAGGATTTTGCCGATGTTTGGAGAATAGGAAGAAAGGGAACGGGTAAGAGGGAGGATTGCACGTATGGAAGATAAGGATTTTATTCAATTTATACTAAGCGTGAAAAAAATGACTGGTATTGATCTTGCCCTCTATAAAGAAGCGCAAATGAAGCGACGCCTGACCTCCTTGCGGCAAAAAAGGGGATACTCCACATTCGCACAGTACTTTGATGCCATTTCAAAAGACAAGGATCTCTTTTACGAATTTCTGGACCGCATGACGATTAACGTGTCAGAGTTTTTCCGCAATCCGAGCAGATGGGATGTACTGGAAAATAAAATTCTGCCTCGGCTCGTCAAGCAATCGGGAAGACTCAAATGCTGGAGTGCCGCCTGCTCGACTGGAGAAGAGCCGTATACCCTTTCATTGATTCTTTTGCGCAAACGGCTGGAAGCCACTCTATTGGCGACAGATATTGATGAAGGAGCGTTGGCCAAGGCCAAGCAAGGCGTGTATACAGACCGGTCACTGCAGGATTGCCCGACGGAGTTGGTAACGAAGTATTTCACCAAAGATATGCTTAGCTATCGAATCTCCGATGAGGTGAAAAACAAGGTCACGTTCAAAAAACACAACCTGCTGGCAGACTCTTTCGAGACACAGTTTGACTTGATCATCTGCCGAAATGTCATGATCTACTTCACGGAAGAAGCGAAAAGCGAGCTGTACCACAAGTTTAGTCGTGCACTAAAACCAGGTGGAGTTCTGTTTGTGGGCAGTACCGAACAGATTTTTCAACCTCAGCAGTATCAGCTGGAAGCAGAAGATACGTTTTTTTATCGAAAAATGGGATGATTCATTTCTGTTGGTAGTATAAGTCTGTTCTTTTTTCCCAAGACTAGGAATACCTACGAATAGGGAGGAAGCAGATGGATAAGCATAAAGTCATCGAAGCGTATCGTCGCGGACTGATTACGCTGCAAGAGTGTGGTCAAATACTTGGGACAGAACAGACACAATTGGATGATCTGATGCGAACGGATAACCTCCGACGACCGTTAAGTCAAAATCCCTACATGATGGTTGATCACTTCTAAGTGTGCGATAGACCGAAGCGCTTCTCCTTTTTCGGAGGGGCGTTTTTCCGTAAAACGAGACTCTTCCGGTATGGTTTGGCACTTTTATATTTTCACCGGATGGCAGGTATGATATTATAGCGCTTAAAAGTGATAAAGAAAAAGCGTCCCGAGAATGGGTAATGGGATCGCCAAAAGGATGGAGGAAGCAGATAATGCGCTATTTGACAGCAGGGGAATCCCACGGACCACAATTAACGGCAATTATTGAAGGGGTACCAAGCAACTTGCCGTTTTCTGTAGAAGCAATCAATGAGCAATTGGCACGCCGCCAAAAAGGTCATGGACGCGGCAGACGGATGCAGATTGAGAAGGATCAGGTAAAAGTAGTATCTGGTGTTCGTCACGGGTATACGACTGGTGCTCCAATCACATTAGTCGTAGAAAATAAAGACTGGGCTCACTGGCAGGGAATCATGAGCGCTGAGCCTGTAGAGGGTGCAGAGGAAAAACGTCGCGTATCACGTCCACGTCCCGGTCATGCAGACTTGAATGGGGCCATTAAATATCATCAGCGCGATATGCGAAATATTCTGGAACGTTCCAGTGCACGTGAAACCACGATTCGCGTGGCAGTTGGTGCTGTTGCCCGGCAATTGCTTGCTGCATTTGGTATTCGTGTAGGCGGACAGGTACTTCAGATTGGTGAAGTGGTAGCTGAGCGTCAGGATGTAAGTCTGGACGAACTGATTGCTCGTACAGAAGAATCCCCCGTTCGCTGCCTGGATAAAGAGGCAGAGCCAAAGATGATGGCCTTGATCGACAAAGCGAAAGAAGATGGAGACTCACTCGGTGGCATCGTTGAAGTCATTGTAGACGGCGTTCCAATCGGCTTGGGCAGCCATGTGCAATGGGATCGCAAGCTGGATGGCCGTCTGGCACAGGCGATCATGAGTATCCAAGCCTTCAAGGGTGTGGAAATCGGGATTGGATTTGAAGCGGCTGGCCGCCCAGGATCTCAGGTTCATGATGAGATCTTGTGGAACGAAGAGACCGGTTACAGCCGAAAATCGAATCGCGCAGGTGGATTGGAAGGCGGTATGACCACAGGTATGCCAGTCGTGGTTCGCGGGGTCATGAAGCCGATTCCTACCCTGTACAAGCCTCTAATGAGCGTAGATATTGATACGCGAGAGGCCTTTTCTGCAAGCATTGAGCGCTCTGACAGCTGTGCAGTACCAGCAGCAAGCGTCGTGGCTGAAGCAGTCGTGGCTTGGGAGATCGCGCAGGCGATGTGCGACAAGTTCCCGTCTGATTCCATGGACGATATGCTGGAAAATGTACGTCAATACCGCACATATACGGAGAAATTCTAATGGAAGAACAAACACTCACTGTAGAATTGGGAGAACGCTCGTATCCCATCATCATTGGGAAAGCTCTCTTGCAGCAAGCACCCGAGCTGCTAAAAGACGCAGGCGTTCTCAGCAAAAGCAAGCTGATGGTCATTACAGATCAGCACGTGGCGCCTCAGTATTTGGAACCGCTGCTCACTGTTTTAACATCAGCTGGATACCAGGTCGAGTCGAGTGTCATCGAGCCAGGGGAGCAATCCAAAAGCCTGGCAGACTATGAAAAAATCATGACGGAAGCAATCCGTGCTGGTCTGGATCGCAAATCGGCTATTCTCGCTCTGGGAGGGGGAGTAGTCGGTGATCTGGCTGGATTCGTCGCAGCCACGTACATGCGTGGCATCGACTTCGTCCAGATGCCCACCACCTTACTGGCTCACGACAGCTCTGTAGGTGGAAAGGTAGCGATCAATCATTCGTTGGGTAAAAATTTGATTGGTGCCTTTCATCAACCAAAAGCCGTCATCTACGATACTTCCACTCTTCGCACATTGCCCAAACGAGAAGTGGCCGCCGGATTTGCCGAAGTAGTCAAGCACGGCTTGATTGCAGATGAATCCTTCGTGAACTGGCTGGAACGTGAATCGGAAGCGCTATGGTCACTGGAACCCGAAGTGTTGGCAAAAGCCATTTATCAGGGGTGCAGGGTGAAGGCTGAGATCGTATCCGCAGACGAGACGGAGCAGGGGCAACGCGCCTTGTTGAATCTCGGACATACCTTTGGGCATGCCTTTGAAGCTCTGTCCTCGTATTCGACACTGAATCACGGAGAAGCCATTTCCATAGGCATGTGTATAGCGGCGAAATTAGCAGAGCGAATCGGTTTTGCTCAACCCGGTACGTACGAGCGTACTCGGCATGTCCTGAGTCTGTACCGACTCCCTACGGCATGGCCCGCTGGCTTGACACCCGAGGCGGTGCTGGAGTCGATGAAACGGGATAAAAAGACAGTGGGTGGCAAGCTTGCACTGGTCTTGCCGAGATCAATCGGCAGTGTAGAAGTGGTAAAAGATGTGGATGAAGAAGTCATCATGAGAGTAATGAGAGAAGAAGTGGGGGCATAAAAAATGGGAGTGCGAGGAGTAAGAGGGGCCATTACTGTAGAAAACGATACAAAAGAAGAAGTGATTTCTGCAACCAAGCTGATGCTGGAAGAAATCATTTCACGGAATGGTCTCCAACCTGAAGACATCGCAAGCATGCTGTTTACAACCACGGAGGATGTCAGTTCCGTTTTTCCAGCACAAGCAGCACGTCTGCTGGACGGTGAAAACTGGGCGTATGTACCGCTGATGTGTATGCGCGAAATTCCTGTACCTGGCAGTTTGCCGATGTGTGTCCGTGTCATCATGCATGTCAATACAGACAAATCAGCGAAGGAAATCCAGCACGTATTTTTGCGGGATGCGGTCAAGCTGCGTCCAGATTTGACAAAACAGAGTTGACAATAGGGGCGCTCTCTTTTACCATATAGGGAAACGAGAGCGCCTCGTTTTTAGAGCTTAGATGAGTGCAGCCGTAGCCATCTTTGTAGAGAAGAAGGTACGGGAAAGTTGATTTATCCGGATATTCTATCGTTATACCGGCTGAGTTTAGAGAGTAGAGCAGAGTTGAGATGAGTTAGGTCGAGGAGAGAAGAGCAGGCTGGGTAGCACATGACACCCAATCCAGGTCTCTGACTGGGTTTTTTTATATTTATTTCTCCCCCTACCTCTCGCTCTAGTAGCGGGTAAGGAAAGAGTCCCCCTTTTTCCGAGCCCCTGAAAAGGAGATGAGAGCACATGTATTTCCCCTCACTGGCCGAGGTGCAAAGCCTCTCGGCAACGTATTCTTTTATTCCCGTTAGCATGACTTTACTGGCTGATCAGGAGACACCGATCCGCCTCTATCAAAAAATTCGCACTCGCAATTCGTTTTTACTGGAAAGTGTGGAAGGCGGTGCACGCTGGGCACGGTTTTCCTTTATCGGAATGAACCCTTTTCAAATCGTTGAGGCAAAAGGAAACGAAATTAGCGTCAGCCATCGAGATGGAACTGCATTCATTCAATCCGGCAATCCGATTAACTACCTGCGTGCAGAAGTCGATCGCTACAAGAGTCCCAAATTGCCGGGATTTCCGCGCTTGAGCGGAGGAGCAGTAGGATTTTTCGGGTACAACACCCTTCATTATTTTGAAAACCTGCCTCCACACCGAAGCGAGACGTTGCGTTTGCCTGACATGCGTTTTCTGTTTGTCGATGAAATGGTTGCCTTTGACCATCTGAAGCAAGAAATCCAATTGATTGTGAACCTTCACGTAGAAGCAGGGGATACCGCCTCTTCCATTGCCGAAAAATACGCACAAGTTTGCGAACGACTGGAGAAACTGGCAGGTAAAGTGACGACTCCTGCGCAGACAGAGCAGCGCATCTCGGTAGCCGTGGATCCGTTGCACAAGCTGGAAGTGGAAGCCAACATGAGCCGCGAAGAGTATGAAAAGATGGTTGTGCAGGCGAAAGAGTACATCGCCGCCGGAGATATCTTTCAGGTTGTTCTCTCTCAACGCTTTTCCGTAAAAACCGATGTGGATCCATTCGCAGTTTACCGTATATTGCGCACGCTGAATCCATCTCCGTACATGTATTACCTGGAGTATGAGGGAGAGACGATCGTGGGAACCTCGCCTGAACTGCTGGTTCGGGTAGAAGATCAAAAAGTGGAAATGCGTCCCATAGCTGGAACACGAAAAAGGGGCGCTACTCCGAGAGAAGATGAGTTGCTGGCAGCAGATCTTTTGGCAGATGAGAAGGAACGAGCCGAGCATTACATGCTGCTCGATCTGGGACGCAATGATGTCGGTCGCGTCAGTTCATACGGCAGCGTCAAAGTAGAGGAAGCGTTGGTGATCGAAAATTATTCCCACGTCATGCACATGGTTTCTCACGTAACCGGGAAGCTGCGTGAGGACTTGCATCCTTTCGACGCGCTGCTATCCGCTTTTCCGGCAGGCACCGTATCCGGGTCGCCAAAGCTGAGGGCCATGGAGATTATCGCCGAGCTTGAGCAGGATGCTCGCCACTTGTACGCTGGTGCGATTGGATACATTTCCTTTGATGGCTCTTTGGACAGCTGCATCACGATCCGCACCTTGTTCTTCCAGGATGGGCAAGCACATGTACAGGCCGGAGCAGGAATCGTCGCAGACTCCGTACCCGCAAGCGAATATCAAGAAACAAGAAATAAGGCAGCAGCTATGATTACGGCCCTGGAAAAAGCGGAGCAGCTGTTTGCGCGCAAGGAGGAATTGCCATGCTGACTCAGGCGCTGGAGCACATTCTGCAAGGAAATCATCTTAATCGCGACGTGGCAGAAGAAGCGATGGGGCAGATCATGGACGGAAAAGCTACACCTGCTCAGATCGGTGCTTTCCTCGCCACACTGCGTCTCAAAGGAGAGAGCGTGGAAGAAATCATCGGATTTGCCCGTGCCATGCGTGAAAGAGCGATACGCTTTCCGTTGGATATGCAGGGTTTGGTCGACACATGCGGGACTGGCGGAGACGGAAGCAACACCTTCAACATTTCAACGGCCAGCGCTATCTTGGCAGCCAGTGACGGCGTACAGATTGCCAAGCACGGGAATCGTGCGGTTTCCAGCAAAAGCGGAAGCGCTGACGTACTAGAAGCATTGGGGATTCCGGTGAACCTGACCCCTGCGGCTGCAGCAGACTGCTTGCGAGAGACGAATCTTTGCTTTCTGTTTGCCCCCACTTATCATCAGGCGATGAAGCATGCAGCTGCGACACGCAAGGAATTGGCTGTGCGCACCGTATTTAATTTGCTAGGTCCGCTTACCAATCCTGCGGGGGCTAGCCATCAGCTTATGGGTGTCTACGATGCCAAGCTGCTCCCGACGGTTGCCGCAGTTCTGCGTGAATTGAATGTGAAACGCGCCCTCGTGGTAGCAGGCTCAGATGGACTGGATGAATTGACTGTGACGGGCACGAGCTACATCACCGAGCTGCGTGATGGTGAAATCCGGAGCTACACAGTAGAACCGGAGCAATTCGGCCTTCATCGCCATGAAAAGAATGCGCTGCGCGGCGGTGATGCTGCCCAGAATGCAACCATCATTTCGAACGTGTTCTCGGGAGAGCGGGGAGCAGCGCGCGATGTCGTTTTATTGAATGCGGGAGCGATCCTGTATTTGTCAGAACGGGCTAGGACCATTGAAGAAGGAGTGATCCGTGCGGCAGAGCTGATCGATGAAGGTCACGTAGCACGTAAACTGGACCACATCCGTCATATCGCTGGAGGGATGATTCATGCTTCATAAAATTGTGGAGAAAAAGAAAGAAGAGGTTCAGCAATTGAAAGGAAAGACTTCGATTGCTTCTCTACTGACGGAAGCGAAGGATATGGAAAAGCCACGCGGTTTTCGTCAGGCACTTGAGCAAAGTACGCGTCCTGTCAGTGTGATTGCGGAAGTGAAGAAGGCTTCTCCGTCCAAAGGAATGATTCGCTCGGACTTTGATCCGTTGGAGATTGCCAGTGCGTATCAAGCTGCGCAAGCGGAGTGCATCTCGGTACTGACCGACGAATCCTTTTTTCAGGGGCATCTTTCCTACCTTCAAAACATCCATACCTCCGTCCAGTTACCATTGCTGCGCAAGGATTTTCTGATCGATGAAATCCAGGTCGTAGAGGCCCGGTCCGCAGGGGCAGATTGTATTCTTCTGATTGCAGCCATTTTGGAGGGGGAGCAGCTTCGCGCGCTCTATCAGGCAGCAGAAGATCTGGGAATGGATGTTCTCATAGAGGTGCATGACAGACATGAGAGCGACATGGTGTTTCGTTATACAGATCCCAAGCTCTTGGGAATCAACAACCGGAATCTTCGGACGTTTGAAACCGATCTGGCAGTGACGCGAGAGGTGATTGCAGACCTGCCATCGACACTTACTGTGGTGAGTGAGAGCGGAATCTCCTCTATTCATGATATTGAGAATGTCAAACAGAGCGGGGCGAGGGCAGTGCTCGTAGGCGAGCACTTCATGCGCCAGCAAAACGTAGAGCAGGCCGTCATTTCCTTGATGGGACAGCGTGGTAATCACACATCGGGGGTGAGCTTGTGACACAAGTCAAGATATGTGGCATCAAGCATAAAGAAACACTGAGCTTGTTGAAAGAGTGCGAGGTTGATTATGTGGGATTCGTTTTTGCACCAAGCAAGCGCAAAGTCGAGGCGACTGCTGCTAAAGAGATGTTGCGATCGGTGCCTGATCACCCGCCAGCAGTTGGTGTTTTTGTCAACCCGACCATTGAAGAATTGGAAGATATTTTGGCAGAAGTTTCGCTTGCTGTCGTACAACTGCACGGTCAAGAAACTCCAGCGTTTTGCCAAGAGGTAAAGGAGCGTTTTTCTTTGCCCGTGTGGAAGGCTCTCGCAGTAGGGAATGAAGCTGAGGCGGTAGAAGGCATGGCAGCCTACGCCACCCATGTCGACGCGTTCTTGTTTGATACGTATGATCCTGCTCAGGCAGGGGGAACAGGCAGACGATTTTCATGGGAACAGATCCCGGACCTGCAAGCAGCGAGTCAGGGGGTTACTGAAATCATTGCAGGCGGAATCAATGTGGACAATGTAGCGGAATTGATCGGGCGTTATCGTCCATCTGTCATCGATCTTTCCAGTGGAGTGGAAACGGACGGAGAAAAAGATCCAAACAAAATCAAAAGCTTGATGGAAAGGGTGAGGGAGTATGTCTGAAGCTCAAACTACAGCTCGGGTCGTTCCTGACGAGAAGGGACGCTTTGGGGAATTCGGGGGGAAATTTGTCCCGGAAACCCTGATGAATGCACTGACTGAATTGGAACAAGCGTTTGAAGAGGCACGACGCGACCCTGAATTTCGAAAAGAGCTGAACAATCTCTTGACCGAGTACGCAGGCCGTCCAACCCCCCTTACTTACGCAGAACGGCTCACGGAGGCGCTTGGAGGTGCTCGCATCTACTTGAAGCGCGAAGATTTGAATCATACGGGTGCCCATAAATTGAACAATGCATTGGGGCAAGGCTTGCTCGCCAAGCGTATGGGGAAGAAATCGATTATCGCAGAGACGGGAGCGGGTCAGCATGGTGTGGCGAGTGCAACCGTAGCAGCAAAGCTCGGATTGTCGTGCCAGGTGTTTATGGGGGAGGAAGATATTCGCCGTCAGTCCCTGAACGTTTTCCGTATGAATCTGCTTGGCTCAGAAGTCATTCCAGCTGTATCCGGATCTCGCACGCTGAAGGATGCGACGAATGAGGCAATTCGCCACTGGGTTTCCCATGTGGACGAGACCTTTTACGTTATCGGCTCCGTCGTAGGGCCGCATCCATATCCGTACATGGTTCGTGAATTTCAGAAAATCATCGGGGAAGAAACGCGTAGCCAAATCCAGGAGATGCTGGGCAGACTCCCGGATGAAGTCATCGCTTGTGTTGGCGGAGGAAGCAATGCGATCGGAATGTTTTACCCGTTTTTACAGGATGAAAGCGTGGCACTGCGCGGCGTAGAAGCAGCAGGTCTAGGGATTGATACCGACAAGCATGCAGCGACGCTGAGCATGGGAAGACCAGGTGTCATTCACGGCTCCTTGACCTATTTGTTACAGGATGAGAACGGGCAGGTTCAGGAAGCGCATTCCATTTCGGCAGGTCTGGATTATCCCGGGATCGGACCCGAGCATTCTTACCTGAAAGATTCAGGAAGAGTCACCTATGCGGCGATTACGGACGCTGAAGCGTTGGAGGCGGTTCAGCTGCTGTGTAAAACCGAAGGAATTATTCCCGCGCTGGAAAGTGCTCATGCTGTAGCAGAAGCGATGAAGCGAGCTCCGCATATGTCGCCAGATCAAGTGCTGGTGATCTGTTTGTCGGGACGAGGAGACAAAGACGTGCTGACCATTCAGGATGCTTTGTCTGACACTCAGGAAGGGGGCGTTCAGGCATGACGACTATCCACCAAAACCGAATTGATCATGTGTTTGCCGATCGGAGCCGCAAGCGTTTTATCCCCTTTATCACAGTGGGAGATCCCACTCTTGAGGTGACCTACAAAATCGCGCATGCCTTGGTCGAAGCAGGGGCAGATATCCTTGAGCTTGGGATTCCCTATTCGGACCCCCTGGCAGACGGTCCTACGATTCAACAAGCTTCTCAACGCGCCTTGAAGCACGGCGTCGCGATCAAAGACGCACTCCAACTGGTAGTCAAGCTTCGCGCATCGGGTATGGAAGCAGGACTTGTGCTGTTCTCCTATGTAAATCCAGTCTTTCAATATGGAATCGAACGTTTTTTTGCCGACCTTGCTGCAAGCGGTGCAGATGGCGTGGTCATTCCGGACTTGCCGGTTGAAGAAAGCGGCTCTGCAATCGCAGCGGCTAAAAAGCATGGTGTACACGTCATTTCACTCGTAGCTCCTACCTCCCAGACACGTATCAGGATGATCGGGGAACAGGCGACAGGTTTTCTGTATTGTGTCTCTTCTCTCGGGGTCACCGGCGCCAGGACTGAGCTACGCGGCGACCTGACGGATTTTCTGAAAAGAGTCAGGGAGAGCACAACCGCTCCTACAGCAGTCGGTTTTGGCATTTCTACACCAGAGCAGGTGCGAACCTTGGCTCCTCATGCGGACGCGGTGATCGTAGGCAGCGCCATCGTACGTGAAATCGAGCGCTATGGAGAGCAGCTGCAGGATCCCAATCAGTGTGACGACGCTGTCGAAAAAATAAAAAACTTTGTACATCAGTTGAGTAGTGCGCTACAATAAAGTGAAAAAGTATTCAGGAGTGAGACGCGGATGCAACCCAAGCAACGAATTCTCGAGGCCCCGGTCTATCAGCCAGGGAAACCCATTGACGATGTAAAACGCGAATATGGCTTGACAGAAGTGATCAAGCTTGCCTCCAATGAAAATCCTTTCGGCAGTTCGCCAAAGGCAAAAGAAGCGATTGTTGCTCAATTGGACAACCTGGCGATCTATCCAGACGGTGCTAGTCTGAAGCTCCGTTGGGATCTGGCTGAGTTCCTGGGTGTGAAGCCTGGACAACTGATCTTTGGCAACGGTTCGGACGAAATTCTTCTCATGATCTCTCGCGCTTATCTCAGCGAGGGTACAAATACAGTGATGGCAACCCCTACTTTTTCCCAATATCGCTCCAACGCGATTATTGAAGGCGCTGAGCTGATCGAGGTTCCGTTGAAAAACGGCGTTCACGATTTGGAAGCGATGGCAGCGGCAATCAATGATCAGACGCGTGTAGTCTGGGTGTGCAACCCGAACAACCCGTCTGGAACAATCGTCACCACAACTGAGCTGGAAGCATTCCTGAAAAAAGTACCGAAAAACGTCCTGGTCGTCCTGGACGAAGCTTATTACGAGTATGTTGTAGATCCGGAATATCCACAGACAGTGCCCATGCTGGCGGATTATCCGAATCTGATCATCCTGCGGACGTTTTCCAAAATTTACGGACTGGCGACGTTGCGTGT
Organism: Brevibacillus invocatus; assembly: GCF_003710915.1. GTDB lineage: Bacteria > Bacillota > Bacilli > Brevibacillales > Brevibacillaceae > Brevibacillus > Brevibacillus invocatus. The sequence continues at coordinate 214,198 of NZ_RHHR01000010.1, read as the reverse complement.
GGGCTACGGTATTGCTTCTGAGGAGCTCGTCTCTCAGCTGGAGCATGTACGCGAGCCATTTAATACGGGTGCCTTGGGTCAAGCAGCTGCCCGAGCAGCTTTGCATGATCAGGAATTCGTTGCATCTTGCCGCGAGCGGAATAGAGAAGGCATGAAGCAATTTACGGATCGATTTGACGAGTGGGGACTGGATTATTATCCTTCACAAACAAACTTCATTCTGGTCAACCTGAAACAAGATTCAGATGAGGTATTTAAAAAGCTGCTCAGTCATGGTATTATCGTTCGATCCGGTAAAGCACTGGGTCATCCGGGTTATCAACGGATTACGATCGGAACTACAGAGCAGAATGACAAAATCCTGCGTGTTCTCGAAGAAATCGTAACAGGTGCTTTAAAATAATGCAGATGATGCCGGGGATCTCCCGGCATTTTTCTCTACACGTAGATGGAAGGATAGAAGCAGGAGATGAAAAAGACAACCATTGCTGTGGTAGGTGTAGGACTTATCGGAGGCTCGATCGCTTTATCATTAAAAAATGATCCAAATAATCGCATCGTTGGTTTTGATGTCCGGCAGGATTCTTTGGATAAAGCGCTAACCAACGGGGTCATCCATGCAGGAACGACGGATTTGCAGACCGCAGTCAGAGAAGCCAACATCATTTTTTTGGCGGCACCCGTGGAGCAAATTTACGCGACTCTAGAAACACTTCGCCAGCTCGATTTACAACCGGATGTGATCGTAACGGATGCAGGAAGCACCAAATCCGGCATCGTACATCATGCGACGAAAGTGATTCCTGACCATGTTACCTTTATTGGTGGTCATCCAATGGCAGGCTCACATAAATCAGGTGTAGAAGCGGCATCTGACCGATTGTTCGAAAATGCTTATTACGTATTGACTCCGGCACCAGGGACGCCAGAGGAAAAAGTAGAGCGTCTATCTGAATTGCTCCAGCTGACGCGTGCCAAGGTTGTCAGAATGGATGCCGACACGCATGATCAGGTAGTTGGAGCTGTCAGCCACTTTCCGCATATTTTGGCATCGGCGCTCGTGAATCTGGTCGCCGACTATGATGACGAGAATGCGTGGCATGCACGACTGGCAGCTGGCGGTTTCCGCGACATTACGCGCATCGCATCCAGCAACCCGCGCATGTGGCGTGACATTTTGCTGCACAACCGAGATCACCTCTTGAAAATCGCACGTGATTGGTCAGCAGCTCTGCAGGATGTGATGCAGCTGGTTGAAAAGGCTGATCCAGATGGAATCGAACAGTTTTTTCAATCCGCTCGGGACTTTCGCGACGGATTGCCTGAACGCAAAACCGGCGCATTGCCACCGTTGTTTGATTTGTATATCGATATCCCTGACCATCCTGGTGAGATTGGAAGAATCACGACTCTGCTCGGTGCCAAGCAGATCAACATTACCAACCTGCAAATCAGAGAGACGCGCGAAGACATCTATGGTGCTTTGCGGATTACCTTTCAATCGCAGTACGAGATGGAAAAAGGGGAGGAACTTCTTCGTTTTTTCGACTACAATGTATACAGGCGTTTGTAGGATTTTTGCGCAGGGAGACTTTACAACGAAGACGCTTCACAGCATGACTGCCAAGATAAAAAACCTCAATCGAGGCTTATTCAAGATGAGCGACTGCGTTTTTATGCGCTCCTGATTCATAAGCTTGGCGCTTCTATATTCCTATACGTTAAGAAGGGGAGTGTACGTGTGCTTCGTGTTCAACCAACCAATCAAATCAAGGGAACAATCCGTGTTCCTGGTGACAAATCCATATCGCACAGAGCGGTCATGTTTGGAGCGCTTGCCAAGGGAACGACAACCATTGAAGGATTTTTGCCCGGTGCGGACTGCTTGAGTACCATCGGGTGCTTTCAGCAAATGGGCATTCAGATTGAACAAAAAGGCGATCGAGTAACAGTGCAGGGACAAGGCTGGTTTGGCTTGCAGGAACCAACAGCAAGACTAGATGTTGGCAATTCTGGTACCACGATCCGACTGATGGCAGGGATCATGGCAACCCAACCCTTTCATGTAGTCATGGAAGGGGATGAATCCATTGCCAAGCGCCCGATGCGACGTGTGATTGGACCGCTGCGACAAATGGGTGCAAAAATCGATGGACGCAAGGATGGCGAGTATACGCCACTTTCTATACGCGGAGGACAACTTCAGGGAATGTCGTACGAGTCCCCGGTTGCCAGCGCTCAAGTAAAGTCTGCGATCCTGCTGGCAGGTTTGCAGGCAGAAGGTGAGACTAGTGTAACGGAGCCACACTTGTCTCGCGATCATACCGAGAGAATGTTGCAGGCTTTCGGTGTGCACGTGGAGCGCGATGGTCTCACGGTTCGGGTCAAAGGTGGTCAGGAGCTTCAAGGGCGCGCGATTCACGTGCCTGGCGATATTTCGTCTGCAGCATTTTTGATTGCTGCTGTCATGATGGTACCTGGCAGCTCGCTTTTGATTGAAAATGTAGGAATCAATCCAAGTCGTACAGGGATTATTGATGTCGTAAAAGCGATGGGGGGAAGCCTGGAGCTGCTCAACGAGCGCGTAGTGAACGAAGAGCCTGTCGCTGATCTGTTGGTAACCTACTCCCGCTTGCAAGGGATCGAGATCGCAGGTGATATCATTCCGCGTCTCATCGATGAGATCCCGGTGATTGCAGTCATGGCTACACAAGCGAATGGACAAACTGTCATTCGCGATGCGCAGGAGTTGAAGGTCAAAGAAACAGACCGGATCGCCACAGTCGTAAGTCAATTGTCCAAGTTTGGCGCGAATATCGTACCGACTGATGACGGCATGATTATCGAGGGAAGCGCCAAATTAAACGGTGCAGTGATCGACAGCATGGGAGATCACCGAATCGGAATGGCTATGGCTATTGCTGGACTCGTGGCAGAAGGAGAGACCGTCATCGAGAACGATGAGGCTATCAACGTCTCTTTCCCTGGATTTGCTGAACTTTTGCAGCGAATCAGTCAATAGAAGTTTCTTGGTAGAAAGCCCACGAAATGTAGTGGGCTTTTCTTTCTTAGGGACAGAAGTTCATCATTTTGATTGAAGTAGGCTTCTTTTTATGAAAAAATATTACTCAGTAAAAAAACTTTCAAAGTATACCGTTTTTTAGCAAAAATGATTTGACAAGCGCTTACATTCCGTTTATTATAAAAATACAGTATGGTTTCTCTCCACTCCTATCCAATATAAAGTGCACATATCGTGCTACCGTCGAATGAATGCGTTTTCATCGGCGGTCTTTTTTTGTTCCAAAACGTCGGAACGATCTTTTCATCTTTCCCCATTCCGGTTCATATGCTTGTACAAAAGCAGCTCGGGTTCTGAATGGGGAGGGACGAGCCATGCATGAGCAGGAGATGGTCATTCGAGGAGGATCAGTCGTCACAGCGCTTGGACTGGTGGAAACGGATCTGTGGGTAGAGAATGGGAAGATCCAACGCTGGGGGAGAGATACCCTGAAGAAAAAAGGTAACGCAAAGATGCCGATAGAAATCGATGCGACAGGCATGTATTTGTTGCCCGGATTCGTCACGCTTGCACCCGGTTCCGGGCTGCAGAGAATAACAGGCGTCCACTACTTGCAGGCGATGCGCAAAATGGTGCAATCCGGTTGTACAAGCTTTGTTGACATTCTTGCACCAGAAGCATGGATGAACCGGTCGCAAGTAAATTACTTGCAATCCAGTCATTACAACAGCTTGATCGATTATGTCTGGCATATTGGTTTGGAAACCTCCCGTTTTACACCGAGTGAAGTCTTGGAGTGGTGCAGGCAAGGCTACACGGCCTTCCATCTGACGGTTCGTGACAAGGGAGATATTTCCACGATAGACTGGGAAACAATTTCACAGGTACTCACGTCATATAGAGCGATGATACATCTCCATCTGCCGAAGAAAGGCTTGAACGGCAAGAATGAACGGGAAGAATTCAGGAACAGGTGGCTGGAAACAACACGATATTGGAAGATTCGTACAGTGGTGGAACACCATCTTCCGATTAGCGGATCGGATGAGGTAGATCTTTTCTATCACCTCTTTTTGCTGGGAGGAGATCAGACAGAGCGCGGACTTCGAACCTTGTATCAGCATTGGTACGGGAACTATCCGATCGCAGCTTCCATCCAGGACATTCATGTGGACAATCGCCGTCCATGGTGTAAAGGAGAGGAAATGCTGAGCTTGCTTGTACGGCTGGCATCCCGGAACGTAGCGAAGGCAGTAGGGCTTTACCCGCGTAAGGGGACTTTGGCTCCAGGGGCGGATGCAGATATCCTTTTCCTGAAAAAGGATATTTGGTTGACAAAGCACGATCTTTCCACTATTCTCAAATTTAGTGAAATCGATCTTCCAACTTCTGTTATGTCGAACGGTAAGTGGATATATCGAGATATGACTTTTATACCAAGCGTGGGCATGGGTAGGTGTCTATGTGGCACCAAGCCCTATTCTTATGTCATTTAGCCCCATATGAGGGGATTTTTTCGTAAAGGATTCTTGCTGCAGGTCTAGAAAAAGATCTTATGTTAGCGCAACTTTTTAGCTCCCCAGCGGTCTAATTAGGCAAAAGGTCGCTGAGGGATCGGAATCGCAAGGAGGTAATCCTGAACATGACCGATTCCCAGCTTATCCGAGAGATTAAAGAAGGTAATCTGGAATGCTATGCTGAACTGATTCGTCGATATGAAAAAAAGATCCTCTCCTTTGTCACACACTTATTACGTCAAGCCCATCTGGAGCACATCGCAGAGGATATCTGTCAGGAGACGTTTTACAAGGCGTATAAAAGCATTCATTCTTTCCGAGATGTAGAAGCAACTTTTTCCACCTGGCTTTATACGATTGCCCGCAACAGTGTCCTGAGTGAGCTGCGCAAAAGTCGCAACTCAGATGTTTACCTGGAGGACACGCTGCAGGTTCCAACGGCTTCTGCAGGTGGTCTGCCTGAACAGGTACTGCTGCGCAACGAGCGGGAAAGCATGGTACGACAGGCAATCAACAGTCTGCCTGAAAAGCAGCGCTCTGCCTTGATCCTGCGAGAGTACGAACAGATGGATTACAGCGAAATTGCTACGATTCTGGATCTGACCGTGAGCTCTGTCAAATCGTTGTTGTTCCGTGCCCGGCAAAGTATAAAAGGACAGTTGGAAAACTACATCCTGGACCCTCATTTGGATGAAGCTGAAGGGATGAATCGATGATGAGATGTGAAGAAGTTCAGGAAATCCTGCCTGAATACGCCGAGAACCTGCTGTCCGAAGTGACACAGAGGCGCGTTGACAACCATATGGCAACGTGCTATGCCTGTCGTTCGGATTACGAATTGTGGTCAGACAGCGGAGAGTGGATGAAAGCTGATATGGAAGAGTATCACGCTGTCACACCATCCCGCTCCATTGTCGACGCCGTGATGGCCAGAATTCTCTCGGAGGAGAAATGGGCGATTCCGATTGGTCGGAAAATCTTTACCGTAACGGCGAAAATGAGAAGAATGGGTGCAAGTGCTGCTGCCATTTTATTGATGCTATTCACGTTTACGCTTTACTTGAATACCAGTTCAACAGAGCACGCCAATTCGTTGATGATTGATGGCGAGCTAATGGCGATGGATTCTTCGAAAGCACAAGTGATTTCCTCTTCCATGCAAGATGATAACGGCACCTATGTCGTGGAGAATGCTCCATTTTCTAGTCAGGAAGAGACATTGGAGTACGCGACTGCTTCCATCGTTCCTCTAGATGGAAAGCCAGTCAATCAAGATTATGCCAAACCGAATTACAGCATCGTCCTCAGTGTTTTTGGTATTTTAATTACTGTCTTAACAATGAGCTGGCTAACTCGGGTATAATGGTATATGATCAAAGTAATGAAAAGACCGTCCTCGGACGGTCTTTTGTATCGGGAGCCTCGTATTGAGGTTTGCTATATGGAACAACCCGACCATACATATGAGGTGAGATGGGATGCCGAAAAAATGGCTCTACGTCATAGACGAAGCAATCAAGCGCATTGAGAACGACGAAGTAGAGCTGGGCTTGACAGCTCTGCAAAAAGTGCAAGAACACGGCAAAGACATACCAGATGTCATGATGTACCTGGCTGAGGTCTGGTATCAGCTCGGTCACCTTGATGAAGCCTCCAGCTTGCTGTCTGATATCCTTCAGAAGAATCTGGATATGGAACCTGCGAAGCGCAGAGAGTGTCAAATGCTCTTGGCTGAGATAGCATTGGATTCGGGTGATTTTGAGACGGCCCAGCATTTACTGTACGAATGCAAGGAATCCGGAGTGGAAAGCATCCAACTGGATTTGCTTCTCGCGGATCTATACGCACTTCAGGACTTGGATGAGGTAGCCGTCAAATATTTGGAGCAGGCACGTCAAAAAGAGCCGGATAATCAGGACATTTTGGCAGCGTTGGGCAATTTGCATTTCCGAATCGGAAACGATGAGGAAGCCATGAGACTATTGGAGCAAGCCGGCGAGGAGAGCTTGGAGCTGCTCTTGACTAAAGGACGGTCAATGGCTCAAAATGGCCAGTTCGAACAGGCCTATCAAGTATTTCGACAAGCGCTCGTGCTGGATCGCTCGGCAGAGGTTCTCTATGGAAGCTCTTTAATGGCGTTCCATCTCGGACGTCTGGAGGAAGCGATGGAGCTGGTAAACAGCCTGCACGCATTGGACGAAGAGTACGTAGCCGCCTACCCGCTGGCAGCAGACATTTATCTGTCGCTGGGTAAAAGCGAAAAAGCCATCGAATCGTTACAAAAATACGTAGATTTGTCCGGATTTGATCTAGATCATATCAAGCGCTTGATCGCGCTGTTGACACAAGCTGGCCGCTACGATGAAGCCAAGGAATACCAGCATCTGCTCAAACAATGGGACGAAGAGACGAACGAAGAATAAGCGCTACACGTAAAAACAGGGAGTCACTCAGGTGGCTTCCTGTTTATTTTTCCGTAATCTGGCAAGAATGAGGGTTAAACGCAGACAATCGTAAAGAAGGGATGCACAGATGAACTTGGCTGAGATCTTGGTGTATACCGATATCCGGCAGCTCCATCAGATTGCCAACCATTACGGATGCGAATGCAACCCTCATTCTAAAAATGAACTCATTACGTCTCTGTTGTCCAGTTTGCGACATCGGTTGACAATCGCGCAGGAAGTTTCCCAATTGACCAAGGAAGAAACCCATTTCCTTTTACTGCTCTTTCTCGACAGACGAACAGTGATGTCCTTGGAAGACCTTCTCGCCAAGGCAGGATTGGCGCTGGATGGAATCAAGGAAAGAAAGCAAGAGGAAGCTCGGCGATACGTAGCAGCGTCGATGAAAAGGGGTTGGATTTATCCGATCAAAAGCAAAGCGGTGGGACAGTACCAGATACCTGTGGATATCAGGGAGCCTTACTTGCAGGCGTGGCTGGAAAACTGGCGAAAGGAATATCGCATGCTAGATCTTGTGGAGATCGACGCGTATCGGGATGAAGGAACGGCGCTCTGCGATGATATCATGCAATTTTTACAATTTCTCCAGCAGGAGCCAGTACCATTGACTGCTGAGGGCGGTATGTACAAACGTCATCAACAACAGCTTTTTCAATTCTTATACGTGAAGGAAGAGCCGTTATTGCCGCAAAAGTGGCGCTTCGGCTACGGACTGCACTTCGATCTGTACCCTGACCGTTTTTCCTTGCTGTACGACTTCTGCTACTACAAAGGGTGGATTGAGGAATCAGGAGGGAAGGTGGGGCTGACCGAGGCTGGCAGAGAGCGGTTGGTGCAGCAGTATGAAGACCAGCTGTACCATGATCTTATTCGTTTTTGGATCAGGCTGTACAAAAAGCCGATTCCGAATCTGCCCATGCTGGTTCAGCTGATCCCGATGATAGTGGCTGGCGGTTGGGTCAGCCAGCAGGCCCTGACACAGACGCTGCTGGACTGGGTCAAAGAATTTTACTATGACGATTCCTTTCAGGTGCTGACGAACCGCGTATGCAAGATGATGGTGCATCTGGGCTTGCTGCGAGTCGGACAAGACCAGGAGGGTAATTGGCTTTACTCCGCTACATATGCAAGCCAAACCTGGCTTCGTAAATACAACGGTTTCACCGAAACCACGATTTTATTGGGTGACAGGCATGGATAACAAGATTGCATGCTTGATCTTGTAGGCTCATTGTTCGCGTAAAGGTGCCCACAGGGTACGAAAACCCGCCGACATGGCAAGGCGGAACCAAGTTGAAAAAAGTGAGGGATGGGTATGGAGTGGCTGAATTTCTATTCCAACGCGTACGGAACAAACAATCAAATGGTATCCGGTCTGTTGTCCGAGATCGTCATAGACGAGCAGATGCGCATGTATCGCAAGCGTGAGCTGTATAAAGAAATCGACCAAGCGCTGGCTACCAAGAATAAAGAAGTTTTTTTGCAGCTTACAGGTGAACTGAAGGAAATCATGGCTTACGAGCAAAAATGACTCGGCTAATAGAGCGACTCCAGCAGATTGCCAGTCTTCGCAGATTCATGGTACGCTATTTTCCATAATCTACGAGCAGAGGAGTCTTTGGCCATGCAATGGAATACGAATGAACTGGAAAATTGGGAGGAGTTGCGGCAGTTTGTTGATACCGCACTACTCCCTCTTTATTTGTACCGGTCCCATTTTTCGGTGCAGGAGCATGTCCTGCGCATGAATTATTTATTGAATGTTGCGGCCGGAATTGAGCAAAAATTGAAGGGGAGAGTCCTTTTGTTCCCTATGAATTATCACTTCACGGACGAGCCCCTGGTGCAAAAGGTGCCAGAAGAATTTACGCATGCAGTGTTGCTCCATTTTAGCAGTGACTCTTTTCGCCCGGCAGACAGCCATGCAGATGTGCTGTTGCTTTCGGTAGGGGAGGAAGAATTGGATTCGGCACTCAGATTTGAAGTAACCGTCGATGTCCTGTACAAAGAGGTTATTCGATATTGGCAGAAAAATCGGGCTCAATAGAGAGGAGGAATTTGGGTCATACTAGAAAACAGGCAGAAGACAAGGTGCTATTTTTGACAAAATGGTAACAATCTCTTTTTTATCTGGGTAGACTTCGATCATGTCCTTTGGACAATCTTGACATCTGAATAGGCGTTAGCTATGATTGGGATTGACCTAGTGTATATGTATGAAAACGCCATCGTTGCGCTATTTTACAGGATAAGGAGGGAAAAGATATGGGCGATAAACGCGAAATTTCCAGACGTACATTTCTAAACTACGCACTGATGGGAACGGGCGGGTTTCTTGCTGCAGGAATGATTACCCCAATGCTTCGCTTTGCGGTAGATCCACTGCTCCAGGGACATACCGGTGGAGATAAAGTTGCTGTTGGCAGTCCGGACGAATTCGGAGCTGAACCAAAGCGCGTCGAGTTTAAGGTACATACCAAGGACGGTTGGTATGAATCAGAAACCACACTGTCTGCATGGGTTCGTAAAATGGATGACGGTTCGATTCTGGCTCTCTCCCCAATATGCAAGCATTTAGGCTGTACGGTTGACTGGAACACAGGCCCTGATTTTCCAAATGAGTACTTTTGTCCATGCCACATGGGCCGCTATGCAATTAACGGTGAACACATTCTGGGTACGCCGCCTACTGCATCCCTAGACGAGTACGAAACAGAAATTAAAGACGGAAAGCTTTATCTGGGCGCTGTTAAAGCAAATCCTCGTCCGGGGGTGAGTGGTTAAGATGTTGCAAAAAATGTATGATTGGGTCGATGAACGCCTGAATATCACTCCAATGTGGCGTGACCTGGCCGACCACGAAGTACCTGAGCACGTGAACCCTGCACATCATTTTTCTGCTTTCGTTTACTGCTTTGGTGGATTAACGTTCTTTATTACCGTTATTCAAATCCTGTCGGGTATGTTCTTGACGATGTACTACGTACCAGACATCATCAACGCTTACGAATCGGTAAAATACCTGCAAAACGAAGTAGCTTTCGGCTCCATCGTTCGTGCGATGCATCACTGGGGTGCCAGCTTGGTTATCGTCATGATGTTCCTGCACACACTGCGCGTATTCTTTACTGGTGCTTACAAAAAACCGCGTGAATTGAACTGGGTTGTTGGCGTACTGATTTTCTTCGTCATGCTTGGTCTTGGTTTCACCGGTTACCTGCTCCCTTGGGACAACACTGCATACTTCGCGACTAAGGTAGGTTTGCAGATTGCAGACTCCGTGCCGTTGATTGGTCCATATGCAAAAATGTTGCTCACAGGTGGAGAGATCGTAGGGGCGCAAACCCTCACACGATTCTTCGCGATTCACGTATTCTTCTTGCCGGCTGGCCTGTTCGGACTGTTGGCAGCTCACTTTGTGATGATTCGCTCTCAAGGTATCTCGGGTCCACTATAAAGGAGGAAATAGCATGGCAAAACAGGATAAAGATGCTACCTTCGTTGGAGACTCCCGAGTATCGGCGAAGCGCATCCCTAACATTTCTCCATCCTACTCCGACTTTCCGGGAAAAACAGAGCCATTCTGGCCGAATTTCCTGTTGAAAGAGTGGATGGTTGCAGCAGTTTGCTTGGTCGGTTTTTTGATCTTGACCGTATCTCATCCGTCGCCATTGACCGACAAAGCAAACCCGAACGACACCTCGTTCCTCCCATTGCCTGACTGGTACTTCTTGTTCTTGTACCAGTTGCTGAAATACAAATGGGCATCCGGGGACTGGGTCGTCATCGGTATTCTTGGAATTCCGGGTATCGCTTTTGGTGCCCTGATGTTGGCTCCTTGGTTGGATGCAGGTAAAGAACGTCGTCCATCCAAACGTCCGGTTGCGACTGGTCTCATGTTGACCGCTCTCGTGGGGATTTTTTATCTGACATGGGCTGCAAACGACGAAGCTCAACATCTGAAACACAAAAACTCTGCTGGTTCCGATCCTGGAACACCTCCTGCTGCTGAAGCACCTGCTCCTGCAGAATCCAGCTTTACGGCTGATGCTGTTTGGAAAGCGCAACAAAGCTGCATGGGTTGCCACGGTAAGGACTTGGAGGGCGGCATGGGGCCGAACCTGCAGACTATTGGTAGCAAATTGGATGCAGCTCAAATCGCTGACATCATCAAAAATGGCGTACCACCTGCGATGCCAGGCGGTATGATCAAGGATGATGCAGAAATCCAAAAACTTGCTGATTACCTGGCAAGCCTGAAATAAGCTATATAGAGAAAAAAGCTGGCTGAGGTTCGGTCAGCTTTTTCTTTCAGCGCATACAGCGGGAGACGATGATCATGGTCTGGATATGGGAGTGGTTTAGGCAATCCTTGGGGAAAAGATGGTTTCTTTGGACGCTGTTTGTCGTGAACCTACTGGGTACCATATACGGATTCATCTGGTATGGTAACCAACTGGCAGAAACCCCAGTGTACTTGCGCCCCTTCGTCCCAGATAGTCCGACCGGTAGTGGATTGTTTACGCTCGTCCTGCTTACTTATTTGTTGGGTCGCCACATTCCTGTTCTGGAAGCATTAGCGGGCATTACCAATTTTAAATATGGAGTTTGGGCAGTTTGTATCATCCTTGCTGGGTGGATAATGGGAAATGAAGTGAGATGGACAGATATCATGCTGATCGTCTCGCATGCAGGGATGGCTATTGAATCAGTCTTGTATGCACGTTTTTTCAAGCTGAGTATTTTGCCAGTTGGAATTGCAGCTCTGTGGACATTGAACAACGACTTTCTTGACTACGTCATGAACATTCATCCTTGGCTACCTGCTGTTCTTGACCCATATTCCGGAATCGTTGGCCTGTTCACCGTATTGCTGAGTTTGATTTCCATAGGGGTCATCTGGTTTACAAATCAGATGTTCACGAGAAACAAGGTCTAATCTTGTCCTCCTTTCCATAATCTTTACAAGGGAAAGGAGGTTTTTTGCGTTGAAGAAAAACATCCGCTATCTATCCATTTTCCTGTTGATTGGCATCTTTTTGTCGTGGCCCATCCACAGTCTGTACACGCGGCTGGCTCAACCGGTGGAAGAGAAGCAATTGGCTGATTTGGATCAGATTGCACAACAACTGCTTACGAATGTGAAAAAAGGGGACTTGGAGGGTGCTAGGGAACGTATCGACCTACTTGCGCTTCGGTTTCCTAATCAGCATTTGCCCATTCCCATACGAATCGATACCTTAAACGCAGTAACGCAGTCGATTCTCGCAGCCAAGCAAAGCATCCATTCCCCGAGTGAGAATGAACAGCAACTACTCTGGCATGCAACCCGGGTTCGCATCGCCATAGATGCATTGACCAATGATCAACAACCCATGTGGCGCAGCTATTACCCATCATTCATAACGCAGGTACAAAACCTGCAGCAAGCTGCCGTGGAGCGGGACTTTGAGGCGTTTCGAGAGCAATTTGAAGAAAACTATCGATTGTTTTTGGCGATCAAGCCCGCGATGAGCATTCAACTCGAGGAAGCGAAAATGACCGGGATAACCTCAACCTATGAGATGATATCCAAAGAGATCCGAAAGGGCGACAAGGATTGGCAATTGGTCAGAGAAGCATTGCGCAATTTGAATAGTGATCTGGAAGATGCGTTTGTTGGGGAAGAAAAAAGCACCTTTACACGTCTCATGATGAGACCGGATTCACCTTTGCTGATCACAACCAGTATCTCTATAGCGGTGATTGTTGCTCTTTCCTATGTGGCCTATCGTAAGTATGAAGGAGAATTTCGCTCGACGTAATCAAAATGAAAAACCTTGCTCCTAATCGAGCAAGGTTTTTGTTTGTATACGGATCGTGGATCAATCGTGAATGGGTTTTTTGTTCTCGTCGAGAGTAAAGCCTTCTCCCAGCACCTCGTGTACGTCGTTGACGATCAGAAAGGCATGCGGATCGATCTCTTGCACGATATTTTTAAATCGCATGACCTCGTTACGGCTGATCACGACATACACGACTTGCTTTTCTGCTCCGGAAAAAGCGCCCTTCCCGGACAGAAGTGTAACTCCCCGGCCGAACTCCAGAATTTGTTTCGAAATCTCTTCCGCTTTATCGGAAATAATGGTCAAAGCTTTGCCCGCATACGCACCGTCTTGGAAAAAGTCGATGACACGTGCTGCGATAAAGACAACAACCAGGGTGTACATGGCGCTTTCGAGATTGAGGTATATCAGAGAGGCGCCAATAACGAGGATATCCCCTAAAAAAAGGGTTCGCCCCATACTTACTCCCCAATATTTTTGCAGCAATCGGGCGATAATGTCGACGCCACCGGTTGTGCCTCCGTAGCGAAAGATGATACCTAGCCCCACGCCTACAGCCACACCAGCGTAAAGCGAAGCGAGCAGCCTGTCTTCCATCGGAAGGGGGAGTGTATTTTCAAACAAGGAGAGAAACACGGAAAGAGACACCGTTCCTAAGATTGTGTAGATGAATGATGTACGGCCGAGAATCTTCCAACCAAGGAAGAACAGTGGGATGTTGAGTACAAAAAAGACAATCCCTTGATCAATTGCAGGAAAAAGCAGCTTGATCAAAATGCTGATCCCTGTAATACCGCCCTCAGCCAAATGATTAGGAATATTAAAGGAGTTGATGCCAAATCCCATAATTGCAGATCCTACAATAATGGCGATGATGCTGTCTAAACGTAATTTCATTTTGTCCTCCTGTTTGCCCGCAGCCAGAGCGTGAATATGTCTGAAAGAGGGGAGGGGCGGGCAAGTGATCGTCGAGAGTCATTATATGATAACAAAGCAGGAAAATAAAGTTAAAGTCAGCAGCAATGAGAAAACCGTGTTGAGCGATGAAGTTCGTGGAAGTGCAGCATCTGTCGAAAAAGCGATTTTTCAGATTTGGCAAACCAGGGCTTTTCAGTTACGATAAGTGAAAGGACGTAAAAGGTAAAAGAGGAGTGGCCCGAGTGGAACAGAAAAAGAAAACCATGCAGGAGATTCAACAGGAAGTGGACCAATACATATCGCAGTTTAAAGAAGGTTATTTTTCTCCACTGGCCATGATGGCCCGCATGACCGAAGAGGTAGGCGAATTGGCGAGGGAGATCAATCATTTCTACGGGGAAAAGCCCAAGAAAACAGACGAAGGCGAAAAGACGGTGGAAGAAGAGCTTGGTGACGTATTTTTTATTGTCCTGTGCTTCGCCAACTCCCTTGGTATCGATATGCAGGAAGCCTTTGATCGTATCATGCACAAATTCAACACGAGAGATAAAGATCGCTGGACGAGAATAGAGGAGACGGAGTAATGGACAAGCAGATTCGAGTAGCAGTAGCAGGTGCGAATGGTCGCATGGGACAAGAAGTAGTAAACATGCTCGGGCAAGACGAGCAATTTGTATATACAGGGGCATTGGATACAAGAGGCGATGACGCTGCTGTTCGTGCCAGAATGGAAGAGATGAGACCAGACGTGCTCGTCGACTTTACAACTCCGCACAGTGTATACCGACACCTGGAGATTTGTTTGCAAAACGGCGTTCGACCTGTCGTTGGAACAACGGGCTTAACACCCGAGCAGATTCAGGAAATGACCAAACGCTTTGAAGAAGCAGAGCTGGGCTGCATCGTAGCACCCAACTTTGCGATCGGGGCCATTTTATGCATGAAATTTGCTGCGATGGCGGCCAAGTACATGCCTCACGTGGAAATTATCGAGCTGCATCACGATCGCAAGCTGGATGCTCCTAGCGGTACAGCGTTAAAAACGGCGGAAATGATCGCTGCTGTGCGTGAGGAGTACAAGCAAGGTCATCCGGAAGAAAAAGAGACGATTCCTGGAGCACGTGGCGCTGAATACCATGGCTTCCGTATTCATAGTGTCCGCTTGCCAGGTATGGTAGCCCATCAGGAAGTATTGTTTGGGGCGACCGGTCAAACACTTTCGATTCGACACGACTCGATCAACCGGGAATCTTTTATGCCAGGAGTGAACATGGCGATTAAAGCTGTCATGAATATGAATGGCTTTATTTATGGATTGGAACATTTGATTGATTAAACATTTGTTTAACATGTAGGAATTCATAAACTTTAAGGTTATGAATTCCGGAGCGCATGACAAGGTGCCTCAGCGTCCGCATCTGGCATTACCTCTGTAAAACTTTCCGCTAAAACGCGGTCGTAAGCCTCGATAGAGTTTTCTTAACAGCTTGTGCGAAGTAAAAAAAGGGAGAGGTTTGTGTGAAAATTGCTCTAATCGCCCACGACCGAATGAAAGAAGAGATTGTCCAACTTGCCCTTGCTTATGAAGCGATCCTTTCAGAGCATGAATTGTTTGCCACGGGTACGACAGGACAACGGATCATGGATGCAACCTCTTTAACACTGAAGCGGTGTTTGTCAGGTCCTTTGGGGGGAGATCAGCAAATCGGTGCGATGATTGCCCAAAATGAGATGGATCTCATTATCTTCCTGAGGGACCCGCTGACTGCACAGCCACACGAACCGGATATTATCGCATTGCTGCGCCTGTGTGATGTTCACAAAATTCCATTCGCGACCAATCTGGGTACAGCAGAGATTTTGCTCAGGGCGCTGGAGCGGGGAGAACTGGACTGGCGAGAAATCGTGCATGAGGAGAATGAGCGATGAATTCTCTCGATATTTTGGCAATCGGGGCACACCCTGATGATGTAGAAATAGGAGCATCAGGTAGTTTGCTCCTCGCAGCCAAGCAAGGACAACGAGTAGGGATTTTGGATCTTACCTATGCAGAGTTATCTTCCAATGGAAATGTAGAGCGCAGACAACAGGAGGCGGCCGAAGCTGATCGCCTGCTGGGCGTCTGTGCTAGATACAATTTTGGCCTCCCGGATCGTGGCTTGGAGTCTGTAAGGGAGGAAGCGATCAGACGAGTAGTAGAATTGATTCGTCAGACCCGTCCTCGGGTTGTCCTCGCTCCCTACTTCCAAGACCGGCATCCTGATCACGAGAGTGTCAGCCGTATCGTACGTGAGGCTGTCTTCTCGTCCGGCATTCGCAAGTATCAGCCGAGCGAGACACTTGTTGCCTATCGCCCCGCACAACTGCTTTATTACTTCATCAACTCGACTGTAACCCCACAGGTCGTCGTCGATGTGACTGCTGTCTACCCTGAGAAATTGGACGTTCTTCGTTGCTATCGCAGTCAGTTTGAACTGGAAGCGGAGAGCGTGGATACGCCTCTGACAAACGGTTATCTGGAGATGGTGGAGTACCGTGAGCGGCTGTTTGGTCAGCAGGCTGGTGTGCGCTATGCAGAAGGCTTTATGAGTGCAACGCCGTATGTATTGCCGAATCTGTAAGAAGGAGTGACCTCCTGGTATGAACATCGGGATTACCTGCTATCCGTCATTGGGTGGATCAGGCGTCGTAGCGACAGAATTAGGCAAGCTGTTGGCGGAACGCGGACACCGGGTGCATTTTATAACATCGGGAATGCCATTTCGCCTGGGTGCCTTTCATCCAAATATTTTTTATCATGAAGTAGAAGTCAATCATTACGATGTGTTCAAATATCCGCCTTACGATCTGACATTGGCCAACCGTATGGCTCAGGTGGCGAAGAACGAAAAGCTGGATTTGCTCCATGTTCACTACGCTGTCCCACATGCTCTGTGTGCATTCCTCGCCAAGCAGATGGTCGGGGATCATCTGAAGATCATGACAACGCTGCATGGAACGGATATTACCGTACTTGGCTATGACTCCAACCTGAGTGACATGATTCGCTTTGGAATTGAGCGAAGTGATATGGTGACAGCTGTATCGAGCGATCTGATCCGTCAGACTCGGGAGCTTTTGCATGTAGAAAATGAAATCATTCCCGTCTACAATTTTGTGGATAAGCGCCGTTATTATCCAAAAAATGTTGGAGCGTTGAAAAAGAAATTTGCCAAAAACGGTGAGAAAATCCTCATGCACATCTCCAACTTCCGACCTGTAAAACGGGTGCCGGATGTGATTCGCATCTTTTCCGAGGTCCGTAAAGAAGTGCCATCCAAGCTGATTCTGATCGGAGAAGGACCTGAAATGGGACTCGTGCGCAAGATGATAGCGGAGCGGGACCTCACAAATGATGTTTGCTTCCTCGGCAAGCAGGAGGATGTAGCGGAAGTCTTATCTCTCGCTGATGTAATGCTGCTGCCCTCTGCAAAAGAAAGCTTTGGGCTTGTCGCCCTCGAAGCGATGGCATGCGGCGTACCTGCTGTGACCTCGGATGCTGGTGGTCTGCCTGAAGTTGTACTGGATGGTGTATGCGGGTATTTACGCCCAATTGGTGACGTTGAGGGGATGGCACAAGCAACCATTCGCCTGCTGAAAGATGAAAAGCTGTACCAGGAATTGTCCAGAAACAGCATTGATCGTTCCAATCAAACGTTTTGCCATGAAAAGATTGCCTCGCAGTATGAAGCGCTGTACGAGCAGCTGCTGGGTATCGGACAAACAAGCAATTAGGGACGATGAAGAGCCTCTTTTGCGAGCTGATGAAGCTTGGATAAGAGGATAAAGAAACCATAGAGCATTCTCATGAATAAAGCCTCCTTATTGAGTAAGGTGGTTGCAACGGGAACAGGGGGAAGTTACGTGGGATATGATCAGGCGGTACGGATCCTGCAGAAGCTGGAAGAGAACGGCTATGAAGCTTTTTTTGTCGGTGGATGCGTCCGCGATTGGCTGCTGGGTAGATCCGTACATGATATAGATATATGTACGAATGCCCATCCCGGCGACGTCATCTCTCTCTTTCCGGACCATGTACCTACTGGACTCAAGCACGGGACTGTTTCCGTCAAGCAGGGCGGTTTCCTATTTGAAGTGACTACATACCGTACAGAAGGAAAGTATGAGGATTATCGCCGCCCCAGCACTGTCCAATTCGTCTCAGATTTGCGACTGGATTTGGAACGGCGGGATTTCACGATCAATGCAATGGCGATGGATCGGCATCAAAACCTGCAAGACCCGTTTGCCGGGCGAGAAGATTTATCACGGAAGCTCATACGCGCGGTTGGAAATCCTGCAGAACGGTTTCAGGAGGATGCACTGCGCTTGCTGCGTGCAGTGAGGTTTGCAGCCCAGCTTGATTTTTCAATAGAGACCAGGACGATGGCAGCCATGAAACAGACAGCACCGCTGCTCGATCGTATCGCGGTAGAAAGAGTGCGCGAGGAACTGAACAAAATGCTGAAGAGCCAGTCACCAGAAAAGGGGTGCGAGTGGCTTTGTGAAGCAAAGCTATTTGCCTATTCCCCTTTGCTTGAGCAGCTCTTTGAACAGTCAAAAAAGCACACCTGGCGTCTGAGACATCTATCGAGTCTACCGCAAAAATGGACGCTGCTGTTGTTCGCTGCGCGTCTTTCAACAGATGCGGTCAAGGCAGTATGTGAAATTCTCCGGTTTTCCAAACGAGACAGTGAAAGGATCGAACTCCTGGTAGATTGGCTATACCGTGTTCAGCCTCAGTGGGATGCTCCTCATGAAGTAGAGTGGAAATCCATTTTGTTGGAGACAGGTAAAGAAATCGCACAAGAGTTGAATAGCTTGCTGCTCGCATGCTGGTGGAATCAAAAAGAACGATTTGCTCAGGATGCCGTTCACAGTGTGTATGAAGCATTGCCTGTGAAGACGACAAAGGAACTGGCCGTGACGGGACGCGATCTGTACGTTGTCTTGGGAAAAAAGCAAGGAGAATGGATCGGAAGGGTCTTGGTGAGCCTGTTAAAGCAAACGGCTTATGACGGATTACCAAACACACCAGAAGCCTTGATCGCTGCGGCAAAAAAAGAGGTGGCTTTAGATGAAGATTAAGCAAGTGATCCTGCAGGCGTTCCATGACCAGCCTGACCGTTTTATTTCGGGAGAGGAGCTGAGTCAAACCTGTGGCTGCTCCCGTACGGCGGTATGGAAGCATATCGAGGAACTACGACGTGACGGCTATGAGGTGGAGGCTGTACGCAAGCTGGGCTATCGTCTCCTGACGGCACCAGACCGATTATCTGCCGCGGAAATAACCGCTGGATTAGGGACGAAAAAGATTGGTCAGCACGTGTATGCCTATGATGAAGTGGTCTCGACCCAGCCGCTAGCGCATGATGCGGCAGCAAAAGGTGCGGTAGAAGGAACGCTGGTACTAGCTGAACAGCAGACTGGCGGAAAAGGCAGGTTGGGAAGGCCGTGGCACTCTCCAAAAGGAACGGGAATTTGGATGAGTCTCATCGTCCGCCCTTCCATTCCGCTTCCCAAAACACCGCAAATGACACTTCTCACGGCTGTCTGTGTTGCGAGAACCATCCGTGAGGAAACGGGTTTGCCTGTCAAGATCAAATGGCCGAACGATATTTTCATCGGCGACAAAAAGGTCTGCGGAATCTTGACCGAATTGAATGCAGAATCTGATCGGGTGAATTATCTGGTGATTGGGATTGGACTGAATGTAAATAGTGTAGAAAGTGATTTTCCAGAAGAACTGGCACAGGTAGGGACTTCTCTGAGAATCGAATCGGGCCAAGCCATCTCGCGTGTTCGTTTCATCCAGCAATTTTGCCGCATTTTTGAAGAGACATACGAGCAATTCCTGCTCGAGGGCTTCCAGCCGATCAAGTCGGAGTGGGAAGCGTATTCCTACACAATTGGCCGCTTGGTCACGCTCCAGACGATTTCGAAAAAGCTTGAAGGGCGTGCAATCGGTCTCGACGAAGAGGGCGTGCTTCTGGTTGAGGACGAGGCTGGACTGGTACATAAAGTGTATTCTGCGGATGTCAATTATCGTGCAAATGAATAAATTTTCTGTTATACTCCAAAAGTGGAGGCTGTATCACAGTGAACGGCACTCCTGGAGTAAAAAGCAAGTCTGAAGTGAATAGCTATACCAATATGTGTTTGGACAAAAATCTGCTCAGAGCCTGTGTGGACCGAGACAGAAGGAATCCTTGAAGACGCAAGCAGTCTCTTATTGTATGGACAACCTTCTCCCGTATTCGGCGCGAGAAGGTTTTTTGCGTTCCTGATCTCCTCAGGCCTTTGCGCGTACGAAAGGTGATTGAAGAATGGCAGAACGTAACAAACCGGTAACAACCTCGTTCATCCGCAAGAAAAAAGAAGAGGGGACACCGATCACGATGATCACTGCGTATGATTATCCGACCGCCAAACTGGTGGAGGAAGCAGGCGTGGATATGATTTTGGTCGGAGATTCACTGGGTATGGTAGTGCTCGGATACGATTCTACTGTGCCTGTGACGATGGAAGACATGATTCACCATACGAAAGCGGTTACCCGAGCAGCCAAAACCTCTTTTGTCGTCGCTGATTTGCCCTTCCTCAGCTACCACGGAACGGTCGAAGAAGCGGTGAAAAACGCTGGTAGACTCATGCAGGAAGGCCTGGCAAAAGCTGTGAAGATGGAAGGGGGCAGTGAGCTTGTCCCGATCGTTACACGCTGTGTACAGGCTGGTATTCCGGTAGTAGGTCACATTGGCTTGACTCCACAGGCTGTCCATCAGTTGGGCGGGTACAAAGTGCAAGGGCGCGACATAGAAGCAGCGAAGAAGCTCTTGGAAGACGCATACGCTCTTCAGGAAGCTGGTGCTTTCGCCATCGTGCTGGAGTGTGTCCCTGAAGAAGTAGCGGCTCATATCGCCAGCAAATTGGACATTCCTATCATTGGCATTGGTGCAGGAGTCAGGTGCGACGGCCAGGTTCTCGTATTCCATGATTTAGTCGGGTACGCTTCACAACTTGCACCCAAGTTTGTGAAACGTTATACAGACGTAGGGGAGCAGATTCATGCTGCAGTCCGATCCTACATGGAGGAAGTAGAAGGGCGTAGGTTCCCGGCTACGGAGCATGTGTTTCACGCGAATCAAGAGACGATTCAAGAGTTGTACGGTGAAGGAGTGTCGAAACGATGATCAAAACCTTGCAGCAAGTAAGCACGATCGCAGAAATGCGACAACATATATCGGAAGCAAAGAGAGCAGGACAACGCATCGGCATCGTGCCCACCATGGGATATTTGCATGAAGGGCATCTTAGCCTTGTAAAAGCAGCACGTGAAAAATGCGATCTGGTCGTCATGAGCATTTTTGTCAATCCGCTGCAATTTGGGCCCAATGAGGATTTTGAGCAATACCCGCGTAATATGGAGCGTGATCGTGAGCTTGCTAGCTCAGCTGGAGTAGATCTGCTTTTCACACCGACTGTAAGCGAGATGTATCCCCAGCCGATCCTGACCAACATTTCCGTGGCGAACGTAACGAATCCCTTATGTGGACGTTCGCGCCCCGGTCACTTCGACGGTGTTTCTACCGTGGTTATGAAACTTTTTCAAATTGTTCAGCCGGATTTTGCCTTTTTTGGCCAAAAGGATGCGCAGCAGGTAGCAGTCGTGACGCAAATGGCGTACGATCTGTCCGTCCCTGTACAAGTCATTCCTTGCCCGATCATACGTGAAGCGGATGGCTTGGCGATGAGCTCTCGCAATGTCTATCTTTCAGCGGAAGAAAGGACACAGGCACTGGTTTTGTCCCGTTCCTTGAGAGAAGCTGCAGCTTGGATTCGCGATGGAGCTTCTCCCGCTGAGGTCCGCACACGTATCATCAATATGATAAGCGAAATGCCTCTCGCCTCCATCGATTACGTAGAGATTTTGAGCTATCCGGAGCTCTCAACGCTGGAGCAATTCAAAGACGGTGAAGCCTTCATCGTAGCACTCGCTGTCCGCTTTGGAAAAACGAGATTGATTGATAATCTGATTGAGACCGTCTAAATCCACTATTTTTCGACCTACTCTGAGGAGGAAAACCGAATGTTTCGCACCATGATGAAAGCAAAAATCCACCGGGCCACCGTCACCGAGGCCAACCTGAACTACGTAGGCAGCATTACTATTGACAAGGACCTGTTGGACGCGTTGGACATTCTGCCCAATGAAAAAGTACAGATCGTCAATAACAATAATGGTGCTCGCCTGGAAACCTATGTAATCGAGGGTGCTGCAGGAAGCGGCGTGATTTGCCTGAACGGAGCTGCAGCACGTTTGGTACAGGAAGGGGACATCGTCATTATTATCGCTTATGCGATGATGACGGATGAAGAAGCACGTACGTACACACCGCGAGTCGCCATTATGGACGAAAACAATAAGATCAAGCAGCTGATTGCAGAGGAAGTTCATGCCACAATCCTTTAAGTAGATGCTTTGCATAGAGCCCACCTCCTTGTGAGACAATGAAAGTACTCACGCCTCATAGGGGGTGGCTTTTGCGTGAAAATAGAGGATTGGTTCCACGGCTTGCGAGGCAAGGCGGAAAAGATTGAAGAAAAATGGCCGCAAGCAACTGAGCAGGAACGCCTGGTCATGGCAGATCAACTGTTCTATCTGAGGCAGGTTAGCGATCGGGTTGTGGATTTGTGGCTGCAATTCGAGGAAAAATTGTCCCAGACGATTCGGCAAGTGAAACAAATGGAGGGGCAAGTGCCCGATACAGAGGACCAAAGTGATTCGGCAGCATCTGCTATTCATACGCTGAAAAAAGAAATGAAAAAAGACGAAGAAAAAAACGATGCACCTCTCGACATGAAGGAGCAGCCTCTAGATTTCGAGCATCTGTTTCGACGTGGTGAGGGATTTTATCATTTGCGCATGTTTACGGATGCCAAAGCTTGCTTTGCTGAACTTGTGGCAGCAGCTCCAGACTGGGAAACAGGTCGCTTATACTACGCATACAGCCTGTTGTTTTGCGAAGAACGTGAGTTTGCCTTGCGGGAGTTTCGTTTTCTATGCAAGGTTGCTAGCTCGCCAACCATTGTTGCTATCAGTTATAATGCAGTAGGCTGCATGTTGGCAGAAGAACAGCAATGGCTGGAAGCTGCACAGGCGTTCAAAGTGGCATTGGAAACAAAGCCTGATCAAGAGGACGCTCGCTTTAATTTGGCCCTATGCTATTACATGGACAAAGACGCACAAGAATCCGTTGAAGAAATAAGCAAGTACTTGCAGGAACATGAGCACGATTGGGAAGCTCAAATGCTATGGTTGCGAGCTGCACATCAGTTGCAAGGGATGGACGAAGCAGCTGAGCTGGAACCGCCCGGTTTACTGCAACTGCCTACACGAGAGTTGGAAAGTGAGACGCTCAAGGAAATGGCAGACCTCTACGAGGCGGTCGGCAATTATCATCGGGCTCAAATCTGCTATCGGTTTTTAACCGAGCGATTGCCCAAAGAAGGCTGGACTTGGCACGGGCTCGCGTGGAATACGTGGCTGATTGCTGGTACGCGACGAGCTGCAACGTTGATGAAAAAAGCGATTTCTCTGGCGCCTGATCAAACAGATTTTTTGTTCAGCTACGGCTGGATGTGCCTGTTCGATGGGGAGATTGATAATTCGATGAATGCCTTTCGCAAGGTACTGGAAAAGGACAGCTCGAATCGGCTGGCGCAATCAGGCATGATTGCAGCCTATGAAAAATCAGGTGAAATTCAGGCTGCCAAGCAGCTTGCAAAAACATTCCTGGAGGACGAGGTGCCATTTCTTCATGCGTTAGGTTGTTTTCATCTGGGACGCCTCTCTATGATTGAGGAAAATTGGATCCTTGCCGAACAGTATTTTAGCCGTGCCGCTCCGTTTGGTGACCAGCTTCGGGAAATTCCTATCTATTTGCAGCTGTGTGCCAGCAAACAGGGGAAGACCATCGCCGTTGACGAGCTGTTGAAGACTTGAGAAGATTGGCAGCAGGAAGATTCCCCATCGTTGCCGAAAGTGAGGAGAGCCATTTTTCAGGCTCTGCCTAGGTTACGAGGTGACAACTGATTTGAATCGATTACTCGTTGTAGATTTTGAAACGACAGGAAGCAATCCACGCCAGGGAGACAAAATCATCCAGATTGGCGCCGTAGCGATTGACGACGGGCAGATCGTGGACAGCTTTTCTACATTGATCAATCCGGAGCAATCCATTCCGCCTTTCATTACCCAGCTTACAGGGATTACGGATGACATGGTAGAAGACGCTCCTACGATCGAAGATGCGTTTCCCCGCTTTTTACGGATGTTGGAGGGGCGTACGTTCGTTGCCCACAACGCTTATTTTGATCTCCAATTTTTACAAGAAGCCCTGCTGAGTCAGGGCTATTATACGTTTGACGGATATGTGCTGGATACCGTAGAGCTAGCCCGTCTGCTCCTGCCGATGCAGAACAGCTATCGACTGGGTGAGCTTGCTTCTGATCTGGATATCGAGCATGATCGTCCGCATCAAGCAGACAGTGACGCATTGGCGACTGCGGAACTGTACATGTATCTCTATGACGTGCTGCAGCGCTTGCCGTTAGTCACCATCCAAAGGCTGCAAATGCTCGTATCATCTTTTCGATCGGATATTCAAGTGCTGCTTCGACTCGTCGAAATGGAAAAGCTGGTCGAGCTTCCTCAGCTGGATGAAAATGAAGGAAAACCGGATTCACACATGTGGGATGTGTACCGTCAGCTGGCTTTGAATAAGGCGGAGGAAAAGCTAGAGGCATCTTTAAAGCGACCCCAATTTGATCAAATCGAATACAAGTCGTTTGATGAGCTATTGGAAGAGACGGTGGGGGAGCAGGGAAGTTTACAGCGCAATGTAGCCTCTTATCAGCGTCGTGATGCGCAGGAAGCGATGATGCGAGCTGTGTTTCAAGCGATGCATGACGGCGTTCACTTGCTCGTGGAGGCAGGTACAGGAACGGGAAAATCATTGGGCTACCTGCTGCCAGGGGTGATATGGGCAAAACAAAATCAGCAACAGCTCGTGATCAGCACGAATACGATCCAGCTGCAGGAGCAGCTTTTCCACAAGGAAATGAGGGCCTTGCAGCAAGCGTTGCCGTTTTCTGTTACGACCGCGACTTTGAAGGGCAGGGGCAATTACCTCTGTCTGCGAAAATTCGAACAGGCTTTGGACGAGCCGGTCGAGGGAACCAGTCAGGAAATCAGGCTGGTAAAAGGGCAAATGCTGACCTGGTTGACGCAGACCCAAACAGGGGATGTGGAGGAGCTGAGCTTGCCCACTACGGGACAGCTCTTTTGGCAGCAGGTGAAAAGCGACACCGGCTCTTGCTTGAACCGCGCATGCCCTTGGTTTAGCCGCTGCTATTATTTTAAAGCGAAGGATCGCGCACGTGAAGCTGATGTCATCATCGTCAATCACGCGCTTCTGATCAGCGATATGCAGGCAGAAAACAGAATTTTGCCGCCTTATGATGTGGCAATCATCGATGAGGCTCATCATCTGGAGGAAGCAGCCACTCAGCATTTGGGCAAACAACTCACCACCACACAGCTGTTGTTCCTGTTGGATCGGGCGTCGTTGGATAAAGGCGGAATGCTCCATCGCTTTGCCGAGGAATTGACTGCCTGGTTACCGGAAACGAAGGAACCGGCTAAGGAACTGATCGAAAAATGGGAAAAAGTAAGCATTCCATTGCGGGAAAAGGTGCAGAAGTGGTCTGTGCAGCTGTTCGATTGGGCTTCCAAACGTGCTGAGGAGACGACCGATGCTGGGCGCGAGACCGTTCGCTATCGGGTGGCCATGTTTACAGGCAAAAGTGAGCGAATCAAGAAATCCGCGCAAAAAATCATACAGGCAATCGGAGAGGTAGCCCAAATCGGTGACCAGCTGCTGCAGTTAGGTCGCACTGAGGAGAAGCCACCATTTTCGCTGCGCAGCTTACGCACGGATTTGCACGGCCTATTACAAGAAATGCAAAAGGGAATGGAGCTCCTTCATTTTTTCTTACTGGAACAAGATCCTCAGTTTGTCTATTGGATGGAAGTAGAAACGAGGATGGCTAGGAAGCAGGTCCATCTCTATGCAGCGCTGCTCCAGGTCTCCAATGCGTTGGCCGAACCGTTTTTTGCCCAAAAGCAAAGTCTGATATTGACCTCGGCAACCTTGACTGTAAAAAACAGCTTTACCTACATGCTGAATCAATGTGGTCTGGATCAGCTTCCTGAGGATCGAGTCCGTACCTTGTCGCTACCATCTCCCTTTGATTATCAAGGGCAAGGTCTGGTACTGATTCCTTCTGACTTTCCCTTGCCAGGAAAAGATACGGAACAGAACTATTTGGATGCAATCATTCAGGGCAGCTTGGATGTCGTGACAGCAGCGAAAGGACGTACCATGCTGCTTTTTACGTCCCACTCCATGCTGCGTCAGGTGTATCAGGCGATGAAAGAGCGGCTAGTGGATGAAGACGTTCCCTATACGCTGCTTGGGCAGGGAATTGA
Source organism: Brevibacillus invocatus (assembly GCF_003710915.1). Lineage (GTDB taxonomy): Bacteria > Bacillota > Bacilli > Brevibacillales > Brevibacillaceae > Brevibacillus > Brevibacillus invocatus. The sequence goes on along the minus strand of NZ_RHHR01000010.1, from coordinate 187,862 downwards.
CAGCAATAACCGCAGCAAGCTGATTCATCAGTTCCAAACGATGGAGCGAAGTGTCCTGTTTGGAACGAGCAGCTTTTGGGAGGGTGTCGATATTCCGGGTGAGGCGCTTAGTTGCCTGGTGATTGTTCGTTTGCCTTTTACACCGCCCAATCACCCGGTTTATCAGGGAAGGGCTGAACTCATGAAGGAGGCGGGCAAAAACGCCTTTATGTCCATGGCGTTGCCTCAAGCTGTGATTCAATTTAAGCAAGGGGTTGGCCGCCTGATACGCCATCACCTTGACCGTGGAGTTGTCGTGGTCTTTGACACGCGTGTGGTTGAATCCCGATACGGCCGGACATTCCTGCAATCTCTGCCGCCTTTTCAGATAGAAAGCGGAGCTTGGCCTACACTTCGTCAACAAATCCCTGAATTTTTGGGTATGCTACCCTTGGACGATAGAAATGAATAGAAATAAAGCCGTTGCGACATACACCGCACCGGGCTTTCTATTCAGACTCAGAAATGAATCCATAGTCTCCCAAGGATTTAGGTGATAAAATACATGTTAGGGAAAACGGGATGGATACGATTTTTTCTCGGACTGTGCGTCATTTTGCTCATCAGCTGCTCTTCGGTCGACAGCCGTTTGGTGCAAGAAGTCATCAAGGTGGATGACCCGTTTGCCAGTGAGAATGAACGTGATTTTACCGGACTGGTCATTACCTATTTTGCCTTGCCGCATGGGGAAAGCACTTTGATTCGCTTGCCGTACCCCAAAGCCAAAACGATTCTCATCGACACGGGCAGTGAAGAGGATTGGCCAGTCTTGCAGGAACGATTACTGGAGCGCCACGTGACACGATTGGATTATGTCGTGCTGACCAATGACCAGCCAGAGCATGCGGGAGGCTATCCCTTTCTTGCTGAGAAGCTGGTCATAGATAAACTGATCGTACCCAAGCTAATCGAACCAGTGATTCGTCATGCAGTATCCCTAAAACCGGACCAAAAGCGTTTGGACGTAACAGATAATCAGGTTCTCGAGCTGGATGATGAAGTCTCCATACGAGCGCTATCACCCAATGAGCCCTTGTTCTTGTCACCCCAGAACAATTCTCTTGTTTTTCAGTTGAGGCATCTCGAACTCAACTTTCTCTTCACGAGCGGCATCAACGAAAAGGCGGAAGAGCGCCTTTTGGAACGCCACGCCAATGAATTGAAGTCAGTGGTGTTGAAAGTGGGGGATCAGGGGAGCAATCAAGCGTCCTCCCAACCCTTCCTGACCCAGGTTGATCCACAAGTCGCGATTATCCAGACGGGAAAAACCCGTGAAGAGATGAAGGATAATCAGACTGAAGTGTTGGAGAGACTGGGTGAATCGTGGGCAGAGACGTACTTGACCAGTCAGGATGGATCGATTACGATCTTGTCCAATGGCAAGGATTATCGGGTACTAAAACAGCAGTAAAGAAGGAGGAAAGACCGTACGTGGCCAAATATGAAAAGATTTCGGAGGCGGTCGTTCGCCGCTTGCCGATTTATCTTCGGTACCTATCTTATTTGCAGCAGGTCAACGTAACAACCGTGTCCTCCCAACAAATGGGCATGAATCTGGACGTGAATCCCGCGCAAATACGAAAAGACTTAGCCGCGTTCGGAGATTTCGGCAAAAAAGGGATCGGCTATGATGTGAATTACCTGGTGGAAAATATCCGCCAGATTTTGAAGCTAACCGATGAAGTACGGGTTGTTCTTGTCGGAGCGGGTCATTTGGGTCATGCGATCAGCAACTACAACGCGTACGTGAAAGACAACATTCGGATAGCTGCGATTTTTGATAATGATGCCAGCAAGCTAGGCAAAGAAGTTGCAGGTCTGCCTATTCAGTCCATGAGTGAAATGGCTCATACCATAGCGGAAAAAAATATCAAGCTGGCTATCATGACCGTACCTGCTCCAGCTGCGCAAACCGTTTGTGACCAGCTGGTTAGCTTCGGGATCAAAGGCATTCTGAATTTCGCTCCGACGACCATCAAAGTCCCCAAGGATGTGCGTGTTCATTATGCCGATGTTACGTCTAATTTGCAAAGCCTGGCTTATTACATTACATAGGTGAGAACGGAGAATCGAGATGAAGAAGACGATTTTGACACATGCAACTGTCATTACAGTAAACGACAGCAATGAAGTGATCCACGACGGTGCTGTGGCATTCGAGGATGGCAAAATTACGTATGTAGGACCTACACCAGTAGATGTTTCAAGCTATGACGAAGTGATCGATCAAAAAGGGGATTACGTGCTTCCAGGTCTTATTAATACACATGGGCATGCCGGAATGTCCTTGCTTCGCGGCTATGCAGATGATTTGCCGCTTCAGCAGTGGCTGGAAGACAAAATGTGGCCATTGGAGGCTCAATTTACGGCTGATCATGTGAAATGGGGTACGCATCTTTCCCTGATTGAGATGATTCGCACGGGTACGACAACCTTTGTAGATATGTACGATCACATGGACGAAGTAGCAAAAGCGGTAGATGAATCCGGTATGCGCGCACGTCTTTGTCGCGGCATGATCGGCTTGTGCTCGGAGGAAGAGCGTCAAACGAAATTGAAGGATGCCACACAGTTTGCCAAAGAATGGCACAACCAAGCAAATGGACGCATCACTGTCATGATGGCACCACATGCTCCATACACGTGCTCGCCAGAATTCATTATGCAAATTATTGAAAAAGCGGATGAGCTTTCTCTACCTCTGCACATTCATATGTCGGAAACCCAATGGGAAGTTGGGCAAAATGAGAAGGATTACGGGCTTCGTCCAGTAGCACACCTGGAGAAGCTGGGCATGTTCTCCCGTCCAACCTTGCTCGCACACGCTGTTCACTTGACGGATGAAGAGATCGATATCTTGGCAAAATACCAAGTAAAAGTTTCTCACAATGTCGTGAGCAATCTGAAGCTGGCAAGCGGTGTGGCGCCTGTTCCAAAAATGCTGGAAAAAGGCATCAGTGTTTCGCTTGGAACAGACAGCTCAGCAAGCAACAACAATCTCAACCTGTTTGAAGAGCTGAAGCTTGCCGCGATTTTGCATAAAGGAGTCAATTACGATCCGGTTGCAGTGCCAGCTGACGCTGCTTTGCGCATGGCGACACGCTATGGTGCGGATGGTGTCTTCCAGGGAGATTCCCTGGGTTCTATTGAAGTGGGCAAACAGGCTGATCTGATTGTTCTCGACAGCCATCAAGCTCATTTCCATCCTGCTCATGAACCTGTCTCCCATGTGGTATATGCGGCCAATGGACGTGACGTGAAGGACACGATTGTAGCTGGCAGCTTCCTGATGCGGAATCGTGAGCTGATGACGCTGGATGAAGAGAAAGCGATTTTTGAAGCAAACCGCATGTTCGAATTGTTGAATCGATAATGAAAAAGGCTCCTGCCCTTCTCAAGACAGGAGTAAACAAGTGTAGGTGTAGGTAGGGGAATTTGTTGAAACAATCAGGCCGTGCTCATTTTCGCCACAGTTCATTGAGGGTTCGGTGGCGAAAATGCAGTGTGGGTGTGTGAGACAAATTGCGCAGCGGAGAGGACAGTGCTGCCCAGGAGACGCGGTATTCCTGTAACAGAAACCCTAATACATCAGGAGATGTGGTTCGTTGTGACATGTTCACGCGCTCACCTCCTTCGGGTGTAACACTAGTATGACCGACCACCCCCATGCTATGATTAGCAACTTTTCCGTCCCGTTCTAAAACCTTCCCGTATAGCATAGGCTTACACAAAAAACGGGACAGGGGGGAAGGGACATGTATATCCGACCCAAACTGCTGTGGTGGGGCTTACCCGCTTTTTTGGTCCTTTTTCTGGTTGGAATCGCATTGGGCATGGCTGGCAATCGGAATGCTGTGGAAGAGTCTTCACTTGTCAGCCATCAAACGGTTGATCGTCGCATAGAGGAACAAATCGCTTTGACCGCTCTCTTGGACCAATTGACGGAGCAAAAAGAGCGGTCGTTTATTGTGTACATGAAGGAAAGTGCGTTGAATGGCAGCTACGAACAGGATCGATTCCGTTTGGAGGGAGAGATTGGCGGTCACAAGCTCGAGATTAAGCGCGATGACCAGCAACAGGTGACTGTTCAGATAGACGGTCAAGCGCAGGATCATGCTGCATTGCCATACGCGCTTTACACGCCACATGAGCACGCTGAATTGCTCAAAGGAGTTATGCAATCTCTTGAGACAACACCGGTTCAGGACACAAGCGGCCAGGGCTGGAGGGGGTTTCATATTTCTGTACCCTCTCAGGAAGTGACAAGTCTCCTGGATATGTGGCTAGGGCCTTCTTTTCCAATCAAAGAGCTTTCACCTGAATTGGCAAAGCAGATTGCTGTGGACTATGAACTCTGGTACGACGAAAAGACAGGGCTCGTTCGTCAGCTGGAAATTCAACTGCTTCTAAAGACGTCTGCAGGTGAAAAGAGGGATCAGCTGCGATTCCGATTATAAGATACGTGAATAAGGTAGAGAGGATTTGTGGATTGTGATTGTACGATTCATAACGGGCGTCATCGCGGTTCTTTTGTTGATTGCCGCTGGTTGGGCGTACCATTTGACTTCTTCGGTAATAGGCGGCAGGGAAGACTTTCAACTGCAAGTCCAAGGCTGGGTACAAGAACGCACAACGATCACCCAGATCGATTCGATTGACGAGTACCGCGGCAAAGAGAGCTACGCGGTCGTTTTTGGCAAAAATGAAGCAGGCACTCCAGTCATTGCTTGGCTAACTGAGGAAAAGACGGTGATGGACCGTCTGGATCTGGCAGTGCCCAAGGAAAATGTGGAGGAAGCAGTAAAACGGGATTACCCGCAGGCTGTCGTGACAGGTATGGTTCCAGGCTTGGACGGAGAGCAGCGTTTTTGGGAAGTAACCTTGCAGGACCATGATGGACGCTTTCATTACTTGCATTATGACCTGTATAACGGTCAGATCCTGACCAGCTATGTACTGTCTCCTGTATAAACGCCTTCGTTTTCAGACCTTTTCCGATTGTGGAAAAGGTCTGTTTGGCATGCTATCCAACATCTGCATAAAAATTGGATATACTCGTGTGATATACTGAAAATGTTGATAAGAGAGATGAATCGTTAAGGGGGAGTAAGCTTTGCAATTGAGAAAAACGACAATCGGCTTATCTTTGCTGGCGACATTAGCTCTCCTGTTCGGGGGTTGGTACTTGTATCAAAAGTTAGAGGTAGAGGAACCTCTTCGTGCAGAAATCGGTCAGTTGCAGTCTGCAACCTTGAACGGAATGGAGATCGGCAGAGATAAAATCGAAATAGATTTGAATGTAACGCAACCTGAACTGTTCCCGCAAGAGTATCGGGAGTTGATGCGCAACACGGCCAAAGTGGTAGGGGATTTACCGGTCGAGATACGTGTCAGCAATCAGTCCGAAATGATGAATGAAATCTGGCAAAGCGGGCAGTTTGTTTTCAAGGAAGCCTTAGATCTTCATCAGTATAGCCGCATTCCGCAAATGGTCGATGCATGGAAAGCCGATCATGAGCTGGATGAAGCATCCGCTTTGATGGACGACGCCAATATTTATATCTATATGAAAAAAGGAACGGAGGACTTTTACGCAATCGTTCCACGTTCACAGGAAAAAGAGGTGACGGCAAATGCGTAAAGACTGGATCATTGGCGTTGTTGTCGGAATCTTGATCTTTCTCTTGTTTCTAGGTGTTAACATCACTCCATTTTTGCTCGTAGGACTTGTGGTCGGTGTGATCTTTTTCATGCTGCAACGCCAGCAAGGTGGACAAGGCGGCAATATCGCTCTGGCAGGTAAAGGAAAACAGAAAAAACACGTCATGCCCAGATCAAACGTACAGTTTGCTGATATTGGCGGCCAGGAAAGAGCCAAGAAGGAATTGAAGGAAGCGCTGGATTTCCTGGTTTACAAGGACAAGATCGAACAGTACGGTATTCGTCCGATCAAAGGTGTTCTGTTGACTGGTCCTCCAGGTACCGGGAAAACGCTGATGGCGAAAGCAGCAGCGAATTACACGAACTCCGCATTTGTGGCCGCATCAGGCTCGCAGTTCGTGGAGATGTACGTCGGTGTCGGGGCACAACGCGTTCGTGAGCTGTTTCGAGATGTGAAGGCGATGGCCGAGAAAAACGGCCAGGACAGTGCGATCATTTTTATTGACGAGATCGATGTCATTGGAGGGAAAAGGGATGGTCAACAGCAGCGTGAGTACGACCAGACCTTGAACCAGCTGCTGACAGAGATGGATGGCGTCGCGACTAGTGACAAGCCTCGTGTTCTCGTCATGGCAGCAACGAACCGTAAAGATATGCTGGATGCGGCCTTGCTGCGTCCAGGGCGCTTTGACCGCCACATCAGTGTAGATCTGCCGGACAAGCCTGCCCGGGAGCAAATCATGAAGATTCATACGGCGAACAAACCGCTTGCAGATGATGTTGTCTTGGAGAAAATCGCGCAGGAAACATTCGGTTTCTCAGGCGCTCAGCTAGAGAGCGTCGCCAATGAAGCCGCGATCTACGCAATGCGTGATGGAAATGAGAAGATTGAAGCACGGCATTTTGCCTACGCAGTGGACAAGGTGATGCTCGGTGAAAAAGTGGATCGAGAAGCATCGCTGGAAGAGAAGAAACGGGTTGCCTTGCATGAATTGGGTCACGCCATTGTGAGTGAAATCGTACGACCAGGCTCTGTCTCTCAGGTGACTTTGAGCCCGCGTGGTAAGGCATTGGGATACGTACGTCAAAATCCAATGGAAGACCGATATCTTTATACCAAGGACGCCCTGGAAAAACAAATCATGGTGTCGCTTGGAGGCGCTGTGGCGGAAGAAATTTATTACGGTGGAAGAAGTACCGGGTCCAAAAATGACTTTGAGCAAGCCTTGGGCATGGCACAAGAAATTGTGCAAAGCGGGATGTCCGACTTGGGAATTGTCCACCTGCAATATGTCGACAAAACCAGAGTGCACGATGAGGTAGAAAGGCTGTTGGAGGAATTGGTGAACAAGACCCGCGAGCTTTTGGGTCAGTATGATCCTGTCTTTACAAACAGTTTGCAGACATTGATGGATGCGGAAGTGCTCCAAGGAGACGAATTCCGTGATCTGTTGACCAAGTATGCGCCCGAGCCAGAAAAAAGCGTCGTGGCTGTCTAATTCAAATTGAACATTGCACCTGCATTTCCTTTTCCTTGTCGAGAATGGAATGCGGGTTTTTTTGTGTAAACAAATTTCTGTGAAGCTGTGCCCACTGCATATGCGAGTGAATAGGTTACACAATAGCATAGTTGTGAATCATGGACGGGAGGAGAGCTGTATGGCAAACGTAAATCGGCGTAAATTAAACAAAAATCTCGGAAAGACCTATAGACAGGACTTGCATGACATTCCGCTAATGAAGACTAGCGCTGAACTTGATCAGGAATTGGAAATTTTGCTGGAAAGAGAATTGCAAGAAACAGAAGGGGGCTACAATCGACAGACAAAGGGCGGGACGACTACACCTCATCAGATCTATCCCCCTTTGCAAAAGATGCCCAGGCAAGGCGCTTCCTCCAATCAGACAACCTACTCCAAATTAATCAAGGAAAGAAACGGGGAGCGTACGCAATCATTTGTTTACACGGATGATCTGACTGATCAGGCGGTAACAACAGAAAAAATCGCCAATCGTTCCATCGACGCCTCCAAGATCAAAACGGGCGTTATCGATAATGTGCTATTGAAGGACTACGCTGTCGACACCAGCAAGCTAGCCGAGCAGAGTGTAACCTCAAGCAAGATTGCTCCGAATGCTATAACCCGAGAGCACTTGAGCCATGGCATTATTTCGAGTGAGATGATACAAAACCGTTCCATTACTGGCGATAAGCTGATGAATCAAAGCATTTCTTCTGAAAAGCTGGCAGATAAAACGATCGACTCCATGAAGTTCGCGGATGGGTCGATACAGACCAAGCACATCGCGGATCAGGCCATCACGACGGAAACAATACAAGACCAGGCAGTTACAGCGGATAAGATCAAAATGGGCACGATCCAAAAAGGCAATCTGGCGAATGAGATCATCAACTCAGCGAAGCTGGAGGATGGCGCTGTTACGAGTAGCAAGCTGAGGGATGGTGCTGTAACATCAGCCAAGATCGACGAAGATGCGATCGAATCCCGCCACCTACGGGAGAGAAGTGTTCAGCATCACCATCTGGCAGAAATGGCTATCGACAGTGATAATCTTACTCCAGGAAGCGTAAATGATCAGCACATTGCCTTTCAGTCCATCTATACGGCACATCTTCGTGCGGACGCGGTAACCAGTGATAAAATCAGTCCGTATGCGATACTGACCGAGCATTTGGATCAAGCGAGTATTACTTCTGAAAAAGTAGCCAAAGAAGCGATCGGCAGCTATCATTTACAACCATCCAGTGTACAGACCGTCCATGTGCATGACCATGCGATCACGAGTCAAAAAATTGGCGATCAACAAATTACTGCCAATAAATTGGCTGACAAGGGAATCACATCGGAAAAATTGGCTGAGCGTAGCATCGGGAGTGAGCACCTTAAAAAGGATAGCGTTCTGCGGAATCATCTGGCCGACGCGTCTGTCTCCAAAGAAAAAATTGCTCCCCGTTCGATTGAAGAGCAGCATTTGACCAATCAATTGATTGCAGGGAATCATCTTCGGGAATACACCATACAGACGCAGCATCTGGGAGACCACGTGATAACAACCTCCAAGCTGGCAACGGAATCGGTCTCTACAGACAAAATTACAGATCAAAGCATTACTTCTGCAAAGATGGCGGACTATGCGGTCATTTCATCCAAACTGTCAACAGATGCGGTGAAGACCCGTCATGTGGCAAAAGCAGCGATCACCAGCGAAAAAATTGCCGATCAAGCAGTGAACACGCAGCACATCAGTCCGCGGTCTGTTCAGCATGAGCATCTGAATCAAAATGCTATTGGTCACGAGCATTTGCGCAAAGAAAGCATCACGACTGACAAATTGGCACACGGTGCTGTCACAAAAGAGAAGCTATCCTTTTACCCTGTAGAAACCCATAGCCAGCAAGGAGACATTCTGCAGCAGTTTGGGTTTGTTCCTTTCCGGTTCCCAGCCAATCGGAAAACAGTAGAAGTGACGATCCGACTCCCGCTTCCTTATGCGAATACGCATTATTGTCTCGTGGCCATGACGAATCAATCCGGCTGCCATACATCCTTGAAATACAGCACGAAAACGACCTCAGTTATTACGGTTTTGAGGCATCGGGCAGGGCAGGAGTGCAACGGAGTGCTTCAGTGGATTTCATTGGGGGAAAAAGGATTGCCCGTTGAAAATGTTGATTCAGCGATTCACGATGTGTGGAGCGACGAGGATGAAGAGCACGAGGAGCTTGAGGAGCATGTTCTTGATTTGCTTCTCCAAGACAAAATGCAATCGATAGAAGAAGGGTCAGAATCTGCTGAGGTAGTGGATGGCTGGGATACAACGGACCGCCAAGAATGGGCAGAACCAAAAACAAATAATAGCGACGATCCAAAAGTATAGATATTTGCAAAGCCTTTCTGTTTAATCACACAGGAGGGCTTTGTTTTAAAAAAGAAAACATAATATTATTACGGTAAACAAATGGAATGCCTTCAATCGGTTCTCGTTGTATTTAAAACATGCCGATAGTATAATTGTTAGGTATACCAAGCATCTCAATGTTAGGTAATGGTAAATGGAGGGAAAATGATCCGATGTTGACGACGATTGCCCAAGTAGGGCAGCATGTTGGACAAGAAGTACGAATAGGCTGCTGGCTGTATAACAAGCGAAGCAGCGGAAAAATACAGTTTTTGCAGCTGCGCGATGGCTCTGGCTTTATTCAGGGTGTTGTCGTAAAAGCGGAAGTTGCAGAAGACGTATGGGAGAATGCCTCCAAACTGACACAAGAAAGCTCCTTGTACATAACGGGTGTGGTTCGTGCAGACGATCGCGCTCCAAGTGGATACGAATTAACCGTAACCGGTGTTGAAATTATTCAGATTGCACAAGAATACCCAATCTCTTTGAAAGAACACGGGGTTGACTTCTTGATGGATCATCGCCATCTCTGGCTGCGTTCTCCTCGTCAACGGGCAGTTATGGCTGTTCGTTCAGAAGTCATCCGTGCGATGTACGAATTCTTCCAGGAGAATGGCTTCTTCAAGGTAGATCCGCCGATTTTGACGCCTACTTCAGCGGAAGGTACGACCAACCTGTTCCATACGAAGTATTTTGACGAAGACGCCTATTTGTCCCAATCCGGCCAGTTGTACATGGAAGCCGCCGCAATGGCTCTGGGGCGTGTCTATTCGTTTGGTCCTACTTTCCGTGCTGAAAAATCAAAAACGCGTCGCCATTTGATCGAGTTCTGGATGATCGAGCCGGAGATGGCTTTCGTCGATCACGAAGAAAATCTTCGAATCCAGGAAGCATTTGTCTCCCATGTCGTTCAATCCGTGCTAAAGAACTGTCAGCGTGAACTGAAAACACTGGAGCGTGACACCAGCAAGCTGGAAAACGTCATCGGCACCTTCCCGCGTATCACGTATGACGATGCCATCAAGCTGCTTCAGGATAAAGGCAGTGAGATCAAATGGGGCGACGACTTCGGTGCTCCCGATGAGACCATGATTGCCGAGCACTATGACAAGCCTGTCTTCATCACTCACTATCCGACGGAGATCAAGGCATTCTACATGAAGCCACATCCAGAAAGACCGGAAGTCGTATTGTGTGCCGACATGATCGCACCGGAAGGATACGGTGAAATTATCGGTGGCAGCCAACGTATCGACGATCCAGAGCTGCTGGAAAAGCGCTTTGCTGAGCACAAGCTGTCCGAGGAAGCGTATCGCTGGTATCTCGATCTGCGCAAGTACGGAACGGTTCCACATTCCGGTTTTGGACTGGGTCTGGAGCGGACCATCGCGTGGATTTGTGGACTTGATCACGTAAGAGAAACGATTCCGTTCCCACGTATGCTGAATCGTCTCTATCCATAAACGGGTTCCTTCCTTGTTTTTCGAATCACCCTGTTGCTGGAGGGCAGCAGGGTGATTCTTCTTCCTACTGGCAGGCGCCTTTTACATCCGAGTAAATCCAACCCAGAGGTGAATATGCTACATGGATTCCCATATATTGCAATTGTTGCAAGAGGGTGCAACTTCTGTATCCAATATGCTTTTAAAATTGTATAAACGCATGTCTTTGACAGATGAAGAAATGATGCTTCTCATCCATTTACTTTCCTTTCAGCAGGAGGGGAATCGTTTTCCCACATTGGCAGAGCTGGAGGAGAGAATGTCTCTTTCCAGTATGAAACTGATTCAATCCTTGCAAAAGCTGTTGAAGGAAGACTGGATCTCCATTGATGAGTATCGTGACGAACAGACTGGTATGAGGCACGAGCAATACAATCTGACGCCACTCTATCGGAAGCTCTACAACACGTGGCGCGAGCAGCAATCGTCGATTCCGGACGGAGGAGTGTTTGGAGAAGTGGCAGCTTCGATGCATACAGAGCCCGTCGCCATCTATACCCGTTTCGAGCAAGCTTTTGGCCGTCCTTTGTCCCCGATTGAGATCGAGAATATCCATATGTGGACGAATCAGGATGGCTATCAGGAAGAGCTGATTTTGACAGCGTTGCGTGAGGCTGCCACGGTAGGGAAGCTGCATATCCGTTACATCGATCGGATTTTGCTTGAATGGCAAAAGCAGCAAATTACGAGCGTAGAGCAAGCACGTCTATACAGTCTCAATTTCCGCAGACAACAAACAACCAAAGATCATCGGCAACCGCTTTGATTGGAAACAGTCAGAGCGGTTTTTTTATTGATTTGCGACAAAGCAAGTTTTTCTTATACACGTACCCATCATCGGGCTGTGTCATAGCATATTACGTAGATGCTAGTTGCCATCCTGCCTAACCTAACATGCATTGTCGAGTGGAACAGGTGGCATCATGCTGGAGGTCATGGTATATGGAAAAAAAGAAAAAATGGGATTTGCCCCATTGGGTAACGCCAGGTGTCTTCTCTGGCCAATATGTCGTCGATGAGGCAGTAGAAAGAATCACATGCTTGAAACCGGTGGAAATGAACCTGCAAAAACCGCAGGTGGTTGAAAAGAAGGTAGAAGAGAACCTAAAGGAACAAATTCAGCGGCTGGAGCTGGAGCTGAAGGAAGTGAAGGAGCAGCTTGCTGCGTGGGAAAAGCGCAGCCTCGAAGCTGAAGAGGCGCAAACGAAGGAAAGACAGCATTTGTATCAGGTTGTGCTGTCTTTGAAAAAGGAGTGGGAAAACGAGCGACATGCACATCGCGATCATTAGTCCCGGACCATTCTCCGTTCCCCCTGTCAAAGGCAGCTCAGTCGAGCATGATATTGATGAAGCGACGAAGATGATGGATCCAGAGCATCAGATCACGATCTATACACGCAAATGCGAGACCTATCCAAAATCAGCGATGGAAGAAAATCGGCATTTCGTCAGATTTCACTACAACGGTCCGAAGCCCTATATGCAAAAAATCATCAAGCATCTTCGCAAGAATAAACCGGATGTCATCATGGTGGAGAATCGACCTGCGTATGTGCTGACCTTGAAGCGCCATTTCCCCAAAATCCCGGTCTTTGTTAATATGCATTCCCATGTCTACGCTTCCCCTTCGATCATAAGCAAAGAAAAAATGAGAAGGGTCGTGCGTCTCACGGAGGGTTTTCTGACCAACAGCGAGTATTTGCGGCGTCATTTTATGAAGGCTTTCAGGATTCCGGCGAAAAAAATACATGCTGTGCATCTCGGGGTAGATGTTTCTCCTTATCAGGTGGCAAAAATCCACTACACAGTAAAAAAACTGCGCAAACAGATCGGACTGAAGCCTGAGCACCGCGTTTTGTTCTACGCTGGCAGGTTGATGCGAGCCAAAGGTGTCCACGTCTTGCTGAAGGCTTTTCGAAAGGTAAGTGAGCAGGATCCTCTGGCTCGTCTCGTCATCGTAGGGGGTACGGGCTATGGCAGCAATCGATTGAACCCTTATGTACGAGAATTGCGGAAATTGGCCAAACCTCTCGGAGACAAGGTGAAGTTCGTGAATTTTGTTCCGAGTGCCCAAATGCCTCTTTATTATCAGATTGGTGATGTCGTGGCAACGCCGTCGGTATGGCAGGAAGCGTTTTGCCGTGTCAATCTGGAGGCGATGGCATCAGGCAAGCCTGTCATTTCTACACCGCGCGGAGGTATCGGTGAAGTAGTGACACATCAGGGAAGTGGGATATTGATTCCTCCCAAGGATTGGAGTAGTGAGCTTCCCGCAATCTGGGAGGTCATGTGGAAACATCCGCAAATTCGCGTGGAAATGGGAAAACAAGCCCTGCAGAGAGCCAAGCAGTTTTCCTGGTATGCGACCGCACAAGGATATTTGCGTGTCTTTAAGCAAGCCCTAGAAAAACGACAAAACACGAGACAGCAGCTTCCTAAAGCGGGGTGACAATCGCGGGAAAACGCTAGGTTTACGCCCTTTCTTTCCCCAGTGTGGACGTTTGCCCTGTCCAGATACGCAGATGTGCATACGTTGTAAGTATCACAGAGCACAACTGGGGAGTGATAGATGTGAAAGGGTTAATCTTATGTGCTGGGCGTGGCACGCGACTGCACCCCTTTTCCTATTCGCAACCAAAGACCCTCCTCCCTGTGGCCAATCATCCAGTTTTACACTCTTGCATCCGCAAGCTGCGTGAAGTGGGTGTTGATGACATCGGGATCGTCATTCACCCTTCCCAAGTGCAAATTCCTCCTCTAGTTGGTGATGGTAGTCAATTCGGGGCTACCATTACCTTTATTGAGCAAAAGGTTCCCTTGGGAATCGCACATGCCGTCCAATTGGCACAGTCGTTTTTGCAAGACGAACCGTTTGTCTTGTTGTTGGGCGATAACTTGCTGATGGATTCGCTGCACGGACTGACGCGTGCTTTTGAACGTACACAATCCGACGGTGTCGTGATGCTAAGTGAAGTGGAGAGACCACAGGATTATGGGATTGCCGAAGTGAAAGATGGGCGTCTCATTTGTGTTGAGGAAAAACCAAAACAGCCCAAGAGTAATTTGGCGGTGATTGGTGCTTATCTTTTCACCAAACCCATCTTTGAGTCGATTGCTACACTGCAGCCCTCGGCCCGTGGGGAGTACGAAATTACAGATGCCATCCAGTCGATGATTGATCGTGGCTACCATATGGCGCATGCCATTACGAGCGGCAAATATTCCGACGTGGGAACAATCGATCGCTGGCTGGAAGCAAATCGCTGGATGCTGGAAAAAGAGGTTGGATATTCACATCAGGTAGGAACGAGCAGCGTCCTGGAAAACTGTGAAATCGTTGGCCCCGTCCTGATTGGTGAGGGTTGTCACATCAAAAATTGCCGACTGGGACCGTTTGTATCCGTGCAAGATGGCGTGCAATTGGAAAATTGTGTTCATATCGAAAACAGCATTCTTTTAGAAAACAGTTCGTTGAAAAATGTCGACTGGAAACTGACGGACAGCGTATTTGGTCGGTCCTCACATTTGACAGGCCAATCAACGGACAGCATTGGCGTTATTATTCTGAGTGACAAATCATCGATTCGAATACCAGCTGTCAAGAGGGAGGAGCTATGAGTCCGACCTTTACTGTTGTGATCCCGACTTACAATCGGGCAAAGTTTATTCGCAAAGCGATCTCCAGTGTCATGAAGCAAACGTCAAAAGACTGGAACTTGTTGATCATGGATGATGCCTCTACCGACAATACGCGAAAAAAAGTAGAAAAATACTTGCACCTTCCAAACGTGATGTACTATCGGATGGAAAAAAACTCAGGAATCTCCAAAGTGATGAACCAGGCGCTTGCCCTAATCAATACCCCCTATCTGTTGCAATTGGATTCAGATGATTGGCTGCCAAAGCGCACGCTTGCCGTAATGAAGAAATACATTCACAAAAGCAGAGCAAAAACAGCTCTATACTACGGGAATGTAAAGATTTGGCGTGTGAAGCGAGGTAAGTACTACAATCCATTTTTAGTGCGGCACAAACATTTTCGCAACAAGTATCAGTTTTTGAAATACAACCGCTGGATGGTGGCGCCACGCTGCTATCGTGTTTCTGCTTTGCATGAGGTCGGAGGCTGGGACACCTCTGATAAATACCAAGGACGGATCATGGAAGACCGCCGCATCATTTTGCGACTGATCGAAAAGTACCCTGTACGGTTTATTAACCGCAAATTATACAATCGAACCAAGCATAAAGGGCAGCTGACGGACGGGAAAATGAAAAGAAGAAGAAACCACCTGCGGAAGAAAACCTTTTCCTACTATTTGAAACGTTGGGGGAACAAATATAGAGCAGTCTACGGCTATAGGGAAGGCTACCTGGTCATCAGAAAGCTGAAGAAACGAAGAGGGAGGCGTCGTCGTCGATGACAAAAGCTCTTGTCACCGGATGTGCCGGATTTATCGGATCGCATTTGACGCAGCGCTTGCTTCGTGACGGCGCTACCGTGATAGGAATAGACGGTTTTCTCGACAATTATGATGTCGCTGCCAAACTGCGTAACCTGGCGGAAATCGGAACCCATCCGGCCTTCACCTTTCATTCAGCCATGATCCAGGCGAATCGATGGGAGGAGTGGTTGGAGGGAGTAGATGTCGTCTATCATCTGGCTGCCCTCCCAGGCGTAAGGAGCAGTTGGGGCACAGCCTTTACTGACTATGTGAGTCACAATATTCTGGGCACACAATCCCTTCTGGAGGCGTGCCTGAAGCTCCCAAAGCCACCTGTCATCGTAGCGTCTTCTTCTTCGTCTGTGTACGGCACCATGGATGGCGATAAAACAGACGAACAGACGCCGTTGCGCCCAATCTCGCCCTATGGGGTGACCAAGGCGTCGATGGAGCAAATTTGTCAGGTGTATGTAAAAGCATTCGGGCTGCCGGTCACCATGCTCCGCTACTTTACCGTATATGGGCCCAGACAACGCACGGATATGGCTTTTCACCGATTTTTTCGCCATCTGATGAAGGGGGAGACCGTCTCCATCTACGGCGACGGACAGCAGAGTCGGGATTTTACTTTTGTCACGGATGCGGTGGAAGCCAACATCTTGGCGGCTCAGTACGCAGATCCGGGAGATATTTTCAATATTGGTGGCGATCGCGAATTCAAACTGATTGATGTCCTGAACCTCATGGGAAGCTTGCTGAATGTCTCTCCAAAGATTACCTACATGGCTGATTCAGCAGGAGATTCCAAACGCACCAGTGCAGACATTCGTTTTGCCACCGGGAAATTAGGTTACAAGCCACGGGTCGCCTTGGAGGAAGGGCTTCGATTGCAATTAGCAGACTTACAAGCGCAAGACAAGGGATAAGAACGAAAGGATAGGAGGCCGGTTATGCATCGCGTCCTCGTTTATCGAAGAAAGTTTCTTCCGAAAAGTGAAACCTTTATATACGAGCAGCTACTTGGCCACCGACAGGTCGAACCAATCGTCTTGACGCGACAAAGGCACATGAACAAAAAGCTTTTTCCCTTCTCGCCGGTCTATGTGCGCAAGCATTTGACCGGCCTCTCCACATGGTTGCGAAGAAAAAAAGTGAAATGTCTGCACGCTCGGTTTGGTCCTGCTGGACTGGAGCTTCTCCCGTATGCTCGCAAAGCAAAAATCCCTTTGATCACCTCCTTTCACGGTTTTGACGCAACGAAGAGGGTACGGGAAAATCCGTCTTATCGGCGCGCGCTCAAACGCTTGTTTCGCAAAGGAATGGCCTTTACAGTTGTCAGTCAACACATGAAGCGAAGGCTGGTTCGCTTGGGTTGTCCTGCTAAGAAAATTACGTTGATCCGGTCCGGGATTGACTTGCGAAAATTTCCCATGCAGGCCCCCCAAGCTGTAGCCAATGACGAGTACCGTCTGCTGAGTGTTGGACGACTGACAGAGAAAAAGGGAATGGATACATTGATTAAAGCCTTCAAGCAAATACGGATCAAGTATCCCAAGGCCAAATTGATCATAGTCGGTGACGGAGAAGAAAAGCAGAAATTACGGCGGATGGTGAAGAAATACCAAATCGAAAAGCAAGTTGTGTTCAAAGGGGCGCTACCCCACCACGCGGTGCAGCGTGAACTAGCGCGCTGCCATCTTTTCGTGATCGCCTGTAAAACGGCTAGGAACGGAAATCAGGAAGGTATTCCCAATGTCTTGATGGAGGCGATGGCGACAGGAAGACCGGTGATCTCGACCTATCATGCAGGCATACCAGAGTTGATTGAACATAAAGTGAGCGGTTATTTGGTCCCTGAGCGTTCCTCGACAAAGCTGGCAAGGATGATGGAGCATGTGTTGGAGGCGAGGGGAGACTGGCCGCATGTAGTGGAGCGGGCGAGGGAAAAAGTAGAACGCAGTCACGACATTTCAAAGCAGCGAGCGATTTTGGAAGACCTCTACCTGCGTGTGATGAAAAAATGATGGGGTGAAAGAATGAAGGTTGCCGTGATCGGTACCGGTTACGTGGGATTGACAACGGCAGTTTCCCTGGCTGTAAAGGGGCATCAGGTGCTAGGGATCGACGTCGTTAAGCATAAGATCGATCGACTCATGCAGGGGCAATCACCGATTTACGAGCCAGGTCTTGATCAGGTGCTCAAACAAGTCCTGGAACAAGAAAACATTTTTTTTACCACCCGTCTCCATGAAGCAAAAGAAGCACAAGTCATCTTCGTTTGCGTAGGAACACCTGAGGCAGCAAATGGTGAGGCGGACTTGACTTATTTACATGCTGCACTTCAAGAAATTGAAGAGCTGCATTCCCAGGCGCCGGTGGAGCGAGTGGTGGTCATCAAAAGCACCGTGCCTGTCGGGACTGGAGACCATGCCGCAAGCAGGCTGTGTCACTGTGCCGACCTGCACGTTGTTTCCAATCCGGAGTTTCTACGTGAGGGGTGCGCATTGGAAGATGCCCTGCAGCCATCCCGAATCGTCGTGGGTGCGGATAGTCAAAAAGCGATGAATATCATGAAGGAGATGTACAAGGGCATCTCAGCACCCTGGGTAGAGACGACGCGTGCGAATGCCGAATTGATCAAGTATGCATCCAACGCTTTCTTGGCTACACGCATATCTTTCATGAACGAATTGGCCAGACTGAGCAGCGAAATCGGAACAGACGTATCGACCATTTCACAGGGGATGGGTCTCGACAGCAGGATCGGACCACAGTTCCTTCGCGCAGGTGTCGGCTATGGTGGCTCCTGTTTCCCGAAGGATACGATTGCTTTGCTGAATCTTGCCAAACGACACGGCGTAAACCTGTCGATATTGGAAAAAGTGAGGGAGGTCAATGCTACCCAGCCTCTCTGGTTCCTAGAGCAGCTCCACAAACAAATGCCTGATCTGTATGGGAAACGAATCGCGTTGCTGGGCCTCGCATTCAAACCGGATACCGACGATATCCGTGAAGCCCCCTCCCTGACTATTCTGGATGCCTTACAGAGGTCTGGGGCATTGATCGTCGCCTACGACCCTGTGGCTTCAAACCATGTAAAGGAGCTTTTCCCGGATGCAGAATACACTTCGACACCTGAGGCTGTCTTTCAAGGGGCGCATGCTGCTCTCTTGGTAACGGAGTGGAAGGAGTGTGTCGAGCTGGATTGGGCAAAGATCATGGAAATGATGGAAGTCCCCCTGCTTTTTGACGGGAGAAACGCTTGGCCTGCAAGAGCGTTAGAGGAAGCGGGCTTTTTCTATAAGGGGGTTGGAAGAAGCTGACTACTCCACATCAGGAGAGTTGGCTTTTTCTTTTGGCAAGATAAGACCATGTCTATTTGAACAGGGAGAGAGAATACGATACGATACAGGTAGGATCATCCAGTGAAGTATGAAGGAGTGAGGAAGTTGAGTAAAAGTAAAACTCTGCCGAAACGTAGTGAAATTGCAGCAGAAGACAAGTGGCGTCTAGAGGATATTTATCCCACTGATGCAGCCTGGGAACAAGATGTACAGAAAGCAAAGAAGCTCTCAGATGAGCTGGCTGCCAAGAAGGGAACGCTGAGTCAGTCCGCGCAGCATTTGCTGGATGCTCTCACCCTGCAGGATGAATTGTTGAAAACGCTGGATCAGGTCTACGTGTATGCGCGCATGAGACGTGATGAGGACAATGCAAACAGCACCTACCAGGGCTTGACTGACCGTGCTACTGCATTGAGCACACAAGTGTATGGCTCCACTTCGTACATACAGCCAGAGATCCTGGACATTCCGACGGAGGAGCTGGAGTCGTGGATCAACCAGAATTCCGGCTTGGCCCATTACCGGATCTTGCTTAATGAAATCACCCGATTCAAGCCACATACGTTATCGTCGGAGGAGGAAGAGCTCCTGGCCAACATGAGCGAACTGGCTTCAGCGCCCTCCAAAATCTACGGCATGCTGAACAATGCTGACATCAAGTTCCCCATGATCAAGGACGAAAATGGGGAAGAGGTAGAGCTGACAAAAGGTCGCTACACGCAGTTTATGGAAAGCAAGGATCGCAGGGTGCGCAAAGAAGCATTTGAGGCTCTGTACAGCACATATGGCAAATTCCGCAATACAATTGCCGCAGCATTGACTTCGTCAGTAAAAGCAGATGTCTTCTACGCACGTACACGGAAGTATCCTTCTGCTCTTTACTCTGCACTGTTCGCGGACAATGTGGACGTATCGGTATACGACAATCTGATTGCGACGATTCGTGAGCACTTGCCGCTCATGCATCGCTATATCGCCTTGCGTAAAAAAGCGCTCGGTGTCGACGAGCTGCACATGTATGATTTGTATGTGCCGATCGTTCCGGAAGTGGATATGAAAATTCCTTACGACGAGGCTGTTCAAACCATCAAGGAAGCACTGCACCCGCTAGGCGACGACTATGGTAAAGTGCTTGGGGAAGGCTTCACCAATGGCTGGATTGATGTGCATGAAAACGAGGGAAAAACAAGTGGCGCCTACTCCTGGGGGGCCTATACGACTCATCCGTTTGTCTTGATGAACTACCAGGACAACGTCAACAACATGTTCACTCTCGCTCATGAAATGGGGCATGCCCTGCACAGCTATTATTCGAACAAAAATCAACCGTACACGTATGCCGATTATAAAATCTTTGTTGCGGAAGTGGCCTCTACCCTGAACGAAGCCCTTCTCATGGATCATCTGCTCAAAACCACGACTGACAAGCAAAAACGGATGTACCTGATCAACTACTACCTGGAGCAATTCCGGGGGACGGTTTTCCGGCAGACCATGTTTGCGGAGTTTGAGAAAATCATACATGCCAAGGAAGAGGAAGGTGAGCCGCTGACAGCTGACCGCCTCAATGAGCTGTATCGCGAGCTGAATGTGGCGTACCACGGACCAGAGATGGTTATAGACAAGGAAATTGATCTGGAGTGGGAACGAATTCCGCACTTCTACCGCCATTTCTACGTCTACAAATACGCGACAGGTTTTTCCGCAGCGACCTCTCTCTCCAAACAGATATTGGAGGAAGGAGAACCGGCTGTGAACCGCTATCTGCAATTCCTCAAGGGGGGCAGCTCGGACTATCCGCTCAACCTCCTGAAGGGTGCAGGGGTAGATATGACTTCGCCAGAGCCGATTCGCGAAGCATTGGCCGTGTTCAAGGAATTGCTGGAAGAGATGGAGCAGCTCATCGCAGAATCGTAAAAGTGCTTAATACCAAGACTACAACCGCCTAGAGGGAAAACTCTGGCGGTTTTTTTTTGTACTATCGGAAAGTTTAAGTGCGCTAAAGCGCTAAAAAGATTAGCGGAAGATAGTATAAGTGCAACTAAGGCTCCGCCAAAAGCTTGGCGTAGCCAAGTTTTCTAATTTAGCAGGCATGCTCTCCGTCTTGAGGAGGAGGAAAAGTTCCACCCGTTGACTGTTTGGTGTAGAGGTAAAAACTGGCACAATAACGCAAGAGAATGATTGAGAGGTAAATGGAGGAATTATTGTGAACAGACGAACGACCATGATCCTTGCATCACTTTTGCTCGTAACAGCTGGCTGCAGTGGAGCGCCGGAGGAAGCCAACCTAGCCCAAGCAGAGACTGTGCAGGCAAAGGTGGTAGAAGTGGTTACTGTAAAAAAAGAATCAACACCAGTCTTTATGGAATTGACAGGCATCATGGAGGCCAAGCGCGAGGCCGTACTGCCATTTGGAACAGGAGGCACGATTTCGTCTATCGGTGCGGTCAAGGGAGCCAAAATCACGGAAGGTCAGCTACTGGCTACTCTGGATACCCAATATTATCAGAAGGAAGTAGAAGCAGCTTCCAGTCAGGTGGCCGAAGCGGCAGCCCGCAAGTCGAAGACATTAAAAGGAGCGACAGAAGAGGCGGTTGAACAACAAAGATTGCAGGTCACAAGCGCGCAAAATCAGCTGACGAAGGCGAAGCAAGAGGTTGAGACAGGAGAAAAGCTACTCGCAGGCGGAGCGATATCGCAAAGTGAAATGGACCAGCGCAGAAGAGAGCTGACGAATGCTGAGATTTCGGTGAAAAATGCACAGCTTGCTTTAGACTCCTTGCTGCGTGCAGCTGAACCGGAGGATGTGGCAATGGCCAATGCATCAATCAAGCAAGCGGCAAGCCAGGTGGAAAGAGCCAAAAAAAGCATGGACGATGCAAGGATTACGGCTCCTTTTGCCGGGACCGTTGTTGATGTGTTTAAGCAGGTAGGCGAGCAGGTATCTCCAGGTGAACAAATGATCCATGTGGTGGATTTGTCTGAAGTAAAGGTAACGTTGGATGTTACGAATGACGCTATCGCCCTTTTTTCCAAAAACGGCAAGGTTCAAGTCGTTTCTCAGGATCAAGAAAGCAGGGAAGGAACCATTACGTTCGTCTCGCCTGTTATTGATAAACAGACTGGTCGGTATCGGGTAGAGGTCGCGGTCTCCAATCCGAATGGGACCCTGCGTGGAGGGATGTCTGCAACGATCAAGGTTCAACGTCCTATCAATGGCTTCCTCGTTCCGCTGGAGAGCGTGGGTGTGAGCAAGTCTTCCAACTACGTGATGGCGGTTGTAGATGGGGTCGTAGTGAAAAAAGAAGTGGCAATTGGACAATTGACAGGCGATCACATTGAAATCTTGTCAGGAATCAACGATGGGGACCAACTTTTGAAAAGTGGGATTACCTTCTACGTTGAGGGACAAAAAGTTGAGGCGAGAGGAGAATAAGCATGATTCGAATGATTCTCTTCCTGCTCAAACGAAGACTGATCGTCTATCTGATTACGTTTCTGATTGTGATCGCAGGCATCGGTTCGTTGTTCACTTTTAACATTGAATTAGTGCCCAAATCCAACTTTCCATGGCTTACAGTCAATGCAGCGGGAGGAGCCCTGCCGCCTGAAGAAATGGAAGAAAAGGTGACCAAAAAGATCGAGCAGGAGCTCAAATCGATTTCCGGAATCAAAGAGTACTCATCCAGTACAAGTACAGGTCGTAGCTCTATCCAAATCATCGCAGAGGAAGGTCAAGGGGAAAGGGTCAAGCAGGAAGTTCAAAACGCAGTAAACAGGGTTCGCAACGATTTTCCGAAAGCTGTCGATACCATCAACGTGAATCAAGCCAATCTCGGGGATGACGCGCTGATCGACTACGCACTCGTCGGAGCAGATCCTCAAGCAATGCTTGGCTTGGCCAAAACAACGATCAAGGATCGCATTGAAGCAGTACCTGGAGTCAAGGAAGTAGATATATCGGATCGCAGCTTTGAGAACAAAATCGCGATCACCTTGCTTCCAGAGCAATTGAATGCGTATCAGACAACACCTGCGCAAGTCATCGGGCAGCTCCAGCAGACGAACTGGAAACAGGCTGTAGGCACATTGGAAAACATCGGTTTTGATACCGTAGTCATGATTGATAATACGTATAATACTGTTCAGGAAATGAATCAGCTCACCATTGACACCCCGCGTGGCATGGTGGCTTTGAGTCAGCTCGCGCGGGTTGAAGATCTGCGTGGAAAAGTGAAGGACTCCGTCGCTTTGACCAACGGAGGAGTATTTATCTATCTTTCGGTAAAACGTTCAGATGGCAGTGATCTGATCACGACGCAAGGCGAAGTGGAAAAGGTCGTTCAGCAAATCAACGCAGAGGCCAGTGGTCAATATGAACTGAAAGTGATGGTAGAAGCCGTCTCCTACATTAAGCACGCTGTCAGCAATCTGAGTCGCGAGTTGATGATTGGTGGAGCACTGGCGATACTCATACTGTTTCTTTTCTTACGCAATTGGCGGGTGACGCTGGTTATTGCGACAACTTTGCCCCTATCAGCACTGATGACCTTTATTGCGATGAAGATCGGCGGCTACAACATCGATATGGTTACCTTGATTTCCCTCAGCTTGTCGGTCGGGCTGATCGTAGATGCCGCAATCGTGGTTCTGGAGAGCATCTATCACTTCCGCGAGAAGGGGGAGCCGCTCTCGCAAGCGATTGTAAAAGGAACGCGCGAGGTTCTGACACCTGTTTTTACGTCTCAATTAACCATCATCGTCGTCTTTTTGCCACTCGTCTTTGCTGATTTTGAAGACTGGTTAAAGCCGATTTTGGCGACGATTGCCTTCACGGTTTCATCTGCCATCATTGCATCTACCATTGCAGCATTCTTTTTTGTCCCTGTATTTTCAGACCGATTCTTGCAGAAAGACAAAAAAGTAACTCTGGAGGGTGAGTCTCGAGACCATGTCATCGTGAGAGCCTTTCAGCGCATTTTGAAATGGGCATTGCGCCATCGGGTCAAAACGGTGATTGCCTCCATTTTGTTGCTCGTGGGCGTAGGTTTCATGATGCCCATGATGAAAATGGGCCAAGGCATGGATGTAAATGAAAACCTCGTATTTGCCAACATCAATATGCCAAAAGGATCTACGCTGGAGGCGACACAGCAGGTTTCCATGCAGGCAGAACAAGCACTGCGTGATATGCCGGAAGTGAAAGATGTGTTTTTCTTTGCGAGCAAAAGCTCCTCCGAGATTTTCATTTCCTTGAAAGGAAAGAAAGAACGAAGTCGTGACAAGGAAGCGTTGACTTTCGATATCAATGAACGGCTGAAGGCGATCGAAGGCACGGAAAGCATAACGACAGCCTTTGGGGGGCAGGGTACGGAAGCTCCGATTCAACTGGATATCAAGGGTGACGATATGGAGCAGATGGCTAGCATCTCCAAAGAGGTTGAGGCCATGCTCGCTAGTATTCAAGGTGTCAATAACATTCGCAATGACTTTCAGGAAGGGAAAGAAAAAGTAACCCTGATTCCCAAGCAAGAGGCGTTGGCTCGTTTTGATGTCGATCATCGCTCCATGCTGCAACAGATCAGCACACTGATTGGAACACAATCGGTTACTTCCATCTCCAAGGATGGACTGGACGTTGAGGTTGTCGCCCAAATGCCGGAAGATTGGCTGAAGCATCCAGAACAACTGCGTCAGATTATGATTACTACAAATTCTGGTGCGCAGGTTCCTCTCTCGGAGCTGGTCGAGGTGACCTATAGCAAATCACCGGTCGTGATCGTACGGGAGCAGGGAGATCGCATTGTGACGGTATCAGCAGAGCTGCTAGGCACGGATCTCGGTATTGTAGGACGCGAAATCGGAGTAAAATTGCCCAATCTCGCTGTTCCAGCCGGCTATGAGGTAGAGATTGCAGGGAAGCTGAAAGAGCAAAGTGCAAATATGACACAAGGACTTCTCGTATTTGCAGG
This sequence comes from Brevibacillus invocatus, assembly GCF_003710915.1. Taxonomy (GTDB): domain Bacteria; phylum Bacillota; class Bacilli; order Brevibacillales; family Brevibacillaceae; genus Brevibacillus; species Brevibacillus invocatus. Next base: position 162,978 of record NZ_RHHR01000010.1, on the reverse strand, counting down.
TGTTCTCGCTTTGATCTACGTGATTATGGTGGCTCAGTTTGGCCGTATTTCACAGCCTCTGATCATTTTGTTAACGATTCCGATGGCCTTAGTTGGTGTCGTGATTGGATTTGTTGTCACACAACGGATATTTGGGGAAATGGCGATGATCGGCATGATCATGCTGATCGGGATCGTCGTGTCCAATGCCATCCTGTTGATTGATAGAATCAATTTGCTGCGTGAACGTGGGATGAGTCTGTCAGAAGCGATTGTACAGGGAACCAAGGAGCGGGTTCGTCCGGTCATCATGACGAAACTGACGGCTATTCTCGGCATGCTGCCCATGGCTCTTGCGATGGCGGAAGGCTCCGACCTTGAAGCGCCACTCGCCACAGCGGTCATCTCAGGACTTGTGTTCCATACGATGGTAACTCTCATTCTCGTTCCGGTGTTGTACTCCTTGTTTGAAGGTGCCAAGGAAAAGCGAATCGCGCGAAGAGAAGCGAAAAGGGCAGCAAAAAAAGCAATCGTAGAGCCCGTTTAGAATCGTAATCGAAAAAAACAAAGTAAAAGGGGAGGGGAAGTGTGCTTGCACCTCCTCTTTTGCTTTTCGTTCATCTGAAAGTTCTGTAGAATAAAAGGTAAGAAGAATACATAATGATATTTTCAAATCGAGAGGGGTATGAAAATGGATTTGCAATTACAGGGAAGAACAGCAATCGTACTCGCTTCAAGTAAAGGATTGGGCAAAGCGACAGCAGTGTGCTTGGCTCATGAAGGCGCTAACGTGACCATCTGCGGCCGCGATGAAGCAGCACTGTCAAAAGTAAAAGCAGAGATCTTGCAAGCGACAGGAAGAGAGTCTCTGGCTGTAGTAGCCGATGTGACGCAAGCAGCAGATATTTCGCGCATCGTAGAGGAAACCGTTGCGCGTTTTGGCGGCGTTGACATTTTGATCAACAATTCCGGCGGACCGACACCAGGCAGGTTTGATCAGCTTGAGGATGAGCATTGGATCAAAGCGTTTGAATTGAATCTGCTCAGCTACGTTCGCGCGATCCGCGCCGTCCTGCCCCATATGCGTGCCAAACAATTCGGACGGATTATCAATTTCACCTCGTCCTCCATCAAACAGCCTTTGGAAAATCTGATCCTTTCCAATACCTTCCGCACGGGTGTCGTGGGACTCGCAAAGACCTTATCCACAGAGCTTGGCCCGGATGGCATTTTGATCAATACGATCGGACCGGGAAGGATTGCGACAGACCGCGTGGCACAACTGGATCAAAATCAAGCAGAGCGTACCAACATGACGATGGAAGAAGTGCGTATCCAGGAAGAGTCCTTTATTCCACTTGGCCGATATGGACAACCGGATGAATTTGCGCGGATGGTTACCTTCCTCGCCTCCCCTGCCAATAGCTACGTTACGGGACAGGCATTGCTGGTGGACGGAGGTCTGGTCAAAGCCATATAAGCTCAACAAATGAAATCGTAAAGGGGTCTTTACATGAGCAAAGAAAGTTCTTTTGACATTGTCTCCAAGGTAGATTTGTCGGAAGTGACCAACGCGATTCATACTGCGGTCAAGGAAATCGAAAACCGTTTTGATTTCAAGGGCAGCAAGAGCAGCATTTCATTGGATAAGGAAGAGCTCGTGCTCGTTTCGGATGATGAGTTTAAGTTGGGCCAGGTCAAGGATATTTTGATCAGCAAGCTGGTGAAGCGGGATGTCCCGATCAAGAACCTGGATTACGGAAAGATCGAGCCTGCAGCGGGTGGAACCGTACGGCAGCGCGTCAAGCTCGTGCAAGGGATCGATAAGGAAAATGCGAAAAAAATCACGAATATCATCAAGGATGCAGGTTTGAAAGTGAAGACACAGATCCAGGATGATCAAGTGCGCGTGACGGGAAAAAGCAAGGATGAGCTGCAGATGATCATTGCAGCGATCCGCAAATCAGACCTGCCTTTGGATGTGCAATTTATCAACTATCGGTAAAGACTAGAAAAGTTTTGCTTCTAATAGATCTTCTTTTCGCGTATGCATGTACAAATAAGTGACAAGCACTAGCGAAAGGGAGAGGCGAGCCATGAAGGTCTTTATTATCAGTATGCGTAATCTCATTTTGGGTGGAATCGTTTTCCTGATTGTTCTGGTGGCAGGGATCATGCTGTTGGTGAAGGATCCATTGAACGTCTCTGACTCCTACAGACCAGGTGGAGAAAGTGTTCCAGCCTCAACCGTACCGGTGAACAAGCCAGTCGGTTCAGAAAAGCCTTCGTTGAATTTGGACATCGCTGTAGATGGCACGACAGCGGAAGTTTCCTTGTTGACGCAGAACTTCCAGTTTGTGGATGAGAACGGGGACATGAGTCAAACGCCTGTTTTCGGAGAAGGTCACGCACATCTCTATCTCAATGGAGAGGCAAAAGGAATGATCTATCAACCCGAGTTTCTCTTGAAAAAGCTGCCCAAGGGCGAGCATGAACTGCGCGTGGAACTGAATTACAGCAACCATCTGCCGTACAAGGTGGAAGCCGTACAAAATTTCGTAGTGAAGTAAGGAAAAAGCGTTCCGATTGGGGGACGCTTTTTCTTTTTTTATTCGGGAAGGAATATATTAGGAGATACAGAAGTGTTATTTTGTGAACATTCAGTCTAATGATGCGGAGGTGGCGCGATGCTGCGCACGATCACCATTGGAGATCTGCTAGATGAGACAACAGAAAAATACGGGCAAAAGGAAGCGCTGGTCTATCAGGAAAGAGGGCTGCGCTATACGTATCAGGAATTTCAGGAAATCTGCAATCAAGTGGCAAAAGGATTCATGTCTCTCGGTATTCAAAAAGGAGAGAATATGGCGATTTGGGCGACCAATGTACCAGAGTGGGTCATTACCCAGTTTGCTTCCGCGAAAATGGGAGGAGTGCTGGTCACGGTAAATACCAGCTATCGAACCCACGAGCTGGAGTACCTATTGCGCCAGTCGGAATCCACCACGCTTTTGCTAATTGGCTCTTTTCGTGATGCCAATTATGTGGACATGGTTCGTGAGATCTGCCCGGAGCTCGATCATTGTGAGCCAGGCAAGCTTGAGTCAGCGCGTCTGCCACATTTGAAAAATGTTATTTATCTAGGAGAAGATCGTCAACCTGGTATGTTTACCTGGAAAGATCTGTTGGAACGAGCTACTCTTCTGGATGAGCAGGAGCGTATAAAGAGACAGCGATCCCTCGATCCGGATGATGTGATTAATATGCAATATACATCAGGTACAACAGGCTTTCCAAAAGGCGTCATGCTTTCCCATTCCAATATCGTCAATAATGCGATCAAGGTCGCTGAATGCCAACGTCTCGGTGCGGAAGACAGAGTATGTATTCCCGTTCCTTTTTTCCACTGCTTTGGCTGTGTGATGGGGACTTTGGCTTGTGTAGCGACTGGTGCCACGATGGTGCCGGTAATCGCCTTCGAACCGGGTCTGGTGCTTTCTGTCGTGGAAAACGAGCACTGCACCGCTCTGTATGGCGTACCTACGATGTTCATTGCCGAACTGAATCATCCCAGTTTTGAGCAGCGTAATCTGAGTTCGTTGCGCACAGGGATCATGGCTGGCTCGCCTTGCCCGATCGAGGTGATGAAAAACGTAGTCGAAAAGATGGGGATTCGAGATATCACGATCGCCTACGGGCAGACGGAGTCTTCACCAGTCATTACCCAGACTAGACCGGAGGATTCAATCGAACGAAGAGTGGCGACGGTGGGGAGAGTTCACGACGGGGTAGAGGCAAAAGTGGTCGATCCTGTGACAGGCGAAACGCTGCCTGCAAATGTCCAGGGAGAATTATGCACCCGTGGCTATTTGGTGATGAAAGGCTATTACAATATGCCAGAACAGACGAAGATGGTCATCGACGCTGAGGGCTGGCTGCATACAGGCGATTTGGCGACCATCGATGAGGAGGGCTACTATCGGATCACGGGAAGACTAAAGGATATGATCATTCGCGGAGGGGAGAATATTTATCCCCGTGAGGTCGAAGAGTTCCTCTATGCACATCCGAAAATTTTGGATGTGCAGGTCGTAGGAGTACCCGACAGCAAGTATGGAGAGCAGGTTCTTGCTTGCATTCGCGTCAAGCCGGGAGAAGACTTGAAGGTTGAAGAGGTGAAGGAGTTCTGTGACGGAAGAATCGCCCGGTTCAAGGTTCCTCACTATATTCAGTTTGTTGAAGAGTATCCGATGACAGCGTCAGGGAAAATACAGAAGTTCAAGCTACGGGAACAAGCGATGCAAGCCATTGGGTTAGAAACTAAGGGACAAAATGATACCGCATAAGTCTGATTCTCTTTACAATCAGGCCCTCGTCCACTATGATGGTGGGAAATGTAGGGAGAGGGGCAGCTTAGAATGGAAATACGCCTACTGGTACCGAACGATGCTCAAGCGTTGGCGGCCATACGACTAGAAGCATTGGAGCAGGAGCCGGAGGCGTTTGGCGCCAGCTTAGAGGAAGAAAAAAAGAAGAGCCTGGAGGATTGGCAAGCAAGATTAGCCTTGTCCAATCAAGGAGAGAGCGGCTATTTTGGCGCTTTTGAAGAAGGGGAAATCGTCGGGCTCATCGGCTATTTTCGCCATAAGGGTGCGAAGGTACGGCACAAGGCAGTCATCGTTTCGATGTATGTGAAGCAAGCACACAGGGGCACAGGTGTAGCACGAGAGCTCATGCAGGCGACCCTGGCGCATTTGCAGGCTTTTGGGGATATCGATCAAGTGCAGCTTGCCGTCGTTACTTCGAATCAGGCAGCAGTCCGTTTTTACGAAAAAATGGGTTTTCAGCCATTCGGTCAAGAGAAAAGGGCATTGAAGATCGGAGATAAATACGTAGACGAGACCCATATGTATTTGCTTTTTTAGCATCTACATAAAAAGCGAAGGCATGAAAGCTAGTAGCTCCATGCCTTCGCCTTTTCACGTAGCTTCGGCCTGATTAGCGGCGAGCTTCGTAAGCAGCAATTTTATCTTCGTATTGAAGGGTAATGCCGATGTCATCCAAGCCGTTGAGCAAGCAGTAGCGGCGATAGGAATCTACCTCGAACGGGTAGGAGAGACCATCGTTGTCTTTGACTACCTGTTCCTGCAGATCAATAGTCAGCTGATAGTTCTTCTGTCCTTGAGCGCGTTTGAACAGTTCGTCGACTTGTTCTTCGCTCAGCTTGATTGGCAGAATGCCGTTTTTGAAGCAGTTGTTGTAGAAAATGTCAGCAAAAGATGGAGCGATGACTACACGGAAGCCGTAGTCAAGCAGGGCCCAAGGAGCATGCTCACGAGAAGAGCCGCATCCGAAGTTGTTGCGGGCGAGCAGGACCGTAGAATCCTTGTACTCAGGTGTGTTCAAAATGAACGAATCAATCGTGCTGCCATCTACTTCAAATCTCCATTCGTAGAACAGAAACTGTCCAAATCCGCTGCGTTCAATGCGCTTCAAAAACTGTTTGGGGATGATGGCGTCCGTATCTACGTTTACACGATCAAGTGGGGCAGCCACTCCTGTATGGATGACAAATGGGTTCATTGGAATACCTCCTTGCTAGCGTTCTCGCTTTTCCATTCACGCACATCTACGAAGTGTCCAGCGATCGCTGCGGCTGCTGCCATCTCTGGGCTTACCAGGTGTGTACGTCCACCGCGTCCTTGACGACCTTCGAAGTTACGGTTGGAAGTGGAAGCACAACGCTCGCCTTCACTCAGGATGTCTGGGTTCATCGCGAGGCACATGGAGCATCCAGATTCGCGCCAGTCGAAGCCAGCTTCTTGGAAAATCAGATGCAATCCTTCTTGCTCAGCAATTTGCTTAACCAGTTGGGAGCCAGGCACGACCATCGCATGTACGGAAGGGGAGACCTTGCGTCCTTTTGCCACCTCAGCAGCTTTGCGCAGGTCTTCGATACGGCCGTTGGTACAAGAGCCGATGAAGACACGGTCGATCTTGATTTCGCTCATTGGCGTTCCTGGAGTCAGACCCATGTAGGCGAGTGCATCCTGAGCCGCTTTGCGTTGGTTGGCTGTTTCGAAAGATTCCGGTGCTGGAACGGTTTTGGTGATGTCCGTACCCATTCCAGGGCTTGTTCCCCAGGTTACTTGTGGCGCAATCGTCGTAGCATCGATTTCGCATACGGTATCGTACTGCGCACCTTCGTCTGTAACCAGCTGCTTCCACGCTTCTACTGCTGCCAGGAAGTCTTCTCCTTGAGGAGCAAAGCGCTTGCCTTTCAAATAATCAAATGTCGTTTGGTCAGGTGCGATCAAACCAGCGCGTGCGCCACCTTCAATGGTCATGTTGCAAACCGTCATGCGCTCTTCCATGGTCAGCTTGCGAATTGCAGCTCCGGTATACTCGATGACATAGCCCGTTGCGAAATCAGTTCCGTATTTTGCGATGATCGCCAAAATTAAGTCTTTTGCGCTAACGCCGAATGGCAAATCACCATTTACGCGAACTTCCATTGTTTTTGGTTTCGATTGTTGCAGACATTGAGTAGCCAGTACGTGCTCAACCTCACTGGTACCAATACCAAAAGCAAGTGCACCGAAAGCGCCGTGAGTAGAGGTGTGGCTGTCTCCACAAACAATCGTTTTACCAGGAGAAGTCAAGCCCAGCTCAGGTCCGATAACGTGAACGATCCCTTGATCCGGGCTGTTCAGGTCAGCGAGTGTGATTCCGAATTCTTCACAGTTCTGGGTGAGGGTCTCCATTTGCTGACGGGAGATTGGATCTTTGACATTAAAGCGGTCAGCAGTCGGAACGTTATGATCCATGGTCGCGAAAGTCAGGTCCGGGCGGCGAACTTTGCGTCCAGCGAGACGGAGTCCTTCAAACGCTTGTGGTGAGGTTACTTCGTGCACCAGGTGCAGGTCGATATACAGCAGGCTCGGTTTCCCTGCTTCTTCGTGGATGACGTGGTTGTCCCAAATCTTTTCAAACATCGTGCGGGGTTTCATCATTCTTTTTCCTCCTTCGTGCGAAAAACTCTTATCAAGGTTGTATCATGGCAATGAAAATAGATCAAAGATATAATAATTATGAGAAGGATAGTTTTTGCCTATCGGGAGGTTTTTATGGAGTTACGACAAGTCCGTTATGTGCTGGCAGTTGCGGAAGAACGCAGTTTTTCCCGCGCAGCGAATCGATTACATCTAGCCCAGCCATCACTCAGCCAACAGATTGCCAAGCTGGAAAAGCTCTTGGGTGTTACGTTATTTCACCGCTTGCCCCAGCATGTTGAGCTGACAGATGCGGGGCAACGCTTTGTACAAGTTGCCCAAACCCTTGTGGACATGTCGGACGGTTTGGAACGCGAGATGCGCTCGTATGCAGTAGGAGAGAGCGGCAAGCTGATGGTAGGGAGTCTGCCAATCACCGGAGCTTATGTATTGCCTCATGTCATTTCTGCATTTACAAAGCGCTTTCCAGGAGTCGAGCTTCAACTGGTGGAGGATACCTCTAGCCACTTGGAACAACTGCTGGTGAGAGGCAAAATAGATGTCAGCTTACTGACAATGCCGATCGGAGACCTATCCATTGAGACAATCCCTGCGATCAACGAGGAAATTTTTCTTGCCGTACCGCCTCAGCATCCGTTGGCCGAACGCGAGGAAATCGATCTGGCAGAGTTGTCGGATCAACCCTTCATTCTGTTGAAGGAAGGTCAAGGCTTCCGGACGATTTCCTTGCGCTTGTGCGAACTGGCTGGTTTTCGCCCTCGCATCGTGTTTGAAAGCAGCAATATCCAGACGGTACAATCACTTGTATCCGCTGGCATGGGATTTTCCTTTGCTCCGAAAATGATTACTCTTGCACCAGGGTCCATTGAGCCGCCGGTTTATGTGCGATTGACCTCCAAGCCAAGTCGCACCCTGGTTGTGGCGTATCGCAAGGATCGACCGTTGTCAAAGCCTGCAGAGGCTTTTGTCCAGATTCTCGTAGATCAGGGCGGACAAATCTAAAACCTTTAAGTGCACACACAAAGCGACAAAAGAAATGGCCTGTGATACACTATTGCCAAATCATTCTAGGGAGGAAACGGAAATGAGAGAAATCAAGACAGAAGCAGAGTTTGAGCAAGCTACAAATGGCCAAAAGCCTGTAATCGTAAAGTTTTACACTGACTGGTGCCCGGATTGCCACCGGATTGATCCCTTCATGCCAGAAGTCGAGAAAGCATATGCAGATAAATTGGACATGGTCGCCATTAATCGCGACACCTTGCCAGAGCTGTCTCAAAAGCTGGATGTATTCGGAATTCCTAGCTTTATCGCCTTCCACGAAGGCAAGGAGCTCATCCGCTTCGTCAGCAAACTGGGCAAAAGCCGTGAAGAGATCGAGCATTTCCTCGACCGTGCCATTCAAGTAAGCCAGGGATTGGCACAAGAGTAACGTCGATTCAGCAAGGGGACTTGAGAAAAATGCTTGATATGCATAAAGAAGGAGAATGGCTGATAGCGCATTTGCGTGAAGCAGACACAGCCATGCCATTAGGGAACCTGCTGCGGGAAGAATGGAAACTGCCTCGCAAGCAGGTCCATCTTTTGTTTCAGCATAAAGAGGTATGGCTGGACGGAACACCTGTCGCCCAGCATGTGCGCGGTGAAGCGGGCCAGGAGCTTAGAATGCGTCTATGCCAGCAGGAGCCATATGGTGTAGAGCCTGCTGTTTTTGCGCTTGATGTTCTGTACGAGGACGATCATTTGTTGATCGTAAACAAACCCGCAGGTGTATTGCTTCATCCGACTGAGCCCGAGCATCGCGGCACCCTGGATCATTGGGTGGCTGGCCATTTCGCTCGCACGGGAGTTTTCAGCAAAGTGCGCCACGTACACAGACTGGACCAGGAAACATCGGGAGTTGTGCTGTACGCCAAACACGCGTGGGCAGCTGCATTGCTAGACGAGCTGCTGCGAGAACGTCAGATCAAGCGCACCTATCAGGCCTTTGTTCAGGGACGTGTGAAAGCTGATCGAGGGAAGATAGACGAGCCGATCGGCAGGGATCGCAATCATGCCACGCGCAGGAGGGTCACACCAAATGGCGACAAGGCGGTAACACACTATCAGGTCATGAAGCGCTATCAAGATGTCACTCTGCTTCAATGCTCCCTGGAGACCGGACGTACGCATCAAATTCGCGTTCATATGAGTCACATCGGTCATCCGCTCTTGGGAGATACCTTGTACGGTGGAAAAGTCGGTCTTATAAACCGGCAAGCGTTGCATGCCGCACAGCTTCAGTTTCGCCATCCGTTTGGCGGGCAAGTCGTTCGGGTACAGGCACCGTTGCCTGTTGAGCTGCAGGCTTTGCAAAACGCCTTGAAAGAAGTGCCAAAATAGGTGTAGGTGAATAAACTGCCAGGAAGGAAACGAGGGAGGATGGTCGGATGAAACGACCCACAATCGGAATTCTAACCTGGCGGGAAGGTAAAAAGTTCGCGGAACCAGCCTACTTTCGCAAGCTGTTGAAAGCGGGGCGAGAATTGGGTTGTCGCGTCTTTTTATTTTCACCGAAAGATGTGAAGGCACATGAAAAACAGGTGAAAGGTTACGTGCTAAACGAGCAAGGTAAATGGCATGGCCAACTCTTTGATCGCCCAGATGCAGTCTTTGACCGCTACCGGTATACGCCGACGCAAGCCTTCAAGGATTACGTTGCTTTTCGGAGCAAAAGCTCCTTCTTGTATGTAAACAACAGACTAGCGAACAAATGGCGGGTTCATGATGTGTTGGTTCGGGACAGCCGCATGCATCGCTGGTTGCCAGAGACCTGGCTGTACACGAGAAGTAAACTCGCAACGATGCTGGAGCGTCACAAGATTTTGTACGTGAAGCCTATTAATGGCACGGGTGGGCGAAATATTTTACGCGTAGAAAAGATTGGCGGCGGTTATCGTTTACTCGGGCGGGATAAGCAACGCTTGAAAGTTTCGGCCATGCTAACCCAGCTCTCGGCTGTACAAAACTGGGTAGACAAATGGACGAAGGGGCAAAAATATATCGTCCAGCAAGGTCTTCACCTCGATCTCATTCCCAAGCGAACCATCGATATGCGCCTTTTAATTCAAAAGGATGGACATGGAGAATGGAGTATCACCGGTCACGGAATACGAATCGGTGGGGAACGCAGTGCAACCTCCAATTTGCACGGGGGTGGGAAAGCAGTACCAGCAGCAACGTTCCTGCGTCCCCATTTCGGTGAAGACGACACTGCGCGTATCGTGAAAGATTGCGAGGCGCTCGCGCAGCAGACAGCCGAATCCCTGGAAGCCCATTTTGGTCGGATGGTTGAATTCGGTCTCGATATCGGGATTGACGCGTCGGGGCGAGCCTGGCTGATTGAAGTGAACCCAAAGCCTGGGAGGGAAATTTTTTCGCAAATGGGCGATAAGGAGAGGTACCAGAAAGCGATACGCCGTCCTCTCGAATACGCCTTGTTTTTAGCGAGAACAAACGGGCAAAGTCAGTTAAGGATTCATCCGATACATGCTAGGAATAAAGCAAATGGTTGATTGAGAACCGGACCTCTAACAGGTCTGGTTCTTTTTGCTGTGAATAACGATCATGATGATTTTGTCTTATAAGACAATGAAGCATCATATGGGGGCACCATTGCGTCACTCCTGCTTAAAATATCAGTGGAAGCAGCAGCGGTCATGGAATGTCGCAACATTCACCCGTGGGTGAGGAAAGGGAGGGCAAGAGTTTTTTTGGCAGGGTCTCACTCTCAATGTAGGAGATAAAGGAGAGAACACATGGATATACAGGCGACGAAGCTATTGCTATTTTCTATCTCATGTTTGACGAAGATCGGGGTACCACAGGATGAAGCCGACCTGATATCGAAAACCATGCTGAATGCGGACGCGCGTGGGATTCACAGTCACGGTTTTATGCGGCTTCCCGTCTATGTGAGAAGGATACAAAAGGGCTTGGTGCGCAGTGAAGCTTTGATCACGACCCTTCGTGATGAAAAGGCTATTGCATTACTGGACGGGAATGGATCTATGGGACAGATCGTAGGGAAGAAAGCGATGGAGCTGGCGATGGAAAAAGCCAAAAAATACGGAGTAGGCATGGTATCCGTCCAAAAGAGCAATCATTTTGGAATTGCAGCAGGATACGCAATGATGGCTAGCATGCAAGGAATGATAGGGATTGTGATGAGCAACACCACGCCTTTGATGCCACCTACGGGCGGGGCAGAAAAAGTGCTAGGCAATAATCCACTGGCAATAGCTGCGCCAACCGATGGGAGATTTCCTCTTCTTCTCGATATGGCACTCAGTAATGTCGCATTTGGAAAAATCGTTTACGCCAAAACAATGGGAGAATCGATTCCAGAAGGATGGGGTGCAGACCGGGAAGGTAAGCCCACTAGGGACCCAGCCGCTGTCGTAGAAGGGGGCTTCGTTTTACCTTTGGGTGGACCAAAAGGCTTTGGATTGGCTCTTATGATCGAACTCCTGACAGGCGTATTGTCGGGTGGAGTGTTCTCGAAAATGATTCCCTCTTTCTATGACTTTTCGCAAAAGCAGGAAATCGCGCATTTCATGATAGCCATCCAAATCTCGTCATTCATGGAAGTGCAGCGCTTCAGAGAGCAGGCATCGACTCTCGGTGCCTACGTGAAGAGTGCTGTTCGTGCGAGCGGTGTGGAGGAGCTGTATCTGCCTGGAGAGATTGAATTTCTCCAAGAAGAAGAAAGAATGAAAAACGGAATCGTGATCAGTGAGCATGTGCTGGCAGAGCTTAATCAACTTGCGGACTCTCTCGGTGTACCAGCTCTATATAAATAATTCGATTTTTCTACAAAACTCTCCAAGATTTGCTAACGTTTTTTGCAGAGTGGCAGGGGAATGTCAATGTTGGTCGAATATCATGATGAATCGAGTAACGGAAAGGATCCGTCTGCATTGTGCGACGGTTTTTTTCTTCTGTTTACACGTATATCAGCGCTCTGCGATGGTTAAACCCCGGCCACTTTTGGCGAGAATGGAAACAAAGGAGTGATAACCGTGGAGCAATTGCTTCAATTGGTGAAAGATTACTGGCCAGTTGCGTTGTGCATCATCCTTGTCATTTTGGCAGCACAATGGCTCGTCAAAGGATTAATTCGAATCCTTTCTATGTTTGTCCTGATCGGGGTCGTCCTCGTTCTCTTTTTTCAATTTTCACCCGAGCAAGTCATTCAGATGGGGCGGACAGCCGTACAAGCAACCCAAGAGATTGTGGACAAGACCATCACTCCCATTCTGGATGCAGAACTGAAGGATGCTGATATTACGTTTCAGCCGGACGGTAGCTATGAAGTGAAGACAGCCAGCATCCGCATCGTCGGGGTCAAAGGAGAGACCAAGGCAACAGTCTTCTACAAGGACGAAAAATGGGAAGTGGATATTGGGCAATTGGGCTCGTTGTTTCAAGAACGCCTCGGCAAGGCGGAAGCAGAGAAAACGACTTTATAGCGGTAGAGAAAAAACGCAGGGCGCCAAGTGGACGCTCTGCGTTTTTTACGTTGGTTCTTAATGGTTGAGCAAAGGTGGGGCGATGCGCTTGTGACTCTTTTGTTCGTAGGCATAGGCGTAGCGGATGAGAGCAGACTCCTGGAAGGCTAGACCTGTAAACATGATGCCAAATGGCTTGCCTGCCTGTGTATAGCCGGCAGGTACGGTGACGGAAGGATACCCAGCACGCGCTGCGATCGAAGCTCCTTCACTCATCGGGAAGACCAAACAGTCCAGGTTGTGCTCGTTACAGACGGCATCGATCCCTTGATGCTGAGACATCTCCAAATCATAAAGGCGAGTAGTGATATATTCCGGCTCCGTCAGCGCACCGCTTGTTTTCTCTGCTTTTTCGAAGAGAATCTGTCCATAGCGCAATGCTTGCTCCTCATGCTGCTGGTTCCAGAGCATGATGTCCTTTAACGTTCGCAATGGAAAAGATGCCGGAAGGGTTTTTAAGTACGCATTCAAGCCGGATTTGAACTCATGGATCAGAACGAGATTTTGCCAGTTGGCTTCTTCGGATGGAATCGTGATCGAATCGATGACGGTAGCCCCTGCTTCCTTCAGCACGGTGATTGCATCTTCATACAATGCCTGCTCATCTTGAGCGAATTTCGCGATGTAACGGGAGCGTACAATCCCGATCCTTGCCCCACGCAACCCGTCGAGGTCGAGACTGGACCGGTAGTCGGCTGGGACGAGACCTTTGCTTTTGCCCGTAGCGGGGTCTTGTGCGTCGATTCCAGCCATGACGCCTAGCAAAATGGCTGCATCTTCTACCGTACGAGCCATCGGACCTGCCGTATCCTGACTCGTGGCGATCGGAATGATTCCCGTGCGGCTGATCAGACCAACAGTTGGTTTGATGCCGACCAATGAATTGCGGGCGGCAGGATTCAGAATAGAGCCGGACGTTTCCGTACCAACTGCTGCCACGGCAAAGCCCGCTGCAATTGCGGCTCCCGACCCTGCACTGGAGCCACCGACATCCAAGCTTCCTGGTCCGTACGGATTGAGTACTTGTCCGCCACGGGAGCTGTATCCGTTTGGCATGTGATCCGAGATGAAATTCGCCCATTCCGTCAGATTTGTTTTACCAAGCAACACAGCTCCGGCATCTCGAAGGCGGGACACGAGAAAAGCATCTGCAGAGGCATAAGAGTCTGCCATGGCGAGTGATCCAGCCGTCGTGTGCATGCTGTCATGTGTCGCTATATTATCCTTGATCAGGATCGAAATACCATGCAGCGGGCCGCGACTTCCGGTCAAAGCGCGTTCCCGGTCCATGGCATCAGCGATATGTAGGGCATCCGGATTGATTTCGCTGATTGCGTTTATAAGCAGTCCTTGTTTGTCATTATCGGCAATCCTTTTCAAAAAAGCTTGAGTTAGCTCGCGCGATGTCGTTTTACCCTCTTCCATCGCTTGTTGCCATTCCAAAATTGTGGATTCATGGTTAAGTGTCATCTATCTCACCTATTTTCATTCAATTTGGACTTCTTCTTATCTTACTTCAATTTATGATAAATGGAAGGGGGGACCAGTGAGCTTGCGAATAATCTCCTCCCAAACTCCGTCTTAAGTCGGGGAACTGGTTCCACCTCCTGCCCGGTTAATCGCTTGGCGGATTTTGCTAAAGTGGGAAGGGGAGGTCAAGATGAGAGACTTATTTTACACAGGAATCATACATAATTGGAAGCGAGTTCTGGTAGTTTGCAGCTTGCTTGGTATCCTCTCACTGCTTATCTTTCCCCCTAAAAATGCACAAGGAGGGAAGGCGGAGCCTGGGCAGAGCAGTCAATTGCAAGCGGTAGACCACTATTTGGATGAGGCAATTCGCAAACTGGGTGTCCCAGGTGGTTCTGCGGCACTGGTGTATCAAGGAGAGCAAGTGTACTCCCGTTCATGGGGGATAACAGGAGAGAGTGAACAGACTGTCACGAACGAGACGCCTTTTCTTATCGGTTCTCTCAGCAAAACGCTTACGGCATATGGGATCATGCGACTCGTCGATGAAGGGAAAGTACGGCTCGATGTCCCCGTCCAACAATATCTTCCGTGGTTTTCTTTACCTGACGCCAAAGCAGCTTCACAGATTACGATTCATCAGGTGCTGACACAAACAAGCGGAATGAGCGAAAGCGCCGGATTGAACATAGCAGATCAAGGTGCTAGCGACCAGTTAGCCATCCAGCGTACGGTAAGAGCGCTTGCAAAAGAACCGCTTGAGGCAGCTTCAGGTAACCGGCATATTTACAGCAACGCCAATTATGCCGTGCTAGGTGCAGTGATCGAGGAAGTAAGCGGTATGACCTATGCTGAGTTTATGGAATCCTCGATCTTTTCTTCATTGGAAATGAAGCATTCAGCGGCAACGGTACGCCAGGCAGAAGCTATAGGCTGGGAGCCCGGATTTCGATCCTGGCTGGGTTTGTCCATCCCGAGTCCCATTCCGTATGATAATGGCGGTGCTCCTTATGGCTATGTGGTATCCAGCTCCTCCGATCTGGCGAAGTTCTTGATTGCAATGCAAGAACCGGGAAAGGTGATCTCAGCCGATCGGACAAAGGAAATGATTCAGCCAGCCGTATCGGTCCGTGCGAACCATTATTACGGATACGGCTGGAGAATCACACAAACGGACACGGGGGAGACTCGCATCTGGCACGCTGGATCTTCGCCTGATGCTCGGTCAGAAATGGTTTGGCTGCCGGAATCAGGCTGGGGGATTGTGCTCCTGACCAATCAAAACAATCGTTTGGAGGAGGCCCGTCTGTCCATCGTGGCAACAGGCATTCAGGATATCCTGCTCGGATCGGAGGCTACACCCATTTCGTTTCCACCGATCATGGAAAGATGGCTGGCTGTAGGGGGAGTGCTTGTATTAATGGCGATCACGGTCTGGCTATTGACTTCCTTTCGTCGCGGGATGGAGACCAAGCTGCGTAGATGGGTGTGGTTCACCCTAGGAGGCGTATTTTTCTCATTGGCTGGCCTTGTCATTCCTGTTCTGCTCTACTTGACGCAAGTGAGCTGGCACACCGTTTCCTTGTTTGTTCCCGATCTGGCTGAGATGGTATTGCTCATGGTCATCTTCTTGTCGATGAATGGGGTTCTTTCTTTAATCAAAGCAAGTACGATACCGTCAATAAAGGACATACAAAAAAGCTGACTCCCCGAAGGAATCAGCTTTTTATCTTTTCGGCGTTTACGCTTTTGCGCCAGCTGCTTGCAGTTTTGCTTTTTCTTCTGCTTCTACAAAACGATTGCGTGGATGCTCACGGCATTCGTCCGAGCAGGAGCGCTTATAGGTTTGTTCACATTCTGGGCAGCAGAAGTGCTGTTTGTTGCAGAATGGATTTGCGCAGTTGAGGTAGCGGTCTTCTACCTTGCCGCAATAGTAGCAGCGGCCAATGACAACATCTTCTTCCGTGTGATTGATCGGAATGGAGATGCGCTCGTCGAACACATAGCATTTGCCATCCCAAAGGCGTCCCTGTACTTCAGGATCTTTACCATACGTGACGATTCCGCCATGTAGCTGATAGACATTTTCAAAGCCTTGGTTCAAGAGGACACCTGTCAGCTTTTCACAACGAATACCGCCTGTGCAGTAGGTGAGGACCTTTTTATCTTTGAACTGACTCATATTTTCACGAATCCATTCCGGGAACTCGCGGGAAGAATCTACTTCAGGGCGAATCGCTCCACGGAAGTGACCCAGATCGTATTCATAGTAATTGCGCCCATCCAAAATCACGACGTCATCTTGCTGCATCATTTCGTAAAACTCTTTTGGATTCAGGTAGTGGCCAGTCTTTTGGTTCGGATCGACATCGTCTTCCAAACGCCATGTAACCAGCTCTTTTTTCGCGCGGACAAACATCTTTTTAAAGGCATGCTCATCCGACTCGTCTATTTTGAACCACATGTCAGCGAAGCGCGAGTCGCTCCGTACGTAATCCATGTAGGCTTGGGTTTGCTCGATCGTGCCGGATACCGTACCGTTGATCCCTTCCGGAGCGACGATAATGCGCCCGAGAAGTCCGTTTTCTTTGCAGAACTTGAGGTGTTCGGCCGCATACTCCTCGTAATTGTCGATTGGCGTATACTTGTAGTAAAGCAAAATGCGATATGGTTTTTGTACTTGCAAGGTACAATCCCATCCTTTCTTTATTCGATTATGTTTTGTGATGCAACGGTGATTATATCATACTGAAGCTGATAAAGCGCAGAAAAAGAAAGGGAAATGTGAGCTTTCTATGAAAAATTAGCATGGCTTCCTCGAAAAGAAGAAACGGTCTTTGCCTTGCTGGTGGTTATCTCATCCTGTACACTAAGAGACGAATGCTAGGTAAAGTAGAGGAGAGACTAAGGATGAATAACAACAGCCAGCGTCTGACCACGCACGTAAAAATTAAAAAGCTCCACGAGGATGCCGTGATTCCAAAATACGCTCGCGAGTTGGATGCGGGTTTTGATTTGGTTGCCATAGAAGATACGTTGATCGCACCTGGAGAGTCAGCTAAAATTCCAACTGGACTGGCTTTCGCATTGCCGGAAGGATACGAGCTTCAGGTTCGCCCTCGTTCCGGTATCGGCGCGAAAACGAAGCTGAGACTCTCCAATGCACCGGGCACAGTGGATGCCGGATATCGCGGAGAGGTTTGTGTCCTTATCGATAATATTCGTTTTGTGTCAAATGAGCGGGGAACAGAATGCTTCGATGCCAGTGAAAAAACAATTACAGTAGAACAAGAGGTAGACAAGCATAGCTACCTGATCAGAAAAGGCGATCGAATCGCTCAAGGCGTGATCGCGCAAGTCCCGATGGCGCTCTTTGAAGTCGTAGACGAGCTCGATGAGACAGAGCGGGGCAGCGGGGGTTTTGGCAGCAGCGGCATTCAGGGATAAGTTTTCGGCTTTAATCCAACCATGATTTACAGACAAATAACAGAAGTAAGGGTTGTTTTCACGCAACCCTTACTTTTTTTTGTTCAAGCTGATGATTGGGAAATTAGTCGTGATCCTTTGGCGCTGGAATATATATGTAACACATGGACGGAAGGAGGTGAAAAAATGGCTGCTCGTTTCATCAAGATTGCCGCTTTTTACTTCGTCATCGCCATTATTTTAGGAATTGTCATGGGAATTACCAAAGCTTTTTCGTATTCTTCCGTACACGCGCATTTGAATCTGGTGGGCTGGGTATCCCTGGCCATCATCGGACTCGTGTATTATGCCTATCCTGCTGCTGGCAAGACTGCTTTGGCAACCTGGCACTTTTGGCTGCACAATATCGGTTTGCCTGTCATGCAGGGTTCGCTGTTTCTGATGCTCTATACGCAATCGGAGGGATATGTGGTAGGTACCATCATCGGTTCATTGGTATTGGGAGTGGGTATTTTGCTGTTCGCCATCAATGTATGGCAACATGCTCGGGATTAACCGAATTCTTGGCTACCCCAAAAGGTTGAGGAATACGAAGAAGTTCTCCTTTCGAGGGAGAGCTTTTTTGTATATTCCCGACTTGATTCGTGTGCCTATTTTTGTCTAGAGCGGATCGACCTCAGCACTTCGCCTACCTCTTGGGCATAGGGTAGATGAGAATATTTGCCAGAGGAACGTTTAGAAGGAGTGAATAGAAGCCGCATGAAATCTATAAAAGACCTGAACGCTGCATTATTTCGCAAGGTAGGAGTCACGCTGCTCACTTTGAGCTTAGTCGGGTGCGCATCGTCCAGTGGATCAGGAGGAGCGTCAGGCGAGGCTGGTCCCGAACTGGATTTGCTCAACGTGTCCTACGATCCTACGCGGGAGTTTTATCAGGATGTTAACAAAATGTTCATGGAAGAGTGGAATGAAAAAACGGGCCAGTCATTGACGATCAAACAATCACATGGCGGGTCAGGCAAACAGTCGCGTTCGGTGATTGACGGGTTGGAGGCAGATGTGGTGACGCTCGCACTGGCCTACGATATTGATGCGATGGCAGAGCGAGGACTTATTGCAGCAGATTGGCAAAAGAAACTTCCAGACAACAGCTCACCCTACACTTCCACGATCGTCTTCCTCACGAGAAAAGGAAACCCCAAGCAGATCAAAGACTGGGATGACCTGATCAAACCGGGTATCGCCGTCATTACCCCCAATCCCAAGACTTCTGGAGGAGCTCGTTGGAACTACCTAGCCGCATGGGGATATGCATTGAAGAAGCATCAAGGAGATGAAGCCAAAGCAAAGGAGTTCGTCACCAGCTTGTTCAAAAATGTTCCTGTTCTGGATTCGGGCGCGCGCGGCGCGACCACGACGTTTGTCGAACGCGGAATCGGAGACGTCTTGATCGCGTGGGAAAACGAGGCGTATCTTGCTGTCAACCAGCTTGGGCAAGACAAATTTGAAATTGTCAATCCGTCTATGAGTATTTTAGCCGAACCACCTGTCACCGTAGTGGACAAAAACGTGGATAAACATGGAACGCGTCCTGTCGCTGAAGCATATTTGCAGTTCCTCTACAGTAAGGAAGGTCAGGAAATCGCCGCCAAGCATTATTATCGACCGCGCTCGGAAGAGGTTTTGAAAGCACATACGCCAGCATTTCCAGAGATCGAAATGTTTACGATCGACGAAGTATTTGGCGGATGGACAAAAGCACAAAAGCAGCATTTTGCCGATCAGGGAGTTTTTGACCAGATCTATAAACCATAAACACATGTATACAAGAGGAGCAACTTCATGAAAAGTAAATCATCGCGAAACAGAGGATTTCTGCCAGGCTTTGGTTTGACGATGGGTTATACCGTCATCTATCTTAGCCTCCTGGTGCTCATCCCGCTGTCAGTCCTGTTCTTGAAGGCTTCTACCATGAGCTGGGGTGAGTTCGTCGGCACCATTCTCGATGATCGTGTCTTGGCTTCCATTCGGGTTAGCGTCGTTACCTCTTTTTTGGCTGCATGCATGAATGCCGTTTTTGGTGTGTTGGTTGCGTGGGTGCTGGCTAGGTACCAGTTTGTGGGGAAAAGGTTTATCGATGGCATTGTGGATCTTCCGTTCGCTCTGCCCACGGCAGTGGGGGGAATCGCCCTGACATCGATCTATGCGGAAAATGGGTGGATCGGCCAGTATGCTGCGGAGTGGGGAATCAAGATCGCTTACACACCATTGGGTATCTGGGTTGCTCTTACGTTTATTGGGCTGCCATTCGTTGTGCGTACCGTCCAACCGGTACTGCAGGATTGGGATTTGCAAATGGAGGAAGCGGCTGCGACCTTGGGAGCAACACGTTGGAATACCTTTATCCGGGTGATATTACCCCATCTCTTGCCCGCAGTAATCACAGGGTTTGCTCTCGCTTTTGCCCGTGCTCTTGGAGAGTATGGTTCCGTCGTCTTCATCTCAGGGAACATGCCGCTCAAGACAGAAATCGTGCCATTACTGATCATGACCAAGTTGGAGCAGTTCGACTACGCTGGTGCAACTGCCATCGCGACCGTGATGCTGGTGGCTTCCTTCATCATGCTGTTGATCATTAACTATTTGCAGTGGCGAATTAATAAATTCGATGCCGCACGCTAGGAGGTGTAACCGCTGAAGCACATTACAGAATCTGCCGCGATTCGTTGGCTGCTGATCAGTGTTGCTCTGCTTTTTCTTGTGCTGTTTTTGATTTTGCCCTTGATCGCGGTGTTTATGGAGGCGTTCAAGCAAGGAACGGCTGTCTTCCTTTCAGCGATTATGGAGGAAGAGACGTTTTCTGCGGTGAAGCTGACTCTGCTGGTAGCAGCTATTACCGTCCCGCTTAACGTCACCTTTGGTGTGGCTGCAGCTTGGGCGATCGCCAAATTTTCCTTTCGAGGCAAAAATGTGCTGTTGACCCTGATTGATCTTCCGTTTGCCGTTTCCCCCGTGATCGCGGGTCTGATTTTTGTGTTGCTATTCGGGAGTCAGGGGATCGCATATCCTTGGTTGGAGGCAAATGACATTAAGATCATCTTTGCTGTTCCGGGGATCATCTTGGCGACTACCTTTGTGACCTTTCCGTTTGTTGCAAGAGAGCTGATCCCAATCATGGAGGCGCAAGGAAAGGATGAGGAAGAGGCAGCTGTCTCGTTGGGAGCGAGCGGCTGGAAGACATTTTTACGCGTGACGCTCCCCAATGTCAAATGGGGGTTGCTGTACGGTGTGATTCTTTGCAATGCCCGAGCGATGGGCGAATTCGGGGCGGTTTCCGTCGTTTCTGGTCATATTCGCGGCATGACCAATACCTTGCCCCTGCACGTCGAAATCCTCTACAACGAATATCAATTCGCGGCTGCGTTTGCTGTCGCCACGCTACTGGCAGCACTTGCCCTTGTCACCTTGATCATCAAGAGCCTGATTGAGTGGAAAA
Source organism: Brevibacillus invocatus (assembly GCF_003710915.1). GTDB lineage: Bacteria > Bacillota > Bacilli > Brevibacillales > Brevibacillaceae > Brevibacillus > Brevibacillus invocatus. Next base: position 142,045 of record NZ_RHHR01000010.1, on the reverse strand, counting down.
CGCAGAGAGAGTCGGGAGGAGAACACGTTTAACTAACTGGTGTGAGGAGAGAGAACGGATGAGTATAGAGGTTGTGAATATCACAAAATCCTACAAGAACTTCACGGCTCTGAAGGAAGTAAGCCTGCACATTCCGGAAGGTGAATTGGTTGCGCTCCTGGGCCCATCCGGTTCTGGAAAAACAACCTTGCTTCGCCTGATCGCCGGACTGGAACAGCCTGATACCGGGGCTATCCTTTTTCATGGCGAGGACAACACCAATCGAGATGTGCGTGAACGTCAGGTAGGCTTTGTGTTCCAACATTATGCCTTGTTTCGGCATATGACGATTTTTGACAATATCGCATTTGGCCTCTCTGTTCGCAGCCGCAAGACAAGACCGAGCAAGCAGGAGATTAAGGAAAGAGTTCATTTGCTCCTTCGCTTGGTCCAACTGGACGGCTTGGCTCATCGTTATCCGTCCCAGCTCTCGGGAGGGCAAAGACAGCGTGTGGCATTGGCTCGCGCGTTGGCGGTGGAACCCAAATTTCTCTTGTTAGATGAACCGTTTGGTGCATTGGATACCAAAGTGAGGCAGGAGTTGCGGCGTTGGCTCCGTCATTTGCATGAGAAGCTTGGCTTGACCATCTTGTTCGTCACGCACGATCAGGAGGAAGCAATGGAGCTGGCTGACCAAGTTGTGGTCATGAATGAAGGGCGGGTGGAGCAAGTCGGCTCACCAGAGGAAATTTACCACTTGCCAGCCAATCCATTCGTCTACAGTTTTCTCGGCAGGGTCAATCTGTTTCGGGGGCGGATTCGCGATGGAAAAGTAAGACTGGGCGAAGCGGAATTTGAGACAGAGTGGGAGCATAATTCGGGTGAACTGCCGGCTGTAGGCTACATGCGGCCACACGATGTAGAAATCGCTCTAGCGCCAGGCGATGGTCACTTTGTTCAAGCGAGAATTCAACATATTTCACCGTTGGGTCCAATCGTCCGTCTGGATCTGAGAAGATTGGATACGGATGAGCTGTTTGAAGCAGAGTTGAGCCATCAGCGCTTCAGCGAGCTGCATGTCGAAGAAAAAAGTACCGTCTTCGTCAAACTGAACAACCTTTCCTTTTATGTGGAGTCTCCGGCGGCGACCACTCCCCGTCCCACGTTTTTACCTATCCAAGCCAGCTTTTGAGTCATGAACATACAAAAAACCGGCCAACTCTCATGCTGTTGACCGGTTTTTTGCCTTTCGAAATGAGCGCTATTCACCGCGCTGCTTGGAACGCGTCTCTTCTTTGCCAACGGTCGTGGAGGATCTGGTTTGAGACGGGTTTTCCTTGTTGCCCATCTCATTTTTTACACCGTTTTGCTTGGACATCGTGCTCCCTCCTTCCTGTCATGAGGTACAATTCCCAGCTAGGATGCCCTGATCCTGTCCATTCTATAGCGAGATGGGGCATCTCTTTTTGCCAAAATCACGTTTTTCTGATAAGATAAGTGTTTGAACGATTCGAAAAGGTAGGTATAGAGATGATAAGCACTCAGAACGTGACGCTTCGCTACGGCAAACGCGCCTTGTTTGAAGATGTATCCATCAAGTTTACTCCCGGTAACTGCTATGGTTTGATCGGTGCCAATGGTGCCGGTAAGTCTACATTCGTCAAAATTCTCTCCGGAGAGATCGAGCCTACCAGTGGTCACGTCTCTGTCACACCAGGAGAGCGCATTGCTGTTCTCAAGCAGAACCACTACGAGTTCGATGAATTCGAAGTGTTGAAGACGGTCATCATGGGTCATAAAAGACTTTATGAGATCATGGAACAAAAAAATGCACTATACATGAAGGAAGACTTCTCTGAAGCTGACGGCATCCTGGCCTCGCAGCTCGAAGGGGAGTTTGAAGAATTAAATGGTTGGATGGCAGAAGCGGATGCAGCGGGATTACTGATTGGCTTGGGAATCCCAACTGATCTGCACGACAAGAAGATGGAGGACCTGGCCGGTAATGAGAAGGTTCGTGTCCTTTTGGCACAGGCCTTGTTTGGCAATCCACACATCTTGCTGCTGGATGAGCCAACCAACCACCTGGACATCGAGTCGATCCGTTGGCTGGAGAACTTCCTGATGGATTATGAGAATACCGTCATCGTGGTATCCCATGACCGTCACTTCTTGAACAAGGTATGTACCCACATCGCGGATATTGACTTCGGCAAAATCCAGATGTACGTGGGGAACTACGACTTCTGGTACGAATCCAGCCAATTGGCGCTGAAGATGGTTCGCGACCAGAACAAGAAGAAAGAAGAAAAAATGAAAGAGCTGCAGGAGTTCATTGCGCGATTCTCGGCGAATGCCTCCAAATCCAAGCAAGCGACCTCGCGTAAAAAGCTGTTGGAAAAAATCAGCTTGGAAGATATTCGTCCATCGAGCCGCAAATATCCCTTCATCAACTTCAAGCCAGAACGTGAAGCGGGTAAAAACCTGTTGGCTATTGAAGGCTTGAGCAAAACGATTGAGGGAGAGAAGCTGTTTGAAAATCTTCATCTCGCCATTAACAAAGGAGATAAAGTGGCATTCGTCGGGCCGAATGAGCTGGCAAAAACCACGTTTTTCCGTGTTGTGATGGGCGAAGTCGAGGCAGACAGCGGTACGTACGAGTGGGGCGTTACGACGTCTCAAGCGTACTTCCCGAAAGACAACTCGGAATACTTCGAGACGGACCTTAATCTGGTGGATTGGCTGCGCCAGTATTCGAAGGAGCAAGACGAAACCTTTATCCGCGGTTTCCTGGGACGTATGCTCTTCTCCGGGGATGAAGCCCTGAAGAAGGCAAATGTATTGTCCGGGGGAGAAAAAGTGCGTTGCATGCTTTCCAAGATGATGCTGGCAAGTGCCAACGTGCTGATCCTGGATGAGCCGACCAACCACTTGGACTTGGAATCGATCACGGCACTCAATAACGGTCTTATCGATTTTGATGGCACCATGCTGTTCGTATCGCATGACCACCAGTTCGTGCAAACGATCGCCAACCGGATCATCGAATTTACGCCAAAAGGTGTCATTGACAAGATGATGACCTACGATGAGTATCTCGAGAGCGACGAGATCAAACGTCTTCGTGACGAGCATTACGCGTAAGTAGAAAAAAGTAGCCCTTGATTACTGCCATAAAAAGGTAGTCAAGGGCTTTTTTGCGTGGATCACGCTTCTTCGATAAACTCCACCTTATTCAGAAAGGCTTCCTTGCTTGGGTAAATGACCCGCTCCTTGCGAGGAAAAGTAAAATAGACCACGATGTACTGCTCATCTATGTATTCGACAATCCCACGCTTTTTCGGTCCTTCTTTCATCTTCACACGCTTGTTTAGCCATTTGTCCATTCGTCAAAACCTCCCGAAACTGTCCGATTCATTATAGCAGATTCTTGGACGTGTATTCATTCGGTAAGGCGTCTTGACCGGGAAAAGGAGACTAGTTGCTGGACGAGCGGAATACGATGTCAGTAAGGAGGCGAAGTCCAAGATGAACCAGATAGACGGGGCTTTTACCATTCAGCAAGACCGGTTGAAAAGACGAATTGAGGAATTGGCCGAGGTCGGAAAACTTGGAGAAACGGGTGTATGTCGGCTGGCCTTGTCGGCAGAAGACCGGGCCGGTGTGGAACTGGTGCGCGGGTGGATGGAGGAAGCGGGATTGCAGACACGGATCGATCACTTCGGCAATCTGATCGGGCGGTTGGACGGTCGTAATCCGGATGCCCCAATCCTGATGATCGGCTCCCATATTGATTCTCAGCCATACGGAGGACGATTTGACGGAACCATTGGGGTACTCGGAGGATTGGAAGTCCTGCAAACCATGAATGAGCGGGGAATTGTGCCTGATCAGCCCATCGAGGTCGTTGCCTTTTGCGATGAGGAGGGATGTCGGTTCCAGAAAGGTTTGTTCGGTTCTCGGGGAATCCTTGGTAAGCTGGAGCCAGACGAGCTGGAGCGCACGGACAAAAACGGGATCACACGCAGGCAAGCGCTACTTGATTTTGGATGTGATCCAGATAGATTTGAGGAATCTCTCTATGCACAGGGAAGGATCGGGGCTTACTTGGAGCTGCATATTGAGCAGGGCCCGATTCTCGATAAAATGGAGGAGCCAGTAGGAATCGTCTCGGCGATCTCAGGACCGCTCTGGTGGACAGTAGAAATGACAGGATTCGCTGGCCACGCCGGTTCGGTACCGATGCTTATGAGGCAGGATGCCTTGCTTGGCGCTGCAAAAGTGATCGTAGCTCTCAACGATTTGGCCAAACTCGATCCGGCAGCACCGACGGTCGGTACCGTAGGACATCTGCAGGTGTTTCCTGATTCGCGCAACATAATCCCTGAAAAAGTGAGCTTCACCGTTGATTTGCGTGATATTGATTTGCATAGGCGAGATCAGCGGGAGCAGGAATTGCGGCAGGAAATCGAACAGATCGCAATGCAGCATGGTTTACGCTATACCATCACGGAAGATACCAATAGTAAACCTCGCTATTGCGCCCCCTGGATCAAAGACATCATTCGCGAAGAAAGCACCAAACTAAATCTTCGTGCTCCAGAACTGATGAGTGGACCTTTTCATGATGCGCTAGCCCTTTCGTATGTATGTGATTACGCGATGATTTTTGTGCGCTGCCGTGATGGGATCAGCCACAATCCGCAGGAATACGCCAACTACGAAGATATCGCCTGCGGTACCCAGCTGCTGTACAAAACCGTGCAGCGTATGTGCGCAACCTGACGAATTCTGGGAAAAATATACAAAGCGTGACGTGTTGAAAAAGTATGTTATAATGGCAACAACTGAATACCAGCCTTCAGGGTAGGGTGCAATTCCCGACCGGCGGTAATGACGAACGCACGTCTGAGCCCGCGACTCGCCGCTTGTTGTTTGGGCGGCGACTGACTTGGTGCAATTCCAAGGCCGACGGTAAAGTCCGGATGGGAGAAGGTATTTGGATTAGTCTTTTGGAGCTGTTTTTTTGAAAAACGGCTTGAAAAAGGCTTGTTTTTCGATGCCCTGAGTAGATCTTGCTCAAGGGCTTTTTATTTTTTCAGAGAGGAGGGGCAAGGGTAAAGTCTGAATTTCATAGGCACAATCTTCAGGGCAAGGTGAAATTCCTGACCGGCGGTAATGGCGCAATGCGTCTGAGCCCGCGACTCGTCATCCAAGCGTGATCGGTTTGACGACTGATCTGGTGAAATTCCAGAGCCGACGGTAAAGTCCGGATGGGAGAAGATGAGTTGTGCTTTCTCTAGTCTTCGTTTTTGAAAAACGGCTAGAGCAAGGCTTCTTTCCCTATGCCCTGATACCTGAATGGTGTCGGGGTTTTCTTATTTCTTGCGACCGTGCCTAGAAAGGGAGAGGAATGGATGAAAACGGATATTGACTATATGAGCATGGCGATCGATTTGGCGAAATCTGCAAAAGGACAAACAAGCCCCAATCCACTCGTAGGAGCGATCGTTGTCAAAAATGGAACCATTGTAGGCATGGGTGCTCATCTGAGAGCAGGAGAGCCGCATGCGGAGATCCATGCGTTGAAGATGGCAGGAAATCAAGCAGTGGGCTCGACCCTGTACGTTTCCCTGGAGCCTTGCAGCCACCATGGAAAAACGCCCCCTTGTACCGATGCGATTCTATCTTCTGGCGTTCGAAAAGTCGTAGTGGCTACGAAGGACCCCAACCCTCTGGTAGCTGGTTCTGGTGTGGATAAGCTGAAAGACGCTGGATTGGAAGTAGTCGTTGGAATCCAGGAGCAGGAAGCGATACAGCTGAACGAAGTTTTTTTCCATTACGTACAGACCAGCCGTCCTTTTGTCACGCTGAAGACAGCCAGTACACTGGATGGAAAAATTGCGACATGTACGGGGCATAGTCGGTGGATAACGGGTGTGGCATCGCGTGAAGAGGTGCATGATCTGCGAAGAATGCACGATGCCATTCTGGTTGGCGTCGGAACGGTATTGTCGGATGATCCGGAACTGACGGCTCGACATGCTGGATCCATAGCTGGAAAACAGCCGATCCGTATCATTCTGGATCGCCAGCTGCGTACACCACTGAATGCCCGTGTCACGCAGTGCGAAGATGCGAAGACCTGGATCATAACCACTTCAGCATCAAGCCAGAAGAAGACAGAAGAACTTACCGCAAAAGGGGTAATGGTGATCACGCTTGATGGAGAACTTCAGATCAATCATGTTCTAGCCGTGCTTGGGGAGAGAGGGATTACCTCCCTGCTAGTAGAGGGTGGGGCAGAAATCAACGCCGCTTTTTTGCAAGCTAAGGCAATCCAAAAAATCATCAGCTATGTATCACTCAAGCTAGTGGGCGGCAAAGCAGCGCCCTCTATATTTGGCGGCATTGGATATGCCAGCATGGACGATGCTGTCAGATTGGTGCATACCGAGATTAAACCTATAGACGAACAAGACATCCGCATAGTCGGGTACCCGCAGTGGATGGTAGGAAGGGGGCAGTAACATGTTTACAGGCTTGGTAGAGGAGATCGGAATCGTAGAATCCATCACCGGAAATCAGGAGGCATGCCGTTTGCGAATTCGTGCTCAAAAGGTGCTGGAAGGAGTCAGTATTGGCGACAGCATCTCGGTCAACGGTATTTGCCTGACAGTGACCTCCTTTTCTTTGCGTCATTTTGAAGTGGATGTCATGCCTGAAACGCTTCGCCATACCAGTTTGCGACAGCTCCAGCGCGGCCAAAAGGTCAATCTGGAACGGGCCATGAAGCTCGGTGATCGTTTTGGCGGCCATCTTGTATCTGGACACGTGGATGGTACGGGAACCATTTTGTCTCTGCAGTTGCATGCCAATGCTGTACGGTTTCGAATTGAAGCGACAGCCGAACTGCTTAGGTACATCATTCCACGCGGCTCAATATGCATCGATGGCATTAGTCTGACGGTGGTGGATGTGAATGAATCGAGCTTTTCAGTCTCCATCATCCCGCATACTTTGGCTTCGACCAGTCTTCAGGACCGCAAACCAGGAGATCGGGTGAATCTGGAGGCAGACATGATCGGGAAATACGTGGAACGACTTTTGCTTCATCCGAGGAATGAACAAAAAGCGGACAAGCCACAAATGGCAAGCCAAAGCCGGCTGAATCTGTCTTTCTTGCAGGAAAACGGATTCGCCTAAAAGGAGGGAACCAGCAAAATGTTTCATCACATAGAGGAAGTGTTGAAAGATTTGCGTCAGGGCAAAGCAGTCATCGTGGTGGATGATGAGGATCGTGAAAATGAAGGTGATTTTGTCTGCATGGCAGAGTATGCGACACCTGAGATGATCAATTTTATGGTGACGCACGGACGGGGCCTGGTTTGTGTCCCTGTGACAGAGGAACACGCGGGGAGACTTCAGCTGAAACCGATGGTCGAAACCAATACGGACAAGCAGGGAACCGCATTCACCATCTCCATCGATGAAAGGAGTACGCATACCGGAATCTCTGCCCAGGAGCGTTCCGCCACCGTCCTCGCGATGCTGGATGAGTCCAAGCATGCTGATGACTTTCGGCGACCTGGTCATATTTTTCCGTTAGTAGCCAAGCGAGGTGGTGTTCTCCGAAGAGCTGGACATACAGAAGCAGCAGTTGATTTGGCACAGCTGGCAGGAGGTGTACCTGCTGGAGTCATCTGCGAAATCATGAATGAAGATGGCTCGATGGCGCGCCTGCCGCAGCTGGAAGAGATCGCACAACGCTTTGACCTCAAACTGATCAGCATAGCGGAACTGATCCGCTATCGGATGCAGACCGAGTCGTTGATAAAAAGGGAAGTAGTCGCCAAGCTGCCTAGCGCGTACGGAGATTTTCGCATCGCTGCCTACACGAATCAACTGGATGGCAAGGAGCATGTCGCCTTGATCAAGGGTGAGATTTCACCTGATGAGCCCATCCTGGTACGCGTCCATTCCGAGTGTCTGACAGGAGATGTATTCGGCTCATTGCGTTGCGATTGTGGACCACAGCTGCATGCGGCACTGGAGCAGATCGAGGCAGAGGGACGTGGCGTGCTTTTATACATGCGACAAGAAGGACGTGGGATCGGCTTGATCAACAAGCTCCGCGCCTATACCCTGCAAGAGCAAGGCATGGATACTGTTGAAGCCAATCAAAAGCTCGGGTTCGGTGCTGATTTGCGCGAGTATGGCATCGGTGCGCAAATATTGCGCGACTTGGGTGTGAACCGCATGCGTTTATTGACGAACAACCCGAGAAAAATTCGCGGGCTGGAAGGGTATGGATTGCATGTCTTAGAGCGTGTTCCGATTCAAATGCCTGAACATCCTCATAACAAGAAATACTTGACGACCAAGCAGGAAAAACTGGGTCATCTTCTACACTATTAATCACGAGGAGTGTGCAATAAATGAGAACATTTGAAGGAAATCTGGTAGGAACAGGATTGCGAATTGGCATAGTGGCTGGAAGATTTAATGAATTGATCGTCCAAAAGCTGGTAGGTGGCGCTTTGGATGCTCTCAAACGTCACGGGATTGAAGAGAAGCAGATCGATGTCGCCTGGGTACCGGGTGCCTTTGAAATCTCCTTGATTGCCAAAAAAATGGCAGAATCCGGCCGCTACGATGCTGTGGTGACCCTGGGCGCGGTGATTCGAGGTGCTACACCTCATTTTGATTACGTCTGCAGCGAATGCGCCAAAGGGGTTGCTGCTGCCTCCATGCAAACAGGCATACCGGTCATTTTCGGGGTGCTTACGACGGACTCCATCGAACAAGCGATTGAGCGAGCAGGCACTAAAGCAGGAAACAAAGGCTGGGATGCCGCTGTATCGGCGATTGAGATGGCGAATCTTTCCAAACAATTTTCATAAGCTGAGCTGGAGTAATCGGGAATGATGGTAGAGGAGCGCCTCCTCCGTGTGTGGGGGTGCGCTCCTCCTGATTTCTTCGCGGCAACAAGTGTTGAAAGGAGAGACATTATAATCTGTTTTTGATATATTGAATCTGATGTACATATAGAGGATGCCAGGAGGAGCAGACATGAAAATGCGCGTATCTGCTGTGCAGTACCATTTGCACACCATACATACTTTTGAAGAATTTGCCCATCAGGTTGAACACTACGTCAAAAACGCTGACGAGTACGATACAGAGTTTCTGCTCTTTCCTGAACTCTTCACGACACAGTTGATGTCCATTGGAGATGAACAAGGCAATGCTTTGCCGATTACTGCCTTGCCGAACTTCACCGAGCAGTACGTCGAGTTGTTTCGTTCCCTAGCTGCCAAGTACCAGATGCATTTGATCGGCGGTACCCACATCATCGAAGAAAATGGCAAGCTGTACAATACGGCCTTTTTGTTTTATCCCGACGGACGTATCGGCCAGCAGAAAAAAATCCATATCACGCCTTGGGAAGTCAAGGGCTGGAATATGGGGGCGGGAGATTCGCTGCAAATCTTTGATACTGACAAAGGGAAAGTAGCCATGATCATCTGCTATGATATCGAATTTCCGGAATGGGTGCGGATCGCGAAAGCACGGGGTGCAGATGTCATTTTTTGCCCGTCCTGCACCGACGATCGCCATGCTTTCCATCGTGTGCGCTACACCTCCCATGCACGTACGATAGAAAATCAGGTCTATGTGGTACTGACCGGTACAGTTGGTTCTCTGCCTACCGTAGACTTTATGCGTGCGAACTTTGGACAAGCCGCAATCCTGACCCCGAATGATGTTCCCTTCCCGCCACGTGGCATCTTAGCAGAAGGTGAGCTCAACCATGACATGCTCGTCACGGCGGATCTGGATATTCAACTGCTGTATGATGTGCGTGAGAAGGGTTCGGTAACCACCTGGCGCGACAGAAGAACAGATCTCTACCCCGACTGGAATTGATTCCTTTTCCACAGGAGGATGATTATGTACCGGAAAGAGTTGTATGTTTTTGACGGTGACCAGCCTCGCCATGCGGTGATCCGTAACTATAGGAAGGCTGATTTTACCGAACTGATACGCATTCAGGCAGAAAGCTTTCCGCCGCCGTTTCCATCAGAGCTGTGGTGGAATGAAGAGCAATTGACGAACCATGTGACTCTGTTTCCGGAAGGCGCGATCTGTGTCGAAGTCGAAGGAGTTCTGGCTGGCTCTATGACGGCCTTGCTCGTTGCTTTTGACCCAGCGAATCCCGATCACAAGTGGGAAGAAATCACCGACAATGGATATATCCGCAATCATCTTCCAGAAGGGGATACCCTGTATATCGTGGACATTTGTATTCGTCCGAGCTACCGCAAGCTGAGATTGGGACAATGCATGATGCAGGCGATGTACGAGCTGGTGATTGAAAAAGGGCTCCAACGCCTCTTGGGTGGAGGTCGGATGCCGGGATACGGACGCTTTGCGGATCAAATGACACCGGAAGAGTATTTGGAACGTGTGGTCAAAGGGGAAGTAAAGGACCCGGTCATCACCTTTCTGATGCGCTGTGGTCGAACGCCCGTCAAGGTCGTAGCGGACTATCTGGAGGACGAGGAATCACGCAATTACGCGACATTGATGGAATGGAAAAACCCATTTATCCAAAATACAATCCCTTAGGGAGGACAAGAAACTATGGAATACATCCGCATTCAACACATCGATAACCCATTGTTTGCCAAAATGCACCGACTGATGCAAGAGGTATTTCCACCGGAAGAGGTACTGGATTACGATCTGTGGAAAGAGCCGCTCGAAGATCCAAGCATCCGCGTGTTTGTCGCCGTGCATGAAGGCGAAGTCGTAGGAGCGACGGAGTATCGGTACTACCCGGATATGAATGTAGCGATGACGGACTTTACCATTATTGGACGCGAAGGACTGGGCGTGGGTCGTTTTCTCGCCAAGAAGCGCGAGAAGGATTTGCTGGCTTTGGCTGCCGAGAATGGCAAAAGCCTGTACGGAATGTTTGCCGAGATATACGATCCGTACCGTGTAGAAGAGCATGCGTTTGGCGGCATTAAGCCGATGGATCCGTACGTTCGTCGGGAAGTGCTGTCTCACTTGGGGTATAAGCGTACGAACTTCGCGTATGTGCATCCTTCCTGGCAAAATGATGGCGAGGCTGTATCTGGACTTGATTTGGGCTTTATGCCGATGGACGAGAATCAGGATTTCCTGGAGGCAGACTTGATTGTCACCTTCCTCAAGCGCTATTACGCTGTGCTGCCGGAAAAACCACAAGCCTGGCTGGATATGGTAGAAGCTCTGTCATCTTTGGAAAAAGTGGAGCTTTTGCCGCTCTAATCACAGGCATGGTCGAAGAGGATGAACTCCTGATGGGTTGCGCGGTGTAAATCACCAGCCTTTCGGGAGTTTTCTTCTCTGTTGCAAAGGAGGCTCTCGTGAAATCACAAAATCTTGCCGTTATTCTGATCTACATGGCTGTTCTTTTTCATTTGCTCGCAATAAGCGGCTGGGTAAAAATCGAATTGCTTCAGCCGATGCAATTGGCTACGCTTGCCTTCATGCTGACAGCCCTGTTTGTATTGCGAAAAAAGAAGCGCAAGACCAAACGCCGTCCAAGAAAGCCACCGGCAGAAGTGGGCGTTTTGTTGGATCGTGCTGACGAGGGCAAAGACCCTTAAGGGAAGATTTTTTTGCTAGCCCAGAAGGACTTTTCATCTAGGGAAAGAAGTGTTTTTGAAAGAAGCAGAAACACCGGAACTCCTCAGGTAGGGATATACCTGCGGTGTTTCTGAATATAATTTACAGAATATTAAAAACATATTGTTTGAGAGGGGGAGCCCATGACCAACAATCCCATTATTCGTGTTGAAGACATTTCATTTTCCTACAAGGTAAATCAGGATCAACAAATTCCTGTCCTGAAAAATGTTTCATTAGACGTGTATCCAGGTGAGTATCTGGCGATTATCGGTCATAACGGTTCCGGAAAATCCACTTTATCCAAACATCTGAATGGCATTCTGACACCGTCGGAGGGAGGTGTCTATGTAAACGGAATCGACACGCGCGACAGAATGCGCCTGCACGAGGTGAGAAGCAAGGTCGGCATGGTCTTCCAACATCCGGACAATCAGATCGTGGCGACAATTGTAGAGGATGATGTCGCATTTGGTCTGGAAAACATCGGGGTGGCGCCACAGGAAATGAAGGAACGCATCGATGCTTCTTTGGCTGTTGTTGGGATGAGCGAATTTCGCCATCGCCCGCCCCATCATTTGTCTGGCGGACAAAAACAGCGGATTGCCATCGCGGGAATATTGGCAATGAGACCGCAGTGTGTCGTATTGGATGAAGCAACGAGCATGCTCGACAGCTACGGGCGCCAGGAAATTTTGACTGTCATACGGAAGCTGCATGAAGAAGGAATGACGATTGTAACCGTGACGCACCACATGTCGGAAGTTACACAGGCAGATCGGGTCGTGGTGATGGAAGCAGGTCAGATCGTATTGCAGGGAACACCCCGTGAAGTATTTTCCCATCAAGCGAGATTGCAGGAGCTGCATTTGGACGTTCCGGATGCGAGCCGTATCGCCGCTTATGTCCATGCTCAGTGTGCGTCTTTTTCGGTCGACCTGATCGAAAATGATGAGGTGGTAGAGGAAGTAAATAGACATTCCATCCCGCAAGCGGAGGCGAGTGGCACATGAATCGATCCATCGTAGAAGTATCCGATCTCTCCCATACCTATATGCAGGGAACGCCACTTGCGCATCGAGCATTGAATCGTGTAAGCATGCAGGCCGCAAAGGGTGAGTGTATCGCCATCATTGGACACACGGGTTCTGGGAAATCCACGCTGATCCAACACTTGAACGGCTTATTTCGGCCCCAGGCGGGAAAAGTCATCGTCAATGGACTGGATGTCTCAGACCCCAAGGTAGACATTAAATTGCTGCGCCGTCAAGTGGGCCTCGTCTTTCAAAATCCGGAAGATCAGTTGTTTGAAAAGCTGGTCGGCGACGATATTGCCTATGGGCCATTCAAGATGGGCTTGCCACTCGCAGAAGTGAAGGAGCGTGTCGAATGGGCGATGGAGCTGGTCGGTCTGTCCTTCGAGGAGATGAAGGATCGTCCTACCTTTGCCTTGAGTGGCGGGCAAAAACGCAAAATAGCCTTGGCTGGCATGCTTGCCCTTCGTCCGAAAGTGCTGGTTTTGGACGAACCGACAGCCGGCTTGGACCCAAGGTCTAGGCAAGAGCTGTTGCAGCGGATTCGTAGACTCAATCAGGAAGAACGGCTGACGGTGATTTTCGTATCGCACAATATGGAGGAGGTCGCGCAGCTCGCTGAGCGGGTTTACGTGATGGCGCTCGGGCAGATTGCCTGCGAGGGGACACCGCGCCAGATTTTTGGCAATCAGGAGATCTTGCGTGAGCACCATATCGGAACCCCTGAAGCAGTCGACATCCTGTATAAGCTGCGCGAACAAGGCTACGGGGTTGATCCGGGAGCTTTTTTACCGGAGGAAGCGGCTGCGGAAATCCTGAAGCTGATCAACCGTTAGGGAGGGAGTACGATGTCAGCCGAATTTGAGTTGTCTCGAAATATTACGATAGGCCAATATTTGCCCACCGAGTCAGTGGTTCATCGTCTCGATCCCCGATTCAAGCTGGCAGCCTTTGTCATCCTGATTCTAGCAATCGCAATCTGCAATACGTATGTAGGAAATCTGTTTGCTCTTGTTATATGTATCTCGATGTTTGCGGTCGCCAAAATTCCTCTCCACTACGGCATCTCCGGAATCAAACCAGCCATTCCTTTTATCATCATTCTCGCAACATTGCAGCTGCTGTTCTATGGAGAGATTGCCAACGGCGGGACGGTGTACGTTCAATACGGCTTTATTACGATTTCCTCAGAAAGTATACGGCTTGTGCTGGTTTCGGCAATGCGCTTTGTTGAGGTTATTTTTCTGTCGAGTGTCTTGACGCTGAGTACTTCCACGACAGAACTGACACACGGCATGGAGAGGCTGCTCGGACCTTTGCACAAAGTGAAATTTCCGGTGCATGCGTTTGCCTTGATCATTACCATTGCCATCCGTTTTGTGCCCACGTTTGCGATGGAAATGGAAAAAATGATGAAAGCACAAGCGTCTCGTGGCGCTGATTTCGGGACGGGCGAATGGTGGCGCATTATCCGGCGAACCAAAGACATGCTTCCAATCATCATCCCGCTCTTTAATGTAGCACTTGCTCGGGCAGAAGATTTAATCTTGGCGATGGAAGCGAGATGCTATACGCCAGGCGCTTCCCGTACACAATATACGCACTATAAAGCCCAAGGGAAAGACTACGTCGCACTCCTCACAAGCATCGTGATTTCGGTCATAATGCTCGTCATCCCTTGGTAGACCTTGGGAATTCTCCCTGAACGGGGATTCCAAATAGATGTGAAGAAAAGAGGAGGAGTAGGGCATGGAGAAAGGCTTGACGGTACGAAGAATCGTAATCGCGGGTGTCTTGGGGGCAATTGCCATCCTGCTGGGTGTCACGCGGCTCGGCTACATCCCGGTACCTACGGCAGCAGGAAATGCAACGATTATGCACATTCCTGCAGTCATCGGCGGCATCATGGAAGGCTGGGGCGTCGGCATGATCATTGGTCTTATTTTTGGTGTATCCTCATTTTTAAATGCCACGGTCCCATTGTTCAAAGATCCGTTGGTAGCCATTCTTCCACGCTTATTTATTGGGGTGACTGCGTATTTTACTTATGTAGGGCTAAAAAGAACCAATGAGTATTTCGCGATTGGCGCAGCGGGCTTTGTCGGTGCCATGACGAACACGCTCTTGGTTTTGGGTATGGCTGTCATTCGCGGTTACATGACGTTTGGGGTCGCGGCTACTGTAGCGCTGACCAGCGGCTTGCCTGAGGCTATCGTCTCGGTAATCGTGACGCTGGCTGTCGTCGCAACCTGGAAAAATCTCGTGAAGTCTGGAAAGCAAAAATCAAAAATCTCGGGGTGAATGTGTCAACATGACGGGAACGATTGTGGATGTGCCTGGCGTAATGGTCGGCCACGCACAGGAGCAGGAGGCATTGACGGGTTGCAGTGTCATTCTAGTGGATCAACCTTCCGTATGCGGCGTAGATGTCCGGGGTTCTGCCCCGGGCACACGCGAAACAGACCTATTGGACCCGTTAAATCTCGTCAGTGTGGTTCATGGCATCTGCTTGTCAGGTGGGAGCGCTTACGGTCTGGATGCGGCATCAGGCGTGATGCAGTGGTTGGAGGAAAAAAACAGAGGACTGGATGTCGGGTTTGGAATTGTTCCGATTGTACCTGCTGCTGTGCTATTTGATTTATCCGTAGGTGATCCGCGTATTCGCCCGGATCGAAGCATGGGGTATGAGGCTTGCTGTCAGGCTAATCGGAATGCAGTGCAGCAAGGAAATGTAGGAGCGGGTACAGGAGCCACCGTTGGCAAGCTGAACGGCTTTGAACGTGCCATGAAAGGTGGTCTTGGCTCCGCTTCTTTGCGCTTGGAAAATGGTCTGGTCGTAGGAGCAATCGTTGCTGTCAATGCTGTGGGGCATGTCATCGATCCGAGTACGAGTGAAATCCTCGCCGGTCCGCGCGATGAACAAGACCAAATCCTCGACAGTGTAGAACTGATGAAGGAGCATACCGTCTCTTTGATCCCGCCTGGCACCAATACGACGATTGCGGTCGTAGCGAGCAATGCCAGATTGAGCAAAGCAGAGGTGAAAAAAGTGGCCCAGATGGCGCACGACGGTCTCGCAAGAACGATCCGTCCCATCCACACGATGCACGATGGTGATACAGTTTTTGCTCTGGCGACTGGTGATTTGCCTGCACCGGTAGATTTGGTTGGAGCCCTTTCAGCAGACGTTTTGGCTGAAGCAGTCATTTCGGCAGTCAAGCACGCTACGCAAGCCGGAGGTCTGCCAGCACATCGGGATCTGAAGCGCTAATCCTGGATCAAGCATTGCAAACAGTGTGGCGAGAGGAGAGGATGAGTGTGAAGCAGGTCATTTCTTTTGTCGACGAGCAAGAGGTGGTCCGGCTAACCCAGGAGCTCGTGCGTATCCCGAGTGTATATCGCCCGGAGCAGCCGGGAGGAAACGAGGAGCGCGTTGCCTTGTTTGTAGCTGACTATCTTCGAAACATGGGATTGCAGGTGTATTACGAGGAAGTGGTACCCGGGCGTCCCAACGTGATTGCGATCTACGATTCCGGCAAACCAGGCAAGACCCTCCTCTTTGAAGCCCACACCGATGTCGTCACAGAGGGAGATCGGGATGCCTGGAGCTACGACCCGTTTGGCGCTGAAATGTTCGGTGGACGGATTTACGGACGGGGTGCGTGTGATACAAAAGGTAATCTGGCTGCTGCGATTTGCGCCGTCAAAGCCATTCAGCGTTCCAATCAGCCTTTTGCGGGCAAAATTCTATTGTGCATTCCTTGTGATGAAGAGGGGATGATGATCGGGATCAAGGATTTTATCCGGAGAGGCTGGGCGAAGAATGTGGATGCGGCAATTATCTGCGAACCGGAAGAAAACCAGCTATGCATCACACAAAAAGGGGCCATGCGTGCGATTTTACGAACCTTTGGAAAAATGGCGCATGGTGCGATGCCGCTGACTGGAATCAATCCGAATACGAGGATGGCCAGAGCGATCGTCGGTCTGGAGGAGCTGGAGCGCAAAGAAATGGCGCGACTGGGGGAACATCCGATGCTGGGCTGGCCGAGTATTACGCCAACCATTCTGCAAGCTCCCGTAAAAGGAGAGCCACAAATAAATGTGGTTCCTGACCAGTGTATGACTACTCTGGATATTCGCACTGTACCTGGACAGAATCATGACGTGCTGCACGAAGAAATGCTGGGGATCCTGCGTCAATTAGGGCAAGAGGATGAGAAATTCAGAGCGACGCTGGAGATTATCGAGGAGCGACCTTGGACATTGACGGCGATGGAGGAGGAAGTGGTACAGGCTGTGGCCAACTCCTATCGTGAAATCACAGGAAAAGAACCGATCTACAACGGAGTGCCAGGAGCCACGGACGGGACTTTTTTGCATCAGGCTGGTATCCCGATTCTGACTACTGGAGCAGGAGACAGACATATCCCTCACCATGCAGACGAATATGTGGACATCTCTCAGCTCGTAGAATCGACTCAGCTTTTCGCCCTGTCAGCCATGCATTTTTTGACTCAGCCAGTCAAAGTTTAAGATACTAGAAGACAAGAATCCTTACTCGGATGATGGGTAAGGATCTTTTTCTGTAAAAAAAGTCTAGAAAGTTTCTCTAGAAAACTTGCTCAATCCATCCAAATTTTTTTACAATAAAGTGACGGTATTAATGAAGGGGGAAAGGCAATGAATATGCGCTGGGATTTGGATGTACTTTATACATCCTTCGATTCACCTGAATGTAAACAGGATTGGGAAGAACTATGTGACAAGATAGAGGCTCTAAAGCAATGGGCTGTTGAGAATTTGCAGAATACAGATGATGCAGTTGAGAAGATGGAGCAGTACATAACACAGTTGACCGCAATTTTACAGAAAGAATACCGTCTATTCAGCTATGCTGAGCTGACGGCGAGCGTGGATGCCAAGAATGAAAAAGCATTGCAGCTTTCTGAGCGCATCCAGGATCAGGCTGTAGAAAAAGTAGAGCCAGAAGTCCTGTTTCAAAAATGGCTGGGAACACTCTCGAATCTGGATGAGCTGATCAGCCAGTCTGGCCTCTTGGAGGAGCATCGATACTTCCTGCAAGAAATTGCGGAGGAAAGCAAGTACATGCTCAGCGAGAAAGAGGAAATCATTCTCGCTAAAATGAAAAATACCGGTTCCAATGCATGGACCAAGCTGCAAGAAATGCTCACGTCCACCTTATTAGTGGATATCACCATCGATGGCGAGCAAAAACAATTGCCGCTGCCAGTCGTGCGCAACATGGCGTTTGAAAAAGATGCAGATGTCCGGAAACAAGCGTACGAGGCAGAGCTTGCTTCTTACAAAAAAATCGAGGAATCCTCGGCAGCAGCCCTGAACGGAATCAAAGGTGAGGTTATCACCATTTCCAAGCTGCGAGGATATGAGTCCGCCCTGGACAAAACGCTGAAAGACTCGCGAATGGATCAAGAGACGCTGGATGCCATGCTGACAGCAATGTGTGAAAGCCTGCCCGCATTCCAGCGTTATTTCCGCAAAAAAGCAGAGCTGCTGGGCCATCAAAGCGGACTTCCATTCTATGATTTGTTTGCTCCTGTAGGCGACGCTGACATGCGTTTTACTTACCAAGAGGCGCGTGACTTTATTGTGAAGCATTTTTCCAGCTTTAGCCAAAAGCTTTCCGATTATGCTGCAAAAGCGTTCGACAACCGCTGGATCGACGCAGAAATTCGGGAAGGCAAGCGTGGCGGAGCTTTTTGCGACAACCTGCATGTCGTAAAAGAAAGCCGGATCATGGCTAACTTCACAGGCAGCTACAGCGACGTGAGTACGCTGGGTCATGAGCTGGGGCATGGCTATCATGGCGATTGCTTGGTGGATGAAGCATTTCTGAATAGCGATTATCCGATGCCAATTGCCGAGACGGCTTCGATATTGTGTGAAACCATTATTGCCAACGCTGCTTTGAAAGAAGCTTCTTCCGAAGAGGCATTTTCCATTCTGGAAAACGATATATCCGGCGCTGCTCAAGTCATCGTCGATATTTACAGCCGATTCCTGTTTGAATCTGAATTGTTTGCTCGTAGGGAAAACGGTTCGCTTTCCGTAAAAGAATTGAATGAAATCATGCTGCAGGCTCAAAAGGATGCCTATGGGGACGGCCTGGATCAGTCTGTGCTTCATCCGTATATGTGGGTTTGCAAACCGCACTACTACAGCGCGGATTATAACTACTACAACTTCCCGTACGCATTCGGTCTATTATTTGCAAAAGGTTTGTATGCGGAGTACTTAAAAAAGGGCGAGGCATTCGTCCAGCAGTACGATGAACTGTTGTCTGTGACGGGCAAGAAAAGCGTGGCTGACGTGGCAGCCATCATGGAAGTCGATGTGCGCTCAATTGATTTCTGGCGCAACTCGCTGTCTCTTATTGAAAAAGATATCGATACCTTTATCTCGCTGGCTGACGCCAGATAAGGGAAGCATGGTTGAAAAACGTCCGATACCGATTCGGGCGTTTTTCGCATAGCGAAAGGGAATCGAGGAGAAAGTAAGAAAAACAAGCGAGGTGATCGAAGTGAACGGATTGCAATTATTAGATCGGCTCAGAGAAACAGAAAATAAGATGATGCATTTACATAGAGCCATTGACAAAGTGAGCAATGAACCTGATTTTAAAGAATCAGTCAGTGTGCTCACAGTAGTTGTGCGCGATTACCAGCAGCAATTGGACAAAATGAAGGAAGCGCTTGGAAGTATGGAGATCCCGCTCAATCATAACAACCAACACCAGGGCCAATCCCAGCAAAGCCATTAGCCCTGCTCGCTCCAGCGAAGATAAACAAAAAGCCCACTCTCTCTTTCCGAACCGTAAGAGAGTGGGCTTATGCCTTTATTCGAAGTCTAGATAGCGCTTGACTCCGTAAAACGGATAGAGCTTGTTCATGTATTCCATTTTTCCATAGCGAACATCGTCGCCATTGGCATGTACGATCATGTCGTCGCCCAGATAAATGGCTACATGGGAAACACGACCCTTGTTCAATGCATCGTAGAAAAGGAGGTCACCTGGTTTGGCATCTTCCAAATCTACGACTTCTCCACCGAGGAATTGTTCATCTGACGTTCGAGGCAGCGTTACGCCCATTTGTGCAAAAACATAGGAGGTAAAGCCACTACAGTCAAAACCATTCGTCGTAGTGCCGCCAAGGACGTAAGGTACTTTCAGTAATGGCTGTACGATTTCTTCCAGCTCATCGAGTTTTTTGACGGAAAGGTCATCGTCCTTGGAATCGTTCGATCTGCGCTCCATTCCTTTTAGAAACTCACTGGCTACGTAAGACTCTTCCTGTTCGTAGCGGATTTTTGTCCACTCAGCTCCAGGTTCGATCAGCTCCACTCGGGAACCATAATACAGTTTTCCGACGATTTCACCTTCCAGAGAGGGCGTATTGCGAACATGTAATACATCCGCAACGACTCTGGCTTTTTTACTTTTTTTGGACTCTTCCAAAAGCTCTGGATTCTCGTTTACCTGATACGGATTTGCTGTTGTCAAATCAACAATTGGCAGGCTTGTCCCGGTCAAAGCCAGTGTTTGGCCAATAGACAATCGATCCGAATCGAGCTGATTGTGTTGCATGATTTCATCGACCGTTGTCTGATGTTCCCTCGCAATTTTACTTAATGTGTCACCTGCATTGACTACATAGGTATAGGACGAAGCGTGTGCGGCAGATGGCAACAAAGTAAAGAGGGTAAGGAAGGTGATAATTCGCGAAGTATGTCTCATCGATCAACTCCACCAATCTACTAAATTCTGCATATCTAGCTAAAATTCTATCCGATTTATTCCTGTAAATCTATGAGAAAAAAGAACGATTAATATTTTGTAAAAAACTATTGCTTTCAGAATTCGAATCATGCTATATTACAGAAGTCGCCAGCGCAATTGACGATCTGGCAACGCGAAAAAGCATGGAGCTGTGGTGAAGTTGGAGTTCACGCCGGTCTGTCACACCGGAGGTCGCGGGTTCGAGTCCCGTCAGCTCCGCCATTCTTTTTCTCAACGTAAAGCATCTTGCCGGTGTAGCTCAATTGGTAGAGCACCTGACTTGTAATCAGGGGGTTGTGGGTTCAAGTCCTATCGCCGGCACCATTTTTGCGGTCGTGGCGGAATTGGCAGACGCGCTAGATTCAGGTTCTAGTGGTGGCAACACCGTGGAGGTTCAAGTCCTCTCGACCGCACCATTCTAAAAATCATCAAGCCCTTGAAGTTGTCTTTCTGACAATTCAGGGGCTTTTTTATACTATCGGAAAGTTTAAGTGCGCTAAAGCGCTAAAAAGATTAGCGGAAGATAGTATAAGTGCAACTAAGGCTCCGCCAAAAGCTTGGCGTAGCCAAGTTTTCTAATGTTTTATTTCGTATAGCGGATTTAGGGACATTGCTTCAATTTCAATATGGATTGCTCAAATTCTGTATTTATGGAGATTTCTATTCAACCCATTGGCTGATAAACTGACTTCATCATACGTCAATACTCGAGATTTCTTACCCGCGACGGAATAAGCCCTGGTGAATTTCGGCGGATTGCGCAGGAAGAGATCAGCGCCTACCCTTCCGTGTCGTTTGTGGAGGACACGGCGGTATCGATCTCGGGAACAGACGGACAGTTTCATATTGCGACTGCGCAAGGTAAAACGTTTGGTAGTAAAAAACTTCTCTTCGCGGTTGGAATGAAGGATCGGCCGCTAAACATCCCGGGGCTGGCGGAGGTTTATGGAAAAAGTGCTTTCGTCTGTCCGTATTGCGATGGCTGGGAATTAAGAGACGAACCGCTTGTGATTATTCAAAAGGGTGCAGAGCTCATGCATTTTGCTCCGTTAATAGCAGGGTGGACGAAGAGTTTTACCATTTGCACGAACGGCGCTGATGAGCTGACGGATACGCAGCGCGAAGAGCTCCAGCAGCATCAAGTGCCAATGTTTGAGTCGCCAATCAGACACATCGACTCTCAGGAAGGAATTGTGCGTCAGGTTGTTCTGGAAGACGGGACTATCATTCCGTGCAGGGGAATCTTCTTTAAACCGGAGCTGGTGACGGGATCGGACTTGCCGAGAGCCATCGGCTGCGAGATCTCAGAAGTAGGAATGGTTGTAGTAGATGCCTTCGGGAAAACGAGCGTACCGGGCGTTTATAGTGCTGGGGATTCGGCATCGCGCATGCATCAGGCCATTGCTGCCGCGTCTATGGGTGCATTTGTCGCAGCGGCCTTAAACAATACATTGATTTTGGAGGATTGGCAGAGTATGCAACTCTCTTGAGGAGCTGGGTCGCAAAGTGCCGTTCGACCAGGAAAGAACATGCGCAACGACAAGGGTTCATGTACAATGACAAGAGAGATTGCGAAGGGAGTTTTGCCTCATGAATATTGACGTTTTCTCGGACTCTGTTTGTCCTTGGTGCCGAATTGGCAAGAAAAATTTGTTTGATGCTATCGAGCAGTGGACAGGGGAGCCGATTCAGGTCCATTTCCGTACCTATTTATTGTCGCCTGAATTACCCAAGGAAGGTAAGCCATTTTTCGAAGCGATGGCTTCCAAGGGCAGTCCTGACATGATTATGCAAATGCTGACCCAAGTCACGCGTGCAGGTGAAGCGGTCAATATCCCGTTTCGTTTTGACAAGGTCGAGCGTATGCCCAACACCTTAGCCTCCCATCAATTCATTAAAAGTGTGCCAGAAGAAGATACGACACGCGTCGTGGATGCGATCTTCAAAGCTTACTTCGAGGATGGAAAAGACATCGGAGACGTAGAAGTGCTGCTCGGTCTGGCAGATGATTTGGGGCTAGATGTGGAACACGTGCGTGAGGCGATTGAAAACGAACGGAAGATGGATGAGATTCAGGCTGACATCGCATTTGCAAGGGAAAACCAGATCACAGGCGTACCGTTCTTTGTCATAAACGGAAAGCTGGCTCTGTCTGGTGCTCATCCAGTAGAGAATTTCCTGAAGGCATTTAAACAAGTGACCGAGATGGAAGGCTAATGTAAATTGCAGAGGGTAGTATGCTAGCAAAAAGACCGTCTTTTATGAAAAGGACGGTCTTTCATTGTTTCAAACCTCCAGCTTGGGTTCATCATCTGTTAAAAAACGAAACCAGCGTTGACGCAAATGAATTTGCGGCGAGTCGCCCATGACATGTGCTTCCAAGCGAAGCGCTTCAGGAATCGGACGAGGATGCTGGCTTTCTACAATCGCTTGATCTTCTTTTAGAACTTTGCTGCTGTACCTGGAAAAAATGCTATCCATGAAAGGCAGTGATTTCAGAAAGGTTCGCCCTGCTAATCCGAAGATCATGGTACGATTTTGATGGATCGGGGTAAAAGTCACATAGTTGAGAATGCCTCTAGCTTCATTGTCTGTCGTGCGCATCTGCCATTTCCCTCAAACTGCCATCCGTGATAGGGGCACATGACCTGATTGCCTGAGCAAGTGCCCAAGGACAAGTCTGCACCGCGATGCGAGCAATACGCGTTTATCGCATATGTGCGTCCATCTTCACCGCGATACACGATGCATCGTTTCCGCTCCCTTCCAAATAACGAAACGGAATTTTGGTTTCCTTGTTTTTAGCCAAGTCAATCCGACCATACTGTTGAACATGGAGGTGCCAATCATGTACGTAACCGTAACGACAGTAGGGGAGAATGATCAACCGCAAGTAACTGTGATGGGAGAGGTGCTCGTTTGCCAGAATGAGGGACACTATCTATTGCCTGGCAGATATGTACATGCTTTGAAAACCGATGATTTGCCAGTTGGTATCGGATTTGCTTTGTCTGGAGCACTTCCCTCCGGATACGGATTTTATCAGGAAGATCAGGTCATTTTCTCACGCAAGGACGGATCGTCCACGCTGCAAGTTGAAGTGACTTCTACATACAAAAAACAAGAATGGGACGGATTGTTTCCTCTCGATGCTACGCTTTTGTCTCGCAAGGAGATGCTGGAGAAACACGAGCATTTTTCGGCGATCCGCTACGATATAGATGATGAGAAAGCAGAGATCGGCTTCGCGTTTACCTATCCAGCAGCGTCAAACTCCGATTTGGAACAAGTGATGGAGTCAGTCTGCGACACCATGTTCGAGGTGGAAGCGCAAGGAAATCTTCAGCTCTGGAGATTGAACTCTGGACACATTCAGGAATGGTAAAACCTGTCGCATGCAAGCATGCCATGATATAGTAAAAAATGATACGGACATGGACAGAGACAGAAAAGGAGAGGATCTCATGAAACGAATTCAAAACATTTTTTGTGTCGGACGAAATTATCGATTGCATGCTGCCGAGCTGGGGAATGATGTGCCGACATCCCCGATGCTTTTTGACAAACCGACACATTCCCTCGTGGCAACGAATGGACAAGAGATCGATTTGCCTGGAAATCGCGGGGAAATTCACTACGAGGCTGAACTGGTGATTCACATCGCGCGTGGTTACGAGCCAGGTTTGACACTTGATCAAATGGTCGACAAAATCGCGTTGGGTGTGGATTTGACGCTGCGTGATGTACAATCGGTGCTAAAGAAAAATGGACATCCTTGGCTTCTGGCGAAAGGCTTCAAGAATTCCGCCATTCTGACACCCTTTCACCCGTTTCCTGGGCAACAGCTCTTGGAGAAAACCCATTTTTCCATGCTGAAAAATGAAGAACAGGTTCAGATCGGCAATGTTCAGGACATGATTTTTGATTTGATGACGATTATTCAATTTACGACAGAGCATTTCGGTTTGGATGCTGGCGATATTATTTATACCGGAACACCTGCAGGGGTTGGACCAGTTCTGGATGGGGATCACTTTGCCCTATTCTTTGGCGAAGAAAAATGGGGAGAATTTACGGCTCGCCTTCGCTAGTAACTAAAGTTCTAGACAAACACGGGAAAAGGTAGTTTAAGATGCATCTCTTGGAATGGAAATGGGAGAACCTTTGGTTTATCCGATTGAAAATTCAAGGGGTGCATTTTTTTAACGTGAACGGGATTATAACGGTTACATCGATGTCCAAGATTTACAGATTGTGTATGATTCAGTCGCTTGTTACAGTGGTATTGGGATTATGCTGAATCGTTATGTAGCTATAGTCCTAAAATATAGAAATACGAGGGAGAAACTATGTTAAATCGATCTCGTCAATGGATATTGACTTCTATGGCAGGACTCTTGCTGACTGTGTTCAACGTACCGGTTGCAAGCGCTGCTGAACTTGAAGCCCCCCCGGCAGCAGTACCAAGCTTTGATCGGCAGGAGCTGATCGACAAACTGGACGTAAAGGATAAAGACGTTATCGGGCTCTATTACACCTCTATGGAGGGAAGTCCCGAGAATCGTGTTCATAACATCAAAAAAGCGGTTAAAAAGATCAATGGTGAGAAACTAAAGCCGGGTGAATATTTTTCCTTTAATCAGGAAGTAGGCAACTCCAATCTGGCTGAAGATGGTTGGAAGGAAGCGAATGTCATTGTGGATGGCCAGTTGACAGAGGGCTACGGCGGCGGAATATGCCAGGTGTCTTCCACTTTGTTCAATGCGGTTCAGGAAGCGCAGCTGCCTATTCAAGAGCGTCACAGTCACAGCAAGTCAGTGGGGTACGTACCCGTAGGGCAGGATGCGACGATTGCCTATGGTTTGCTTGATTTTCGATTTTCCAACCCTTTTGCTCATACGTTAAAAATCAAGGCCAAGACGTATAATGATTCTGATGTCGTGATTGCCATTCTAAAGAAATAACGGTAAGAAAAGACGTGCTAAGCGCGTCTTTTTTGTACTATCGGAAAGTTTAAGTGCGCTAAAGCGCTAAAAAGATTAGCGGAAGATAGTATAAGTGCAACTAAGGCTCCGCCAAAAGCTTGGCGTAGCCAAGTTTTCTAATGGTCAAGAACTGGAAAGCGAATCGAGTATGATGTGCTTTTCTGAACGCAGGGCAAACAACGTACCGGCTAAAAAGTGAGGAGAAATAACGAATTTGAGGAGGAAAAGCAAAACCAGCATCTGACATGATCAGGCAGAAGCTGGTTTTTTTATCGTCAAAATGAAAGGGGATAGCCATTTTATTCCGAAATAGTTCTTTTGGTCTAAAAGACTGATATGCCATACTTTTTAGGTCGATTGTACTCTAGTTCCATCCTCCCAAATCCATTATTGGTAAATTTTACGGTCTTATCCTCCTGTTTCCTGATGCGGTAACCTGTCCATGTACCCCACTACGGGTTGCACAACAAGAGTTCCACAACATGACAAGGAGGAAAAGAAAGTGACGAAACGAGATTGGGTGATGAAATCAACAGTAGCAGTCATGCTGAGTACGTCCCTGTTAATGGGTGGTCATATTGAACAAGCGGCCGCTAATACGCAAGTAGCAGTAAGCACGGTAGACATTGCAAGTACAGCGAAAAAACTGGTAGGAAAGCCGTACAAGTATCAGGCTAACGGACCAAGTTCTTTTGGATCAGCCAATTTCGCTACCTACGTCTACAAACAGGCAGGGATCAAGATCGGTAGTACGATTTCTGCGCTGTACAAGACAGGTAGCAGTGTCAGTCAAAAAAATGTAAAGGATGGGGACCTCGTATTCTTTTCATCGAATGGAAAAGGCAGCCCGTCCTTTATGGGAATCTACATAGGCAATGATCAGTTCGTCTACTCTTCACAAGGTGAAGGGAAGGTAGTTCTCAAGAAATTCTCCGATTATGACAAAAAATTCGTAGGTGCCCGTCGAGTTGCGGATTCTAATTCTAATGAAAAACCGAATAACTCCGAATCTTCGACCAGTTCCATTGCCGATAAAGTGATTGCATATGGAGAAAAGTATCTGGGGACAAAGTACAAATACGGTTCCAGTAAGGATACGACCAAAACGTTCGACTGCTCGTCCTTTACACAACGCGTCTTTAAAGAGGCAGGAATCACGTTGCCGCGCGATTCCCGCCAGCAATCGACCGTAGGAAAAACCGTTTCCAAGAAAGATTTGAAAAAAGGTGATCTGATTTTCATGAAGTCTTCTGCCAAGGGTGCTTCTGATCGGATCACGCACGTGGCCATCTATGCAGGTAATGGAAAAATCCTGCACACCTACGGAAGCCCAGGTGTTACCTATTCGAAATTCGACGGAACCAACTGGGAAAAACGAGTGGTGAAGATCAAGCGCGTCATCTAATCAAGGGAGACTCTCATGCATACTGCATGGGGGTCTTTTTTCTGCTTTTCTGTGACGTGCTTCTATAGCATTATGACGCAGATATGCCCATATAGTTTCGCTAGGATGGTCTGCCAATTGTTGCTATGAAGAACAAAATCAAAGCAATCATTCTAGCTGGATAAGAGGATTCTTCAGAATAGTGTCGAATATTATTTATTGTACAATTGAAAAAAATGGAGGTGTGTCGTTTGGAATTGAACATGCCAGAATATTACAACTTCGCTGCGCAAGTCGATGAATACGCATGTAGCCATCCTGACAAACGTGCGGTATGGGAACTGGATGAAAGCGGAGCCGAGCAAATTCTGAGTTATGACCAATTGCGGCGTTTTTCCAATCGGATCGCCAATGGATTGCAATCTATTGGCATCGGACAGGGAGATAAAGTGGTTGTTCTAGTAAAGCGGGGGATTGAAGCCTACGGGATCTATCTTGCTTTATTAAAAGTGGGAGCAGTCATCATGCCAGGTTCAGAAATGCTCCGTCAAAAGGATATTGAATACCGCGTCGACCATGCACAAGCTTGCGGGGTCATTTGCTTTGAAGGAATTTTGGAAGAAGTGGAGCCTCTTCGTGAAAGTTCGGCTACATTGAAGCATTTTATCACGCTGGGTGATAGCAGAGAGGGCTGGCTTCCTCTGGATGTATTGATCGGAGGACAATCCGATGAATTTTCCTGTGCGAAGACGCGTTCAGACGAGCTTGCTTTCTTGTCGTACACTTCTGGGACGACTGGCGGGCCAAAAGGCGTGATGCATGTGAGCGGCTGGCCACTTGCACATCTATCTATCGCTGCGTCTCAATGGCTGGATGTGCGTGAGAACGATCTGGTATGGGCAACGGCGGGACCAGGCTGGGCCAAATGGATTTGGAGCCCATTCGTCTCTACATTGGGTATGGGGGCTACAGCCTTTGTGTACAAAGGACGTTTCAGCGCAGAAGCTTATTTGTCGATTTTGGAAAAGTACCCTGTATCGGTTCTATGTGCAACTCCGACTGAATATCGGATCATGGCAAAGGCAAACGATCTGGAACAGTATCGATTGCAGGCGCTTCGTTCCCCTTGCTCGGCTGGGGAGCCTTTAAACCGGGAAGTGATCGATACCTTCCGTCGCGTGTTTGGCTTGACCGTACGGGATGGCTATGGGCAAACCGAAAGTACGTTGCTCGTTGGTACGTTTGTTGGCATGGAACCCAAACCAGGGTCAATGGGTCGCCCATCTCCTGTTGTCAGAGTCGCGATTGTGGATGAAGAAGGAATGGAATTGCCTGTAGGCAAAGTAGGCGATATTGCGATTAATCGTGACATGATCGCATTGTTTCAAGGTTATTTGAACGATCCTGAGAGAACCGCCAAGGCCTACCGTGGAGAGTGGTACGTGACCGGGGATCAGGGAAGAATGGACGAGGACGGCTACATATGGTTTGAAGGACGCTCTGACGACATCATTATTTCCGGAGGCTATACCATCGGCCCATTTGAAGTCGAGGATGCGCTCGTCAAGCACCCATCTGTCGCAGAGTGTGCGGCTGTAGCCAGTCCAGATGATGATCGTGGAAGCGTAGTAAAAGCCTTCGTCATTCTGAAAAAAGGGCACTCTCCGTCGGATGAGCTGGTTGAAGAACTGAAGGAGCATGTGAAGCATTTGACTGCACCTTACAAATATCCGCGAAAAATTGAGTTTGTTGAAGAGCTGCCTAAGACGAATTCCGGAAAAATCAGAAGAGTGGAATTGCGCCAGCAAGAGAAAGAGAACTTGAACCTCTCATAAACGAGCAGGAATTAGGAAGAAGCCTTGATGCGAATCATTCGTGTCATGGCTTCTTTTACATTCACCAGTTCCCGTCTCTGTGTGTTCACCCAGCCAAGGCTCTGCGCATAAGGTAATGTGAGCATCTACAGGAAGGAGCACGAAGAGTCATGATGAGTGGATTACCGTATACAACCACACAGACTGCGTCCAATACCCCACAAATGGTAACAATCGTGGATCCCTACGTCTATCAAGCCTTGCAAAGTGTGATCTCGCGTGAGGTTGTGATTCAGACTGTTCAGGGGAACATTCGAGGAGTTGTCACCAATGTATTGCCTGATCACGTGGTCTTGGAGGCTGGCAATGCATCGTTTTTTATTCGAATTCAGCAGATCGTATGGATTATGCCCTCTTAAAGCGGTATGAAACAAACCTCCCCAGACATAGAACTATATAGGCAGAAGCGTATGGGGAGGGAATGGAATGTTTACACGGATCAACCGACTGGCGATTGAGCTCCCGGAACCGGCGTATGGAGACGCCAATGCAGCCGCCGCCGTTCAAGAGCTATTGGGCGGTCGTTTTGGCGAGATGTCTACATTGAATAACTATCTATTTCAATCTTTCAATTTTCGCGGGAAAAGCAAACTGAAGCCGTTTTATGATTTGGTGGCCAGTATTACGGCAGAAGAAGTGGGCCATGTAGAATTGGTTTCCAACGCAATCAATCTATGTATGAAGGGAATCACACATCCGGGAGATCCGGATACGACTCCACTCAGCAACGGGTTGAACAAGCGAAACACGTATTCATTTATCGCTACGGCACAAACGGCTATGCCCGGCGACTCAATGGGGAAGTCATGGACGGGGGATTATGTATTTTCCAGTGGTAACCTTGTGCTCGACCTGTTGCACAACTTCTTTCTCGAATGTGGTGCCCGAACCCACAAAATGCGTGTGTATCAAATGACAGATCATCCGACTGCCAGAGCCATGATTGGCTATTTGCTGGTTCGCGGTGGCGTTCATATCATCGCGTATGCAAAAGCCTTGGAAATAGCAACAGGCGTCGATATGACGAAGATGCTGCCCGTACCGGATTTAAATAATGAACAGTTCGATGCCACCCATCCTTACATTGCGATGGGGTTGAATCAAAAGCTGTTTACATTTAGCTATGAGGACTATCAGGACATCGCGAAGATTTGGAAGGGACCATTGCCGGACGGAGGAACCGCTGAGGTGATCCAGGGAGTGCCAGATGGTGGATCTGTTCCTGACCTTGACGAACTCCCAGAAGAATTTGCTCCTGGGGTGTCACGCGAGGATTTCTTGCTCATCGCCAAACGCTTGCAGCAATCAGCTGGAATGTAAGCAGACAGAGGTTTTACCTAATAATAAAGATACCCGGTTGCACGAGGCAGACCGGGTATTTTTTGATTCAATAGGAAAGGATATTTTTACAACGTCATGCAGCTTTTTTCATGGGCTAGGTCAATTCACTTCCATTTATGTAGTTCGATTGACAGCTTTGCTCAGCGCGTCCTCCAAAACATGGGCGTACTGCATCGTGGTTTCAATTTTGGAGTGGCCAAGCTGAGCTTGCAGCTGATGTGGATCTGGATTGAGCCGAAGAAATTGTGTGGCAAAGCTATGGCGCAATTTATGAACGGATAGATCCGGTATTCCAAAAGCCTTGGCGTACTTTTTCACCAGTTTTTGCACGGAGCGGACCTCGATGCGATGTCCATTCGCATTTCCTGGGGAGACGGCGAGAAAGACAGCATCCTCTTGTGCAGGCGGGTTGTACTTCTCGCGAACGAGCAAGTACCTTGCGAGATAGTCTTTTCCCCAATCACTAAAGAAAGGTGCGTCCTCCTTTTTCCCTTTGCGTACAAGCTTCAACTGATTTTTCTCCATGACGAGATCAGATAGGTCTAGACTGACGATCTCTGACACGCGAAAGCCACCAGAGAGAATCATCGCGATCAGAGCGGTATCACGTTCCCGGTTCTGCAGGTGATAGTTTTGTTTTTTTACAGTGTCGCAATGTGCAAGATATCCTTCATAGACATAATCGACGAACTGATAGATTTCATCATCAATTAAAATCTTGGCTCGAATCGCATGTGCACGAGCAAGAGGTGTCAATTCCGTCATTTCCAGCTCGATTTTGGCGAGCACGTTGCGAGTCAGATAAGATTCTCCGTTCTCATCTTCCGCCAGGGCAGCGAGGTAGTGAAACAATGACTTGAGGCTGGAAATTTTTCTGCTGATTGTTCGGTCGCTGTATTCCTTTCGTGAGCTGCGCGTAGGCTTCGTGAGGAGAGCTGCGCGTTCGTACAAGTGCGATTCTTGCAAGTAGAGGATGTAGCTCTCCACCGTTTCCTTTTTCAATACGTTTAGTTCAGACAACGAAACATGCTTCATTTCCGTAGCAGAGGTAAGCCCCTCTGTCATCATCCAACGGAAGAAAAAGGAAAAGTCGCGCAAATAACCGAGCAACGTAGAGGGGGAATTCTTCTTCGTTTTTTTATGTTCAATGAACTTTTCCACGTACCAGGGGTATTCATGGATCGATTGTAATAGCTTGAGGGCATCACGTTGTTTGGTAATGGACATGCATACACCACCATTCTTGAGGTAATCGATACGAACATATATTCTATCAAACGAAACAGCGGATGGGAATACCGTTCACATATTTACCCATAAATCGGACCATTTGGTGGAAGAGATCGTCTGAATACGGTTTTACACAGTATGCACAAAGGGCATATTCATCGAAATAAAAATTTGAAAATCATGTCTTTCTCATATGGACATTCAGAGATAAAGATGATAATTTATTATCAAATATCCTTGAAATTATACGATTCATACTACATTTCAAATGTCTTTACCACGCGCACATTTGTTTTTGTGGAAGTGACTTCCACCTGACTTGTTCGAGTGTGTGCGGGATCAGGACATACAGTCGGAGGGATTGGCGATGTCAAGCAGAACGTTGGATCAATTTTTGAGTGAAAACTTGGACGATCTGAAGAGCAAAGGGCTCTACAACGTAATTGATCCTTTGCAGAGCCCAAATGGACCCATGATTACCATCTCTGGAAAAGAACTGATCAATTTATCCTCCAACAACTATTTGGGATTGGCAACGGATCAGCGCTTGATTGATGCCGCTGTAGCAGCTGCACAGAAATACGGGGTCGGTGCTGGGGCTGTTCGCACCATTAACGGAACGCTGGAGCTGCATGTGAGGCTCGAAGAAAAAATTGCTTCCTTCAAACAGACTGAGGCTGCGATTGCCTATCAGTCCGGTTTTAACTGCAACATGGCTGCGATTTCAGCGGTGATGGACAAAGAGGACGCCATCTTGTCCGACGAACTGAATCACGCATCGATTATTGACGGCTGCCGGCTTTCCAGAGCCCAAATCATCCGATTCAATCATTCTGATATCGACGATTTACGTCAAAAGGCCAAGGAAGCAAAGGAATCTGGAAAATATAAAAAACTAATGGTCATTACGGACGGCGTATTCTCCATGGACGGGGATATAGCCAAGCTACCTGAAATCGTAGAGGTAGCGGAAGAATTCGACCTGATGACGTATGTAGACGATGCACACGGATCTGGTGTTCTGGGAAAAGGTGCCGGTACCGTCAAGCATTTCGGACTGTCAGATAAAGTAGATTTTCAGATTGGTACGCTCTCAAAAGCCATCGGCGTGGTTGGGGGATACGTTGCGGGCAGACAGCAGCTGATTGATTGGCTGAAAGTGCGCAGCCGTCCATTCTTGTTCTCGACTGCCCTGACTCCTGCTGATGTGGCAGCTTGTATCACGGCGATCGATATTTTACAGAACAGCACCGAATTGCACGACAAGCTGTGGGCGAATGGAGATTATCTGAAAAAAGGCCTCAAGGCGCTGGGCTTCAATATCGGGGAAAGCGAAACACCTATTACTCCTTGCATCATCGGCGATGAGCAACAGACGCAGCAGTTTAGCAAAAGGCTGTACGAAGAGGGCGTTTATGCCAAAGCAATTGTTTTCCCCACTGTTGCAAAGGGTACTGGACGCGTACGCAACATGCCCACCGCAGCACACACGACGGAAATGCTGGATCGTGCGCTGTCGATTTACGAAAAAGTGGGGAAAGAAATGGGGCTTCTGAAATGAAAAAGATACTGGTAACCGGTGCGCTGGGCCAAATCGGCTCCGAATTGGTTATGAAATTGCGAGATCTTTATGGCAGCGACCAGATCATTGCCTCTGACATCCGAAAAGTCGAAGACAGCAAGGTTGTAGATTCGGGTCCCTTTGAAATTCTGGATGTGACAGATGCCAAGCGCATGTTCGAATTGGCGAAGACCCATCAAGTCGATACGATCATGCATCTGGCAGCGCTGCTATCGGCGACCGCAGAAGCCAAGCCGCTGTTGGCCTGGAATTTGAACATGGGCGGACTGGTGAATGCGCTGGAAACAGCTCGCGAGCTTCAATGCCAATTTTTTACCCCTAGCTCGATTGGCGCATTTGGCCCTACGACTCCAAAGGTAAACACGCCACAGGAGACGATTCAACGACCAACGACCATGTATGGCGTCAACAAGGTAGCAGGGGAGCTGCTGTGCGATTACTACTTCCAGAAATTCGGCTTGGATACGAGGGGTGTTCGTTTTCCAGGTTTGATCTCCTACGTTACCCCCCCAGGCGGAGGGACGACGGACTACGCGGTGGATATTTATTACAAAGCTATACTTGATGGCTCCTATACGTCTTACATTGCCAAAGGGACGTATATGGACATGATGTATATGCCGGATGCCTTGCAAGCGATTATCGACCTCATGGAAGCAGATGCTAGCAAGCTGCAGCATCGCAACGCATTTAACATCACTGCCATGAGTATTGAACCGGAGGAAGTAGCAGCGGAAATTCGCAAGCACATTCCTTCCTTTACCCTTTCCTACCAGGTAGACCCGGTTCGTCAAGCCATCGCTGAAAGCTGGCCTGACTCCATAGATCCGACAGCCGCCCAAGCAGAGTGGGGTTTTCAAGCACAGTATGATTTGGCGAAAATGACCGAAGACATGCTTACGAAGCTGCGTGGAAAGCTTCTTCAAAAAGTGAGTTAAAACAACAAGGCCACTTCACGCAGTTTAGCTGCAAAGTGGCCTTTTGGTCTATTGGGGAGGAACTTACAACAAAAAGAGGAGGGCGAGCATCCCTGATTTCAAACATAGGGGAAGCTCAACCATCCTCTTTTTTCCTTTACAGTCGTTGACGTGTTTGTTGTAACATGATCGAATTATTGATGGCGGTCCAAACATCTGACGATTCCGAACCGATGTACCAATAGGCAAACCCACCAATTTGCCATTTCAGACTAGCTTGTGCTTTCAAACCCAGTGAGCGGCTTTCCTCCAGCCAGATCGTATGTGTCACCCCTTGCTTTTGGTAGCTGGAGATATATTGTCCGATACTATCCTGCCATCTGGTATTTCCACGGTACTTGGCAATCAGCTCGTAGGAGCTAGGGATGCTCAAGTCGCTAGATTGCATACTGCCGTTTGCGGAGAACCAATCGCGGGTATAGAGCGGCAAACCGACGATCAAACGTTCAGATGGTATATCGTCGAGCAGATCTTGAATCTTTTTTTCCAACCAGGGAAGGGAGGCCACAGACCCTGCTTTTGGACTTCCAACCCAGTGCTCTTCATAGGCCATCAAGACGATATAGTCTGCGTATTTTGCCAGTTTTTCATAGTCAAACGGGTCACTCCAATCAGAGTTCGTATCCGGCGGTACGTCCACGGAAACGACGGCACCCTGTTTGTGCAAGGCAGTCGACAATTCTTGGATGAAGAGGGTAAAGACATCACGATCAGCAGGTGAGAAGGCTTCGAAATCCACGTTGATTCCATCCAACTGATACTTGGTTACATACCACGACAAGGTTTGTACAATCGCGGTGCGTTTCGCTGGAACGGACAGGGCAGCGTGCGTGGCTGCGGAGTCAAACCGGTTTCCAAAGAGGGGCCAGACCTCCTTGCCGTTCTGATGTGCCCATTTCACCAATGCGGCATCGCTCTGATCGCTCACCGTTCCGTCCTTTTGCAGGAAGTACCAGCGTGGAGACACAGTGTTCACGTTTGTCTTTTTCACCTGGTTGATAAATTCCTCTGTTGTGGACTGATATTGCCACCCGAGAGAAATCAAAGGCTTTGAGGAAACAGTCTGCGCCTTTAAAAGCGTCAGAATTCGCTCGAGAATGACAGCAGTCTCCTGTCGGGAAAGTGCGTCAGCCGGACGGAAGAAACCGTTGTAGCCAGACATCCATCCACGATGTACAGCATCTCGAATGGAAGGCAATGCCCAAGTAGATATCTCCTGCACATCCTTAAAGGACAAAGAAGCGGATGTAGAACCTTTTTGCTTCAAAGCGCGGACGAGGATGCTCGCTGCTTCTTCACGTGTGATGGTACGTTTCGGTGAAAAGGTATTGTTGCTCGTACCATTTACCAGCTCCAGAGAAGCTGCTGCCTGGATGTCACCGTATGCCCAGTTATTCTTGGTCACATCCGAGTAGGACGCTACTTGGCTGGCGACAGGTTTGACACCAATGGTGCGATTCAGCATCGCGACAAATTCAGCCCGAGTGACAGGACGAGTTGGGTGAAAATATCCTTTTTCGTCCCCGGAAATAATACCTGCATCATGCAAGGTGCGTATTTGTTTGCTCGCATAGCTGTTGGTTATGTCACGCAGCGTAAGTGTGGATGCCGTGGAGGCCGGTACCCCGATGGCAAGGGTAAAGGCATACGTCATCATTACAAGGGAGAGAAACCACATATGTAGACTTTGTTTTTTCATCATACTACCAATTATAAGGAGTGCCGCAGAGGCTTTCATTGGTGATTTATTGGTAAATCATAGACTGGGGTACAGTTAGAACTCTTCATTGATCGCGGAGCTATGATAAGATGGGAAGAGAGATCAAAGAGATTGGATAGAAGTGAGGCGGAAGAGAAATGAATGAAGTACTGATCGTAGGGGCTGGTCCTTGTGGGCTGGCAGCAGCGATTGCCTGCAAGAGAGCGGGGCTTGACCCACTGGTGATTGAAAAAGGGTCCTTGGTCCATTCTATTTATCGGTACCCGACCTACATGATTTTTCATAGCACGGCTGAACGGCTGGAAATCGGTGATATTCCGTTTTCGACTGCCAACGAAAAGCCGACCCGGCAAGAAGCTTTGAATTACTATCGTCTGGTTGCTGGCCGTGAACAGTTGCGTGTACATGTCTATGAAACAGTCACATCAGCCAAGCAGATTGAGGGTGGCTACCAAGTAGTGACCAGAGATCGATTGGACCAGGAGCATCGTTATACGTGCAAAAATTTGGTGATCGCGACGGGATATTTTGACCATCCCAATACATTGAAGGTTCCCGGTGAAGAGCTTCCGAAAGTATCCTCTTTTTACAGGGAGGCTCACCCTTACAGCGGGTTGAAGGTAGCGGTTGTAGGCGGGAACAATTCGGCTGTCGATGCGGCGATGGAGCTGGAACGAGCAGGGGCACAAGTGACGGTCATCTGTCGGAGACCAGAGCTGTCTGAAAAGGTCAAGGCATGGACACGACCCGTCTTTGAAAGCCTGGTGGAGAAAGAACGGATCAAGGTCATGTATCAGTCTACGGTTGAGGCGATTCAGGAGAAAACGATCCAGGTTCGAACAGGCGATGAGGTGGTATCACTTGAAAATGATTACGTCTTTTCGCTGATCGGATTCCGTCCGGATCGTACCTTCCTCCACTCTTTAGGGGTGAAAACCGATCCGGAGACGGGAATACCCGAACACAATCCCGAAACGATGGAGACCAACATACGTGGTCTGTACATCGCAGGTGTCGTGGCAGCAGGCAATCGCGCCAATGCCATTTTCATTGAAAATGGTCGATTTCACGGCGAGGCGATCGCAAGCCATATTATTCAATCACAAAAATCGTAAGGAAGGGCCTACACGGTCCACGAGAGCTGCTTTCCGCCGATCAGATGATAATGCAGGTGGAAGACAGTTTGTTGACCATGCTTGCCGATGTTTGTGACGACACGGAAGCCGGGTTCCGTTACTTCCATCTGTTCTGCTACTTTTTGTAAAGCGAGATGCAGGTGGCCGATCAATTCCTTGTCCTCTGACTGGATGTCCAGTAGGGATGGGATGTGCTTCTTGGGAATCATCAGGACGTGTACGGGTGCAATCGGATTAATATCATGAAAAGCCACGACATGCTCATCTTCGTACACCTTGGTTGAAGGGATTTCACCAGCTACGATTTTGCAAAAAATGCAATCCATCTATACTCACAGCCTTTCAAAAGTGTGTTGGGTACCCTATTTCGTCACCCGACCGGACTTTCCCTGTCGAACGCAAGAAAACGATTTCAATTGCAACTATTGCTTTTTTCTTAAGGTATCTTATAATAATGGATGGATGTTCAAAGATGGATGGAGCGACCCCGTGTCCCTCATCGTCCTGGCTTCCACTCGCTTCAGATGGCGGGATTGATAACTGGTACGTAAATGCTAAGTGTTAACCCACCATGAAACAGCTTGAGCAACAAGCTTCTTTTGTTGTGTCAGTTGTTTTGTGGTGGGTTTTTTCCTGTATCGGAGAGCAAAAACGATGAGCGCTTTTACTTTCCGATACAGCAAGAACAAGCTGCCTCGACTTCGTGGTTGCTCAGGCTGGTATAGAGGTTTTCTTATTGTTGTGAGGAGGAGCTATGACTAAAAAAATGATTGCCGTTCAACTAAACGGCCAAACCCATCAGATCGAAGAAGGAACCCGTCTTCTGGACTATATGCTGAAACAAGAAATCGAGCATCCGCATATTTGCTACTCACCGATTCTCGGACCGATTCAGACCTGCGATACCTGTATGTGTGAAATCAACGGCGATATCATGCGCGCCTGTTCCACGGTTGTTCAAGAGGGCATGGAAATCAAAACCGCATCAGAGCGTGCACGTGCTGCCCAGACAGAGGCAATGGATCGCGTGCTGGAAAACCATATGCTCTACTGTACGGTTTGCGACAACAATAATGGAAATTGCCGCGTGCACAATACAACGGAAATGCTTCACATCGAGCACCAATCCCGTCCGTTCACCGAAAAAGGCTACGAAGTGGATATGTCTCATCCGTTTTACCGCTATGATCCAGATCAATGCATTTTGTGCGGACGTTGCGTAGAGGTATGTCAGGATCTCCAGGTAAACGAAACCTTGACGATCGATTGGGAGCGGGAAAAACCGCGTGTTTTGTGGGATGACGATAAATCGATCAATGATTCCTCCTGCGTATCCTGTGGACAATGCGTCACCGTCTGCCCATGCAACGCCTTGATGGAAAAATCCATGCTGGGTGAAGCAGGATTCATGACGGGTCTCGGTAAAGACCTGATGGCGCCCATGATTGACATGGTGAAAGAAGTAGAACCGGGCTATAGTGGAATCATGGCTGTTTCTGAGATTGAGTCCGCGATGCGTGACACACGTACACAAAAGACCAAAACGGTTTGTACTTTCTGTGGTGTCGGCTGCACGTTCGAGGTTTGGACGAAGGACCGTCATATTCTCAAGATTGAACCAAGTGAAAATTCTCCTGTTAATGCTGTTTCCACTTGTGTAAAAGGAAAATTCGGATGGGATTTCGTCAACAGTGATCAGCGCTTGACTACACCACTGATCCGCAAAGGGGAAGAATTTGTACCCGCATCTTGGGAGGAAGCGCTGGATCTGGTTGCGAGCAAGCTTGGAGAAATCAAAGAGAAGTACGGAAATAACGCACTGGGTTTTGTCAGTTCCTCCAAGACGACCAATGAAGAAGTCTATTCCTTGCAAAAACTGGCCCGACAAGTATTCGGAACCAATAATGTCGACAACTGCTCCCGTTATTGCCAATCTCCAGCCTCTGACGGCTTGATGTCGACAGTTGGATATGGCGGAGATTCTGGAACGATCAAGGACATCGCAGCTGCCGGACTGGTGATCATCGTCGGGGCCAACCCAACCGAAGGACACCCTGTTCTTGCCACACGCGTGAAGCGTGCCAAAAAACTCCACGGACAGAAGCTGATTGTGTCTGACCTGCGGAAGCACGAAATGGCGGATCGATCCGATCTGTTTATCCACCCTAAACAGGGTACCGATTATGTATGGCTGACAGCTGTCGCCAAGTATATGATCGATCAAGGTTGGCATGATGAGAAATTCATTCAGAATCGCGTCAACTTCTTTAT
Source organism: Brevibacillus invocatus (assembly GCF_003710915.1). Classification (GTDB taxonomy): domain Bacteria; phylum Bacillota; class Bacilli; order Brevibacillales; family Brevibacillaceae; genus Brevibacillus; species Brevibacillus invocatus. The sequence continues at coordinate 103,034 of NZ_RHHR01000010.1, read as the reverse complement.
GGAGTACCGAGAAATGCTGCAAAAATACACGCTCGAATACGCCGAAGAAGTCACGGGGATTTCGAAAGAGCAATTGATTCAAGTAGCGACCATGATCCATGAAGCAAGTGGCACTTGTGTCCTCTGGGGCATGGGAGTTACGCAAAATACAGGTGGATCGCATACATCTGCAGCTATCTCCAACTTACTCTTGATCACGGGTAATTACGGTCGTACTGGTACCGGGGCATACCCACTTCGCGGTCATAATAACGTACAAGGCGCATGCGATATGGGGAGTTTGCCAAACTGGCTGCCTGGTTATCAGCATGTGGGTGATGAAGAGGCTCACGCGAAATTCGAAGAGGCATACGGGGCGAAGTTTCCGAGCACGCCAGGCTGGACGAATATCGAAATGTTACAGGCTGTTGAACGAGGCGATTTAAAAGGAATGTACCTGGTAGGAGAAGACATGGCATGGGTTGATTCCAACTCCAATCACGTACAAGAAACTCTGGCCAGTCTCGAGTTCTTTGTTGTCCAAGACGTGTTCTTTACAAAAACAGCTCAATTCGCTGACGTCATCTTACCTGCAGCCCCATCGCTGGAAAAGGATGGCACCTTCACGAATACTGAACGTCGCATCCAACGCCTGAACAAGGTGTGGGAGCCTCTCGGGGATAGTAAGCCAGACTGGTGGATCGTACAAGAGGTTGCGAAACGTAGAGGCTTCGATTGGAACTTTACTCATCCAGGCGATATCATGGATGAAATTGCGAGTCTAAGCCCAATCTTTGCTGGTGTATCCTACGACCGCTTGGAAGGTTGGAATAGTTTGGTCTGGCCAGTAAAAGCAGATGGAACCGATGAGCCATTGCTGTACATCGATAGATTCAAGTTCCCGGATGGTCGTGCCCGCCTTTCGCTGGTCGAGTATGTTCCGCCAGTTGAATTTGCGCCAGAATTTGATTTGGTCGTAAATAACGGACGCATACTGGAACATTTCCACGAAGGAAACATGACGAACAAGTCAAAAGGAATCCAATATAAAGTTCCTAATGTTTTCGTAGAAGTGCCGCCTGCACTTGCCAAAGAGCGCGGAGTAAAGGACGGATCGCTGGTCCGCCTGGTATCTCCGTATGGAAGAGTTAAGCTGCGAGCTGTCGTCACAAACCGCGTCCAAGGCATGGAGCTGTTCATACCAATGAACTCTGTCAGCCACGAGAATGCAGTCAATGTTTTGACAGGTAATGCGGTAGACGTGCGGACTCAGACACCTGCCTACAAGCAAACCAAAGTATACATGGAGATTTTGGAAGTAGATGGTATCAACCCGCTGCCGATGTACAACCCGCGCTATGCCAAGCGCAATCCGCAATTGGGCGTACAGGTAGAACGCAAATGGGCACGTGAGGATTACCAGCCGATTGCCAAAGTGAACCAGGCAGGAGGTGCTAAGTAAGCATGGCAAGACCTATTGTGAACATCAAGAAGCCCGTCCTGTCAGAAGAGGAAAAAAACACCCAAAAGCTGGATCAGCTCAAATCAGAGCTGGCACAGAACGCAGATGGTATTTCCGATACCATCAAGCTGCTGCAGGAGCTGCATGATAGCGGGATTCTGGAAGCTGTCCAGGCATTGGTAGAAGCGAAGGAAAAGGTCACGAAGATTGCACTCGGACAGCTGACGCGTCCGCCGGTCACCAATACGATTAACAACGCCATGGCGATGGCAGAAGCAGTCAGTGACATCGACCCGGCCATGACAAAAAAATTGGTCAGCAGTCTGAGCAACGGCTTGCAAAAGGCTGAGGAAGGCTTGCAAAAAAACGAAAAAGTGGGCTTGCTGGACTTGTATAAAGCCATGAACGACCCTGACATCAACCGTGCGATCGGTTTTGGGCTCAACCTGCTCAAAGGCATGGGTGAAGGCTTGAAGAAATAGAGAAGCTAGGCTTGGATTCAACCTATTGGTTGGTTCCAGGCCTTTTCTTTTGCGCACATGAAAGAGGAAGATGGGAAAAGCGTTGATTTCAAGCAAGGAGAAGGAATCATACACTATGGCGAAGCCTTCAAAAAGAAGGGGGAGTATACGTGTCTATGGAGCCATTGCTTTTATTTCTCCACATTCCCAAAACGTCAGGAACCTCGATCAACCGCATGCTGTCAGAAGAGTACGAGCGTGAGGAAATCGCCTTCATGCACGAGGATGCCAGCTGGTCGACAAGAAAGCTGGTAGAGCTGTGCAATCGCACAGACAGCTCGCTTCGCGTCGTGTCGGGTCACTTTCCCTACGGCTTGCACGAGCTGATCCAACGTCCAACGCGTTATTGTACGTTCGTGCGTCATCCTATCGAATTGGTGTTATCCATCTATTCCTTTTTGCTTCGTAACCCATCCATTCCAACCTACCAACAAATGTCCGAGATGAGCTTCGCACAGTTTGTACAATCTGATCAAATGAATTTCCTGACATCCAATCTGCAAACCCGCTATCTCTCAGGCAATCCCTTGGGATTTACACACCAAACGGAGATGCAATACTATGTCTGGAACCCGGGAGAGTACATTCCCGATCTGGGACGTGCAATGAATCATCTGGCTTCCAGCTTTGCGTTTATTGGCATTACCGAATGGTCCGACCAATGTGTTCCTATTCTGCGCAAACAGTTGGGGTGGAATCGTTCAGATCAGATCTACCGTGAAAATGCGTCGACGAACAGACTGCAAGAATGTGATTTGGACACTGAGACTCTACGTATGGTCTTTCAAAAGAATCAGTTCGATTTTCAGCTGCATAGCTATGCGAAAAAGTGGTTTCAACAGCACGCCTATTAGATCAAAAGAAGGAGGGGAGGCTGAAATCATGAGATCGACAGGGTATGTCCTCTGGTTTACTGGTTTGTCAGGCGCAGGTAAAACAACGCTTGCCAATCGTTTGCATCATGAACTGAACGCGAAAGGATTGTCCAGCTATGTTCTGGATGGTGATCGCTTGCGGCTTGGGCTCAATCGCGACCTGGACTTTTCGCCAGAAGACCGGTCTGAGAATCTGCGTCGTGCGGGAGAGGTTTCGAAAATTCTCATCGAGACAGGTACGATCGTTCTGGCTGCCTTTATTTCACCTTCAAAATCAGATCGTCATAGGATCCGGCAGATGTTTTCGGACGGGAAGTACATCGAGGTCTACGTCCAATGTCCGTTGCACGTCTGTGAAAGCAGGGACCCAAAAGGCTTGTACAAGAAGGCGCGTCGTGGAGCCATTCCCGATTTTACAGGTATCACCGCAGCGTACGAGGAACCCGAGAGTCCGGAATTGGTTATTCAAGCGGATCAACAATCCATATCAGCATGCGTCCAGCAGATTCTCGTCTATTTGCGAACGCGAGGTATAATGCATCAGATGTAGAGTTCGCATGTCATGTGAAGAGGGGTTATTCGCTCCCATGTCGTATCGTTATGAAGAGAGAATTCATTATGGACAGGGGGTCGGTGACAAAATGACGTTGCACAATATGATCCAGCCTATCTCTACTTTTCTACGGGCGACCGATTCTTTGGAGGATGCAGCGAGAGCCATGCTGGAAACACGGCTGGATGTGCTCCCGGTAGGAGATGACGAGGGTAGGCTGATCGGTGTTTTTTCGCGTAGCTCACTTTATCGGATGATCCTTGAAAAGGCGCCTGCTCATTCACCCATTCGGGAGTTTATGAAGACCGAAGCGGTCACTACCCAACTGGACAAGCTGTCAGAGACAACTTTTGAACAGATGGAGCAGATTATTCAAAATAGCCACGTCGGTTCCAGTATCATTATCGATAGTGATAGAAGAATTGTAGGTGTGTTGACCAAAGCCCGTGTCGTCAATGCGCTGGTTGAATCGAAGAATGACTTGAGAGAACAGATGGAAGTCATGATGCAGGTGGAAAAACCAGATTTGCTCGATCGCTCACTGGATGTGGGACGTATAGGGGATAAAGCGGCGGTAAATCATCCGTACCGTGCGGTGTATACGTGGAATCACATTATCACACGAGACAAAGCGATGAAGCAATGCATGTCCCTTGCTGCAAAAGCTGCAAGGCGCCTTACGCCCGTCCTGCTTTTGGGAGAAAGCGGAACAGGCAAAGAGCTGTTTGCACACGCCGTGCACAATGCCAGTAATCGAGCATCTGGGCCGTTTATCACGGTCAACTGTGCATCCATACCTGAGCATCTGCTGGAAGCCGAGTTTTTTGGCTATGAACCAGGCGCCTTCACCGGAGCAGATCGTGCGGGCCGAATCGGAAAATTCGAGCTTGCCCATGGCGGAACCCTCTTTCTGGACGAAATTGGCGAAATGCCTAGGTCCCTGCAGGCCAAGCTGTTGCGCGTACTTGAAGGAAAGGATTTTTTTCGCGTGGGGGGAAACAGGCCGATTCAGACAGATGTGCGGATCATTTCCGCGACGCATGCGCCGTTAGAAGATCGGATACGTGAAAAGACATTCCGAGAGGACTTGTACTACCGCCTGCACATCATCACGCTGACGATCCCTCCTCTGCGTCAGCGTAAAAACGACATTTTACTTCTAGCCAATACGTTTATCAAACAGTTAAACCCGATTCTGGACACAAACGTTACAGGTATCGAGGAAGCTGTACAAAAAGTGTTGTACCACCATGATTGGCCTGGAAATATTCGTCAATTGCGCAATGTCGTGGAAAGAGGCATGATCATGGCGGAGCAAGGGAAAATTTCTTTCGCTGATTTACCGGAGGAAATGCTGCAAAAGGCTACAGAAATACATGGTAAAACAGTGGTTCATGCAGCTGAAAAGATGGAAATTGAGCGGGCATTACGCGAAACAAACGGAAACAAGGCAAAAGCGGCCAGATTATTAGGAATCAGCAGATCTGTCTTTTACGAAAAATTGAAAAAATACAACCACTAGCCATTGTCCGGTAATCCGGACATTTTTTTATTTTGTCTTGATTCGTGGACAGTACTCTCCATAAAAATCACTTTGTTCAGATCAAAATCGTTGGCAATAGAATTGCATTAGTCCTTTTTGCAGAACGAGTAAATCACAATGAATGACAGGGAGATGGGAAAATGACGCGAGAAGTCGTGATCGTGGAGGCAGTACGTACACCGATTGGTAGAAGAGGAGGACTTTTAAGTGGAATTCGCCCCGATGATCTTGCTGCAATGGTGCTGCAGGAGCTGGTCAAGCGGGTAGATCTAAAAGCTGAACTGGTAGAGGATGTCATCTTAGGGTGCGTTTCTCAAGTAGGAGAACAAGCCGGCGATATTGCACGAGTTGCTTCCCTCATCGCCGGCTTCCCCATCGAGGTACCCGGCACTACGATCGATCGGCAGTGTGGATCTAGTCAACAAGCAGTCCATTTCGCGGCCCAAGCGATTTTAAGTGGGGATATGGATATCGTGATTGCTGGCGGTGTGGAGAGCATGTCCCGGGTTCCGATGGGCTCTACTAACCAGGGAGCGAAGAGAAGCGAGCAATTGACAGCAAGATATGAGTTGATCAATCAAGGCTTGTCGGCAGAAAGAATCGCCGAGAAATGGGGGTTTAGCCGCACGCAACTAGATGAGTATTCGATGGAAAGCCATCGTCGGGCGATACGTGCGCAGGAAGAAGGGCGATTTGAAAGAGAGATCATGCCTTTAGAAGTCACATTGCCTGATGGCAGCACCACGATCGTCACGCAGGATGAAGGACCGAGAAAAGGAACCTCGATGGAGAAGCTTGCGTCTTTAAAGCCAGCATTCCAGGACGATGGCCGGATACATGCAGGAAACGCCAGCCAGATCAGCGATGGAGCGGCAGCCCTTTTGCTGATGTCGAAAGAGAAGGCCGAGAGCCTGGGAGTCAAGCCTCGTGCCAGAATCATCTCACGTACAGTGGTCGGGTCGGATCCGACCTTGATGCTGACTGGACCAATCGCCGCATCGAAAAAAGCATTGGAGAAGGTTGGGCTAACCATCGAGGATATGGATTTGTATGAAGTCAATGAAGCCTTCGCACCCGTACCACTCTGCTGGCAGGTGGATATGGGAGCGGACCCGAGCAAGCTGAACATCAATGGGGGAGCCATCGCGATCGGTCATCCACTGGGAGCAAGCGGAGCGCGTGTCATGATTACCTTGCTGCATGAATTGGAGAGAACAGGTGGCAAATACGGCTTGCAGGCTATCTGTGAGGGGCTGGGCATGGCAAACGCAACGATTATTGAACGACTGGATTAAAGGAGGAGGCTTATGCTGTCTGACATTCTCGTGATCGACTTTTCACAGCATCTGCCAGGACCTTATGCCACTCTGCGCCTAGCGGATCGTGGGGCACAGATCGTCAAAGTCGAAACGCCACAGGGAGACCCAGCGCGTCATCCGAAGATGAAGGACCAAGGCGACAATTATCTTTTCCGTGCGCATGGACGCAACAAGAAGAGCATGGTTCTCAATCTCAAGGAAGAGCCTCAGCGATTCGTGGCGCTTGACCTGATCAGTCAGGCAGATGTCGTGATCGAGAGTTTTCGCCCTGGCGTGACCAAGCGGCTCGGTATCAGCTACGAAGATGTGGTTCAGGTCAATCCGCGAATCGTCTACTGCTCGCTGTCAGGCTATGGTCAAAACGGTCCCATGCATCAGATGGGCAGCCACGACATCAATTACATGGCCATCAGCGGTGCCTTGGCGCAGATGACGGATGATGACGGTGCACCGATCGCACCCAGCATGACGTTTGCCGACATGATCGGAGGAATTGCCGCATCAGAAGCCATTTTGGCGGGTTTGGTACAGCGAGGAAAGACAGGGAAGGGGACGTATTTGGACATCTCGCTTGCGGATGTAATGGTTACACTGATGACCAACCATGTGCTCATGGAATCGGCGACTGGCAATCGACGAGGACTGGCAAAGCTGCACAAAAGTCTCGTCTGCTACGCGATTTATCAAACCAAGGATCAGCGATACATTTCTCTGGGAGCGCTGGAACCAAAATTCTGGGAGAATTTCTGCCAGGCAGTGGAAAAGCCGGAGTGGCTTTCCGCCCACTACTCTCCCCAACAAGACGAGAACCCTGTTTATCAGGAAATACAAGCGTTAATCCGGAGCAGAACGCTTGCTGAGTGGACGTCCTTCTCTTTGGAGGTGGATTGCTGTATGGCACCGATCTTGGAAGCGGGAGAACTGCACGATCATCCGCATATTCGAGAACGCCGTTTGATTGAGGAGCAGTGGGGGCTTCGCTATGTGGCGACGTGTTATCAGAGCGAAGGCTCGGTGCTGCAGCATGCAACACCATCTCCAAAGCTTGGTGAGCACACAGAAGAGTGGTTGACCCGATTGATGAAAAAGTAAAGAAAGGCAGGGAGATACGCAATGTCCTTTGAGCGACTGGAAGTTCAAATCGAAAACGGTGTGGGTACGATCCGCCTGAACAGACCAGAGAATCGTAATGCGATGGTTCCAGCATTGCGAACAGAGCTGCTTCAGGTGCTGTCCGATCTCGAGCAGGACGATCAGGTTCGAGCCATCATTCTCACAGGAGAAGGAAAGGCATTTTGCGCAGGCGGAGATTTGAGCTCGATGGGCAATCAAGTGACGGCTCTAACCGGACGCCAAAAATTGAAGCTGTCCCATGAATTGATCCTGGCCATTCTTCAAGTGCGAAAACCAGTCGTGGCTGCAGTAAACGGCGCTGCAGCCGGTGCAGGCTTCAGTCTTGCTCTTGCCTGCGATCTCGTCGTTGCAGCACGTTCCTCCTTTTTCGTACAAAGCTTTGTCCATATCGGGCTTGTACCAGACCTCGGTTCTGTTTACTTTTTGACGCAGCTCCTGGGACATCATCGGGCGAAGGAGCTGATGCTTTTAGGAGAACGCATCAGCGCTGAGCAAGGGCAACAGCTCGGGTTTGTCAATCGGGTGGTGGAGGATGAGCAGCTTTTGGAAGAGGCAAGGGCTATCGCTGACCAATTGGCAAAAGGACCATCCATTGCAGTCGGTTTGACGAAAGATCTGGTGAATCAAACCATGATGAGAGGATTGAATGAATCCTTGGAATTGGAAGCGTTTGCGCAAGGGCTATGCCTGGAATCAGAAGATTTAAAAGAGGGCGTAAAGGCATTTTTTGAAAAACGGCGGCCGCAATTTTCTGGTCGATAATTTCAAATCTTGGAGGAGTGAAGATCATGTCTGCAACGACTTCATTTGATGGAAATAAAGTCTCCAAGCCTTATTACAACAGTGAGCACCTCATGTTTCGGGAAGCCCTTCGGAAGTTTTTGGATAAGGAAGTCGTTCCCCATCTCGATCAATGGGAGGAGGACGAAATCGTCCCGCGTTCTTTTTGGGATCGAATGGGAGAGCTGGGATTCCTGTGCCCGCAGGTATCACCGGAATACGGCGGGCTTGGTCTGGACTTCGGCTTCCAGATCGTTCTGGCTGAAGAGGCAGGCAGAGTAGGCGGATTAGGAGGACCAGGGATTCATACCTCCATCGTCGTCCCTTATTTGGAGGAATTCGGAACGGAGGAACAAAAGAAAAAATATCTGCCCAAATGTATTTCTGGAGAAATCGTCACTGCGGTCGCAATGACAGAGCCAGGAGCGGGATCAGATCTAGCCGGAATTCGGACGACAGCAGTGCGCGATGGCGACCATTACATCGTAAACGGGCAAAAAACCTTCATCAGCAATGGCATCCATTCTGATCTGATCGTCGTAGCAGTCAAGACGGATACCAAGGTGACCCCTGGACATAAAGGAATTAGTCTCCTGCTGGTCGAGCGGGGAATGCCAGGCTTTATCCGGGGACGAAAATTGAAAAAAGTAGGTCTTCGCAGCCAGGATACAGCAGAACTGATCTTTGAGGATTGCAGGGTACCGGTCGAAAATCTGCTGGGTCAAGAAGGAAAAGGCTTTTATTACTTGATGCACAAGCTTCAGCAGGAACGCTTGCTTGCGGCGATTGGAGCGATTGTATCTGCCGAAGACATGCTGCAAATCACCATGCAATACGTGAAGGAACGACAAGCGTTTGGCAAATCGATCAGTACGTTTCAGAACACACAGTTTGAAATTGCCGAGATGGCAACAGAGGTGCAGCTGGGGCGCACTTTCGTCGATGATTTGATCGTGCGCCATATGAATGGAGAAAACATCGTCACGCAGGTTTCCATGGCGAAGTGGTGGATTACAGATATGGCACGAAAAATGGCTCCGCGCTGCATGCAGCTTCACGGGGGCTACGGCTTTATGGAGGAGTACAAGATCGCCAGACGTTACCGTGATATCGCCATATCTCCGATCTTTGCCGGAACGAATGAAATCATGAAAATCATTATCGCCAAAAACCTGGGATTGTAGTGGAAATGGAGGAATAGAGGATGAGTAAAATGCTGGACGATCAAGTGGCGATTGTCACGGGTTCGGGGCGTGGCGTCGGACGTGAGGTAGCGCTGATGTTTGCTGAGCATGGAGCCAAAGTCGTCGTCTCAGATCGGGACGAAGCACCTGCTCAGCAAGTCGTATCTGCCATTCGGGAGCAGGGCGGAGAAGCCATCATGTACTGCGGGGATGTGACAGCCTCGAAATTTGCCAAGGGGATTATCGAGGAGACAGTTTCCACGTTTGGCAGACTGGACATTCTCGTCAACAATGCCGGGTATACCTCGGATGCGCTGATACACAAAATGAGCGACGAGCAATTTCAGGCTATGCTTGATATACATCTCATCGCACCGTTTCGATTGATTCGGGAAGCGAGCCCTTACTTTCGGGATGCCGCCAAAAAAGAAATGGAGCAAGGAATAGTGCACCATCGAAAAATTGTCAACGTCTCGTCAGTGGCGGGGATTAGCGGCAATGTAGGCCAGGCCAATTATTCCTCTGCAAAAGCAGGCGTGGTTGGCTTGACCAAGTCAGTGGCCAAGGAATGGGCAGGATTCAATGTCAACTGCAACGTCGTAGCATTCGGCTTCATCGATACACGTCTGACGCAACCAAAAGAGCTCGGCGAGACGGTGGACGGTGTGGTCGTGGGCATACCGGAGAAGGTACGGAACATGTTCATCGAGCGGATCCCGCAAAAACGTGCAGGTGATGCAAAGGAAGCCGCCGCAGGAATCTTTTATCTGTCTTCGCCGCTCTCCAATTATGTGAATGGTCAAGTCCTGCACATCAATGGAGGGACCTATACCTGATCCTAGCACGACAGAAAAGGAATAGAAGGAGGGGCATTGATGATCGAACAGAAGATCGGACGGAAGACGGCATCGAGCACGTTTACCGTAGAACTGGGAAAAGTGAAGGAGTTTGCGCTTGCCTTGGGCGATTCCCATCCTGATTATCAAACGGGGGATGCGATTCCTCCTACCTTTGCGACTGTCATTGACTTTTGGAGTGGGGAATCTTCAATGGCTTCCTTGCTTGAGTTGAACATGGAGAAGGTTTTGCACGGCGGCCAGGAATTCGAGTATTTGGGCAAAATTCGGCCAGGTGATGTCATTACAGCTTCAGGTGAAGTGGAAAATGCTTATAGCAAGGCTGGGATGAATTTTTACATTGTAAGAAAAACGTATCAAAACCAGCAAGGAAAAACGGTTTTGATCAGCCGCTAGGGCTTGGCGGAGTCATTGCGCACGGGATGATGATCATGGGATTCATCGGTCAGGCTATCGGAGTTTGGTTCCACCCCGATCAGCTGCTCCGTTTTTCCGTACGCTTTCAAGCAATGACGCGTCCTGGCGAGTCGATTACCATCAAGGGAACGGTAATAGGTGAGACAGATGACACTTGGAAATGTCAGGCATTCGCGGTAAATGAAGAAGGAGAGACGAAGGTAAGTGCCTTATTCGAGGTCAAGAAGGCGTAATGTAGACGTATAGAGTACAAAACGGATGGAGGGAGATTGACCCGGCGTTGACATCATGTTCAGGCTCTCAACAAACCTAACTAGGGAGAGGTTGTATCATGATTATTACAAAAGGTTTATTGCGTAATGTCCAAACCCGACCGGAAAAGATCGCAGTCATTGACGGTGACAAGCAGTTTACGTACCGTCAGCTGGCAAATCGATCCGCACGATTGAAGGAAGCGCTGCAAAAGATGGGCATTCAAAAAGGAAATCGAGTCGCTGTATTGATGTTGAACAGCTTTCGTTATCTGGAATTGATGTACGGTGTTACAGCCTTGGGTGCTTTGATCGTTCCCCTTAACTATCGTCTGTCGCCTGAAGAATTGATGTACATCCTCCAGGATTCGGGTGCCAAGGTCCTCTTTTTGCATCGGGAATTTGTGAAAGTGGCTCCCTTGTTGAAAAAGGAGGTGCCATCCCTGCTCCATTACGTTCTGGCAGAGGATGAGGAGATTCGTGAGCTTGGGCTCGAATCCTATGAGGACTGGATTCAGCAGGCGACCGATCAGCCGTTGCGCTACGCTGACGATTTGCATGAGGACGATGTAGCTGGCTTGTTCTACACGGGAGGGACGACTGGCCGCGCCAAAGGAGTTATGCTAACCCATCGCAACCTGATTAGTAATTACTATCACGCCGGAGTTCTGAATCATCAAAATCCTGACAGTCGTTTTTTGCATGCTGCGCCGATGTTTCATTTGGCAGACGGCATGTGCATGATCAGCATCACCAATGCAGGAGGCTCGCATTGTGTGATTCGCGCCTTTTCTGCGAAAGGGTTCATGAAAGCGGTGGATACATACAAGGTGACGAATACGTTGCTGGTACCCACCATGCTAAATATGGTGTTGAACGATCCGGATTACAAAGCGTATGACCTTCACTCCTTGGAGAAAGTGACTTATGGTGCGGCACCGATGCCATACGAGCTATTGAAGCGAGCGATGCAGGAGTTTCCCAACATCAAATGGACGCAAGGCTACGGGATGACCGAAGCCTCTCCTGGAATCTCTCAGCTCAGTCCGGATTATCATGTTCTCGATGATTCGTCTAAAAATCAGCGACGTCTATTTTCGGCAGGTCATGCAGTCATGGGCGTTGAGGTGCGCATCGTCGATGAATTGGGAAATGAACTTCCTGTCGGCCAAGTCGGGGAGATCATCGCACGGGGTCCGAACATCATGAAAGGGTATTGGAATTTGCCTGAGGAAACGGCCGCAGTCTTGAAAAACGGCTGGTACCACACGGGTGATATGGGCTATCTGGACGAGGATTACTTCCTCTATGTCGTGGATCGTAAAAAAGACATGATTATTAGTGGGGGAGAAAATATTTACTCGCCAGAGGTAGAAAACATCATCTATCAACATCCGGATGTAGTGGAGGTAGCCGTGATTGGTGCCCCTGATCCAACGTGGGGAGAAATCGTTTTGGCGGCTGTGGTGAAAAAGAAAGGCAGTCAGATGACCGAGCAAGAGATAGTGGATTTCATGCGTGGCAGGGTGGCCAGCTACAAAATCCCGAAAAGGATTGAATTCATGGAGGAGCTGCCGAAGAGTGGTGCCGGAAAGATTTTGAAACGGCATCTGAGATCCCTTTATTGGAAAGACATGCCGCGTCAAGTGAATTGAGAGTATGCTCCTGTTGTGAACGCAATCGCAGTAGGAGCGTTTTTTTCTACTCCAAAACAGAGATATAAATATCTACCTGACTGTTGGCAGGATCGATGCAGCGCTCATCGTAGACCTCAAAATCCGTCAGGAAAGCCCGCTTATGTGTTTTGGACCATTCCCAGATGTAAGCCCAGGCTTCTACCACAATTTCGGAGACAGGCCCTTTTCTAGTAGTAAACACGACATACGTGCCCTCTGCCACACAATAGCTGGTCATTCCAGCTGGAAGCGGATCAGTGGGGGCGATCTCTGTTCCGATTCCAAAGGTATAGGAACCCGTTTCGTCCGTTTCATATTCCGTGTAAACAGCTAGAATGGTATCGCTTTTTCTGGATGGAAAAGGCTCAAGTGCACCCTCACGGATAAAAAGGTCCCATTGCGCAGGGATGACGCCTACGCTATTCATCTCGGCTTCATTGGTTGTTTTTGCTGATCGGCAAAGATATGTGAATCCCTGTACCTTCTTTGGATCACTGACTAGGATGTGCTGGGACAATGTGTTCTCCTCCAATACAAACGTACGTTCTGTTTATTTAGATTATAAGGGGTTTATCTAGGAAGTTCAACCGAGGAATTATAATATTTGTCATGAAAACTTGTAGAATTGGGTCATTAACCCAGCTATAATGTAATAAAATGAATATTTTGGTTATAGGCCGACAACGGTGTCGGGTTTAATGAAGAATGCTTGCTGTGAGTTCAATCGTATGGGAAAAGTGAAGAGAGCGAAGCAATGGTGCTTTTTTATGCTGCGGGTTATGGAATCCCGTCAGCATGGAATAGCACCTTTTTTATTGGGAGTCCCCTGTTTTCTACTTATCGAAGAAATGGGAGAGGGTGTCTGCATGAAGCTGTCCTGTGTGATACGTAAACAGCAATATCAATTTGGCTCCATACGTGAGGTGCTTGCGAAAGCTAGTGAAGAAAAATCAGGAGATCAAATGAGCAAGCTGTCAGCAAACTCTGCCTTGGAGAGAATGGCTGCCAAAGTGGTTCTAAGCGAAATGATGCTGAGTGATATCTACGAGAATCCCGTGATTCCCTATGAAAAGGATGAAGTGACACGTGTTATTTATGAGGACATCAATCTGTCCGTCTACAACGAAATCAAGGGATGGACGATTGGCGAGCTGCGTGAATACATCCTATCCTTTTCATCGGGGATGCCAGAGCTTACACGAATAAGCCGGGGACTAACCAGTGAAATGATCTCCGCTGTTGCCAAATTGATGTCGAGCATCGACCTGGTCCTAGCTTCACAGAAGATGCGTCATCAGGCTTACTGCAACACCTTGATTGGAGAGCCGGGCCGACTTGCTTTCCGCTGTCAGCCCAATCATCCGATTGATGATCCAGAGGGTATTATGGCTTCGATCAAAGAAGGACTTTCATACGGGTCAGGGGACGCCGTAATTGGCATCAATCCAAATAATGATTCAGTTGAAAGCGTTACCAAGCTGCTGAAGATGACGCATGATTTTATGCAGCATTGGCAGATTCCTACACAAAACTGCGTCCTCGCCCACATTTCGACACAGGTGCAGGCCCTGCGAGGTGGTGCGCCCATTTCTCTCCTCTTTCAAAGCTTGGCAGGCTCGCAGAAAGCCAATGATGCATTTGGAGTCAATAAAGAAATTCTCGATGAGGCAATGGAGCTGATGCTCCGCTATGGCACCGCTTCAGGCCCCAATGTCATGTATTTTGAAACGGGTCAAGGCTCAGAAGTATCCCTCGATTCGCATGAAGGGGTTGATATGCAGACGCTGGAATCCCGAACCTATGGCTTCTGCCGCCATTGGAAGCCTTTTATGGTGAATAATGTTTCGGGCTTTATCGGTCCAGAGACCTTGTATGATGGAAGGCAGATGATTCGCGCTGATCTGGAGGATTTGTTCATGGGCAAACTGCATGGGTTGCCGATGGGAATAGCCCCTACCTATACGAATCACATGTATGCGGACCAAAATGATCAGGAGATCGCCGGAATGCTGACTGCATTGGGCGGGGCGAACTTTTACATGGGCGTTCCGGGCGGAGATGATGTCATGCTCAGCTATCAGGATACGAGCTATCATGATGACGCCAGTCTGCGAGAACTGTTGGGTTTTCGACCTTTGCGCGAATTTGAGAAATGGTTGGAGAAGATGGAGATCATGGAGAATGGTCGATTGACGGAGCGAGCTGGGGACTTATCCATTTTTGACTGAGCGTCAGGGGAGGGAACAAGGGATGAAACAGGTAAACCTGGATCATTTGGTCCAAAGAGTGATAGAGGAGTTATCCAAGAAAAATGAACATCTGGAAAGCATCCATTTCCCAGAAGATAAACAAGCGGGAGTCCCAAAGCCGCATAATCCGGAAGTCCTGGAGCGAGCTATGAGGAGGACTCCTGCTCGCATCGGGATTGGGCGGGCTGGTACGCGTATGAAGACGACGAGCTATCTGCAATTTCGGATCGACCAAGCTGCTGCCCATGATGCAGTCATGAACACGATTGATCCATCCTTGATTGAGGATTTGGGACTTCCCGTCCTTCATTCCAGGGCGTCCGATATGCAGGAGTACTTGATGAATCTGGATTCGGGACGCTTTTTGTCAGAGGATTCGGTCCGTTGGCTGGAGAAGCATGGGGAAAAAAACAAGGATGTGCAAATCATCATATCCGATGGACTTAGTACGTCAGCATGTGAAGCCACCATTCCGGACTTGTTGCCAGCGTTGCTGCAAGGTTTGGCTTTGAAAAAAATTCAGGTTGCAAAGCCGATTTTTATCCATCGTGGCCGTGTCTGGGTGCAGGATCATGTAGCCTCTATCGTGAAATGTAAAGTGGTCATCTCCCTGATTGGTGAAAGGCCTGGCCTTGCCACCGCAGAGAGTCTGAGCGCCTACATGATTTACAAGCCTGATCATCATACCGTAGAGTCAGACCGCACCGTCATCTCCAATATCCATCGCGGTGGCACTCCGCCGATCGAAGCAGGGGCATATTTAGCAGATGTACTGGAGGAAATTTTACGTTTTCAGGCAAGTGGTGTAAAATATGCGCAGCTTCGAGCAAAATAACAAGTAGATTCCTATTGGCAGTTCCTGCTATCATGCACTAGAATACAAGGAGATAGACCATTTTTCATGAGGAGTTGCTACGCATGAAGGAGCCAAACCAAAACGACATCGAAGCTACCGAAGGCAAAGGAAAAATCAGTCTGCAAGAAGCGATCAAGCGCAAAATGGCTGAGAAAAAACAGGCACAATCGAATGGGAGTTCTTCCTTCCAGAACCAAAAGTCGGCCAATCAAACAATGAAAAGCCAGCATACGAAGAAACCAAACAATCAACGCAGACGTACGGGAGTCTAAAAAGCAGGTAGAAGAATCATGTCAAAAAATGCTGAAGGAGCCAATCCCTCAGCATTTTTTTCTTGTCAAGGAAGGTGAACGTCATGGACGCTGCCACCTTTTTCGATAGGCGAGGGGAGTCATGTCCACGCGTTTTTTGAACAAGTCAATAAAATGGCTGACGTGATCGATCCCGACCTCGAACGCGATAGCAGCTACGGTGAGATCGGAGTAGGTGAGCAATTCCTTGGCATAGGTGATTCGACGATGGATGATGTACTCGTTCGGCGCATATCCCGTGTATTTTTTTAACAGTCGTACCAAATGAAATTTACTTACGGCATGCTGCTTGGCCAATTCGTCCAAAGAGATCTTTTCCTGAAAACGCCGATCCAGTTCTCGCACGATATTTTCGATGACAGGCGGCAGAAAGGTGCCAGCATGCTCCGGCGGATTGGTGGCCAAAAGCAAGTGAGTCAACAGTTCAACCAATACCTTGGAAGCCAAAGCCTCGGTTCGGACATCTTGATAATGGTGAATATGGATCAGTTGCCGAATCAGATCAGGCATTCCTTGATCTGATTCGAATGAAACGACCGGCGAACCATGCTTGGCAAATTGCTCATAATATCCCCGGCTGTTGCTCCCGTCGAAATGTACCCAAAGGATCTCCCATAGACAGGCTTCATCGGTCTTGTAAAATTGATATTCGCGACAATCGATGAAAAACGCCTGATGCGGGCTTAACACATACGATTTTCCTTGATAATGCAGATGCCCCGACCCGGAAAGGGTATACACCAGCAAATACGAATGAAGCTGTTGTCGCTCCGTAAAATATCCGGGCTGGGTTTGGAAATGACCGACCTCCTGAACGTAGTAAAAGGTTGACTTGGCCATTTGGCTTGGAGTCGTGATCAAGCGCACAGAATCTTCTGTCCAATCGTATGATGCCCTTTCAACATATTTGTCCACGACAAGCACCTCCTGGCAATAAACTGTTATGAACGAACAAGATGCTGGGATGTTTCTTACATTGTAAGCGAATACAATGGACGCATGAAGGTGTTATTTTCTCGTGGAGGGGATCTTGAATGGAGCATTCAAACAGAATGAAACCTGTCAAAAAAGGAAGAATTGGCCTGTACACGATCGGACTGGCTGCATACTGGAGCCAGTTCCCGGGCTTGCGAGAGCGATTGACGAATTATGGGGAATTTTTAAAAAAGCGGATGTCTGAGTATGGAGATGTTTTTTATTACGGTCTCGTGGATACAGAAGCAGAGGGCAGACGAGCAGGCGAGTGGTTCAATGCCCAGAATGTCGATCTCATTTTTTGCCATTCGGCTACTTACAGCACCAGCTCCACTGTCTTGCCTATCCATCAGCTTTGCTCCGCACCTGTCGTCATTCTCAATCTACAGCCGGCGGCGAGAATCCATTACGAGCTCACTACCACGGGCGAATGGCTGGCGCATTGCGGTGCCTGTCCGGTACCGGAGATTGCCAATGCCTTTTCGCGGGCTGGTATCTCTTTTCGTGTGATCAACGGCTTGCTTGGACTGGAGCAAACACCCAGCATTTCAGTCACGAATGAAGAGACAAAGGATCGCTGGGAGGCCAAACGAGCTTGGCAACACATCGAGGAGTGGATTCAGGCAGCAGCTGTACGCAGAACCTTGCGCCACAGCCGTTTTGGATTTCTGGGAAACACATACAGCGGAATGCTGGATATGTACAGCGACTTTGCCATGATACAAGCAGAGATCGGCTTGCATGTCGAAATGCTGGAAATGTGTGATTTAGACCGAATGCTGCGTGAAGTAACAGAAGCAGAAGTAAAGAAGATCCGAATGGACATAGAAGACATGTTTGCGATAAGCGGTGATTCACCGTCTGACCCGATCGCCAAAAAGCCTACTGACGAACAGCTGGAATGGTCTTGCAGGGTAGCTGCTGCACAGGAAAAGCTGGTTCGACATTACGATCTGGACGCATTGACTTATTATTATCACGGCGCATCTGGGAATCCTTACGAGAAGCTGCAAGCAGGCTTCATCGTGGGCCATTCGCTACTTACTGCAAAAGGGATTCCTTGTGCAGGAGAGGGAGATCTCAAGACAGCCATCGCGATGAAGATTTGTGATTCACTCGGGATTGGCGGTAGTTACTCCGAGATCGTCGTCGTGGATTATGAGGATGAAACGATCCTGTTGGGACATGACGGGCCGTTCCATATGGCCATCTCAGAAGGAAAGCCGATATTGCGAGGAATGGGACTTTATCACGGGAAACAGGGAACTGGTGTATCGGTTGAAGCAAAAGTGAAAAAAGGCCCGGTGACGACGGTTAACCTGACACAGACTGGCGAAGGCAAGCTGAAGATGATATTTAGTGAGGGAGAATCCACCAACGGACCGACGATGAAGATAGGCAATACCCAGACTCCCGTGAAATTTCGTCAGCATCCTGACGAGTATATGGAACGTTGGTTTATGGAAGCGCCCACACATCACTGTGCGCTAGCGATTGGACATCACGCACGTCTGCTTCAAAAGGTTGCTCAGCTTATGTCGATCAAGCAGGTTACGCTGTAGGGAACGAGCTTACAAAAGAAAAACAAAAGAAATCCTCAAATTTCTTCCTGTAATAGCGGGTAAAACTGGTATAATCAAAGATATACAAAATCAAAAAGAACAGTCGACTCGCAAAACAAAAACGTGGCGTCCGCAATAAGGTACGGGAAAGAGGATGACGATGCTTGTAGCTGAGAGGCATGAAATGATTGTCCGTTTGGTAAACGACAGGGGCAGTATTCGAGTATCAGAATTGAGTGAGATTTGCAACGTGACAGAGGAGACCATACGTCGGGATCTGGATCGATTGGAGGAAGCGGGGCGTTTAATCAGGAGCCACGGCGGAGCAGTCAGCATCGCGGACCAGCAACCGGAAATTCCTTATCTAGAACGTGAAGTAACACGGATGGAGGAAAAGAAACGGATCGCCAGACAAGCTGTTGCTTATATTGAACCGCATGATAGGATCATTCTAGACGCTAGCACCACGGCTTGGTACATGGCGGCGATCGTACCAGATATTCCGCTTACCGTATTGACCAACTCCATCAAGGTTGCGATGGAGCTTTCCACCAAGGAAAAGGTGGAAGTGATATCGACGGGTGGAACGCTGGCACCTCGATCCCTTTCTTATCTTGGACCGAGCGCAGAACGGACATTGGATCAATATCATGTCGACAAAGCTTTTCTTTCCTGCAAAGGGGTCCATCTCGAACGCGGAATCAGTGAATCGAATGAATTGCAGGCTCTAGTCAAAAAGAAAATGATCGAGATTTCAGACAAAGTCTTTTTGCTGGCGGATACAAGCAAATTCGGTGTCCAGGCTTTTACCTATTTTGCCAAACTCTCAGAAATCGATGAGATCATTACGGATGACGAAGTCGATGAAGGGACCATTCGCCAATTGGAGGAAAAATCCGTAAAAGTGAAGGTTTCTCCGTAAGTGACAAGGGACAAGGAATAAGTGCTTCAAGCATGGCAAAGGCGGAGGTGATGAAACCCTCCGCCTTTCGCATACACGTACTCGATTATTTGGCCAAAAGCTCTCGATCGGCTGAATCAACGGAAGCTTGCTTCGCCTTCGCTGCGATGCGATCTGGACTTTTGTAATAGATCAAAATGGCTGTCACAAGCAGGGCTATGCCATTCACGATAAAGACCACGCGGATCGGAATCAGTCCGCCCATTATCCCACCTAAAATCGGGCCCATCATTGTTGCGAGCTGTGTAGAGGATTGATTCAGACTAAACGCTCTGCCGCGAAACTCCGGCTCAGTCACTTTCACAATCATCGCATTGATAGAGGGGTAGACCGCCGCGAAAAACATGCCGTAGATGAAGCGCAGAATTCCAAATCCGTACAGATCCGTAAAGAAATATTGCAACAGATTGCCGATTGCACCGCCCATGAGTCCAATGAACAGGATCTTGGAAAATCCGATTTTGGACCCTAATCTTCCCCAGCGAGGGGAGGCAAGGACGGTGGCGATCCCTACGGATGCGAAAATGATACCCGCACTGAGAGACGCTTCTTGTTCGCTGACGCCGAGTTGCAATACATAAACCGTCAACAGCGGCTCAAGCAGCATGACTGAACAGGTGACCAGCATGCTGACCCCTAAAATAGACATCAGGGAGCGATTTGCCCAAGCAGCACGCAAGTCTTCACGTACTTTCGAGCGCGGGCCGGTGCGGTTGAAATTGGTTTCTTTGACAAAGAAAGTGGCAATCAGTGCAGCAACCAGTACGACAAATCCAGAAAAGATAAAAGCTTCTCGGTTTCCCCATAGATGACTGACAAATCCTCCGACAAGTGGTCCAATAATGCTGCCCGTTGCACCAGCAGTAGCCATGACTCCAAGCGCATAGCCGACATCCTTTTCAGGCGTATTGGTACCGACAAGGGCAATTGAGGCAGGAACGTACCCAGCGAGCAGTCCTTGGAAGATGCGCAGGACAATGAACAAGTAGGGATCCGTAATGAAATAGGTCAAGAAATAAAGGAGCGCCAGGCTGAATCCGGAGCGGATCAACATGGGCTTTCGTCCGTATTTGTCTGCTAGGGATCCCCAAAAAGGCGAAATCATCGCACTAGCGAGAAAAGTAATGCCGAAGGAAATACCAGCCCAAAGCTCCAGATTTTCGTTGATACCCATCGAGGTGTGGAGAAAAATCGGTAAGAACGGGATCGAGATCGTGTACGCCGTGCTACAAAAAAAGACGCCTAGCCATAGTACAAACAAATTACGTTTCCAGGAAAAATTCATCCTTCCGTCACAACCTTTGCTGTAAAAAAGCAGGAAATACTATTGTGATCATTCTAACACTGTACGGAAAGGCTGACCAATCAAGAATAGTGATCGTACTAAAGCATAAATGAAATAAGTAAATCTATATGGCAAAAGCAAAAGGAAGACAGAAAAGACCTCCTCAGGTGCGAGGAGGTCTTGCTTTTAGTGAGCGGAAGGGACAGATATTCCGATCTGATCCACCAGTTTCTTGCTTTCTTCATTAAGCCCAGAGATGTTCACTTGTTTCCCTAGCTGTGCATATTTAGATGCTACCTTGGTAATGGCGGTTACTGCCGAATGGTCCCATACGTGAGAGCGGCTAAAATCAATGATGATCTGTTCAGGATCTTCCTGAAACTGAAATTGGTCGAAAAAATGTGTCATCGTACCGAAAAACAGCTGTCCTTTAATGACATACACTTTTTCACCCGTGTCACTGATGTACGTCGAAGCGTGCAGGCGAGCCATCCGCCATCCAAAGATAACCGCACTCAAGACCACTCCACTGATCACGCCTTTTGCGAGATCATGGGTGAGTACAACGATGACAACCGTGGTCAGCATGACAAACGAGTCCCCAACCGGTACCTTGCGCATATCCACGAGTGAGCGCCAATCAAACGTTCCGATCGATACCATGATCATAACCCCAACCAATGCTGCCATCGGAATTTGTTTGACGATATCTCCCAGTACAAGAATCAGGAAGAGTAAAAATACTCCCGCAACCAGCGTGGAAAGTCTTCCTCTACCACCTGACTTGACGTTAATCACGGATTGACCGATCATGGCACATCCCGCCATACCTCCGAAAAACCCGGTTATGACATTTGCAATCCCTTGTCCTTTGACCTCTGTATTCTTGTTGCTGTTCGTATCCGTCATTTCATCCAGGATAGAAGCAGTCATCAAGGACTCCAGAATTCCAACCAATGCCAAAGGAAAGGAGTAGGGGAGAATGATGAGCAACGTTTCCAGAGTAAGCGGTACAGCGGGCAGGTGAAACAGTGGCAGGGCGCGCGTAATCTCTCCCATATCGCCTACTGTCCGTAAATCCCATCCCGATATCATTGCGATTGCGGTCATCACGATAATAGCAAACAAAGCAGATGGGATCGCTTTGGTCAGTCGTGGAAGCAGGTAAATGATGGCCAGAGTAGCTGCCACCATGGCATACATGATCCACGATGCTCCTAGAAAATGTGGGAGCTGGGCCATAAAGATCAGGATGGCCAGGGCGTTGACAAATCCAATCACCACGGAATGGGGAACAAAGGTCATGAGCCTTCCAATTTTCAAAGCTCCAAAAACCAATTGCAAAATACCAGTCAATACGGTTGCTGCAAATAGATACTCAATCCCGTGTTCCTTTACCAGTGTGATCATCAGGAGTGCCATTGCTCCTGTAGCAGCCGAAATCATGCCTGGTCGTCCACCCACAAAGGCGATGGTCACCGCAATGCAAAAGGAAGCGTAAATACCCACCATCGGATCAACGCCGGCAATAATGGAGAAGGCGATGGCTTCCGGAATCAATGCGAGAGCAACTGTAATGCCAGCTAATACATCCCCTCTCACATTGCTGAACCATTCGCTTTTCCAGTGTTGCATATTCAATACCATAACCTCTTTCTCAGTGAAGTGTTGACTTTCCCCTTTCAGAAAAGTCGGGGCCGTTATATCCAGAGCTTGATTATAGGGAAAAAAACAAATTTTTTCTACCCGAAATTACAATTTACCTGCAATACACGTTTCAGCGGTTTTTATGGAGAAGCGGTAACTACACTTAATCGGACGCTAGACAGGCTTGCACTTCTTATTTTAAAGTAAAGGAAAGAGAAAATTGGAATTTAATAAGAGGAGGGAAGTGTTTCGTTTTGTTCAGTCCAAATGCCAACGAGCTGTTGGGTGCGCAGATTAAGGAAGAGGAATTTATACGCGCACTGGAACAACAGGAATTCTTGCTCCTCTTCCAACCTCAAATCGAATTAGTTTCAGGGGAATTGATCGGAGTTGAAGCGTTGATTCGGTGGGAACATCCTGAAAAAGGGTACTTGCTGCCGCATGCTTTTCTTCCTTTTGCAGAAGCCTGTCACGCCATTGTTCCTATGGGAGATTGGGTGTTGCGAGCGGCATGCAAGCAGAACAAGGCTTGGCAAACAGCTGGCCTACCGCCGATTGTCATGGCAGTCAATCTATCTGCCGTTCAGTTCCTGGAAACGGATATAGTACATACGGTTCAATCTGCTCTGGAAGAGAGTCAATTGGACCCGCAATATCTGGAGCTGGAAATTACGGAGAGCATGATCGTGGATGCCATGCATTCACTCGTAGTCATCCAGAAACTGAAACAACTCGGTGTAAAGATCAGTATTGATGATTATGGCACCGGTTACAGTTCGATCCGTGATCTGCAGCGGCTGCCCATCGATAAATTAAAAATGGATCAGTCATTGATCCATGAAAGCAAAACAGACGAAATCAGTATCACGAAAACGATCATTGCCATTGCCAGAAGCCTCCGCCTGCAAGTCGTTGCAGAAGGTGTGGAAACGGATGAACACATGGAGATGTTGAAAGAGAACATGTGTGATCTGGTACAAGGTTATTTGATCAGTGTTCCAGTCTCTGCAGAGGAAATGCGGCGGATCTTGGAACAGCAGCAAGTCTTGCTTCAATCCACTTGGGAAGAAGATAAGCAAAAGCAGTCTGTCATGTTTGAGGCTTTATGTCTGGCCAGACAAAAGCTGCTCCAAACCTTGCGAAAGCAACAGGGGATGACCTTTACCACGATAAAAAACGAGGATCGTTATATCATCACGCTATGCGAAGGGGAATTACTCTACAGACTTGGATTGGTTCCCGAACAAGTCGTCGGCAAAGAATTGTTTGATTTTTTATCGGCGCAGGATGCCGATCGAAAAATCAGATATATCGAAAGAGCATGGAATGGCGAGGAAAATGTCAATTATGAAGGGGCGCTAAACGGCGTACACTATCTTGCTTGTCTGCGTGCGATGTACGTGCAGGATCAGGTAAAGGAAGTGGTTGCTTACTGTGTCGATATAACAGAGCGAAAAATTGCAGAGGAGGCTTTGCGCGAGAGCGAAGCCAATTACCGGTTGATAACAGAAAACATGTCGGATTTGGTTTGCGTTCTCGATCATCAGGGTAGCATCACATACGCATCTCCAGCCGTTTTTTCCGTCCTTGGCTATAAACACGAAGAAATGAAAGAGCATCATGTTTTGGTTATGGTAGCTGCGGAGCATAAGGAAAAAATGTCCAGTATAATTGCCGAAATATTCAATCAAAAGCAAGCTCGGCATATCAAGTTTTCAAGTATACATCGAGACGGTTCCAATCTCATTCTGGAAGCGAAAGGTACACCCGTCATGAGTGAAGATGGAAACGTAGAGAAGGTCATTCTGGTTGTTCGTAATATTACGTATCAAGTACAGGTCGAGGATTTTATCCGAAAAACAGAAACGTTATCGGTGATCGGTCATCTTGCAGCCGTTCTTGCCCATGAAATCAGAAATCCTGTCACATCCATCAAAGGATTTGTTCAACTGTTAAAAGGAGAACACAGTAAACAGGAGTATTTCGATATTATGCTGGCGGAGTTTCATCAGCTTGAAAAAATTTTGCGCGAATTTATCTTTTTGACCCAGAGGCAGTCGAATCATTTTGAGGCGTCAAATATCTCACACATTCTGCTACAAGCGATCTCTGATCTTGATGAAAAGGCAAAGCAAGGACAGGTATGTATCGTGAATGAATGTACGGAACCCGTCAGTATCTGGTGTGATTCCAGCCAGATCAGGCATGTTTTCGTTACACTGATATCCAATGCGATTGATTCCATGCCGAATGGGGGCGTCGTCCGCATCATTCAACGACTGGAAGGGGATGATCAAGTTCTCATTCGTATTGTAGATCAAGGGTGCGGGATGAGTGAAGAGCGGCTCCATCGTTTGGGTGAACCCTTTTACAGCACGAAGGAAAAGGGGACAGGTCTTGGATTAATGATTAGTTACAAAATCATTGAATATCATCAAGGGGTTATCCATTTTTTCTCCAGTCCGAATCAAGGAACTACAGTAGACGTATATTTCCCCATAAATCAGGTCCGATCAAATCTATGATCGGACCTGTTGTCATTTAAGATTCCTTTTCAGCTTCAGGGAGCTGGCCAACTTCTTTTTGGATGGCATTCAAGAAGCGCACCCATGCTTCCGGCAAAGTTGGATTTTTCATGGGCTCCTCTTGAGCGTGATCGTCTTTTTCTGGTTGTTGATTCAACGGTTTCACCTACCCCCTCGTATCCATCCAATCATGCCGCAGGGTGAACAGTTCGCGAAGCTCTGTATTCGTCAGCTCCGTGATCCAGTTTTCGCTGTTGCCTACGATCTGCTGGCTTAACGATTGCTTTCGGTCAATCATTTCATCAATACGCTCTTCGATGGTTCCAAGCGATATAAATTTGTACACGTGAACATTGCGCTTCTGTCCGATGCGATGGGCTCGATCTGTGGCCTGATTTTCGACAGCCGGATTCCACCAACGATCCAAATGAATCACGTGATTGGCTTCCGTCAGGTTCAGTCCGGTACCTCCCGCGCGCAGGGAGAGGATGAAAATGGCGCCACGTTCCTGATCCGTTAGGGTTGAGTCCTGAAAAAGCTCAATCATCTCATCGCGCTTTTCCTTTTTGGTGGATCCATTTAGGAAGAAAACGGGACCGTAGCCTTCCCGGGTAAGAATACGCTGGAGCATGGATCCCATTGCAATGTACTGGGTAAAAATCAGGCAGCGTTCGCCCTTATGCCGGATGTCCCCAATCAGCTCCAACAATCGTTCCAGTTTATGGGAACGCTGAACGTCATCTGCTGTCGTGACCTCGTTTAGGATGAGCGCGGGGTGATCACAGAGCTGCTTCAGTCGTGTAAGTGTGGTCAATATGAGGCCACGACGTTCCATTGCCGTAGAGTTTTCCACACGCGCAAACATTTCCTGGATAGTTGTTTCATACAAAGCGCCTTGTTCGGCAGTTAATGGAACATATTCCTTTTGCTCATTTTTTTCAGGCAGATCTAATTGAATGGACGGATCAGTTTTGACGCGACGCAGCAAGAAGGGCTGGATCAATCGCTGTACTTGAGCAATCAATTCTTTATTTTGATCGCGTTCGATCGGTATCACGAAGCGTTGGTTAAATTCGCCCAAGCTGCCCAGATACCCAGGATTTAAAAAATCAAAGATCGACCATAATTCGGTTAGGCGGTTTTCAATAGGCGTACCAGTCAAGGCAATATGATGATGGGCACGCAGGTCGCGAACAGCGGAAGCTTGCTTTGTATAAGCATTTTTGATGTTTTGTGCCTCATCCAGACAGATGGTATTCCACTGGATGCCAGACAGCTCCTGTTCATCCAAATGAGAGAGCGCATACGAAGTGATGACCAGATCAGTCCCATCGACTGCCGGCAAAAATGCTTCCCGCTTCTTTCGATGGTTGCCATAGTGAATATACACATTCAGGGTGGGGGCAAACCGTTCCAGTTCTTTCTGCCAGTTCCCGATCACCGATGTGGGACAGATGAGTAAAGAAGGAGTCTGCGTCTCTTGATTTTCTTTTAGTTGAAGCAAATACGTGATGAATTGAACCGTTTTACCCAATCCCATATCATCGGCAAGACAGGCTCCCAGTCCAAAACGGCGCAAGAAAAGAAGCCATGAGCTACCCTCAAGCTGGTATTTTCGCAACGTTCCCCGAAACGTCGCAGGCTGAGGGGAGAGCGGGATGCTAGTCATTCCCTGGAGCTGTGTCATCAGGTCTAGCAATTGTTTGTTCAATTCCACTTCTACGGACAAGGAGTACGGTTCGTCTGTATCCAGCAAGGTATCCGCATCTTGCCCTTCCGGAGTAGCGGTCAAATGCAGCTTCATCACATCACGCAGGGATAAATGCTGTTTACCTCTGTTTTTCTTCAAGGTTTCCTGCAATTGTTGAAATAAATCAGGGGTTAATTGTACCCAGTGACCTCTGATTTTCATCAGGCGCTGCTTTTGCTTGAGCAATGACTCAAATTCATCTTCGCTTAATTCCACGGGGCCAAGGGCGAGCTTCCACTCAAAATCCATGACTTGAGAGATACCCAAAAACGACTGGCGGGAAGTACCAACTGACGAGCTTACTTTGGCCTTCAGTCGAGGTTTGATACGCCTAACCTGTTCCCACCATGCTGGGAGGAAGACGTGAATTCCTGCTTGAACCAACTGTAGACTGCTGGAGGTTAAAAAAAGCCATGCTTGCTCGTTGTTCAGTTGGGTGAGGGGAGTTGAGCCCGTTTCCCGAGCAGCATACCAGGGGAGAATCTCCTTGCACTTTTGCAAATCGTTCAAGAATCGGCTCCAATGCTCCCGCCACGCCTCTGGAATATCGGCTAGACTGCCACCTTCCACAGTGAAATAGGAGGGTTCAATCATAAATAGCTGGTCTGGCTTTTCACGATCCTGCAGGTAATATTGTAATGACCAGTCTCCAAACGTATCTTCAGCTTCTGTAATCTGCAGACAGGTACGAAAGGGAGTGAGATCGGGAAGCCAGCCGATCGACTGGAGCCACTCCTGCTCCCGCAGATGAGGGGACAGCTCCTCGCCGGTCATGGTGAGCGCAGGAAAATGAGATTGTAGCTGTTCCCATGCGCGAGCTACTTCCCCTTCACCAAACATCATTTCTTCGAGTAGTAGGGATAGCCATAGGCTGGCGTAGCTGGGCAAGGCGACGTCTTGCTCCTTCAGCTTCCAACCAGGGCGGCCTTTTCGCCATTGCAACAGATCAGGAATGATCGCTCGGTTTGCCAGACTTCGATGGATGAGTTGAGCCGTTTGGTTATATTCCTGATATGTATCGCTAAAGGAGTAAGTAACGTGGCTAAGCCACTTGGGGTTAGAAAATAAGGTGAAGGCTTCCTTCGCGCTGAGTACCAAGCCTTCATCCGTTTTTTGAATGAACGTACCGTAGTACGATTTTTCATCCCAGGCAAAAAGGATTCGTGCCAGCTCCTCAGTATCTATTGGGTGCTCATACGATTCTTTTCCGGTAATCAGGAAAGTGCCATCTGCCATCTGTTTCGCATCAAGATTGAGTGTCATCACCTTACTCATAGATTCAGATTTCCTCTCCTTAACTCCTCTTGGAAAGCTCGCAACCGATTATACTTGGTTGATAATTGATCCAGATAGCTTCCCCAATGAGCTTCTTGATTGACCTTGCTGTATATGGAACGCACCTTTTTTAGCAGCTTGATCGCCTCTTTATAGGAAGTCCTGCTCCGTTCTCCGATCAGTCGATTGATTTCCTGCAAATAAAAGGGGAACAACAGGTGAGGAGCAGCCTCTTCGACTTGTTTGATTTGCCAAGCCTGAATGTCTGTAAAGGGAACCCGATAGGAGAGCTGCAAGTCCACCCAATCTTTATATTGCTGGTTCTCGTACAGATAGCTCGCGTATTCCTGAAAACTTCCTGGTAAAAACTTCTTGAGCTTTTTCCCGCATTCTTGACCGCGTCCGAGTTGCCTCATCGCTTCTCGCCATACAGTTGTAACAAGACGATAATGCTGAGCATCTGCTTCGCCGACCAGACGTTCCAGTCGATCGATCCACGCAAGGAAACGAGGCCAGTCGTTATTGCGAGCAAATGATTTTACATACGGTAGATAAAACGTCAGACTCAAGCGTTCGTTTGGTAGCCAGATGTCCAAAGCAGCTTGATCTTCTTTCATCATCACAAGAAAATGTCCGAGAAGCATGCGGTATTTTTCCTTCTCTGCATCTGTAGTCTCAGGAAGATGGATCAGCCTATTCAGCTCATTCGCTTCTTCTGTTGTCCATTCCGGCTTTTGCAGCAGCTCCCACCAGAGCATTTGATAAGCATAACTCCAATAAAGAGAGGTAGGCTCCATGTATTTCCATGTCTGGACCAGATTCTTGGTTTCCTCCAGGTCCGTTAGATCTGTCGCAAAAAGCTGCTGAGCATCCAAATAGTAGAGAATGCCCTCTAGCTGCAACAGCAAGCGCTCAGCAGTCTGAGACAAATCGTGAAACCAGTAGGACTGGCGTTTGGTTTGGACGAACTCCTGCAATTTCAACAGATGAAAGAGCGTAGCGTGCACGGCAAAGAGCTGCGCACGATTTTCCGGCCATTTTGATGCAATTCCCAGGATGTTTTCATAGCTTGAGAGCAATTCAGAGGAAGCGCGAAAGCTTTCCATAGCAGCGAACAAGTTGCGCGTCCAGCTCTCAAAGAATGTCCACCATTGATTGACGCTTGATTCTGGCTGCAGGGGAGAATGCAAGCTTTCAGATGTTTCGCTTTGTGTTAAGTTTCGGATTCCGCTTTTAAAGGCGGGCGCAAGCATGGGCGGCGAGTATTTAGCCAGTCTGGGCTGCTGCGCACGAGTTAAATAATGACGAGGGTTATCAAAAACGCTATACATTTGAAAAAAAGTGGCAGCTATATGCTTGCAGAGTCTGGAGTAAGGACACGTGCAGGTACTTTCCTGAACCACATCGAGATGAAGGGAAACATGATAAATCTGCGTACCCTGTACATCGCTCTTTAAAAGCTTGCCATCCTCCACACGGGTGTTAAACACGACTCCATTCGAAAAATACGTATATCCTCGTTCCAGAATGTGACCTTCCATCAAATCGAGTATGTGCTCGCCTGTCTGAATGGCTTGTTCTCGTGTAAGCTCTCTTTGCAACATCTCGTCAGGTCCTCCGTACAAAGTGTCATCCCACCATTATAACCCAAAAAGGACGTCATCTGCCCAGTATCTAAGTGTATTTTTGCAATCGAAGTTCCTCCTGTTTCTGGTATTCATATGCTACAGGTAGGCTACACCACGAAAAGAGAGAAATGGAGGAGTTCGCATGGGCTATTACATCACGGTAGAGCGAGATATCAATCTTTATGTCGAGGATATCAATCCTGGGAACGGAAAACTGATCCTCTTCATACATGGATGGCCGGTTAATCATGAAATGTATGAATATCAATTTGATCAATTGCCTAAAATGGGATAACGCTGTATTGGCGTAGATTTACGCGGGTACGGGAAGTCGGATCGCCCTTGGACAGGATATACCTATGACCGTATGGCTGATGATATACGTGCTGTGATGGCGCAAGGGCTCCTCGCCTTGCGAGACGAGGATCTGCGTTCTGACTTGCCTAAAATCCATGTGCCGACTGCAATCTTTCACGGAGTTTTGGATCAGATTTGTCCGTTTAAAGAGCTTGCCCACTTTATCGGGTAGTTAGCGAAACATGGAGAGGAAAGCCAGCTTGTTATTACACGAGTTGGCTATTTTAATTGGAACAGGGGAATCATGGAAGTGCATGGAAATTATCGAGGTAAGGATGGTAAGGATGGATCATTCGGTTGCGCAGACTCCCTCTTTGCATAACGTACATAAACGAGCGCCGAAGCGAAGGATCTTGTTGAAAGCAATCACGATCATGGTCGGAGCCCTACTGGTCGCTGTCGGATTGGAAATTTTCCTTGTACCCAACAAAATCATTGATGGTGGCGTTACTGGGATTTCCATCATGCTGTCACATCTGACCGGGATGAAGCTGGGGCTGTTTTTATTTGTACTGAATCTGCCTTTTTTGATGATTGGGTACAAGCAGATCGGCAAAACCTTTGCCTTTGCTACATTGTTTGGTGTGGCAGTGATGTCAGTGGGTACAGCCTGGCTTCATGACGTCCCTGGCTTGACACATGATTTGCTCTTGTCAGCGGTTTTCGGCGGCATTACAATCGGGATCGGGGTTGGCTTGGTCATTCGAGCTGGAGGATCACTGGATGGTACGGAAATTGTAGCGATCCTCATGAACAAAAAAAGTCCATTCTCAGTAGGAGAAATGGTCATGTTTTTCAACATCTTTATACTGGGGAGTGCAGGCTTTATTTTTGGATGGAATCGGGCGATGTACTCTCTGATTGCATACCAAATTAAAAGAGATCGTGGAGGAATTGGACCCTTCTTCCTTTCTTGCGATGGGAACCATTCACGACGTCAGCGGAGGACAATTCAAGAAGAAGAATATTCATTAGGCAAGATTGATGGTCGAATAAACCATAGCTGCACGGAGTTCGTTTTTTCGGGAATAGAAAAGGAGAGGCCGCTTGAGCCTCTCCAACGCATGTCAGGAAGGGTGAATTAAAAAGCCCAATTGCCTTTGCGGAAAATGGGTTCACGTGTACCGTCCGCAAGCTCACCGTCAATATTCATTTCATTGGATCCAATCATGAAGTCCACATGCACCATGCTAGTATTTAAACCGTGTTTTTCCAGCTCCTCCTTGCTCATGGTGATGCCATCGCGCAGATTAGTAGGGTAGGCATTGCCGATCGCAAGGTGATTGGAGGCATTTTCGTCGAAAAGCGTGTTGAAAAAAATGATGTTGGATTGAGAGATCGGTGACTGATCGGGGACAAGCGCCAATTCACCCAGAAAATGAGATCCTTCGTCTGTCGCGATCAATTGTTTAAGAGTCGCCTCTCCTTTTTTGGCAACAGCTTGGACGATCTTTCCGTTTTCAAAGGTGAGCTGGAAGTCTTCGATCAGATTTCCTTGGTAGCTGAGCGGCTTTGTGCTTTGGACTACCCCATTGACACCGTCTTTTTTCGGAGCGGTAAACACCTCTTCTGTCGGCATGTTGGCCATGAAGGAAACGCCGCTTTGATTCACGCTGCCACCTCCGATCCATACGTGATTGTCTGGCAAAGCCACGGACAGATTGGTTCCAGGCGCATCGTAGAACAACGCTTTGTACTGTTTCTGGTTTAAATACTCGATCCGATGGTTCAGCTCTTTTTGGTGGTCATTCCAGGCTTGAACAGGGTCAGGAGAGTCGACACGTGTCGCTGAAAAAATCGCGTTCCATAATGCCATGACTCGTTCATCCTCCGGAAGATCGGGAAAAACCGTATTTGCCCATTCAGGAGAAGGGACAGCGATGATCGACCAGCTCACCTTATCAGATCTCGTATAACTGCGAAATGTCTCCATGGCTTTGCTAGCAGCCTTGCTTGCCTTTGCCATACGCTCCGGTGAGATGCCCTGTAAAAGATCGGGGTTCGACGAAGAAAGATAGAGAAATGCTGCTCCATTCTCAGCCATTTCCTCCCAACCCTTTGCGCGCCACAGCGGATATTCTTCAAATGCTTCTTCTGGCGCCAGTTCATATTTCAATCGGGTGATTTGATCATCTGTCCAATCGATATATACATGTTTGGCTCCAGCTTCATATGCTTTTTTGACCACGGTGCGAACAAATCCGGCAGCATGCACGGGAGCCGACACTACGAGTGTTTGCATCTTTTGGACGTGGATGCCAACCTTAACAACAAGTTCGGCATACCGATCTAGCATATCTTCAAATTTCAATGTACCTTCGCCTCCTCTTCAATGAGAACTCTTTACGCACCGGTACCCAAATTCGATCCAATTTTTTTTACTGTACTTTCTTTCGGGATCTGGTTGCGTAATTCCTGTTTTTTTCCGCTCATTTGCTCCATTTATTGTTAAATATTTTTTGACTAGAGGAAAATCAAGGAAATGATCCAATTTTTATATCGAGTGAAGACATGATTAAAGGAGGCGTGAAATGAAGAGGTTGACGCGTGATCAAGTTGCAGTGGAACAGACCTGGAATTTGGACGATTTATTTGAAAGTCAGGAAAAATGGGAGGAAGAGCTAGGAGCCATAGAAGAATTACTTCCTGCTATAGTGGCGTATAAAGGTTTGTTGCATACAGGTGCCGAAGAGCTATTGGCTTGCCTGGAAGCAGAAGAAGCACTTGGAGAACGTCTGATTCGCGTTCATACATACGCCAGCCTGCGCTTGTCAGAGGAAGGAACCAATCCAAACAACCAGTCTCGAGCAGCGCGAGTAGGGGATCTCGTTTCAAAGATCAATGCCGCGCTATCGTTCATTCGCGCGGAAATTCTTGATTTTCCAGAGGGTTTACTGGAAGTGTTCCTGGCGGAGGAATCTGGTCTTTATCCCTTCCGCAAAAAACTGCTTGATTTGTATGCTACCAAGCCACATCGGCTTTCTCCAGAAACCGAATCCGCTCTTGCATCATTAGGCGAAATATTTGCTGCACCTTATACGATTTATAATCGCGGAAAATTATCGGATATGAGCTTTGACTCAGTCGAAGACGCGGAGGGTGCAACAAAACCGGTTTCCTTTGCGTTGTTCGAGTCGGATTACGAGATGAATTCCGATCGTACATTGCGGCACGCTGCTTACGATTCTTTCACCCGTACGCTTCAATCCTATCAACATACGTTCGCTGCTGCTTATGCAACTGAAGTGAAAAAACAGACGGTGCTCTCCCGATTGCGAGGATACGAGTCGGTCACGCATATGCTGTTGGAGCCACAGCAAGTCACCTTGCAAATGTATCATAATATTTTGGATATTATCGGTACTGAGCTGGCACCACACATGCGCCGTTTTGCCAAACTCAAGGCGAGAGTACTGGGCTTGGAAAGGCTATCCTTTTGCGACCTGAAAGTTCCGCTCGATCCTGATTTCAGTCCACCAGTGACCATAGAAGAAGCAGGAAAGACCATTCTTGCTGCGCTCAGTGTGATGGGCGAGGAATATACGGAAATCATGGAGCGGGCCCTGAAGAACCGGTGGATTGACTATGTCGACAACGTGGGAAAATCCACAGGAGCCTTTTGCTCCAGTCCATACGGGATCCACTCGTTTATCCTGATTACATGGGCGGAAAACATGCGCAGTGCCTTTACGCTGGCGCATGAACTTGGACATTGCGGACATTTTATGCTGGCCAGCAAAAACCAGCGTTTTGCTAATCACCGCTCGTCTCTCTATTTCATCAAGGCACCGTCTACGCTCAACGAGCTGCTTTTGGCACAGCATATTACCGAACAGTCCGACGATCCGCGGCTGAAGCGGTGGGTAATCCTTCAGCTGATGAATACGTATTACCATAACTTCGTGACTCATTTGCTGGAAGGGCAGCTGCAAAGAAAGGTGTACGAAGCCGCGGGCGAAGATATTCCATTGACGGCCAAAAACCTGTCTGAATGGAAAGGTCAAGTATTGGCTGATTTCTGGGGAGATGCTGTCGAGCTGGACGAGGGGGCAAAGCTGACCTGGATGCGTCAGCCACATTACTACATGGGCTTGTACCCTTATACGTATGCTGCGGGGCTGACTGCCTCAACGGCTGTGGCTGCCCAGATCAAGCAGGAAGGGGAAGTCGCGGTCACCAGATGGCTGGAGGTATTAAAAGCGGGGGGCACTTTGTCGCCGCTTGAGTTGATGAAGCTGGCAGGAGTGGATATGTCACAGCCTGAGCCCATTCGTCTCGCTGTCCAGTATGTCGGACAGCTGGTAGATGATTTGGAAAACATGTTCTAACGAATAAAAGAGGGCGTCCCTGTTGTCTCAACACAACTAGGGAACGCCCTTTGCTAACCTAATATCCAACTTCTACCGAAGCAATGACGACGTAGGCCAAATCATTCTTGTCCTCTTTTTCAGCAATCACGACTCCGCTGCTGGTCAGCATTCCGCCGTCGATGACTTCAAAGGATACCTCGCCATAAGGCAGCTCGTCCCGCACGACTGCCAAATCTAGTAGATCCTTGTCAGCTGGAACTGCCAAACGAACATGTACCTTCATATTGTGAATATCGTTGTCTGGCAAGACGGAGCGAAGTCCCGGCATCGAGTTGTGATGAATGGCATTTTGTACGGCACGCACGGCAGCTTTGGTGACGTTTTGCCCATGCAAGTCGATTCCCATTCCGATTTCAATAAACATGACTTTTTCCATGGATGATCTACTCCCATCTGTTTTCGATGACAAGTTCTAGTGTAGCATGTTTAACAGGATCGGGGCGGATAAACTTCCAGCAGCAGCTCATCCTTATGTTGAAAGAATAGGCTTGCGAAAGATGAATTTGTAAATTTTTTTACTCAGATATTGTGTTCTCTCTCTCATCGTGCGATCATTACATTTTGGCACATCGCCGATGGACAATCCCCTATTGGAGGCAGGACAGCAGTGGAACGGTACCCTTTTTCGTATGACCCGACTCAATCTTTTATCTCTCAAGTAAGTGATTGGATTGCAGATGTTTTCTATGACATATTGCCCGAAGCTGGTTTTGAAATTCGGGATGAACAGATTTACATGGCGTTTCAGCTGGAACGCGCATTTGCCGAGAAGAAGACCATTTTCGCTGAAGCAGGTGTAGGGACGGGAAAAACGCTTGTTTATTTGCTGTACGCGATCTGCTATGCGCGGTATACGCGAAAACCCGCCATTATTGCCTGTGCAAATGAATCCTTGATCGAGCAATTGGTGAAGCCAGAAGGAGACATCGCCAAGCTTGCCCGTCATTTGAACCTCACCATTGACGCCCGATTGGGTAAATCACCTGACCAGTACTTGTGCTTGCAAAAATTAGAGCAAGCGAGATACAGGGAAGAGGATGGTGAGCTTTACCAGGAAATCTATCAGGAATTGCCTCCGTTTGTACATACACATGAAGCCTTGCAATCATTTTCACCGTATGGGGATCGAAGTCACTATCCTGCGCTTGACGATGCACGATGGAGCCAAGCCAACTGGGATGTTTTTCAGGATTGCTTTGCCTGTGACAAGCAGCACCGCTGTGGACAGACACTCTCTCGCGACCACTATCGCAAGGCGACAGACCTGATCATTTGCTCCCATGATTTTTATATGGAGCATGTTTGGACTTACGAAAGCCGGAAAAGGGGAGGACAGCTTCCTCTGCTTCCAAGCCATAGCTCCGTGATTTTTGACGAGGGCCATTTACTGGAGCCTGCAGCACAAAAAGCTTTGACCTATAAATGGAATCACACCATATTCGAAGAAGTGATCACTCGACTGCTCAAAGGAGAAGTCAGGGAATCGCTGGCTTTATCTGTTGAGGAAGCCATCATGCAAAGTGAAAGATTGTTCGCCTTGCTAGAGCAGGAGAGTAAGCCCGTCCCAGGCTCTGATCGACGAGAAATCGCGCTGGGCAGCGAGCTGTTATCACTGATTCATGAATTCACCCATCTGATCACGGGTATGGAAGAGGAGATGGCGCTGGAGAGTGGGCTTTATACGCTGGATGAGTTCCAGGTGGGCATAGTCAGTGAGTATCTGGAAATGATTCAACTAGCACTACGCCTGTTTCAGAATCCCACATCCGTCATCTCCTGGGTGACGGAGGACGCACATGGGACCAGTCTGGTCGTTATGCCCAAAATGGTACAGGAAGTACTGAGCGATTACGTATTTTCTCAGAAAATGCCGGTCGTTTTCTCCTCCGCAACCTTGTCGAGTGACGACTCCTTTGCTTATGTTGCAAACAGCCTGGGTGTCCGGGACTACCTTTCTTTCTCTGTCGCTTCTCCGTATGATTATGAAGAACAAATGAAGGTATTCGTCCCGAATCTGGCTATGCATGATGCCCTTCAAGAGAAAATGAGAATCACACTAGAAATGCTGGCTAAAACAAAAGGACGGGCATTGCTTCTGTTTCCGACACGAGAGGAAATGCAGCAATTCAAGCATGAATTGAAGGAGCAGGAGACGAACGGTCTGCGCTTTTTGTTTGAAGGTGATCAGGAAATTAGCCATCTGATCTCTCATTTTCAAAATGACGAGCATCTCAATTTATGTGCCGTCACATTATGGGAAGGATTGGACGTACCCGGACCGTCACTATCCCATGTACTGATCTGGTCTTTGCCATTTCCGCCGAACGATCCCGTTTTCGCGGCAAAACGAAAGGCTGCTGCAGAATCAGCTTTTGACGAAGTGGACTTGCCATACATGCTGCTGCGCTTGCGTCAAGGAATTGGACGATTGATTCGTTCACGAGATGACAGTGGCAGCGTCGCGATTTTTTGTCAAGAACTGCATGTAGATGTGGCATTAAGGCAAAAAGTGATGCAGGCATTCCCGCAGGGGGTAGAGTGGAAAACCTCTCTTCGGGACGTACTGCCAGAAGCCTGATTTTCGCAATCTATGACACTTCTGTTACGGAATGGTTGAAAAGATGAAAGTAGTGGCACACGCTTGTTATAATGAAGTGTCAGATATTAACGGATATGAATATCTTCTATAATACAGACAAGGGACGGTGTTCTTTTTGGGTAATGTCGATTTCGCCAGTTTGCCGTGGGAATTGTTCTGGATTGGTGTGGCCTACTTTATGATTACTGGTGTGCTGTTTTGTTTCAGTGTTCTGCGTTTTGCCCAACAGCGCAAGAGAAGTGGCATTGTTTTTATCGTCGCAGCAGTGATCAGTGCTGGATTGTTCTTAAATTATTTGTACGGCAATCATATTTAAATCAAGGTAAACAACTTGAACTAGCAGGATTTTGATCCTTCTTTACGAATTGGATGAAAGACCAACGAACGTGTCACTTCGTTGGTCTTTCTCCATTATTGCGTAAAGTGAGGTCAGACGAATGAAACCAAAGGTGATTGTGTATAAAAAAGTGTATCCGGAAATATTGGTCGAATTGCGTGAAAAGTGTGAGGTCGTCTATTTCGAAGAGTTGAACCCAAGCTGAAAATAGTTAGCAATATTGCGGTTGGTTATGACAATTTTGATCTGTCGGCCTTAAACAGAGCAGGTGTCATGGCAACCAATACACCTGACGTCCTGACCGATACTGTTGCCGATACGATGATGGGCCTCATGCTAGCCACGGCGCGCAGAATTCCCGAGATGGACCGTTTTGTCAAAACGGGGCAGTGGACTTCTCATCTCACCTCTCAGCAGTTCGGAAGGGACGTCCATCATAAAACTCTTGGCATTATTGGCATGGGACGTATCGGGTCCGCCATCGCGAAACGCGCGCACCTGGGCTTTGACATGAACATCCTATACCATAATCGCTCTCGGAACGAAGCAGTGGAAAGCCTCTACCAAGCCACGTATTGCACGCTTGAGGAACTTTGTCAGCAAGCCGATTTCATTTGCCTGATGGTTCCATTGTCTGCAGAGACGACCAAGCTGATTGGCATGAAGGAGTTCCAGCAGATGAAAAAATCGGCGATCTTCGTGAACGGTTCACGAGGAGCTACAGTCGATGAAGAAGCGTTGGTAGAAGCTTTGAAGCAAGGCGAGATCCTGGCTGCTGGTCTGGATGTTTTTGTCAAAGAGCCAGTAAATCCAGAGCATCCGTTGCTCCAAATGCCCAATGTTGTCACACTCCCGCATATCGGTTCGGCAACAGAAGAGACCCGACTGCGCATGGCCCAGTATGCAAAAGAAAATCTCTTGGCAGGCTTGTTCGGGAAAAAGCCACCTGCTTTGCTAAATGAAGAGGTCTATTCCGGCAAGTGATCGAAAAAATGATTGAAGCGCCTATACAAATCAAACAATTAGTAATAATCTGAAAACATGCCGAATCAAACGAGCAAAGGAGTGAAGGTAATGACCGACACCAAACGGGGAATCACAGCAGAGGATCTCTATCAAATTTGCTACCCAAGCGAACCGCAGCTTTCGCCTGATGGCACGAAAGCCGTCTTTGTGGAGACCAAAATGGATGAACTGCGCCAGTATCAGAGCCATATTTATCTCTATTCGCTAGAGGACAATAGCAAGACTGCATTGACCAGCGGTCCTTTCCGCGATTCATTCCCACGTTGGTCACCCGATGGCTCCAAGCTATGTTTTGTATCCAATCGCTCTGGGAAAGCCCAGCTTTGGCATCTGGATGTGAATGAAACGGAGTTTAAGCAAATCACGAATGGTCCGAACGGGATTTCTTCGCCAGTGTGGTCGCCAGACGGACGAAGCATTGCGTTCGCTGCGTTTCTGCGTACTGGCCAAACCCTGACAGAAGGAACAGAAGAATTGACAGAAGAGGCCACGCCCAAATCCATCACCGTAGACAAAATGAAGTATAAGTCCGATGATAGCGGGTTTGTGTACGAGAAAAACAAACAGGTCGCTGTGGTCAACATTGAGACTGGCTCGGTCACACAACTGACTGAAGGAACCTATGATCACGCGGTGGGAAGCTGGTCACCCGATGGAAAATGGCTTGCCATCACTGCTAATCGCTCGGTCAATCCAGACATCCAGCATGAAATCGACATCTATCTGGTACCTGTGGAAGGCGGAGAGTGGAAAAAAATCACCAACAGCGACGGTACATATGCCATGCCGACTTTTTCAAAAGACGGGAAAAAACTAGCTTTCATAGGAAGTGTAGCGGATCAGCACCTCTATGCCACTATGAAAAAAATCTGGGTTGCTGAGCTGGACGCGGGAACGGTCCAGTGCTTGACAGCTGATTGGGATGTGCATGTCGGTGATGCTACGATCGGCGATGTACGCTCACCTGGCCATCCCAACCCGGGAGCTGTGTGGACAACAGACGGACAGGGGATGTATGTGATTGCAAGCGAAAAGGGAAGCTCGGGTATTTACTTGGTCCATCTGGATGGCTCTGTGACAAAGGTCGTGGGTGGAGAACGTAACGTCTACGGTTTTACATTCGATAATGAGAAAAACTCCCTGGTGATGGCGGTCAGCGATTCGCTAACTCCAGGAGACTTGTTCCATGTCGATCTGAATACAGAAACTGAGAAGCGTCTGACGGATGTAAATGGTGAGCTATTCCAAGAAATCAGATTATCTACGCCAGAAGAAATCTGGTATGAAGGTGCAGAAGGCTGGAACATTCAAGGCTGGATATTGAAACCGGTGGGCTTCCAAGAGGGAAATACATATCCTGCCATTTTGCAAATTCATGGCGGTCCTCACTCGATGTATGGTCACACATTTTTTCATGAATTTCAGCTTTTGGCTGCACAAGGCTACGTAGTCGTCTATACGAATCCTCGTGGAAGCTACGGCTATGGGGAACGTTTTGTGCAGGCATGCTGCGGTGATTACGGAGGCAATGATTACAAAGATTTGATGCACGCCGTGGACTATGTCTGCCAGTTTGACTATGTAGACGAGACGCGTCTCGGTGTTGCTGGGGGCAGTTACGGGGGATTCATGACCAACTGGATCATTGGACAAGGCAACCGTTTCAAAGCGGCAGTTACGGATAGAAGCATCTGCAACTGGATCAGCTTCTATGGCGTAAGTGATATCGGATACTACTTTTCAGCCGAAGAAATACAGGCCAATCCTTTTGAGAATCCGGAGAAGATGTGGCATCATTCCCCGCTTCGCCTGGTAGCCAACATGGAGACGCCTCTGCTCATCATGCATGGGGAACGGGATTACCGCTGCCCAATCGAGCAGGCGGAGCAGCTCTATATGACGCTGCGGCACCGAGGAAAAGCTCCCGTTTCATTCATTCGTTTCCCCGGAGCCAACCACGAAATGTCGCGCAGCGGCGACCCGGAACAGCGCGTCTTGAGACTTCAGTACACCGTAGACTGGTTTAATCAATACGTGTGACGAACGGCACATGACAGAATGAAAACCTCGCCTGAAAAGCGAGTTTTTTTTGGTGTAAGAGAAAACTTCATTCATTGAAAGCACAACCAATCCCAAGTAGGCTTCACCATTTTTTATATTTTTCTGAAAACGCTTCACATCAAGTCAGAAGAGAATGAAAGCGCTATTATTTTGTACAGTCAATTCAGAATAGAGTGAAAAATCAATTGATTCTGTAAGCAAATATCCGTATACTCTGAATAAGTCAATATTGTTTAATCATATAAAACACAATCATAAACAAAATAGATGTGATTAGTGGGCATTAAATGACAACAACATCAGGGAGGTATGAAGTTTGGAAAAAAACTTTTTGGAAGTAGATAAACTTCAAGTGGCTTTTCGAACGGATAAGGGTGAAGTTGTCTCCGTCGATGAAGTCACCTTTCAATTAAAACAAGGTGAAACCATAGGAATAGTTGGTGAATCCGGTTGTGGGAAAAGTGTCACCTCCTTGTCTGTGATGAGACTATTAGGACGAACAGGCATGATCAAGAAAGGTTCCATACAGTTTAACGGAAAAGATCTGACGAAGTTGTCTGAAGCGCAGATGCGGGAGATTCGGGGAAATGAGATCTCCATGATCTTTCAAGAGCCGATGACTTCACTAAATCCAGTATTCACGATCGGGAATCAAATGCTGGAGCTCATCCACTTACATATGAACATGAGCAAGAGCGAGGCTAGAGCCTATGCGATTGAAATGTTGAAAAAAGTAGGAATCCCGCGAGCCGAGCAGCTCATCGATGAATACCCGCACAAGCTGTCTGGGGGTATGAGGCAAAGGGTGATGATCGCGATGGCTCTTTCGTGCAAGCCCAGTCTTTTGATCGCGGACGAGCCGACTACCGCGCTGGATGTTACGATTCAGGCGCAAATTTTGGAACTGATGAAAAGACTACGTCAAGAATCCAATACCGCGATCATGATCATCTCCCATGATCTGGGCGTCATTGCTGAGATGGCGGATAAGGTTCTGGTCATGTACGCCGGACAAGTGGTGGAGGAAGCAGATGTATTCACACTATTTGACGAGCCCAAGCACCCCTACACAAAAGGCCTGATGGAGTCGATCCCACATCTGGAGCACGACAGCCAAAAAAAGCTGTTTTCCATCCCCGGAACAGTACCCAATCTTCACATGATGCCAAAAGGTTGCCGTTTTCACGATCGTTGTCCATACGCCACAGAAAAATGCGTCACCGAACAACCCCCGCTTCTCTCCATCCCAGATAATCACAATCACCGCGTGCGCTGCTGGCTGCTTGACGAACAGCAGCAACAAACACCTACTGACTCCAGAAGTGAGGTGATCGCATGAACAAGAACACCACCGAAAATCAGACTCCTATTCTAACTGTTGAAAAACTCAAAAAGTACTATCCAATCAAAAAGGGAATTATTTCAC
This sequence comes from Brevibacillus invocatus, assembly GCF_003710915.1. Taxonomy (GTDB): domain Bacteria; phylum Bacillota; class Bacilli; order Brevibacillales; family Brevibacillaceae; genus Brevibacillus; species Brevibacillus invocatus. The sequence goes on along the minus strand of NZ_RHHR01000010.1, from coordinate 61,283 downwards.
GTACGGTTGGTCAGGTCAAAGCGGTGGACGGACTGGATTTCTCTATCTATCCGGGTGAGACACTAGCGCTTGTCGGAGAATCCGGCTGCGGAAAATCGACGACGGGACGAGCCATCGTCCAGCTTGATCCACCAACAGAGGGCAAAGTCGTCTTTAGAGGAAAAGAAATGGCCTCCCTGAGTGGGGCTGAACTGCGCAAGGCGAGAACAGATCTGCAGATCATCTTCCAGGACCCGTATTCGTCCTTGAATCCTCGCAAGCGGATAGGCGATTTGCTTGCCGAGCCTCTATTGGCCCATCAGCTTGCGGAAAAGAGTGAAGTTTCTAAAAAAGTGGATGACATTCTCGAAATCGTCGGGTTAAACAAATACCACCGAAGCAGATACCCGCATGAATTCTCAGGCGGGCAGCGTCAGCGGATCGGTATCGCACGAGCTCTGATCCTACAGCCAAAGCTGATCGTTTGCGACGAGCCGGTCTCGGCACTTGACGTGTCCATCCAAGCGCAGGTGCTCAATCTACTGAAGGATTTGCAAAAGGATTTTCAGCTAACCTATCTCTTCATTGCACATGGTCTTGGAGCAGTCAAATACATCAGTGATCGGATTGCCATCATGTACCTCGGCAAAATCGTGGAGCTGGCAAAGACGCAGGACATTTTTAAAAATCCCAGGCACCCTTACACACAGGCGCTGCTCCATGCCTATCCGATTCCAAATCCGCATTTGCGCAACCGTGAACGAATCGTCATGGAAGGAGATGTTCCCAATCCGGCAAATCCGCCGAAAGGATGCGGCTTCCACACACGTTGTCCCTTGGCAAAAGACATTTGTCGGGAACAAATTCCCGGTTTAACGGGTACGAATCACTCGGTGGCTTGCCATTTTCCTGTGGGATAAAGGGCATACGACTCTTCAGCTAAGTTTAAAAGGAGGGGAGATTCTACGTGTTTCCATACATTATGCGAAGATTACTCATTGCCATCCCAGTGCTCTTCGGTGTGACCGTTTTCAGCTTTTTCATTGTCAATCTGGCTCCAGGAAATCCGGTTGAAATGTTTATCAGTCCCGATGCAACCCAGGCTGACATTGAATTGAAGAAAGAAGCACTGGGTCTCAATGATCCGATTTACGTGCAGTATTTACGCTGGATGCAGAACCTGCTGCAAGGAGACTTCGGCTATTCCTTCTCGACCTATGCGCCAGTTGGAGAAATGGTAGCGTCCAGAGTGCTCCCAACTCTGTTATTGATGGGAACGGCTCTGTTGATCGCCTATATCGTAGCCATCCCAATCGGTGTGCTCAGTGCCACCAGGCAATATTCCTGGCTCGATTATTTGACGACAGGCTTTTCCTTCATGGGCATTTCCATCCCGAATTTCTTCCTTGGACTAGGACTGATCTACATATTCTCCGTTCAGCTCAATCTTCTGCCGACTGGTGGGATGAATACACTTGGTGGTGATGGCAGCTTTGGAGATACGCTCAAGCATTTACTGCTTCCTGCATTTGTTCTGGCCACTGGAATCGCTGGCAGTATGGTCAGATATGTGAGATCCAGCATGTTGGAGATTTTGGGGCAGGACTACCTGCGGACAGCCCGTTCAAAAGGCTTGCGAGAATTCCTCGTCGTGAACAAGCATGCGTTTCGCAATGCTCTGATCCCGATTATTACCGTAATCGGAATGGATATTCCGCTGCTTATTGGTGGGGCAGTAGTGACCGAGCAGATCTTCCAATGGCCTGGTCTTGGACAATTGACGATTCAATCGATTGGGTCCCGTGACTACCCGACATTGATGGCCATCAACTTCATTGCGGCAATCACGGTGCTTTTATCCAATCTCCTTGCAGATATCCTGTATTCGGTTGCGGACCCGCGGATCAAATACAACTAAGTCCAGAAAGGGGGAGAAGAACGCATGTCATTGGCCAATTTGAAAGTAGAGCAGGAAGAAGTCATCAACAAGCAGCAAATGATCGGGATGGGTGAAGAAGAAAGCTACTTGAAGATGATCACCAAACGCTTCTTCAAGCATAAGCTCGCTGTTGTGGGGCTGGTCATTTTTCTGATCATTGCTTTATCTGCGATCTTTGCACCTGTGATATCGCCAGCAGACCCAAACGAAATTACGGGTGACTTCGGCGTCGAGCCGTCAGGTGATTACCTGCTCGGAACGGATTTGGTAAGTAGGGATATCGCGAGCCGCCTCATCTATGCATCCCGTGTTTCACTGGCAGTTGGAATCGGTGCAGTAGCCATTTATGTCGTGATTGGGACCATTTTGGGTGCGATAGCTGGATTTTTTGGCAAATGGGTAGATATGTTCATCATGCGGTTGACAGACATATTTATGTCCTTCCCTTATTTGATGGTCATCCTCGTATTGGTCAGCATTATGGGGCCGAGCTTATATAACATCATCATCGCCTTGGGGTTATTGGGCTGGCCGGGGATTGCCCGGATCGTGCGCGGCAGTGTGCTGTCTATCAAGGAGATGGATTATGTGAAGGCAGGCATTGCATTGGGGTATTCCGCACCCAAGATTGTCTTCCAGCACATCCTGCCCAATTGTCTCGCTCCGATTCTGGTCAATGCGACCTTTGGTATTGCTTCTGCCATTATCATGGAGGCTTCGCTTAGCTTTCTCGGGATGGGCGTGCAACCACCGACCGCGAGCTGGGGCAACATGCTGACAGAAGCGCAATCACTCACGGTCTTGTCGACTCAGCCTTGGCTTTGGGTTCCGCCAGGACTGATGATCCTGCTCGCTGTCCTTTCCATCAATTTCATGGGCGATGGCTTACGCGATGCGATGGACCCTAAGAGCTTGAAATAAGGGTAAAACTGGCAGTACGTATTTCATTCATTATAGAAGTTGGGGGGAACAGAATGAAAATGTTGAAGAAAACAGCAAGTGTTTTGGCCGTGTCATCTGTCTTAATGCTGGCGGCTTGCGGTGGTGGCAATACCAGCACTTCGGCACCAAGCGGAGGTGGCGGCACAGCAGGCAGTACGACGCAGGCACCTGCTGCCGAATCCGGTGCAAAAGCCGGCACCATGTTTCTGGGGATGACCAATCCTCCGATTTTGTTGAATCCGATCAACAGTGCCGATGTAGCTTCGACGTTCACCGAGAAGTTTCTGTTTGACACCTTTCTAGAAATGGAGGGTCCGCTGAAGTTCGTACCGAGATTGGCAGATGGAATTGAAACGACAGACAACCAAACCTTTACCATCAAGATCAACAAAGATGCCAAGTGGACAGACGGAACGCCAGTAACGGCGCATGATGCATTATTCACCTTCAATCTGATCGCCAATCCCAAGGTTGAAACGACTGTTGGTAGCTATTTGACGATGTTTGATGGTCTTGGACCGGACGGTAAGCTGAAGGACGGGGATACGTCCATTCCATCTGTAAAGATCGTGGATGACAAAACACTTGAATTTAAGACAAAAGCTCCGGTAGACCCCAATATGCTGAAAGAACAGCTGGGTACCAAGCTGATGATCTTGCCGAAGCACGCGCTGGAAAAAGTGGACCCTGCTGCCCTGTCTCAAGATCCATTTATGCAAAAGCCAACCGTCACGAACGGCGCATTCAAGTTCGTTCAATACCAAAAAGATCAGTATGTGGAGCTGGAAGCCAATCCGGATTACTATCGCGGCAAGCCTGAGCTGGAAAAAATGTTTATCAAAATCATGCCTTCTGCCAACATGGTTGCCCAACTTCAAACGGGAGAGGTTCATATGAACGTAGGTGGAGGTATTGGGAAAATTCCTCCTCAGGATTATGACACGGTCAAAGCAATGGAGCATGTGGTCGCCAAAGACGAGCCTACATTCGGTTTCCAAACGATGATGTTCAACACGGAGAAGATGGATCCGAAGGTACGTCAAGCTCTGGCTTATGCAGTCGATCGCAAGCAGCTCGTAGACAAGCTGTTGAAAGGATACGGCGAGGTAGTAGACGGTCCTTACACCTCCGTCAGCCCTTATCTGGATAAAAACCTGCAGCAATACTCATTTGATACAGAAAAAGCGAAACAGTTGCTGAAAGAATCGGGCTGGGATCCGAATCGCGAGCTCCAGTTCATGGTCCCAACCGGTAACAAGGTTCGCGAGCAATCCGCTGATATTATTACACAAAACCTGATCGCTGCGGGCTTTAAAGTCAAGGTGTCCAAATTTGACTTCCCAACGGTTATGTCCAAGGCAAAAGCGGGCGATTACGAAGTCATGCTGATGGGTCTGACGCTGACTTTGGATCCTGAAGTATCAGCACTGTACGGTAAAGACGGTGCGTATAACTTTATGAAATACGACAATCCCAAATCAGAAGACTTGCTGAATAAAGGAAAAGCAGAGCCGAACTCCGATGTGCGCAAGGGCATCTACAACGAACTGCAAAAATTGTGGAACGAAGATGTTCCGCTGATTACCCTCTACTCGGATAATGACTTCGTGGGTATATCCAAAAAGGTTGCGTATGGCGAACCACGCGTGTTCGGCTTCCATCGAGACCTTGAAAAATGGTCCGTAACAGGTGCACAGTAATGGGCATGGAACAGTTGGGTAACGAAATCAGAGCCAGTTTGCCCGGGTCATTAGAGCGTTTAAAGAATTACCTGCGCCTTCCGTCTGTATCAGCCCAACGACAAGCCATACCCGAGACGGTAGATTATGTGGTGCAAATGCTGGAGGAGATCGGTGGACAGGCAAAAGTACTGGATGAATGGGGCGGAAATCCCGTGATCTACGGATACTTTGCGGCGGGTCCAGAAGGAGATTCCAGCAAAACGATTCTCTTCTACAACCACTATGATGTACAGCCAGCAGAACCGCTCGAGGAATGGAATTCTCCACCCTTTGAGCCTACTCTTGCAGACGGAAAGCTGTTTGCTAGAGGTGTGGCGGACAATAAAGGGGACCTGGTCGCACGTTTGACTGCGATCCAGGTCCTGCAAAACAACGGCGGACTTCCCTGCAACATCAAATTCCTGATCGAGGGTGAAGAGGAGATCGGCAGTCCCAACCTAGAGCCGTACCTGCGCACGTATCAGGACTTGTTCCAAGCGGATGCCTGCATCTGGGAGTTTGGAAACAAGGACGAGAGCGAACGCATCAGCATGGTAGCCGGTATCAAAGGTATGGCATATTTGGAGCTGACTTGTGAAGGTGCGCAGATCGACCTCCATTCCTCAGTTGGTGCGTACGTGGACAATGCTGCCTGGAGATTGGTACAGGCACTGGCCAGCATGAAAAACGAGAAGAACGAGATTCTGGTCGAAGGCTTCTACGATGGCATTGTAGAACCGGATGCAGAAGTGCGACTTGCTGTCAAGGAATTGCCTTTTGATGAGCAGGCGATCGTGAATCGATACGGCTTGAAAAGACCGCTCATCACCACAGCCAAAAGGATCGATCCGCGCGAAGCCATGGTATTTCATCCAACGATGACGATATGTGGACTGGAGAGCGGGTATACGGGTGAAGGTGCCAAAACTGTTTTGCCAAAGCGAGCAAAGGCAAAAGTGGATTGCCGTCTGGTTCCCGGACAAGATCCGGATCACATCCTCGTTTCAGTGGAAAGACATTTGCTGCGTCACGGATTTGACGATGTGAAGGTTTCGATGGTTAATGGACAGCGTGCGTATCGTTCGGATTATCATCATCCATTTGTTGCCCATGTTCTGCAAACGGCTCGTCTCGTCTATGACCAGGAGCCAGTACTTGCGCCAAATGCTGCCGGGACTGGTCCAATGTACGCTTTTGGCAAGCTCTTGAATTTGCCGATTGTCAGCACGGGAGTAGGCTGGGCAGGCTCACAGGTGCACGCACCGAATGAATCGATACGACTGGACGATTATGAACAAGGAATCATGCACATGGTGCTGATGCTCGCTGGCTTTTCGCAAGCCTTAAAGACTGCAGAAATGCATAGCTAACGATGGAAGGGAGGGAAATGGACATGCTTGCATCGTTGTACCGTGATCTGGAGGACCTATTTCCTGAACTGGTAGAGATACGACGTGATCTGCATATGCACCCGGAGCTGTCTTTTCAAGAAGTCCATACACCGGAAAAAGTGGCGGACTATTTGCAACGGCTGGGGCTCGAGGTCAGAACTAACGTTGGAGAGCGTGGAGTAATCGGACTTCTTCGGGGTGGAAAAGCAGACGATAACAGCCGTACCGTCGCTTTGCGAGCAGACTTCGATGCTCTCCCCATACAGGATGAAAAGGATGTACCTTATAAGTCACGGGTACCTGGCGTGATGCATGCTTGTGGACATGACATGCATACCGCGGCTCTGTTGGGAGCTGCGAAAGTGTTAAGTCAGGTGAAGGAGCAGCTGCAGGGCAATGTCGTCTTCATTCACCAGTTCGGTGAGGAAAAGCCGCCGGGAGGGGCTATAGCGATGATCGAAGATGGCTGCCTGGACGGTGTCGACGTGATTTACGGTGCACACGTTTGGCCAACCGAACCATTTGGCAATGTGGCGATGACCGAAGGATATGCGATGGCGGCGGGCGACTCGTTTGAGATCCAGGTGGTGGGCAGAGGCGGTCATGGTGCACAGCCTCATACGACGATTGATCCTTTGGTGGTCGGTTGTCAGCTGGTTCTCAACCTGCAGCAGATCATCAGCCGACGGATCAATCCATTGGAGCCTGCTGTTTTGTCGGTCGGATCGATCCAAAGCGGGCTTGCAGCCAATGTCATTCCCGATGTCTGCAAGCTCACAGGTACTGTCCGTGCCTTCAGCAATGACGTAAGGGAGTTTATCCTGGAGCAGATCGAACGGATTGTCAAAGCCACTTGCGATGCGGCAGGAGCTAGATACAAACTGTCGCTTCTCAAAGGATACGATGCAGTTTGGAATCATCCTGAGCAGACCCAAGGCGTAGAGCGGATTGCAAAACAGCTTTTTGGGGAAGAACGCGTCCGCAGGGTAGAGCCAAGTTTGGCTGGGGAGGATTTCTCCGCGTATTTGAAGCGCATACCGGGAACCTTCTTCCTGGTAGGGGCAGGCAATCCAGACATTGGTGCGGTCTATCCCCTACATCATCCCATGTTTGATGGAGATGAACGAGCGATGATCGTCACAGGAAAAATGTTCGTTTCACTTGTATGGAACGAGCTGCAGGGCGCAACGGTTTGACTAAAAATTCATAGCATAGCGCCTCATTTGGAATGCTATCCCTTCAGACAGGGATAGCATCGTTTTTTGGAACAGGTTTTTTTGGAGGTGAGCCTGTACTTCCAAGATGGTAATATGGGCCGATTCCATGTACAATCAGAGCTATACATACCATTGTATAGAATTGCCAAAGGAGGCGAGAGTACATGAGCAGCACACACTCGGAATATAGCGTCGCAACCTTTGCTGGAGGATGTTTCTGGTGCATGGTCAGTCCATTTGACAAAATGCCGGGAATCATTCAAGTCCTTTCAGGCTATACAGGGGGCGAGGTGGAGAATCCCACATATGAGCAGGTATGCAGTGGAACAACCGGGCACTATGAAGCCGTAGAAATCACCTATGATCCTTCGCTTATTTCCTACAATCAGCTGTTGCAAATCTTTTGGCGGCAGATTGATCCTACGGATGCGGGTGGACAATTTGCTGATCGAGGACAGTCCTATGCTCCTGCGATTTTTTATCACAACGAAGAACAGCATGAGCTGGCCATCCAATCAAAAGAGCAGCTGGAAGAGAGCGGGCGCTTTGACAAGCCTATTACCACAGCCATCCTGCCAGCCCAGACTTTTTATCCCGCTGAAGAATACCACCAGGACTACTATAAGAAAAATCCGTTGCGCTACAAGTATTACCAGGCAGCATCAGGGAGAGCCAAGTTTACCAAAGAAGCGTGGCGCAACAAAGGCACGCTTGAAGAACTGAAAAAACGCCTAACACCGATGCAGTTTGAGGTTACGCAAAACAGCGGGACAGAGCCTCCATTTGCCAACGAATTCTGGAATCATAAAGAAGAAGGAATCTACGTTGACATCGTCTCAAACGAACCTTTGTTTAGTTCGTTAGATAAATTTGATTCACACTGTGGCTGGCCGTCCTTTACGCAGCCGATTACGGAGGAAAAGGTAACCGAACACATTGACGTCAGCCACAATATGATACGAACAGAAGTGCGCAGCAGTCAGGCCGATTCTCATCTGGGACATGTTTTTGAAGATGGACCAGGACCCAACGGTCTGCGCTACTGCATCAACTCTGCCGCACTGCGCTTCATTCCGAAAGATGAACTAGAAAAAGAAGGGTTCGGAGAGTTTCTGCGCTTGTTTGAGCAGAAATAAGCTCCTGTGCCACTTCTGAAAGGAAAGTAGAAATGGGAAGAGTGTGGAAACAGGTTGGATCTAGCTTTCTGCTCGCCTCCCTGGTCTCATTGGCGCTGTCAGGCTGTAATAGCCAGGCAGCTACCGGCGAGATAGAGGCGAATACACCCCAAGAAGTTGTACCTGCACCTGCGACGGAAGCAGAACAGCCGACACAAAATGTAGAAAAACAGGGGGAATCAGATGTGAAGCCTACACCTGCAGAAGAGGGAAAGCAAGCAGAAGCGAAACCGGTAGAAACAAAGGCTGAACCAACCACAGAGGGGACACCGGTAGAAATGCCAGACGGTTTGGTCTTGGAAGTCGTAGCTGAACCAGCCAGCTTGACCATTCTTGTGAACAAGCAGAGAAAATTGCCAGAAGACTATACACCAGACAACCTCGTTGTTCCGAATGTACCGTTCATTTTTCCGGAGAAAAGCGACAAACGGAAAATGCGCAAAGAGGCAGCAGAGGCGCTGGAGCAAATGTTTGCTGCAGCAAAAGCAGATGGAGTGGAGTTGGCAGGTGTATCAGGGTATCGTTCCCATGCGTACCAAAAGGAACTGTTTGCGCGGTACGTCAAGAAAGACGGCTTGGAGGTAGCAAGAACCTACAGCGCCTATCCGGGTACGAGTGAGCACGAGACAGGACTTGCGATGGATATCTCCGGAATAGATGGGAAATGTGCAGCAGAGAGCTGCTTCGCTGGAACCAAGGAAGCAGAGTGGTTAGCCGAGCACTCAGCAGAGTACGGCTTTATTGTCCGGTATCCATTGGGCAAAGAATCGATTACTGGCTATATTTATGAGCCATGGCATTTGCGCTATGTGGGTGTGGAGTTGTCCAAGGAAATTTTTGAAAGTGGACTTACGCTTGAAGAATACTTTGGGGTAGTTCCTGTATCCAACCCAAATCCTTAAAGCACGATTTTTCGCACATGACCCAGCAAATTCATGTGCTATAATGTACACGGGTGAAGATAATGAGCGAAAAATCAATTAGAGAAAGAATCATAGAAACCTCCATGCGTCTGTTCGAGGCAAACGGGTATCACCGTGTGACGGTTGACCAGATCGTAAAGGAGAGCGGAACCTCCAAAGGGGGTTTCTACCACAATTTCAAATCAAAAGATGAACTTTTATATATCATTCATGACCAGTTTATCTCTTATGTTTTAGAGAAGGCACAGGAAGCCTGCCAACAATGGGAAACACCACCTGAACGCCTGCAGGCGATCGTCAAATCCTTCGTCATGATGATCGATTTATACCGGTCACAGGTCACTATCTTTTATCAGGAAAGCTTGTTTTTGGCCCCGGAGTACTTCTCTGAGATTGAGAGCAAGCGTGATCAGTATAAGCAAATCATGTTTTCCGTCATTCAGGAAGGGATCGAGACGGGTGACTTCCGCCCCGAATTGCCAGTGCCGATCGTATCGATGGCGATATTCGGGATGGTAAACTGGATCTACAAATGGTATCAGAAAACGGGGACGTATTCGATTGAACAAATCGCTGACATTTATGCGGACATGGTACTCCATTCCATTCTGCAGCCAGATGCGATGAAAAACCCGATGTTTTCCCGTTTCTTTTTACAGCAACAAGATTTGACCAACACGAAAGAGTAATGAACAGGGCTCCGCTTATCCTATTGCAGGTCGGCGGGGCTTTTTATACAGAATAAAATTGCGTTAGAATAAGAAATATTCTCACAGACCAACTAGTTGGTCTGTACAAGACAAGGCTCCTCTGGTAAAGTGAGAATTAACAGACCAACTAGTCGGTCTTGATGGATTTCAGGAGGAATGAATGTGCTAACTATTTATGAAATCAGAGAATTGGTAAAGCTGTTAGAACAAACTGATATTGAATCCGTTGAAGTGAAGGACGAACAATCCCGTATCGCCATCAAACGGAGTGTCCATGGCACCGTCCCTGTGGTAGTTGCCAAGCCGACTGTTGTTGCTCCAATCGTGAATGAACCTGAGAAACTCGTGGTCGTGAAAGAAGCACCAAAACCAGCCGTTTCAGCAGAACCAAAGGTAGAACCAGCAAAGATTGATGTAAATACTGAAAATTTACACAAAATCACTTCCCCGATGGTGGGAACCTTCTATGCTGCGCCAGCGGTTGATTCACCACCTTATGTCATAGTGGGTGACAAGATCCACAACACAAGCATTGTCTGTATTGTAGAAGCAATGAAGCTCTTTAACGAGATTGAAGCAGAAGTAAAAGGGGAAATTGTTCAGATCCTGGTTGAAAACGGTCAGCTGGTGGAGCAAGGTCAGCCTTTGTTTTTGGTTAAAATAGATTAGGATGTTTGACCGTCAAACACGAGAGAGGGGGCAACAAGATTGATGAACAAAGAGACATTGTTTCAAGATTTTTCTGTACCTACGTATGATCAATGGCGGGAAGAAGCGGAAAAATCCTTGAAAGGCGCTTCCTTTGACGCCAAACTGCTCACCAAAACTTACGAGGGCATCACCTTGCAGCCCATTTATCGGAAAGAAGATGTGCAAAATCTGCCGCATGTAGCAGGAGTGCCGGGTGCTGCACCGTATGTACGCGGTACAAATGCGCTTGGATATGTAACCAGAGGCTGGGAAGTGAGTCAAGAGATCCCTGCTACGTCGCCAAAAGCATTTAACGAAGCTGCCAAACACGATCTTGAACGTGGCCAAACCATGCTGAATCTCGTATTGGACCGGGCGGCATTGAGCGGTCTTGACCCAAATGCAAGCGTTGCCAACACAGCTGTTGATCACGGGGTTTCGATTTTTCATCGCGAGGATCTGGATACGGCCTTTTCCGGATTGAATTTGGAAACACTACCGCTCTTTTTGCATACCGGCTATGTAGCGCTTCCCATGTTAGCATTGCTGCTGTCACACGTGGAAAAGGCGGGAGCAGACACTAGCAAATTGCGCGGCTTTGTGGGTGCAGATCCTCTCGGAACCTTGCTCGCAGAGGGGCAGTTGCCATGCTCGATTCAAAAATGCTATGACGATTTGGCTCAAGTAACACACTGGGCAGACCAGAACGCCCCTCATTTGAGAACCATTCATGTTCAATCACATCCTTATCACAATAGCGGTGCAAATGCAGTACAGGAGCTGGCATTCAGCTTGGCTACTGCCGTAGAATATATTCGCGCTTTAATGGAAAGAGGTTTGTCCATTGAGCAGATTGCTCCGAAAATCCAGTTTTCTTTTTCTATCGGATCACAATCATTTATGGAAATTGCCAAATTACGTGCTGCGAGATTGCTTTGGTCTACAATCGTAGAAGCTTACGGTGGTTCTGCCGAAGCCCAGAAAATGAACATTCATGCCCGTACATCTGCTTGGAACAAAACCGTTCTCGATCCATACGTAAACCTGCTTCGTGCCAGTACCGAGGCTTTTTCTGCGATCATAGGCGGTATTGACAGCTTGCATGTCTCTGCATTCGATGAAGTGATTCGACCAGCTAATGAGTTCTCTCGCAGAATCGCCAGAAATACGCAAATTATTTTGGAGCAGGAAGCGCATTTGTCCAAGGTTGCCGATCCTGCAGGCGGTTCCTGGTACGTAGAATGGCTGACGGATGCCTTGGCCGAAAAAGCATGGAGATTGTTTCAGCAAGTAGAGGAACAGGGTGGTATGCTGCGAGCGATCGAAGTAGATTTCCCTCAATCGGAGATCGAGCAGATCGCAATGAAAAAGAGTGAAAGCATCGCACAGCGCAAAGATCGGATCGTAGGAACCAACATGTATGCCAACATCCAGGAGCAGCCGATCGCGACTGATGCTGATACGGCTATTTACCAAGAACGGCTTGCCTGCCTGAAGGCGCATATAGAAAGTCATGATCAAGAGGCGATACTCGAATCCTGGAAAGCAAAGAAAAGCGTTGCACAGGATGTCATGCAGCAAGCGGTACAAGCGGCAAATTCAGGGGCGACCCTTGGAACATTAACAAAGGCTTGGATCGATGATCAAATTCAAGCCGCGACAGTACGACCTCTTCGCATACATCGTGCTGCAGAAGCATTCGAGTCATTACGTTCACGAGCGGAAAAGCATCTCCAAAAAACGGGTGACAGACCGCAAGTCTTTCTGGCCTCTGTGGGGCCACTTGCAAAGCACAAGGCACGTGCGGATTTCAGTGCCGAATTTTTTGCCGTCGGCGGGTTTGAAGTGCTGCGACCAGATCCCGTGACGAAAGCGGAAGAAGCGACTAAGGCAGCGGTTGCTTCAGGAGCGTCGATCGTTGTCATCTGTTCGGATGACGAGAGCTATCCGTCATTTGTAGAGGAAATGGCTCGCCTGTTTAAAACGTCTAAACCGGAAGCGATTCTTTTGCTGGCTGGTCTGCCAGCAAGTGAGGAAATCAACGTGTATAAAGCGGCGGGTGTCGATGATTTTATCCATGTACGGTCAAATTGTTATCAGATGCTTCATGACCTGCAGGAGCGTATAGGGGTGATGTCATGAGCAAGCAGCCTGATTTTTCAAAAGTTGAATATCGTTCGCAGAAGTTTTCCGACTCTATCCCTGAATGGGAGGAGAGAGCGAAGGCAGAAGCAGGCGTTTCTCTCGACGAGCTGATGTGGCAGACTCTGGAGCAGATACCGGTAAAGCCGATGTACACCAGTGAAGATACGGCTGGCATGAATCACTTGGGCTACATGCCAGGTTTGCCGCCATTCTTTAGAGGGCCATACCCGACGATGTACGTGACGCGTCCTTGGACGGTTCGTCAGTACGCCGGTTTCTCTACAGCAGAGGAGAGCAATGCGTTTTATCGGCGTAATCTCGCCGCGGGACAAAAAGGTCTTTCCATTGCATTTGACCTGGCAACGCACCGCGGCTATGATTCGGACCACCCCCGCGTAGTAGGGGATGTCGGAAAAGCTGGTGTAGCGGTTGATTCCATTTTGGATATGAAGATATTATTCGATGGCATACCGCTTGACCAGATGTCTGTATCGATGACGATGAATGGTGCTGTACTCCCGATCATGGCTTTTTATATCGTGGCAGCAGAAGAGCAGGGCGTTGACCAATCCAAGCTGACGGGAACAATTCAAAACGACATTTTAAAAGAATACATGGTACGCAATACGTATATTTACCCGCCAGAGGCGTCGATGAAGATCATCTCGGATATCTTCGCTTACACGTCCAAGCACATGCCGAAGTTCAACAGCATTAGTATCTCTGGCTACCATATGCAGGAGGCAGGGGCTACCGCTGATATCGAGCTGGCGTATACGCTGGCTGACGGGTTGGAGTACGTGCGTACAGGGCTGAAGGCAGGCATTGATATCGATGCCTTTGCGCCACGTTTGTCCTTTTTCTGGGCGATCGGCATGAACTACTTCATGGAAGTCGCGAAAATGCGGGCAGCGCGCTTGATTTGGGCCAATCTGATCAAGCAGTTCAACCCGAAAAATGAAAAGTCCATGGCTCTGCGTACCCACTCGCAAACCTCCGGCTGGAGCTTGACTGAACAGGACCCTTTTAACAATGTGATTCGAACGAATATCGAAGCGATGGCTGCTGCATTGGGCCATACGCAGTCCTTGCATACCAATGCTCTCGATGAGGCCATTGCTTTGCCGACAGACTTCTCGGCAAGAATCGCGCGCAATACCCAGCTTTTCTTGCAGGATGAGACCGGTATTTGCAAAGTGGTTGATCCATGGGCAGGATCTTATTATGTGGAGTCTTTGACTGCACAGCTGGTAGAGCGGGCTTGGACCCATATCGAAGAGGTAGAAGCATTGGGGGGCATGGCGAAAGCGATTGAGACCGGTCTGCCGAAAATGAAGATTGAAGAAGCAGCAGCGCGGCGTCAAGCCATGATCGACTCACGCAAAGAGTCCATTATTGGCGTCAATAAATATCGTTTGGAACAGGAAGAAGCGCTCGAAATCCTGGAAGTGGACAATACCGCCGTTCGCGAAGCGCAGATCAGACGTCTCAAGGAATTGCGTGAAAATCGTGATGAGACGAGAGTACAGTCAGCGCTGCAAGCCATTACGGAATGTGCACGTTCGGGTGAAGGCAATCTTTTGGCTTTGGCGATTGAAGCAGCCCGCGCTCGTGCGTCTCTTGGAGAAATTTCGGATGCCTATGAAAAAGTGGTTGGACGCCACAAAGCGGTGATTCGCTCCATCAGTGGTGTGTACAGCGCAGAGTTCGGTGATGCAGAGGAAGTGGCTGTCGTACGCAAGATGGCTGACGAGTTCGAGCAATGGGAAGGCAGACGTCCACGCATCATGATCGCCAAAATGGGGCAGGACGGACACGATCGCGGAGCCAAAGTCATTGCCACGGCATTTGCTGATTTGGGCTTTGATGTGGATATGGGACCTTTATTCCAGACCCCCGAAGAAACAGCGAAGCAAGCCGTTGAAAATGACGTGCATGTCATTGGCTTCAGCTCCTTGGCAGCTGGCCACAAAACACTGCTGCCTCAACTCGTGGAAGAGCTGAAAAAGTTGGGTCGCGAAGATATTGTCGTGGTCATCGGAGGAGTCATTCCTGCCCAGGACTATGCGTTCCTTCGTGAAAACGGCGCTGCCGCTATCTTTGGTCCGGGCACAGTGATCCCAGTAGCAGCTCAAAGCGTGATTCAAGAAATCGTTCGTCGCTTGGAGGCTGCCAGCCTATGAGCGATGCCAAGCATGACCGGACTTCCTTGACGTTCTCCTCAACAGTCCGTCGCCCCCGGCTTTCTGTCGATCAATACGTACAGGGGGTGCTGGAAAACAATCGAACCATTTTGGCACAGGCGATAACATTGGTCGAGAGCAATTCCCCTGTCCATATGGAAGTAGCCCAGGAAGTGCTTGGTAAGCTTTTGCCGTACACGGGAAAAGCGATTCGTGTCGGGATTACGGGCGTTCCTGGTGCCGGAAAAAGCACCTTTATCGAAGCGTTTGGAACGATGCTATGCGAAAGGGGCCATCGCGTGGCTGTTCTGGCCGTCGATCCCAGCAGCCCTGTGACGAAGGGAAGCATATTGGGAGACAAGACGAGGATGGAGCTCTTGTCGCGCAACCCGAATGCCTACATTCGCCCGTCGGCAGCCGGCGGTACTTTGGGCGGTGTCAATCGAAAGACAAGAGAGACGATGCTGATATGTGAAGCGGCTGGTTTTGATGTGATATTAGTAGAGACAGTCGGTGTGGGACAAAGTGAAACGACAGTTCGCTCGATGGTCGATTTCTTTTTGCTACTCATGCTGACAGGAGCTGGAGATGAGCTGCAAGGGATCAAGAAGGGTGTCATTGAGATTGCTGATGCACTCTTGATCAACAAAGCAGACGGAGAGAACAAGGATCGGGCGTTGATAGCACGTGGAGAATTTAATCGTGTCTTGCACTACCTGCAGCCCGCAACTACAGGCTGGGAGACGAAAGCCCATATGTGCTCATCTTTGACTGGCGAAGGCATTCCGGAAATCTGGACGGTGATTGAGAGATTTCGCGATGAAATGTCCCACTCAGGTGTATTGCAGACGCGTCGACAAAAACAAGCGCTGGACTGGATGCAAAGCATGACGCAAGATTACCTGCGCTCTCATTTTTACAGTAATCCTGAAGTGGCAAAAAGGCTCCCTGAAGTGGAGGAAGCAGTTGCCAAGGGAGAGCTGTCCGCGACGAGTGCTGTGCAGCAGCTGGTCGCCATTTACGAAAAATCTAGAGATGTTTAGGAATGGAGAGAGGAATCGGGTCATGAGCAAAATGCATGAAAAAATCGACGAGTTGATGGCGCGGAAATTCAAGATTCAACTGGGCGGTGGCGATGCTCGGATCGATGCTCAGCATAATCGTGGCAAGCTAACGGCCAGAGAACGGATTGAAATCCTGCTTGATCCAGATACGTTCATGGAAATGAATCCTTTTGTTGAGCATCGCGCTACCCATTTTGGTCTGGACAAAATGGAGGCTCCTGGAGAAGGCGTCGTGACAGGGTATGGGAAAATCCACGGAAAGCCGATTTATATTTTTGCCCAGGATTTTACGGTCTTCGGTGGTGCCCTCGGTGAAATGCACGCGATGAAAATCGCCAAGATCATGGATCTAGCCGCAAAAAACGGAGCGCCTGTCATCGGGTTGAACGATTCCGGCGGCGCACGCATTCAGGAAGGGGTAAGCTCCCTGGATGGGTATGGCACGATCTTTTACCGCAACTCCATCTATTCTGGGGTCATTCCGCAAATCTCCGTGATCCTGGGACCATGCGCAGGTGGAGCTGTCTATTCCCCTGCGATCACGGACTTTGTATTCATGGTAGAAAAAACGAGTCAGATGTTCATCACCGGTCCAAAAGTCATCGAGACGGTGACGGGCGAGAAAATCTCAGCCGAGGATCTTGGGGGTGCCAAGGTTCACTCCAGCATTAGCGGAAACGCCCATTTCACAGCTGAAACCGAACACGAGGTATTGGCGGGAGTACGTCGACTGTTGAGCTTTCTTCCACAAAACAACACGGAAAAGCCACCCGTTGTCGAAACGGACATCAAACGCGCCATGCAGGAAGAGCTGCTTGAGCTGGTTCCGGCAGAGAGCACGAAGGTATACGATGTGCGCCAAGTCATCGAAGCCATCGTGGACAACGGTGATTTTATGGAGGTACAACCGCAATTTGCCAAAAATATCGTCATTGGCTTTGCACGGATCGATGGCCATAGCGTAGGGATGATTGCCAATCAGCCAAAGGTGATGGCAGGTGGATTGGATATTCATTCTTCTGACAAACTGGCTCGATTTATCCGTTTTTGCGATTGCTTCAACATTCCTTTGGTCACGTTTGAGGATGTATCCGGCTTTTTCCCGGGCATCAACCAAGAACATGGCGGCATTATCCGTCATGGTGCCAAGATCCTGTACGCGTATTCGGAAGCGACCGTCCCCAAAATCACGGTCATTTTGCGCAAAGCCTATGGCGGTGCGTACGTTGCGCTGAACTCGAAATCCATTGGGGCAGACGTGGTATACGCATGGCCAAACGCTGAAATTGCTGTCATGGGTCCTGAGGGGGCAGCCAACATTATCTTCGCGAAGGAAATTGAGCAAAGTGAAGACCCTGCTGCGACGAGAGCGGAAAAGATCGCCGAGTATCGTGACAAGTTTGCCAACCCGTATGTTGCCGCAAGTCTGGGAATGGTCGACGATGTGATCGATCCACGTGAGACGCGTACCAAGGTTGCCCAAGCGCTGGAAATGCTGCGAAACAAACAGGAGAGCCGTCCGTATAAAAAGCATGGAAACATCCCTTTATAGGAGTGATATTTTGCCATGAAACTTCATGACATTCGGGAAATTATGAAATTGGTTAATCAATCGTCTATTGAAGAACTGGAGTGGGAGCTGGATGGAACGACTGTCGTGATCAAAAAAGCGGCACCGGTAACCATCGTTGAAGAAACAATCGTTGAACAGGCGACAGAGGTTGAGACGGGATACCAACAAGCAGCCGCTACCGCGGAAGAAGTGGAAGCCGAAGAACAAAAAGTGGAGGAAGAAGATCAAACAACGATCATCTCTTCCACATCGATTGGTTTGTTTTACGCAGCTGTGGCTGTAGGACAAAGTATCAAGAAAGGCGATATCATAGGTCGCTGCACCATCGAACCCCTGCAACTGACGGAGGAGATTTTCTCTACTGCAGATGGGGAAGTTGCAGAAATTTTGGCTGCTGATGGCCAACTCGTCGATTATGGCCGTGCATTGATTGCCGTCAAGCAAAAGTAGGGGGGAGAATATCGATGTTTACAAAAGTACTGATCGCCAACCGTGGCGAAATTGCTGTTCGTATCATTCGTGCATGCCGGGAATTGGGCATTGCCACAGTAGCTGTATACTCCGAAGCGGATCGTGAAGCCCTCCATGTTCAACTGGCAGATGAAGCCTACTGCATCGGACCCAAGGCTTCCAAGGACAGCTATCTCAACATGTCGCGTATCATCAGCGTCGCTCTGCTGACCAAAGCAGACGCGATTCATCCGGGATACGGCTTCCTGGCAGAAAATACGTCCTTTGCTCAGCTATGTCGGGATTGCAACATTACGTTCATCGGACCTGAGGCAGAAGCCATTCAGAAAATGGGTGACAAATCGGTAGCGAAATCCACCATGCATGCTGCCAATGTACCCCTCGTACCAGGAACAGAGGGCCTCATCGACGATATGGAGGAAGCATTGGAAGTGGCGAAGAGTATCGGCTATCCGGTAATCGTCAAGGCAACGGCTGGCGGGGGAGGTCGCGGTATGCGTGTGGCGGCAGATGAGGAAGAGCTATCCAAAGCTATTCGCCAGGCACAGAAAGAAGCTGAGACAGCATTCGGCAATGCCGGCGTATATCTGGAAAAATACGTAGAGGAACCGCGCCACGTCGAGATTCAAGTGATGGGCGACAAGCACGGCAATGTGGTGTATCTGGGAGAACGCGACTGCTCGATCCAACGTCGTCACCAAAAGCTGGTGGAGGAAGCACCATCTCCTGCATTGGATCAGGATTTGCGTGAGGCAATGGGACAAGCGGCAGTTGCCGCAGCAAAAGCGGTTGACTATCACGGTGCAGGAACCGTAGAATTCCTTCTGGATAAACACGGGAAATTCTACTTCATGGAAATGAATACACGCATCCAGGTCGAACATCCTGTGACTGAAATGATTACCGGCTTTGACTTAATCAAAGAACAAATCAGGGTCGCGGCTGGTGAACCACTTTCCTTTAAACAGGAAGATGTGAAAATGAACGGTTGGGCTATTGAATGCCGGATCAATGCAGAGAATCCCGCTAAAAACTTCATGCCATCACCAGGAAAAGTAGTCCGCTATCTTCCACCGGGAGGATATGGCGTACGTATAGACAGTGCCGTCTATCCGGGTTATGAGATTACGCCTTTTTACGATTCGATGGTGGCCAAGCTGATTGTGTGGGGGAAAGATCGCGAAGAAGCGATCGCGCGGATGAAACGTGCTCTCGACGAATTTGTGATCGATGGTGTCCATACAACCATACCGTTCCATTCGAAATTGCTGGAGCATCCTGACTTTGTAGAAGGAAACTTTGCAACCAACTTTTTGGAGATTCATCAATTGGAGCTGTAAGCGAAGACAGGGAAAAGACAGGCTGTAAATGGGCCTGTCTTTTTTTTACCCATTAAAAAAGGTCCTAGATTACGGACCTGATTAAGCAAGAGCTTCATTTGTACAAAATATCTTCTCTTAACGATTCGACTTTTGTTAAGGCGTCCTCGATATCGCTTTCTTTTACTCCAAAATGGGTAAGGGCAGCTCGCAAATGACTGACGATCGCATCAAAGTGGACCGGTTGTAAATTCATACCTTCGTGCACTTTCGCCATAGACTGGCCAGAATATTGATTGGGACCACCGAGTGCATAGCTAATGAACTTTGTTTGATGCTTTCGTTGTTTCTCCATATCGGTATTTGCAAAAAAATGATTGACAGTATCATCTGCTAATACCAAGTCGTAGAAGTAATCAACAACCTTAGAAATGGTTTCTTCTCCACCATATTTTGAGTAAAACGTTTCCAAAAGGTGACCTCCTCGAAGTTCAGACATCCATTTAAATATTCCACAAATGATTGTAATTTATTGATGGACAACCTTTGAAAAACACGATGAACGCCTTCTATATAAAGTATGAAAAAGAAAAACACGCCATAGAGCGTGTAGTTTAAAAGGGGTTGTGGTTGTTTTGGGACATATGGTTCATCGTTTGTTGATAATAAGCATCATCACTGTAGTGTTGGACTGAATGTTTATCTCGCGCTTTGAAGCTTAATAAGCCAGTTAAGAAATACCCTGCGCCAATCACGGCTACAACTATGCCAAGGATATACAGCATACATAGTCCCCCTTTCGTGATTTGATTGAAGTATAACAAATTTTTCAATAATTTGATATCTGGTGTTGACACGAATATAGAGGTGAAATTTTCCAAGGGATAATGGTCGAAAGAAAAAGAGCGCAAGTGCGCTCATTCGTACGAGTTATTTTGCGCGTGGCGCACTTTCAAAACCTTCCTTTTTATGCGTACCATCACAGAAAGGCTTTTTCTCAGATAAACCGCATCGACAGAGAGAAAAGGTTGATCCGACCTCATACTTGTCACCAGCACCATCCACCAATTCAACATGACCATTTACACGAATGGAACCATTGTCGTTAATCTTGATAATGACTTTTTCCTGATCCACTTCATATCCCTCCTTTGTTCCTATCATTACCTATTATTATGTGGTGCAGAAGGGTATGAGGCTTTTTAAATTTTTCACATCATTTTAGGTCTTCGTTGATGAACAAGGTACTTGATGATTCAGGTAAACAGGGCGCTAGCGTTATTAACCGTAATATTATTATGTAAAGTTCTGAACCCACTCAGTATTGCATTGTGGTGGGCGATAATCTGAGCGGCCTTTAAGACAGAATTATCAAAAGTGGAATGACAATCTCCCACGAGTGTTACATCATATCCGAATGAAACGGCCCTCCTACAGGTCGAGTCGATGCAGTACTCGCTTTGCAGGCCAGCAATAATCAGATGATTGATTTCTTTAGACGCTAGCTCTTCGCTTAATGTCGTATTGAAAAAAGAATCGCAAGCAAATTTGTGAATGACAGGTTCATTTTCCAATGGGCGAACCGCGTGATGAATTTGCCACGTTGGAGTCCCGATCTGAAACTCACCTTCGGGCTCACAATGCTGAATAAACAGGACGGGAACTTGTTGATGACGGGCTTTGGATACTACATTCGCTATGCGTTCTATTAATGCTTGTCCTTCATAAGCGTGATCGATTAGAAATTCTTGCACATCGACGATGAGAAGAGCAGAATTTTTCCCCATGATCGTATGATCCCTTTCTGTATTGGAGTTATAAGAAAAGAACTTACATTACAAAGTACAATAACATCCTTCCAGCTTCGACAAATCCATTAGAAACGCAGCCGTAATCGGCGTTCCAGACCCACAATGGGGAGAGACGGTCAAGGCGTATGTTGTACTAAAAGCCAACCAACAGCTTACCAGTGAAGAAGTGATTGAACACTTCAGCACACGGATTGCCTCTTATAAAAAACCACGCTACTTGGAATTTTTGAAAGCGCTGCCACGGAATGCTTCTGGGAAAGTCTTAAAAACGACTTTGCGCAGGTTGGACGAAGAAAAGAACGCAACCGATGTCGTGTAGATAGAGAGGATGTTCAGGAGATGAGAACACTGGAAGGAAAGGTAGCGGTCGTGACAGGTGCCGGCCGGGGCATCGGTAAGGCTATCGCGTTATTGTTGGCAAAGGAAGGTGCCAAGGTCTTGGTAAACGATCTGGGTGGAAGCACCCAGGGATTAGGGAAGGATCAGAAGATCGCAGACGAGGTGGTAGCTGAAATCCGCCATGCAGGAGGAGAGGCAATCCCCAGCTACGCGTCGATTACGGAGCTGGAAAATGCGAAAACGATCGTAAATGCGGCGTTGGAGCATTTTGGCCGACTGGACATTCTCGTCAACAATGCTGGGATCCTGCGTGATCGCATGATTTTCAAAATGACGGAGGAAGAATGGGATTCCGTGATTGCTGTCCACTTGAAAGGCTCGTTCAACATGACCAGTGCCGTAGCGCCACATTTTAAGCAGCAACAGGGTGGCCGCATCATTAACTTCACTTCGACCTCAGGCTTGATCGGCAATATCGGGCAAGCCAACTACGCTGCGGCAAAGCTTGGAATCGTCGGCCTGACAAAATCGACTGCGTTGGATATGAAGCGGTATCAGGTTACAGCTAATGCGATCGCACCCTTTGCCTGGAGCAGGTTGATTGGAACCATACCGATCGAAACAGAAGAACAGAAAAAACGGATAGATAATATCAAACAGATGGTACCAGAGGATATTGCACCATTGGTAGCTTACCTGGGGAGCGACCGGGCTGCGCATGTATCTGGTCAAATTTTTGGAGTCAGAGGCCATCTCCTCTTTACAAAACAGCTTTACCCCACTGGATGTATCCGCCGATGTGTTTCCCTATGAACCGCTCGTGTAAAGTGAGGAGAGGAGTGGGAGGATGGATGTACGAGAAATCATGCAGAAAATCGAGCATCAATACAGCTATGATAAAAGCTTGGGCATCACGGTAAGAGAGCCAGAGAAGGGAAAAATTGTGCTGGAGCTGCCTATCACGCGTTCGCATCTGAATTACAATCATACGGTGCATGGTGCGGTATACGCAGGTCTTTTGGATACGGCTACCGGTCTAACGATTCGTTCGTTGACCGGTCAGCCTTCGGTTACGATTCAGTTGAATGTTCATTATCTGGCCCCGGGAAATGAAGGGGGTATACTGATTGCAACAGCCAGCATCTGACATCAAGGCTACAAGATGGTAACGGGAGAAGCGGAAGTAAGAAATCAAGAAGGAAGGTTGTTGGCTAAGTCTGTCGGAATATTCAAACTAAAATGGGCGGATACAGGATCAACCGGAAAGGAGGAAAGGGCATGAAATGGCTCATTCTGTTCTTATTATTTGTCCTGAACATCTTGAACTACACGGATAAATCGATCATTGGAGTCGCGGCTGCCGACATGATGAAGGATTTGGGGTTGAATTACGAGCAATGGGGATTGATCAGTAGCAGTTTTTATTGGTTGTTGTTTATAGCTACAGTTTTGGGTGGAGTCCTGTCGGATCGCTTTGGGCCAAGAAGGGTTCTCGCCTACATGGCTATTGTCTTTGTTTTCCGGAGTAGGTCTCATCGTCGCTGGCATCAGCCATTACGCGATCACGATTTTTGATTCTCCGTTTCTGCTCATGATTTGCTATGCAATGGAGGCAGCATTTGTCTCCTTCCTCGTTGCGGTCATGCCGCAGGTCGTCATGACCGCAATGCCAGGCAAGCCAGGTACGATCATCGGTTTCGCCATGATGATCGGTTCTTTCTCCGGCGTAGTCGGTCCGTTAATTAGCGGGAAAATCATTGAAGCATCTGGCGCCACCCAAGGAGGGTTTGGACAGGCTTTTCTCTTATGCGGGGTCATCTGCGTGATAGCAGGAATTCTAGTAACGCTCTTCACCAAACCGGAAGCTAAAAAAATGGATCAGGTTCATACCACATAAGCATCATGTCCGAAGCGCCAGACATGATTGTCCATTCAGTGCGTATCTTAGTGCTAAAGAGTGTGTTCGACAACGAGGGACGTCATCAAATCAGTAGAGTTGGGGTTGGAGGGCGCCGGAACTGTATGTATCGGAAAAAGGAGAGGGTTCGGATGAAAGCACTCGTTTTGCAAGGTCAAAAAAATTGTGTAGTGCAGGATGTTGAAACACCGACTCCAGGGGAAGATAGCATTTTGGTCAAAGTCATGGCCAATGGTGTATGCAGAAGTGACTGGCACGTTTGGGAAGATAAGGACCCCGTCTTTAAAAGCCCGATCCTGGGACACGAATTTTGCGGCGTAGTGGAAGAGGTAGGCAAGAATATTACTCGTTTTAAAAAGGGAGATCGAGTCATCGCACCCTTTTCAGGAAGTGAAGGGACTTGCCCGCAATGTCAGCAAGGTCATACCAACATCTGCGATTCTTTCCTCTTGCCAGGCTTTACGTATCCAGGCGGGTATGCAGAATATGTATCGATACCACTAGGAGACCGAAACCTGGTTCATCTGCCAGAAGAGATTTCGTTCGTAGATGGCGCTGCTCTCGGTTGCAGATTTATGACCTCCTTTCACGGAGTTGTCGACCAAGCCCAAGTCAAACCAGGTGAGTGGGTGGTTGTCTACGGTTGCGGCG
The DNA here is from genome assembly GCF_003710915.1 of Brevibacillus invocatus. Lineage (GTDB taxonomy): Bacteria > Bacillota > Bacilli > Brevibacillales > Brevibacillaceae > Brevibacillus > Brevibacillus invocatus. Next base: position 37,122 of record NZ_RHHR01000010.1, on the reverse strand, counting down.
GAATCGGATTGTCAGCCGTTCATATCGCAGCAGCCATCGGGGCAAACGTCATCGGCGTCGACATCAATCAGGCAAATCTGGAATTAGCCAAACAGATGGGGGCTGTCTATGCGATCAACAGCCGCGAGACTGATCCTGTCGCAGCAGTCCTGGAATTGACGAAAGGTGGCGCAGATGTCTCGATTGATGCGCTCGGCTATGCGGAAACCTGCGTCAACGGCATTCGCAGCTTGAAGAAAAGAGGTAGGCATTTGCAAATAGGACTCACCTCATTCCAGGAGCAAGGCATTATGATTCCTGTCAATGAAATGCTGTTGAAGGAAATACAATTTTTAACGACATTCGGCATGCCTGCTCATCGATTTGGCTCTCTACTGCCACTGGTGGCAACAGGTAAGCTCACGCCTGGGAAAATGGTTAACAGGGAGATATCCCTCTCAGAGGTAAGTGGAATTTTTGAAGCAATGAGCAACTATACAACGACAGGTACGTTTGTAGTCACGAAATTTGAATGATAGACATGATAAAATGCGCGGCAATAGGGTTGCAGATCTTCGAGATCCGCAGCCTTGCTGCGCATTTTCATGGGCTATTCCTCTAGGGAGGCAGGGGATTGGAACTTGCTGAGCTTTTTGTATAGCTGAGAACGACTGATCCCCATCATTTTCGCCGCAATCGTACGATTGTCGCCTGCTGCCCGAAGTGCAGCTGCGATTGCTTGTTTTTCCGCCTCGAGCATCATTTTTTTGTACAGGTCGGTAGAGGCCTCGACGGATGGGGCTATCAGCCCAGGAACAGTAGGGTTTTTGGGCTTTGAAATGGATGAAATGCTCGCTTTCATTTGCAAATGCTCAGGCAGGTGCTGCACGTCGATTTCATGACCTGATAGGCAGTTCAAAGTCCGTTCCTCACGAAATTCTTCCGTAGCCACCATTTTCTCCAGATTTTTATTGGTAGCAATAAAATACTGGAAAAGCCGGGAGCAGATTGGCGGGCGAGACGGATGAGCCGGTTCATTTCTGCATTAATGGTCAAAATGTCGTTCAGATCAAAATGTTTTCCGCCCAATAAGGACAGCTCCGCACGATAGTAAGAGACTTCCTTTTCAAGATTCTCCAAACGTCTTGTGACGGTCTTCCACTTGTTCAAGTTTTTATAGATGATTTTTCCCAAAGCCCCGACGGTCTTCTTCTCTCTATGAATCGGTATTTTCGTAACGAGAGACCTGCTTTTTCCCATAAAGACAGCTTCGATATTCTCTTCCAGGAAATCATCTGCCAAGGCTTCAGTCAGCTTGAGGTCCGGAAAAAAAGGTCTATCTCCTGGTCGATGAGATCTTCCTTGGGGCAGCTGACCAGCTCACTGATGGTATGGTTGACGATCTCAATTTTGCCCTGTTGACCGATGAGAATCAGTCCGTCGTAGGCAGCATCGACGACCGTTTGCAGCTTTTGCTTGAGGCTTTTGGTCATTTCAAGCTCGCTTGCAATCGTCTCGTAATCGGTTAAATCCTGCAGAATCAGAAGAGAGCCCCAAGGATGCTCCTCATGCGAGATCGTTTTCGCAGTCAGAAGCAATTTCTTGTTATGAATGGAGACGCGGTTTAACTTCATCTTCAAAAAGCGTGACAGGCTCGCGAATCATGTGGGTGAAAACAGCTGAATCGAGGGAGATATCTTCCAGCAATGCTCGGAAGACAGAGTAGCGTGTTATGGCACCAACGAGTTGGTTTTGTTCATCTACAACCGGGAGTATTCCTACCTTGCTCTGGTGGAAATAGAGGACAGCTTCACGAAATGAGCTATGGGTCTTCAAGAAAGAAAAGTTAGTGGTCATGAAAGGGGTTGTACGAACTATGATACACGCATTTGAAAGGATGTGTACGTTATTATCTGTATTGTATGAAAAATAAGACAATTTGTAGGATTCATGCGACACACCCTACAGTTGTTCTCGAAAAATTGCGGAGAAACTGCTCGTCATATATGGCACAACGCTTGCAACACATAGTAGTGAGGATACAGAACGAAGGGGAAAGAGAGGAATCAAGGATGAAGCTGGAAACAAAGATTGGCATCTCGACCACAGATAAGATATTCGTCCACGGCTACGATTTGACAGAGGATCTCATCGGAGAAATTACATTAGCCGATATGGCTTATTTAGGAGCAGCTCACCGGAAGCCGAGTGCAGCGGAATCCAAAATGCTAAATGCTTGCATGGTCGCTATCTGCGAGCATGGCTATACACCGAGCTCCTTGTCTGCACGACTGACCTATCTCGGGGCGCCTGAGGCTGTACAGGCAGCTGTAGCTGCAGGATTGCTAGGGGCCGGCTCCGTTTATTTGGGGGCAATGGAATACGTTGCTCAGATGCTGCAGGAAGGCATCGAAAACTACTGTGAAGACGCTGATGCAGCACGAATCGCCAGCCGAGTAATCGGCGAGAGGGAAGAGAAAAAGCTATCCATCCCAGGGTTCGGTCATCCTGTCCATCGTCCAGTAGATCCGAGGACGCCAAAGTTGTTTTCACTTGCAGAAGAACTAGGTTTCTACGGTTTGCACTGCCAGGTGATGAATGAGATTCACCAGCAGTTTTGTGAGAAGAAAGGCAAGACGATTACCTTGAATGTAGCAGGTGCAATCGGTTCGGTGATGTCGGACATGGGGCTCCATTACTCTGTCATCAAATCGTTTGCGGTAGCAGCCAGAGCGGTTGGATTGATTGGACACATTGTGGAGGAGATCGAGTCAGGGCGAAAACATTGCGCAGCTCAGAAACTGTACGACTATGTGGAGGAAAACACCGTATACCTGCATCACCAAAAGCCTGAAAAGGAGTGAAAATGCTTGCTCGTGACCTTTAGCCAAGAGATCGAAGAGATGCGCAAAGCGGTAAGAATCTTTGTTGAGGAAATGGTGGAGCCTGTAGCTGATCAAATCGAGCGCGAAGATCATATCCCGGACACCATCATGCTGATGTGCAAAGAGATTGGACTTTTCGGCTTGAGCATTCCTGCGCAGTATGGTGGTCTTGGCATTGATATGGTCGGAAAATGTGCGATTTTTGAAGAAATCGGAAAAACCAGCAACGGCTTTACGACCGTCATCGGCGCCCATAACGGCATCGGTTCAGTGGGAATTGTAGACTTTGGCAATGAAGAACAGAAGAATCGGTATCTTCCGCGGATGGCGACTGGGGAACTGATCGGCGCTTTTGCGCTGACTGAGCCGAGCGCAGGCTCCCACGCCGCGAATCTGAAGACGCGGGCCATAAAGAAGGGCGAACGCTATGTGTTGAACGGCTCCAAGCACTACATCACCAATGCTCCCATAGCGGGCCTGTTCACGGTGATGGCGGTGACGGACCCTGAAAAAGGAGCAAAGGGAATCACCTCATTTCTGATCGAAAAAGACTTTCCTGGGTTAAAAATTGGAAAATGGGAAGAAAAAATGGGCCTGCGGGGGTCGCAATCGGCTGAAGTCTTTTTTGAAGACTGCGAGGTCCCCGTTGAAAATGTGCTTGGTGAGGAAGGAATGGGCTATACCAATGCTTTAAAGATTTTGGCTAACGGGCGTGCAGGATTGGCAGCACGCAATCTTGGCTCTTCACAAAAGCTGCTGGAATTATCCATGAAATTTGCCAAGGAACGGATTCAATTTGACAAGCCAATCCTTGAACAGCAGATTATTCAGCATTACTTGGCCGATATGGCACTTGACGTCGAAACGCTTCGTTCTTTTACGTATCATGTCGCAGCATTGGTGGATGCAGGAAAAAACGTGATCAAGGAAGCCGCGATGGTAAAGCTGTACGGCTCTGAGGTATACAATCGAGTAGCAGATAAAGCCGTGCAGATTCACGGAGGTTTGGGCTACATCAAGGATTACCCCATCGAGCGTTACTACCGGGATGCTCGTATTACCAAGATCTATGAAGGAACATCGGAGATCCAGAAGAACATCATCGCGGGACAGCTGATCAAGGAGTACTCGTAAATAACGGGAGGAGTGAGACGGATGGCATATGTGGAAACAACTCGCATGGGTGGAGAAGGAACCGTTGCCGTTGTTACCTTGAATCGACCAGAGACAAGAAACGCTTTTAATTCCCAGATGGCGATGGAAATTGACGAAGCCTTTCGTTCTTTGGCTGATACAGATGCAAGAGTCGTGATTCTCACCTCATCGAGCGAGCATGCTTTTTGTTCAGGAGCAGATCTGAAAGAACGATTGGGGCTGTCCGAAGCGGAGTGGCGGGCGCAGCACGAAAAATTTGAACAAATGTTTAACACTATTGCAGATATGCCGCAGCCTATTATCGCCGAAGTGGATGGCTTTGCATTGGCAGGTGGATTCGAAATGGCACTCAACTGTGATTTTATGGTGGCAGCTGAAACAGCGATGTTTGGACTGCCAGAAGTTACGCGAGGTATCATGCCAGGGGGAGGCGGTTCCAGGCTTTTGGCCAGACGCATTGGTGTGCATCAAGCCGTGGATACCTTATTTAACATGGAGCATAATCAGGCGAGAAAACTTGAAATGATTTATTACGACAAGTGTCTGGATACAAGGGATCGAGAAGAAGGTGTGCGAGCTTTCGTAGAAAAGCGTACACCGCGATTTATCGGACAGTAAGAACAGATAGCATCAAACTTGCAGGGAAGGGAGAGAGTCGTATGCGCACTCGTGTTACAGAATTGCTCGGAATTGCCTATCCCATCATTTGCGGCGGAATGTTTCGTGTAGGGCGCGCACATTTGGCAGGGGCTGTATCAGAAACCGGAGGATTAGGAATTATTACATCGGCAACCTTCGATGATCCAGAGGAGTTGCGATTGGAAATACGTCTGGCTTTCATTTTGATTTTTTTATCATTGGCAAGCATCTTTATTTTCGAAAGCCGCTAAGTCAGATGAAGCCCGTCATCTCCTTGACCTGGGGAATATCACTGCGCAGCTTTTCTGTGGATGTCAATCTAACCTCACAGGCTGCGACCTACACCGTACGAAGCATGGAGCCAAATACGACCGAAATCAAAGAGGCCAAAGCCACTTCTTCGGACATTGGGAAATTGGGCTCCAGTTCAAAGACGGGTGCGGATCACTTACAAGCCATAGGCGACTATCTCAACCGATATGAATCCAGTAAAAAAACAGAGTCTCCCGACGAACGAAAAGCGGTTGCCAAGGCGCGAATCAACAAAATGGCAATGGGATTGTTGGGTGGACAGTGCGAATCCATTGGCTTGCCAGAGAGCTGCGCAGGACGATATATCGAATTAAAAGGATTAGGAAAAAAATTAAGCCAAACCTATTACATCACGGCAGTCACGCATACGATCGATGGGGATTCAGGCTTTGTAACCACTTTTCAAGTGAAGGGAAATACCATATGAGCTTCGAAGAATGGTTCCATTTGGAGACTCTGCCAAACCACCAGCAGCATAGCTGGTACATGACGCATCCCGATTTGTTTCGCATTCGCGATCGAGCTGTCATTCGTATCACTCTTGGCAGTAATGGCAACAAAGACCTTGAATCGCGCTTGGCGAAAACGTTGGCAGGATCTGACCTGGCAGTATGGACGTATTATTCAGGCGGAGTATGGGTCCCTTTTGACGAGGTCACTTGGAGCGATACCCATCTCTTTTTAATCAAAAAGCAAGTCAAGCCTTGGGAGCCGTTCACTTTAGATGGCGTTGAGAGCAGATGGGTACGCTGTCAGGTGAGGCCAAAGCAAGTGGAACGCATGCTGGAGCAAGGGGGAGGCTTGTCCATCTCACACATTCAGTTGAAAACGGACTACCTCCCTTCCCAAAATGAAAGTGGACTCTTACCAGATATGCTTTTTGCCAATGACGTACAAGCTTCTGACGATGGATGCTATCCGTTCGGGGAGCACTTTGCGCCGTATGGGATCTTTTCTTTGAGCTGTGAGGAGGCTTTTTCGAAGCCGGGCAGTGAGATAAGGCTACGCTTTCGGATGAAGCTGCTGCGGGAACAACAGCGTCGGGTGAGCAAGAATAGGCAATAAAAAACAACGCTTCTTTTTTTGAAGGAGCGTTGTTTTTATGTGGAAATGACTTATTCACGGTGAGCGATAATGTCACGAATCCCGAAAATAAAGCGATCGATTTCTTCCACTGTATTATAAGGAGCCAGGCCAGCCCGAATCCAGCCACCTTCCTGATTGATGCCCAGTTTGTCCGCTAGTGTCATGGCGTAGAAATCACCGTCTGCAATGAAAACAGCGTGTTCATCAGCCATTCGCTGACACACGACCTGCGGCGACAGCCCAGCTATGCGAAATGCGATCGTCGGCGTTTTGGGTATTTCGGGATCGGCTTGATAAAGCGTAACGCCATCCATTTCAAGCAGCGCTTCTCTCATTTTGTCAGCCAAGCTGTTTTCGTGTTCTTCGATGGCTTCAAATCCGGTGCGAAGCTGTTCGCGTAATGTGTCTCCTTTACCAAGGCTGGCGACGAATTGAATCGCCGGAGTGATTCCGGCTATACCCTCGTGGTTCTGAGTACCCGTTTCCAGCTTGTCAGGAAAAGACGCGGGGGCTGGTGACAGCTTGTAAGGCTGAATAGAGTCAAATAGCTCTTCACGGATGACGGCAATTCCAACATGGGGTCCAAAAAATTTATAAGCTGAGCACAATAAAAGATCGGCACCAAGCTGATCGCGGTCCACAAAAAAATGTGGGGTGGCATGTACCGCGTCTACTGCCACCAGTGCCCCGACAGCCTGGGCTTTACTCGTAATAAACGGAATGTCGTTGATGGTACCGACGGCATTCGAAGCCAAGCCGACAGCGACCAGTTTGGTTTTAGATGTTATAATCGAATCGATTTCGTCCACTTCGATGGTAAGGGTTTCAGGATTCACTCGCAACCAGCGAACAGTCATACCACGGTCAGCTGCGATGGTTAGCCAGGGGTCTACATTGGCACGATGATCCAGCTCCGATACGACAATTTCATCGCCCTCACCCCAATTTCGTCCCAACGCCCGTGCGATGGCAAAGGTTAGCGTAGTCATGTTTGCTCCAAAAGCTACCTCTGTAGCTTTGACGCCAAAAAGCTGGGCAACATACTCCCGAGCGTCAGCAATGATCGCTTCTGTTTCTTGACTGGAAGGAAAGGAGCCGTGCAGATTCGCGCCACCATTGGCCATATAGGCGTAAATCGCATCCATCGATCCTTTCACAACCTGAGAACCTCCTGGCCCATCCAGATAAACGGCTGGCTTACCTTGGTAGATTCGTTGAAGAGCAGGGAATTGCTGGCGTACGGCTTCAATAGGGAACGAGCTGAGCGTTTTGGTCATGCAACACGTCTCCTTTTATGGGAAGTTAGGGTAGTAGAGCATTCATTTCATATTATCACAATTATCATAAAATTTTGATCTATTTTGATCACTCAACATTCAATCCAGGTTGTACGAAATATGTTTGTCTGTTATAGTGAAAAGAACGGAATATGATGGAATGTCATCCAGAATGTTGTACTTTGTCGCAAATTGTCCAAACATTCAGAATTAAAATTTTTATCGGTAAAGGAGGCAACTTCGTGCAGCTAACCTATGCCCACACCTTTTTATTACCCAGGGAGATTGTCTGGGAGTTGATCCAAAATGAGGACGTCCTGAAACACTCGATACCCGGATGCAAATCCTTTACCCAATTGGAAGACGGAAGCTATGACGTCGAGATGGGACTGAGTGTAGGTCCTGTGAAAGGCGTATTTACAGGGCATGTGCAGATGACGGATCACCAGGAGCCCTCCTACTATTGTCTGAAGGTAAAGGGAAAGGGCGCTCCAGGCGAGGTGGACGCAGTAGCCCACATGCATCTGGATGAAGCGGAAAATGGAGTTACCTTGAATTGTCGAATGGAGGTGGTGGTAACTGGCGTCCTGGCATCGGTTGGTCAAAGAGTGATGGGTGGTGTAGCAAAACTCGTCTTGGGCCAATTTTTCAAGTCGGCAGACACGGAAATGAGGAAGTTGACATCACAGGTGTAGGCTTTCGATTTTTAGGAGGTGTGACGATGGCAAATCAGGTAGAGGTCTCAATCAAGGTAAACGGAGTGGACAGCAAAGCAGAAATCGAACCCCGTATGCTGCTGGTCCATTTTTTGCGCGAAGAACTGAATTTGACGGGTACACATATCGGCTGTGATACCAGCCAATGTGGGGCTTGCACCGTGCTGTTGGATGGTGATCCGGTGAAATCCTGTACCGTTCTGGCTGTACAGGCGAATGGCAAATCCATCACGACGGTGGAGGGACTCGCAAACCAAGAAGAACTGCATCCCATCCAGCAAAGCTTCTGGGAAAAGCATGGTTTGCAGTGCGGCTTCTGCACACCTGGGGTCATGATAGCTGCGGTTGGCCTGCTGGGCGAAAATCCCGATCCGTCTGAAGAAGAAATTCGTGACGCGTTGGAAGGCGTTATTTGTCGTTGTACGGGTTACCAGTTCATTGTCGATGCTATCAAACACGCGGCACAGATCATGGCAGGCGAAGAGAAAGTAGCGATGGCGGATTCGTTGAAGGTGGAGGAGGTTCGGTAACAATGGCTAGCTTGATCGGAAGTGCTGTCAAACGAAAGGAAGATCCGCGCTTACTGACTGGAAACGGCTGTTTTACAGATGATATGAAGCTTCCTGGCATGGTGTACGCTTCCTTCCTGCGTAGTCCTCATGCCCATGCCAAAATTGCCCGCCTGGTTGTGGACAAAGCCAGTCAGCTCCCAGGTGTGATAGCGGTATTCACTGGTCAGGATCTGGCTGACAAGATGACTTCTGTTCCAGCCATGTGGTTTTTGCCGGGATGCGATTTGAAGCCAAAGGATCGTCCAGCTTTGGCGGTCGACAAGGTTCGTTACGCTGGCGAGGCCATCGCAGTCGTCGTTGCCAAAGATCGTTATATTGCTCAAGACGCGCTCGATTTGATCGAGGTGGATTACGAAGTTCTCCCAGCGGTTGTCCAGCAGGAGAAAGCCATGCAAGAGGGTTCTTCATTATTGCACGACGACGTCCCGAATAACCTGGCCTTGCTGTGGAAGGCAGGCGATATTCCGGATCAGGTATTTGAAGAGGCGGAAGTCGTGGTCAAGGAACGTCTCTACAACCAGCGAGTGATCCCCAATCCGATGGAAACGAGAGGCGCGGTTGCCCAATACAATCCTGGCGGCGGAGAATTGACTCTGTGGTGCACCTCGCAAAATCCACACATTCACCGCTTGATTTACGCAAATGTGCTCGGAATCCCAGAGACGAAGCTGCGGATCATCGCCCCTGATGTTGGTGGAGGGTTCGGCGCCAAGATAGCGACCTATACGGAAGAAGCCGTCGTCGCGTGCATCGCCCGTGAAGTGAAAAAGCCTGTGAAATGGATCGAAGAGCGCAAGGAGCATTTCATGGCTACCAGCCACGGTCGAGACGAGGTTCTAGAGGTCGAGCTAGCCGGCACCAAGGATGGTAAAATCACAGCACTTCGCGTTACGAATACAGCAAACCTCGGAGCTTACCTCTCTACCTTTGGCGCAGGATGTCCGACGATCGATTTTGGGTTGATGGTCACGGGAGCCTATGCCATTCCACAAGCCGCTGTTGTCACCTATGGCGTGTATACCAATACCACACCCACCGACGCATATCGGGGTGCTGGGAAGCCGGAAGCCACTTATCAAATAGAACGGGCCATCGATTTGTTCGCGAGCAAAATCCGAATGGATCCTGTTGAAGTACGACGAATCAATTTTGTCCCCAAAGAATCGTTCCCCTTTGGAAATGCAATGGGTGTCACCTACGACAGCGGTAACTATCAGCTCACTTTGGATAAAGCCCTGGAGTTGTTTGACTACCAAGCATTTCGCAATGAGCAGGAAGAACAAAGGAAGAAGGGCAAGTATCTGGGCGTTGGTTTTTCTACCTATGTAGAGCTCTGCGGCTTTGGGCCGTCGGCAGTCGCAGGTGCGATAGGGTTTCAGGGCGGGGTATGGGAAAACAGTACGGTTCGAGTCCATCCGCGTGGAACGGTGTCCGTCTTTACAGGTACTTCACCGCATGGACAGGGAACTGCGACCACATTTGCCCAAATCGTAGCTGAAAAATTAGGAATACCGATCGAAGATGTTGAGCTGGTTCACGGCGATACACAAAGCGTTTCCATGGGCTGGGGTACATATGGCTCTCGAGCGACAGCAGTTGGTGGTGCTGCCGTTTCGATTGCAACAGACCGCGTAATTGAAAAAGCGCGCCGAATCGCAGCCCACGAGCTGGAGACGACTTTGGATCAGGTGGAATTTATCAATGGACAGTTCACAGTAAAAGGTGATCTGACCAGATGCAGGACCTTCCAGGAAATTGCCAAGTCCGCAAACTACGCGTGGAATCTTCCAGAAGGTGTCGAGCCTTCCCTTGAAGGGCAATCCTTCTTCGATCCTTCCAACTTCGTCTATCCTTTCGGAACCCATATTTGTGTAGTCGAGGTAGACGAACATACGGGAGAGATCGAAATCAAGCGTTATGTAGCTGTTGACGATGTGGGGCGTGTGATCAACCCGCTGCTTGCTGAAGGTCAAGTGCACGGTGGAATTGCCCAAGGCGTGGGTCAGGCACTGTGGGAAGGTGCTGTGTACACGGATCAAGGACAGCTGATGTCCGGAACCTTCATGGATTACACCATGCCAAAGGCACGTTTCTTCCCACCGATAGAATCCGCCTTTACAGAGACGTTGTCCCCAGTCAATCCATTGGGTGCAAAGGGTGTTGGGGAAACGGGCACCACTGCTGCTCCACCTGCTGTCGTCAATGCTGTCATGGATGCGTTACAGCCGTTTGGCATTCACAATCTGGATATGCCACTCACACCCGAAAAAGTATGGCGAGCTATTCGTAGCGGGAGGGATAACGGATGATTCCAAGCACATTTTCTTACGTACAAGCGCAGTCTGTACGAGAAGCCATACAGCTATTGCAGGAGAGCAACGGAGAAGGAAAGCTGTTGGCAGGCGGACACAGCCTAGTGCCACTCCTCAAGTTTCGGCTGACTACACCCGGTACGTTGATCGACATCGGGAGTGTAGAGGAATTACGCGGGGTTGGGAAAGAAGAGAATCGGATTGTCGTGGGGGCATTAACCTCCTATAAGCAGATTCTTCGGGATCCTACCGTATCGGAGCATCTTCCTGTGCTGGCTGAAGCAGTCAGGCAAATCGGAGATATCCAAATCCGAAATCGCGGAACCATTGGCGGCAACCTCGCTCATGCGGACCCAGCTGCCGACATTCCGGGCGTTGCTCTCGCCCTTGAGGCTTTGCTGGAGATACAGGGAGAAGACGGAGCAGAGCTTGTTGAGGCGGACGGCTTCTTTCTAGGGCCGCTTGTGACAGCTTTACCGGAAACCAGTATCCTGACTTCCGTTTCATTCCTGATCCCACCGGATGGCGCGAAAAGCACCTACTTGAAATACGCTCATCCTGCTTCCGGTTACGCCGTCGTGGGTGTGTGTGCAATAGCCGCTACAGACCCTGATGGATTGATATCCTACATTCGCATTGGGATCAATGGAGCTGGTGACATCGCGTATCGCGCGAGGAGCGTGGAGGATAAGCTGCTCGGGCATTCCCCGACTCCGGATAGAATTCGGGAGGCAGCAGCAATGGCCGCTGAGGAAGGGGAAATGGGCAGCGATCATTTCGCTTCAGCCGAGTATCGCAAGCATCTCTGCACGGTCTATACCGAAAGAGCTTTACGTTCCATTTTGCTTTAAACCATGAGCAGCTGGATGGTCCATTCTGTTCTTGGAATGGGCCATCTATCCACCGTGAGGGGTGAGCGGATGCAAGAACAGATCGAAATTGTCGAAGCGATCGACCGGGCGAACGGCACCAAAAGTAAAGGAGCGCTTGCGACGGTAATCGGAGTTATTGGCTCGGCTTATCGCCATCCGGGTGCGAAGATGTTTATCGATGAGCAAGGGAACTCCACGGGAATGATTTCCGGTGGTTGTCTGGAAAGTGATGTGGCGCATGTAGCCTTGCAAGTCATGGAGACTTCCTTAGCAGTGCGAAAGCAGTACGTGATGGAGGAAGATCTCGTGTGGGGTCTGGGTCTTGGCTGTCCCGGCACCGTCGAACTATACATAGAACCGCTTCCATCGTCTTTTCAGGAGCATGATCCTCGACTTCATTGGATGAGAACGGTTCAAGAGGAGACATCCGGAGTTCTCTGCACCCTTTTTCCTTCTTCGGTAGAGAAATGGGATGATGAGCCTGCAAGATTGTTTATATCTGAGACGGGAAGTTTCATTGGCGATCTGGGTAAATCTGCTTGGAATGAAGAAGTGCTTGCATGGGCTCATGAATTGATAAACCTTCCGCATGCAAAGTCCATGTGGCGTGATTTATCTGATGGTACCCATCAAGTATTCTTTGACGTCTACCAGCCCCCACCGGAATTGATGATATTTGGAGCTGGTCACGACGCCATTCCGCTTGCTGAGATGGGGGCTTCTCTCGGTTTGTCGATTACCGTGATCGATCCGCGACCGGCCTACAATACAACTGATCGATTTCCTCGTGCAAGACAGCGGCTTCTTGTTCGGCCGCACGAAAATGAGCAGATCCCGATCCGCAATCGGACCTATGTGGTGATCATGAACCACCATTTGGAAAGAGATCAGGAATCGCTAAAGCTGGCCCTTCGATCCCAAGCACCTTATGTGGGCCTGTTGGGGCCAAGGAAGCGATGTGAGCGAATCATGAATTCGCTTAAGGAGCAGGGCATACGTTTTACAGATGGCGAGCTTGCCCGCTTGTTCAATCCGATCGGCATGAATCTGGGTGCTGAAACGCCGGAGGAAATTGCAGTTAGTATTGTTGCTGAAATATTGGCAGTACAGAGAGGGCATGAAGGCGGGTTTCTGCGCGATCTGTCATCCATTCACCGCAGGTCGCAAACGTCAAGTGTGTCCCTTCTTTCCTAATACTGCGCCTGCTTGATTTTGGTCTTGTTTCATATGTCTATGGAGGTGATCGAGGTGAAGGAAGTTAGTCAATTGCAGACGCGTTACGAGTATGGCGGAGATGAATTTATCTTCGTCCAGTTGTCGGAAGCGATGAGCTTGGAGGCAAACTTTAAAGGAATGGCCATCACCCGTAAGCTGAAAGAAGCAAATCTGGAGGGCGTTTATGATATTTGTCCTTCCAATGCTTCTTACATGGTACGATTCGATCCTGAAATCATCGCCCCGCAAGCATTGCTGGAGAAGCTGCAGCAGATCGAGCGTGATTTGGGTGGATTGGACGAGATCACGATTACTTCCCGATTAGTTGACGTTCCGGTCTATTTTAATGATCCGTGGACCCATGAAGCGCTGATGCGTTTTCGCGATCGGCATCAGGCTCCAGATTCTACGGATTTGGAATATTCCGCAAAAATCAATGGGTACGCCAATACGGATGATTTCATCGAAGCGATCACCAGTGCTCCGTTTCTCGTCTCGATGATCGGCTTTGTGCCTGGTTTGCCGTGGTGCTTTCAGATGGTGCGCCAGGAAAAACAGATTGAGGTGCCCAAGTATGTACGGCCACGTACGTTTACTCCCGAGCGAGCATTTGGTTTTGGTGGGGCGTTTTCCGTGATCTATCCTGTCCAAGGGGCTGGCGGCTATCAATTGTATGGGATTGCCCCTGCACCTATTTATCAAAAAGAACAGACATTATTTGATTTTCAGGACTCGATCGTGTTTCCGAAACAAGGAGACATCTTCCGTTATCGCAGCATTCATGCGGACGAGTATCAGGCGATTCGCGAGCAGGTAGAGGACGGCAGCTTTGTCTACCACAAAAAAGAGATTCGATTCACCCCAGGTGAAGTTCTCTCTGATTTGGAAGCTTTTGCCGAGCGGGCGTTAAGGAGGTTGTACCATGATTAACGTAAAAAAACCCGGACTGCAGACAACCGTTCAGGACCGTGGCCGGATCGGTTACTACGAGATCGGAATGCCTCCCTCTGGTGCAATGGACAAATACGCATTCACCGTCGCCAATCTGCTGGTTGGAAATGATCCGAATGCAGCAGTGCTGGAAATCACCTATTTGGGCCCTGTTTTGGAATTTGGCAAAGCCATGAAGATCAGCCTGACAGGTGGAGAAATTCCACCGAGAATCAACGGGCAGCCTGTTCCGATGTGGACTACGCTGGAGGTACGTGAGGGAGACCAGCTTTCTTTTGACTTTGTAAAAGGCGGAGCGCGTGTCTACCTGGCCATAGAAGGGGGTATTGCGGTACCACTGATCATGGGCTCGCGTTCAACGTATACCTTAATCGGAATTGGGGGATTTGAGGGCAGAGCTGTGGCGGAAGGGGATGTGATTTATACCGCAGATATGCGGAAAAAAGAAATTCCCGTCGGCACCCGGATTGACCCGGATCTGATACCTGCATACAGCAAAACACATGAAATACGGGTCGTTGTGGGACTTTGCAGCTATCGGCTGACAGAGGAGAGCAAGCAAACATTTTTGGATACGGAGTGGACAGTAACCCCTGAAGCCAACCGTACAGGGTATCGCCACAGAGGTGAGAAGCTGCATTTTGTGGAGCGTGAACAGCCATTTGGCGCAGGTAGCAACCCTTCCAATGTGACGGACTTGGGGTATCCCATCGGTTCGATTCAGGTTCCAGACGGCGTGGAGCCGATCGTACTGCTGCACGATGCAGTGACGGGCGGTGGGTATGCGACCATCGCGACGGTCATCAGCAGTGACCTGGATCGGATGGCCCAAGTAAAGACCAACGAGAAGGTGCGCTTTGTCTCTGTCAGTTTGGAAGAAGCGCTTGAAGCAAGAAGAACCGTAAAGCAAAAGCTAGGCGTAATTGCGCAATTCATTGAAATCGGGATGTAGGAGGAATCGAATATGGCAGAAAAAACAGCAATCGTATCCCCATTGCCTGGTATTTTTTATCGGAGACCAAGTCCGGATAGTCCGGAGTTCGTACAAGCAGGCGAGGCGATCAAGGTGGGCGATGTAATCGGGCTGATCGAGGTCATGAAAAACTACTATGAAATCAAGGCGGAAGAAGACGGGGTCGTGGACCAATTTGTCGTCGGTGATGAAGAGCTGGTGGACGCAGGACAAGAGCTCGTCACGCTGACGAAGTAAGGGGACGGGATCATGTACGTAGACCTAAATTGTGATATGGGAGAAAGCTTCGGCAATTACCAGTTGGGTAACGACGAAGAGATGATGAAGCTGATCTCCTCTGCCAATATCGCATGTGGCTACCATGCGGGAGATCCACATGTCATGAGAAAAAGCGTTCAGCTAGCCAAGGAGTATGGAGTCAGTATAGGCTCTCACCCAGGTTTTCCTGACATGATGGGCTTCGGGCGCAGGTATATGACCTGCACGGCAGAGGAAATAAGAGACTACATCATCTACCAAACGGGAGCCTTGCGTGAATTTGCCAAGGCCTACAAGCTGGATCTGGATCATTGCAAGCCGCACGGTGCTTTGTACATGATGGCGATGTCAGACGAGAAGATTGCCCAAGCCATTCTGGAAGGTTTGGCGATGATATCGGAAAAACTAGTGATATTTGCGTTGAACGGCTCTGCAGTTGCATGGATGGGTCAGAAGATGGGGATTCCGGTAGCGCTGGAGGTTTTTGCTGATCGAGAGCATACCGAAAATGGCTCGATTGTTCTGACTCGCACCGGGCCTACTTTCACCAATCCGCAGGAAATGGCTGATCGTGTAGTACGGATGGTGAAGGAAGGAAAAGTACGTACACCGGACGGCAAGGACGCCAATGTAAAAGCGGATACGATCTGTATCCATGGAGACACTCCAGGCGCTGTGGAGATAACGAGAGCGATTCATGCTGCTTTTAAAAATGAAGGCATCGAAATTCGTTCTGTGAAAAAAAGTTGGCAGATATCCTAGCTAAAGAAAAGGCTGATTACTATGCAGGGCGTGATCAGCCTTTTCCTTGCGCATACCGATCCCTATAATACGAAAACATATAAAAAAGAGAGTAGCAGGCTGACAAGAAAATAAGAGATTCCAACGCCAAAAACAGGTAAAAACGGAAGAGAGCGAGACTGATATCCTATGTGCTGTTTTCGTCCTTCTCGTTCTCGAATGTAGGCTTCTTTTTTGCGTAAGGAGCTAAAAAAACGCTTGCAGCTGTTTGCAAACGCGCTGAAGAATTTGCCATTTCGTATAAATAGAACACCGGATACCATCAACAACAGCAACGAGGAGTAGGTGATTCCATCAATCCAGGCGAGGAAGGAGGAGATTTTTTCACTTAGAAGCGTGTATAAACATGCACCTAATACAGGTGATAGATTCAGTAGAGTTTGTTGAGTTTTTGTCATAGGTGAAAAAACCTTTCGATTTATTAGGAATATTTTCATAAAGGCTTGACTGAGAGTTCAGAAAAATTGTACTTTATATAGTATATCCACATATGGATATAACGTCTATACACTAGATTTGGATGGTAGGGGGGCACTATGAAAAAAAGAAATGGATTCCTGGCTCTTACGTTGATGGCAGCATTGACAGTGACCGGATGTAACTTCAACTCAGGTGAGTCGAACAGCCAAGCACCAGCACCAAGCAACAACGGAGGCACCACAACCGAACAGCCAAAAAGCGACAAAAAAGTTTTGCAGGTCTACAATACGGACGAAATTCCTAGCTTGGACTCTGCACATGTCCATGAAACGGTTTCGTTTACCGTATTGAACAACACGATGGATGGACTTTATCGTCGTGACAAAAATGGACAACCTTATCTCGCAATCGCTGGAAAGCATGATGTGAGCGCGGATAATCTGGTCCACACCTTCACCATTCGCGACAATGCAAAATGGAGCGACGGTTCACCTGTTACAGCACACGATTTCGAGTTTTCTTGGAAAAAAGTCTTCCGCGAAGCTGGTCACTACAGCTTTATGTTTGAATCGCTTGCTGTGAAAAATGCGGTTGCGATCGAAAAAGGTGAGAAACAGCCAGACGAACTGGGTGTCAAGGCAATCGACGACAAGACACTGGAAGTAACGCTGGAATATCCAAACCCATTGTTTAATCAATTGCTGTCCTTCCCAACCTTCTATCCGCAAAAGAAAGAGTTTGTCGAAAGCAAAGGCGACAAATACGGTCTCGAATTCGACAATGCGCTGTATAACGGTCCATTCATGCTGACAGATTGGAAGCATGACCAAGGCTGGACTTACGTGAAAAACCCGAACTATTGGGATGCAGCTAACATCAAACTCGATCAGATTGATGGTTATGTTGTAAAAGACGTTTCTACTGCCCTTACTTTGTTTGAATCCGGACAATTGGATCGTGTTGAATTGAACTCTTCCTACGTGGACCAGTTCAAAGCAGATCCTCGATTCCATATTATTGAAACACCTACTATCTATTTCCTCCGCTTTAACCATGAGCATCCTGTCCTTAAAAACAAAAACGTCCGTAAAGCCATTGCAATGGCTTGGGATAAGCAAGGTTTGACTGATGTTATTCTCAATGATGGTTCTTCGCCGCTGAACGGTCTCGTACCAAAGAATTTCTCGAAGGATGCTTCGGGTAAAGACTTCAGAGAGTACAACGGTGACTTGCAAAAAGGATCCGTGGATGAAGCAAAAGCTCTGTGGGAGCAAGGTCTGAAAGAAGCTGGCGTAACCGAAGTGAAATTGGGCGTCAACGCGGCTGATACAGACAGATCGAAAAAAATCGGTGAATACCTGAAAAACCAACTGGAGAAAAACCTCCCAGGTCTGACTCTCGAGTTGAAAAACGTGCCTTCCAACCAACGCCTAGAAATTGAGAAAGCGATTCAATACGATCTTTCTCTGGGTACGTGGGGACCAGACTACGCTGACCCTATGACTTACATCGACATGTGGGTAACAGGTGGTTCTGCAAACCGCATGAAGTATTCCAACCCGAAATACGATGAACTGGTTCAACAAGCAAAAGTAAACACTGATTTGGAAAAGCGCTTCCAACAAATGGTTGAGCTTGAGAAAATCCTGATTGAAGAAGATGTGGCGATTGCTCCGATGTACCAAGAGGGACTAGCTATCTTGCAAAAAGAGTTCGTGAAGGATTATGTATACCTGCCAACCGCACCATCAAACAACTACCTATGGGTAGATATCGCGAAATAAAAAAGGGATACACGTAAAGAGGGTGCCTGCGAGCATCCTCTTTGCCCCTGTAAGGATGTACAATATGATGCTGGAATGAGATGAGGTGGACGAAGTGGGAGCATATTTGCTTAGACGGTTGGGATATATGCTGGTCACACTTATTGTTATCGCGACCGCGACGTTTTTTTTGATGAAAATGCTTCCAGGTACGCCCTTTAATAACGACCGACTAAACGAGCAGCAGCTGGCCAACTTGAACGCCAAATACGGATTAGACCAGCCTGTTGCTATTCAATATTTGAAATACATGAGCAATCTGGTCCAAGGTGACCTGGGTGATTCATACAAGTATGTCGGCAGAAGTGTGACAGAAGTCATATCAGAGCGTATAGGACCTTCCGCTTTGATCGGTTTTCAGGCTTTGGTCTTAGGTACCTTGATTGGTCTCGTCCTAGGGGTCACTTCGGCCCTGCGTCATAATAGTGTGCTGGACTATACCTCGGTTACACTTGCTGTTTTGGGGATGTCGATTCCATCTTTCGTTTTTGCTGCACTCTTGCAGTATTACGTAGGGTTGAAATGGGGACTTCTACCCCCTGCCCTGTGGAAAGGCTACGAATATACCATTTTGCCTACGCTTGCGCTGTCCGTTACAGTAATTGCGACCGTGGCACGTTTCATCCGCACGGAAATGCTCGACGTGATCAGCCAGGATTACGTTTTGACTGCTCGTGCGAAAGGTTTGAATAACGGCAAGGTGATTATTCGCCACGTGTTGCGAAATGCGTTGATTCCTGTCGTCACCATGCTGGGGCCATTGGCGATTAATATTATGACTGGTACTTTGGTCATTGAAAAAATCTTCTCTGTACCAGGACTTGGTGAGCAGTTCTCATTGTCCGTCATTGTCAATGATTACAGTGTAATTATGGGGATTACCTTATTTTACAGTTTTCTCTTTATCTTCATGGTGTTCTTGGTAGATATCCTGTATGGGCTTTTGGATCCACGAATCAACTTGCGAGGAGGAAAACAAAAAGGATGAGCATGGAACTAGAAAAGAACAAAAACAATGTACAGCTTCCACAATCCGTCTCCACTGTTTCCCCTCGGGATACCATCAGTGATGATCTGTTCGTCCCAGAGCCTGTGGACTCGAGTCTCCAAGAACAAATAAGCGGTCCCATGAAATCCGTATGGCAAGATGCCTGGCAGCGATTATTGAAGAATAAAGGTGCCGTCTTGTCCATGATCATGATTGTGTTGATTACGTTTCTAGCCTTGGTAGGTCCGCAAATGTCTGGTCGTACCTATGACGAACAAAATCTCTTGTTCACCAATTTGCCTCCAAAAGTCGCCGGTCTTGAATGGCTCGGACTGGACGGAAGAGACAACAACGGTGTAGACCAATATGAAAAACGGGGAATTACAGAGAATTTTTGGTTCGGTACGGATGAATTCGGACGTGATCTCTGGACGCGAGTTTGGAAGGGGACACAAATTTCGTTGCTCATCGCTTCCTTGGCAGCGATCCTCGATTTGATCATTGGGGTTGCCTATGGTGGTATCTCTGCATTCTACGGTGGCAAGCTCGACAACGTCATGCAGCGGATCATCGAGGTGCTGGTAGGGATTCCAAACCTGATCGTAATCATCCTGTTTATCTTGATCCTGGAACCTGGGATATTCTCGATTGTGTTAGCGATGATTGTAACTGGATGGGTAAGTATGGCGCGTGTCGTACGCGGACAAATCCTTCAAATCAAAGCGCAGGAGTTTGTTATTGCCTCCAAAGCATTGGGAGCTTCCAACTCTCGCTTGATCGTCAAGCATTTGCTGCCAAATGCCATTGGCCCAATTCTGGTAACGATCATGTTCACGATTCCCAGTGCAATCTTTTTCGAAGCATTCCTGAGTTTTATCGGCTTGGGTCTACAACCACCTCTCGCATCTTTGGGGATGCTCATCCAGGACGGATATGTTGCCATGCGGTATTTCTCTTACAAACTCGTATTTCCGGGTATTATCATCAGCGTATTGATGATCAGCTTCAACCTGTTGGCTGACGGACTTCGCGATGCTCTCGACCCAAGAATGAAAAAATAGGAAAGGGATAGGTATCTGATGAACGAGACAATCCTCTCTGTTGAAAATTTGCGTATCTCTTTTCACCTCCAAGATAGAGTCATCCAGGCAGTTCGCGGGGTTTCCTTTTCTCTCAAAAAAGGCGAGACTTTAGCTATTGTGGGAGAGTCCGGATCAGGAAAATCCGTAACAGCAAAAAGCCTGATGCGCTTGCTGCCGCCTCAGACGACCCAAATTACAGATGGCAGCATCCACTACTTGAATAAGGATATCTTGAAGTATTCTCCTCGCGAGATCGAAGCTTTGCGTGGGAAGGAAATTTCGATGGTCTTCCAGGACCCGATGACCTCTCTCAATCCGACCATGAAGATCGGCAAGCAGATCATGGAAGGACTCGTGCAGCACCAGACTTTGACTAAAGCTGAGGCACGTCAAAAAGCGATTGAGATGTTGAAGTTGGTTGGGATTCCGAACGCGGAAGAGAGAATCGAAGCCTATCCCCATCAGTTCTCAGGTGGTATGAGACAGCGCGTCGTCATTGCCATTGCATTAGCCTGTCGTCCCAATGTATTGATTGCGGATGAGCCGACTACCGCTCTCGATGTCACGATTCAGGCACAAATCCTTGATTTGATGAAAAGTGTTCAGGAGCAGACGCAAATGGGTCTCATCCTGATCACGCACGATCTCGGTGTAGTAGCCAATATGGCCCAGCGTGTCGCGGTCATGTACACGGGTGAAATCGTAGAAATCGGACCGACCGAAGAGATCTTTTCGAATCCGCAGCATCCTTACACCAAAGGCTTGCTGAAGTCGATGCCGAGACTGGATGCCAATCGTCAGGAGCCACTCGTCCCAATTCCGGGTTCTCCACCAGATGTGAGCAGGCTAGGGGCTGGTTGTGCTTTTGCCCCACGCTGTCCGTATGTGATGAAGGTTTGCCATCACCATTCTCCGCCAGAGACCAGGCTGGATGATCAACATCTGACTTCCTGCTGGCTGCATGATCAGCGCTCTCAAAAAGCCAAGGAAATATTCCAGGCACAAGGAAGTCTGTAATCCATAAAAAGAAAACATACATTCGCTTTTTTGTTCAGTTGTTTCCATGTGAAAACGACTGCGCGAGAGAGCTTTTTTCTTTTTAGTCATGGTATGATGAAGAAAAGCGGCACGGATGATAAAAGCAACGGAAAGGAATCAGATGATGGGTTTTCAGTTAACGAGGAAAGAAATTCAATCCTTTTGCGGACGAATGGCTTATGAGAAGGGCGAAGCATACTTCCGCGAGCGAAAGATCGAGCTTGTCGTCTGTGATGAAAAATTCGGCGTATACCAAGGAATTGTTCATGCAAAGGAAGACTTCACGGTCACCATCCAAGAGGAACCGAGACAGGAATTACAGGCAGCGTGTACATGCCCCTCGTTGTCTTCCTATGATCATTACTGCCAGCATATCGCGGGGGTACTGATCTTCCTATATGAAAATAAAAACGGTTATCGAGCTCCCCGATCATTCGAATATAGGCAACAGGATCATCCTTCTCGAGATGCACATGTGGCGAAAAGTATTCTGGATTTGTTCCAGGTGCCAGCTAAACAGAAAAAGGCAGCTCAAATTGGACGTAGTCGCTTTGATACCAGGGAAACTCTCGATGTAGAATTCAACGTCAAGACAATCCCTTACGGATATCGTCAGTTTATGTTTGGTATCGAAATGAAGCTAGGGTCAAAGAGATTATATATCGTCCAGAAAATCCGGGATTTTCTCAGCAGCCTTATCAGAGGGGAAACGTTCGTATTCTCGAAGCATTTTACGTATGATCCCAAACAGCATTGTTTTCATGCCGAAAATGAAGTGCTTATCAAACAGCTTATGCAAGTCTATCAAAACGAGACGATGTACCGGGATGCAAGTAATCTCCAGAGCAGTCATCATAGCAGCCGCAACGGTGATCGATATCTTTTGATTCCACCCGTACTGTGGGAACAGATGCTGCCGCATTTATTGAAAGCTCCCTCGGCGAAACTCACTCAAGGTGAGGTTACGCATGATCGAGTCATGAAGGCAGAAGATTCACTTCCGCTTCATTTTGAGCTGGATCAGGAAGAATCCCCACAGGGTCAGCACTACCTGCTACATGTGAAGGGGTTTGAACAGTTGACGGTGATGGAGGACTACGGTCACATCCTGTACGGGGGGAAAATCCATTCCTTATCCAGAGAGTACTGTTCGCGATTATTCAAGCTAAAGCAGCTGATGGAAGCATCCTCAAATGGGTTCGTTCGATTGCTGCCCGAACAAATGGACCCCTTCATGGAGCATGTCGTTCCGGGTTTGATGAAGCTGGGAGACGTGCAAATTGCAAAGACGATCGCGGATCGAATCTTAAAAACAGAGCTTAGGGCCAAACTTTTTTTGGATCGCGTAAAGGATCGACTGTTAGCGGGATTGGAATTTCATTATGGACAAATCGTCATTGACCCACTGGATGAAAAAATGCGGGCATCTGCGCACATTCTGGTTCGAGATACAGAAAAAGAGCAACGCATCCTGGAACTATTAGAGCAAAGCTTGTTTACGAGAACAGAAGGCGGATTTTATCTGGAAGAGGACGAAGCAGAGTATGACTTTCTCTATCATGTGTTGCCAGAAATGGAAAAGCTCGTCAAGGTATACGCAACGACATCGGTGAAAAACAGGGTGTATACCAATCTAGCACCACCCAAAATCAAGGTGGACATGAAGGAAAGAACCAATTGGCTGGAAGTGACCTTTGATTTCGATGGAATACCAGAATCCGAGATTCGCAATGTGCTGCGATCGGTCGAAGAGAAACGCAGGTATTATTCTTTGCCTGATGGTGCCTTCATGCCGCTGGAAGGGGAGGCTTTTGATGAGCTGAACCATTTTTTGGACGAGATCGGCTTCCGTGAAAAGGATCTGGACGGAAGCCAGCTGAAGCTTCCTTTGATTCACGGCATGCGTTTTCTGGACATCAAATCCAGCCAAACCGTACAGCTGGGAAAATCCTTGCGACGTCTATTGGAAAACATGCGGAACCCGGACAATCTGGACTTTCCTGTACCGGACGGTGTGAGCGCTGTCCTGCGTGATTATCAGGTCTATGGCTATCAATGGATGAAGACGCTTGCGCAGTATGGCTTTGGAGGCATATTGGCAGATGACATGGGGCTTGGCAAGACGCTGCAAAGCATTTCCTTTCTCGTCTCCGTATTGCCGGAAATCAGGGAGCAGAAGAGACCAGCGATCGTGGTCGCACCAGCTTCGCTGATGTATAATTGGCGCAATGAATTGAAAAAATTTGCACCGCAGATCAAAACCCTACTGGCAGATGGAAGCAAAGATGAGAGACAGCAGGCGTATAAGCAAATGGAGGATGCGGATGTAATCATTACCTCGTATCCCCTCGTTCGGCGGGATCACGATCATTTTGCAAAATCGGTTTTTCATACCCTGATCATGGACGAAGCACAGGCTTTCAAAAACCATGCGACTCAAACCGCACAAGCTGTAAAAAGAATTCAATCGACTTACCGCTTTGCCTTAACCGGTACTCCGGTGGAGAACAGACTGGAGGAGCTCTGGTCCATCCTCGATGCAGTAACGCCAGCTCTCTTTCCAAGTAGACGAAAATTCAACGAGCTGCATCCGCAAGTGGTAGCCAAACGAGTCAAACCATTTTTGTTGCGCCGTTTGAAACGTGATGTTCTAAAGGAATTGCCGGAGAAGATCGAGTCTATGCAAACCTCGGAGCTTTTGCCAGATCAAAAGAAGCTCTACTTGTCCTACTTGGCCAAATTGCAGCAGGAAACGTTGAAGCATCTACAGGATAAAGACTTCCAGAAAAATCGTATCAAGATTCTGGCCGGATTGACACGGTTGCGCCAGCTATGCTGTCATCCAGCATTGTTCGTGGAAGACTACGAAGGAAGCTCGGCGAAGTTCGAGCAATTACTAGAGACTATAGAAGAATGTCAAAATGCAGGCAAACGCATCCTGGTCTTCAGCCAATTTACTGAGATGCTTGGACTCATCGGACGAGAATTGACCGAGCTTGGCGTATCGTATTTCTATCTAGACGGAAAAACTCCCACTTCCGAACGTGTCACGTTGTGCAACAGGTTCAATGAAGGGGAGCGAGATTTGTTCCTGATATCCTTGAAAGCAGGGGGAACCGGACTCAATCTGACCGGAGCTGATACCGTGATCCTCTACGATCTCTGGTGGAACCCTGCTGTTGAGGAGCAGGCGGCAGATCGTGCGCATCGGATCGGACAGAAGAAGATCGTCCAAGTCATCAGACTCATCAGTCAAGGTACCGTAGAAGAGAAGATGCATGAGCTTCAACAAAAGAAAAAGCACCTTCTTGATGAAGTCGTTCAGCCTGGCGAAGAAGTCATGTCCGAACTTACAGAAGAGGAGATTCGAGAAATATTGATGCTTGCTTAATGATCAGCTGGGTTGCTGGAAATCACAGCTCGTGCGCCAGGCTCCAGATCAAACCAGAAGATTCGCTCACCATCAACCTCTCTTTGGAGAGGTTTTTTTCCATTCACAAAGACTTCGTTGCTTTGCGTTGCCATAGATAGGCCGGAAATTTTCTGCTTACCTTCATTGTGCAACCAGATAGCACCACTCGGGGCATATTCCATGCGAACCTGGGAAATTGCAATCCAGTAATTCATGATATCGCGCACCGTGGTCAAATACAGATCACCTTGATCTCGTAGGGTTGACAGCTTTTTTAACAGCTGATCGAAAGCAGGATGGATGACCCATTCGCCATTGGCATTCCGAATCATAAAGCGACCTGCACGTTCCGAAGAAGGTACTCGTGCCAGATAAGTATAATTGATGAAAACACCTCGGTTATGGATCAGCTCGTACAGGTTTTTACCACTGTATTGATACATGGTATCCTCTGGGACCACTGCTGAGGCCCAGGTGTAGAATGGACCCGTCACCGTCGGATGGGACCAGTACAGGGGTGTGCGCAAGGCATCGTTCTTGCGAGTCTGGTACAGATCAAGAGAAAGGTTCGTGTTGGCCGTATCCTCTGCGCTATAGTGCCAAAAATATTTCGTATCGTATTTTTCCCACATTTGTGCCAGATAGTGGGGAGTCTTTTTATCAAGTCCATCAAACGCAAAGCTGGATTTCAGGTATCCATGATCGATCCAGGTGACACTGCCAAAACGATTTTTCATGAAGGCCAGGATATTCTCCGTAGTACTTTGATAATGACGGAGTTCAAATAGGTACAGCGTGTGTAAAACAATCTCATTTCCCTGTTTATGCAGCTCATCGAGAAATGGAAGAAATTGCGGATGTTGCTCGATGGCAATATGGGAGCGCAAATAAGGCTTGTAATAGGGATTGGAGTAGAACACGCTTTTGGTCACTGGAATCCGATGCTTGACGAAACCGCCAACCGCCTGCGAAGCTTGCGTACTTTTTTCCGAGCCGAAGTAGATAGCGCGATTAGATTCTAGTGTTTGTTCATCTGCGTGCTCCGTCCACACGTGGGTAGTCAAATATCCATAGGGCTGAATTATAAATCTCGCCATTACTTTGGGTTGATAGCCGACCACGAGGGAAAAGGAATCAACACGCTCTTCATTGGTACGGTACTCGGAAGGGTGACGCACCTTGCCCACTTGATTGCTGGTGGTTTGTTGAACATAGTGATGATCGCCCATGTGATCAAGATTGACGATGAGTTCCTTTTTTCCGGTATCCAGTTCAAGGGAAGAGACTTTTAACGGATGATAGAGCAGAGCAGACTGCTTTCCAGCGCCAAAGCGGACTCCTTCATGATCCAGCCAGTAATGGGACTGAAATCCTCGCGTATCCACCATTCGATTCTTCCGGTAGACTTCGGTCACATTTGGTTTGAAATAAAGGGCTAAGGCTTCTCGAAAGACTTTTACATCCTGTTTATACTTGGTTTTTACGTTGACCTTGATTTCCGGGCTATGCTGTCACTTTTGCCTGATGGATCAATGGCTTGTTCAATCTTCCAGCAAATGACTCGGAACGAAGCTCAATCAATGAACCAGCAGCAAGATCTAGGGGCTTATCAAATGTAATGCTCGCAGATCCCTTCGGAAGAGTGGGGCTGAGTGCATTATAGATTTCACCATATTCGGCCAGATATTGGCTGGCAGACAGAATTTCATTACGTTCAAGATCGGTAATTCGAATTTTTCCTTCTTGATTCCAAGAGAATACAAACCACGAGTTTTGAATGTTTGTTTCCATCTCATGCGCTAGTTGGTCCTGTAAAAAGAAGAGAAAGAATTCATTTTCTGTTAAGATAATATTTGTAGTTTGTTGTCGATATTTGTAAAATAACTAAATTTCTGCCGTTACATTCCGATACAAAGGTAAAGGATGATGAGCTATGTGTGTAAAAATTTGAAGAAAATGAAAAAGATTGCAGCCCATTTTCACGTACGACAGGAAGATATGGAGGTCATAGTATGAAATTATCATTTTTCTCAAAGAATTTTATCTTTTCATGCCTGAGCGTTTTATTGATTGGACTGTCCCTTACCGTAGCTTAAGTGATTAAACAAACCATTGCGGATCAAGCCAGAGGGCATACTCGATTTTGGGGTGAAGCTAGGAGAGGTATTCCCACAACCTCCGCTCATCGTAGCTGAAATATCCACGGATATGACGCAACAGGCCAATCGTGGTAATGACGCCATGACGCAAATGATGACACAGATGGATGAGATTCGTACCTCCGTGTATCATACCGCTTCCGTGGTTCATCTGCTGGACAGCCGTTCCCAAGAAATCGCACAAATCGTAGAAGTGATATCAGCCATTGCTTCACAAACCAATCTCCTCGCTCTGAATGCTGCGATTGAAGCAGCAAGAGCAGGCGAAACTGGACGTGGCTTCGCTGTCGTAGCAGATGAAGTAAGAAAGCTGGCAGAGCAATCGAATCAGTCAGCGCAGCAAATTTCGCAGCTTATCACAGAAATTCAATCGGAAACAAACAGAGCTGTTTCGTCCATGAATCATGGGACGAAAGAGGTGGATCACGGTTTGGAAATAGCCAGTGAAGCTGGAGGGTTGTTCAAATCGATGATTGACGTGACCCACAAGGTTGATTCCCAAATCCAAGAGGTATCCGCTACTGCAGAGGAAATGTCAGCCGGCTCTCAACAAATTCTCGCAACCGTATCTTCTCTGCACCACATTGCACAGGAATCATCGTCAGCAGCTACACAGGTTGTTCTTGAGATCGAAAATCAGATGTCTGCGATGGACACGGTACAAGAATCTGTTGCAAATCTGATGTATTCTTCTGCAGAGAGAATTGCTGGACCAGTCATAATTTGTCGAATCCTGCGTTGACAAGTTTATGAGAAATGTATAATCTCAAGAGGTATACCAATATTTGCATATTGAGTTCCACAAAACCACTTTTTTCGCAAAACAGTGGCTGGTATTGCTGCATTTTCACTTCTTTACAGGATCGCATGAATCCAAATAGTGAGGCATGGTAATAGGTTCTTCAGGCAAGAATGATTGAGAAAAAAGCGAATAAGGCATTTCCAGTGTAAAATATACGTATTTTTGATACTTGCTGATTGTTTTCTTACCGACATAGAGCCTAACCTTCAATTAAACGGAATATGAGGAGTTGTATTATTCGCAGCTAGTTATGCATCAAGGAGGGAAGGAGATTACGAACTTGCTATTTGAACCTATTCATGAAGCAGCAACCTTTGTAGAGAAAAAAATGTTGCTAATGGAATAGGAGAAAAGTCATTCATGAAGAAAATCTTTCAATTCACGATCGCCAAAAAAATCGTTGGCGGCTTTATGGCAGTCCTTTTGCTTTTTTCGATCGTTTCGTGGATCTCCATCGTACAGGTACAAAGTGTCGATTCTTCTTACTCCAATCTGCTGGATCGACGTTCCTTGGTCATTGAAAATGTGCAACGCTTGAAGACCGAGGTCATTACGCAAGAAAACGCACTCAGGGGATTACTGCTGACAGGTAAAGCAGAATATCGCGAGGAGTATGCAAAGTCTAAGGAAGTTTTTGCTAAGGCGCTGGAGCAGTTTGCTTCTACCGCTCCGAACGAGGAAGCGAAAAAACAGATCGATGACCTTGCGAATGCTTATCAAACCTATCAAAGACTCATGGAAGATATTATGTCTGCACAGGAGAGCAACCCAGAACTAGCTATCATTTCCTACCAGAATAATTCACTCGAAAGTGCGGGACAGATTTTTCATGAGCATGCAGATAATATCTTGAATGTAGCCAACACTGTCATGGACAACGATCGGGTATCGACAAAAGAGACGTCAAACTTTATCATCAATATGTTGATTATTGCAACAGTCGTGGCATTTGTGCTCGGGCTTGTGATCAGTTTGTTTATCAGCCGATTCATCTCCAATCCGGTCGTCCGAGTGACTGAAACGATGAAGCAGCTGGCAAACGGCAATTTTTCAATCGAGCCGCTTCGAGTGAAAAATCGTGATGAAATCGGTGTGTTGGTCCAATCTATGAATCAGATGGTCGAGGATCTGAAGAAGATCTTGGCGCAGGTATCTGCTTCCAGCGAATACATCGCTGCTTCTACAGAAGAGCTATCTGCTTCGACAGAGCAAAGTGCCGAATCTGCAGCGCAGGTCGCGCTTCTTTCCCAACAGAATGCGGTAGGTGCTGAAAAGCAGTTGGATACCTTCAAGGAGACGGCATCCAAGGTAGAAGAGATTGCGGAAGAAGTCGTTCATATCTCGGAATCAAGTGAAACCATGCTTAGCGCGTCTGTCAGTGCGACCGAAATGACCAAGCAAGGTGCCACCTATATCAGCAAAGTACTGACGCAGATGAATGCTATTCATACGTCAACCGAAGATACAACGGTCCTCATTCGTACTCTGGCTGACCACGCCAAAGAAATTACGGGTATTGTGTCTCTCATTACATCCATTTCCGAGCAAACCAATTTACTAGCACTCAACGCGGCGATCGAAGCTGCAAGAGCCGGGGAACATGGTAAAGGATTTGCAGTGGTAGCAGAAGAGGTACGAAAGCTGGCAGAGGAATCCCGCCACTCGGCAGAGCAAGTGATTCAGATGGTCCAATTGATTCAGCAAGGCACCAATCAAGCCGTTGCGTCGATGGAGCAAGGCAATCAACTGGTGCTTGGCGGCTTGTCTTATACGGAACAGGCAAAACAGGCGTTTGCGAATATTGAAGCTTCCATGGACAACGTAACGACGCATGTTCGTGAAGTAAGCTCGTCTGTAGAGGAAATTCGTGAATTCAGTGCCCAGGTAGCTGCAGGTATTGAACAAGTAGCAAGTATTTCGGAGAACGGGCTCAAGCTGTCTCAGGAAAGCTCTGCTGCATCGGAAGAACAATTGGCGACTTCAGAAGAGATTACTTCATCTGTACAGAATCTCGCTTCGTTGGCTGATGATATGAAACAGCAAATATCCGGATTCAAGTTTTAGTATTTTACAAAAGACATCACCAAACAGCAAGGTCACATTTATTGTGATCTTGCTGTTTGATCTATGGAGGACATCATGAGACACGACATTCTTCTATTTGATCTAGACGATACCTTGTTTGATTTTCAAATGGCTGAAAAGCATGCCTTGGATAAAGTATTCGCTGCCTACCACCTTCTACAGGATGCAGAGCTGTATCGAACCACCTATAAAGAGATCAGCAGAAGTATCTGGAGAGAACTGGAAGAGGGGACTATCACACTTTCAGAATTGCGCGTGGAAAGATTTAAGCGTTTGTTTAATACTCATGCTGTAATGGCAGATGCCGAGGCTTTTAGCCACGACTATCTACGCTTTTTGGGGGAAGGTGTCTTTTTGACGGAAGGTGCAGAGGAATTGTGCAAGTCCTTGTCCCATTTGCGTCTGGGGATCATTACAAATGGGTTTAAAGAAGTACAGATCCCTCGAGTCACCCATTCCCCGCTTTGCCAAACCTTTGAGCAGATCATTATTTCCGAGGAGACTGGCTATCAGAAGCCGCAAAAAGAGATTTTTGATTACGCATTTTCCAAAATGAACATCACGGACAAATCAAATGTGCTCATGATCGGGGATTCACTGACCTCTGATGTTCAAGGTGGAAATCGATATGGCATCGATACTTGCTGGTTCAATCCTGGGAAGAAGAACAACACGACAGGGATTGAACCAACCTATGAGATCGAGAAGCTGATCGATTTGCTTAAAATTGTGGAGTAGGCTTCACAACATACGCCTTTCCTTCTGGTGACCCGATTCGGTACAATGAATGTAGAATATCAGGATGGTTTTCGAAAGCGAGGTTGACATATGGAACCCCAAAAAGAGGCAGCGATACCAGAGCTAGAGGAACTTTTGTATAAGTTTACAGAGCTTTTGACTGGCGAAGCAACGCCTGAGCGAGTGGAAATGGTCAAGGTGTGGTGCCTGTATACCCAGATGACGAAAGTGATGCCGCCACTCATTCAGCACTGGGCAAGTGAGCCGGAGCATGCCGAAGCACGCGATCAAATACGTGGTATGATCGAGCAAATCAAGCAATGGAACCAAACGAAAAATCAAAAGCATTAGCAAAACAAAGAACAGCTGTTCGACTTCTGCGAGCAGTTGTTCTTTGTTTTTTGCCATTGTGTTGATCGTCAAATCGCCTTTGCATCTGCGACCACTGCAAATGATCAAAGTGGCAGTTTGACCGATGAGAAGACCTACTATCCCGCTTATTTATGTTACAATCATGGTGGTACATATAAGGGTTGAGCAATATGCGAGGGGGGAGCAAGCCATACAAAGTCGATTCTCTAAACTCAAATTCCTGTTATTCCTTCCATTTATTGCTTTCAGTATCGCTCCAGCAGCTTCTGCAGTCGAAACAGCTGATCAGAAGCCGCTTGCTTTTACCCATGTCACGATTGTGGATGTAGTGGATGGTCAGCTGTTGCCGAACATGACTGTAGTCATAGAAAGGAACAGGATCGTTCAAGTGGAGCAAACCGATAAAGCTCTAGTGCCAAAAGAATCGTACGTTTATCAAGCGGAGGGAAAGTATCTGATTCCTGGCTTGTGGGATATGCACGTGCACCTGCTGGATGATGAAAAATATGCTTTTCCATCATTATTGGCCAATGGAGTAACCGGTGTCAGAGATATGGGTGCTTCCCTTTCACAGATGGAAGGATGGGTTAAAACAAGTTCAGCAGGGCAGTTGGCTCCGCGAGTGTTCTTTTCCGGACCTGCATTGGACGGGCCCAAAACATCGGGAGACGGAACCCTCATGCAGGTCAACTTGAAATCTGAGGATGAAGCGAAATCCGCTGTCCAGGCACTATCCCAGTATGGGGTCGATTTTCTCAAAATATATACGTACTTGCCCCGCAACATGTATGTGGCCATTGTAGATGAAGCGAAAAAACAGGGTATCCCGATTGCTGGGCATGTTCCATTTTCAGTCAGTGCGAGAGAAGCCTCGGAAATGGGACAAAGAAGCATTGAACATCTCTATGGGATTCTGATCGCTTCATCCAAGCAAGAAGCTCTAATTCGGCAAAAATACCAAAATGATGTGCCCTACATTTTTTCTGTAGATCTCGAAGCAGCGCAATCGTATGACGAACAGATCGCCCAAGAGCTGTTTGAAACTTTAGCGAGTAATGAAACGCATGTCGTTCCTACATTGGTCACCTTTCATAACCTGTTAAGCCCCATGGACCCCTCACGCTCGCAATATGCACCAACCGACGTGCAACAATTCTGGGCCGATTATCAGGAAAAGGGGACAGCTAATCTCGAATATTCCAAGTCCATCATCAGACCATTATATGAGCGATTTCTTGCATTGGTTGCGGATTTGAATCAGACTGGTGTCCCGATCATGGCAGGAACCGATACTCTTTGGAGCGAGATGGAGCCGATTCCCAATCAGGTTTTTGGCTTTACTCTCCACGACGAATTGGAGCTATTGGTGGATGCAGGCTTATCACCGTTGGAAGCGCTACAGGCAGCTACTACTACACCTGCAAGATTTATGGAAATCGCGGATTCTGCCGGGAGCATTGAGGAACAAAAGTGGGCAGATCTCGTTCTCCTAGACCAGAATCCGCTTGAGGATATCGTCCATACTCGCTTGATTGAAGCCGTGGTCGTGGATGGCCAGTTACTCGATAAATCTACTTTGCAAACGATGGTGCAAACCTTTCCTTCACACGCAGCGCTCTCTGAAACGAGAGAGTGATTGGGGAAGAAGGTTGGATAAAAGCGGATCGCATGGGTCCCTTGCAAAGATGGCAAGTGTGACTGCAATTTGTTACTTTATAACTAGAAATTCAATCTTACATTGCGAACACACAAGGAGGCTATTTATGTCCACAGAAGTAACTCGATTGATCCAATCACATCGTTCCATTCGCAAATTTACGGATGAAACGATTTCTCCAGAGATTCTTTCCGATGTTCTCACTTCCGGACAATGGGCACCTTCGTCCCACAATGTCCAGGCGTACAGTGTGATCGTCGTTCGTTCCGATGAGAGCAAGAAGCAATTATCCATAATGACCGGAAACCAGAAATGGGTAGAGGAATGCCCGGTTTTTCTTGTGTTTTGCGCAGATTTTTACAAGCTGAAGCAGGCGTGTGAGATGAACGGGGAGACGCTTGCTGCCGATGGCGTTGAGAACTTTCTCGTAGGCGCTGTAGATACGGCTTTGGTTGCTCAAAACGTACTGCTCGCAGCACGTTCCTATGGACTAGGTGGCGTCATGATCGGGGGAATTCGGAACAACCCGCGTGAAGTAGCTGAGCTGTTGGATTTGCCACCTTTGACCATCCCGATTATGGGAATGTGCCTCGGTTATCCGGCCCAAGAGGTTGAACAAAAGCCCCGTCTTCCTCAGCAAGCTTACATTCATGAAGAGCGCTACCAAAAAGAAGGCATAAAAGCAGCGTTGGAGGATTACGAAAGCCTATCGGCCGCTTATTACGAACGTCGGACGAATGGCAAGCAAACAGATGGATGGACCAAGCAAATGGCCCATTATGTAAATAAACCGCGCAGAGTGCATATGAAGGAGTTCGTAAAAGAGCAAGGGATTCAATTGAACTAGTACGATTGATTGAAAATCTCATGAAGGAAGATGGGCGTGGAGAACTGCTCATCTTCCTTTTTTTACTATGAATAAATGATAAACGATCCAACATTCAGAAAATTTCTAAAAAGTAATTGACGTTTTTTTGACTACCTCGGCACACGTCAAGGCGAGATCATCCAAACCTACAATGAGCTGCATGGATTGGCGGAGCCCAGCTGGCAGGAGGAGAAAACTTCCCAGTACTTGGCTGAACGCTTGCGGTATGCTGGAATTCTAGTGCAGACCTATCCGGAGTGCTGGGAGCAGATAAAGTCACGCAGCCTTGTGTTTCACCAGGTGGTGAAGATTTTCATTTCTATACCTTCAACAATCCACAGCTGGCTGGAACCATGCTAGGTTTGGGTTGCGGACTATCCCCCGGCTTGCATCACCCCAACATGTAAAAATTGCCTACACTTTGTCATCGACATAAAGCCTAGCACGTTCCAAGTGCTAGGCTTTAAGATGTATAATAGGGTTGTAAGCATTTAGCCGGAAGAGGAGCGATGGTTATGAAAAAGACAGTTGCCCAGCAAACGGTTTATGTGAATAGCTTTATCAATGGAATACTTGACCCTGCCCAGCCCATGCTCGGCCCTGTGCGTGATGGCGGTTATATCGTCGCCAATACGACACCAGGATGCTGGGGACCCATGATTACCCCTGCACTGCGGGGCGGACACGAAGTCACTCAGCCTGTTTTCGTCGAGGGTGCGAACGTAGGTGATGCGATTGCCATTCGGATCAAATCGATTGAAGTGACTTCGATGGTGACCGCATCCGGAAACGAAAGAACGATTGAGGGAAGATTTCTTGGGGACCCATTCGTGGCAGCGAAATGTCCAGGCTGTGGGACACTTTATCCGCAGACGAGGATTGAAGGGATTGGTCCGGAATCCATCCGTTGTGTGGAGTGCGGATCGGATACGACTCCGTTCACCTTTACGAATGGATACACGATCGCTTTTAACGAACAAAAGGAATTCGGCGTAACCCTGCCGAAGCAAGCAGCTGAACGCGTGGCTGAGAATGGCCGATACTATATGAACACACCGGAAGCATCTATGCAAAATCCTGTCGTCACATTTGCGCCTCATGATTTGGTTGGAGTCTTGGCACGTGTGCGTCCATTCCTCGGACAGTTGGGAACGACACCGTCCCACCCAATGCCTGACTCACATAACGCCGGGGATTTTGGTTCTTTCTTGATCGATGCTCCCCATGAATATGCGCTGACCAAGGAACAATTGATGGAGTACAAAACAGATGGACACATGGATATCAACCGAGTTCGACAGGATGCTATCTTGATTTGTCCAGTCAAAGTGCCTGGCGGTGGTGTCTATCTTGGAGATATGCACGCGATGCAAGGGGACGGTGAGATTGCCGGTCATACCACAGATGTAGCAGGCATCGTAACCTTACAAGTCCATGTCATTCCTGGCTTAAAGCTGGATGGACCCATTTTGCTGCCAGTAGAAGAGGATTTGCCTTATCTGGCAAAGCCTTTCACGGCTGAAGAGAAGGCAAAAGCCTTACAATTTGCAAAAGGCTGGGAGCTTGATGCTCTGGAAGACTCGCTGCCCATCTCCTTTATTGGTACCGGTAGCAACTTAAATGAAGCAACTGAGAATGGCTTGGCTCGTGCAGCGGAAGTTTTGGGCATCACTGTTCCCGAGGTACTAAACCGCGCGACCATCACTGGTTCGATTCAGATCGGTCGCCATCCGGGTGTCGTAACTGTCACGTTCCTGGCACCGACTGAATTATTAGGGAAAATAGGGCTTCTGGAGCTCGTCGAAGAACAATACAACCGCTCGTAATAGCTTAGTCCAGACGCGGTTACGCCTCTTAAGATATAGCATCAAGCTAGGTTTTCTTAACAAAAGCAGTCAATCGGCTGCTTTTGTTAAGTTTTTGCTCAATTTTTTTGTTTTTTTTACTGCAAATGTACGGATTTCTATGTACAATAAGAAAAGAGAGTGCATAATAGTACGTGGATGAGAAACACTTGCTGGGTAGATGCATTTTTCACCGGGCTTAGAAGAGATATAGAGGAGTGAGAGTTGTGAATCATCAAGGAACACGTACATACAATTTCAATGCTGGACCATCTGCACTGCCATTGACCGTTTTGGAGAAAGCGCAACAAGAACTAATCGACTTCCGTGGCAGCGGCATGTCCGTTATGGAATTGAGCCATCGAAGCGCAACGTATGAAGAAGTACACAACCAGGCCATTGCGAACCTGAGAAAGCTGATGTCCATTTCCGATGAGTATGAAGTTCTGTTTGTTCAAGGTGGAGGAAGCACGCAGTTCGCGATGGTTCCGATGAACTTTTTGACACCTGAAAAGAAGGCTGCCTATATTATGACAGGCGCGTGGTCGGAAAAAGCATTTTCCGAGGCAAAGCTGTTCGGTCAAGTGTACCAAGCCGCTAGCTCCAAAGACAGCAATTATCGCTATATCCCGAGTCTTGATGAGGTGAAATTCGAGGCTTCTGATGCTTACGTACACCTTACATCCAACAATACCATTTTTGGTACCCAATGGAGGGAATTCCCGAATACCGGCGATGTTCCATTGATCGCGGATATGTCCAGTGACATTTTGAGCAAGCCGATTGCTGTCAACAAATTCGCACTGATCTATGCAGGAGCTCAAAAGAATCTGGGGCCATCCGGTGTGACTGTCGTGATTATTCGCAAGGACATGCTGGAGTTGGCGAACAAAAATATTCCAACCATGCTCCAATACGGCATTCATGCGAAAAACAACTCCCTCTATAATACGCCTCCTACCTTTGGTATTTATCTGCTGGGTGAAGTGCTCAACTGGGTAGAGGAAACGGGCGGTCTGGATGCGTTGACCAAGCGCAATGAAGAAAAAGCCAAACTGATCTATGATGCCATCGATCAAAGCAACGGATTTTACTATGGACATGCTGATGTGAACAGCCGTTCCTTGATGAATCTGACCTTCCGAGTCAAGGATGAGGAATTGGAGAAAAAATTCCTCGCCGAAGCCAAGAAAGAAGGCTTTGTAGGCTTGAATGGCCACCGTTCTGTAGGTGGATGCCGTGCTTCTGCTTACAACGCGGTTCCGTATGAAGCATGCAAGGCATTGAGCCAGTTTATGGTTTCGTTTCAACAAGCAAATAGCTGATATTCGAAAGAGACCCTCTTGTAGGGTCTTTTTTTGTACTATCGGAAAGTTTAAGTGCGCTAAAGCGCTAAAAAGATTAGCGGAAGATAGTATAAGTGCAACTAAGGCTCCGCCAAAAGCTTGGCGTAGCCAAGTTTTCTAATACTATCGGAAAGTTTAAGTGCGCTAAAGCGCTAAAAAGATTAGCGGAAGATAGTATAAGTGCAACTAAGGCTCCGCCAAAAGCTTGGCGTAGCCAAGTTTTCTAATGCAATCAAAAAGTGAACATGCATGAAAAAATAGATCATGTGGTAGGATCGTGCAAAGAATGGGCACGGTCCTTTTTTTGTCCCTAGACCTCCCTGTACGCTAGAAAAAAGTGTTTGAGAGGAGGGATATTTAGTATGTCTGTACATCCATTACGATTATTGGCATTGCTTTTGTTATCTACGTGTGTGGCATTTGGTGCTTATCAGCTCCTAAAACCTCAGACGATTACGTACATTCAACTCCGAGCGAATATAGAG
>NZ_RHHR01000001.1 GCF_003710915.1 Brevibacillus invocatus | reverse complement strand
ATTTTGATGCAATGGATGATGGTGATCCGTCTGTGCCGCCTCAATTTGGTTGTGAGCATTGCGGTAATCCCATGTACCCTGAGTACTACAAAGGATTGCATGGATACGAGTACAAACTTTCGGATATCCTCTAACGCAAAAAGGCCCAGAGCTTCGCTCTGGGTTTTCTTATACTATGTGAAGGGGCGCGAAGCTGAGTATCAACCATAGGAGGTATCTGTGAATGCCAGTCATTCGTACGGAGTTTGACATCGATGCCCCGCATCAGGTCTGTTTTGACCTGGCGCGAAGCATTGACCGTCATATGGAATCTACTGCTCGAACCCGAGAAAGGGCTATCGGCGGAGTGACTAGCGGGCTGATCCAACTTGGTGAGAGCGTGACCTGGGAGGCTGTTCATTTTGGCATCAAACAACGACTGACTGCCCGGATTACAGAGATGGATGAGCCGCATTTCTTTGTCGACGAAATGGTACAGGGTGCGTTTAAACGCTTTTATCATAAGCACGAATTCATCTCAGTGGCAGAAAACAAAACAAGGATGATCGACACGTTTGACTATACGTCTCCCTATGGAATTTTGGGGAAAATCGCAGATGTTCTCTTCCTCGAAAGGTATATGCAAAATTTCTTAATGGAGCGGAATCTGTATCTGAAGAGAACGGCGGAGTCACAAGCGAAAGTGAGGTAGAGGATTGAGGCAATCATTGAGGCAAGGACAACCATCATATAATGAACGACGCTGTTCTCCACAAGCAGCCAGCCCAAATTGGTTACTTTTGCAAGTCCTCTGACGACAACGATGCAGAGCGGGTGGATAATGTACAGACACATCGAGAGCATTCGCCAGTTTGCGTTGCTTTTTCCTCCCCATAACAGCAACCAATGAAAGAGAAAGAACATGACGGGAAGCGTTTTTTAATTCCGTCTGATAGAAGTCTGAAGAAACTCTTACGATAATCTTAAGCTCTAGATGGAAGCTTGATAGACCGTGAAAGCATCGAGGATGTGGTTTTGTTCCGTTATCTCCCCACACTTCACGAAACAATCTTTCCGAACTGACTACTTGACCTCCGTTTTTGCATAAAACCCATAGTATGGAGAACTCCGTAGGGGTCAGGGATAAAGGTCTCTCATTTAGCGTACACTCATGGGCATGTCGATTGATCACGAGTCCTGAAAATGAAAGGATATTCTCATCCGGAACCATTTCTTTGTTGTTGTAGGTGGTAAATCTCCTAAGCTGGGCTTTGACGCGAGCGATCAGTTCGAGTGGACGGAATGGCTTGATAAGATAGTCATCGGCTCCCAGGGTAAGTCCGGTGATTCTGTCGATGACTCCGTCTTTGGCCGTCAGCATGATGATGGGAAAGTGATGGTTTTCCCTGATTTTCTGGCAGATTGTAAATCCATCCATATCAGGCAGCATGACGTCCAGAATGGCCAGGTCGAGCTTGACGGTTTCGAACACTTGAATCGCTTCCTGTGCTGTATAGCAAGTAAATACGTTGTAATTCTCGTTTTGCAAATAGACCTGGAGAAGATCGGCAATCTCCCTTTCATCATCCACGACTAGAATATTGATTGGTTGCTGCACCTAATCGACCTCTTTCGTTAAGAGATAGTCTCCCCAAGCCCATTGTAGCAATTCGTTTTTAATTTACTCTTACAATATCCTTAAGAAACCCTTAATTTGATCGGGAAAGCATTTTTCTGTGGGACGAGACATAGAGTGAGATAGGAGTGTGAGGAGATGCTGAGAGGAACAGGGCGGTCTTCGCGCGGTGGAGGGGCTCATAGCGGCAGGTCCACGCGTTGGGCCATTCTGCTGTTTATGGGGTACTGGATCATGTTTGCCGCTGAGCTGTCCATGATCCGCTTCATCAAGGGAGTGGACGGGCGTTGGGTGGCAACCACGGCGGATCAGCCGGCGGTATGGATGTCGTTAACCATTCTAGCTGTAACCGTTTTGAGCATAGTGGTATCTGTTCTATACATCATCAGTTGGGTGAAGGAACGAAGACTGAGACGTTGGCTGTGGGGATACCACGAGCTGGATGGTTACGATGTGATTCATATCGTTGCCTGGATGCATGTCTATCAAGCTGCAACGCTGATTTTGTACGGATTGGTGTTAGAGGGTTCATTTTTTGCATCGGGCACAGTCGGCAGCGTGTTTGAATCTGCGATGTATCAGATGTTTTTGCTTCTGCTGATCCCGCTCTGGTTTCGCGGGCGTTGGGAAGAGATCGGGATCAAAAAGCCCATCAAGCTGTGGCGCATGATCCTGACGTTGCTGCTGCTGCTCTTATTTATTGCACAAGTGATGGATCTCGTCGTTACCAAGCCTGTCGCGGATTGGTTCGGCATCTCACTCGCTTCAGAGCGGGAGCAGCAGATTGAAAACGAGATCGTCCAAGCGAAAAACACGAATATGCTGGCAGCTTGGGCATCTGTGCTAGTCATCGGGATATTGGTGCCGATTGCGGAGGAGCTGTTGTTTCGGGGCGTCGTACAAACGTATTTGGTAAGACGTCTCGGGGCGCTGGCAGGCATATTGTTGAGCAGCTTCTGGTTTGCGCTGTTGCACATGGACGTGGCGTTACTGGCACCCTTATTTGTCATTGGGGTGGGGCTAGGATTTGTCCGGCATCGCTACCAATCGATTTGGGGAGCTGTCGTCTTGCACGCGATCAACAACATGACTGGTGTGCTGTACTATTTTCAATAAGGAGTGGTTGAGCAGGTGAGTCGTTGGGGAAGGAAGGCTGTAACCGTAGTCGAGTGGGACCGAAATGAGCTGGATGCTTCGGTCAATCGCGCACGTGTTGACTGGCAACACGCTCGCTATCTCATGGACATCTGTGAACCAGATGGAAGAATCGACGAGGCGATCTACTATCTGCAGCTGACAGAGAAGAGATACATGTATCTGCTTTCGCAGGCCAAGCGAGAGCGAGATCGCCAACAAGCGTAGGAGGAGTCGATCATGGCAATCGAATGGGTCATTGGTTTGGTTGTAACCGGCATTATGCTGGTCATTGCTGCAAGCAAGTCTGTGGCACGCCCCATACGTTGGATAGGCTTTGCTGCCATGCAGGTGGTGATCGGAGCCATCCTGCTGTTTTTCGCCAATCTGGTCGGTGAATTAGCCAGCTTTCATATACCGATCAATCCGGTCACTGCGCTGCTTGTCGGTTTCCTGCGCCTGCCGGGTCTGGCCGCATTGATCGTCATTAAACTATGGGTGATGTAAAAGAGTCCTTATCCGTCTGTTCGCATAAAGGCAACTCCGCGTTCCTCATACTTGACGCTGGCTTGCTTGGGCTGACGAAAAGAAACGAACAAGGCGAGCAAGCGGGGAAGCGTCAAAATGATCGATCCACAAAGCAAAGTCAGACCGTACTCGATCGGGAGCCATACGTAAGCAGCCAACGCTAGAAAAAGACTGCCGGCCATGACACTTCCCTCCGTGACACGATATAGACGGATCGGCACGGGCAGTCGATAGCCGGTTCCCCACCAGGGAGAGACGAGCATGTTGGCGGTTGTTTGGGGCTTCAGAAGCCGAAGCTTGGCATAGATGCGAAACACCACGAGATGGCTGATCGCGATAGCAGGCAGGATCGCCAAAGTCACAATCAATTGAATAACAGGAATCCGCAGATAATAGGACATGCCGATGAGGGAAAGACCAATCAGCAGTAGCTGAAACAGATAGCCGACGCTTCTCCAGCGAAAACGGTACAGCAATTTATAGCTATAGATGGTTTGATGCATCGGTTCCTTCACAAAAAGTCACTTCCTCCAGCAGGCAAAAGGTTTCGGGAGTACCCATCCGTATTATCGCACAGACATGATGGTTGAGGAAGGACAGGTATGCGGTTGACAAGCTGTTGGCTTATGCCAGCAGTTTTTTTGATTGGAAGGGGTAGGATAATAGAAAAAAACGATATACAAGGAGTGGAGCTTTACCATGTCTAACAGTAGGACGGTAGTGCTGGCAGCATCGAGGGAGGTCTCGACTACCGCCCAACGAGAACTGGCGAAAAGCGGGATTGATCTGGTGATTGCGGAAGAGGCAGTCTCCCTAGAGTCATTAGGAGAGGTAGACGGACTCCTGGTGACGAAGCCGTCTGATCTAAAAGAGTGGCACGGTGATCTGCGACTGCGTCAAACAACGGGATTGCTGCTCGTCTTTGGCTCAGACATTCCGTATGGTTGGGCAGATCGGCAGACGGACATCATGAGATCGAATGAAGGCACGAAGTGGGAGTTGGTCAGAATGGTATGGCTCCTCGACCAAGATCGTGCCTGGCTTGGAGGAGATGTGGACGGAAAATGGGTACGTGTCCTCTGCAAGCAGCTCGCAGCCTGCCAGATCCTCTCCTTGGTCAGCACAATGCGGGAAGTAGATGAAGCCGTTCGCCAGCTCCCGCGTTATTTGGCCTGGAAAGAGCAGTTCTTTTTCGAACTCGGAGAGACCTGTGATCAGGAGGGTATTTCCCTGCACGGTGTCGCACGAGCATTGGGCATGGACAGGCGAATCGGTCAAGAATGGATGTATCCAAAACGTCATGATCATCAGTTTGTAGGCAGTTGGTTGGAGCGTGAAGCTACAGAAATCATGAAAAAGACGAACGTACAGCGCATTGCGCTATGGGGCCCCTTGTCCATTT
The DNA here is from genome assembly GCF_003710915.1 of Brevibacillus invocatus. Lineage (GTDB taxonomy): Bacteria > Bacillota > Bacilli > Brevibacillales > Brevibacillaceae > Brevibacillus > Brevibacillus invocatus. Next base: position 65,177 of record NZ_RHHR01000001.1, on the reverse strand, counting down.
GGAAGCAGATTCCTACAGGCTGGCTGGAGGAAAAAGAGGTATGCTTGTACATAAATGAGGACGAGCCAATTCCGAACGAAATCCCTGTTGCTTGGACTTTTTCTACCGAGTGTGAAAAAACGCTTCACAATGCGGATCTGCTGGTCATTCTCCACAAAGATGGCGTCATTGGCGAGCTCCCTTTGCCAGAGCTTTCCCGTACCATGAGACAGCCTGTTGTTCTTGATGCAGCAGCTTGTTTCCCCGTCCAGGAGGCGCAGGCGTACCTGCTGAGATACAGGGCAATTGGCGAAAAGACGAACGTTTGGGAATGATGCTGATTATAATGGGGTATAATGATTGGTAGATTGAGGAAAAGGGCAGGCGTTTACACTATGGAAAAAGTTGCTCAGCGCTGTATCGTCTGTGATGAGGAACAAAAGGACGGAATCGCCATCTGTGAACAGTTTATCTGTCAGCGATGCGAGCAGGAAATGGTCAACACCGATGTACAGGACGAAAAGTATCCGTTCTTTATTCACCAGATGAGAAGAATCTGGTTAAAAGATGCGTGAAGGCAAAAAAGGTATCGGAATCGTTCCGATGCCTTTTTCCGTTTCTTGCAAATCATGATAAAATGAAGGATAAACATTTGGAAACAAAGGACGTGAAGAGTGCGTGAGAGAACGTGATGCTGATTTTTGGGAGCGGCAACAAACAGCCCCTCTGTACGAACAGCTGGAGCGGCATGCCAGACGCCGTCCGCACTCCTTTCATGTGCCTGGACATAAAATGGGCCATAGCTTCGACGGAGGCGGTCGAGATCGTTTCGCTTCTGTACTGGAGCTGGATCAGACAGAAATTACAGGGTTGGACGATTTGCATCAGCCACAAGGCGTGATTGCCGAGGCAGAAGCGTTGGCAGCAGAAGCGTTTGGTGCGCAGGAGACACGCTTTTTGATCGGCGGTAGTACGGTAGGCAATCTAGCCCTGATCATGACAGTATGCCGACCAGGAGACAAGATACTCGTGCAGCGCAATTGCCACAAATCTGTGTTTCACGGGATTATCATGGCGAGAGCGACTCCTGTTTTTCTGGTTCCGGCAGTAGATTTGGCTACTGGAGTGGCTGCTGGTGTGCGGCGGGAGGACGTGGAGAGAGCGTTGCAGGCGCATCCTGATGCAAAAGCCGTCTTATTAACCAATCCTACGTACTACGGGATGGGCATTGATTTGGCTAAAATGGTGGCAACGGTACATCGCCATGACATTCCTTTGCTGGTGGATGAAGCACACGGAGCGCATTACGGCTTTCACTCAGCCTTTCCGACGTCAGCCATGCACGCTGGAGCGGATGCTTCTGTGCAATCGACACACAAGATGGCCTCATCCATGACGATGTCGTCGATGCTGCATGTGCAAGGCGAGCGGATAGATCGCGAAAGATTGCGCCGTTATTTGGCGATGATTCAATCTTCGAGCCCCTCCTACCCCTTGATGGCTTCGCTCGATCTGGCAAGGCGACATCTGGTGATGGAGGCAGCGAGCGAATGGGACCGATTGCTTCCTTTGCTGGACAAGCTGCGGGAGCGAACTAGCCGCATATCGTGGCTGCATGGGCCAGAGCTGGGTGCTAACAGCGTCTACGCGACATTGGACCCGCTAAAGCTGTTCTTGCACTTGCGGACAGAGGAGTTTACTGGATTTCAATTGCAGCAGCTGATGGAGCGACACGGCATTTTTCCAGAGCTGGCTGATGAGACACATGTTCTGTTGGTTGCATCCGCTGGTACCTCTGGACGGGATTTGGACGCACTGTTTCGTTTGCTGGAATCGATCGAAGCGCAAGAAGATCAGGACACAGAGCGAATCGTGCAGGCAGGTATCGTATCCTCTCATTATATAAGAGAGCAGGCACTGCCCATGCATGAAGCGGTAGATTTCCCGCATGAAACGATTTCGCTGGACCAGTCATTGGGTCGTGTCGTTGCCGAAATGGTCATTCCTTATCCTCCAGGCATCCCCATTTTGGTGCCAGGTGAGCAAATGGACGAGCAAAGCCTGTCCATGCTTCAAGAGCTTCGATCGGGGCAAACCCGTTTTCATGGCGTGCAGGACGATAGCCTGCAGACGATACAAGTGGTTCGTTAAATAAGTATGCTGACAACAGGCTTGGAAGGAGCATAAATGTGACAACAGGAAGAAAAGGCAAATTCATCACCGTAGAAGGCGGCGACGGTGCGGGAAAATCGACTGTCATCGTGCGGATGTATGAGGAGCTGTGTCGCCGCGGGATGGATGTGCTTTTGACAAGAGAGCCAGGCGGGATTGACATCGCCGAACAGATCAGAGAAATCATCTTGAATCCTACTCACACCCAGATGGACAGACGGACGGAAGCGCTGCTGTATGCGGCGGCAAGACGTCAGCATTTGGCTGAAAAGGTCTTCCCAGCACTTGAAGCGGGCAAACTGGTGCTGTGCGACCGTTTTATCGACAGCAGTCTGGCCTATCAAGGACATGCCCGTGGTCTTGGAATCGATGAAGTATACGCGATCAATCGTTTTGCTGTAGAAGACTGCATGCCGCAATGGACGCTGTTTTTTGAAGTTTCGCCTGAGGTGGGACTGAATCGGATCAATGCTACCAAGGGAAGAGAAGTCAATCGCCTTGATTTGGAGGGGCTTCGTTTTCATGAACGGGTGCGAGAAGGGTACCAGCTGGCGATGGCACGCGATCCCGAACGCTTTATTGTCATTGATGCAGAGCAAGAGCCGGATCAGGTATTTGCGTCTGCAATGGAGGCTTTGCTAGCGAGATTGTAAGCTGACAGTACCGCTTTGTTACAGACATGCTGTATACTACTTAGTAAGAAGGATATCGTAACCAGCCTAGAGGATTCACATACAATGAAGCAACGATAGTAACCATGCAAAGATAATGGTGGAAAGGGTGATGGCCGATGAAGATGGTAATTGCGGTCGTACAGGACAAAGATAGCGGTCGCTTGTCTCAACAGCTGGTCAAAAAGGGATTTCGTGCGACCAAGCTTGCCAGTACCGGGAGCTTTTTACGCGCAGGCAACACTACGTTTTTAATCGGTACGTCTGACGAAAGCGTGCCGGAAGTAATCGACATCATTTCTCATAACTGCAAATCACGCAAACAAATGGTGACCCCAGTTTCTCCCCTCAGCAATGCGGTTGACTCGTTCATGCCGTATCCCTTGGAAGTACAGGTCGGCGGTGCAGCGGTCTTTGTCATGGATGTAGGAGAGTTTCATTCGTTTTGATCCAGTGATTGAGTAGCAAATATAGATCTTACTCGCTTTTCGCCTGCATTCGTATATACTGAAATGCATGGGGGAGGACCTCTAGTGATCGGAGTAACGGAGGTGGCTTAATGAAAATCGGCGATGGTCTTCGGCCGAAAGTGGAAATGCCCAGAGCTACGGATTCGCGCAGAAATCTCCATACAGAAAAGCTGAATTTTGGCACGATGGTGCAAGGCGAAGATGAACGCATGTCTCAAGAGCGCCTAACCCAGTTGTTGTCGAATATAGACAAGCAAGGCCAAATCCTGGCACGATCACGCTCGATTCGCGATTTCTACGCATACAAAAACCTCGTCAAGCAGTTTATGGAGGAAGCCGTACAGTACGGTATCGCCTTGGATGACAGGCGAGGTTTGAACCGACGTGGTCGCAGCAGACTGTATAAAATCGTGAAGGAAGTAGATGCGGAGCTTTTGAAATTGACAGATGAGCTTCTCAGCGAGCAGGCTCCCATGATTGATCTGTTGGCGCGAATTGGCGAAATTCGCGGCATGCTGATCAATCTGTACTTCTAACAGGTGGTCTATCAACCATGACTTGGACAACATTTTCTCAGCAGCCACGAGCTTCCGAACTGCTGTACCATAGCTTGCGCAACGACCGTCTTGCCCACGCCTATCTGTTCACGGGTCCAAAAGGCGCTGGCAAGAAGCAGATGGCCCTGCATCTGGCGAAGTCTCTCTTTTGTTCGGAAAAAGAGGCAGACGCCTGCGGGGCCTGTCTTACATGCAGAAGGATCGAGTCGGGCAATCACCCTGACGTTCTTCTTCTTTCGCCGGATGGAGCTTCCATCAAGATTGACCAGATTCGTGCTTTGCAAAAAGAGATGGCGATGCGGGCAGTCGAATCGCATCACAAGGTATACATCATCGAGCATGTCGATAAAATGACGACACAGGCCGCCAACAGCCTGCTCAAATTTCTGGAGGAACCGCCTGCTGGAGTGCTAGCCGTTCTTTTGACCGAGCATAGTCACGCTATTCTTCCTACCATTCTGTCACGGTGCCAAATCGTTCCTTTTTCGCCGCTTTCAGCAGAAGCTATCACTAAAAAACTGTGCGAATCCGGGGTTTTGCCTGGCATGGCACAAGTCGCTTCCCACATTACAACAAATGTGGAAGAGGCCTTGGTACTTAGCCAATCAGAATCGTTTGCACAGCTGAGAAATCTAGTGATACAATTGGTGCATGAGTGCAAACAACGCAACTCGTCAGCGCTCTTTACGATCCATGATATGATGCATAAGAGCGACAAAATAAAGGAGGAACTACCCCTCTTTTTGGATTTGCTCATCCTTTGGCTGCGCGATATCCTGTATGTGCAAGTAGGCAGGCATGCCCATCTCATTCACAGCGACCAACAGGATGTGCTGCAAGGACAAGCACTGATATGGACAAAAGCTGAGCTCTTGCGTGGGATCGATTTGGTCATGGAAACGAAGTATCGGATAGAGCGAAACGCCAACGCACAGTTGGCCCTTGAGCGGTTGGTTCTTCACATCCAGGAGGGATAACCCTTGTATGAGGTTGTTGGTGTCCGCTTTAAAAAAGCGGGCAAAATATATTACTTCGACCCTGACCGACTGCCGATCGAAAAGGATTGCACCGTAATCGTCGAAACGGCGCGTGGGGTCGAATACGGCAAGGTTGTTATTGGCAAGAAGCAGGTAGCCGAAGAAGATGTTGTGCTGCCGCTTAAAAAAGTGATTCGCATGGCAGACGAGCGGGATGCCAAGCAGGTGGACGAGAATAAACAGGCTGCCAAGAATGCATTCACCGTATGTCAGACGAAGATCAAAGAGCACAAGCTGGATATGAAGCTTGTCGATGTGGAATACACGTTTGACCGCAACAAGATTATCTTTTATTTTACGGCTGACGGAAGAGTGGATTTCCGTGAGCTGGTCAAGGATTTGGCTTCCGTATTTCGCACGCGCATCGAGCTGCGTCAGATCGGCGTTCGCGATGAAGCGAAGATGTTGGGTGGAATCGGCCCCTGTGGTCGATTGCTTTGCTGCTCCACGTTCCTGGGCGACTTCGAGCCTGTTTCTATCAAGATGGCCAAGGATCAAAATCTTTCGTTGAATCCAGCGAAAATCTCCGGTCTGTGCGGTCGGTTGATGTGCTGTTTAAAATACGAGAATGACAATTACGAAAGCACCCGCGATGAAATCCCCGATGTCGGGAAAGTCGTGACCACCCCTATGGGGAACGGACGGGTCGTCTCTGTGAATGTGCTGGATCAGTCTGTTCAGGTGGAGCTTGCGGTAGATAAACGGATTACCGAGTTTGGACTTGATGAGATTGCGATAGGGCTTCCCACCTTTGAATAGTGTGGGGTAGAGGAGAGGTGAGCGAGTGGACAAACGGGAAATTTTCGTCAAAATGGCGAGCATTGAAGAAAGAATCGGCGACCTGTATCAAGAGATCGGTGAACTAAAAGACGTCATCGTCGTTTTGATGGAGGAGAATGCCCAATTACTCGTTGAAAACCAGCACCTTCGAAACCGGCTAGACAAGAAAAAGACCGGCTCCTCACCAAAACAGAAGGGAACCAACCCTGCTGCACAGGAGAAAGCCAAGAAGAAAGTAGTCGGGGAAGGATATGACAACCTGGCTCGTCTGTACGGCGAAGGGTTTCATATTTGCAATGTGCATTTTGGCAGCCTGCGTAAAGAAGGAGACTGCTTGTTCTGTCTCTCATTCCTGAGCGGTGGTCCTCAAAAATAAAGGTGAGAAACCTGCACCGAGTGAACAAAGCGACCTGGAACTTTCGTTCAGGTCGCTTTTTCGCTGGAAAATGTTTAGACGACAAGGTAAAGGAGTTTGGCCTAGCTGATGGAACCTGTCATCAACGTACCGCTACACGAGGCGGAGCGTATCGACGATTTGCTCACACATGAAATGAAGATCATTCAAAGCCACGAAGTTTTTTGTTTTTCGATGGATGCTGTCCTGCTTGCCCGATTTGCTTCTGTTCCCAAACGGGGAAGGGTCTTGGATATGTGTACAGGCAACGGGGCGATTCCGCTGATCATGACAACGCGGACACCCGAAGCGACCTTTGACGGTATTGAAATTCAGGAAAGATTGTTCAGTATGGCTAGCCGCAATGTCATGTTGAATCAACTGGAAGAGCGAATCACTATGCACCACGGCGATGTGAAAGAAGCCGTGGAACGGTTTGGCCATGGCAAGTTTGATTTGATCACCTGTAATCCGCCGTACATGCCTGCAACCAGCGGAGAAAAGAACATCAGTGAGCATTTTGCGATTGCCCGCCATGAAATCCTGCTGAATCTGGAAGACGTGGTACGCGTCAGCAGCCAGCTGTTGAAGAACGGCGGCAAGCTGGCTATGGTGCACCGTTCGACACGGCTCATAGAAATTATTACGTGCATGCGTCAGTACGGCATAGAGCCGAAGCGAATGCGGCTGGTATATCCACGCCGGGACGCAGAGCCCAACATGGTGCTGATCGAGGGTATGAAAGGTGGCAAGCCTGAGCTTCGTATCCAGCCTCCTTTGATTGTCTATGAAAACGGAGAGGAATACTGTGAAGAACTGCAGGAAATCTATTTCGGACGACGCGATTCCCTCGCATAAGAGCCATTACGTCTATATGCTCGTCTGCAAGGATGGGAGCCTCTATACCGGCTACACCACGGAGCTGGCCCGCCGATTCCGTACTCACAATGAAGGTAAGGGTGCGAAGTATACGAGGGGAAGAGGTCCGGTCGAGCTGATGTATTGGGAAGAAGGAGTGGACCGTTCCTGGGGATTAAAGCGGGAGGAAGCCATCAAGCGGCTTTCCCGCAGCCAAAAAGAAGCGTTGATTGGAGGGGAGCCTCACGATGAATGTCCAAAGTAGTTTTACGGCAGAAGGAACGGGTGTCCTCTATCTGGTAGCTACGCCGATCGGCAATCTGGACGATATGACCGTCCGCTGTCTGGAGACACTGCGCATGGTCGATGTGATTGCCTGTGAGGATACCCGTCAGACTCGCAAGCTGTTGAACCATTTTCAGATCGAAAAACGGACGGTCAGTTATCACGAACATAATAAGGAAGCTAGTGGACAAGGATTGCTGCAATGGCTGGAGGAAGGAAAGCGAATTGCCCTGGTCAGCGATGCAGGCTTGCCTGCTATATCGGACCCTGGGGCAGAGCTTGTCCGGGACGCGACAGCAGCAGGTTTTCCGGTCATTCCTGTTCCAGGAGCCAATGCAGGTTTGACGGCGTTGATCGCGTCTGGGCTGCCGACGGACCGCTTCGTCTTTTGCGGCTTTCTGGGGCGAGAGAACAAGGAAAGACGGGAAGAGCTGGAGAGGCTGAAGCATTATCCGGAGACCCTTATTTTTTACGAAGCTCCGCATCGAATCGGAAAGACGCTGACTGCCATTCGGAAGGTATGGGGCAATCGACGTGCAGTGCTCGCGCGGGAGCTGACCAAACGATATGAGGAATTTGTCCGTGGAACCTTGGATGAATTGATCGAATGGCTGGAAGCCGGAGAGGTACGGGGGGAATTTTGCCTGATTGTCGAAGGCTTTACCGGTACAGCGGAAGCAGCAGCCGCGCTGGCGTGGTGGCAAGACAGGAGCCTGGTGGAGCATGTTGATCAATATGTCGAACAAGGCTTGAACAAAAAGGAGGCCATCAAGAAAGCAGCCGAGGATCGTGGAGTCTCCAAGCGAGACGTCTACAACGAATACCATCGCGAATAGCAAGCAGTAGTGGAAGCTGACTATTATGTAGAGTCAGCTTTTTTTGCATGAAAAAAAGCCCCACCAGAAACGGAGGCGCACTGGAAGAGGCTTTGTATGCGTTAAGTATCAATTAGCGTTTTACAGGCATTTCTGTGAGGCAATCTTGGCAAACGATTTTGCCTTTAAAGTGAGATACTTTGTCTGCGTTTCCACAGAAAATACATGCAGGCTCATATTTTTTCAGGATGATACGCTCGCCATCCACGTAAATTTCCAGTGCGTCTTTTTCAGCGATCCCCAAAGTGCGGCGCAATTCAATCGGAATGACTACGCGACCCAGCTCGTCCACTTTGCGTACAATACCTGTTGATTTCATCATCGTATGATCTCCTCCTAAAATCTGGCGATGTCTTGTCGATGCTATTGTGAATGTAAACTATTAATCGTCAATATTCGACATTTTCTATTGCGTTTATCATACCAGCGATTCCCAAAGGTGTCAACATCATTTTGTAATTTTTTTGAAAAACAAAGTGTTTTTTGAAAATCAAAAGATTGATGTACCAGTGTTTTGTGAAGGTGCAGGATTAATCCGGAAAAATTTATGGATAAAAATTACTGGAAGAATTAATCTTGATTTACAGTCGTTTCATGTCGAATACAATCAGATGATTCGACAAAAATTCCTTTTTATAACACTGCTCGCTTATTTTGTGCTCCAATCATATTTGAATGAAAAGAAAGGCGAAGAGATGTTTACAAAATGGGTCGCTCGTGTAAAATAGAGGATAAATTGAGTTGGATATATTGAGAGCAGACGTTGAAGGGAAGAGTAGGCTGACACTCCTTATGACAGAGAGCCGGGGTAGCTGCAAACCGGTATAAGCGAGCAAGCTGAAGATGGCCCCCGAGTCTCGCATATGAACAAACAGCTTGGCTTTGTACCAGCTGTAGTAGTTTGCGACGAATGCCCACGTTACGGGTGGAGTCAACCTTGACTCCTCAAGTCCGTTTTCCGTGAGGGAGCGGAATATTTGGGTGGTACCGCGAGATCAAGCTCGTCCCAATCTGGGGCGGGCTTTTCCTTATTTATCAACGCTATTTTTGGAGGGGTATTGGGCTATGAAACCAACGTATTACATTACAACACCGATTTACTACCCTAGTAACAAGCTGCATATCGGGAATGCATACACGACCATCGCCTGTGATGCGCTAGCTCGTTACAAACGCCTGCGCGGGTACGATGTTTACTACCTGACAGGAACCGATGAGCATGGGCAAAAGCTGCAGGAGCGTGCGGCCGAAGAAGGCAAGCAGCCGCTCGAATTCATCGACCCCATCGTCGGCTGGATTCGCGATCTGTGGGACAGACTGGATATCTCCTATGATGACTTCATTCGCACCACCCAACCGCGTCACAAGGAAGTCGTCGAAAAGATCTTCCAACTCCTGCTGGATAAAGGTGATATTTATCTGGGGGAATACGAAGGCTACTACTGTGTACCGTGTGAAGCGTTCTGGACCGAAACCCAGAGCAAGACCGATACAGGGCACAACTGTCCAGACTGTGGTCGTGAAGTGAAAATGGTGAAAGAGCAGAACTATTTCTTCCGCATGTCGAAATACCAGGACCGCCTGCTCAAGCATATTGAGGAGCACCCGGAGTTTATTCAGCCTGAAAGCCGTCGCAACGAAATGATCAACAACTTCCTGAAGCCAGGCTTGCAAGACCTGTCCGTCTCCCGCAGCACTTTTGACTGGGGAGTCAAAGTACCTAGCGATCCAAAACATGTCATCTACGTCTGGATCGATGCTTTGGCTAACTACATCACAGCATTGGGCTACCTGACAGATGACGATAGCAAATATCGCCGCTACTGGCCGGCAGATGTACACATGGTCGGTAAGGACATCCTGCGCTTCCATACGATTTATTGGCCGATTGTCCTGATGGCGCTGGATCTCCCGTTGCCTAAACAGGTATTTGGACACGGCTGGCTGTTGATGCCGGATGGAAAAATGTCCAAATCCAAAGGGAACGTCATCGATCCGAAGCTGTTGATCGAGCGCTACGGCTCTGACAGTGTACGTTACTTCCTATTGCGTGAAATCAACTTTGGTCAAGACGGCGTATTTACGCCTGAGTCGTTTGTCCAACGTTTGAACTACGATCTGGCTAATGACATCGGCAACCTGCTGAGCCGTACCGCGACCATGATCGAAAAATACTACGATGGTACTGTCCCAGCCCCACAGGATGCAGGAGAACCAGATGAAGACCTGATCAGCCTGGCAGTCAAAACCAAAGGGCTGGTAGAGGGTCATGTCGAGGAAATGCGCTTCAGCAACGCTCTCGCTCATATTTGGGAGCTGGTGGGTCGAACCAACAAGTATATCGATGAGACTATGCCTTGGAACCTGGCTAAGTCTGAAGAGACGAAAGGCCGCTTGGCTACCGTCATGTACAATCTGGCAGAAAGCATCCGGATCAGCTCCATTTTGATCCAGCCATTTATGACGAAAGCACCGGCAAAAATCTGGGATCAGCTAGGCATTCTGGATAATGAAGAAGCGACAAGCTGGGAGTCGGCAGGAGTCTGGGGTGGCTTGCCAGCGGGCAGCATCGTCAGCCGCAAGGAAATTCTTTTCCCGCGTCTGGATGTACAGGCTGAGCTGGATTTCATCGACGAATCTACTGCTGAGGCACGCCGCCAGGCAGAGGAGAACAAGAAGAAGCAAGAAGGACAGGCAGGAGGTAATAGCGTGAGCGAAACAACCAATCCGGATACAGCGGCAGCATCCGCAGAAAAACAAGCAGACACCAAGGAAGCGATCGGTATTGACGACTTTGCCAAGGTAGAGCTGCGAGTCGCCCAGGTCATGGAGTGTACCAAGCATCCAAACGCTGACAAATTGCTGGTACTCCAGCTAGATCTCGGTTATGAGAAGCGTCAGGTCGTGTCTGGCATCGCCAAATACTATAGCCCGGAAGATTTGGTGGGCAAAAAGGTGATTGTGGTAGCCAACCTGAAGCCAGTCAAGCTGCGTGGGGAAATGTCGCAAGGAATGATTCTGGCAGCATCTGAGGGAGATCAATTGACTTTGGCAACGGTTGATCCAAGCATGCCGAACGGAGCTATCGTCAAGTAAGCTGGCTGGAAAGGAAGGGTCATACCGTGTTATTCGAGACACATGCGCATCTGAATGCGAAAGAATTTGATGAGGATCGTGCAGAGGTTATTGCGCGCGCCAGGGAAAATGGCGTGGACACCATCGTCAACATCGGCTTCAATGCCGAGACGATCCCCACCTGCATGGAGCTGGCCGACAACTACGATTTTATCTATGCAGTGGTAGGCTGGCATCCCCAGGACGCCAAGGACATGACAGATGAACATCTGGAGTGGATCGCAGAGCTGAGTCGGCACCCGAAAGTAGTCGGGCTTGGAGAAATGGGCCTGGATTACTATTGGGATACGTCGCCTCGTGAGGTGCAGGCGGAGGTTTTTCGCAAGCAGATTCGCCTTGCACGCAAGCTGGATATGCCGATCATCATTCACAATCGGGATGCTCATCAGGATGTCATCTCGATTCTCAAAGAAGAGAAGGCAGCCGATGTAGGCGGGATCATGCACTGCTTTTCCGGTAGCTGGGAAACGGCCAAACTAGCTCTGGATATGAATTTTTATATTTCCTTTGGCGGTCCATTGACGTTCAAAAACGCCAAGCAGCCGAAAGAAGTGGCTACCAAAGTACCGCTGGATCGATTGCTCATTGAAACGGACTGCCCCTACCTGACTCCGCATCCGTTTCGCGGCAAGCGCAACGAGAGTGGCTATGTGCGCTATGTTTGTGAGGAAATGGCCAACTTGCACGGACTGTCCTATGAGGAAATGGCGAAAATCACTTCCGAGAATGCGAAAAAGCTGTTCCGCCTCCAACCCTAAAATCTTTCTTACGTCAAAAAAACCGGGGAATCACGGATTTGTTCGTGGGTTTCCCGGTTTTTTCTATGAAAAGCGCCAAAAAATCAGTAGTTCTACTCCCTTTTTAAGAGGCATACCATGTACATGTGTCGAACGATTCTTCTCTTATCGACACATAGGCTCGACAGAAATCTGCTTCCATTCGCCAGACTGTTTTTGCTAGTCTGTTACCATCATCGCTTCAGCAGCCATTGAAGGGAATTTGACAAAGCCGAAAAAGTAACTTACAATCAAATCCGACCTTGTTCAGTATCGGCCACTTCCAGAATATTAGTGCAATTACATCGACCCTTACCTGGCTAGACGAAGGAAGGCCCTCGGGTTTTCCTAGTAAAAAGGAGTGTGGGAAATGGAATTACGCAGGATGTGGGAAAGGTATAAGAATCGGGGACTTGTCCTCTTTGGCACCCTAGCGCTTATATTGGTTCCCATGATTGGCTATTTCTCTGCCCAGGCTACCCAGCCAAAAATGGTCACTTTTACGTTAGACGGAAAGAGCCAGACGGTAGGTACAAAAGCAGACACCGTCGAGCAATTTCTAGCCGAACGAAATGTAACGGTAACGGAAAGGGATTCCCTTCAACCTACACCTGAGACGAAACTTACGAGCGGAATATACATTACTTTAGATACAAGCTGGACGATTCCTGTCCAGGTTGACGGGCAGAAAAAAATGATACATACACTGAGTCGTGATGTTGCTGGTGTGTTGAAGGACGGCAACATCGCGTTAGGTGAGCTGGACCGGGTAGAACCGGCCCTAGGAACCGCTCTCAGCAAAGAGTCTGCGATTCAAGTAAAGCGTGTTGCTGTGCAGATGGTTCAAGAGGAAGAGCGTGTCACCTTCCAGGAAATTCGCAAGAACGATTCCACCTTGACAAAGGGGAATACCAAAGTACTGCAGAATGGGCAAGAAGGTAAGGCAATTGCACACTACAAGCTGGTCACGGAGGATGGAGTGGAAGTCTCTCGTGAACTGGTGAAACGAGATGTCATTACAGTAAAGAAAGACCATGTTGTGGCGGTCGGTACAGCGGCAGTCGCGCGTCTGGATGATGGGTCACAACCAGTCATGGTCGCATCAGCGGGAATGGTCTCCCGCGGTGGAAAAGCATTTAGGCCGAAGAAAGTATTGAATGGGGTTACCTTGACCGCTTACTCCCCTGCTGGGGGAGGAAAGCCCGTGAACTCACCTGGCTATGGTCGAACGGCTACAGGTGTAAAAGCACAGGCAGGTCATACCATCGCAGTCGATCCTAAAGTCATTCCTTTGGGATGGTGGGTTTTCATCGATGGAGTTGGGTACCGTCGAGCAGAAGACGTGGGTGGAGCCGTACGCGGCAACAAGATTGACGTATTTGTCAGCACCAATGCAGAGGCGGTTCAATTTGGTCGCAAGCGCAACCGAACAGTCTATGTGATTGGACCACAAAAACCTTAAGGGCAGGAGCGAATAGCTCCTGTCTTCTTTTTCGGTTTGGTTCCGGGAAAGAAGTCGTGGTAAGCTATTACATTATAAGACGTGACCAGACAGGGAACGTTTCAGTCTTTTTCTGTCTTTTTGCATGGTTTTTCGAGCAAACTAGTCTCAAACTTGAAACTGTACGAAAGTGGGAGTTCGTCCATGAAAATCAGAGAACTCATCGTAGTCGAGGGCAGAGATGATACCGCGGCAATTAAGCGTGCCGTCAATGCCGATACGATCGAGACAGGTGGGTCAGCTATACATGAAAGGACCATCGGAAAAATTCGCCTGGCACAGGAAAAGCGCGGGGTAATCATCTTTACGGATCCCGATTATCAGGGGGAGCGTATACGCCGGATTATCAGCCGTGCTGTGCCTGGCTGTAAGCATGCGTTCATCACACAAGAGGACGGAACGAAAAAGGGCGACATCGGGGTAGAGAACGCCTCTCCGGAGGTCATCATCCGCGCGTTGTCTGAAGTGCGTACGGAGATGGTGGAGACAGCTGGAGAAATTACGTCTGATGATCTCTTGGCCTGTGGCTTGACGTCAGGGGCGGATTCCAAGGAACGGAGAATACTGCTGGGAGAGCGATTGGGGATCGGCTATGCCAACGCCAAGCAGATGCTGCAGCGTCTCAATGCCTTCCAGATCAGCCGCGAGGAATTTGAGGCAGCCATGAAAGCCATAGATGGAGAGGGGAATGTGGGATGACGCAGACAACGCGCAAGGATATCGCGACTCCAACACGAACAAAAGAAATTCTGGAAAAGTACGGATTTTCTTTTAAGAAGAGCCTGGGACAAAACTTTCTGATCGACACCAACATCCTGCACAATATTATAGCTGCCGCAGACCTGACAAAAGAAAAGGCTGCCATCGAGATTGGGCCAGGGATTGGTGCACTAACCGAACAGCTGGGACGAGCTGCCGGGAAGGTGATGGCGATTGAGATCGACCAACGGCTTTTGCCGATTTTGTCCGACACCCTCTCTCCTTATGACAATGTTGATGTCGTTCACGGGGATGTACTGGAGCTCAATCTGCAAGAATTAATAGAAGACAAGCTGGCTGGGTTTGAAAAAATCAGTGTAGTAGCCAATCTTCCCTACTACGTGACGACTCCCATCCTAATGAAGCTGTTGGAAGAACGGCTGCCCTTGGAAAATATCGTCGTCATGATTCAAAAGGAAGTAGCGGAGCGCATTGCAGCCAAGCCAGGGACGAAAGAGTACGGTTCTCTTAGTGTAGCGGCCCAATTCTATGCGGACACGCAGGTCGCGATGATTGTCCCTGCTAGTGTGTTTGTGCCCAGACCGAATGTAGATTCGGCCGTGATTCGCTTGAAGGTTCGTGATCGGCCGGCTGTAGAGGTGGATGACGAGGACGTGTTTTTCCGCGTGGTAAAGAGCTCGTTTGCCCTTCGCAGAAAGACCCTTTTGAACAACCTGATGAACGGTCTGTTTCCTAAAGCGCAAAAAGATGCAGTAGTACAGATGCTTGAAGAAATTGGAATTGATCCTACAAGACGTGGCGAGACACTCAATATGGGGGAGTTTGCTCGGCTGGCAAACGAGAGCATTCGTCGCGGATATATCAATAAATAGCTTTATTATCGCCTCATTTTTGGACGATTTTCGTCAAAAGTGGGGCGTTTTTGTACCTTCTGCCATTTAAGAATATGCAATTGACAAATATCTACGTAATTCATGAAAAAAAGGCCGTTGACAAAATCTCGGGTGGGTTGCTATAATTTTTTATTTCTTTGACAAAATAAGCGTATGCTGTTATAATAGAACCAAGCGAGGTGGATGGAACAATGGCAAGAAATGCGTTGCTTGACATTAAGCGTAGTTTAGACGGACACATTGGTGAGCGCATTATGCTCAAGGCTAATGGGGGTCGCCGAAAAACCGTCGAACGAAGTGGCATCCTCGAAGAAACATACCCTTCGGTGTTTGTTGTAAAGCTGGATGACGATCAGCTTTTCGAGCGGGTTTCTTACAGCTATGCCGACATCTTGACAGAAACAGTAGAATTGACGGTGTGCCGGGAGAACGAGCACATTCGCATCACATTTGTACAACAGTAGAACCTTAGGGTTCTGCTGTTTTATTTTTGCCTATTGCGTACATACTAGCATTGTCAACGAAAGGGAGGATGTCATGGGTCGCAGACGAGGCATTATGTCGGATGCATTCAAGATGGAGCTGGCCAAGGAACTGGGTTTTTACGATACGGTGAAAGCCGAGGGCTGGGGCGCCATCACGACACGCGACGCGGGCAACATGGTAAAACGTGCTGTTCAGATTGCCGAGGAAGCGTTGGCTAAAAGAAATGGTCAATAACCGTTTCTAGCGTTCGAAGTGAGAGCGATGGCTTAAACGTTCACGCTAAAACGCTCGCATCCCATTTATGAAAAACGCCAAAACGTTTTTCACTAAACACCACATCAAATCGTTGACAGGGCCGGGAGTTTCCCGGCTTTTTTTTGTACTGTCGGAAAGTTTAAGTGCGCTAAAGCGCTAAAAAGATTAGCGGAAGATAGTATAAGTGCAACTAAGGCTCCGCCAAAAGCTTGGCGTAGCCAAGTTTTCTAAACGTATAGGAATATATAAGCGTCAAGCCTATCAATTTTGGAGCGCCCAATGGAAAGAGACTCATTCCCCCGTGTATATCTTTTATGGCTGCAAGTGGCATGGAAGAGAATCCCTATGCTACAATAAGAAAACCTCTATATCTGAGGTAATTCAAGGATGGGCGACCGCGAATTAGCGGAAGGTTATTCTTGCAGAACCGGGATGACAAATCAAGAGAAGTTGATTCAGTCCGATTCTGTAAGAAAACCTCTATATCTGAGGTAATTCAAGGATGGGCGACCGCGAATTAGCGGAAGGTTATTCTTGCAGAACCGGGATGACAAATCAAGAGAAGTTGATTCAGTCCGATCCTGTAAGAAAACCTCTATATCTGAGGTAATTCAAGGATGGGCGACCGCGAATTAGCGGAAGTATATTCTTGTTGTTCCTGAAAGAGAAAATGATGTAAAGTATATACTTTCTGATACTAAAAGAACGAGTCATTTAAGATCGTAGGCAGAGGTGAAAAACGTGCGTATCTCGGTCAAAGCGCCGGCCAAAATTAATTTAACTCTCGACGTACTTGCCAAAAGGCCGGATGGTTATCATGAAGTGGAAATGGTGATGACCACCGTAGACTTGGCAGATCGTGTAGACCTAACTCTGCGCGAGGATGGCCAAATCACGCTGGACTGCTCTGCCAGCTTCGTACCTGATGATATCCGTAACCACGCGTACAAGGCTGCCGTGCTCCTGAAAGAGCGCTATCAGGTGAGCCAAGGCGTTCATTTGTATATCGACAAGCAAATCCCTGTGGCAGCCGGCTTGGCAGGTGGGAGCAGCGATGCTGCAGCGACACTGCGCGGTTTGAACCAGCTCTGGAGATTGCAGCTTTCACAAGACCAACTGGCTGAGCTAGGAGCGGAGATCGGCTCTGATGTACCGTTCTGTGTTTATGGAGGCACGGCACTGGCCAAAGGTCGGGGTGAACAGATTGTGCACCTGGGGACGCCTGCAGCATGTTGGGTGATCCTGGCCAAACCGCCTGTAGGAGTCTCTACCGCCGATGTATACGGTCAATTACGTGTTGATGAAATCGTTTCACATCCCCCGACCGGGCAGATGCTGAAGGCGATCGAGGAACAAAATTTCTCCTTGATGTGCCAATCGCTAGGCAACGTTCTGGAAAACGTAACCCTCGACATGCAGCCGCAAGTGCGCCAAATCAAAGATTTGATGGTAGCTTCGGGAGCGGACGGCGTCTTGATGTCCGGAAGCGGTCCGACGGTATTTGCGCTGGTACAAAAAGAAGCGAAGGTGCATCGAATCTACAATGCCCTGCGAGGTTTTGTAAAAGATGTATTCGTAGCCCGAATGTTAGGGGCACAAGATGGGGAAATGCTTGCATGAACACGTATAAAAGTGATACATTAGCACCATAATATTCGGTTTTGGAGGAAGAGCCATGAAGAAATTGCGTAGAAGTGCTCGTCTGGTGGATATGACGCAGCACTTGCTTGCCCATCCTCATACGCTGATTCCGCTCACTCTTTTTGCCGAACAGTATGGTGCGGCGAAATCATCCATCAGCGAAGACTTGTCGATCATCAAGGAAGCGTTTGAAGTCCAGGGTGTAGGCTTGTTGAAGACGGTGGCAGGAGCGGCTGGCGGAGTGAAGTATATCCCCCAAATGAAGACGGAGGATGCGCTTGACTTCATGCGCGTATTGATTGGTCAATTGGCAAATCCGGAACGTCTTTTGCCGGGTGGCTATTTGTACATGTCTGATATTCTCGGAAATCCATCCACGATGGCGCAGATCGGCAAACTGTTTGCGACAGCATACGCGGACAAGAACGTAGACGTGGTGATGACTGTAGAAACCAAGGGAATCCCACTGGCTTATGCGACAGCGACGTTTTTGAATGTACCTGTGGTGATAGTCAGACGTGACAACAAGGTGACAGAGGGATCGGTTGTAAGCATCAACTACGTGTCAGGTTCGAGCAAGCGAATCCAGACAATGTCACTGGCTAGACGCGGTCTGGCAGAACAATCTCGTGTTCTGATCGTAGATGATTTCATGAAAGCGGGAGGAACCTTGCGAGGGATGATTGATCTGCTCCAAGAGTTCCGTGCGACGGTGGTTGGCTGCGGTGTCCTGGTAGAAACGACGGCGGACGTCTCTGAGCGGTTGATCGACGACTACGTCTCTCTGGCCAAGCTGCAGGATGTAGATATTAAAGGCAAGCAGATTGAGATTGAGCTGGGCAGTTTTTTTGAAAGAGAAAACGGTATAGAGGGGAGCAATTAATATGGCAATCCAATTCTTATCGACGGACAAGGCTCCGGCGGCGATCGGTCCCTACAGCCAGATGGCAAAGGTAGGCCCTTTCTTGTTTGCATCTGGTCAAATTCCACTTCGCGCAGACGGAACCCTGGTAGAAGGAGACATTGTTGCCCAAACGGAGCAGGTTCTCGCTAATATCAAAGCCGTATTGGCTGAGGCAGGCGGCAGCTTGTCCAACATCGCGAAGACAACAGTCTTTATCAAGGACATGAACGACTTTGCGCAAATGAACGAGGTGTATGGCAAGCATTTTGGCGATCACAAGCCTGCCCGTTCCACAGTCGAAGTAGCTCGTTTGCCGCGCGATGTAAAGGTAGAGATTGAATTTGTGGCTTATTTTGAAGAGAAATAGTTGATAAGATACAGGAGAAACAGCCCGATGTACGATCGTGCATGGGGCTGTTTTTGCAAAAAAATGCATGTCTTGTGTTGAATAATATATTTTTTTGAAAAATTTAAATAAAGTTAGCAGGAATATTTACCCAGAGGGTGGAAATACTCCTAAACGTTTTTTATAGATAAAGGGAGTGAACTCGATGGAAGTTACAGACGTTAGACTTCGCCGCGTGAATACGGATGGTAGGATGAAAGCGATTGCGTCCATTACAATTGACCATGAATTCGTGGTTCATGATATCCGTGTCATCGATGGAAACAACGGCATGTTCGTGGCGATGCCAAGCAAGCGTACACCCGATGGCGAATTCCGCGATATTGCCCACCCCATTTCTTCGACAACCCGCGAAAAAATTCAAGCAGCTGTTTTGAATGAGTACGATCGCGTAGGACAAGAAGAAGAAAGCACCATCGAAGCTGGTGCATAAGAAATAACAAACAAGCACCCTGTCACTTGGCAGGGTGCTTCACTGTCTTTCCCACGTAGCCTGTCTTTCCCACGTAGCCTGTCTTATTCCACGTAGCATTTCTCCAGATCCTGCTTGATTTTTTCCTGATCCATTCCTTCCCCGATGAACACGGCCACCATTTTTGGACCAAAATTCTCAAAAGGGAACATAAGAACCTGATTGTCCGTATGCTGAAAGGAAATCAGTTCTTTTTTGCCGTGAAACAGCACATATCCCTTGGCCCTGTACACGTTCTTGGGCAGGTCGTACAGGAAGTCCTCAAACTTCTCGCCGTCTACAGGCGCAGTGAAAGGATAGGCAAAGGTTTCGATGCTATTGTAGAGTGAGGGCTGGCTTGTTTTTATACCAAGTGACTGCTTGATTTTGTCCATCGGAGAAAGACGTCCGATGCTTTTTTGTACCGAAACCGTCTGGGGCTGCTCTTCTCGCTCTGGCGGGGTGATTCGTTTGACTGACAAAAGAAGGTTCAGATCGACTTCACTACGTATCGTTTCGTACAGAGGAGCGTGAGGGTTCAATTCTCTCAGCTTCGCCTGGACCTTTTGGAGGACGTCAGGAGTGGTCAAATCAGTCTTGTTGACCAAAAGCAGATCGGCATACCTCACCTGATTGCGGATGGTCTTCACCAAAGAGCCAGTCGATTGAAAACGGGAGTTCAGGTCCAGGAAGCGCGAGGCATCGATGACACTGATCGTGCCTTTTAAATCCAGCCGGTCGTAAAGCTCGGGGTGTGTCAGGCCGTCGATGACATCGATTGGATCCGCTACACCTGTGGTCTCGATGAGAATTTTATCTGGTTTTAGAGAAGCAAGTATTTCCTTTAATCCTTCGGTGAGTTCACCGCGGATCGAACAACAGATGCAGCCATCGAGCATCTTTTTTACAGGAAAGCCAAATCCCTGAAGCTGTTCTCCGTCAATATCTTCCTCTCCCATTTCATTCATCAATACGACAACTTCGCCATCCTGTTCTCGCAAGGATCCAAGCAAATTATGCAAGAGAGTCGTTTTTCCACTCCCCAAATAGCCAGTCAGCAAGTATACGTGCGTACTCATCGAATCTTGCCTCCTCCCGCATTACCCGTGTTTTTCAACAATATATCATAGTTTTGTCCGAATATTAAATGTTGTCGGATGTATGTCAATCTCTAGATATTCGAGGATATCCTGTACCGATTGTCTTGAAATCCACATATGATTAAGATATAGTCATTGTGGAACTTCTACGATGGAGGGTTGACATGTCTAAGATCCATGCCGTGGTCCTGGCTGCAGGTCAGGGGACGCGGATGAAATCGAAACTGCACAAGGTATTGCATCCTGTGTGCGGGAAGCCGATGGTCCAGCATGTAGTGGATACGCTGGCTGCCATGCAGGTTGAGGATATCGTTGTCGTCGTAGGTCATGGTGCTGATGCCGTCCAAGCTGAGCTAGGCGATGGTGTCACATATGCACGACAAGAAAAACAGTTGGGCACGGCACATGCTGTCCAACAGGCGGCGCCGTTTTTACTAGATAAAGAAGGTACTACATTTCTTCTGTACGGAGATGTTCCGCTTCTGTCTGTGGAAACACTGACAGCACTGCGCAGCTATCACGAAGAGCAGCAGGCAGCAGCTACGGTTTTGACTGCTGTACTTCCGAACCCGACTGGCTACGGACGGATAGTTCGCAATGAGACGGGCGAAGTATTGCGAATCGTGGAACACAAGGACGCCAGCTCTGAGGAACGGGCGATCCAGGAAATTAATACAGGCATATACTGTTTTGACAATCTGAAATTGTGGAAAGCCTTGAAGGAAGTGAAAAATGACAACGTTCAAGGTGAATACTATCTAACAGATTGTGTCGGTATACTGCGGAATCAAGGGGAAAAAGTGGTTGGCTTTGCCGCTGACGATCCGGATGAGACGATGGGGATTAATGATCGCGTGCAATTGTCAGAAGCGGAAGCCTATTTGCGCCGTCGAATTGTGGTCGGGCATATGCGCAATGGCGTGACAATCATCGATCCAAGCTCCACGTATATTGAAACGGATGTCAGCATCGGCGCCGATACCATAATCCAACCGGGAACCTTTCTGCGGGGACGGACAACCATTGGTACAGATTGTGTCATTGGTCCGCAAGCAGATCTGACAGATGTAAAAGTTGAAGACAATGTAAGCATTACGTATGCAGTAATGGTAGAGGCGAGTGTCGCTGCACAGGCAACAGTCGGCCCTTATGCTTATGTACGTCCAGGCTCCGAGATCGGACCTGGTGTGAAGATCGGCGATTTTGTGGAATTGAAAAATGCGAAAATCGGGGAAGGTAGCAAAATTCCTCATCTCAGCTATGTAGGAGACGCCGAGATCGGAGCAGGTGTCAACATCGGCTGTGGAACGATTACGGTCAATTATGACGGCGCTGTCAAGCACAAGACGGTGGTAGACGACGGCGCGTTCGTGGGGTGCAACACCAATCTGGTCGCACCTGTGAAGGTAGGAAAGAATGCGTATGTAGCAGCGGGTTCGACTATTCACCAGGATGTGCCGGACGATGCGCTCGCTATCGCACGGGAGAGACAAGTCAACAAACTGGATTACGCCAACAGAATGCCTCGCAAGGGCAAAAAGCAATCATAACGGGAGGTTCTTGAGAAGATCATGGCTAACTACCGCGACCCAAAACTGAAGGTATTTACGTGCAACGCCAACCCAGAGCTGGCAAAGGAAATTGCTGAACACATTGGTGTACCGCTCGGAAATGCACAGGCTGTGCAATTTAGCGATGGAGAGTGCCAAATTAAACTGAATGAAAGCGTTCGCGGTTGTGACGTATTTGTCATTCAGCCGACATCTGCTCCCGTTAACGAGCATTTGATGGAGCTTCTGGTAATGGTGGACGCATTGAAGCGTGCTTCCGCCAAAAGCATCAACGTAGTGATTCCATACTACGGCTATGCACGTCAAGATCGCAAGGCTCGTGCTCGCGATCCGATCACAGCGAAACTGGTTGCCAACCTGATTGAGACAGCAGGGGCTCAACGTGTCATCACGATGGACCTCCATGCTACCCAAATCCAGGGCTTCTTCGACATCCCGGTTGATCACCTGTTGGGTGTTCCAATCCTGGCGAAGCACTTTGCTGAAAAAGGCCTTCAAGACATCGTGGTGGTGTCTCCCGATCATGGTGGAGTTACGCGTGCCCGTAAATTGGCAGAGCGCTTGGAAGCACCCATTGCGATTATCGACAAGCGCCGTCCTGAACCGAACGTAGCAGAAGTGATGAACATTGTCGGTCACATCGAGGGCAAAACAGCCATCATCATTGACGATATTATTGATACAGCTGGAACGATTACACTGGCGGCTAATGCGCTGGTGGAAGCAGGCGCGCGCGAAGTGTACGCATGCTGTACACATCCGGTTCTCTCTGGCCCTGCCATCGAACGGATTACGAATTCCAAGATCAAGGAACTGATCGTAACCAACTCGATTCCTCTGAAAGAAGAGAAAATCACAGATAAAATTACCGTTCTGTCCGTAGCGCCAATCATCGGCGAAGCAATTATTCGCGTACACGAAGAGCTGTCTGTAAGCAAATTGTTCGACTAAAAACGACATGCCCCCTTTGCTTGGGGAATGAAATTACCTCCAATGGACAAGCTAGTGAGGAAACTTTTACTAGCTGCCTTAAGGAGGTTTTTTTGTGGAAGCGATACAGGCTCAAGTGCGTGCCAAAGAATCAGGCAACTATGTCAGACAGCTTCGGCGCAACGGCTGGGTACCTGCTGTAGTATACGGCACAAATTTCAACAATCAGACGATCCAGATAAAAGGCCGGGAGCTGGATGCGGCATTGCGCAATCAGGCGACCAACAAACCGTTCCGTTTGGAAGTAGCTGGTCAGACACAAGATGTGATGGTGTACGAGTTGCAACGCCATCCCTTGTTTGGGAATATTTTGCATGCTGATTTTAAACGAATCAGCATGAATGAAAAAATCGACACGACGGTTCCTGTTCTGATGACGGGTGATCCTGAGCTAGGTGTGGCCACGCTGGTTCGTCACAGTGTGGAGGTGAGCTGTCTGCCTGGCAATATCCCAGCGTCCTTTACAGTCGATGTCGATGGGCTCAACATTGGAGACGTCATCCTCGTTCAGGATCTGGAAATACCGGCTGGAGTAGAAGTAGGGCTGGATGGTACGGAAGTGCTGATCAGCATTCTGCCAGTAAAAGCGGCATCGGAAGAGTCGCTCGAAGCGCAGGATGAAGCAGAGGCTGTAGCCGAGAAGGCTGGAACGACAGAAGAAGCGAAAAAAGTGTAGGTGAAGCACCCCGGTCTCGCCACCGGGGGTTTTTTGCTTCTCTTTTGCCAGGAACCGCTTTGTCCGAGGCTTGATAATCGGGCTTTTTCCGGTACAATGGGGAAAGAGTAGGAGGGAAACGGCGTGAAAGTAATCATCGGACTGGGTAACCCAGGGAAAAAATATGAGGAAACGAGACATAATGCTGGTTTTATGACCATAGATACAATTAGCGAGAAGTGGGGTATTCCCGTTACGCAGAACAAGTTTCGTGCGCTTGTGGGAGAAGGCCGACTGGAGGGAGAAAAGGTACTGCTTGTCAAACCGCAGACCTATATGAACCTCTCGGGTGAATCGGTCGCAGAGATCCTCCATTTTTATAAGCTGATTCCAGATGAACTGGTGGTTATTTTTGACGACCTGGATTTGCCTACTGGACAGCTGCGCCTGCGGGAAAAGGGCAGTGCAGGCGGTCACAACGGAATCAAATCGATGATTCAGCATCTGGGCACACAAGAGTTCAAACGCATCAAGGTAGGAATTGGACGACCGGAGCCAGGTAGAAGCGTGAGTGATTATGTGCTGCAAACCTTCCCTGCTGCCGAGCGAAAAGCGATTGACGAGGCGGTCAGCCTGGCTGCCGAAGCAGCTGCGATGTGGGTCAAAGAGCCCTTTCTCAAGGTGATGAACCATTACAATAGTTTGAAGTAGCGTGTGCCCTCTAGTATGATTTTCCACTCTCACGACCATACTATCGATAAATGGTGTGGGGGTGGCATATACATGAGCATACGCTACACGTGTCGTTGTTGCGGTATGAAAATTGCCGAATTTGATGAATCACAGGTAACGGAAAATCAGCTCGGGTTTGATTCCTTGACCGAAGAAGAACGGGCTCTTATAATATCGAGAGAACAAAGTGGAGATACGGTGGTCCGCATTACATGCGACTACTGCCGTGAAGCACTGAATTGGAACCCGGAGCTTTCACTCGTCGGAAATCCGCTGCAATAACCTGAGGCGGATGTACAGGGATAGGAAGAAGGCTTGCCATGAAGGCCTTAGCTTGGGGAGCTAAGGCTTCTTTTCGCATGGTTGATCCAAAGCCCCATCTCTTGTGATGGTTTAGAGGAATGAATACGCCGTACGACAGTAGAACTAGAGAGGGGATTAGTGAATGCAAGTCATCATTAACCCGATGAAACAGGACGTCAATGTCGGGACGATTGTGGCGGGTCTGGAACAAGGCTTGAATGAACAGCTTGTTTCAGGGCTGGCTGGCTCGGCTAGGCAGACGCTCATGGCCGCATTGAAGGAGATGACGAATCGTCCGGTTTGCGTCGTCACCCATAACATGTATCAAGCACAAAAAGTATACGAGGATTTGATTGAGCTGGTACCAGCCGATCAAGTGCTGCTGTATCCGGGCAACGAGCTGATCGGCTCAGAGCTTGCTGTCGCCAGTCCGGAAATGCTGGAGCAGCGCATCCATGTGTTCAACCGTCTGGCCCAGGGCTTTACGGGTTTTTTGGTTGCGCCATTTGCTGGTTTGCGCCGCTTGGTCGTTCCTCCATACATATGGAAAAATGCCCAGATCGAGCTAAACGTCGGAGAGGAATTGGACATTGATTCGTTCCTGCTCAAGTGCATCGAGCTCGGTTATGAGCGGGTGGATATGGTGGAGCGAAAGGGCGAGCTCAGCGTTCGCGGAGGAATCATCGACTTGTATCCGATCGATTCCGAGTGGCCGGTAAGGATTGAATTGTTTGACGTGGAGATCGATTCTATTCGTACCTTTGACATGGGGTCTCAGCGCTCTTTGACCTCTGTTCAGAAATATTTGCTTGGCCCAGCGAAGGAAATGATCGTCTCTACACCGCTCTTGCAGGAAGCCGCTGTCCGATTGGAGCAAAAGCTCGGAGAGACGGTAGCCAAGCTCAAGGACGGGGCTGCCAAGGAAAAAGTCGTAGAGCGGATTGGTTCTGACGTAGAACGCATGGCACAAGGGCAGCGCTTTGCCAATCTGTACGCCTACATCTCCGTGATCTACCCTACGCAGGACACGCTGCTGTCTTTCATGCCGTCGGACACTATTTTGATCATGGATGAGCCTTCCCGCGTGATGGATACTGCGGCACAATTGCAAAAAGAAGAAGGCGAATGGCTGACCGGGCGTATCATCCAAGGCGAGTACATGTCCAACCTGACGCTGTCTCGCACGTATGATGAGCTTCTTTCTGCAAAGAAACGACAGATGATTTACTTGTCGTTGTTCTTGAGGCAGTCTCCTAAGACACAGCCGCAAAATATCGTCAATCTGACCTGTCGCAGCATGCAAAATTTCCATGGGCAAATGAATGTGCTCAAAACAGAGCTGGCTCGCTGGAAAAAGTCCCAGGATCAGATCATTTTTGTCGCTGCCGACCAGGAGCGAGCGAAGCGTCTGGAGCGCGTTTTGCACGACTATGAGATGGAAGCGGATTTGCTGCTGGATTCTGTGGAAACGGTACCACCTGGACGTCCGACCATTATTCTGGGCAACCTGCAGTCTGGATTTGAACTGCCGCTCAACAAGCTTGTCGTCATAACCGAGGGTGAAGTCTTTACAGCCAAGCAGCGCAAAGCGCGCAAAGTGCAGTCGACGATGAGCAACGCAGAACGCATCAAAAACTACCTGGAGCTAAAGCCGGGTGATTACGTCGTTCACGTGAATCACGGGATCGGGAAGTATCTGGGGATCGAAACCAAGGAAATACTCGGAATTCATAAAGATTACTTGCATATTCAATACGCGGCTGGAGACAGCCTGTTTGTGCCGATCGACCAGATCGACCATGTGCAAAAGTACGTGGCGAGCGAGGAAGCACAACCGAAAATATACAGTCTGGGTGGAAATGAATGGAAGCGCGTCAAGAACAAGGTGCAGTCTTCGGTCAAGGATATTGCCGAGGATTTGATCAAGCTGTACGCTTCCCGCGAATCGGCAGTCGGTCATTCCTTTTCTGCGGATACCTTGGAGCAGCGTGAATTTGAAGCGATGTTCCCTTATCAGGAGACCGTCGACCAACTCAAAGCGATCAGTGAAGTCAAGGCAGACATGGAACGAAGAAGACCGATGGATCGTCTCGTATGTGGGGACGTTGGTTATGGAAAGACGGAGGTTGCGATTCGCGCTGCTTTCAAGGCCGTGATGGATGGAAAGCAGGTAGCGGTGCTTGTACCGACGACGATCCTGGCTCAGCAGCATTACGAGACGTTCCGGGAGCGCTTCGCCGACTATCCGATTCGCGTCGAGGTGCTGAGTCGCTTTCGTTCACGCAAGGAGCAAAATGCAAGCTTGAAGGGCTTGAAGGAAGGCACCGTAGACGTCGTAATCGGGACACATCGATTGCTCTCCAAAGATTTGACGTTCCGCGATCTGGGACTGCTGATAGTGGACGAGGAGCAGCGTTTTGGCGTCAGCCACAAGGAAAAGCTGAAACAAATGAAAACCAATGTAGACGTCATGACGTTGACGGCTACACCGATTCCAAGGACCTTGCACATGTCGATGCTTGGGGTGCGGGACCTTTCTGTTATTGAGACCCCGCCGGAAAATCGTTTTCCTGTCCAAACCTATGTCATGGATTACAGCCCGGCGCTGGTGCGTGAGGCCATCGAAAGAGAAATGGCACGAGACGGTCAGGTATTTTTCCTTTACAACCAGGTGCAAGGGATCGAGCAGATGGCAGAGCAGATTTCGATGCTGGTTCCAGATGCACGAATTGCCGTCGCGCACGGTCAGATGAACGAGAGTGAGCTGGAAGCGGTGATTCTCGATTTCCTGGAAGGGAATTACGACGTCCTGGTCAGCACGACGATTATCGAGACCGGGGTGGACATTCCCAACGTCAATACCTTGATTATCTACAATGCTGATAAAATGGGCTTGTCCCAGCTTTATCAGCTGCGTGGACGGGTAGGTCGCTCCAATCGGATCGCGTATGCCTATTTTACGTATCAGCGTGACAAGGTACTGACAGAAGTAGCAGAGAAGCGTCTGCAAGCGATCAAGGAATTTACAGAGCTTGGTTCCGGATTCAAGATCGCCATGCGCGACTTGTCCATCCGCGGAGCCGGTAATTTGTTGGGAGCGGAACAGCACGGCTTTATTAACTCTGTCGGTTTTGATCTGTATAGCCAGATGCTGAAGGAAGCGATTGACGAGCTGAAAGGTGAACCAAGGCAGGAGCTTGTGACGCCAGTCGAGATCAACCTGCAGCTGGATGCCTATATTCCTTCGCTCTACATTACCGACAGTCGACAAAAAATCGAGATGTACAAAAAATTCGTTGCCGTTTCTACTTTGGAGGATGTCGATGATCTGGCCGAAGAATTGCTGGATCGTTTTGGCCCCGTCCAAAAGCCTGTGGAGAACTTGCTGACGATATCCCGATTGCGTGTCTATGCCCTGAAGCACCACATCACCGAAATCAGTCAAAAAAATCCGGACGAGATCAAGCTGTACCTGCATACCAGTCAGAACGAGAACATCGATGGAGGAGCCTTGTTTGCGCTCACCAGTGGCTGGGGCAGAAGGGTTGGTCTCTCAGGTGGACAACAGATCGTCATTACTGTTAAAGTAAAAGGGTTGCAAGAAGATGAGGGCGTTCAGTTGGTTGAAAAACTGTTGCGGCAATTTCACCAGGTGCGCAAAGACACGGGTAAGGAAAGCCCAGTCTCCTGATGTGGTGACTGCGGGCTTCCCAGAAAGGGAGATCCACATATGAAAATGAAACGTTCTTTAGCGATTTTATCTTCTGTTACATTAGCAATGGCATTGCTGGCCGGATGCGGCAATGCCAAAGAAAACGAGCAGTCTAACGGACAAACACCGTCCAATCAGACCGAGGCTGGACAAAATGGGGAGCAGACACCTGCAGCTGATCCCAACGATCCTTTGGCTCAATTTCCAAAGCTTGACATGCCGTTTACCGTAGCAGCCGATGCGACGATTGTGGAATATCAAGGCGGTAAATTGACAGGAAAAGAGTTTGAAGAGTTCCTGCGTGCCATCAACTTCATGAATCCACAGCAGGGAAGCATGATCGAGATCGCCGACAAGGATGCGCTCAAAGCCTTTGCACGTGAGTACACGGCTACGAAAATTTTGTCTGGGCGTGCGGACGAAGCGATCAAAAAGGAATCGAAGGACATGGCAGAGCAAACCTTCGAGAAAATAAAAGGGCAGTATCTTGGATTCTTTGGCAAGGACGAAGCCAAGTTTGAGAAGTTCCTGGAAGGGCAAGCTGTATCCAAGGAGATGATCGTAGGTCAAATGGCGATCATCAACGATTCAATCAATGTCCTGAAGAAGGAAATTGGCGATGAAGATCTCAAGAAAGAATTCGATGCACTGGATAAGGCTAACCGGACTGTGGCATCTGTTCGCCACATCCTGATTTCTACAGAACAGCGCCCACAAGAGGAAGCGCTGAAACTGGCTCAGGATCTGGAAGCTCGCCTGAAAAAGGGTGAAGACTTCGCCAAGCTGGCAACTGAATTTACAGACGACCCAGGCAGCAAGGAAACGGGCGGTCTGTATGAGGATACTGTAGTGACGCAATGGGTTCCTGAATTTAAAGAAGCTGCGCTGACCCAACCAGTTGGCGAAGTGGGGCCGCCTGTCAAAACCGATTACGGCTACCACATCGTAAAAGTGGAAAAGCGCACAGAGAAGACTTTTGATGAGATGAAAGAGCAGCTTCGTGCGCAAGCTTTGGAGAAGGCTTACGATGCCTTCAGCAAGAATGATCTGGACAAGCTGATCAGCAATTACAATATTCCGGAGCCGAAGCAACCGGCGACGAAATAAGGATGAAAAAACAGGGGGTGGGAGCACTCCCTGTTTTTTCGTTTTCTCGCATATTCTTGAAACAGGAACAAATACTATAATCACTCGCTACCGCCCGGGGGAGAGTAATCAAGACGAGTTGGAAAAAGTTGCTGCCAATACGCATAGGTAAAATTAGAATTTCAGGAAAAAATACAGGTATCCAACCACCAAGCACCTATTCACTACCCAACTTCTTTAGGGAAAGCGAGGCAACAAGACATGAAAGCAACTGGTATCGTTCGTCGAATTGACGACCTCGGTAGGGTCGTGATTCCCAAGGAGATTCGCCGTACACTTCGCATTCGTGAGGGCGATCCGCTTGAGATTTTCGTAGACCGTGACGGAGAAGTTATTCTCAAGAAGTATTCGCCCATTGGAGAACTTGGTGATTTTGCAAAAGAATACGCTGACTCTCTGTATGAGAGCTTGAACCATACTGTGTTGATATCAGACCGAGACAGCGTAATCGCCGTAGCTGGAGCGTCCAAAAAGGAATACTTGGAAAAAGCGATTGGCAGTATCGTAGAGAAATGTCTTGAAGAGCGCAAAACGCGGTTGGAGAAAAATTCGGGAACGTACGAAATTTGTCGCGATGTGAATGAGACCTATGGTTCGTTCGTTGTCGCACCGATTGTCGCAGGCGGTGACCCGATTGGTTCGGTAATCTTGCTCAACAAAAACGAATCGACCAAGATGAGCGATTTGGAAATGAAGATGTCTGAGACAGCTGCAGGATTCTTGGCAAAACAGATGGAGCAATAGCGAGAGCAGGAAGGTGTTCGAAAAAGCAGCCACCACATCATGGGGCTGCTTTTTTGTACGTGTAAAAAAGTTAGTTTAATGGTTTTCGTACGTGCTCGACAATGATTCTCGCACCGCTGGAATGGATCAACCAGTCGAATAGGGGAGCATGTCCAGTTTTTCTAATACGCAAATGCCTGTGGTATAATGTACGAAGTTTCAGCTTGGAGAGGAGAACGTTCACGTATATGGCTCAAGAAAAGACATCTTTACTGTTTGTGAAAGGCGCCGCGATTCTCGGGGTAGCCGGTCTTGTCTCCAAACTTTTGGGAGCGGTATATCGTATTCCTTATCAAAACATCGCCGGTGACATCGGATTGTACGTATATATGCAAGTATACCCGTTGTATACCACACTGCTGATCTTGGCTACGGCTGGTTTTCCCATCGCGATTTCCAAGATCGTCTCAGAGCGCATGGCTATTGGGGATGTAGGAGGAGCACGAAAATCATTTCGTGTAGCCAGCATCGCCTTGCTCATTCTCGGGTTCTTTTTTTTCCTCGTCTTATATGGGGGAGCGCCTTTGATTGCGGGATTCATGGGTGACGATCATCTGACCACCCCATTGCGCGCAGTTGCCTTATCACTGCCGTTACTTCCGATGGTAGCGATTCTGCGCGGCTATTTCCAGGGTCACCAGAACATGATGCCGACAGGTGTCTCACAGGTCATCGAACAGTTTGTCCGCGTGATTTTCATCCTGATTGCCGCCTATGTGGCGATGTACATCTATGAAGATGCCTATATGGCCGGTACGGGAGCAGTATTTGCAGCATTTCCTGGCGGCGTGGCGGCTGCACTGGTCTTGTTGTGGTATTGGAGACGGGACAAGCAAAAAGGGGAAGCACAGGTAGCTGAGGTGGAGCAATCTGCCAGCATCAGCAACTGGAGCAATCGGCAAATCCTGAATAGCTTGTTGAAATACGCGCTGCCGATCTGTATTGGAGCTCTGGTGCTCCCGCTTATACCGTTGGTCGACTCTATTACAGTCATCAACATGCTGCAATGGAGCGGGCTGGAAGAGCATGCGGCCAAGCTGTTAAAAGGAGCTTTTGACCGCAGTCAGCCTTTGATCCAATTTGGGACGTTTTTTGCAACTTCACTCTCGCTTGCTTTGGTTCCAGCGATCAGTGAGGCAGCTGCCCAGCGTCAAAAGCAATTGATTGCCACCCGTTCCGAGATTGCGATTCGCCTTACTTTTTTGTTGGGTCTGCCAGCTTCCTTCGGACTCGCGCTTTTGGCTGAGCCGATCAATGTGATGCTGTATGGAGACAGCAACGGGACAGAAGCGATCGCCGTTCAATCCTTTACGATTCTGTTCGCTACGCTGAGTATCGCGAGCGCTGGGATCTTGCAAGGACTGGGGAGAGTTATGCGCCCTGCTCGCAACCTGACGATAGGGGTTATTGTAAAGCTCGTGTTCAATCTCTTGTTGGTTCCTTTTTGGGGGATTACAGGGGCAGCGGTGTCTACGGTGTTGGCCTATTTGGTGGCGATGGGCCTCAATGTCCTCGGAGTCAAAAAATATACGGGTGCACGAATTGGATTGCGTCAAACAGCACTTAAGCCTACGATCTCTGTGTTGATCATGGCGGTTGTTGTACTGGCTGTCGAGTGGGCGGGACTTGTTCTCTTCGGCGGAGTCATCCAGTCGGAGCGTCTCTTGCATACCTTGGTTGGTCTTTTGGCAGTGGGTTCAGGGGCGATCTTCTATCTGCTGGCGCTGCTGAAGACAGGTGGCTTGACCAAGAACGATATTCACTTTTTGCCAAAAGGAAAGCGTATTGCTTCCTTGCTCACCCGACTTCGCTTGCTGCCTCCGAGCAAGGATCATGTTGAGAACGCGTAAGGAGATGTGACGATTGGACATGAAGAAAAGCACGATTACCGTAGTAGGCTTGGGAGCCGGAGACCTGGATCAGCTGCCTTACGGGATTTATCGCAAGCTGACACAGGCGAGCCACCTTTTTCTGCGGACAAAGGAGCACCCTGTGGTTACGCAGTTGACTGCAGAAGGCATCGCGATGGAATCCTTCGATGAGGTTTATGAACAGCACGAGTCGTTTGCCGACGTGTATGCTGACATCGTCGAAAGACTGTTTACCGCGGCTGAAACAGAAGGAAATCTTGTCTACGCTGTACCTGGTCATCCGCTGGTGGCAGAGCGTACTGTACAGCTTCTGCTGGAACAGGGAGAAGCAAGAGGTGTTCAGATCGAGATCGGCGGGGGACAAAGCTTTATCGATCCTTTGTTTGCGAGACTGCAAATAGACCCGATCGAGGGCTTTTCCCTGCTGGACGGAACAGCACTCAAAGCACATGAGATCGCTGTGGGCCTGCACACGATTATTGCGCAGGTATACGATGCGTTTGTCGCATCTGATGTCAAGCTGACGCTCATGGAAGTCCTGCCGGATGACTATCAGGTGACTGTAGCGACAGCGGTTGGCGTAGCTGGCCAGGAGCGAATCGAGACCGTTCCTTTGTATGAGCTGGATCGCCTGGACCACTTCGGCAATCTGTCTTTGGTCTACGTACCGCCGACCAAAGAGGAGCGCATCTCGTATCGGCAGTTCTCCTACCTGAAAGAGATTGTTGAGATTCTTCGCAGTCCGGACGGATGTCCGTGGGACCGCGAGCAGACGCACCAGAGCATCCGTAAAAATCTGATTGAAGAGACGTATGAAGTCCTGGAGACGATCGATGATGAAGACCCGGATGCCATGTGCGAGGAGCTGGGCGACCTGCTGATGCAGATCATGCTTCATTCTCAGATGGCTGCTGAGGAAGGGTACTTTACAGTAGACGATGTCGTCGCCGGGTTAAACGAAAAGCTGGTGCGTCGTCACCCGCATGTGTTTGGTGAAAAAAGCGCGGATGATGCGACAGAGGCATTGGCCAATTGGCAGGAAATCAAAGCGCAGGAAAAAGCGGCAAAGGGCATTGACGTGGACAACCAATCCCATCTGGCTGGCATCCCGCGCGATCTACCTGCACTGATGTACGCTTACAAGCTCCAGAAAAAGGCGGCCCAGATCGGTTTTGACTGGGACGATGTGGCGGACGTCTACGGAAAAGTGGAGGAAGAGTACCGCGAGCTGCGTGAAGCTTCAGAAGGAGAGCGGGCAGGGGAATTGGGGGATCTGCTCTTCGCAGTGGTCAACCTGGCACGCTTCCTCAAGCTGGACCCGGAAGAAGCGCTCGCCATGACGAACAAAAAGTTCAAACGCCGTTTTTCCTATATAGAAGCAAAGCTGAAGGAAGCAGGTCGCTCTTTTGATGAGACCGATCTACAGGAGATGGACAAGTGGTGGGAGGAAGCCAAGCACCACGAACGAGGGGGAGATGGAAAATGAGATTGGACAAGTATCTGAAGGTATCCAGGTTGATCAAACGTCGTACGCTAGCCAAAGAGGTATGCGACAAAGCACGGGTGGAAATCAATGACCGTCCAGCCAAGGCATCCAGCAACGTCAAGATTGGCGATAAGCTGGCGATTCGCTTTGGTCAAAAGATCGTGACTGTGAAAGTCGAAGACATCAAGGAAAACCCGCGCAAGGAAGAAGCAGCATCCCTGTACAGTGTGCTTGGTGAAGTGCCGGTACCTCGCGATGAAAAGGAAGAGGACGCTTATTTGAAAGGCTAGGCTATCGATTCGTCAAAGAGGCTGCAAAAGCAGTCTCTTTTTTGTGGCAAAAAAAGGATATAATAGTGATGCCCGGATACAGATCAGAAGGGGTGTGTAAGAAATGAATAATGTCAATGTCGTACGACTTGGATATTTGTTAGGGATTTCTCTATTGCTCTCTGCTCTCTTGTATTTTTTTGCATCGAATTGGCCTGCCTTGGAACGTTGGGGAAAGATTGGGATTAGCATATCTGTGATGGTGCTTTTTTATCTGGCTTCGTACCTGGTGGCCCTGCTGTTAAAAAGGCAACCGTTTATCAGTAACTGGCTGTTGCTAGCGGGCTGTCTTTCATTCGGGGTCAGCATTGCCTTACTTGGGCAAATCTACAATTCCCACGCAGATAGCTACATGCTTTTTGTGGTCTGGTTCTTGCCAAGTATCCTGTTTGCCTTTTTGACGCGATATCAGCCCTTTTACGTTCTGAGCTATGTACTTGCACATCTGGCGCTCTGGTTCTTTCTCGATCCTTCCGTGGTTCAGGTTGTACGCACCGATGAGTGGTGGTATATGGTCTTCTGGATCATCGCGCTGCTGAATCTCATGATGTTCTGGCTTACTTCCACCAATCGCCTGCAGTCTTCGGCAATACGCTATTTGTCATTCTCTGTTTTTTCCGTGGCGCTATTTGCCTCTTCCTTTGTAGATGTCTACGGTCCCTTTCCAGAGCTTCTCTACATGCTGGTCGGAGCACTCCTGTTTTTTGCCTTTTTGAAATGGATGCCTAGCCGGGGTTTGCTGATTGCTACGTCAGCATTTCTTGCCTTGTTTTTACTGGCGAATTTCTTTTGGTATATGGCGGAGTACTTCTCGGAAGGATTCCTGGTCTTGAGCCTGTTGGCAGCAGCTGCTCTGGTATGGGGGGCTGTGGAGGCTGCGAAATGGCTGAAAAAAGCGTCGAGTCATCAGGATAAATTATGGATTCGCATCATTCAGGAAGCATTTATGGTACTGGTCACTACGGTGGCTTCGCTCATTGCTTCTGCCTCGATTACGGGACTGCTTTTTCTGATGATCGAGGACGACGTGGGATATGCGGTCTTTTTCCTGGCTATCCTAGGCTTTTTGATGCCTGTAGTGTTCTACATGGAGATGAATCCTACGATTCGCTACACGCTGCTGATGATGGGGTACCTGCTCGGCGCCTCCTCAGCACTATACTTGGACAATTGGTTGTGGATGCTCTTTTTGCTGATGGTCGTCGTGATTTGGATCATCCGGCCAAGCATACCTGGAAGATTATTGTCGCAATTGACTTTCCTTGTCGTCTTGTACATCAAACTGATCGATCGTATCGAAAATGAATGGATCTTGCTGCTGTTTTTCCTTTTTCAGATGGCGATGTACTTCTTTTTGCGGCATTCTCCGGTCTTGCGCAACAGTTCGCTATGCTACGCGATGCTTTTCCTCCTGATCCTGACGGAATCGACGTTCAATACGAGCTTTACGGTGGTCGTCAATCTCGGCTTTTTCGCACTTAGCACGTTTTTGGTGTACTGGACGTTGCATCGCGGGAGCCGATGGGAATTCGGCATCTCACTCGGGTTCTGGTTTGCTTTTATCGTCATGAAATACTACGACTTTTTCTGGAGTCTTTTGCACAAGTCTTTCAGTCTGCTGTTGTTGAGCGTCGTCTTCTTTGCAGTCAGCTACTGGCTGGATCGACGGAGTAAATTCGACGGGTCAACTGGCAGTTCAGCCATTTTTGCTGCCAAACAGCTGGTGCTTCTGCCTGTCATCGTACTTCAATTGGCTATACTGGGTTATCAGGTCTGGAGCAGTGAAACCATTTTGGCAGAAGGCACACTCGTCAAGCTGGAGCTGCAGCCAGTCGATCCTCGTTCCCTGCTGCAAGGGGATTACGTCCGACTGAGCTACACCATATCCAATTTGGGTGAGCACGATGTAGCACATGGCGAGAAGATACGAGTCGTCTTGAGAAAGCAACAAGATGATTTGTACGGTTTCAGCGGCTATTACGAGCTGAATGGCGTCTGGAACAAGGAATACCAGGCCATGCCTGAGGATGTGGTAATCAATGGTACGACTCTGGGCCGGGAAAGGGTCGAATACGGAATCGAAAGCTACTTTGTTCCGGAGGGCACCGGTCTGGAGGTAGAAAGGAATGCCAGGTTTGCTTTTGTGAAGGTCGGCAAAAAAGGAGACGCCATACTGGAAAGCCTGTCTGAGCATTAATAACATGGAATGGAAGATAGAAGAAGCTGCCAACGTGTAAGGGCAGCTTCTTCTTTATATAGGGAACCTTTTATCCATGCAGAGCAGGTGCCGAGGTAGTGTGACCAGACTGCTCCAGCTCACGAACGACGATTCGGACGAGCAAGAGACCACATACCCCCAAGCCTGCAAACAAGAGCGCCATCGCGTACGAGGGGAGAATTGCACCCAGGCTGATTCCAATCGCACCACTCAACTTGGCTCCTTGCAGAACGAGGCCATTGACGGCCATATACGAGCTGCGGGCATCGTCGCGAACAATCTCGGCCAGATAGGTTTGACGCGTCGGGATGTGCATCAGCTCCCCTACGGTTGCCAGGAACATGGTGAGAATAATGACCCAAAGCGTATTGCTGTAGGTCGTGATCGCATAGCCGCCAATATAGAGCAGTGCGCCCAGATACATGGCAGTCGCAGGGCGTGCCTTGCCGATCAACCGAGTGACGAATAAGGACAACCCTACAACGAGCAACGTATTTTCCAATTGGATGAGGCTGAATACCTTGATGCCTGTGATCTGGATAGAAAACCAGTCAAACAGATGCAGCGTTTGTGGAATAAATTCCTGGGACAGACGGACAGCGATGTAGTTGGAGGTTTGAAATTCTAGGGCAAAGATGAAGAGGCCTCCCAGCGAATAAAGCAAAAATCGGCGATCCCTCAACACCTGCCTGTAGCTGACCACCAGATCAGAAAGTAGCCTGCTGCCCTTGGGTAGCTCGCGCTGTGAGCAGGATGGCTGATAGGATTCCTGCATGAAGAATTGGGTAAGCGCCCATGTAAATACACCGATTAACGTGAGGATCAGCAGCAATTCAAAGCGATGGGTGGCGAAATACAGTCCGCCAAAGACAGAGCCGATGGCAATCGACAGGTTGGATGCCCAGTAACTGATGCTGTACATGAAGGTCCGATTTTCTTTGGTGCTGACATCGATCAGCATGGCGTCAGCAGCAGGGTTGATCAAGCCATTGCTCGCACTCTGTACAAGCATCATGGCAAATGTCAGCCAGGCAGAGTCCAGGAGTGGCGAGTTGGCGAGCGCCATGATTGAGAACGCGCCACATTGAATCAATTGCCCGTAAACCAACACCTTTTTTCTTCCCCAGCGATCGGCGATATACCCGCCGTAAAAGCTCGTCAGAATCTGCGCAATGATCGACATAAATAATAGAAAACCCGCCAAAGCCTGCCCGAGCTTGTCGGAAAAATAAATCGCCATAAACGGAAAGATCATCGTACCCACCACTCGGGTCAAAAAAGAAGTGACAATGCGGATGCGGATATTGGGATGCAGTTGAAAAAAGCCCATGTGCATTTCTCCTTTCTCTTTGGTATCATTTTTACGGAATAAAAGAGGAAGAAAAAGTGTAAGTTCACATGAGTAATTTCATCTTTTAAAAGGGCGGATCAGGAAAATGAAAAGCCACGAGCATTTCATGCAAATGTTATTGGGTCTTACCGATTGGGAGCGCGGACATGAGCAGGTTGTTGGGATTGAAGAGTTGTCCCAGCTGCTTTGCTGTACTCCCCGCAACGTGAAATTGATTCTGCGTAAGTGGGAAAAAGAGGGCTTGCTCAGGTGGAAGGCAGGCGTGGGGCGCGGTAACCATTCCACACTCACGATTTTGTGCGATACCACTGATTTTTTGATCGCACATTTTCGACGCTTGCTGACGGATGGAAAAGTGGGAGAAGCCATCGAATTGATCAGCCATCAACGTCTGCCCGCACAAGCCAAACGAATGCTCCAGGATGTATGGAACAATCAGTTTGGTTTCATTGCAGAAGAGACAGAGCAGGTGAGTACGGACGTACTGCGGATTCCAAGATCCCGAGCATTCAGTACGCTGGACCCGATCTTCGTTGCGGTA
Organism: Brevibacillus invocatus; assembly: GCF_003710915.1. Taxonomy (GTDB): domain Bacteria; phylum Bacillota; class Bacilli; order Brevibacillales; family Brevibacillaceae; genus Brevibacillus; species Brevibacillus invocatus. The sequence continues at coordinate 27,143 of NZ_RHHR01000001.1, read as the reverse complement.
GCGGCTGAGAGCCATTTTGTCCAGCAAATCTGTCATCGGTTGATCGAATTTGACGTGGAGAAACAGCAATTCATTCCTCAACTCGCTCACGCTTGGGAGTGCAATGAGGAGATGGACACCTGGACCTTTTACCTGCGAAAAGGGGTTCGCTTTCATCACGGCCGTCTGCTTACAGTCAAGGATGTTGTCTATACCGTGGAACGGTTGCAACAGCAGGACTCGCCCTATCGCTGGCAGATGGAGGATGTGGTCCGAATGGAGCAGCATCATGACAGGAAAATCACTTTTCACCTGAGCCAGCCCAACGGTTTTTTTCTACATCTGGCAGGTTCGATTGCGATGTCCATCCTGCCGCATGATGTCCCTTTCTCGGAACGCTCCATGATCGGTACAGGACCGTTTCGGATGGCCGAATTTACCAGTGAGAGACTGGTTCTGGAAGCCTTTGAAGACTACTACCGGGAGAGAGCCTTATTGGATCGCGTGGAGATTTGGATAGTACCCGAATCGTCCTATCCCCACAAACGGTATCTGCTTCCCGAAGAAATCGGTTCATCTGCCAGTTCGTTGGGCAGGAGAGAAGGTGTGGAGTATCAGGAGGTAGGCTGTTATTACCTGGGCTTCAATTTCCGGCGTCCGGGTGTTCAGCATGACTATGCTTTTCGCAAGGCCATGCGTCTGATGATGGATCGCAAACAGTTTATAGCAGATAATCAGGCGCACCAGGAAAAGGAATACTCACCGGCAAGCAGCTTTTTGCCGGAGAAGAGCAAGACCATGAACTTTGCATCGACCTCATTGGAGGATGCCGCAGCCTGGCTGAAAAAGAGCGCCTATCAAGGAGAGATGCTCACCTTTTTTGTCAGCGAGGGCTATACGCATATGCTGGAGGCTAGATGGGTGCAGGAACGTTGTCGACAGATCGGTCTGCAGATCAAGATTGAAGTATTAAGAAAGGAAGAGTACCTGTCTCCAACCAATCGGATGGTTGAGGAGGCCGATATGGTGATGATGGGGGAAGTTCTGCAAAGAGATGTTGAATTGGGCTTATTCGAGGTCTATAAGAATACCTGCACGATGGTCCACCGCTTTATGGGTGATGAACAACGGGATTTTGTCGAGCGGAGCTTGTCCCAAGTGCTTCGCCTGCCAGATCGAGAGAAACGGATGCAGGCACTTGCCCTGATCGAGGATAAAATGAACGAAGAGCTGTGGCTTTTGTTTCATGTCCATATCAAGCGAACGGACAATGTTCATCCTGCCCTGCAAGGTGTGACGATGGACTCCTTTGGATGGGGGGACTTTGCGAAAATGTGGGTAAAATGACCTGATTTTCTCCGATTCCCCATTCGTTACCAGTCTGTAACCCTTTCCCGCAAGCTTTTCTTTATCATAGTGGAGATTGCAGGGAAAAGGAGGCGTTTATCTTGCGCAAAAGCTTAAAAACTGGAATGTCTGTACTGCTGGCAACATCTGTACTTGCCAGTCCAATCGTAGTGTTGCCCCAAGCCGCGTATGCTCTTGAAATTGAAGATGTATCGGCTGACGATACGGATACCGAAGAAGAAACTGAATATACGTTTGAATTTGAAATTGAAAAAGCACTCTCGTCCGGCGATGAAATCACCGTAAGATTCCCTTCTGGGTTTACAGTGGACAAGAATCTGAGAACGCGGGACGTATCCCTGGAAAATGATGACGGGGATGAAATTGAGATCGACGATGTAAGCGTAAGTGGTCGTAATGTGACGATCGAGCTGGGTGAAAGGATCAGCAAGAACACTGTACTGGTTCTGACCATCGACTACGTCACCAATCCGAAGAGCAAAGGCGATTACGATATCACCATCGTCACTTCGAGTGAGTCCAAAGGCGATACCGAAGAAATCACGATTGGAAAGTCGTCGAGTAGCAGTAGTAGCAGCAGCCGTTTTGACGTGTCCCTCGGCAAAACAACAGCTGGAGACAACACATCCGTAACACTCGGACAATTCAATCTAAGCTCCGCCCTAAAAGAAGGCAAATACATCTACGTGACCATGCCGGCCAAGGATATGCTGCCGAAGAGCATCAGTCGCTCGGATGTGAAAGTGAATGGAGAAAGAGCGGAGAGCGTATCCATATCAAGCAACACGATTCTGAGAATTGAAATCCCAGAAGATGTAGACGGCGACAAAAAGCTGAAGCTGGAGTTCTCCTCTTCTGCTGGCATCGAGAACCCGTCTTCCGCTGGCAAATCTTACACGTATGAAGTAGAGTACGACAAAAAGACATACAGATCGGAAACCTTTGAGATCAAGGATTCTTCCTCCTCTTCCAGCTCCTCCGCAACGTTTGATGTCGCGCTGTCCGACCGCAGTGCCGGAGCACGCACAAGCTATACGATGGATCTGGATCTATCCACCAAGCTCTATTCGGGTACAGATATCTCGGTAGAATTCCCGAGCATCGAGATGGTTCCGCCGGTCATTTCCAGCTACAACGTAACCGTGAATGGAGATCAGGTATCCGGCCTTGCTGTAAATGGAAACAGAGTCTCCTTCCGCACGCCAAGCGGTTTTTCCAGCACGAACTCTCTTACCATCAAATTTGCTCATGAAGCGTACCTGATCAACCCGCGTACAGCAGGTTCTTACGAAATGGTCGTCAAGGTGGATGGCAAAACCTATCGCTCCAAAAAGTTCGAGGTAGGTAATGCTAGCGTAGTTCCACCAGCGGTAGTGGACAACACGACTGCAACCATCGCACTGACCAGAGCGACCGCTTCTACGCCTGCTGGTCTGCAAGTAGGAATCAAGGGATTGGGCCTGCCGTTAACCAAAGGAAAAGACTTCATTGAGGTCGTCATGCCTGCCGGTTTCCGCGTACCTGCTTACATCCCGCAAAATGCTGTGACGGTGAATGGCGTGGCAGCCAATTACGTTGGCGTACGTGGACAAAACCTGGTCATCTTCCCAGCACAGGATATTCCGGCAAAGACAGCTGTAAATGTGAATGTTCTGGAGTCTGCAAGTATTGTGAATCCAGCGACGACCGGTGTGTACAGCATTTCGGTATACACCTCTGAGGAGCAAGGGTTGCTGTTTGCGCGTCCCATTAACATCGTGGCTCTGAATGGAGTAGGATTTAAAGCAAATGTGGCGTCCTTTACGAAAGACGGCAAGACGACTGCATTGGCGGTGGCACCGTATACGGTCAATGGACATACGCTGATGCCAGCTTCCTTCTACCGCGATGGACTGGGTCTGTCTGTGACTTGGAACAACACATCAGCTCGCATCGTAAGCGGAAATACCACCATGCAGTTTAAAGTAGGCTCCAATGTGGCGACTGTGAACAATCAAAACATTACATTGCCTACTGCCGTTCAACTGAAAAACAACATCCCGACGATTCCGCTGCGCTTTGTCATGGATCGTTCCGGCTATCAAATCGTGTATGTCAATGGAAACTACATTGTGTATAAATAATCGACAAAGGCAGTACTAAAGCTGCGGCCCGCAGGATGAACGCTTGTACCAAGTGCTCATCTCGCGGGTCTTTTCCTTTCTTTTTTGCAAATGAAAATCATAAAAGGACATCCCCTCCCATACGATGGTACAAGAAGGGTACGTTTAGGGGGGAGTTATCATGAACGAGCACATAAAACGACCTCGGCACGAAGTCGTGATGATCAATCGACGCAGTTTGGCGATTTCAGGAGTAAAAAACGTCGAAAGCTTTGACAGCGAGGAATTCCTCTTGGAGACGGAAGGCGGCTTTTTAACCATACGTGGCCAAAATCTGCACATGAAAAATTTAAGCCTAGAAACCGGAGAAGTGGCTATCGAGGGTCTCGTACACGAGATGGCCTATCTGGAGCAAGGACAGGTCGGGGATCGTTCGAGAGGATTCTTCGGCAAGCTGTTCAAGTGAGTATCGGTGTTCAGCTTCAGACGGTGATGGCCATGTTGACGTGTGGAGCATTGATGGGAATGGGGTTTGACACGTATCACGTTTTCAAGGGCAGAAGCAGGATGCCTGGTTGGATCGTATTTATTTTCGATCTCTTGTTTTGGGTCGGGAGTATGGCCCTAGTCTTCTTGATTTTAGTCAAAGTAAACGACGGACTCATCCGTTTCCCTATCTTTTTTGCCGTGATTATAGGCGCGTGGATGTATTTTTTACTAGGTAGTAAGAAGTATATTCATTTCCTGAACCGCATGATAAAATTTTCACAGTGGTTATATCGTACCACTGTACTTGTGATCGACACGATTGTAGTGCGGCCCATTCTGTTTTTCTATCGAGTGATCCTGATGCTGCTCGTGTTTCTCTATTCGGTGTTGCTGGCCATCATAGGTTTTGTGTGGAAGGTGACGCGATTTGTCACATCACCTTTTGCCAGATGGGGTCAACATTTGGGGAAAAAAATGTTCGGCAAAACAACAGGATTTTGGAAGAATTGGAAGAATTGGTTTCACTCGAAGAAAAAGCAGGATTAAGAAGTTCTGAGGTGAGCAAAGTGAGCAAAGCAGTTTCCTCTCCATCAAACAGAAAAGGACAGAAGCGTAGGATTCGGCTGTTTTTCTTTGTGATCCTATGTTGCTTCATCTGGACTGGCTATACGTTGTACCTCCAAAGCGGGGTGCTTGCCCAGAAGAAGTCAGAGTTGGAGACGCTGCAGCAGGAGACAGCAGTGCTTCAGCAAAAGCGGGAGGAGCTTACATACGAGGCGAGTCGGTTGAACGATCAGGATTACCTGGCCGAGCTGGCACGCAAACGTATTTACTTTACAAAACCAGGGGAAAGCATATACGTGATTCCAGAAGAATAGAGTGTGCATCGGATCTTCAAGCAGAGGGAGGCTTTCCAGCTCATGGGAGTCGAGATCGGGAGCAAACTTGAAGGAAAAGTGACGGGTATCACGAAATTCGGCGCATTTGTGGAACTGCCAGGGGGAGCAACCGGTCTGGTTCACATTAGCGAAATCGCAGACACGTTCGTCAAAGACATTCACCAGTTTCTGAAGGTAGGGGACGTGGTGACAGTCAAAGTGCTAAGTCTGCGTGAAGGAAAAATTGGTTTGTCGATCAAAAAAGCCAAGGAACAGGAGCGTCCTCCGCGCAGTCCGCGGGAGCGTGGAGAGGGCTTTGAAGATAAGCTGAACCGGTTTCTAAAAGAGAGCGAAGAACGTCAGTCAACGCGCAAAAAAAATACGGAGAAGCGAGGACGTCACCGTTAATAAATCTAAAAATTTTGACTTTTCTTTCTTTATAGATTATGTATTTTCTCTAATAAACGAGGAAGGTCATTTGATGGAAATGACGAATAGGTAATATAAGCCCGTTTCGCTAAGCGCGAATCACCTGTCAGCCGACGTTGTCCGCCATAACGTCGGCTTTTTTCTATTCTGAGATAGGAAGGCCTCAACCTCTTTCCCGTGTCTGCCAAGACCAGAGTCGCGCGCAAAGAGGTTTTTTCGTGCTTTCATGTCCAAACATGTCAATGTTTTTGTCGCACGATTCTAGGAATACGACTTGGTATTTTGACAAATTTTACATAACCCCCTTCGTATAATGAGAAAACCGAAATGAACAAGAACGGGGTGGTGCGCAAATGATCGCAAACAAGAATGTATCAGGAACGGGTCAGGTATGGACTCGTCAAGTATCCGAACAAGTGAATACAACAGCAACTACGTGGACTGAAAAAGTGGCCCAAACCGTACAGAAGTGGAATGTGCTTCCCTTGTTGATGGGATTTTTGTTGGGTCGTGCGTTGATCCTAGAAGAATTGACGCCGTTTGTCATTCCGTATTTTATGGTCATGTTCTACTTGCGTCGTGATTGTATGATGGCCACGGGGCTTGCCCTGATCGCAGGTGCGTTCACGCAATCCGTGCCAGTGGGTCTGCAGGCGACACTCGGTATCGTGCTGGCGTTGATTGCCTGCAAGCTAAGCGAGCGATTCAGGCAAAAGGACTTTTCCCGAACTCCCTTGCTCGTGATGGTGACCGTATTTATCAGCCATTTGCTCTATCAGGTGCTGACTAATCAGGTCAATACCTTTGAATTGGTGATGGTCGGGGTTGAAGCCGTACTGGGTTTTGTGCTGACCCTGATTTTCATCCAATCGCTGTCGATCATCTATATGGCCAAGCCTTATGAACCGCTGAAGACCGAGGAAATTGTCTCATTGGTTATTCTGCTGGCCTCTTTGATGACGGGCACAGTGGATTGGGTTATAGAAGGAATCTCGATGGAACACGTCTTGTCGCGGTACCTGTTGCTCCTCTTTGCATTCGTCGGTGGCGGCACGGTTGGGGCTGCAGTCGGTGTGGTGACCGGCCTCATTCTCAGTCTCGCGAATGTAGGAGCCTTGCAGCAGATCAATCTGCTTGCTTTCTCCGGGCTGTTGGCTGGGTTGCTGAAGGAAGGCGGAAAAGTCGGCGTATCGGCGGGGCTGCTGATCGGTACTGCGATTTTAGCTATATACGGAGGGGCAGAGGAAACCCTCTATCTTTCACTGGTAGAAACGTCACTGGCGATCGTCCTATTCATCCTGACGCCAGCAGTCCTATGGAAAAAAGTCGCCCGCTTTATTCCGGGCACTCCGGAAAATCAGCAGTCTCATCAGGAGTACATGCGCAGGGTGCGCGATGTGACGGCGGGGAAAATTCAGCAGTTCTCAGATCTGTTTACGCAGCTGTCACACAGCTTTGCCCAAACAGCTGATCCGGAGGAAACCGAAGAGCAGGCTGATGCTTTTCTCAGCAGAGTCACCGAGTTCACCTGCCAGAAGTGCTTTAAGAAGGAGCAGTGCTGGGAGAAGGACATGCAATCAACCTACGAGGGGATGCGTTGGCTGGCGGAAAAAGTACATGAAAACGGCACGCTGGCGGGGGTTACGCCACCTCGGGATTGGGAGCGCAAATGCGTCAAGACAGACAAGGTGTTCACTGTCATGGAGCAGGAATACGACCGTCAGCAATCGTTTGAGCTATTGAAAAAACAAGTGAAGGAGAGCCGCAAGCTGGTGGCAGATCAGCTTTCGGGTGTCTCCCGGGTGATGAGCGATTTTGCCCAGGAGATCCAGCGTGAAGGCATGGAGCTGAGCTTTCAGGAGAAACAGGTATCGAAGGCGCTGGAAGGGTTGGGACTCTCTGTGCGCCGCGTGGATATACACAGCTTGGAGGAAGGAAAGGTAGATATCGAGATCAGCCAGCCATCCTGCTACGGACGAGATGAATGCGCCAAAATTGTGGCCCCGATGCTGACAGAGATTCTGGGTGAGAACATCATCGTCCGGGAGCGGCATTGCGAAGCGCAGAAAGATGGTTCCTGCACGATGTGCCTGGCTTCAGCCAAAACGTTTGAAATCGACATAGGCATCGCTGGTGCGGCAAAGGATGGGAAGCTGCTTTCTGGAGACAGCTTCCGCACGATGGATCTGGGCAATGGCAAGATGGCCTTGGCAATCAGTGATGGCATGGGCAATGGTGAACGCGCTTTCCTCGAGAGCCAGTCCGCATTGGACATGCTGCAGCAGCTGCTGCGCTCCGGTATTGACGAGAAGCTCTCGATCAAGACCGTCAATTCGGTCCTTGCCCTTCGTTCTACGGACGAGATGTTCGCTACGGTGGACTTGGCCCTGATCGACCTGCAGACGGCGCATACACGCTTTGTGAAGATCGGTTCGACGCCCAGCTTTGTAAAGCGCGGACCGGATGTAATCACCATTACCGCGAACAATTTGCCGGTAGGGATCTTGGAGGAAATCGAGGTGGATGTCGTATCCCGCATGCTAAAGCCGGGAGATCTACTGATCATGATGTCGGATGGCATTTATGAGGCGCCGCGCCATATCGAAAATCGGCAGGCATGGATGAAGCGAATCATCGCAGAGCTGGAGACAGACAACCCCCAGGAGGTGGCGGACCTGCTTTTGGAAAAGGTCATCCGGCAGCATTCCGGACAGATCGTAGACGACATGACCGTGCTTGTGGCGCGCATCGATCGTTTTGTGCCACAATGGTCGGCTATCCAGGTTCACGGCATGCAAAAGCTGGAACGACCGAGGATTGTGAGTTAGGAAGGTATGTTTTCCCTTCTGCGCGTCGATACTGTTGCTAAAACAGGCAGAATGGGGAGATTATTTGTGAAAGAAGCGACACTTCGACAGATTCTGGTTGTAACAGATGGCTGCTCCAATTCCGGTATGAGTCCGGTGGCAGCTGCAGCGCTGGCGAGAGAACAGGGAATCACGGTGAATGTGATTGGCGTTATTGACAAAAGTGAGCTTGGTGAAAAGGGGGAAACGGAGATCCGCGACATTGCGGAAGCAGGGGGCGGATTATGTGATATCGTCTATCCGCAGCAGTTGGCCCAAACGGTGCAGATGCTGACGCGCAAAGCGATGACCCGAACGATTCATCAGGTCGTAAATAAAGAATTGCAAGAAATCCTCGGTGATTCAGGAATCGAAGAACTAGCGCCTTCCAAACGCGTACAGGTAGCCGGAATGGTGGACGAACTGGGCGAGAAAAGCAATCTGAATGTCGTGATGCTGGTGGATACCTCGGGGAGTATGAAGCCGAAAATATCCGCTGTACAGCAAGCCATTCACGATTTCAGCATCAGCCTTCGTTCGCGGAGTGGGCAAAGCCGTATGGCGGTCTGCTCATTTCCTGGGAAACATCAGCATCTCGATGTGCGAATTCCTTGGACGGATAAAGTCGAGCAGGCGCACCAGCTAACACCTGATTTGGCGATGAGCGGAATCACACCTACAGGCCCAGCGATTGTCGAAGCAATCACTTTATTCGAACACATCAAACTCCCTCAAGCACTATCTGAGCGTTATCGCGAGTCGAATGTTGAAGACGGTGAAGGAGATTTGCGTGACCATGTCTTTTAAAGTGGCCACACCCGACCTGCCCCGCCAATTTCATGGGAAGTGGAACAAAAACGTTTACCACGTTCTGCGGGAGTTGGGGCGTGGTGCAAACGGGGCTGTCTATTTGACCACACAAGGTGGCGTCAAGAGAGCGGTCAAGGTTGGTTTCGAGGGCATGGATATATTGATGGAAGTAAATGTGTTAAAAAGCTTGCAACAGGGGCGGGATTCCCGAGTGGGACCGCTCCTGTGTGACGTAGACGATCTCGTTTTAAACGGAAGACCGTGTACTTTTTACGCCATGGAGTACCTGGATGGCGATCAGCTGGATGACTATATCCAAAAGGCAGGGGTGGAGTGGGTTCCTGTACTGATCGTTCAGCTTTTGGCCCGCCTTGACATCCTTCATAAGCATGGTTGGACCTTTGGCGATTTGAAGCCAGAGAACGTGATCGTCACCCGCCAGGACAAGCAGGTAAGTCTGATCGACTTTGGTGGAGTGACCAAGCTCGGCAACGCTGTCCGCCAGTTTACGGAAGAGTATGACCGCGCTTATTGGCATGCCGGAGACAGACGTTCCGAGGTCAGCTACGATCTGTTTTCGACAGCAGTCATGATGGTCAGGCTCGTCGTGGATTCACAGACTTGGCACATGAGCTTGGGCGAACCGCGTCAGACCCAGATACTCTGTGATATAATACGAAAAAGTGACAGCTTGTACCCCTATCGAGTGCCTTTGATCAAGGCATTTCACGGGAAATATGCCACTGCCCATGAGATGAGGGCAGAAATGCTGGCTATTTTGCGTGAATCGACAGTAGCACCTGCTTCCCCAGCACCGACAAAGCAACAAGGATCGGGTACAGGAGGCAAGTGGATCAGCAGTTTGTTCGTTGCATCGATGCTGCTGCTGGCTGGCACACTTTACTATGCATGGTTTTTATGAAGGGTGTGACGATGAGTGTCCGCAGATTTGGTGATGGATACATGTCTGTTGGCAGGGACCATGATTTTGAAAAGCGGGGGAGAGACTTATCGAACGGAAGAGACGATGACTCGTATCGCGCAAGCGGCAGGGATGGACGACGTGAACAGCTCTGCTACGCCGACGAGTGTGATTCTTTCGTTTCGCTGCCAAGGACAGGACCATACACGCATGGTTCGCACTCCCAAGCGGACGACCAACCTGAACAAGATTACGTTGGTCAATGATGTTTCCCGACGTTTTGTCAGCGGAGGCATTACGTTGTCTGAAGCATATCGTACACTTCGCGAGATTGATCAAAAGAAGCCGGTCTATCCGAAGTGGATGCAGCATATGGCAGCCGCTACTGCCAGCGGCGCCTTTTCCATGCTGGCTGGAGGCACTTGGCTGGATCTTGGCCCTAGCGCCCTAGCCGGATTGACTGTGAATCTGAGCATGGAATATTTCGAAAGGTTTGTTCACATGAAATTTTTCACCGAGTTTTCAGCCGCCCTCTTGGGTGGTCTTGTTGCCTTATTATTTGTCACCTTTTTTCCTCAGCTGCACATGAGCATTCTGATCATTGGTGCCATGCTTCCTTTATTTCCAGGTATCGCGATCACAAATTCACTTCGCGATCTGATGGCGGGTGATTTGGTCGCTGGTGTATCGCGTGGAGTGGAGGCGATGCTGACTGCTGTCTCCGTAGCGGTGGCCACTGCGATTATTCTCTGGTTTATGAGGTGAGTACGATGTTAATAAAAGGATTGGCACTTAGCTTGATCTCTTCTACTGCCTGGTGCATTTTGTTTAATGTCCCAGTTCGGACGATTTTGGCAGGTGGTATGGCAGGAATGGTCGGATGGCTGGTCTTCTCGTTTCTCCCTATGCTTGGGGCAGAGGTGTTGCTCTCTACGCTGGTGTCAGCATCCGTCGTGTCGTTGCTGAGTCAGCTCCTTTCCGTCCTGCTTCGTGTACCTTCGACCAACTTCAGTGTAGCAGGCGTCATCCCCCTTGTTCCTGGATCGTTGGCTTACAAATCCATGCTTGCCTTTGTCAATAATGATTATGTGGGAGGCATCACGCTGGCTACACAAACCTTGCTGGTAGCAGGGGCGATTGCTTCGGGCTTGATATTTGGGATCTCGGTCCTGACGATCTGGAAAGGAGCCCGTTATGCTGGAAAGCGTACACAACGAGATTGAACAACACGCATTGCTCCTCCCAGGTGAGACGATTGTGACCGGATTGTCGGGGGGGAATGATTCGACAGCTCTCCTGCATATCTTGGTGACACTAAATCAAAACTATCAATACGGCTGGAAGCTGCATGCGGTTCATTTGAATCACGGCTTTCGAGGTGAAGAGGCCCGACAAGACGCTTTGTTTGCTGAAGAATTGTGTCATCAGCTGGGCGTTGCCTTTCATCTTTTTGAACGCGATGTCCCGGCTTACATGGAGGAGACGGGGATGGGCGCTCAGGAGGCGAGTCGAGAGCTCCGTTATCGCCTGTATCGGGAGGTTGCGGAGAAGGTCCACGCGACCAAAGTGGCGCTGGCCCACCATGCGGATGACCAGGTGGAGACGATCTTGTTTCGCATGATTCGCGGAACGCGGCTTCACGGACTTGCAGGCATGCCCAAAAAGCGTCCGATGGAAAGAACGAATCATGTCGAGCTAATCCGTCCTCTTTTGCATAAAACGAGGAAAGAACTGGAACGATATTGTCGGGATCATGGCTTGCAGCCACGAGAAGACAGCAGCAACCAATCCAGAAAGTACAAGCGAAACCTGCTTCGGTTGGAGGTCATGCCTCTTTTGGAGGAGGTCAACAGTCGTTACAGGGAGCATATTCTTCAGGCAGCCGAGGCGATTCGACAAGACGAATCGCTGCTGGAACGACTCGCCAAGGAACAGCTGAAACAGTTGATAATCGGGCAAAATTCGAATTGGATTGGAATCGACAACGACAAGTTTCAAAGTTGTGACGTTGCTTTACAAAGGAGAATGATTACTCTAATATTAAGTTATCTCTCAAAGCAAACCGAGTGGTCTTCGCAGCATGTGGAGACCGTTTTGTACATGTCAAGGGGGACGCGTCCTTCTTCGGAGCTGCATTTGCCTAAAAACCTAGTGGTAAAAAGGGTTTATGGACAAATTCATTTTCGGTGTAATGGACGTACAGAGGACATACATACTTATTGTTATAAGCTCGCTGTTCCGGGGGTTACTTGGATAGCGGAAGGAAAGGCTGCTGTACATACGTCTTACCTGAATGGTCCAGTGGACTGGAAGCTGCTTTTAGACAATGAAGCGATTTTTGATGCGGATTGTCTGCCTGATACGCTATATGTGCGCAACCGAAAACCGGGTGATCGTCTCTCGATGATGGGCTTTCAATCGGAGAAAAAGCTGAAAGAGCTGTTGATCGATGCCAAGGTTCCAAGAGACTGGCGCGACAAACTCCCTCTTTTGACTGCCGAAGATCAGGTTATTTGGGTGCCGGGTGTGCGTCGTTCCGCCGTAGCGCCGATACGAGAACAGACTAGGCGTTTTTTGCACGTGCGGGTAGAGTTTGGAGAAGATTGGCGGGAGGTTTTTGAATGAATCAAGACATCGAGAAGATTTTGCTTTCTGAGGAGCAGATCGCGGAAAAGGTAAAAGAACTGGGTGCAACACTGGCAGCAGAATACAGAGATAAAAACCCTCTGGTCATCTGCGTATTGAAAGGTGCCGTTGTATTCATGGCTGACCTGATCCGTCATATGGATATTCCATGTGAAATGGACTTTATGGCAGTTTCCAGCTACGGAAGCGGTACAGAGTCCTCGGGTATGGTAAAAATCCTGAAGGACCTGGATACCTCTGTGCAAAACAGGCATGTACTGGTTGTAGAAGACATCATGGACAGCGGTTTGACCTTGAGCCGACTGGTTGAGCTTTTGCGTCATCGCGAAGCGGCGTCAGTGAAAGTAGTTACACTGCTGAACAAGCCGGAGCGTCGCAAGGTGGATATCTCTCCGGATTACAGCGGCTACGATATTCCTGACGAATTCGTGGTGGGGTACGGTCTGGACTACTCCGAAAAGTATCGGAATCTGCCGTTCATTGGTGTGCTGAAGCCTGAGGTTTACACCAAGTAGCTTTGTTGTGAAGACCTTGCTTAATATGGTAAAATGTCAAAAGTGTCTGTTCGTGAGAGGAGGTAAGGAATGAATCGCTTTTTTCGTAATACCGGGTTCTACCTACTTATTTTTCTTGTCACGGTCGGGATCGTAAATTTCATCCTCTCCGGTACTGATAAGGTTGGGAAACTTACATATCAGGATTTCCGGGTGCATTTGAAAGCCGACAACATCACCGAGATGGCCATTCGTCCTGAGAATGGTACATACAGGGTAGATGGTGTTCTGGCCAATCCAGCCCCGGGACAGGAAAGTAACAAGTTTTTTACCAACGTTCCACTGACTCAATCCGATATTATCTCGTTGATCGAACAAAAGATCGATGAGCAAAAGGTGAAAATTGTAGAGGTCAATCCAGCCGAGGGCAACAGCATCTGGCTCACGTTCCTGACCTCGATCATTCCGTTCGTGATCATCTTCATCTTGTTCTTCTTCCTGTTGAACAACGCGCAGGGCGGAGGCAGCCGAGTGATGAACTTCGGCAAAAGCCGTGCGAAGCTGTACAACGAAGAGAAGAAACGCGTCACATTCGACGATGTGGCGGGTGCAGACGAAGAGAAAGCAGAACTGGAGGAAGTGGTTGACTTCCTGAAAGACCCACGCAAGTTCAATGCGGTGGGAGCCCGGATTCCAAAAGGGGTACTGCTTGTCGGACCTCCAGGTACAGGTAAAACCTTGCTGGCACGTGCTGTTGCGGGTGAGGCAGGAGTTCCATTCTTCAGTATCTCCGGTTCCGATTTCGTAGAGATGTTCGTCGGTGTGGGTGCTTCCCGCGTCCGCGATTTGTTCGAAAACGCGAAGAAAAATGCTCCGTGCATTATCTTCATTGACGAGATCGACGCAGTGGGTCGTCAGCGTGGAGCTGGACTCGGCGGCGGTCACGATGAGCGCGAGCAGACGTTGAACCAATTGCTCGTAGAGATGGACGGCTTTGGCGGAAACGAAGGTATCATCATGGTGGCTGCGACGAACCGCCCTGACATTCTCGATCCGGCATTGTTGCGCCCAGGTCGTTTTGACCGTCAAATTACAGTAGATCGCCCGGATATCAAGGGTCGCGAAGCGGTGCTCAAGGTTCATGCCCGCAACAAGCCGCTTGGTGACGACGTGAAGCTGGACGTGATTGCTCGCGGTACATCGGGCTTCACAGGTGCTGACTTGGAAAACCTGTTGAACGAAGCAGCGCTCATGACTGCGCGTAAAAACAAAAAGATGATCAATATGGTGGAAGTGGACGAAGCGATTGACCGTGTGATTGCCGGTCCGGCGAAAAAATCCCGCGTCGTCAGCGAGGACGAAAGACGTCTGGTTGCTTTCCACGAAGCTGGTCATACGATCATCGGCTACCACTTGAAAAATGCTGAGATGGTACATAAGGTCACTATTATTCCACGCGGCCAAGCAGGTGGATACACCGTGTTCTTGCCGAAGGAAGACCGTTTCTTTGCTACCAAAACAGACTTGCTTGACAAGATAACAGGTCTTTTGGGTGGGCGTGTGGCGGAAGAATTGGTTCTCGGTGATATCAGTACCGGTGCACACAACGACTTCCAACGTGCTACAGCTATTGCGCGTAGCATGATTACAGAGTACGGTATGAGTCGTCTAGGTCCGATGCAATTCGGTAAAGCCCAAGGTCAGGTCTTCCTGGGGCGTGACTACGGCACTGAACGTAACTACTCCGATAAGATCGCTTATGAGATCGACCAAGAGATGCAAAATATCATTAACGAGTGCTATGAGAAGTGTAGAGATTTGCTGACCAAGCACCGTGATCAGCTCGACCTGATTGCTACTACGTTGCTCCGTGTGGAAACACTGGACTCCGGGCAAATCAAACAACTGATCGAAACCGGTAAAATGGACAATGACCCAGCGAACAACCAAGACGTGGTCGTGAACATTCAACCGAAGAAAGATGAAGGAAAAGAAGAAGTGAAAGAAGCGACAGACGCTGCGGAAACCACAGTAGACGAAGCTAAAAACGATGAACCGAAACAATAAGGAGCGCCTCTGGTGCTCCTTTTCTTCTACTATTTGAATACGTCGCTTGCTGTACAAGATGCCTGTTAAGGGGGAAATAGGATGGGACTCAAACCTCGCCTTGCTGCTTTTGATATGGATGGAACTTTGTTGAACAAAGAATCCCAAATGACGGAGACTACCAAAAAGGCATGTCTGGAGCTGCAACAGCAGGGGTGCAAGCTGGTGCTTTCGACGGGACGTACCTTTGGATCAGCACAAATCCCGATTGATGCCTTTCCGTTTGACGGTTTTGTGTGCAGCAACGGAGCGACTGTATTTGAAAGCGACGGAAAGATGGTACACCAAACGCTTCTACCCAATGACCTGGTTGCCGATGCCATTCTTACGCTGCGTCAGGAGGTTCTTTACTACGAGCTTCACGACACCGCGAGCAATCGCTGGATGATTCAGGAGGATCGGGAACGTTTGGAGGCCATGTTGGAGGAGGATACTTCGCTGGAAGGGATCTCGATCCGCAAGTTCGCCTTTTACAAGCTAGCAAGAGTAATTCCTCTGCAAGAAATGCTAGAGATGCTGAGCAAGGCAGAAACCAAAATCGTTAAGCTGTTTATCTGGCATAGCAATCCTGAGCTGCTGGAATGGGTCAGGGAGAAGCTGGTGCCTTGGAACAGCCAGGTAAACATTACTTCATCCGGCAGACACAATGTAGAGATGCTGCCCCAAGGCGTGTCCAAGTGGGAAGGTCTTCTTTACTTTTGCAACAAATGGGGAATTCGTCCAGAGGAAGTCATGGTCTTTGGCGATGCAGAGAATGATCGGGAGGCTCTGAGTGCAGCGGGCTACGCTGTAGCAATGGAAAACGCGTCCCCGGAAATCAAGGAACTGGCGAAATACATCGCACCTCATCACGATGACGATGGCGTGGCTCAATTTATTCGCCAACAGATCACGGAATGCGAGTAGCTGTTTCATCCAGACTCCATTCATTGACATTGCTCGGTTATCCGCTTACAATGACCGTAAATTAAGACACCTAGTAGGGGGACTTTTCACATGGACGCTTTAGCGCTTGAAAAAAAAGCCCAGCGCAACGCTGAGTTACGTGAACGGTTGCTTCAACTGAAAAAAGAGAGAAACGCTATTATTCTTGCTCATTTTTATCAACGCCCTGAGATCCAGGAAGTGGCTGATTATATCGGAGATTCGTTCGGACTGGCGCAAAAAGCAAAGGAAACAGATGCAGATGTCATCCTCTTCTGCGGAGTTCACTTCATGGGAGAAAGTGCAAAAATTCTCAATCCCCAAAAAACCGTGATCATTCCGGATGAACGCGCTGGCTGTCCGATGGCGGACATGGTCAATGTGGACGGTCTGCGCAAGCTGAAAGCAGAGCATCCTAACGCAAAGGTCGTCGCCTATATCAACACGTCTGCTGATGTGAAGGCTGAGACGCATATTTGCTGTACGTCCTCCAATGCCAAGAGAGTCATTGAGTCGGTAGACAGTGATGAGATTATTTGGGTTCCAGATAAAAACCTGGGCCACTATGTATCGCAATTTACCGACAAGAAGATGATTATCTGGGAGGGCTACTGCAATACGCATGACCAGCTGTCTGTCGAAGATATCGTCACACTGAAGCAGCAGCATCCAAACGCTGTCGTGGTCGTACATCCGGAATGTCGCCCTGAGGTGGTCGCGCTCGCTGACTACGTCGGTTCAACTACCGGTATTCTCAAGTACTGCCGCGAGTCCGAGCACAAGGAATTCATCATCGGAACGGAAGATGGAACGCGCTACATGCTGGAAAAGGATAGCCCGGACAAAACGTTCATTTTCGCATCCAAATATCTGGTTTGTCCAAACATGAAGGTAAACAACCTAAAGAAGTGCGTAGAAGCGCTGGAGAACATGAAACCGGAAATTTACGTGCCAAAAGACGTGGCCGATGCCGCACGAGCTTCCTTGGAGCGCATGCTGGAAGTAGCGCCTGGTTCATAAAACGTAAAAGGAGTAGAGCCTGAGTGGGCTTTACTCCTTTTTTGCATACTAGCGGTTCTTGGTCAGGATACTTTTGTCTGTCCAGGGCTGAATGTCTTTGTTGCGGTAAATATTCAAAACAAGTCCCATGAGCAGCATTTGCAGAACGAATTGCACATTTCCATGACTGATGAATGGCAGGTTCACCGAAGTGATCGGCATAAGGCCAACGACCATCAGGATGTTCCAGAAGTACGGGATGAAGAAGAGTGTCATCAGCCCTGCCATCAGCATGAATCCATAAGAATCCCGCACACCCTTTACAGCTTTTAGAAGACGGATCAACAGGGCGATACCTAGAAGCAGGATGACTGAGCCGGTGACAATTCCAAAGCTATAAACGATGTAGGTGAAAATGAACTCCGACTCTACTGTAGGAAGGGAATCGACACGTGCTCCAAAGCCATTCCCCCAGAGTCCGGCTGACTGTACGAGCTTTAACGATTGAACGATCATATAGCCTGCTCCATTCGGATCGGCATAGGGATCGAGAAACGCAGCAATTCGGCCAGTCTGGTATGGCCTGATGAAGAGAAAGGCGAGACAAGCGATAGAACCAGTGATCAAACCAAACAGGGTAAAGGTCACCTTTTTCTTAGCAGATGATGTCATCATCAGGACAAAGAAGCCAGCAAACAACAGAAAAGCGGATTGCATATCAGGAGCCGACAAGATCATCAGAAACGGTGCGAAAAAGGCTGCGAAGGCTTTAACATATGTCCCACGACTTTCCCAATTCCACTCTGAAAACATTCCGGCAAGTGCGATGATGGTGAGCAGAGTAGTGATACCCATTACATCAAAGCGAAGGATTCCAAGATCTAGATAAGAAGCTGAACCGTTTACGGTTCCACCTTGAAACAATGCAAGAAACGTAATCAAAAGCGCGCCCAGATAGAGATGCTTGCTGTAGGGCTTCAACTTGCGATAATCACCAAAAAGAACGGCAATGAAAAGACTGAGCCCCAAGAGCGTTCCGATAACTTTATTTTCAAAGAAAGACCATCCAGATAAGTGATTGGCAGACTGAGTGCCGCTAAGCGAGTACATGACGAGAAGCCCAAAACCAATCAGGACGGCAACAATTGCGATGATGCTCCATTCCATACGCGGCTTGTGCGCGTGATGGAGCTGCTTACCCACTTGTTCGGGATCGCCCATATCGGCTATCGCCTGTTTGATCGCGTTCTCTTCGTCGTAGCCTTGCGATTCGTAATCCTCCATTTTGTCAGCCAGATGACATTCCAGCTCGAGTGAGATGGAGGCATGAACGTTCTTATTGCGAATATGACGGCATACTTGTTGTATGTATTCATCGATGCGATTTTGTCTGCTCATGCTTGCCCACCTCCCAAGACTTGATCGACAGCCGTGCGAAAGGAGACCCATTCCTGCTGTTTTTCTTTTAAATGTCCTTGCCCTTTTTTCGTGATCTGATAATATTTCCGTTTTCGCTCTCCTTCGCCTGTGCTCCAGTAAGATTCGACCATGCCTTCTGACTCCAATGTGTGCAGGATGGGGTAGAGCGTTCCTTCTTTCAGAGAAAGCACACCGTTTGAGCGATTTTCCATCTCTTTGCTCATTTCATAGCCATACATCGTCTTGCGATCCAGAAGGGTGAGGATCAGGATGACTGTGCTTCCCTTCATGAGCTCTTTGTTAATCTTCAAGTGGACTGGACCTCCTTTTACCTTGATAATCGATACATCGGATATCTATGTATAAATATAGTCATTAGCTCGTCAGTTTGCAAGTATGATTTACTATGGCAGGCAGGACGAGAAAAAAGCCTGGCAGGATGAACATGCCAGACTTCGAGCGGTATGTGATGTACTTTAGATTAGGAAGGCATCGGAGTAGGTGTAGGCTTTCCGTACCCTTCTTTATAGGCACTATCGATGTATTCGCGGATTTCCAACGGTGTTTTTCCTGCTTCTTTCAGCTTGGAAGAAATAACGGCGATCTCCATGCAAACGCCGCAGCGAGTTCCGTGATCATCCCAAACAATCGAACCGTCTTCCAGTTCTTCTTTGATAAAGCAGTTTCCGTTATGCAGATGACCTGCGCTTTCGCCACAGCCACAGAAGCATGGAATGGATTTGAGCAGCTCGCGGTTAGCACCTGCGATTTTGTAAGATTCGATAATGACCGGGTCCTGGTTGTCGAGGAAGCTCGGCAGAATATCGGCAGATGCTGTTGTTTCCTGCAAATCGCCATTTGGCGCGTGTTGGGTATGATCGTGACCCTCTGCGTCCGAGTTGGCGTTATCGGTAGAAGCGCAACCTGTGAGCAATGCTGCTGTAAGGAAAGCGATAGGCAACCATGATTTTCGATTCCATTTCATTTTCGGACTAACCCCCTCCCACCTATAGTAGCATAGAGGAATGAGCAGAAAAAAGAAGATGTGCAGTTATACCCAATAAATCGTAATAAATCCTATTTACAATCTGGGCAGCTGTCCGTATAATGGGTGACGGGAAGTAAATCGGAATGATTTTGAATTGGGATGGGAGATGAAATAGAATGAGAAAAAGCCTACTGGCTATGGTAAGTGTAGTAACGGCAGCAGCTTTGGCCGGATGCGGTGCAGCACCGACAGCAACGACGGGTACGCCGCAACCAGCCGAACAATCAGCGTCGGCGAGTGAAAAACCAAAAGTATTTACGACAATTTATCCGCTGGAGTATGTGACCAAGAGAATTGGCGGTGAACATGTGGAAGTGATCAACATCGTTCCGCCAGGTGTAGAACCACATGACTTCGAACCGACAGCGAAAAATATGGTTGCCTTGACTGAAGCAGACTTCTTCGTCTATAACGGAAGCGGTTTGGAGCTTTGGGTAGATAAAGCCGTGGAGAACCTCGATAAGAATCGTACCCAAATCATCAACACGACAGAAGGATTAAATTTGTTGAAGGCTGGCGAGCATGGGGATGACCACGCCGATGAGCATGCTGATGAGCATAAGGAAGAACATGCCGATGATCACGGGCACGATCATGATCACGATCATGGAGAATTTGACCCACATGTATGGCTTGATCCCACTCTGTTAAAGGAACAGGCTGACAAAGTAAAGCAGGCGTTGGTGTCAAAGGACCAGGCTCATGCAGCAGATTTTGAAAAGAATTATGAGCAGCTGGCAACTGATTTGGATCAGCTCGACAAGGAATTCAAAGAGATGGTTGCGCAAGCTTCGCGAAAGGAATTCATGGTTTCCCACAGTGCTTTTTACTACCTGGCACACCAGTATGGTCTGGAGCAGGTAGCGATTTCCGGGGTCAACCCAGCAGATGAACCGTCTCCGGCAGAAATGAAGAAGCTCGTGGAGCACGTAAAAGAGCATCAGCTCCCATACGTCTTGTTCGAAACACTCGTATCGCCAAAAGTAGCAGAAGTGATTGCCAAGGAAGCAGATGTGAAAACAGCTACCTTGAATCCACTGGAGGGTTTGACACAGGAAGATGTGCAGGCTGGTAAGGACTACATGTCGATCATGCGTGAGAATCTGGAAACGCTGCGTGAGGCGTTAAAATAGGAAATGCTAAGAGATGTCGCTTCCCATGTGCGGCATCTTTTTTTCAATGATTTTCGTATACTCCAGCCCTTGTGAAGTAGGCCAAATCGTAGTAGGATGGAGAATGACAAATCAGAACAAATCCGATTTAAAGGATGGTTAGGATGGAACACAAGATACAAGGAGAAGCCGTGGTGAAGCTCACGGACGTTTCCTTCCAATATGAAGACAAAGTGGTGCTCGATGGCGTCAACTTTGCCTTGGATCGCGGGGATTTTGTTGGCATCGTCGGCCCGAATGGATCTGGAAAATCGACGTTGATGAAGCTGATTCTTGGCTTGCTGACTCCGACCAAGGGTAAGGTTGAGCTGTTTGGTCAGCCATTGCAAAAATTTCGCGAATGGAACCGAATTGGCTATGTGGCACAGCAGGTCGCACACGGTGCGGGCGGTTTTCCCGCTACAGTAAGGGAAGTGGTGGCATCTGGCCTAGTGGGCAAGGTAGGGATGTTTAGACGATTGAAAGCCTATCACCATGTCAGTGTGCAAGAGGCCGTAGATCGAGTCGGGTTGACTGCTAAGCTGGATCAGCGGATCGGCAGTTTGTCAGGCGGTCAACTGCAGCGAGTATTCATTGCGCGTGCCCTCGTGGCCGAGCCGGAGCTGTTGATTCTGGATGAGCCGACCGTTGGGGTGGATCAGGAATCCATCGAGCAATTCTACAGTCTATTGCGTTCCCTGAAGGAAGAAAACAGTCTCACGATGATGATTGTCAGTCACGATGTAGGCGTCATGACACAGTGGGTGAACAAGGTAGCCTGTGTGCAGAAGAAAATTCACTTCCACGGAACAGCACATGATTTTGAGCATAACCAAGAACAAATTTTGCAGCAAATGTATGGTGGGTCGATGAAGCTTTTATCCCATCATCATTAAGCTGGCAAAAGGGTAAAGAGGGAGTATGAACATGCTTGCTGATTGGTGGCAGTATGACTTTTTGCGATATACCTTGTTTTCCGGTATATTGATTGGGCTGATTTGCCCGATTCTGGGTACGTTTTTGATTGTTCGTCGCTTGTCGATGATGGCGGATGGCTTGTCTCATGTGACCTTGTCCGGTGTGGCAGCAGGGATGCTGTTATCGAAGAAGGTGGCGTTTTTTGCTGCGATCAATCCTCTGTTTTTCGGTATGATCTTTTCGGTGATCGGTTCATTGTTTATTGAACGGCTTCGAAAGGTTTTTCGTTCACAGCAGGACTTGGCTATACCGATTATCTTATCAGGCGGTCTCGGTCTGTTTACGGTCCTGATCAGTATTGCTGATGGGTTTAATGCAGATCTGTACTCGTATCTCTTCGGTAAAATCGTGACGGTTACGATTGAAGATTTGTATGCCCTGGTAGGGGTAGCTGTTGTCGTACTGGGAACGGTATTGTTGATCTATAAAGAACTGTTCGCCGTTTCCTTTGACGAAGAGTTCGCGCGCGTATCCGGTGTCTCTCGCCGAGCGATTAATCTATGGTTCATGGTGCTGGTGGCACTGACGATTGCAGCTTCTATGCGGATCGTAGGGGTACTGCTGATCTCGGCACTGATTACCTTGCCCGTGGCAGCCAGTCTGCAGATTTCGGGTAGCTTTCGCCAGACGATACTCTATGCGATTGTGTTCGCCCAAACGTCCGTGCTCGGAGGACTTTATTTTGCCTATCTGCTAGACTGGGCATCTGGTGGTACAATTGTCTTGATGGCTGTTCTTATTCTGCTGGTGGTTTTGGGTGTGAAAAAGCTGAAAGTCCTTTTCCGATAACGAGGCGAAGAGACAAAAGGGAAGGAGTGTTTGACGATGAAAGTAGAAGAAGCGCTGCAAATCCTGAAGGAGCATGGATACAAGTACACCGGCAAACGGGAGGAGATGATTCGCATCTGCGCGGAAGAAAAGCGCTACCTCTCGGCGAAGGATATCATGGAACGCATTAAAGAATTATATCCCACTCTTAGCTTTGATACCGTTTATCGCAACATCTCCACTTTTGTACAGCTGGGGATTCTGGAAGAGACAGAGCTGGACGGCGAAGGGAAATTTCGACTCGCATGCTCGGCTGACGGACATCACCATCATCACGTGATCTGTACCGAGTGTGGGAAAACATCTTCATTGCCGGGCTGTCCCATGAATGTCATGGCGTCCGTGCCTGAGGATTTTCAAGTGACTGGTCATAAATTCGAGGTGTATGGCATGTGCAAGGAATGTGTCAGTCACGCCAATTAATGAGCATTCGAAGATTCAAACAGCAGTCGATGGGGAGCGTGGCTGGGAGCAATGTGGAATAGACATGAACTGCAAAGAAAAATAGAAGAATGGCTGCAAGAGGATGTAGGCTCGGGTGACGTAACGACGATGAGTACCATCCCAGCAGATGAGCACGGAGTCGGGATTCTTTACGCCAAGGAAAGTGGTGTGATCGCAGGTTTGTCCATCGCGCAGCAGGTTTTTGAGACGGTGGACCCCGCCTTGGTCTTTACCGCAAGTGTAGAAGAAGGGGCTCATGTGAAAAAAGGGGATCAGCTGGCAGAAGTGAGCGGCTCGGTCCGGTCGATCCTGAGCGGCGAGCGGCTGGCATTGAATCTGATGCAGCGGCTGTCGGGTATTGCTACACTGACGAACGCATATGTACAAGCTGTATCCAGTACCAAGGCTCGTGTCGTGGATACACGCAAAACCACACCAGGCCTGCGCTTTTTGGAAAAATACGCAGTTCGTGTGGGTGGCGGGCACAACCACCGTTTTGCCCTGTACGATGCGGTGATGATCAAGGACAACCACATTAAAGGAGCAGGCGGGATCGCTCAAGCGGTAGAGGCTGCACGGGCTCAAATTCCGCATACCATGACGATTGAAGTGGAGGCAGAGACTCTGGAGCAAGTGCAGGAGGCGCTGGATGCCGGTGCAGACATCATCATGCTGGACAACATGTCGAATGCGGATATGACCCAAGCTGTTGCGCTTATTCAGGGAAGGGCCATCGTAGAAGCTTCGGGTGGTGTCAATCTGGAGACGATTCGTTCTATTGCGATGACAGGCGTGGATGTCATTTCCGTAGGAGCCTTGACCCATTCGGTCAAGGCGTTTGACATCAGCCTTGATTTGAACACGCGTAAACGATAAGGAGCTGCTATGTATGATCGTGGTCATGAACATCGGAAATTCCAATATCGTCATGGGTGTGTATGAAGGGGAAAATCTGCGCTATCACTGGCGTTTTTCCACTGATCGCAACAAGACAGAAGACGAATATGGGATGATGGTAAAGAGTTTGTTTGACAGCGTTGGGCTTGCTCTGCATCAAGTGCGTGGGGTCATTTTTTCCTCGGTCGTCCCGCCGATGAACTTTACCATTGAACGCATGTGCGAAAAGTATCTGCATCGAAGAGCGCTCGTCGTGGGGCCCGGAATTAAAACGGGGCTCAATATCAAATATGAATACCCGCGCGAGGTAGGATCGGATCGGATTGTCAATGCTGTTGCAGCCATTCGCGATTACGGCACGCCGCTGATCGTAGTGGATTTTGGGACGGCGACGACGTTTTGCTATATTGATGAGCGGGGGCAGTACTGGGGGGGAGCGATTGCCCCTGGTATTCGCATTTCCACAGAAGCTTTGGTGAGCCGTACTGCTAAACTGCCACGCATCGAGATGGCCAAGCCAGCCAGTGTCGTGGGGCGTAATACGGTTGCCGCCATGCAGTCGGGCATTTACTACGGTTTTGTGGGTCAGGTCGAGGGAATCGTGCGCCGGATCATAGCGGAAAGTGGTGCGGAGCCACAGGTAGTGGCGACGGGTGGATTAGCTTCGTTGGTAGCCAATGAGACTGAATGTATCCACGTCGTTGACCCCGACCTGACTCTGAAAGGGCTTCGCTTGATTTATGAGCGCAATCAATGATTGGAATGGGGAGTCGCAGTGTTCCTTAGGGAGTACTGGGAACAAATAGACCTTCTTTCTTGTATGAAACAAACCAGCGTGATAAGATGGGTGTATAACAATTGCTGATTTCGACATACAAATAAAGGAGCCGCCGTTGCAGCGGCAGGCTCCCCGAGACAAGATAGCTGTGGAACACCCACGGCGCGCTTGATTAGAAAACCAGCGAATCCACCGTCGGGCGGTCAACCTTAGGCGGTGGGTTTTCGCTTGTTACGCCTTCTTTTCCATAAGCGGTATAGCTTTCTGCTGCTAAACCAAAGACTGAGCAAAGTTGCCAGTACTTTCAGGAAAAAGTAGAGCGTGCCGAGCGTGACCATCAGCGTCACCCCCTTTTTCAGGAGCTACGCCGTGGCCGACCACCGCCAATCTTGCCTTAAGGAAAAGTATACCATTCGCGGTGTGGTGCCTGCATTCTTTTTGTCTGATCCCTTTTACAGAAACAACTTTTCGTTTTGCTACTGTTGAAAAGCATGAAAGAGCCCTAGTTTAGCAGAGTGGTTAATTTTCTTTCGTTGGGAATTGATAATTGCGTAATTTGTTTCGAGATAATTTCATTCTTGATCTTGACATTATCCAATCAGGGCGCTAGAATGGCTATTGTGCCTGATGAACTTTGTGTTTTAGAATTAAACTTTTTCATCTTTACTAAAAAAACTATTGCGCTTTATGGTGAATCGTGATAGAATTTTGATTCTGCAGGGTAGTGATTGGGCATTGGCCCATAACTCGCATAATGGATGGATGTCCGAGCGGCCGAAGGAGCACGATTGGAAATCGTGTAGGCGGGGTCAACTCGTCTCGTGGGTTCAAATCCCACTCCATCCGCCATCATTTTCTTACATATATGGCCCGTTGGTGAAGCGGTTTAACACAGCAGCCTTTCACGCTGTCATACAGGGGTTCGAATCCCCTACGGGTCACCATATTACCTCACATAGTGAAGTGGATGCTTTGTAGCAACACCGAATACTTTGCGGGGGCCCCAACGATTTGGGGTTAGGGAGGCTTAGCTCAGCTGGGAGAGCATCTGCCTTACAAGCAGAGGGTCGGCGGTTCGATCCCGTCAGCCTCCACCATTTATAGGAACAAGAAAGGTCAGCTAAAAGCCCCACGTCTTTAGTGGGTCGGCTAAAAACGTCAACGTCCTGTTGACAACGCCGAGATTAGCACATCCTGTGCGTCGCAACGCTGACACTCAATCGTCCTGATTATCGCGGGATGGAGCAGCTCGGTAGCTCGTCGGGCTCATAACCCGAAGGTCGCAGGTTCAAATCCTGCTCCCGCAACCAATTACTCCTTCACATTTGATAGGTTCGCCCAGGAAAAGGAGAACCTGAGTGATTGTTGAGTTTAATTACATACGGAGCTGTGGTGAAGTTGGAGTTCACGCCGGTCTGTCACACCGGAGGTCGCGGGTTCGAGTCCCGTCAGCTCCGCCATTTCATTTATACAATGATTTGGTGTCTTATGTATGAGCCATTAGCTCAGTTGGTAGAGCATCTGACTTTTAATCAGAGGGTCGAAGGTTCGAGTCCTTCATGGCTCACCAGTATTTACCCACCAAAGAGTGAAGGAAGCGAAAAGCATCTGAAAGCTCAGAGGTAATCATGCGGTCGTGGCGGAATTGGCAGACGCGCTAGATTCAGGTTCTAGTGGTGGCAACACCGTGGAGGTTCAAGTCCTCTCGACCGCACCAAAAAACCCCAAAAAGTGAAGCGCCTCTTTGTAGCGAATTCCGAATACTTTTCGGGGACCCCCACAAAAAAACAAAAAACATGCGGATGTAGCTCAATTGGTAGAGCGTCGCCTTGCCAAGGCGAAGGTCGCGGGTTCGAGACCCGTCGTCCGCTCCATTATATATGTGCCCTTAGCTCAGCTGGATAGAGCGTTTGACTACGAATCAAAAGGTCGGGAGTTCGAATCTCTCAGGGCACGCCATTTCTTTTCTTCAAGAAAAGAATGTTAAAAAGTCGGGAAGTAGCTCAGCTTGGTAGAGTACTTGGCTTGGGACCAAGGGGTCGCAGGTTCGAATCCTGTCTTCCCGACCATTCGTTTTCTTACTCTGTTTTATTAGAGTGAAAAAATGGTTGTTGATTTAAGTAGAGTGAATATGGTACATTGTTATCCTGTCCTCTCATCAAGAGGTGCAGGCGATCGAAAAGTTAATGAAAATTACTGTTGACTCGATCGGCACGATGTGCTAAGATAAGATTCTGTCCGAGTTTAATAGGACTGAAAATGCTCTTTGAAAACTGAACAGCGAAAGCGTTGATGAGTCTATCATGAAATGATTTGCCAGCTTTGAACCAGTAACAAACTTTATTGGAGAGTTTGATCCTGGCTCAGGACGAACGCTGGCGGCGTGCCTAATACATGCAAGTCGAGCGAGTCTCTTCGGAGGCTAGCGGCGGACGGGTGAGTAACACGTAGGCAACCTGCCCATAAGACCGGGATAACATAGGGAAACTTATGCTAATACCGGATAGAGTCTTCTCCCGCATGAGAGAAGACGGAAAGGTGGCGCAAGCTACCACTTGTGGATGGGCCTGCGGCGCATTAGCTAGTTGGTGGGGTAACGGCCTACCAA